>JBCDEM010000014.1:0-176851 GCA_039179795.1 Planctomycetota bacterium | reverse complement strand
TTCGAAGTGGAGAACGCGTAAGCACGTCAGCGGCTTAACGCGAGCTAGTCCTTCGGGCTCGCTTGCCGCAAGGGCGAAAGAAGATACCATTCTGACAAGTGAGACCATCACCAGTTTCAACAACAAATGGGACATCCCCGAAAGACTTCCGATGCGCATTCCGTAACCAAGCCCAGGATGTGCCCGATTGGATCTGTTTTTGGCCTAGAACGCTCACTTTTGCAAGTCGAAAGCGAAGATGTGCTTCCTGCATTTTTGGCCAAAAACTGCCAGGCTCAGTTAGTTGCTGAGCCGGGCAGGCAAGTGGTTTAGCAGATGAGTAGACCTGTGGGCGGTGATCTACGTCGCACGCGGCTGCGCAGCCTCACTCGCTCCGTTTGCGAGGGTTGCCCGCGGTCGCGCTCCCATGGCGAGTGCGTCTGTCAACCATGAACGCCGCCGGAGTCCTTGGCATCCTTCTCCAGCGTCAGCTTCCATCCGCGCGGAGTGCAATCCAGCTCTCCGGCGACGTCTTTGATCAACATTCTTCGGCTGAGCATTGACTTGGCACGGGTAAGCACCGTGATTTGTACCACCTCCGTCAGCAGTGGCGTCGCATGCCGGGACTGGCTAGCCCTGACCACACCGTCGACCCCGCACGAACGGTTGTGGCCGTAGTCGGGTACCCGGTACGTGCCCCGGCGTCATTGGAGAGCCTTCGTTTTGGACCGTACCGAATATTCCGTATTCCGTACTCAAGGACACCGACGCGATCCTCGCTTAGTGCTTCATCGCCGCTCGCTTCGGTAGACTTCAGAAAGAAGCCGGTTGCCGTTGCGTCAATTCCTTCCGAAAACATGGAGCCGAACGTATAAATTGCGACGTTGGGGCTGCTGAATCCGCTGCGAGGCCAATGGTGGGGCGGGACAAAACGCGTCGTAGTCTTTCTGCATTCCGGTTGATCTCGACGAAGGCTCGTTGATGAGTATGGTCTGGCTGAGCTTTTTCATCTTCGTGAAAAAAAACGGTACTCGAGGCCGACGCATCAATGACCAGATCAGGATTTTAAGTCTGCTAAATCGTGCCATCGGGCACGGGTCTTGAGCAGTCGGTTCTTTGGCTCTGTGCCGAATAGCTAAAAAAATGGATCGCTGCTCCGCCCACCGGGGCGAAGCAGCGATCGCACGATTAACACTCTGTCATGCCCAAGACTCCTGTCCAAGTTCTGGATAGCCGAAAACGCCTTCACCCAGACTCGGTTGCCACACAGTGTTGAGCAACAGGATGATGCGTCGCAGCAAGCGACGGCGAAGACACGAATCACTTCGCCCAGCATTCACCCATCAGCCCAAAACGCCCCTTGCCTTCCACCATATTCCAAATCGCGGCAAGTACGGAGATCGAGTCGACGTGGAGAAAGACGGTGTGTCCAATTTCACGTCTTGGGCGAAAGCGATCTTCGATGCGTATGATCTCTGCAATGGCACACGCGGAGATCCGTGTCTTCGCTGAATCCTTCGCGTTCCCACGCGACGAGCTGAATGTCAACCTGCCGACCGATAGCGCCGATGCCGATTACAGTCGCGGTGCCACCATTCGAGCCGGTCGGTCGGCACGATCCCCGACTGACATGAAGAGCGTTCGATCTGTGCGTTCATGACCGATCTCCGAAATCGCTCTACTCGTCTCCCTGTCACGTGGAACAAACCTGATTGCGGATGCACCGTTCTCACGACTTGCTGCCGGTTATTCGGCAATGAGTTCCAGCCGCACAGGTTTGCTAGTCAGGCGGTCCAGATCGGCAGTGATAGCGCGAACGTCGCTTGCGGCAGGCAAGATGACACTCGCTTCCAGTCGGAACGCCTCGGCAACCGAACCGCGCATCATGCCAAATGACATGCGATCCGCCGCTGACCGGTCCATCACCTCCGGATACCAGAGACAGTCGGCACCATCATAGTCGACAATGATCAACGGAATCTTCACCATAACCGGCGTGAGACAGTAGTCATTGCCGACCGGTGCCTCATTCGGGATAGAGCGACTCATGACAACACCTCTTTCTTGATGCCGCGGGGCAAGCCCCTGTCAGATATCGTACTCTCGACGCGCGTCGGAATTGAGGCCACTTCTGAAGGCGGCGGGATGACATCGTTGTCGGATGGCTTGCGTCGCAGGAAGAGGAAAGTCGGATTGGCGGAGTCGCTGATTGAGGGCTGCCAACGGACTTGGAGCAGACGCTTGTTCGGATTAAGCGGTTCAGTGCGGTGTTCGAAAAGCGTACTAACAGTCGACATGTTTGGCAGTTTGCAGTGATCTGCCGAGCTACCTATATGATTTGAAATCACAAGACTTGCATTCTCGTTTCTCATTGCGGGTTCTTTTGTTCTTTGTGTGTTTGGGAAAACGAATCCGCCGCCGCCCGCGAATCGGGTGGCGGCGAACCGTCACGTTGGGATTCTGCGTCTTGCGAATTGCAGTCATCGGATTAGTAGCAAGCAGCTTCGAGATCGAGGCTGCTGTCATCAGGCTCCCTGCGTAGGAGGTCAAAATCATCCCAGTCGATGACACGACCCCCGTGCACGGGATCGGTCGGGTCATTGAATGGCTGGTTCGGGTCGGCAATCAAGAAGCCGAGGCGTTTGATTGCGGAGACGGTCTCGCCGGTCGCTCGGGCCACGGCACGATTGATTTCGTTCTGATTCATCGGAAAGGATTCCTTGGTGAGAGTGAAACAAAAAAAGCCCCGAACCGCTTGAGCTGGCTCAAGCAGTCCGGGGCTAACGGATTCAAAGAGTGTCTAGATGAACGGCTAGTCGGTGGTGGTCACGAGCCAATTCTGCTGAAGCCAAGCAACTTCCGCCGCCAGTGCTTCGCCTCGTTTTGGAAACGGTCCGAGCACCGGACCGTCCACGGGTGTCATGTCGGCAATCCACCGACCGCCGGCATCGGTTGGCTCAACATGAGATCCTCGACGGATCTCGTAGTGACCAATCGAACGCAGATCGACGCGGTCGTCGTAAATCCCACGTACGTTTCCTTGCGCTGTCACAACCAACTCAATCATCGGATGATATTCCTGCGAGGTCGATCGACCATGAGGCCATCCAATGAGGCTTGAATCGACGTGAGTTGGTCACGGATCTGGCCTCGAAGGTCATCCCGGGTGCGAAGGGATTGAGGTTGTACACCCGAGACAATCTTCCGAGCCCGATCAACCAGCGTATCGAGCGCCGAGTTCGATCCGATATTGAGGGATGCAAACCTTTGAAAGAAATCGTCGAAGTTCGTTACGACGCTGTCGCGGAAGACTTTGACCTTGCCATCTTCGGCGCCCGAGAGGCGGTCCTGAAGATGATCAATCAGTTTACCGAAGTCTTCGACAAAGGCTTGTTCGGCGAGTCGGACCGCCTCTTCAAATTGGGAACGTACCCGATGACACTCTTGTTCATAGAGCTCTGGGTTCAACCGGCGGAGGTAGTCAGGGGCTTCGACAGTGGGGAACGACCATTCGATTTTGAAAATGTCGTTCAGAGAGTTCGGGTAGTCTGCCGGATCAAATAGATCGCCAAGCCGGTCGCGTGCTTCTGCCGTCAGATCGTCAAATTGGTTCTCCAATGCGCTGACGGCATCATCAAGTTCTTCTCGATGTTCCCGCATTCGGCCATCGATCTTTTCGACCTCATCCTGCCGGATCAGCCGGAGCCCCGGCTCGGGAAATGGGAGACTGACCGATTTGTAATAACTGGTCGCTGAAGACTTAACCGCGGTCACTCGTCGGAAGGCAGGGTTTGAAGTGTCAAACAGCTTCTTTCCCGCACTGACGAATTTCCGTTCCGCGTCAAAGATGTCGGCTGCCCTCACGATCTGTTCGGTCGAGAGGGCCTTTCGTGCCCCGAGCCAATGAAAAGTCAGTTTCATTGCTGCCATCTGAGACTTCAGATGTTCGGAATGTTCCTGAATACCAGCTGGCGTCGGCATATCCTCCAAAGCGGCTGTCATGTGATTTTCTCCTTGGACAAAAAGAAAGCCCGCTACGGCACAGTGCCGGGGGGGCATCGAATATTGAATTGTTTGTCTCTGTCAGTCGTATTCCTTAGAAGCACTGAGTACCCCTTGCCGGAACGCAGACCACCGAGAAACCGTGTGACCCACCATCACGAGCGTCAGGCCGACCATCGACAGGTAACGAAAGTGAGATGATCCGTCTTCAGGCGTGATCGGCACCGAAGACGATTCAGGTGGGCTGCGGAACTGTGACGGCGCCGCAAGATTAGGAACGTTCCCAACACGAAAACGCTGCTGGTGGGCGGCCGCGCCGCGCCGAGGAATGCTCCAACGCAGATCAACACGGTTCCCCCCAGACCCACCAAACGTAGGTGGTCAGCGTGATCCAGCAAGTTTCTTCTTATGAAAGATTTACGAGTATCCGTCATTGCCTTAACCTCACCGATTCGATGATTTCTTCGATCTCGATCGACCATTGATTGAGCTTGCTGGGTGGGCACACGAAGCGAACGTCGACAATCCAAGAGCCGACTTGCCAAACATGTAGCAGGTTGATGTACTTCAAACCGTCAGCTTCATACTCCACCTGCTGCCGCAATACCTGCAAACCGCTAGCGGAATGTGTTTCCAGCATACCGAGTCTGCTCTTGGGGACGCTGGCAACCAAATACCGTGCCGACGCTTCCAAGTGGGCATGAGGCGTTGATGCCACCAAATCGGCCGAGTGGTGAGCCGACGCATAGATCGCCAGCCCACGGCTTGAATCAAAAGCGCCGAAACCGTCCTTGACCTCCGATAGCTGGTCAACTTGAAACGTTCCCGGCAACGCAATGGTCACGCTCCCGTCACCGAGGGCGAATTCATTGCGGGTTGCCTGCTGCGCCGCCCGTGAGGCGGGGATCATCATGCTCGCCGTTAGAGCGAGCATCCCAAGCCCGAACGTCCATCCCGTTGCACGCGAGTAGCGAGACCGCGGTTCGATTTCAATTGACTTGCCGCTTAACCAGATCGCTGCCTTAGCAGCCAAGCCCGCCAGCAGCAAAAACAGAACCGCCAACATGGCGACCGCGGTCAATAGGTCCATCAGTTGCGAGCCGGGCCAGCCTAGAACCTGAAACAGAGCAGAAAGTCCGATCGCTAGCGTCGTGACGCCAACCGCCACGGCGGCGTAGCCGGTCCATGATTTGGCGAGCCATTGATCCAATACAGTGGTTGTTGTTTTGTTTTCCTGATTCATGGTGATTCAATTCCGTGGGTTGTGACGAGCTCTCATTCTTCACAATGGTACTCATAGTCCGTGGCTTTATATGCGACCAGCGGGGACGATTCCCCGCATGGCCGAAAGCGACATCCTGGAACGATTTGGCGAGCGCGTGCGAGAACTGCGTAAAAAGCAGGGATATTCGCAAGAAGACTTCGCCCACGCCTGCGAGTTGGATCGCAGCTACATGGGTGGCATCGAACGGGGTGAACGGAATGTGGCTTTGCGCAATCTCCAGCGCATTGCCGAAACGCTGGGGATTACCCTTTCCCAGTTGATGAAAGGGATTTAGAGGGGCAGAGGCGAATCAGCCCCTAACACAACCGTTCCGGTAGTTCCATCAATGAGTTGGCTCGGTCGCTCATGGGACTCTATGGCCAAAGCAAAGGGCAGCAGTGCAATCACAACACGATTGATGGTCCGGCCGCGACGGCCTTCGTTGTCGACTGCATACGCCAACGACTTCTTCAGCCGCATCTTTTCACCAAATTGACAACCCGCTTGCGAGAGCTGGCTGACACCGAAGCGAACCAGGGAGCAAGCGAAAGCGAAGATGCACGGCAATTGGAGAGCCAGCTTGTCAGTGTGGAGCGAGAAGTTTCCGCCGTCCAGCAAAACCTTGCCCGAGCTACCTCCGATGCTCAGTTTCAAGCAATCAGCGCCGTATTCGATGAACTGAAGGAAAAGCAGGAGTCGCTCCAGAGGCAGCTCGATTCCATTTGCGTCCAATCGGCTTCAACCGATGACTCCGCTGCCGAGGTTGAAAAGGCACTTCTCGGACTCCAAACCTTGGCAATGACTGAAGACGATCACGATGGGGACTTCTCAAACGCTCGCAGGCTGATTGAGGCAGCCAACGCGAAAATCTTCCCGCGCTTCTCCCGCGTGAAGGAAGGCAAGAGAACCCTAAACAAGCTTACCGGGGGAGTCGTGACGCTCGGAGCCGCCGAGCCGCCAATCAAGCCTTATGACGGAACAACCGGCCGAGGAACGCTGCAGAAAACAGGGGAGGATTCCGCCGAACAAATCGGTGCAGAAGCCTGCTGCTCCGGCGTTGAGGGCAACTCGTTAAGAAATGTCAGTCGGGGCGACTAGATTCGAACTAGCGACCTCTACGTCCCGAACGGATTTGATCAACCAGCGTAAGTCGTTACCTTCCAACGACTTCATCAAGCATAGCGATGTGATTAGCGTCCGTGCAATACGTTGGTTTTACACGGCTTTCGATCGCTTCCCTGCACAAACTCTGCATGTATACGATCGACCGGAACGCGGAGCACGTGCACATCTTAGCGAGGAACACAACCCAGATTCCGGAGCCGAGATTCGCAGCTAGCTGACTCAATGCGGTGGAGGTCACAGGAATTCGAAAGGAAAGGGCAGCATTCGCCGATGTCGGCCACCGGTGCAGATTCGAGGAGGTCGGTCAGGGTCGGTGTCTGCTTAAGAATAGGCCCACACCTTATGCACTTCCGAGGCGAGAATGTGGGGCTTCGATGGCCAGGGCGCGGATGTCGTCAATTCGGTTCTCCGCTGCAGCGGTCGGACTTTACGGCCATCCGTTTTGGTGCACCAGTCGGGACAACAACGATCCAAGACACTATACCCGGCCGGACGCGATCCAAATCACCACTCAACAAGCCGCCGATGCAGTTCGCGCAGTTCAACCCAACCCGTACTCTCATAACTTGCAGTAGTCGATACTTTATCTGACACCACTGTTACCTTATGAGGAAACATCTTTGTGTGCAACGGAGCGTAGGTGAGCTTGCGAACCGAAGCGGAGTTGCACACAAAGATTGCCTCGCAACGACAGGGAGTGTCATTCATGACCACCGACAAGAAGATCATCAAAGCCCGCGTTGGAGTTCTTGAGCTCGCCAAACAACTCGGCAACGTCTCGGAAGCCTGCAAGATCATGGGGTACTCGCGAGACACGTTTTATCGCTACAAGGAACTCTATGATGCCGGCGGCGAAGAGGCGCTGAAGGATGTCTCTCGACGCAAGCCGATCACCAAGAACCGAGTGGATCCCCAGATCGAGCAGGCAGTTCGCGATCTCGCCATCGAAAATCCGGCGCTCGGGCAGGTTCGAGTCAGCAACGAGCTGAAAAAGAAGGGTCTATTCGTTTCGCCTGGTGGCGTCCGTTCGATCTGGCTCCGACATGACTTGGAAACCATGAAGAAGCGACTCAAGGCGCTCGAGGCCAAGGTCGCTCAAGACGGCATGGTGCTGACGGAAGACCAGCTTGTGGCGTTAGAAAAAGCAAAGCAAGAAAAGGAAGCCCACGGCGAGATCGAAACCGAGCATCCCGGTTACCTGGGATCCCAGGACACGTTCTACGTGGGCACGCTCAAAGGCGTTGGTCGTGTCTATCAGCAGACTTTCATTGACACCTACACGCGAGTGGCGCACGCCAAGCTTTACACGCAGAAGCACGCCATCACCGCGGCCGACCTGCTCAATGATCGTGTCCTTCCCTTCTTCGAAGAACATGAGATACCGCTGCTGCGAATTCTGACTGACCGCGGCACGGAATACTGCGGCAGAAAGGATCAGCACGAGTATCAACTCTACATGGCCTTGGAGGACATCGATCACACCAAGACCAAAGCGAAGAGTCCTCAAACGAACGGCATTTGCGAACGCTTCCACAAGACGATCTTGGAAGAGTTCTACCAAATTGCATTTCGTAAGAAGATCTACGCAACGCTCGAAGAACTGCAAGCCGATCTAGATCAATGGATCGACAAATACAACCAAGAACGACCACACAGCGGTCGATACTGCTACGGCAAGACGCCGATGGAAACGTTCTTGGATTCAATCGAATTGGCCAAGGAGAAGATCTTGGACAATACTCAGCTGACAAACGTGTGAAGCTGGGTCGTATCTGTCAGATGAAATACTGGCTACTACACATAACTCCTGCATCGAAAACGGGGGTATTCCACTACTTCAAGCTACTTTCTCTTCTTCGCTGCCTTCGTCCTTTTTACACTCTTGCGAGACTTCTTCGCGGACTTCGTGTTCGCAGGCTTCTTCTTTTTGCTCGCGGTTTTCTTCCTTGAAACACGTTTTCCATTCGCAGCCTTTTTCTTTTTCGTTGGTCTCTTGCTGGCTTTTTTTGTAGCTGACTTCTTTTCAATGTTGGATTCACCGCCAGCCTTCGATGACGACCGCTTTAGTTCCGCATCTTCTCCAGCCGTATTCTTCGGCTTGCCTGCCTCCAATGATTCAACTTGATTCGATTCTGTGCTAGCCAGTTGCTTGACGTCACGCAGACCTTTAGGTTCGAACGCAGGTCCAATTAAACGGGTTATGGTCACATTTGTCGCTCGAAGTCTACCCATCACCCACGAATCTAAGTCACACGAAATCGCCTTTGCATTGATTCGCCAAATATTTAGCATTTCAACAAACTGAGGTTTCCACTTCGAAGATATAACGCGTTCTATCGGACTTACGATTCCGCCGTTCACGCTCATAAATAGAACGCTAAAAAACATTGGTTCAACGCGTTCTGCATCGCTCGAGTTTTCTATGGCATCTGCCAAGATATGAGGCAGTCGAATTCCCCACTCAGGTTGATTGCGTTGGTAAAACTCCGCGAGTGCGTCAAGTAGCAAGCCAAGATCAGAGATGTCTAACTCCTGCAGCGTCTTGGAAGCTCGAACACCATCTTGCAACCACTCGTCGATATGCCGGTCATGGTCCTGTGCGCAGAACACCGCGTCTTTTAGAAGCTGATAAACAAAGGGACGTTCATGGTCCGTGGAGCCATCGTTCGAAGCATCGCCAAATATCGCAACCTCCTTGTTGTCAAACGACCTTCGGTACTCAACAAAACGCTCCATCGAATTCTTGAGTTCTTCATTGGTAATTAGTGAACACAACCCGCTCACGTTTGAATTCTCTTCATATGCAAACGTGGCTTCGTTCGCATAAGGGTGCGCAAGCGGACCGCCGACAACGTACCCGACAAATGCAGACGCAAGGGATGTAGTTGTCTGTTTCGGGGCTTTATTCCAATCTACTGACCGAGGCGTGTTACTCAGCTGTGCCAAGATAGACATGGCCCAAACGGAACTCACGTGCAACGTGCAGTGTCGAAAAGACGAGGGTACGACTGGGGACCGAGACACGAGCCACCTCAAGAAGGAAAACTCGGCTTCGGGCCTGACGACTTGATCAGCCAACCGAGTAGCGAGGTCGGCCAGCGAGCTAAACGCCAGCGACCAGGTGTATGAAAGCCACCAGGCACCGCACGCGATACTCTCCCCGCGTTGGCCTGGATGCAGTGCCTCGATCTGGCGACAGAAGTGCATGGCCAATTCACAATGGAGTTGCCAAACGATATTCGTGTTTTGTTTTCTACTCGTTGAGCATACATTCACCACCCGCTCAAGCATGTTCCAAAAAGAGCGGCATGTTCCCTTTGGGCACAACGCCGGAACATTAATTGCTATTTGAACTGCGTGGTATTCAGCGAAAGGATTCGTCGCGTTTTTTGCCCATGACTCTATATCGTCCCACCGCATTGACTTAGGCTTCTTGTTCTCAATCCATTTCTTCGCAACTGCGGCAGCGCTAAATTTCTGAGCTAACGGCATGTACCCACAGAAGTCCATGTAGTCGTCTAATGCTTGAACAAGCGTCTCAGACGAACTGCACTTTTCAATGTGTTTTGAGATTAGCTCTTGTTGTTCCGAGGGCGTCCAAACTGGCGGTCGTAGCGTGCCAAGTGATCGAAACGTAGGTTTGATTAGACGTTCCAGATAATCGTCAATCCCGATTTGGTATCGAGTTACCAAGCATTGTCGTGCTCCAGCGAGGTGTGAGAAATAGTCGGATTGCAAAAGCGGAAGTAGTTCGAGCCCTGCATCGCGCCATTCCGCAAACGACGTGGATCCAATGGCGCTTGAACGTTCTTCGATCAGCCTGATTGAATGAGGCGTTAGTGTTTGAAACCGTGTTGTAGCACTTCTAAGGAGCAAGTCTCTGGCCGCGGATCGAATTGCGTCGTTTCGATGCAACAACAATGAGGCGACCTCGACCACTGATACCGACCCGTCTTCTCGAATAAACAAAAAAGGGCCATCTGGAACGGATTTTCGATCCGCATGGTCGTCATTTTGCAGCAATTCCAGCAGGTTCTTTGGAAAGTCTGGCTCCACCAGATCTTTTTCGTCGACCAATCCAACTGCGTTAAGCCCGTACATGTGTAGAGGGCTTAGTCCTCCGTCTTGTCTGTGCAGCAAGGAGTTTTGCATCAGCCGCTCAAGGAACTCCAGCGATTGTTCCTCGCCAACCACATGTTGTGAGCTATCCGAGTTTTGCGACATTAAGCCCCTCCACTACCTCGGAGATAAACTCGTCATCGTCCAGTCCCAAACCATCTGCCAGCGTGCGCAAGCCCAAGTTCGCTCGTTTCTGGTTCCTCACTCGAACAAACTGAATTTGTGCCATCTTTATCGTTGAACGGGGTTGGTTCTTTGCAATGTTGATCCCCAGTGGCTGCCAGCAGAGTCCTCTTGGACAGGATGGCAGGAACTCAGTGGCTGCCCAGATGGTTAGCGCCACGGCGTTTTGTTCTTCAAATTCTTGGTCATCCCAGACCATGGAAAGCAGTTCAACGATTGCCTCCGTCCAGCTGGTGACCACTCGCAGCGCTATAGGCATTGGTGGATCAGTAGATTCCAAACCACAATGCAAAGCGGGATCACGCAGGCAATCGTGCAGATACAATGCCGCGTCCAAAAGGGAGTTCCCAGGTAGACTATTCTTTCCATCCTTGGCCCAGGTGAATAGCACTGAAGCGGATGGAGTAAGAAACCTGTACCGCCATCTAATCAAGCGATTTAAGTGTTCCGCTATTTCCCGTGATTCAATGACACCTTTGCGATGCAGGCTCATGAGAATCTGTTGACTGTCAAATGCGGACGAGTTACCTGAGCCAGACTGCTGAAATGCAATAACCTGCAAGACACGATCGTCAGCGAGTAACGGAACTCCCAGTTTTTCAGACAAACGTAATGAATGTAGATACAAGACGTCGGCATCAATGTCCTCATCATCGTCGCTTGAACCGGGCTTTCGACTAATCGCCGACCACTCAACGAGTCCACGTTTTTCAAGATCCGCAACAAGATCCCAGAGTTTTCGGTGGGAATCGTTTGCGTGATCCAAGTTCTCGTAAGCACGCAAGTCCTGAATTACGCGATCTCTTTCACCAGAGTTGATAAAGATCTGAAATGACCTCAAGATTTCGTCAAATGCGTCACACTCTGCCAAGGATCTGAGCGTGAACAAATCAACTTGTATATCTGACCCAACTCTTAGCTCTCGTTTCGCATCGCTCGTGTCGCAGCGGTTCTTCCCGTGTGATCTAAGTTGGTTGAGCGACTTGTCGCTACATTTCTGCAGTGACTCCAGTGAGTCAGCGATGTCCGTGATCATAATACGATTCTCAAGCGGATCATCTGAGTACTGATCTAGCTGATATGCACTTCCTGTCTCATCTCTGATACTCAAATGCCCCTGGTCAATCGCTTGCTGGATTCGTAGCAATGCCGTTCGAATCGCAGGTTGATGCGCGCTTAGTCGATCCGAGTCACGATGTCTCAGATCTCCGTATGAGGCTGGCAATATGAGCCGGCCTACTGACTTTGCGACAGTCTCAAGACACTCGAGTCCGTGCAGTGTTACGAGGGCCGTCAGATCGACGACGATGCAGGTCTCTTGGTCGCTTGCCCAGATTGGCTCAAGTCGAACTTTTTCATTCTTGCCCTTTACTGGGGTAAACCCATTTGTTGCATAAATTGAAAACGCAGCCCGACTTAGCCGTTCCTCCGAATTCCATTTCAGTTCTTGGGTGTGGAGTCTCCATGCCCAAACAGCTGGGTTGTTCGCGAGCGATTCAACGAACAACCATGGCATGCGACCGCTTATGACAGCTTCCTGGAGCATCTTACGATTCGATTCATATTCGTCGCCGAATTTGAGAACCTGCTCAAGCGTCATTGGCCGCATCAGTTCGTCAGGGACCTTTCCCTGCTGCCTTAGCTCAATCAGCCGCGCCATCGCCTCATTAGCTCGGGGCTCCTCCGACGCGGCGTGCGCACGTTTCATGAACAACATGACGAACACCGGATCATCCCAGTGGTCGGCAGAAACCGAATCAATAAGGTCGAAGGCTTCGCCTGGTTCGTTATTGTGTCCAAGAAGTTCGCTAAGCAAAAACGTTGCCTCAGTGGGGCATTCCTCTGATTCACAGACGATTCGCAGATGATCGATCGCCTCCGGAATCCTTGCGCTCCGTGCGAGGCACTGGGCAAGGTGGATACGGTACTCAAGGTTGGTTGGCGAGATAGCAACTAACTGCTGCAGGTGAGGTATAGCGCTGGCGTTGTCGCCAAGTTGGACGTACGCCCAACTTATCGTCGTCAGATTCTTCTCATCGTTGGGCGCTCGATCGATGAGAACCCTTAGGCCGCGTATTGCATTCTCAAATCGACGTCGGTCGATCGATGCCTGAATACTGCGGCTTATCACGTCCCTATGTGGAAGTAGGTCACCCGCTTTATGCCAGGATGCTTCCGCTTCGTCGTCGTTTCCCTCGAGCTGGCAAAGGTGCGCGTGCACTTGCCACCAAACGCCATCCTCCTCGTCACGTACAGATTCAAGACGCTCTCTGGCATTATCAATTGAGCCTTCCTGCATCAGTTGAATAGACTTCAGGAGATTGGTTAGGCGCGCGTCATTTGGACGCAGCGATTCGACGACAGCTATTGCTTCATCAAACCGTGTCGGTGAACAGGAACCCGCGGCTTCGAACAGGCCTATACAAACGGACTCTTTCTCAGAGTCCGACGAAGCTTTGTCGCGAAGACTCATCAAGGTGGCAAACGCGTCCTCTGGACGATTGGACAACTCTCGTTCGATTAATGCGGAAAGAAAGGCGGCTTGAAAACTATCAGGATGTTCTGTTCGAAGACGCGACGCCAGTCCTTCAGGACAATGAATCACACCGCAGAGTGCGAGTTCGGCCAAAAACAACGTCACCGGGGAATACTGAAGCAGCCATTGAACAAACTCATGCAATCGTTCGGTTCGGCGCGCGACGTGGCAGAGCTGGATTGCGTATTGAATACCATAAAGCTCAATTTCGCTGCAAATCCTGCGATTTGCTTCAACGAGTGCGATTATTGGATCCAGTAGTCTCAACGCCTCGTAGCTTGATTCTTGATCATCTGAATTCCATCGGACGTTGAACAAAGATGCCCCCTGATTGGATTCACGCCAGCGATCGATGAGGCCTTCGACACAGGCTATTCGCGTGGTCCGCATGATTAGCAAATCTGACTGCCTGTCAGCATGCTCTACGAACTCCAAAGCGAACTCCCACTCTCCGCGAAAAGCAAAAATGTATGCCGCGCTCGAAACCCATTTAATCTCCGGCTTGCGATGCCGAATCAGCTCTGCAGCATCGTCTATACGCTTGGCACGTATGAGGATCTTTAATGCAGCATGCGTGCGAATCGGGTCTTTTAAAGGTAGCAGTGCCTGAATGGCAGAATCAGCACCCTCGGTAAGGTCTAACTCATGCGCGTTCAGAGCGGCAAGCGTTGCCTCTTGATCTTGAACATCATCAATCAGCGACATCGTTCGCCTCTTTCTTTAGTTCATGCAATCTTTCGAGATTCGGGCGATCTCCTTTCGCCGTTCTTTGTTGAACATTTGCAAGTTCGAGATTGCAAAGTACGATCCAGCCCGCGCGCACTACCTTGACTTTTTTGGGCATCGACCGAAGCATTTGCTCAAGCTTTGCGCCGGCCGTGTTTGCGTCTGCAAGCCTGCCTTCACGGAGCAACTGCTCCAATTGACCGACCTTCAGCGTTATCGCATCGTCATTGTATGCAGTTGGCCTCTCAATGACGCGTGAAGAATCAGGGTCCCGTGTCGTGGTTAGTCTCAGTTGATGTCCCTTTCGTGATGGCGTCGCACCCATCATTTCGCTTGCAACTGCACTCGTCTCTACGTTCGTAAACTGTTCAACGTGAGTTTGCTTAACAGAATCGTCAGACGAATCATTGTTTCTGTTATAGATACCAGATTCGCCAATACTTGTAGCCGGCAAACCTGCATCGGGCGTGCTTTCGACCGACGCCGACTCGGGGCCCAACGGGTGCAATTTCTCGATGAGTGTTCTGGCAAAGGCAGCTGCAATTGCCGCCGCATAGTTGTGCCACGCATCATTCTTACATGTGTTGCAGTAGTCACACGTTCCACGAATCACCAGGTAACCAATATTTGCAACCCAGCCAGCATCTGCGACACCGGAGCTTTCCATCTCAACCGCCTTAATTCCAAATCTGTCGCGCAGCGCATCTCTTCGCCTTGGATCCGCCTGGACTATGTTTGCCGCACCGATTGCCCCAAGAAAAACTCGCGGCTGTTTGGCCCGTCGCGATCTATCCCTCGGTGGCTTTGTGCGTGCACCGGTACCATCCGGGGCATCGTTTAGTATGTCACGACGTGAATCAGGCCTCTTCCAATCGTTTACCTCAACGCCACTCGACATGAATGATGAGTACAGCTGTTCCCATGGGCGAGCTTGTTCTCTTCGCAGCATTTTCTGATCTGCGAGTATTCTCCGAGCGGCAGACGACAATACCGGGCATGGGGGCCTGGGCGCTGAACGGAAATCGAAGCCCGCGAAAGGATCTTCGTCCGTCGTGCTAGATCTAATTCGCGGGTCGCGCTGTTTTCCTCGATCATACTGCACGATGCCTTGCAAGCCCGACACAACGATGTCGCCAAGCCTAACATGGTTTTCCGGGTCGGTCGGACTCGGCACAGCCCCAGCGATTCCGCACATGATTATGTGTCGGATATTCGGGCAATGTTGAAGTAGGATGTTTGCGGCAATTGCTGCGGCATTATTCCCCATGTCAGGAAGCATCGTGATGGCAACGATGTTGGATCCGCGTGGACTCGCAGGCACCTGACAAACCCAGCAATGTAGATGTCCTGAGGTTGCTGTCCGAGATGCTTCCCAGCCATTTGAGTCCGGATCGAGTATTCGGCAACACGCAGCGTATTCTTCTGGTAGCGCCGTAAGTAACCCAATCGTTACGTCTGAAAGATCCCCCGATACGTCAATGTCAACCGTCAAACCATGCGCCCGCTAAAAGTGACAAAATCGCGAAATCAGTGTAAGGGACTGCATTCCGAGCGAAAAGTAGATGTTGCGTGATAGTCTGCTCGAAAATCAAGGGCTGGGCTTGTCAGGCGACTTTAGCGAGCAACTGCATGGTTTGTCGCCCAAGGGGTTGTCCTGATTAAGGATCGCCGGCTGGAACAATCAGCGAGGATGTTCCGACGAGACATCAGGTGTTCCGGCAATTACGACAGCGACACATTGCAACCGCTAGCTCAGGAACTCCTTCGGAATCCATGGGTGGTTAGGCACGGACGCGAGTTTCGGACACTTCGCCAGGACGCTCCAGCTGCCGACACGCGGCCGACACCGTGGCAGCTTGGAGATCAATGACATGGACGTGTTTCGGGCGATCCGCGTGCATCGCGGGTTCTTGTCGTCCACGAAGTTGCACCCACGCCACACACTCGATGACTTCATCATGGTGCACCGCAGGTTATGACAGTTTGAGTTGCCATGGCGCAATTGTGCGTACATAAAGGACGTTATGTACGCTAAGTCGATGGAGGAAGATGCAAGCGAAGAAGGACAGAATGAAGTTGGTGCCGAAGCGTTCGTCAGGATCGCCGGTGGTGCACCGTGAACCAGTACCAGCCTTGATCGAAAATGGGGGCAGGAACGCGCAGTATGCCTGGGACGAGTGTTTCGCGATCGACAACGAGCATACGCGACTTGCCTATGAATCAGCCGCTCGAAGATTTCTTGAGCACTGCAGAGCAGCCGGAACTCGACTCAATGAAGTGATGCCGGGACAGGTCAACGACTATCTACGGACGCTCACGAATCAAAGGACTGGGCTCCCGGCCAGCAATGAAACCAAGAAGCTTCACCTCACGGCGATCCGTCGACTGTTCGATACGCTTGTGCTCCGGCATGCCGTCGTGCTAAATCCCGCAGCTTCGGTGCGTGGGCCTCGAATCTCTGGGAACGAGGGAAAGACGGCCGCTATCCCACGTGATGTTATTCCACAGATTCTTTCGATCAGTGATCGGCCAACCATTGTTGAGCTTCGCGACAGGGCCATTCTGGGTGTGCTGGTCTACACGGCAGCCCGCCGCGCAGCAGTCGCGAATCTGCACCGTCGCGACTATTGGACGGATGGATTTCAGTACTACATGCGTTTTGCGGAAAAAGGAGGGAAGACGCGAGACATTCCCGTACGACATGATCTCCAGCAATGGATCGCTGCTTATCTGGAAGGAATTGTTGAAGGAGGTGATGCTGCACCGCTTTTTCGCCAGGCCGTCGGACGCACCAATTCTCTTGCTACAACAGGAATGAGCCCACGAAACATTTCTGATCTCGTCAAGCGACGACTGAGAGACGCTGGCCTTCCGACAGCTTCGCTCACCGCCCATAGCTTTCGTGTCGCGACAATCACGAACCTCTTAGAGAATGGAACGCGTCTGGAAGATGTGCAGGATCTTGCGGGCCACGCGGATTCCAGGACGACCCGCTGCTACGATCGGTCATCGCGAAAGGTGACTCGAAATGTGGTGGAGCGGATAACGTTCTAGGGTTGACCCAGGGGAAGCTCGTTCTGTTCAGTCGCGTCTTTTAGCCTGTACCCTTTCACGAACGCGAGTCGGTCACCGTTGAACATGAACCGGATGTTCACGAAGAATACGCCATCGGCCACGCTTCGATACAGGAACTCCTTGTTCAACAACTCACGCAGTCCCCGTTGATAGGTGCGTTCCGTCATCCCTTCAACATGGTCTGATGCGACGTAGTAGCTCAGCATCACCTTGTCTTCCCCAGGATTCATCTGGAGCTCCCGGTAGACAATTTCAAAGAGCGTCAGGCCGGACTTGCTCAGCCCGGCAGCCTGCTTAACTCCTGCGAGAAACAGTTTTACGAACCGAGTGTTGTCCACCTCCTCGAATTCATAGAAGCCGGCCCCGCCAACGTTCAGCACCTCCCCCGAATTCGAATCAAGCACGAAACCTCTCTGTTCGTCACCGTAGCGAATCTTCTTTTTCTTGCTGATTGCGTGCGGTGCTGGTATCGATGGGTTTGTTTTGTAGATGGGGACGCCTTTCTTCTCTCCGATTATTGCGGGATTGTTTTGTCTTTCCTCCGACATAATTGACCTCCTGTTTTGTCACTTGTCCGCCAGTACGCTGGCACTTCAACGACAGAATGTCAAGGAATTTTTGTCGCTCCCGCGACAGATGTTGTCGCTGCAGCGACGAGAACTGTCGGTCGCTTTCGCAGCTTCATGCGGGTTTGCGACGCATTCCCTTCTTATGTCTAAAAAGGGGGATCTGTTGCACGCCACCGAAGCGCGGCTCCAACGCGCTGGCGAAGGTGGCGTCGGCAAGTTGATTCACTTGGCTCTAAGAAGTGCACGGCGTGCACTTTCTTGCATCTACTCTCGGGAGCTTCACGATGACTCAGTGATGTCGATGAATGAACTCGTTTTCATGGTCAACATCTACCGAACAACAAGCAACCACCGACGAAGAGTTCAATCAAATGTTGAACTTGGCGTGGCAGTGCAAGGCAAATGAACCTTAAGCATCGCGGAGCGATGTTAAGGAGACACGCCTGCGAAGAAAAGCATTGCTTTTCACAGCTCATACTTCTACTATCCCTCATCACAACTTGTGAGGGGATTCATGCAGCGTATCACTACGCTCAAGAGCACGCAGCAAGCGAAAGACTACTTCAACAAGGAACTGTCGAAGGGCGATTACTACTCCCGCGACCAGGCACAAGAAGTGCCATCTCGTTTTGGCGGCAAGCTATGTGACCGCTTGGGAATCTCTGGCGAAGTGTCCCGTGAAGCCTTCTATGATTTGATTGAACACAAGCATCCGGTGACCGGGGAAAAACTCACGCGTCGGAAGAATGACGCATCGCATCGTCGCCCTGGTACAGACATCACCTTCTCAACGCCCAAAAGTGTGAGCGTCTACTACCAGCACACAAAAGATGCTCGCGTGCTGAATGCGTTTGAAGCGGCCGTCCAGGAAACGATGGAGAAAGATGTCGAGCCGTTAATTGCCGCACGTGTGCGGCAGAACGGGCAGACCCGCGGGCAACGCACCACCGGTGAAGGGCTGTGGAGCACGTTTCTGCATCACACTGCCCGGCCAGCCAAGGAACGCGACGCCGATAGCAAACGCTGGAAGCAACTGGTGCCCGACCCACACATGCATGCTCACGTGATTCTGCACAATGTCACTTGGGATGCGGCGTATCGTAATCGCAACGGCAGCCAGGGAGCGTTCGTTGCCGTCGAAGCCGAACAGATCCACCTTGCCAGGCCATATACCGAAGCATCCTTCCATGCACGGCTAGCCAAACATTTGACCCAGCAGGGTCTGGCGATCAATCGCACCGAAAACGGGTTTGAACTCGCCGGATTCACCGAAGAGATGAAGGCAACCTTTTCTCAGCGGACCGTCCAGATTGAAGAGGTTGCCAAGACACGTGACATTCGCTCCCCCGAACTCAAAGCGAAGCTCGCCCAAAGCACACGCTCTAACAAGAGCGAACTGTCGATGGACGAACTGCGTGCCCAATGGGATAGTCGTTTGACCAAAAGGCAGTGGCGTTCGTTTCTCGATGCTGCCCAGGGAGAGACCGATCAGGGCGACCGGTCGATCACCACGAAAGAGGCCTTGCAATACGGCGTTGAACACGCATTATCGCGTCAATCGGTGGCGACCGACCGCGAGATTCTGAAAGCCGCCGTTGAAAGGGGCACGGGATCGGTCACGGTTGATGAGCTGAAGCAACAGCTCCCCAAGACACAAGCCCTGATCGTCCGCAAGGTGAGAGGGCAAACACTGATCACCAGCCGTGATGTGCTCAGGAGCGAGCAGGAAGTGCTAGCCTTCGCCAGAAACGGTTACGGCAGGCATAATCGGCTTGGAGCTTTTGACTACCAGATTCAGCCAATCGTCAAAGACGGCGAGACCATTGAATGGCACGCGGATCAACGGGCCGCGATTGAACACATTCTAAATTCACGGGATGCGGTGACGGTAGTTCGCGGCGCGGCAGGTGTTGGCAAGACCACACTAATGCAGGAAGCAAAACGTGGCATTGAGGCCAACGATACTACAGTGTTTGCTGTGGCCCCGACGGCGTCCGCAACGGATGTCCTAACACGCGATGGATTCGGCAACGCAAAGACCATTGCCAAGTTTCTTCGGGATGAGAAAACGCAGCGGCAGGCAGCCGGCCAGGTCTTACTAGTCGATGAAGCGGGGCTTGTGGGTACGGAGGATATGCGTTCCCTCTTTGCGGTCGCCCAGGGAAACAATACGCGTGTGATTTTGAGCGGTGACTTTCGGCAGCATGCTTCCGTCGCACGCGGTGAACCGATGCGTCAAATTTTGGAGCAGACACCGATTAAAGCAGCGGAGGTCACTAAGATCACCCGGCAGAAGCGAAGCGACTACCGCGATGCAGTTGAGCTTTTGAGCCGGGGCAATGCGGACTCGGTTGCCAGTGGCTTTGATCTTTTGGTCGAACAGGGCTACATCCGCGAAGTGTCCGACAAAGATCGGTATCGCGAACTTGCCGCAAGCTACCTGGAGGCAAGCAAGGAGGACCCAGGCAATGCGGTGATGATTTCACCGACACACAAAGAGATTGCTCAGGCGACTTCAACGATCCGTGATACGCTTAAGACCGAGGGGACGCTTGATGGAGATTCGGAGCAATCGGTGGTTCAACTGAAGAACGTGCAGCTGACCGAGGCCGAAAAAGGCAACTCGGCCAAGTATCGTACGGGTCAGATCGTGCAGTTCTTCCAGCACACATCAGGAGGTTTCAAAGCCGGCGACCGTGCTCGGGTTACCCATGTATCCGACGATTCCGTGCAGGTCGAAACTTTGGCTGGCCATCGTGGTGCCCTGCCGCTTACGCGGTCGAAGCATTTCCAAGTCTACGAAGCGGGTGAGATCAAGATCGCCCCGGGTGACCGCATCCGAATTACCAGCAACGGTTCCACTGATCCGGAGGGCCTGCTCCAGCGACCCTACCGGTTGAGGAACAATCAGCTGCTCACCGTCGAAGGGTTCACGCGGAAGGGCAACATCCGTTTGAGTAACGGCAAGCTTCTGGATCGTTATTACGGTCACATCGACTATGGCTATGCCCAAACTTCGATTTCTGCTCAGGGACGCACGGCAAGGGTCAACATTGTTGCCCAGTCTTCTGTCTCGGGACGAGCGGCGGACATGCGGCAATTCTATGTCTCAACGTCGCGGGGCAAGGAAAGGTTGATCGTACTCACTGATGACATCGCCAAGCTCAGAACATCGGTGGTCCGGGAAGCGAATCAATTGACGGCAACCGAGCTGGCCAAAGTCAAGCAGCGGCATGAAGCGGTAGCCCAACCGGAAGCGACTGCTGATCGGGCGGCCGAGTCGGCAAAGCGTCGCCGCTATCTCGACCATGTTCGTCAGGGTATGCAACGAATGCGGACCTACGCGGAAGACAAGATGACAGCTTGGCGACGCTACCGGCAGCGTACCGCTCAAACCACACCGGTAAGAGACGAGGGCATGGCTTATGAGAGATAACCCGTCCAAGGCAGCAGAACGCTTTGCGGACCGTGTGCGGTCGGCTCCTCCGGAGTCGATGGACTCAGTGCCGGACAAGGTCCCGCTATTCCCGTCGCCTGATCCGGCCGAATATCGGGCCTTTGCCTGTCACCGGCAAGGCACGCCGGTCAGCAATTTCATGCTGCGGTTTCACGCCAAGGATGGCGTGAACTCCTACAGTATCGAGTACGCTCACCAGCAGGCCATTGAGTTTCGGACCGTCCCTGACGGACAAGAACTGCTGATTCGCTACTACAGTGGCGAGCGTGTTATGCTTGCCGGGCGAAACCTGGAGCCGCTCTACATTGCGTTGAATGAACATCGAGTCGTTTTCATCCACGCCATTGATGAGTTCACCGCACTGGGGGCGGGCTTCACCGAGCCAACGTCCGAGCGGTTTGATCCGACCCGAACACTTGTCTTCGGAATTACCATCCGGATTCCCGATCGAGAGCAACCGCTAGTGCTGGCCTCGGATGATCCGTTCAAGATGGCCGGGGACCAGCCCCGGCCATTGAACTAGTGTTTACGATGCTGCAACTGCTGCCTCTTCTTGGACCGAGTTGTTCTGCGCGAACAGTTCGGTGTAGAGAAACTTGTGAGCTTCGGCTGCTGCCTTTTCGACCAAGGGCAGATCCGAGACATCGAAATTGCTGGTATCGACGTAGGTGCCATCCTCTTTACGGTACGTCTTGATGACGGTGATGCTGTACCGCGTGCCGCTTTCAGTAGCATTTGCCCAGATGGTTGCCGAGACGCGTCCGTAGCGGATTTTCTGTACGGGTTTGTTGGTATTCATGATAGATCTCCTTTCGTTCGTTGTTGATGCGATCCTCTTGGATCACAGCCGCGAAGCAAACGACGGCAAGCGGGGTCAACCCTTCACCGCAGGCGATTGCACCGCAATCGGGGATTGACCCTGGTAGCGAGCCTTCGTGTTAGCCGTCAGATCCAGCCCAAGAGGTCTTAAAACAACGGCATCACAGAAGATCGGAGTTCCGATCAAATGGCTGTAGATGTAGTCAATCGCACATCTAAAATGAGTTCCCTCCAGCTCCACAGCCACTTGCGAAACTCTGCATTGTACGCCTCAAAAATCATCGCTTCGTGGATTAATTCGATGGAGTGAAACTGTAGTATTCTTTCAGCTATCTCTTTGTGCTTCGGCCTGCACTTCTGAAAAGATAGAATCCTCTGGATCTTCTTCCGTCTGCCCTCGATCGTGCTCTGCCAGCTAAAATGCGTCGCATAGCTTGTGCGCTCGTCGCGCAGTAACTTGTAAATGCCCTCCATCAGGATCTCGCCACGTTCCTGAAACTTGTACCTTTCCTCTTCGCGCACCTCGCCCAAGATGTCTTGCCATCGAACGATTGAATCCCAGCCATCAGTTCTACTAGGTGGTTCCTGCTCCGATTCAAAGTGCTCAAGCTGTGTTACTTCGAGAGGCTTGGAATCCTCGCTAGGCACATGTGCGCGATCACCAAAGTTCTGCAACATGATCCATATCCAATCCTCATTGTAGACATTCATAAATGGTGTTTGATGAGAACCGACGTACTGGTCGAGATTGATCGCCATAAATGAGCCTGACGTAAAAACCGGCTTTAAAGTTTCCGCCTCTTCTTCAAAGATATAGCCAACAATCGAATGATCTGTACGCCCAACGATATTCGCGGACACGATATTGTTATACTTTACCGCCTGTAACGCGCGTCTTAGGGTCGAAGGTGTTGAAACGTGTATGTCGTCATCCACGAACAACACACTCTTCCAATTTCGCAGGAGAGCGAGGAGGATCGCGTAGTTTCGATTGTGACCTAGCGTCCATCTCGAGCTCCTAAGGGATGACAACCAAGGATGCACGGATTGCAGCAATTCAGCAGACCCAAATTGCATTTGCTGATCTCTAGGTCCATGGTAGTCAAGGTGAATACCCCGCGACGAGCAAGAAGCGACAATCGCCTCGACGTTCAGCTCTCCATCCTGCTCTATGGAATCATCCAGCACAACGATTGTGTCGTAATCACTTGCGGCGGCGGCACTTACAAGCTTGGGGAGCGTTACTTCTAATCGCCGCGGCCCCGCAGTGAACACGACGATTCCATTTGGCCGACTGAGGTTCATTGTAGATACGTTTCAACATGCTTCGGTAGTTAGAGACGTCAATACTTTGCGACGTTCGAAGTCGAGATAGCGCGTTGCCCCTAGCGCAGCTACGCAGTGTCATCGGACGCGCCCTTTCGATACTTGTCAAATTGACGAAACAGAGTGCCGCGATCGCTTTCGCTGAATAACTCAAACCACTTAATCAGCTTGTCGCACCGATGACACCTTCGATGAGTCGGATTCGACACTTTGTGTCTTGCCCATTTGCGTGTCGGGGAGAATTCTGTAGACGACGCAAGTTGAGGTGGACCAGGGTCAATAGTGTGTCGGGCATCATCGTGAATCAGATCGACTGTCACAGAAACCAACAGTCCTGGACCATCTCCATGCTTTAGACACAAATCCACTAATTGATGTCGTGAAGGCGAATCTCTTCCTGGGTATTCTAAAAACCTCGCGATTCCGGTCACTCCATGCACATGAGCACCGCCTAAAAACACGACGACTCCGGAGCCGTTGTGCCGGATCGTGTTTCGCACCATGAAGCCGTAGTCTTGGTTTTCTGAAGCCTTCCACTTGGATTTGCCAGTCTCGTCTGTCAGTTGAATGTCATCCTGATCAACGTCGCTGTACTCGTAAGTTACCGGCGATCGGTCCATAAGTTTCGCCGCACCACTATTCGTGTCGGGACCACCAATCACGACGATATTAATCTCATTCGGATTTTGAGGAATCTTCCAAGTCTTTGATCCCTCAATTTCAACGGTCATCGTTGGATACAAACGACTCAACGTATGCGATACGATATACAGAGCTTCAACGTCAGCAAAAAATGACATTCGATTAGTGTCGATTTCAGGAAGCGCGAACCAGGCGTCTGGGATCTGGCTTTGAACGATTACGGTTTTCTTCGTAAAGTCGAGACCCCACATTCTGCGGTAGAGCGAAAGCTCCCTTGCAACGGATTGGATCTTGTTCACGAGAAATCTCGAAATACCACCTGCAATAACGGTCTTAAGCTCGTCCTTGGTGCACCCGACGGGGCATTCGACGAGGGTGGCTTCCGAGTTCGCATCGAGGCTCGGACTGTCGGTTGGTTCAACTAGCAGCAGTGAGTGAGTCCGAGTGGCACTTACGTATCTGGCGCGGTATATCAACTCCGAATTCGAATAACCGTTTCGAATGTCGATAATCGCTAGATCTGCGTTGTCGATGTCTTTGGTCTGCCTCAGATTGACTTCCGGATGGGTGGTTGTGCGGCTTATATTCAACCGCGGTAGTTCTTCATTCTCGCCTTTGTCAAATATGTCAATATCAGTAATAGCCCAGAGGCTAAGCGTGGGAGTGGAGTGGTCGTGGGCGATAGGCTTGTCGTGGGGCTGCACGGAAGAGTAGGGGGCAACGGGGAACTCGAACTTAGTTTCGAGAATTGTCCGAATCTGCATGGCCGAGACGGCATGTAACTGTAGATTGGAGTCTGTCCGCTGACGGTGGATTCCCACCAAAGCGTAGGGAAGTTCTTTGGTGAACACACCGCCGCCACTCATTCCCTTTCGACTATCGCTGCCCTGAAACTCAACCATGCCATACATAGAGGCCGTCACGACCGGATGCCCGTAAGGTAGCGAAGGCGTGACGATGTTTTCCTTTGCATTGGCATCTCCGGCGAAGCCTTTCGAGCCGCCCGGGTATCCAAAGACTTGACACTCGACGCCTCGGGACGGGATTACGTCGATCCAATCCTGGACAGTGGCAAGATGCTGGGCGTTCGCCAAAGCGTCATCTTTAAATTCAAGCAAAACCCAGTCAGAGTTGGAAACGGCACCAACCTCCTGCTCATATACTCTGGGACTGTCACCAAACGGGGAAAGGTCCGTCACGGGGTAGACGACTTTACCCCCATCAAGATTGAAGCCGCTACCCGGACGCCATGCCTTGATCTCGGCATAGCAAGCACCAAACGAATCATCGCTGGCACCTTCCTTCCGAATGACATGCGCACAAGTTATCAAAAAGTTCCGAAACGGTGCGTCGCTCCCTCTTCTTCGCAAACGTACAGCAATCGCACTGCCTTCGGACACCGGGGCTTCGGCTTCCATCGCCCGAAGAAACCAAACTGTATCATCCGGATATGAAAACTCTTCTTTCATCTTTGTATACGCGCTGTTCACGACCTCAGTCTACGTGATCAAGTTACCAAGCGCCGCCGAGTTATCGTGGTCAATAAAGCCGTCTCGCATGAAGATTGTGATCGACTCACGTCGCGATGACTTGGCAGGGACGCGTCCAAGAGAGCCCGTTCGTTAGTCATCCAACAGCCTGCTTCGCAAAAACACGACCGTTCTAGCCTTGACGCTTGCTAAGTAATCAAGCGGTTACCCGAGGAATTGTACACAACTTGTGTAGGCAGTGTTGCGTACCCAGCGATTCTGAACATCATCCTCGTCAGAGTAGCGAGAAGCAACTATGTTCTGCCAACGGATTGTTGAAGAACGCATGGTATGGGGACCACCGACACGCGACAGATAGATCCAACGGCCAATCACGTCCCTTTTCGAAGCGTTGAATTCGCACCCAGACGAAGCGACAATCCGAAATGTAAGACCTGGACCTAACAATCGACCAAGTTGGAGATTTCCCAATGTCGTTTCAGAATCTACCGGCGAAGGAACGCTTGCATCGCATCCGCGCATACCTTGAAAGCATTTCGCCAAGTCATCAGCTTGAGTCCGCGAAAGTACGGCTCGAGTCCGCAACGGGTGCTGGTGATTCCGGCGAGGAACTCGAAGTCATGCGTGGTGGCGAGGAAGCCAATGAGGCGCTGGAAACGTTGGATGTCATGATTCGAGACGGCGATAGTGCGGACGTCACGCCAGGAGGTCTCGACGCTCTTGAGGCTGTTATTCATAAAAAAGAACGGCCAGCCGTTAACATCATAAACGACACATTTAGCCAGCCGCCCGCTCCTTGGCAAGAATTCGGTATCGGCGAAGCAAAGAGACGACTTGAGAACGTTATCCCATCTATCGGGCGAATCGAAGTTCCTAACGACCTCCGCGGCCGCCCCTATGCTGGAACGGGGTTTGTTGTTGGTGACGACCTACTGATGACGAATCGGCACGTTGCCAGAATATTCGCCAATGGTCTCGGCACCCGACACTTGCGATTCGAACAAAACGCGGCGATCGATTTCAAAAGAGAGATCCCTATGCCTGGCGCTCCTGACCCGACTCTACTCACAATCACCGACATCCTCATGGTCCATCCATGGTGGGATATGGCATTGCTGCGGGTCGCGGGGCTCCCCGAAAAGCATCCGAAGTTGGCGCTCTCGGTCAAACGGCCAGAGGAGTTGAGCGGACGAAACGCAGCGGTTATCGGATATCCGGCCCAGGATGATCGAAGCAACCTCGACGTGCAGAACAGAATCTTCGGTGGTGTTTTCGAGGTCAAACGGCTGCTTCCCGGAAAAGTTGTTGGACGAGGTGAGACCGAAAGCTACGGGAAGCGAGTGGGCGCATTGACCCACGACTGCTCTACCCTCGGCGGTAATTCCGGATCTGCCGTAATCGACGCAGAATCTGGCGAGGTTGTTGCATTGCACTTCGCTGGGGAGTACCTGAAACAAAACTACGCGGTGCCAATGGCTGACCTAGCGGAAGACAACCAAGTCACAGATGCTGGAGTCAACTTTGTGGGACGCGTTGAACCACGCAATGATTTTTACGGCAAGGTGTGGAGCGAAGTCAGCACCGAAACAATAGCTGATAACGTGCGGGAGCCTAACATCCACGATCTATCCAAGTCGCAGATAGGCACACCCGAGATACAGAGAACCGATACTTGCGCCAGCTGGGCAATCCCCATTCACGTGTCCGTGTCCATCGGAAATCCCACTTCCGCGACAATCGGCACACCAGACATGAGGGCCGCTAAGCAGGAGCCTATCACATCCGACGAAGGGTTTTCTTCTCGTCACTCCACCGCCGGTGACTTCACTGAACGATTCTCGCTACCGTCACTGACGAAGACCGGGTTCGACTGGGCCGCCGCACTGTCCACCGCTCTGGGCAGCCATCTCGCATATGATGAAAAATCCGAGGTCGAAAGTACGGCGAGGAATCTTTGGGAATTCGAAACCTGTGAATTCATCCGCGCGGACAACACGGAATGCTTTGTTGCCGCAACCGAAGATGTCGTGCTTGTCGGGTTTCGCGGAACCGAGTTCTTCAGCGTTGCCGACTGGTTGACCGATCTCAACGCCCTCAGTACGAGCCAACCATACGGCCGAGTTCACAGAGGATTTCTTGCTGGTTTTAGGCTCGTGGATTCGCAGCTCCGGTCGCTGATGGATAGCCTAACTGGTCGGCCGGTGGTGTTAACGGGGCACAGCCTTGGTGGTGCACTCGCGACCATCGCTGCCGCAGAATGGCACGGACAATACCGAATCTCATCGATCTACACCTACGGCCAGCCAGGAGTCGGTAAACGTAGTTTTCATTCGTTCATACAAAAGCACTACGCAAACCGATTTTTTCGATTTGTCAATGATGACGACATTGTTCCCAAGGTCCCACCGACTTACCGACATGTTGGTCGACTTTTCCACTTTGGCCCCTCAGGTAGTCTTATGGATGGTAGGGAATCGATCGGCAATGAAGTCGCTGTTCCGACGGAGTCGCCGATGTTGACCGAGGCCCAATTCCATCAACTTCGTGCGGAACTTCTTGAGGAACGTGTCCGTCGTCTCCAAGGTGTACCCGCATCCTCAGAGGAAGGCCTGTTGCCTAGCTTTCGTGACCATAAATTGGACCTCTACATTGAGAGAGTTGCGTCGAAGGCTGAATAGAAAACGCGACGTTGCCAATCACCAGTTCGTAGAAACACAACGGACGACAGTGCTTGGTGTGTAGAAGCCAGTCCCGAAGATCTTAGCGACTACGAGCCATCGTCGCGATACTGTCCAACAAATCGGACATTAGTGTACGAATTGGCATCTGGTCGGATGCTTGGCTTGGACTGGGCCTTTGGGGGGATGTCCCCGAAAAAAATCTACGGGTTACTCCCGTTATGTTCTTATGTTCGAAGATCCGAGTTGGTTTCCATCGACTACTTGCGTTCTGGTACGGAACAGCGGCGGGCTTCCGTAGCGACGATCCATTAAGATTGTGTGTAGCATTGCGCTGGGTTCCGCAATCGGTCGAGTACGGCCACAAGCGTTCACCTTGCTGCTGGCCAGCTGGGAAACTGGTAAATCCACAATCAGGGGAACCTCCTCGCGCATTCAAAACGATAAACTGTAGTCGCGTCTCTTACACCAGTCAGGACCGGTCAAATTTGCAAAACGGGTAAAGGCAGTTTGTTGACAGGAAACTCATACGAATGGCAGCTGAGCGACCTGCCGTACGAGCTAGAGAAGAACCTGGGGGCAAATCCAGAGACGTTTGTAGATCCCGAAGGTTTTCGATCCGCGATGATCCGCGCTGAGCGAGCCATCGCAAGAATTGAGCTTCCCGAGGCAACCCCTCAGGCCACTGGATTTCTCGTTGGACCTGATCTGCTCATCACGAACAATCATGTAAGAACGGATTCGCCAAATGGCGGCATCAGATCATTTGACTCTGCTCCCCAAGACGTTCGTGTCCGTTTTGGATTTGTAAAAAATGGATGCGCGTCAACCATTACTTTCGCATTGAGTCCGGTGGGATGGCTTGTAGCATCCAGCCCGGAAGACTGCCTGGACTACTGCATTGTCCGGCTGGCCGACGATGCGGGCAAGGCACCGATTGGTTCTAAGTCAGATTCGCCGATTAGAGGATGGATCACCCCGTCCAATTCGACCGCGCAAGCCGATCAGTCAATTTCTATTCTTCAGCATCCTCTGGGCGAACCTCTCAAGCTTGCACAGGGTCAGCTTTCATCGGCGTCTGCACAGTGGATCGACTATTCCGCAAATACTGATCACGGGTCATCGGGTTCGCCTGTTTTCGACTGTACTTGGAATTGCATTGCGCTGCATTCTAGGGCAGGCAGGAATTCGAATCGCGGCGTTGGCTTCAATTGCTTGCTGGAGGACCTGCCTGATCACGTGCGAGACGAGCTGAGACCATTCATTCCGGAGACGCAAATTGAATCAATGCCAATAACGTCAGCCGGTTCCGGAACGGTCATTGATGCGTCAGGTCTAAGCATCACGACGATACAAGCAGTCGCTTCGTCTCTCATGGCTGATTCTCGAACACAAGACACTTTGCAAGTGAATCTGGGTACTCAAGGAACGATGACTTTGCAGCTCTGTGATTTGGCCGCAGATGCAGGACTGCGATTTGGTTTACAGGGCGACCTTGAGGTATTTCGTGTTCAACTCATGGCTCTTCAGGAACAGCGCCAGAATCTTGCGATCAACAGTGGCGGGCCGTACGCAGTTCGGACAATGATTCGCATGCAAGAAGAGAGACTTTCCGAAACAGCGGATGCTATTCGTGAAAAGATCGAAGTGATGACCAAGCAGATTGTTTTGAATCGAGTTTCCCAATAGTCAACTTTTATGTCGCACCGAATTCGATAAGGTTCTGTCAAAAGGGGGTAACCAGAATGAAAAAGTTCTTGTTTGCTTGTCTCGCCGCTGTTCTGGTGGGTGAGTTAGGTGGTGGATTCTGGCTATACCAGCAGAGAAGCGACTTGGATGACTCAGAACAGGAAGTCCTCGGCCGTGAACAAAGAGTCTCGGATCGAGAGAAGAGAGTCACAAAACGCGAATCAGAGGCGAGGGAAAAAGAACACTCAATTGCAGTAGTCGAGGAAAGACTCGACGAACGTAAGAACGAGTTGGATGAAGAAGCACAGAGTCAACGAGTCCGAACAAACCAGCTTAGCAATCAAGCCAACGACATCAAACAAAGGATGGCCGAGCTGACGACGCGAGAGGAAGAGGAAGACGAGGAGGACGAGAATCATGTTCTCGTCATGGATATCATCCGCTCAACGATGGCCCGCGTTCGTGCAAACATAGAAGCGGAGAATCTGTCCGGTGGCGGCGGGGAGGATGGCGGAAAAGTCCCCGGTGGCCCGAATTCGCCGATAGGGCCGGATATTGCTTCGGATTTAGAATCTGAACGATTTTCCGATCGAGAATCCTATCTAAGCTGGCTGGAAACTAGATTCCAGAGTATTTCGACGGAGCAGCAGGCTCCAGACGTGGAAATCCCCGGGCGTCTTGACTCGATTAAACAGCTGGTCGATACCGTTGCCGAACTTGAAATGCGAGGCGCTCCCGAGGCCTACACGCTTAAGGCTATTAGCGATGTCGATATCGCGTTTCTGAAGACTATTTGCCGAGTTCTTGGGGTAGGTGAGGAGATTATCCCCTCGAATCAATTCGAGTTCTTAAACGCGAATGCGCTTGACAAGCTGAGCAAGTTCCACTCCAAGAAGATTGTTGACCTAAAGAAGCGACAGGCTCTTAATCCAGGTCTATTTACATCTGCCATCAGTGAACAGCAGCGGGTGCTCGAGCAGATTGAAGAAGCAAAAGGAAAACGGCCCTTTGACTGTGAGCCACTCCTTGTTCGAGCGCTTTTGAAAAAGAAGCTTTCGCCAGATCAAGTCGCGATCATTACAAAAGCAGCATCCGAGTCGGTGCGAAGTTCACAGATCCGGTTGCGAGAATCGCAACTGCTAGCTAAGGCACTCTCACTCGAGCCATTCAACCCCGGGCTTCATTTACTCTATAAGCAAAATAGAGCATTGCTCACGCCTGACCAACGATCTTCCCTCCCTGATTTTACTTCTCGAATTGCATGTTTAGAGCAAATTCGAGCTGCATCTCCTGAAGACCCAAGGCGGCTCGCCGAAGTGATTAAGGAATTCGACGCACCGGCCGCTGATGCCCCTGGGGCGGCAAAGGAGTTCTTCGCACGCCGCTACTCGGATCCCACACGAGCAGCAGGACTTCTGGTACAGCTGGAGGCGACGTTTGAGCGGTCCACTGGAAACCAAGTAAGCTCCGAGAATCGCTCAGAGTTTACACGATTTATGTTTGACCTCCTTTCGCGTGGTGATGCATACGAAGTGGAGTCACAGTACCTTAAGCCGACCAGTGATTTGTTCGTGAAAGCCGCTGCATTGGGGATTCCTGCGATACCACATCCAGATGACGGACGAGATCTCAAGGTGATGCGGGAATCATGTCAGGCCAGAGTATCTGGAGTAGTGTCTCCGCCTCAAGCACCAGCGCTTCTGGCAGACGTTCCCCGTCCACAGCTGCTTTACAACAAGCTGAGAGTCATGAACGAACGAGCAGCAGGCCCTGTTATTCAGGACTCTCTAAACCAAGTCGCCCTGCTTGGCATAACTGAACAAGTCAATGCACTTGATCGAACGGCAAGGGCATTCAACGAACAAAAGTCCCGTTACACGAAGAGTGCGAAAGCCGCCAAGGACATCGGTGAGTTCGTGTATGAGGACGCACGAGTCGAAACGGGGGTCGCTACTCTCGCGGAGACGGCCGCTCGGTTGCAGCTGTCCCTCTCGAAAATTGATGGAGAATTCGAGTCACAAGAGAAAGTTCAGCGATTGCGAGAGTCGCTCGCAGCATACGCATCCGGTTCGAGTTCTCCGGAGGCTATGAAGGAGGCGGCTCCTTTTTCGGACCCGATTGTCAAGAAAAACCTCGGCATGTTGAGCGAAACAACAATCTCGCTGAAACAATCAACGACTAGAGTTGATGAGAAGCTCAGGATTCACAAGGCTGCTCTCGAAGTCGCGGAACTCTCTTATCATTTCCACGGAGATCGACTGCCTCACGAGTATAGCGAAGGCGAGGTGATGGAGGAATTTAAGTCTCTGTCCAAGAAAGAGAGGATTGAACGTTTTGCAGATGTCTTCAAGAGCTTCGGTTCTGACAAGGTGATCGCCCTGCGCGACTCACTACGAGCTGCAAAATCTGGAAAGTTAGACCGTCGGAACCAAGAACTTGGAAACTACGTTGACTTCGGGGCAGTTTTTCTCGGGCGTGATTCGTTAGGACGAGAATACTACAGAATCGATGGAAATACACGCGTTCTGCATAAGACCCCCGATGGCAGCGTTATGAATTGTCCGGTCTATATTCCCTAGCCTAGCGATGGTTCGGAGCGAGATATAGGGCTCCATTGCATCAGGCACGACAGCGCGTTTCTCTCGGACGCTGTCGGAGCGGTGTGCCGCCCGTTGCCGGCGGTCGCTCCCTGCGTTTGTGGGGAGCGACTCGCGACAGAACCGAAAGACAAAGTCATGCAGCTGGTGCATCACCGAGGATGAAGCTTGCCGCTTTCTGTGCCGCACTGGCAGCTTTGACGATCAGCGTTTCATCCTTCTTGATAGCTTTCAGCCAGCCACCTACGTAGGCAGCGGCATTGTCGATGGTTTCGGTTTCAATGCCGGCATGGTGGCAGAGATACGCTGCAGACATTTCCGCAACGAGTTCCTCGCGTCCATAGGGCTCGGAGCCAAAGCGATTTGGCTCGGTGATCTCGGGTCGATCAAGCCGCGATGCATGCCCGGTGGAATGTCCCAACTCATGAAACAGCGTGGCGTAATAGTCAGGCATGGAATCAAAACGCTGAAGGTCTGGCATCACGATTTCATCGGAGGCGGGGACGTAGGCCGCCTTGCGGAACCCCTGACGAATCTCCGGCCGGTTTGGCATTCCATCAACCACAGCTTCACAGGAAGCGATGGGATCCCGTGGCCCGGTGGGTTGTGCGTCGGGTTCTTCCGGTAGCTTGTCATCGGGCAGATCACACTGGGCGAGATTAAACACACGGTAGTAGCGAAGGAACCGCCGCGTCTTTTCTTCTCCGGTGTCGGGATCGGTAGACTCGGCTTCGTTCCAGAAAATGACGGGCTCGGATTTTTCGCCCTTGCGGACGGAGCCACCCAGGTCTTTGGCCTGCTTGAAGGTCAGCCAGTAGGGACTTTCATAGTCGGTGCAGGCGAGCAGGAAGGCGTTGATCCCGCGGTAGCCTTTGCGTGAGATGAGGTTTTGCGGCATCCCCGCGGCACCGCCCCAGGGTTTCTTCCAGGGAATCACGCCTGATTCGAGACGCGACAAAATCCGCTCGGTGACGAGTGCGTAGACACTCGTGCGGTTCTTGTTGTTGGTACGTTTGCGTGTGGCAGTAGTCGTCATGGTGACCTCCGGCGTTAAGGGTTGATCTGGGACTCTTCGTGAATGAAATGAGCCCCGCACTTTTCAAAGCAGCGGGGGCAAAAGCCCGCAGATTCCGGGGGAAGGGCAGTCAAGGCCGATGGGTGTGGAGGGGCACCCGCTCTGCACAAGCGAGGCACGAGCGCGGAAGAGTGGGGACGCAGCCGCATCGATCGCGTGGCCCTGAGCCTTGACGGCACTGGGGGTGTCCCCCTCCATCAATGAACAACCCGATGCCAACGGCATGCCTTGCTTAACTGCCACGCAAGATGAGGGCAGCTTGCCTGCCCTGTTTGAAGCGATGGCAAGCAGAAGACGCACACGTAAGCGGACAGGTGCACGCAGCAGGAGGCGAGTGTTGCTGTCCCGGCGTGTGACCTTGACCGCTCTTCGCACCAGGGGGCGTCAGGGGACGCATGTCGTCGCAAGCCTGCGACCGAAGCGGATGCGGAGCCCGAGAGCACGCGGTCGACATGGCCGAGGTGCCCATATCAGTCCGGGTTTGTCAGTGGTGCACCGTGCACCGATATGAGTCTTTGCTGCAACAGAACGGCGCTAACGACAAGTGAAACCAGAACATGACACGCCGCTTGCTTGACGCGGACAACCGAAGCTGTCAGTGGTGCACCGTGCACCAGTTACGCAGGAGGTGTTATGACAGCACGGGTTATCTCAGCAGTAAACCGCAAAGGCGGGGTAGGCAAGACGTCAACGACCTTCCACCTGGCAGGCTATTACGCCGGCCAGAGCCAGAAGAAAAACGTCCTGGTGATTGACGCCGACCCGCAGCATAGTTTGTCGACGGGGATCTTCGGACCGCAGATTGCGGACTCGCTGGATGTGGGAACAACGATCGCGGGTTTGTTCGATGAGAGTATGGACCCGTTACCCGAAGACGTGATACGTCCAACGCCGTTTCCACGCATTGACATCGTGGCCGGATCAGACGAGCTGACGAACTACAATCTGCCCAAGCCTGACGAAGGGGGAATTCTGCAACTGGCACTGAAGGATTTCATCAGTGAGATCCGTGACCGTTACGACATCGTGCTGATCGATCTGCCACCGAACATCCAGATGTGCACCTGGGCGGCCCTGACCGCATCAGACTACGCACTGTGCATCAGTCAGCCGGAAGACTACGGCTCCCAAGGCTGTGTAGCAGTACAGAAGGCAATTGACCATGTGCTGCAAACGACGAATCCCAACCTGAAGCTTGCGGGGTATTTGCTCAATCTCGTCAATAAAAGACTCTCAATCCATAAGGCCTACGAAGCATTACTCCGCGAACTCTATGAAGAGAAAGTCTTCAAGACACGCATGCCGCTCTCGACACATTTCAAGGAGGCGATTGCTGCGAGGAAGCCGATCACCGAATACAAGCCGAAATCGGTTGCCGCTGAAGCAACGAGGAGCCTGGGCAAGGAGTTGCTCAAGCGAATGAAGACGCTCGATGCACGTCCCGCCGAATTTGAATATGCCGGCAACAAGTTTGCTGCAGGACTTGGTCAACCTAAAGCACCGGAGGCGGCATGAGTAAAGCAGACGAACTGATTAAGAAACTAGGCGGTAACATGCATGAGAGCATTGGCGTGCGAGCGGAGCCAGCCGAGTCTCCAACCATCAAGGAAGTTGGCAAGACCGGGGATAAGTATGCCGGTCGTGTGCGTTCACGTCAGGCCGGTGAGATGGAACTGGATCGCATTGAAGCCGATCCGAATCAGCCTCGCAAGCATTTCGACCAGGGTGAGATCAAGCGACTGAGCGACAACATCAAGCAGTATGGTGTGCTTCAGCCGATCCGTGTGCGCTGGTCAGACACGCTGGCCAAATGGATCGTGATCTCTGGAGAGCGTCGCTATCGTGCTGCTAAGCTGGCCAAGCTCACCTCGATCCCGTGCGTGTTCGTTGAAAACGAGATGGAGGAAAGCACGCTGCGAACCGAGCAAATCATCGAGAATCTACAACGTGAAGATCTCAATCCAATTGAACAGGCCAAGGCCTTCAAGCATCTCCAGGACTTGACCGGATGGAGCACCCAGCGAATTGCCACCGAGCTGAATGTGAGCAAGTCAACGGTGGTCCGATCCCTGGTATTGCTCAAACTCCCGGAAGACATACAGGGCCAGGTGGATGATGGAGACATCAGTCCGTCTGCTGCCTATGCGATCTCCAAAGTCAAGGGAGAGACCGAACAGCGGAAGATGGCAAAGAAGGTCGTGGAGCAGGAGCTTACCCGTGATGCCACGGAGGAGCTGCGTGCAACACCGGCACCGAAGGCCCCCAGGGCAACGGGCAAGGTGCAAACCTTCACGACGAAGCATGCACGGATCATCATCGAGCATGAGAATCCAAAGGCCAAAGCTGCGGACCTGCAGTCCGAGCTTCTGGCAGCCGTCAAACAGCTCGGCAAGATCGAAGATCCAGGGGGGGTACAGCAGGTGACTCCACGAGGCCGAAATCCCCGAAAGGCAGGCTGAGAGCTGCCCACTGGCTGGGCGCTGCCTATCGGTGGAACCAGAGATTCGACTTTCTTTATAGAGACAATCAAAGACTCTGGCAGCAATGAGGCACAATCCGAAGCTGCGCACTGTATTTCGCGCTGCTTCTGCGACCCAAACACCCGAAGAACGGTGCGTATGGAAAAACGGCAACGGCTTTTTGATCGGGCACGTTTTGTGATCTATATTCGCGCGGCAACGGGGATTGGTTCCTTTTTGCCGGCTGAATCGGCTCTTCCACCACCCTTGCGGGGAAGACGTTCAGCACCGACGCGGCATCCGAATTTGAGCGTTCGGGACAGCCTGAATCTGGATGGGCAAAATGAACGAAAGACCATTTGGCTCGGTATCGAGAGGTCAGTTCGATCGGGCAACGACACCCATAACGCGGAGGTGTCAGCATGCCCAAGTTCAATGACCGAAACCATCTCAAACACTGCAAGAACATCGATCTGGAGATAGATGCTGGGTGCCTGCGAGGGCAACTTGCCACAACTTTTGATGCATTGAACCAGCGGGGGTATGGCAAGAAGCGTGTACAAGAGATTGTCGGCGTGCCGTACGGAACGCTTTGGAACTACCGGGATCGCCCAAAATCTTGCTTTATGGAAAACGTAACGCTTCTATGGTTCTGGCATGAGGCAAATCAGGATCCCTATGAACTTCGCATTACACCAATAGATGCAGCCGATCGCATCGCGAAGCTACTTCATCAGATTGGGATTTCCAAACATCCCGGACATCCTACGTTCTTGCAGCGACTTGGCAGCGACATTGCTACAGAGGTCGGGTGGTACGAGATTGACCTTGAGCTTCAGTGCCGATGCGATAGCAGGAAGATCTGTGCCAAGTACGCCGCCTTTGCGCTTGCGAACTTCCCGCTGAATCAGAGAGGTGAGATCGCGGCTAGGTGTGAACAGGCGAACGAGCAATTCTTGAGCAATGGAAGTACGAAGGCTGAGCTCACCTTCCATACGTGCCTCCGCAATCCACTCAGTTGCGAGTGGAATGAACAGCTGGCGGATCACGATAAGTTCTTCTCTCACATGCAGGACGCTTCCGGAAGTGCGTTCCAGTACCGGCAAAATGCATATCTTGAGCACGCGAAGATCATTGAGTGTCTTCGGCAACCCAACTGCAACCGGATGGAACTTTCCTTGTTAATGCAGGAGCATTGCGAGAATGATCTCTTGAGATTGGCTAGGCCTGATAGTTTGTCTAGCGGCACCAACGCCACGGAAGCTTGACAATAGCATACTGGGGGTCTATGCAACTGACGGAAGAGGAAGCTTAAATCATGGACGAATATGGCCGATGAGAAGGGGGAAATCCTAGAGGAACGATTACAGCATCTGATCGATGCGAAGAGCTTACGGCTTGGCCCCCGCTTTATGGAGAAGATGCCGCCAACCGTGGTTGAACAATTCGCCGATGATTTTCAGAACGCTCTCGACGAGATTGCAATAGCGTGGGTGACAGGTCACATTTCCCATGATGTTGCACAGGAGCGAGTAGATGAATTGGGTGGCGTGGACCCAAAGCTAATCCGTGCCAGTGGAAAGTTGCATTCTGCGATCAATGCCGCCAATCGTAGTTGGCTTGACCGAGCGGTGGAGCGTCGTGAGAGTCTGAAGATCCACGATCCTGATGACGAATCTACGGATCAACCTTCTCGTGACCGCTAGCGTCCACAACTAGATCTTGGCGTTGGTGCACCGTTGCACGGATCGTCAGTAAACAGCCAAGATTCAAAAACCAAGTGTCCACATCTGTGTGTGAGCGTCACACAGCGTCACACATAGACACACATTAGGACCCTGCTTCGTCACTGGTGTCACTCGACGTCACAACGAACTGCCATATATCCTCACCGTATCTCCAAACGAAGAATCTCTGCACGCGACACACGACCTAGTGATTGTGATCGCGATTCTGACTAATGCAGGGGGACACACAAGTGTCGATCGATCTGGAGCAAGTGATTCGCGAGGCTCGGAAGCAGTGTAAAGTCATTGCAAGGCGAATGGCAGCACACAGTGTTGCGGGAGTTCGTATCGGCAAGGAAATCCAGCAACTTGCTGAGTATTTGCATGCACATGGATTCAAGCAGAAGGATCTGCTCGAACTGTTGGCAGAATTCGGGATATCCAGGCGTGCCTGCTACTACTATCTGTCCGCGGCGCGTGCATTCGGTGATGTACCAGAGGAGCTGCTGGAACGCATTGAACTTGGGGCAGTGAAGCTGCTATCCAGCCGAAATGTAAAGCCGGAGATTCGCCAGCAGGCATTCACGTTGCTGGAACAAGGACGGGTCACGGAAGACGATGCCCGCAGATTGCTGGGCAGTTCAACCACGCGATCTGTTCCACGAATGCGGGTGAAGCTCAGTGACGTGGTGATCGTGGTTGAAGGGGCCGACCGCTCGGAGTCGATTCTCGTAATCCTCCAGCGGGCCGTGCAGGAATTGCAGCAATCCACAATCGGCGACGTCGCCTGAGAGCACAGTCGCCATGTCGAAGAAGCGAGCACGAAGACGGTCCGTTGAGAGGCGTCGATGGGAATTGAAAGACGCCATCGTCCAGTTAGGCGACGCACCGGAAGACGTTCTAACCAACGGACAGTTCTTTGAGCACGTTGCGATCTTCGGATCAAGCGGATCCGGAAAGACGTCGTCGTCATTTCTGCCGATGGTGGTGTTCCCAATGCTCGCCACCGGTTATGGGGCGGTACTCACCGCCGCGAAGCCAGCGGATGGAGATGCCCTAGAGCGCGTTTGCGCCAGGGCAGGAAGAGCTGGTGATGTGATTCGGATCTCTCTGGGTGGAAAGCACTGCTTTGATCCGATGACGTATCTCTCGACACATCCAGTGCGACTAGCTGACGTCGAAGATGTGATTTCGATTCCTGGGCAGGCGATGGAGATTCTTAACGGCCCGAAGAAGCCAACCGAGGAATACTGGGAAGGAGGAAAACTTTCCCTCATGAGGGAGCTTGCAACTGCCTTGATGCTGGCCAGAAATCCGGTGTCATTGTCAGTAATGGAGAGGCTGTTGCTGTCTGCTCCAAAATCAAAGGAAGAGATTCACACCAAAGCCTGGCAGGAGGGCGAGCTTTGCCGACTGCTCGATGAAGCACTTGAGCAGGACCTCAATGAAACCGAGCGGGCTGACCTGGAACGTTGCGGAATGAACTGGATGAAAGCCTGGGTACGCACGCCGACAAAATCACGCGGTGTGTTTGAGGCATCGGTGCGGCAACTGGGAGACGCTCTGTGCCGTGGAAAACTGCGCAATCTTCTGAGTTCGGGCCGATTGACGTTCGTACCCGAACTGCTCGATCGCGGTGCCATTCTGATTCTTGATCTTCCCGTGCTTAGTGGGGAGGCGAACCGTGCGGGTCAAGCGATGATTCTTCAAGGCATCTGCAAATACCTGGAGCAACGTACCGAGAAGCCGCGTGAAGTCATGCGTCCAATTGCGATCTGCATTGACGAGGCGCAACGCAGCATTACGAAACAGTGGACGAAATCGCTTCAAGTGTTGCGATCATCAAAAGTATGCATGTGCCTGGTTACGCAAGACATTCAGCAATATGTGGACGCACTGGGCGGAAGCAATGAAGCAGAAACGACGGTGAAAGCGTTGCTTGCCAACTGCGGAACACTAGTTGTTCACAGTGTCAGCGAAGCTTCAACTCAGCAATACATATCACGCCTCATCGGGGAAGAGTGGCAATACCGGTCCAATTTCAGCGGCGCATTCAGTGGGCATGGCTCATCCCAGATGTCCGCGGGGGGAATGGAGCAGGAAGCACGGTTTCTTGATCCGTCATACTTCGGTACGCAGCTTCGCCGTGGCGGTAAAGCGAATGACTACATTGCCGATGCGATTGTGTTTCAGAATTCGCGAATCTGGTCGAACGGAAAACCGTTCCTCAAGGTCGCCTTCAAACAGCGATTCTTTTGAGGTGACCAGTGACTGAGCATAGCGAGCTTGTTTTGCGAATCGAAGGACGCATCACGTGGATGCTCTGGACCGTCATGTTCCCCGTTGCATTGCTGATGCGACAGTCGGGCACGACGGGCCGCTTTGCCGTGATCTGGGCTGTGGTCGGCTGGTTGGTAGGTGGTGGCGTCTTCTTTGCGATTCTTGATCTGACCGTCGTGCGATGGTTTTTGGACCTTCCCGGTGGAACCGTGATGACAACCTGGTTCATTGCACTCTGCGGTGGCTTGGGACTGTTGGAAGCGTGCGAAGTGCTGTGCCGGAAATATCCAGCGGATCAGATCATCGGGACCGCTACGGGAGAACCCAGGTTTTGGATATGGGACTGGTGGCTCCCTGAGACGCTCAGTCAACGCGAACTGATACTTCGCGTCATCGAGCCTGCGAGCGTTGCCGGAGTGGGAGTATATGTCGGTCGACAGGACCCGTTGCTCGGGACGTACCTGGTGACTGCAGGTGTGTGCGATGCAGTGCTGGGGAACCTGCTCTTTCTGCGCGAGCGCTACGCCCTGCATCAGCTCAAAGACTCCCGTGAGATCGGAAAACGACGCATCGATGCCATTGGTGATGGAGACAAAGCCGATGTGCCCTCTGCCGGCGAAGCACGGCTTGCGTTTACGCCCCCGACTCACCCAGCTGCAAAGCCGGGTATTCCACGGCCATATCTGGAACTGGAACCGGAGCTTCGGCAGATGCTTGACTGGGAGACAATTGAAGCAATTTACGCACCGTCCGCGCGGGATCACATCCCTGTGCAATGCGATCACTGCTCAGTCCGAATGCGGGCAACCCGGACACTCCTGGGTGAGAAGGTCCGATGCCCACGATGCGAAAAACCGTTCACTGTTACTCACTATCAGGGAGATCAGGAATCATGAAAAGATCGAACGAACTCGCCATGTGGTTTGGCAAGCTGGACAGCAAACAGAAATCCCGCGTCATCGTTGGGAGCGTAGTCGCACTGCTAATTGTCGGTCATCTGGTGACGTCAGTTTATGGAGCGTTGTCTGCTTCACAGCAGCGAATGGTGCATGGCTCGACAGCACAGGAAAGGACTCCATCGGTGCACCGTGCACCGATGGAGACAAACGCAGCGAGCAAGCAGAACCCACCACAGGAAAGCCCGGCCGAAGCGGTGCTTCGTGCCGATCACGAGGCGACGGAAGACGGTGCATCGCTGCTCGCTGCAATCACGAAGACTGAGCCGAAGGTGCCGGCACCGCAACCCGCCGCCATGAGTATGGAAGGAACGGAGGCGAAGCCGATTCCTCCGGTGAATCTCGATCAGGTTTCGTATGTCGGCTATTACGAGTGGCAATTCCGCCGCAGCGTATATGCGCGAGAGCGGGTCGAACTACGCTTCAAACGATTTGACCTTGAGCGACGGGCTGTGGAAGTCGAGCTGGTGAGCCTGGATCATCGGGAATGGGGAAGTCCTAGGTTTGCTGGCATCTTCAAGCCGGACTCCACGGGTGGTGGCGAGATCGTGTTGCAGAAGAAGCGCGGTGGAGAGCGTCATGACCCTAATTACATCGATGTGTTCAGTCCGCATCTGGAGAATTGGGGGACGCCGGCCCAACTGACTTTGATGGTGGAAGGTGAAGCGATTCATGGAAGCAGCAACAGCGGCGAACAATTGATACTGAGCCGTGTTGAACGAAACCGCATTGAACGTCGTTGGGTCCCCGATCCCGAGAAAGTCCTTGGCGAGCCCGCAGAGAAAGAAATGACTCCATCAGGTGAAGATGGTGCTCCATCATCTGAAGATGCACCTCAGGAAGGCCTAGAGGGCACCTGGCAGCTCGTTAAATGGAACGACAAGCGATGTCCCCGGGATGTCGAACATCTCTGGACCTTTGAAGGCGGGCGGTTCACCTGGACCGAGAACGGCATGACCCGGCAATCCGGAATTCTGCGGACCTACGAACGCGGGAAGCCGCATCCCATGATTAACCTCGGCATTTCTGGGTCGCGAGCGTCATATGGGATTTATCGCATTTCCGGCGATCAACTGTTTGCGTGTTTCTCGGCTCCGGGTCGCCCCAGGCCGAACACGCTTAGCCGCCGCGCTAGCGGGCATTCAGCGGTCTTTGAGCTTCAGCGTGTAAGCGAAACCGACACATCATCCGATTCACTAGCCTCTCACTAGGAGATTTTCATGTCACGAGCAGTCAACCATTTCCTTCGTAAGGAAGCAGCAGCGGAAGCGCGCGAGACCATCACCAACGATCTCGCATTGCATCGCGGCGATGTGATGCCAGGACAGACGCTTGAAGATGTAAACCAGGCTGTAAAGGATGCACAACGCAGTGCACGGGAAACCGGCGTCGAAGCATCGCGAGTGAAAGAGAGTCGGGAAGACGATATTGGTCGCGGCACGGTCGATCTTAAGAAACAGGATCTAGCCGAGAAAGTCGGACATTCGCGTGAGGGGTCGATCGTGAACGAATTCAGTCCGGAGGATCTGAAGGCAACGATGACCCAGGGCGAGGTGCTGCAACGCCATCAGGCTACGGTCGATACGAATGTCGACCAAAACAGTCCGCAGGTACAGGGCACACCCAACAACGAATGGAAGGGTCACACCGTGAGCGCCGCTGTTGAGAAATTTGCTGACAAGGCAAGTCCGGAGCCTTCACACGCGAAGGAGCCTGAACCGGAGCCAGAACGGTGAAGGCAACCATCGGTGCACCGTGCACCGATGGTATTTTTTGATAACAAACACCACGAGTGGCCTTTGATATGCAACGCATAGATTCACCCATGATGAGCGTACGGGGTGTTGCCCAACGGCTGGGGGTTTCCAGTTCCATGGTCTATTCACTCATCGCCCGCGGAACACTTTCCGTCCACCGCATTGGCCGGTGCATTCGCGTGAGCGATGAACAAGTTGAAGACTATCTCCGACAGTGCCGTCAAAGTGCTTCGGCACCGTCGGAGCAAGAACGCCCATATCGGCATATCAGCCTTTGAGCTTGCGAGCCTGCTCCCGTAGGTATTCGGGGTTACGTGCGAGATGGGCGTAGGTGCGTGAGATCATTGTGGTGTCGCTGTGCCCCATCAGCTGTGCCAGTGTCAGGCTGTCGCAACCAGCCTTGAGTCCTTCCGTGGCGAAGCTGTGCCGAATTGCATAGGCACACATCGGCTGACCGAGTTTTTCTCGAAGCCGCTTGAATCGGCATGCAATCGCGTCCTTAGTCCATGGTCTTCCGTTGCGATTCACGAACAAGGGGCCGTCGCGGTGAACTCGCTTTTCGATGATCGATCGCGAGAGCTCGGTCAGATAGATGACCCGGTCCCGCAACTCACCCTTAGCCTCACTTGGCGGAAAGTGGATCAGGTCATTCTCAAGATCCACGTGACGAGCCTCGATAGACCTTGCTTCGAGAGGTCGACAGCCTGTCTCCCACAGGAAGTCGAGCAAGTCACCGAAACAGTCGGAGACTTCGGACCGGATGAGTGTCCACTGCTCAGCAGAGAAAACCACCTCACGCCGGCGGCGTGCCGGCTTATCGGGGACATAGGTGACGGGATTCCGGAGAATTCGCTCGTGTTTCACGCCCCAGTTGAATGCGGCTTGCACGGTAGAGATCGCATCGTTGAGCGTGTTCGGGTTCCAACCCGAATTCACCTCAATCCACTTCGCGATGTGGCGAGCGGAGAGTTTGTCGACGGTCAGCTTGGCGGGAATCGACCGAGCAAACGAATTGAGATAGTGCTTCGCCTTCGCGTAGGTGCTTTGTTTGCGGCGACGATTGAGCCAATCGAGACGCTCGTCAAGCAGGGCGAGCACGCTCGTGACCGCGGCAGTCGGTTCGTCACGGTCGAGCATGAGCTCGTGGTACTTCGCCCAGGCCTTGTCCTCGTCGGGACCCAGGTTGATCTGCTTCTTGCCGAGCTGGACGTACCACGTCCGGGTCTGTTTGCGAAAGAAGGGCTTTGGCCTTCGCATGATGTAGAGCCTCCCAAAGTGATGAAACACTGGCGAGTTGGAAGGCTCGCTTGGGTGTCACGTGGTGGCTCACGTGGCACCCTTTTCTTACTCTATCTCTGCACGAACTCTGCACAAGTCCGATTATCGAGATCTCGGCGAATCAGAAATACCGTAAAAAACAAGTCGGGGCGACAAGACGGCTATAGAACTTTTTCGCTCCAATTCACTCGTGGAACCGAAGGCGTTATCCATTATGTGGGAGGCACTTACGTCATCGACTGAATAGCCGAAGGTTCTGATGCCTCTTCCACTTCTGAACTCTGACTTGGGTGGGGGTAAGGCCGCTTTGTCTACGTACGGATCGTGCTCGCAACCTCTTCCAACTGGCTACGCTCGAACTTCACATAGCTCTCAGGATCGGTTCGGAATTGCGTCCAACAATCGTGGACCATTTTGGCAACTGGCCGGTCCTTCGCACCAGTCTCGAATCGAGACAGCCCGATGTTCTCGCATTCCTGCTGGAAAAACTGAGTCAGTTCCCGAAGCAATTCCTCGGGGTACGCCAGGTCGTAACGCGGCGGCGGTGTTTCCATCGCAAGATTGACCAATTCACTCCATCGCTTCTGGATGCTCTTTCTTGTCTCGTCGAACCCGATTTCGGTCAACATCATGCCGATTGCAGTTGCCCGTGCATCATCTGCCGGGTGTGAATCCGTTCCCAAAAACAACTCGCCGCCGAGGTTCGTTGCCACCCGGATATTGCACCATCCAAACGACGGGCCAATCAGATATGTCGCAATCAGGTCTGATGCGAATTCCAATAGCCACGAACCTCTCCAACTGTGGTGGTACTGCTCCACCAACTCCAGTGAAGCGTCGGCCCAATTGAGTCTCTTTCCGTTCTCCACCATTCTCTCGTAGTGGCGGTCAACAATCAGTTGTGCGGGCTGAACAAATCGTTTCTCGTCCCGATAGAGCAAGAAGTGACCAAGCTCATGGTAGATATCCGGCAGGCTCAAAACATGGTCCGGCTCGAGACAAGGCATGAACACCAAGTCCATGTCAGGTATCGTCCAGAAGTATTGAGAGCTAATCGCGGAACAAAGAGGAGCCGAGTATGGATACCCCGATTCAGCACAGATTGCTGATACTAGATCAGTCGCCCGTTGATCGGATTCATTGAATCGCTTCAAGACCAGCAGGGAGAAGTACTCAATCTCCCTCAACAGCCGCGTGACATGGCAGTAGTCTCGGAAGTAGTTACCGGCGTAATTCGGATCATCAATGTCCGGGTCTCGAAGCAGCCTCGCAATGAAATTGCTAGCTTGCGTCGCCAGACCTTTCATCTTCACGCGATAGGCTTCTACTTCCGGCCCAACGGTCGCAATCGCATCCAGCGAATTCACGATATCATCTGCACGCTGAGTTGCGTCGTGCAGAAGTTCTGTCAACAACGTAGCCACTACCGCCTCCAGAGCTTGCGAAATGTCGCCGAAGCGGAAGCATCTGCCACTTCACAGACGGTATCCAGAAGCTCAATATCAGACGCACGCAGGTCACCGGACTGTGATAGTGATTCTTCCAGCTTCGCGAGGTCTTCCAAGAAATACTCCATATTCCCGCGTTGCTTTTCTTCCAAGCGTGTTAGAACATCCTCGGGAATCGGGACGAGGTCCTCCGATTGGCTTGGCTGGACTGCGACCCCCAGCCTTTGCAGCAGGCTACGCACCATGCCGTGGACGAGCCGAGATGCGTTCGCAAAGTCTTCGGCATCTACGCCTTTCCCACCGCCGAGACAATGTTTCTTCAGGGTCAGTACTGCTTGATTGACGTGATGTGAAAAGTCGGTTGTTGACGCATAATTGTGCGACAGGCTGGACATGTCACTCATGGTATTGTTCTCCCGTATTGATGATTCAGGCGCTCCAACCGACGGCCTGTTTCTGTTCTCCCCATTCCTCCTCACTATCTCCAAACTGCCCCTCGTCCTCATCCGCGAAGGCCGCGATGGACCGCAAGTGATCGTCGCAGAGCTTCAGGTCAATACTCAACCGCATGCAGCGGTCAGGTGCCGACCAACACAGTTGGGACATTCCAAACGTGTCCTCCAAAATGCGTGGCAACTGTATTGCCCCTTCGACGACGCGAAGACACAGAGGCTTTGCGGTCCCCGGAAATCTGAACGGAAACCCCGTCGTGCAAACGATGCCTTCCCGGTCGTCAATCTCAGTCCATGCTCCAGCCGTTGGATTCCGATACTTCCCCTCACGAGTCTCGTCAACAAGTCGGTACCCCTCGGCAGTTGACTTGTGAACCTCAACGACACCGAAAACCGTATCATCAGCAAGGTGCCCTTCCTTCATCAATCGCTGGATCGCTTCGCGAAACCCTCGCCGTTCTGTGCCGAATGACCGTCCGTCTCTTCGCAGAACGATTGAACGCGGCGTCGACGAATCTGACTGAAGAAGACTCAACAACTGCTCGTAAATGACCGAGCGAACCTGCTTCCGCAGCAGCTTCTCTCTTTGCGTCGAATCGACCGAATGCATGAAGCATTGTCGGCCACCATCGGAGAAGAACGTGAACGCCGCAGTTGAATGCAGTACGTCCAACCCAATGTACATGTCGTAGTGCGTGTTCTCCGCCAGAACCCATGGCCACTGACGATTGACCATCAGCACGCCCATGGCCGCATACCGAAGGTAACTTTGGTATCGACCATTCATGCCGTCCCTGACTCGATACTGCTTTCCCTTGTCAGAGATTTTCCAGCCGTAAAAGTCGTCTACTTTATTTGCATCCAAACACTGGAACTGGATTCGGTCCCGTAGTTTCTTCTTCAGGAAGTTATGAAGATCCGGTTCGGCTGTCGCTGGCAGCACAAGGACGCCACGCCCACTTCTCACTTTCGCTTTGTCAATCGCATTGACGATCGCATCAACCTGTTCCTTTAGCTTGCCGGACTTCGGATCTCGGTAGACCACACGATCGAAGCGAAAGCCCCGCTGAAGCAGTTTTCGCATCGTCTTCTCAAAACGCGACTGCAAGTCTTCTGTGGCTTCGCGGTCAAGTGATGACGGCACGATGAAATACTGGGCATCCAACGGATTATTGACAGCGACTCCGCCGTCCGGGTCAAGCAACGTCGCGAGTCGTTGGCGTCCCAAATCCCGAAAGTGAATCTCGCCGGAAGACTTGTCATGCCCGACGTGAATGGTCTGCCCTTGTCCGAATTCCTGTGGAGGCACCGGGAATACCTTCCGTCGGCAGCGTTGCGGCTTTGTCGAAACATTGAGCCGAGTTCCGTTGTAATCAACTTTACTCAGATGCTCCTTAATGATTCGAGAACACTCCGGAAGAAGTACGTCAGGATCAACGATTGACTTGCGATGCAGCCGCGAAACCCGTGGGTCATTCGTCGCCTTCATCAGCTTGCAAAGTGCTGCCGCTCCGAAGCGTTTCTTCTGGTTGCCCGGATACTGGTACTTGATGGCCGGTGAGTCCGGATCGAGTGACTCGATCCACGACGGAGCTTTTGGACCACCTACCGCTCGCATCGTCCAGTCGTAAACACTGATCGGCTCTGTTTCGCCATCAGGCACGAAACGTTGTTCGGAGATTGACTTCCCGCTGGGGCCGAGAAGTTGAATCGGGAACCATTTGTGCCCGTAGTGGTACAAGGCATGCTTCATTCGCAGTTTCTGTTGGATCGCGTGAGTGTCATACGCATCAGGAAGCCAATCCGATTCAACATATTTGTGCGTGAGCTTCAGCCAGACACATGGTCGACCATCAACAATGCGCAGCCGCAGGCCAAATCCGCGAAAGACGTCTACGTCACGATTGTCATGGCGATAATTGATCGGACGACGAAAGAAATTGATCCACGGATTGGAGTTCCAAAGTCGGCGATCTCTTCGCAAGTGGCCTCGCAGGTGCCACCCGAAAAATGCGAGTCCAATCCTTTCGGCTTCTCCCGTAAGATTTGAAAACTCCAGCGTTCTCTCGTCGACCTGTGGTGCAAGCGTTGCGACTTCAGGCGACAGATTGAACTCGCTGGTTTTCAGCGAATGCTCCGAAGGAATCGCCAGCACCGGATGCTCACCTCCACTAACGATGGCAACCGGAATATGCTCAGCGAAGGCGATCTTCTTCACGAGTTGTTGCAGGTTCGATTCTGCAAGCTCCCCGTCACCAAGGTTCTCGTCGAACGGACCATCAACATCGACAAGACGATACGACGCAGACAGCTTGTCCGCATTCAATATGTCAAAACAATTCAAGACATGACTCATGACTCTTCTCGTTTGCTTTTTTCTTTCGTTCCTTCACGGGAGCGGTCGGTAACTCGCCATCCCGCTGCTGCTGGGCTATCTGCTGACAGAGTGCCTGCTGAGAACAGAACGCACAGTTGTTCGCATTGGCAGCAAACTCATAGTCCACGATGTCGCCGATGTTGAACTTGCGGCCCTGCCGCAAAGACTGGATGGAATCCAAGCTCCGATAGATTCGATTCTCGATGCGATTAAACGTCTTGTCGTCGGTGCGATGCCGAATCACATCATTGGTCAAGAGTTGAACTTCAACCAGTTCACAATCTGATGCTCTTTCGACTCGCCATTTCGGATGCTGACACATCGCCCAAGCGTAAAGCCCGGTCTGCAAGTCAGCGTCACTACCGCCCATCGACTCTGACACCTTCCAGTCGATGATGGTTGGCTGGCCGAAACTGCGGAAGAACATCAGGTCCAAGTGGACTTCCAATCGCCCAGCGTCGTATTGAAGGTAGAGTGGAAGTTCGCACCAAATCTGATCAGCTCGCTCAATCTCACTCAGCAATTCCGTCATAGATGAAAGGTTGCGTAGGCAGGTTTCGATCGTCGATAAGACCGTTCCGAATTCCTCATCGGTGACACCTGCATCCGACTCGTGCCCCACAAGCGCACTGTATTCATCACCCGCTTTTGTCTTTGTCATTCCTTCTTCCCGGTACCGCCGTCCGGCCGAGAATTCCAGTTGCGTCCGAGCAAGTTCCTGCGTCTGTTCGATTGCTGAATCCCAGTCAACCGTCGCGCGTTGCTGCCATGCAGGCGCGACAAACTTTTCGATTCCCGTGTGAATCAGAGACCCGCGCCAAAGTTCGAGTGTCTTGACTTGTTTGCACAGGAACGCTTCCCGTCGAATCGGATCTTTGGCACTGTGGTAGGCTGCAATCTGCATCAAGAAATACTGCCGCTGACATCGCCGAAAGCAGCGGTCTGATGAAAATGACCACTTGATCGTATCGCTCACTCCTTCTTCCTCCGTTCGCGGTCCTTCTGTCGTTCATCCAACATATCGAGCAAAACCTCCCAATCATCTGGCGAAGCCACTTCACGTGCCCGTTTCAGAAAACGCCGAGCATGAGTGTCTGAGGCAATCCCTTCCATTTCGGGCGGTACCTTGTCCGCCAATTGCAATAACTCAAGTGGGTCAGCATCGAGTTCCGACGCCAGAGAGCGGATCGTATCCGCTCCCGGCATGTATCCCGCTTTTCCGTTCTCAATCTTCGACAGGTAGGTGAAATCAACTCCGACAGCCTCCGCCAATCCACGCAGGGTCATGCCACGCCCCTTCCGAAGTTCTCGCAGACGCTGTCCGAATTCCATATGAATCTACCTCCCGCTGGCTGTTATCTACTCGATTCGGCTCAAGCATAGCCTTTTGTTGAGTTGAAGTCAACATCAACATCGTTTTCGGCTGTTTCCCCCGCAAAAACCGGCACTTAGGAGAGTTGAGCCTTGCGAGAAAATACCCCGGTGTGGTACGCGAGACGAACAATCGGTACCATGCAGTGTCGCATTTTCAGGAAGTTCCAGCACGCGGAGGCACACATGGTCGAACTCGCCGACGAGCAGACTTCAAAGACGGTCAATCGCGTTGCCTCGACGATCGGAGAGCGAAACCGCTTCCGCTCTCACTTTGATGATCTGCTCACTTCGCCGGAGGAGCTGTCCAAGAACCGTCTGGCAAATGAACTGGCATCTGAACTTTGGAAGCGATTGCCGATATCGCGATCTGCCGACCAGTCAGGCGAGCGAGGCATTGAACATACCATCCGAATCGCCACTGCCAGCACTTCTCAGGTGCAATCGTGGTATGCCGAGCTACGTGATTTCGTTCCGGCCATTGCCGAGGCAGCAATCGAACTTCGGTGCGAAGATTTGAGCGAGGCACTGCGAGTCGAATTATCTGCGGACATGGAGCGACAGATGCTGGAGCAGATCCGGTATCCACTTCCCAGTCGTTCCTTCGTCGATTTCAAGTTCGCTGACCTGCCGCCCGCAGAAGCATGGACTCAGGCCCAAAACCATCTTGAACGGGAGTGTCTTCAATTTGCCAATCATGTGTTTGCCCTGTTCGATACGCTCCAACAGAAAAACGTGATCGGTCAAATTCAGGAAACATCATCGACGTGTCGATTTACATTTTTCCGTCGGGTTGCGATTGCTTCCACGCCGCATAACAAGACAGAAAAACGAACCAGACGCGATCCCAAATTTCAGCTTCCGGGCCACACGGTTTTTCTGGAAGAGACCTTTCAAATTTCCGACTATCCCATTCAGCACAGACACGCACAGTGTGTCCATCACGTCCGTAACCCCGTTCTGAGCCGACCGGATGCGACTGTGAATCCACTTCCTGAAAAATACAGTCGCCTGATTGATGCGTGCCCGAACTGGTTGGCTGGCTCCGTGCGTGTATTAGAAGGAGAGCTATTTCGTGAAGAGCGGATCGAGTGGGATCTCCACACGGACACACGAAGAGACGAACGCGTGATTGAACGCGTCCGTCGTTGTCCCGCCGTTTTGTTCGGCCCCTACATTCTCGCTGGTTGGGGCGAATTGGCGATCAAAGAGGAAGAGCACAGGCAACGTGAAGAACAAAACGATGTCGCAAGAAAAGCATCTGCCAAGAAGGCTCAAATAAGCCACCTTCTCTCATTCGCCTTAGCCGCACTGGCAATTGCGGTCATTCCGTTTACCGGAACGGCAACCGCAGCAATGACTTCACTTGCGGTTCTCCTTGGTCTCGCTGCGATGGTTTTGGCTGGCAACGCTGCACACTTAGCTGCCATCGCTCGTGGCAATTTGTCCGCAACCCGAGTACTTACTCACAGCACATTGATCGGTGCGACGGTTTTTGCGATCCAAGGCTTGCTCTTCAGCATAATGCACTGGTCGCTTTCTGCGTTCGGATTAGCGTTACTCGCCGGTGCAGCCGCCGCCGTTGCATACTGTTTGAAAAATGCTGACGCCGAGTTGGGCGGGTCACGTGTCGGCTGATGCAACTGCCAACGATGACCTCTCTACCAATCCGGTTTCTGTTGAACAACGAAACCGAACCACTCGACGTATGTGGAGATACTCCGGCATTCTTATGGGAGCGTTGTTCGCCGTATTGATCTTCGGCGTGATGGCTGTGGGATTCAAAATGCACGGCCATGAGCACAGTCGAGAGATTTCGGAACCTAATCCGGACGATTCCACCGGCCTGCTCGATACCATTAAGGATAAGATTTCCGGAACTGGCGGTTCATCGGACGAATCAACGGCGGATCTCACCAAGCTCGATCTGGAATTGCAGCGTGCCGCTCTAGGCATTGAACTCGCTCAGACAAAGCAGGCCGTGCGTCATTTCGAGTCCGCCCAAGCCGAATGGAGCGAGCTTCTTGATACCACTTTGACCGATGTGGTCGGCAAATGCATTGCCGCGAACGATAACTTACTGCTTCAATTCCTCGCCCTCCGGCAGATGCCGACGCCCAGTGAATCGGAACCTGTCGCACGAGACATCCTCGCCCACCTCAACGAAATTCAAAGTGAAGCGAAGGCGGCAGCCGATACTGACTTGATCGATCATCTGCGAGATAGCGTGGCGGAATCGAAACAATTCGTCTTTGTCTTATTTGCATTCAATCAAGCGAGATTGAACCAGCTTCAACGAATCCGAGAGGCGGCTGCTTCCCATCCGGCGGGCGAACTTGAGCTTCATGCCGCACTTTCTTTGCGTGCGACAGCCCTCACGAACAAACTGACATCTGTAGCCGACAAAGCGGCTCGTGATCTAGAAGCCTCCATGAACGAGGACCTCAGACAACTTACCAAGCAACGAGACGCCGCCGCCGCAGTCGTAACGCAACTCGAATCTCAACTTGCCAGTGTCGCGAGAGGAGAGAAGCTGAACTCACAAGTCGAAGCCGAAACTACAGAGCCGCTCGTTTCAAGAGCTGACTATGACCGAGAAATTGACAGCATCCGCACGGACCTTATTGCCTTCACCACCCCCGGCTACGTCCAACCGGAATCAGCCGACAAACTCGTGTACCGAAAAACAAAACGTCCCTTTTCCTATTCTGCACTGAAACGTATCGGAGCATTGGAAGACTCGGACAAAGGACGTGCGATCCTGCTTCGTGTTGGCGGTTCCAAGACCGCAACCCAACAGAATGACAGGCCGCTCGGCAATTTTCCGAGGATGAACTCAATTTCGGAACTTCGCAAACCCGATCTCGTCGCTCGTCTAAAGGAGACGCAGCGACTGTTACGTCAGTATGGACAACTGATGGTTGAAGACGGTCTCCTTTCGCCTTGAATGTCGTATGTCACAAGTATCGCCCTATGCTCGGTCGACAGCCGAACGCAGACATCATCGCAACGCGACCACTCTGTTCGTTACGATCGTCGGCGCAATCTTCTTCGCGGCGTTGTGGCTGACCGAGCCGGGCCTGCTTTCATGGGTTTTCCATTCAAAAGCAACGCCGAAGGAAACTCTGGGCCGTGGTTCAAAAGCGGAATCAGTACCCGTGACTCCCGGTACTGACGGAATCAGCGAAGTCGACTGGGTCACACAAATAGAGGCGATCGAGCAGCAGCTACCGAACTCCGGCTCTGTAGATATTGCAGATGTGAAACTCCGCCTTCAATCTCTACGTCGGCTCTTGGACGGCAAGAAGCTACCGCAGGAAGCAGAGGAAAACACTCAGCGTTCGCTGGCCGAACTCTGCCAACAGGCAGAGATGCTGCGTGCTCAATCCAGTCGCCCAGAGGTCGATGCCGGAGGATTTTCCGAGGGTGTCGCTTCCACAGCACAACAAATCCAGTTGGCGGAGCAGGAATTGGTGCGACAAGCCCGTGAGAACTCAGAACGCAAAGCACGGCAGCAGAATGAACCCACGCTACGAGACGTTCGCCTTGCCCTGCGAGACAATCAGGATAAGGCGACCGACCTCCGACGCCAAATTGCTCGAATGCAACAGGAGCAAAGCGAATTCAGGGCGAAAGCAGCCAGAGCCGAAGCGCTGCGACGTAACATGGCGGACGTTGAGCGATACCTCAAACCGTTTACCGCCCCCGGCTATCTTCAACCCAAGAGTGATAGGAACGCGTGGGATACCGAACGAACCGCTGACGCCAAACCTGTTTCACTCGCCCGACTGAAACGCTTGGGAGCACTTGAAGATACGATGGAAGGACTCGAACGCCTTTACATCTTCGGCGGAGGCAAAAACCCCGTTCTCAATAACTCAAGACCGCTCGGTTTGTTTCCACAATATTGGGCGCAAAAGCTGAGTAAGCCTGAAGTGCTTGAACCCATAAAACGTGCCCAGCAACTTCTTCGCGATCACGGACAAGCACTCGTCGAGGAACAACTGCTATCGCCATAGTGAACGACAGACTTGCATCATGACGAATTCTTGGGATTGGGTCGAGAAACACAACAAACGAGAGCGGCAGCGTAAACGCTTCCGAATCTTCGGCATCATTATGATGCTCTTCTTCCTGCTGTTCGTGATTGGTATACCCCCAATCTTCAAGTTCAATGAAGCCCCGCAACCACCTGACAAGGATCAAGATCAGCAACAGGCAGGAACCGTTACCGAGACGGAAAAACAACCGCCCCTTGACTCTGAATCTGATCGCATTGCTGCATCAGACGTCGCCAAACCCAAACGAACAACGGACGACAATCCTCCGGTTGAGACGCGGACAAACTCGACCCCACCGCCGGTCGAGCCGAAATCGCCTTCGATTGCCAGTTCAATTCCTGCCCCAAAAGAACCGACATCTGACCCTGAACAACAAAGAGCCGCAGAGAGAGCGATCGCCCAACTGAAACGAAAGATTGAAAAAGTCGACGGCAACGATGGTCGCCTTGAAAAGTATGGTGGAGAACCTTGGAATTCGATTCAGGTTCTTGTGGAAACTGCGAAGAACACTGAAGATGCCGCTATCGCTATCAAGACGGCAACGAGGGCCAACAACGAGCTTGATGCAATCATCCCCAACGTTGACTACGCGGAGTTTCGCGAGAGCATCCGGGGAAAGGATTCTCGCACTGTCTTGTCGGCACTTATTGAATTTCGTGGTTCACATGCGAATCATCCCCGGCTGACTGAACTGGATCAGTCACTGAAAGGGCTGTCACGAGACAAATGGCTGGAAATGGCAGCCGAAGAATTGAAAGCCGCTTCCCCCGACGACGCCGGGTTTTCCGAAGGCTGGTTGCCCATCGCCTCAGCATGGCAATTGGTTGGCAACGATGCTGAAGCTCGCGAAGCCGTACGGCAGGCCATTGAAGCTCTGCCTCGCATGACATTGCCGGAACGTGTCATTGAATCGACAATCGAGATTTGTCAGCACGAATCTTTCGACAAAGGATCGTCGAGCGAACTGATAGAAGATGCAGCGAAAATGTGTGAGCAGATCGCTGCGAAGTGGACTCGTGGTACGTACCTCGCCAACCTTTCGGGACTCGCATCCAAACTCGGCCATCCAGCGCTTGCGGCAAGACTACTTGAGCAGGCACTTTCGCCGGACAATATGAACGTGGAATTTGGCGTCACCGAAAAGCTGATCTTGACCCAGCAAGCCCGTGGTGCGTCTTGGACTGCGAAGCCTGAAACGATATTCGCTATCTGCGCCAAGCTTGAAAAACTCAATTATCCCAAGCCCGTCTACAACGCGAATGCCTACGGCCATGCCGCGATCGCGGCTGCAAGACACAATGACAGGACACAGTTCGTCCGAGCGATGCTTCTGACAGAAAATGCGTTGGCGCCGGTTCGTGTGTATGACTATCCCAACTATCTCTACGCCGTGCGGCTTGCCGAGGCAAACCTTCTGCACCGAAGATGGCGGGCGGCGGTTATCGTCGCGAATAACATCCCTGATCCGTACGTCCGTGCCTCTTTGCTGTTCCGCATTATGCAGGACGCACCGCAGGAGATTCGTACCCGAAACCTATCAGAATTGTTCGAGCGATTTGCGGACCAACGATACGCCTCACCGGCATGTGCCGGGCACGCCGAATATCGTATTCGCTCTGGCGAAAGCCTGATTTCCGTCGCTGAATGGACTCAGTCACTTCCACTGGCATCACAGCGAGCTGCAGCCTTTTCCGGAATCGCACGTTCCACCGGCACGACAACTGTTGCGGATGATCCTGCTGACGAAGAAACGCAAGCCGCGGTTGTTTTTGATGACACCGAGTCGTTGATGAAAGCAGCCGAACGGGTTGCCCATCAAATACAGGAACCGATTGATGCTGCATTTGTCTGGATGCAAATCGCACGAACTTGGAACCTGATGGGGAAAACACAACGATACCGACAGGCAATCGCTAACCTGGACGATCGCCTTTTCGATGCGTGGACTGGTGTCTGGGAGAATCGTCCACCTGTGAAGCGTTCCTACAACGGCGGCTACATCGACGCTGATGACCGTCATCGTGACGACGAGAAATATACGGTCGGGATGATTGTCGCGTGCCACCGGCTGCTCGCGGAGATGCAAACGGATTTGGGCGATGCTCGTGGGGCGATGGAGTCCTGCCTCAACTTGGCGAATGCCGCTGGGCTGCTGTACGCAACGGCCACGTACGACAATCAGAGCTTTCTTCACATAAGATCGCTTCTCAATCGACTGTATGGTGAAACAGCCGTCGCACCCGACTGTGTACTACTCAAGAAACATCGGTCGTTTCGCTACACTCGCGCCCAAATGGCCGCTTGGGCAAAAGACATCCCGGAACTTGAGGCCGCGATTCCGGAACTCGTCGAGCATTACCAGAGCAGAAAGGCCAACTCTAATGAACGGCACATTCCTGCTAGGGCGTACGGTGAGCTTGCGATTCTCTACGCCGAACGCGGCAACGTCGAAGCGTATCGAAATGCAAGACGATCGGCCCAGAGCCAGATCACGCAGGGCCGAGCCGGTTCGGAAATGAAACTCATTCTGGCCACCGCAGATGCTCTGGCTGGCGAGTACGCCCTCGCGGAATCGAATCTCGTTCGCGGCACACTTGGTTGGTACGGTGATGCGAATCGTCCACGCAGGCAACTTGTCATGTCTCTTGCAGCGGATGGGCAGTGGGAAAAAGCGTTGGACCATGCCCGTAAGGTTTCAAAAACTCAACCGCTGTATCGAGCTGAGGCATGGGCAGCCGTTGCCGAGGGCCGTGGGAAAGACAATTCGGAAACGGACAAGGAACTTCTCGCATGGATCGACTCGTTGGAGTCTCAGGTCGATCGAGCCGCAGTGTATTGTGGATTGACCCTCGCCGGGGCAGCCGGAGAGTAGCAATCGGCGAAGAACCCAACTTCTGACGCTCTCCAACGAAAGCAGCAGGAGGCCAGAGGCGAGTGTGTTGTGTCGCGATAGCTGCTTTCATCTGCGCCAATCATCGTCGGGGGCGGGGCCGGGTGAACCCAACGATGACCGGCTCCGACGAAAGCAGCCTCGGCAAAACACAGTTATTCCAAAACAATGGTAGACAAGCTGGCTCGGCAGCGGAAAACACATGAATGAATTTCTCATCCTGTTTCTTGCTGCGGTCATTCAGGCTTACGCGGGGTTTGGCTACGCGATTTTCTCAATTCCATTGTTGATGCTGTTGGCTGGCCGGGATTATCAAACTGCGGTTGTCGTGTGCAACGTCACTTTCCTGCTTCAGAGCGGGATCATGACAGCGAGTGTGGTACGTCAGATTCGCGTGGTCGATGTCATGACAGTTGGCTTGCTTGTGCCAGTAGGCGCTTGGTTGGCAAACGCAACCGTATTCGCAGAAATGAAGCATCCGTGGGTAAAGGCGGTATTCGTCTGTGTGTTCGGAAGCTATTTGATTTACATCGCGCAGAGGTTTCTCAATCATTGGCCAACTCGGGAAACAGGTGCATCACGCACCGCTGACAGTACGGACAATGCCAGCCTGTCCGTCAGCACAGATTGCGACGATGGGCAGACCCCGTCGTCGGAGAATCAATCTTTTCCTGTCCGCCTGATGACGTGGTGGATGTCACTCCTAACCGGATTGATAACCGGCATCGTCGGCGCAGTATCAGGCACGACAGGGCCGCCGCTGATCGCATACTCCCGCCGTCGTCACTGGGACGAGAAGCAACTTAGAGTCTTCCTACAGCCGATCTTTTGTTGGGCGGCATTGTGGAGTTGCGTGGGATACTGGTTACATGGACCCGATACCGCACCTTTCACGGCTCTTACGAGTGTAGTGGCATTTCCGTCCCTTCCCGCGTTCGCTTCTGCCGTTGTTCTGGGGACAATCATGGGATTGCAACTACAGGCAATCAGCAACCGAGGTAGAGAGAGTCGGCGCAAAACCTTTCAGTGGTATTTCTACCAAATCATACGGTTGCTCGGTTTTATGATGATCGTCCAGTTGGTCCTTTCGCTCTTGGGTACGGCTACGTGAATTCAGCGACGAATCAACTGCTCCAAGGTGCCAGCCAGTCGATTGGGCACGACCACTGAGAGCGCAAAGACTGCCTTCCGTCGAGACACCGGACTGCACTTCAAGTTCGTGATGTACTTCGCAAGGACAGAGAAGTGAGCTTCGTCATATTCAACCTCACGGTAAGAGGACGCCAGTCGCTCCGAATCAAATTTTCGGAGCAACCGGCAATCGGGTTTGTGCAAACGTCCTAGTTTTTGCTCTCTTCAGCCTCACTGCTCCGCCGACTCCGCTCACGTTCGATCCTGTGATCGATCACTTCCGGGAGGAACAGCCCAGCGAGATATAAAGACAGTACTACCCAAAACGTCCAATCGACGGACTGGATGTCACGGATCAGTTCACTCATGAGGATTGATCTCCTTGTTAGCAGGGAATGCAGAACCATCGACCAATGACATCCAATAGTCGGCGGTCCTGCACAACATCTGCGAGTTAAGAGAGCATCCTGACTTCAACCTTGAGACGAAGCTCATCCTTGGTTCATACCATCGATTCAAGGAGCTTCAAAAGCGTGCTGCTCAGCTCAACACCGTGTTTGCATCGACATTCTGAAACGTGGTACGAATGAGCAATGAATGATTCATGGATTGCCATTGTTAACAGAACGGGTCTCAGGAAACTGGTACTGGAAACCAGTCATGCTTTGCCGTTCCTTCTCAGGCAAGCGTCCCGCGAAAATGCTGAGTGTTTCTGGGCTGTTCTCGAACCTCGCCATGTCAGATTCGTTGAGCGACTTCGCTGCACCGGCAACTCAGCCGCAGCTCTCCGGTGGCTGGAATATCTGGCTACTGATCTTGGGCGTATCTCTCCCGATATTTCGTTGGTCCCACCGTGGCTTCCTGATGATGTGACAATTCCCGATGGACATGATAGGGAATGGGGCTACTGACCTTCAGACGCTCCTTCATTTTTCAACAATAGTAGTTTGTTACCACCTCTCGCTTGAGGGCAGGCAGTCGCATATCTGCGTCGTCGAGAGAGGTCGGTGGTCTAATAGGTTTTTGACAATTTTACTGCGACTCGTTTCGTGAACAGCCAGCCGGGCCATCGTTTGTCTCACTGAGGTGAACGGTCGCTCGGCTGAGTTGGTTGAGCATTTATGTTTCATTTACGAGAGGAGTTGCAAGATGGCCACATTGAAAAAGGCCCATGACGAACTGTTTCGACGAACCCCCGACGAAGCCTACGAATCGTTTGATGATCTGTACGAACATTGCTCGCGACAACGGCTGCAATCGGAGGATTTGTGGGAACGCCCGCAGGATCTGACGTTGACGCACGACATGACTGTCTGCGCCAGTGACGGGAACGAACTGATTCTGAACGACTGGTCGTTCTCGCAGATGTGCCGCATGGCCGGTGTGAGCAAAGACACGGTCAACCGGCTTTCCCATCGCACGGCGAGCAGGGTGTTTGAAGAAACCCTGCCGCACGCTGACAAACCGTTGCAGGTGTTGACGACCGGCAGCGACATCCGCAGCGTTCACGGCGTCGCCTACACGCGACTTTGGAATGCTGACTTGCTGGATGTCGTCAACGAGTTCGCTTCTGATTTCACTCCGCCGCAAAAAGCGATGGATGACACCAGCACCGGACTCTACTGTGGCGAACAGGATTTATTCGCATTCATGATCGACCCCACTGGCTGGGCGGAGATCGAAGGCGAAGCATTCGCTCCCGGATTCTTTGTCTGGAACAGCGAAGTTGGAAAACGCTCGCTGGGCATCCAGACATTCTGGTTTCAAAAAGTCTGCCAGAATCACATCGTCTGGGATGCAATCGAAGTCGTCGACTTCAGCCGCAAACACACGGCCAACGTCCGTGATGGTCTGAACGAGATTCGCAGCATCCTCGAACGCTTGGTCGCTCGCCGCGATGAACGTCGCGATTCGTTCGCAGCGGTCATGAAGAAGGCGATGAGCGAACGACTCGGCGACGACGCGGAAGAAGTGACGAAAGTTCTGTCTGCCGAAAAGATTCCTCGCGGTCTGATCAAAGACGCGATGGAAATTGCACGCACTCAGGGCGGATTCACGATCTTTGCCTTGGTCGATGCACTGACGAAGCTGAGCCAGAAGGTCAACTATGCCGGAGATCGGACGGAACTCGATTCCCGCATCGGTCAGTTACTCGCACTGGCGGCCTGATCATGGACCCACAAGCAACATGGAATAGCCTGCTGGATGCGTGGCTGTATCGTCACTGGCTCGACGTCTCCGAATTGGCGGGAAGCCTTTTGGATTGGTTGAGCAAGAAGGGGTTCCCACCGAACACGATGGGGACTCAGCAGTTGGGTCCGGACTGGAATCGTGCTGTCGCCATTGCCGCGTGCCAATTTGCAGCGGCTCAGGCGAATGCGGTGCTGTCCAGTCCCAACCAGATACCGGCGGAAGTTCCGTTCACGTTGACTTGTGCGACGTGCAACAACGAAGGCCCGGACACCTACGCCGAAGCAATCGACGAAGGCTGGACGGGAATCGAGTACTTTCCGGCTGGAACATCTGAAAACTTTCTTGGTGAGTGCCCCGTCTGTCGTGAACGCGACGGCGAAGCCTGACCTGTCTGACGGTGTTCGTCAGCAAACTGTGTTTCTGTTTCTTGATTTTGGAGAATGCTGTTATGGCAACTGCCACCGCTACGAAGAAGAAGTCCTCGAATGGCTCCGCCGCTCGACCCGTGCAGGAAATCCGCATGGGCCGCATCCGGGCTGCCATCTGGGAGAACGAAACGACCAACGGCACGCGATACAACGTGACGGTCAGTCGGATTTACAAGGACGGCGATACTTGGAAGGACTCCAATTCCTTTGGCCGTGATGATCTGTTGATCGTCGCGAAAGTTCTCGACCGCTGCCACACTTGGATCTACTCCGAGAACGGCAGTGCAGTGGTCAGCAACGGCGAGGAAGGTGGTGAAGACGCTCCGTTCTGATCGCCAGACTCTCAGCAGGAAACGCTGACTGTCTAACCAATGCGTGTCTCAGTAAGAGATTCTGACGACACAGGTGGCCCCGGTTCATTACGCGTTCATAGACCGCCGGCCACCGCAACTTCATGCTCTTTCACTTAATCGGAATGTGCCGAGAGTCCGTCGCCTCGACCTGAGTTGAAATTCAGTTGGAAGCGATGCGAGCAACATGTTTTTCTGAAAGCATTCCTGATCCATCGCACGAACCTGACCGCCTGCACACAAGCTGCGGACGAAATGGCCCGTGCGATCGACGGGGAATAGTGGGCCTACTGACATTCCTGACAGTGTGAGCCGATTCACCCACTGAAATCTAACGAACGGGTTGAAACTTGTCGGCCGGTCGCGATGTTACTTGCGAACCCGGTGCAACAGCACAAAAGGTTTTCAAGCCGCATCGCCTCCGGTCTGCTCATTGCAAGAGCGAAAACACTTCCGGAAAGGCACTACCCCAACATCGTACACCTGCGGGTTCTGCGTCGGTGATCAGCTTCTCCAAGACTTCGTTCAGATTCGAGAGTCGCAGCATTGACGTTCGCATCGTCAGATTTGAATACGAGTCTCGGCCTCTGTTCGCAGACGAATTGGCGCAAGCGCTGGGAATTGCTGTCGAATCTCCGTGTATAGATCGCCCTCAAACTTCGGAGCCTCCAGCGTCACAATGACGACGTAATCAAACCTTTCGTGAGCCCCGTTTCTTCCGATTGCGTGTAGCGTCATCAACGGAGACTCGACTCCTTTCGCGTACTTGGACTTTGTGCGGCGAACAATCGACTCCCATTTGCAGTCGAGACGACGCTCCTTCTCATCCATGTAGACGTTTCCAGAGTCGGTTTCCGGCCAGCCAGCCTGTTTCCAGTTCTTGCTGAGAAGGTCAGCGATCTCGGCCGCGTTGTCGATCAGGTGAAGCACTTTCTTTTTTGCCGTCACACCCTTGGGTGGACCAAATGTGTACTTCTGCGCGTTCGGATGGAATGTTTCCTCAAGACAACATGACGTATAGTCGCCGGGATGCATCGGATCGACCGGAGCAAGTGCGGCGACAGTCCAATGAATCTGAATTTTTCCCGGTATCGATATCGACGGCCATGGTATCGGCAATTTAACCATCTGTTTTGGAAGCATGGCCCCTTGAAACACCACTGTCACGTTGTGGTCGTCACACATCAAGACGTCGTCGATTGTTTCCGAAAGGCAACCGTGTCCCAGCAGCGCATCGGATTTTTTCGCGTCGGTCTTCTTACCCGGATACTCAGCGGTATGCACGAGCAGCGCTCGACCCAAGAGTGCAGAACTGCGTTCAAATGAGTCAATTGCTTGCGCATTCATCCGCGACGCAAGTGGTGCGGCAAAACTGGTCCCCCACCAAAGTGCCTTCTGGCCGGAAGCTGTGGAGACCAAGTGAATTGGCGTGTTCTCGCAACCGCCAAACGCTGCGATGTCTGGCTTGACTTTGCCACATTCACGACCCGGACCACGGCAAGAATACGGAGCATGTACGGGCGCCGCTTTATCGAGCGTAAACGCACCGACTCCCAGCCCATGGACCATATCTGACGGGCTTTGAATGCGTTCTTCATCGGCGACTTCGCCGTCATTTCCCACGGCAACACAGAACGTGACTTTGTGCGTTGCGGCAAGCGTGTCCAGAACGTACGTAAAGCGTGACAGCGTGTCATCCTCGATTGGTCCACGCGGACCAAAGCTGATGTTGAACACTTTGATGTCGCTTCTCGCCGGAACAGTCTGCTCGATGATGTCGATACACTCGAACAAGTCAGCACCGCCCGGATCACCTTCATGGTCGCCCAGCGTTGGAAACACGCGAACGCTAACCAAATAGACAGGTGGAGCGGGCAACCGGTCCTTTGCTTTGAATGGATTTAGCGGGCCGTGCAATATTGCGCCGGCAACAGCAGTCCCGTGGGCGACACAATCAGCGTCCTCTGGAGTCTTGATTGAGTTGGCTTCGTCTTGCTCGGCATGGCCGGACAGAAGAGGAACGCTCGGGTCGATTCCGCCATCAAACATACCGACTTTGATTGTCGAACGAGTCGTTGTTGACGGTGGCTTCGGTGCATTCGACTTCGGCGCATGCCGCAGACTGCTGAGTCCCTCAAAGTGGAGCGGATGAGCCGAGCGAAGTGGGTTGGCACCGGCCAATTGATTCAGCGATGTGCGATTAAGAAAGCACGAAACGAAAGTTGGACCGCCGGCATAGGGGCGAACCTTGCTTCGTTCGGCGTCGATGTTCGCCCACTCGAACAACTCAAACAGGAACTCGAGTTGGCCATCTTGCGTGTTGCGACTCGGGTGAAGAACAAGTTCAACACGTCCTTCCTTCCATTTCTCTGAGAAGCCAGCTAACTGCTCATCTACCGCCAACGCATCGAATCGTTCAACGCGTCGAATCTCGTCTCGAAACTTGGCAGGAAGCGTCGATTCCGCGCGGTCAAGTTGTTGGAGAAAGCGGCTGAAACCTTTCGGTGTACTTTGAACAAACACGAGTCGTGCATCGACATCGGAGACCTTCTCATCGAGCATCTTCGTGATGCTTTCCGTTTCGGCAACTTCCGTGATGGGCGTGTGGTATGTTCGTGAACCAACGCTTCGCAGCTCCGGCACTTCGTTGAAAATCGTGGCCGGGTCATACGATTTGGCAGTTACGTCCGGATGCAGCCGCATGCAGAAGACAGCCTCATCCTCGATCTTCTTTTCAGGTGGAAGTGCTTCCAGACTCTTGAGCGCCGTCCCAACACCGGATTTGATTCGGTCGCGTGCCTCACCATAGCTTCTCGGAGGCTCCTTGGATCGCCCCGTTTTCTGTTTCGCAATTCTCTCGATGTACTGCTCACCGTTTCCGAGAATGAGTCGCTTTTGAGTATCAGCCATGCTGCACCTCTTTCTTCAAATGGTGCTGAATGGTTGATGGTGCCTTTCCAAACAACTCAGCCAAGTCACGAACCTTGTATAGCCCTTTCGCATTTGCTTGAACGGATCGCAGTACTGCACCGAGCGATGGGCTCGAAAGACGCTCACTCAAACGCAGTTGAAACTCTTCGACCAGACTTCGCACAAGCTCCTGTTCGCCAGCAAGATGCTGTCGGACGGCAGCGGACATCAGCGAATCCAGTTCCGATCCATTAGTTCCTTCCAGCCCGACCGCAATTGCGTGCAAGAGTTCGGCCGGAATCTGGTCGCTGAACTGACGACCAGATTGCCGAAGTATTTCAACGCGTTCATCGTCTCCCGGAAGTGGAATATCGATGACGATATCAAAACGGCGTTCGATTGCCTTGTCCAACAATTCCGGGTGGTTTGTTGCGGCAATCAGTACCGATTGTAGCGGCCAGTCTTCGAGTTCCTTCAGCAACACATTGACGATGCGTTTTAGCTCGCCAACTTCCGAGTCGTCATCGCGACGCTTGGCAATCGCGTCAAACTCATCGAGAAGCAGAACACAGGGTCGAGACCGCGCGTAGTCGAGGGTTCGACGCAGATTGAATCCCGTCTTACCCAAGAAACTGGAGATCGACGTCGCCAAATCAAGTGTGACAAACGGCAGCTCAAGTCGTTGCGCCATCCATCGAGACAGCATCGTTTTGCCAGTGCCCGGCGCTCCAGTCAGCAAGACAGAGCCGGGCGGGAGGAAGCCTTCTTCAAGCAGTCGTTTACAGCCCTTTCGTTCGCTGACGAATTGGTCGACGCGCTTCATGATCGTTGGTGGCATCACAGGCGGCGGCGCATCATCCGTCGATTCTGACCGCACCAACGCAAATCCTTCGTCGGCATCGACTGGAGGAGGGCCACTCCCCTTCCATCTAAGCCCATTTGGATTGGTCGAGTGTTCGGCCAGTAAGGCACCCAGTTGCTTGCAGGTCTCAGGAGACTGGCTCTTGAGCGCTCGAATTGCCTTCACAAGCACGATTTCGAGCTTCTTCGTGTCGCCCATAAGGGCCGCTTCCGCGACTTTCGGCAACCATGTTCGCAATCGGTCTGTTCGACTCACACTCCGTCCCTCCACATTGTCGAACAGCGCAAAACAAGCAATAAAAGGGGAATACGGCCTCTCTGTTCGATGACTCCACATGTTATCGTCCATATCGAACAAGATCTCAAGCGGATTCCCGCGAGCTGACCGAGGTCAAGTCCGCGTGGGAAGGTAAAAGAACGGCTCGCCGGGACCAATGCCCCGGAATCGCCACGTTTTTGAACGGGCTGGCGGCGTCTGCCCAACCAAGGTGCGACTGACAACCGCAGGAAGCGTCTCTTTCGAGCGGCGGCACGACGAATCCGAATCCCGGCTTGCTGATGTCAAACTGAAACTCAGGATGCGGCATTGCGAAACTGCCACTCAGCGCTCCCTCGACATATCCGGCGACGAGGGCACCAGCATGCGTCGTCAGATAGCCTACTGTGTGAAGTTGTCGTGGTCTTCCCTTCCAGTACTGATCGACTTCGATTCCACGCGATGCAGCATCGGCTGCTTGCTCTTCTTTCTCACGCCGCTCTGACTCTGACATTAATTCGTAATTCATCACGTACGCATCAACGTTGTCTCGGCAAAACGCGCAAGGCAGTCCCGGCCGGTAAGCTGCCACATTGACGAGTTGCTCCGTGAGCATTCCGTCAGCACCATCCATGCGAACACCGACATCAATCACCGGAATGAGATAGTGCCGAGCGAATTCATCAAGTGCCACACGACCGTGGACGCTGTCCGTGCAGCCAAGAATGAAATCGCATTTCAGCAGTTCGTCTATCACGTTCGAGTGCAGAACATTGCCAACCAGTGGCACAACGTTCGCGTTGGGATTGATCGAGTGAATCATGTCGCGCATCAGCTCGGCCTTGAATGGCGGCTCGTCCAGCAGCAAGTGCTTCCATTCACTTCCGTGCATCCTTTCCAGATTCGACGGGGCAAATCCCTGTGGGTCAACCACAACAAAGTTGCCGATGCGTGCCCGCGCCAACACTGCGACAATCGGCGAACCGGTACCGCTGTTGCCGACAACTCCAACTGTCGAATTGCGAAATCTCAACTCCGACGGCACCCCCATCAGCGATTGCAACCGCGCCGTTGGTGACTCTTCAGCAGTCTCAACAATGGCCAGCTCAACCGGCATAAGTTGTGAACGCCATCGGTTGACGGTGTTTCCAACGCTGATCATCGAGGAAACCGGCAGCCATCGTCCGCGATCGTAGATTCGCCCTGAAAAACTCAGACCGCGTTCACTTCGCTCGAATATCAAGCTACAGTACGGGCGACCTCCACTGAACGAGGCAAGCTCCTCAGCAAAGTATCCGTCCATGTCATCATCGAGAGCACTCGGACGCACGGCACATCCAACTGGATGCGAATGAATCACACCAATGGCAAGGCCATCGACGTTTTCCGATTCGTGGAACGCGCGGCGAGAGTAGCTTTCGTGAAAAGTTGTCAGTGCGGTTTGCCGATCCAAGTCACCGCGACCCGGCCACAGCCCATCAACAAAACAAATCACGATGCCCCACGAAGTGCGGCGGTATCCAAATCGAAAGAACGTCCCCCACTCACGGTGTGGGTATCGTTGGAACAAGTGCTTTTCAAGCTGCATCAAGTCCGCCTCGCGGATGCGGACAAGCCCAGTGCCCGCATCCGGCGAAGCGACCAGGTGATCACTGCTCATGCTACGTCGTGTAACCATGACATGATCTCCCCGATGTAAGTGTGAAAGCCATGCTTTGTTGGTGCCCATGCTGGGCCGATGCCATTGGTGTGAGGGTGATAGCTGACGAGTTGCCACGACCGACCAAGAGCAGTCACCGTATTCCCCTGCGGCTTACCTTTGACCTTTCCAAGTAGTGGCGAGCCTTGTGGAAGGTAAGCGCCGTCGATCATCTGTCCCGGATATCCTCCGGGAATCAGCACCAAGACATCCGTCTTCGCAATCGGCAAACCCGGTTTTATCGCCAAGTCGTGGTAGACGACCGCAGCAGGCTTGTCGACAACGGTGACCGTTGCTCCGCCTTCCATCAGCTTGCCGACTTCGAGGCCAACTCGCGACTGCTCGTATCCGCCCGTCACGCCCTTTCGGATGACGTTGAACGTCGCACACAACGCAATTGTGATTCGCTCAGCGAACTCGATCAGCCTTTCGCCACCGGTCAAAAGCCGCACACAAGTCTCTTGCGGCTTTTCTGGATAGACCAGTGCAGCGATCTCACCGCCAGTCATTTCCGACTTAACACCGTCATCCTCGGTGAAGACACGCGAGTTGACGGTGATCTTAAGCCCATCCTCACGCTGCCGAGTCACAAAAACCGGGCCATCGTCGTACAAGGCCGCATCATCCAGTGCGATTGGCTCGTCATTCGGACGCTCGTAGTCCCGAATCAACTGCACGTTCAATCCGATGCCGAACAACTGGAGAACCATCTTGCCCGTCTGGTCACGACGGGTGACGATTTCCACGCAATCATCAACGAAGATTGCCAGTTTGGCTGGCTCGTTGCACTCACCACGTGGCTGCACATCACATCGCCGCAGCGTGTAGAAGACGTTTCCGTCTCGCAGATCGACAGTGTCATCATTGTCGAGGACGACATCGTTCGGCGAATTGTGATCTCGCACCAGCACAAAGTCGTCACCGACTGATGCTTGGGCACGAATCACTGCTACAGGAACGACCTGCCGAGGCATCGAAACCCCGACATCGTCCACTAAAACCCGCCATTTGGCGTCTCCACAACTGTTTTCGCTCTTACTCATTTCTCTTCAAGCTCCTGATTTCAGAATGCAATTCGACTGAGCTTCACTGCCCAGCTCTCTCACTCAGTCTATCGAGCGGTGCTAAGTCTGTCAAGCATAAGCTTAGCAATGCTTGACAAACACGGCATGGTGCTGTATTCTTCAAGCAGAGAAACACGGGGAAAGGAGCCGAAAATGGCAAAAAAGCCTGCTAAATCAGACAAGCAAGCGGCGGCTTCCTCGACTTCGGACCAGACACTTGGGAAATACCTGTCCAGTCTTCGCGGCATGAAAAAGATGACGCTGCGAGAAGTCGAAGACGCGACCGACAAAGAAGTTTCCAACGCTTACCTGTCTCAGTTGGAAAACGACAAAATCACGAAACCAGCCCCAAGCATCCTTCATGCACTGGCGGCGGTGTACGGGCAACCGTATGAAAAGTTGATGGAAAAGGCGGGCTACCTGCCTGCGTCGTCAGCGACAAGCGCACTTAGAAGTGGCAAACGCCACGGTCGCGCAGCAACGTTCGCAAATGAGAATCTGACGGACGAAGAAGAAGAAAAACTGATCGAATATCTCTCGTTTCTTCGCTCAAGGAGGGGCAAAGGTGGTTCGTCCTGACGACAGCTCGCTATCCCCGCGACAACAACGACTCGTTCGCCAACACGCTCGACAGGCTCTGAAGTCTGCACAGGCAATTGGCGTGTTTCCCACTCCGGTTGACGAAGTTATGGAGGCGGCGAAAGTCTTCGTTGCTGAAGAAGACTTATCCGACGAGGGATTCCTGAAGAAGATGGCCAAAGCCGCGGGGGAACGCTCAAACGCGCCCTCGACAAAATCCTTGGCGTCATGCACGTGGCGGCGCGACTGGTCTACCACGACAAGGCCGTTCACGTTGCCAAGCTGCCATTTCTCAAACTGCACGAGACTGCCCACGCAGTCTTGCCGTGGCAAAAAGACATCTACGCGGTCACCGAAGACTGCAAGAAAACGCTGGCTCCGGAGATCGCCGATGAGTTCGAAAGAGAAGCCAACGTCTTCGCTACCGAGGTGATTTTTCAGCTCGATGCTTTCACAGAAGAAGCAGCCGATCATAAAGTTGGCATCCTTGTGCCGGTCAGGATGAGCAAAACCTATGGATCGTCAATCTACTCGGCAGTCCGCCGTTACGTTTCAACCCACCACAAAGCTTGTCTCGTTCTGGTATTGGAACCGCCAGCCGTCCATGAGGACCTTGGTTTCACCTGCGACCTCCGGCGAGTCGTGGCATCAAAGTCGTTTGAGGAGCAGTTTGGCGACTTGAACTGGCCCGAATACTTCTCACCCAACGACCAAATCGGCGCAGCCGTTCCGGTAGGTGGCAAGAAAATGTCAGGCTTCCGCCGGATAACGCTGGTCGACCAAAACGGCAACCAAAATCAGTGCGTTGGTGAAGCGTTCACAAACTCTCATCAAGTCTTCATCCTCGTTCATTCGATCAAGACGCTCACGGCCAAGCAAGTTTTGGTGCGAGGATAGTTATTGTGATTGAAGCAGGTCAATCCGCATCAGGTCTGAACATCTATTTTAGTGCATGACAAAGGACGTTATTGTGCGCTATGGTTGAAGCAGTTCAAAACTCTCCAAAGTCGATTTTACGACAATGCGTGTGCGTGAAACATTGGTTGGAGTTGCCAAGCATTGCAATGAGATGGCATTGAAGAAACAACTTGACAGAAACGTTGCTCGAATTGCCAAGCAAGACACTGCGGCGATTCAGACGCCCGTGGTTGTCACAGAAAGTGACAGTTCCCTCCCCGTTCTCGTTGAGAATGCCGGGGCGGCGGCCCGGTTTGCATGGGAAGAGTTCATCTATGGAAAAATTCGCAATCCTCACACGCGTGCTGCCTATGAACGCGCGATTCGACGGTTCCTAGTTCATTGCGAAGCAATAAGCAAAGAGCTTCCCACAGTCTCGCCACGAGACGTAGGCAGCTATCTGGACGAGCAGGACTACGCACCGGCCACAAAGAAGCTTCACCTGTCTGCAATTCGGCACTTCTTCGACACACTTGTGACGAGACACGTCATCATGCTGAACCCCGCCCACTCAGTTCGCGGAGAACGGTTGCAAGTGGTCGAAGGAAAGACTCCCGAAATGACGATTGTACAGGCTCGAAAGCTGATGCACTCTCTCGATACGAATCACGTCGTTGGGCTTCGAGACCGTGCGATTGTCGCCATCATGATCTACACGGCGGCTCGCGTTGGAGCGGTCGCCGCACTTCGCCGGGGCGATTTCTACGACCTTGGCGACCAGCATTGTTTGAGGTTCAGCGAGAAAGGCGGCAAGTCACGCGAGATTCCCGTTCGACATGACTTGCAGAAGTTTGTCGGAGATTACCTTACGGCAGGCGGAACAGAATACGCCGACAAATCCAAGCCGCTATTTCGCACGACTGTCCGGAAGACCAAGAAACTTACACAGAATCCGATGACGGCTGGCGATATGGCACGTATGGTCAAACGGCGAATGAAGGATGCCGGTTTGCCCTCGCGACTCTCTCCACATTCGTTTCGCGTGACCACGATTACGGATTTGCTCAGTCAGGGGGTTCCTTTGGAGGATGTGCAGAATCTGGCCGGACACGCTGATCCCAGAACGACTCGACTTTATGATCGTCGAAAGCGGAAGGTGACTCGAAATATCGTGGAAAGGATCAGTGTTTGAAGTGGTGTCGCTTCCATATCGTCTACGGACGGATCGGATGTCGCAACGTGTTTGAATCGCAGGGAATCTGTTCCATCCAGCAGTGCATGTGCGAAGAAACGCAACTCAAAGAGGGATCTTCCGAATAACGATAGTGGGAGATTCCATGGGCGTAGACAGACAGCAACGGGAAAAGACAGAGGGGAGCGAGATAGCACAGGAGCATGCCGATGTGAGGCTGCCAAACCTGCTGGAAACGGGCAGTCTCTCAATTCCCGAACCTAGAATAACTCCAGTTGCGACGCGCACTCAAGATATAGACGCTACGTCAACAACAGCGAATGGTGGCCAGCCAAGAAGCGCGACACCATCGATGAGCGATTCGGTCACGCAATATGTGGAAAACAAGTTTGCGACTGACATCCAATACAAGGCTTACGTTGTCTACGATCTGGATGACGACGAGATGCAAATCGTTCTACTATGCGACATCAACCAAGGCCCGGAGGCCACAGCACAGGACTCACCGGCAGAAGTACTGATCGGCAAGCAGAGTTATTCATCCCGAGTTCAGTGGCTTGGAGAATTCATTCAGCCCAAAGATTCTGGATCGCCAAAGCTAAGTGAGCCAGCGAGTCATCAGCGTATTGCGGCGACTGGTGCCCGGTCACTCGCGTCTGAAAGAAGAATGACGGTTACGAAAACGGCAGGACAAATCGAAACGGGCAACCTGAGAGATCACAACAACGACGTTCGCCAGCGCCGTGACCCGATCATTGATCGCAATCGAGATGGATTTCACGATCGTTCCGAATTGCAGCACGCCCTCGCCAGCCGTTCCGTTCAAGGAGAAGATGCGATTGGGGTTTCAGTCACACTGAAGCACTACGATGCTCTTCAAGGGCTCTCTAATGATGAGTTACTGTGGGAGAACAGTGGTGTGACGGAAGCGGATGCAGCAGCGTTGGAAGCACCGGAAAACCAAGAACTGGTGAAGCGGATGCGTGCAGATTTCCAACGGATGGCAACACGGCTACGCAACCGCCCGGATACACTGTTTGGCACCGCCAACCGGGCCAGCATTCATGCGTTTCGTCAGAATCGATCTGGAGACTGCTATCTGCTCGGTGTCGCAGGTTCATTGGCGGCACTGCGGCCAGAAGCATTCCGTGAAATGTTTCAGCGAAAATCTGATCGAGTCGTAGGAGTCAACTTCCCCGGTGGCTATCGCGGCCAATTCGATGTTGAAGTTCCGCAGGATGGTGAACTTGTCACCTACGCCGAAGTCAGCAAGGAATTCGGATTCTGGCCACAGTTGCTGGAGAAAGCTGCGGGGCGATATCGATTAAATTCAGTCATGTTCGGAACCGATCCTCACGCGGCAGTTGATGATGGCGGATCTCCGGAATCGGCTTTTCATATGTTGACCGGGCACCAGACGAATACTGACCTGCTGATCTTTTCATCAGCGGCCTCAATCGAATCGACGCTCTCGAAAGCGGTTGCCGAAAAGCGGGCCTCGGTCTTAACGACGCACCCGCTGCCGATGGGAACCCTGAACGGTACCGGTCTTGCTGCTGGCCACGTTTATTCGGTCGTCGGATACGACGAACAGTCAAGACTCTTTTCGATTGTCGATACAAACAAAGTCATGGAGCTGAAGCCGACGCGGGGAGACGGCTTTATCGAAATATCGGCGGAACAGATCAAAGCCTATTTCCATCAGTCAATCGTGGAGACGCATAACGATATTCTCTGGAGTGTCTTCTCACTGTGACAAGACATATTCCCGGCGACCAAGCAGCCTTCACACCAGATGCGAGACAGAGATGTCGCCCCATTTGTCCTGCAAATACTCCAGCACAAGCCGCCGATGGCATAGCTTTGGCAGATGTTCACTGCACAGCAGGCAGCTTGATTGGAACTCTTCTTGGCGAAGTTGAGTCTCAATGCTCCGCTTCGCCATTAGCTCCATGAACTCCGCTTCATAAACTTCCCAGTCACCGCCGTGCTTCTTGTACGCGTCGAGAATGTCTTTGGTCGGAGCAAGTTCCGGGACGTGTTCGTACTCAATATCGGCGATTGTCTTCAGAAAGAAACGAAGGTCGTCGCGTTTCGCAAATCCGGACAACTGCGAACTGTTGTTGAGTCTGACATCCAGTAAGCGTTTAACGCCAGACTCGCGCAGCTTTGTGAAGAACGTCTCAGCAGACTTCTTGGTAAACCCAATCGTAAACGTCTCAATCATGTGCCGTCACCTGCCCGTCAGCGGTCGATTCATCCTTGGGTACTGCGTAGGCAATCTCGTCCGACTGTCTGCGATAGGCTTCTTCCAGAACTTCGCCCGGCTGCTGAAACAACTCCGGGTGCGACATGTTCCAGCGTGAAAGCAATTCCTGCTCAAGTTCTTCCTGAGAAAGCACTATGTTCTCGGTGACAATGTGCCGGAGTTCGTACTCGTCCCTGAGCGCTCTTGCGACCAGAATCGTGCGGTGGCACGTCAAGGGGTCTTTCTCCGCACACATCATCGCAATTCTGAACTTGTTGGCGCCCTTGCGAATCCGTTCCAGACCTTCTGCGAAAGCCGCCGTCTTTTCGATCAGTTCGTATTTTGCAACTCCCTCCACGTAGCATTCCTGCTCTTCTCGACGAGCGCCGAGTTCGTCACCCAAGAAAACATACTGAATGCCTTGCGTCTTGAGCGACTCCTGCAAAGCATCGCGGTTGAAGTGCGGCATGTGCCGACTGAAGGGGCTTGACCGCACATCGGCGACCGCGTTGATCTCGTTCTGTTTCAGCAGCGACACGAACTCGTCCAACGTCCTTGTCGAATGCCCGATGGTAAATACGATTGAAAGTTCGCTCATGTTTGATCCTCCTTGTCATCATAGCATCGAATGTAATCCATGTATTCAGGAAACGTGTAGATGCCATTGACCTGTATCCAGTAGCCATTCTTTCCGTTGGGGGCCTCGTAGGCACGGCTAAGACCAATGCGCAAATACAGCTCACTCTGAGATTGCACGTGATAGTTCATTTGTGCAATTGCCGATCTATCCCCCTGAATCTTCGAGGCTTGATCGACAAAACCGCGATCCGTTATCGGCAGAAACGAAAACTGATTCCCTTTCGCGTCCCAGAAGTTGGCTCGCACCTTACTTGCGTTGTAGCCATCGCCGACGATTGAAAAGCTGTGCGGTTGTAGCTTGATGGTAATGATGGAGCGCGGTGGCTTTTCAGTAATCGGAATGCACTTCTCTCCGTTCGGAAGGCCGTACTCGAACCCTTCCTGTATCGTCTCGAACAGCCCTGTCTGCAAAGCGTCTCTGAATTCGTCGCTGGAACAGCGGTCGATGTAGTTCAGGTTCTCCCATTTGGCGTCTTCAACGTGCGGTGGTGCGGCGTTGGACGGGGTAAATTCACCTTCCAGAATCGCACCGGGATGAATGTCGAGACGTTCGCAGTCAGAAGCGAGCAGGTATGGCGGATAAGGTCGAATCAGCGTGCCCTCATCCGTGACGCCAGCGGTACAGACGTTCTTGCTACCCTCTTTGAACCGAGTCAAATCGGTGATGATGATTCGAGTTTTCGTGGCCACTTGACACCTCCTGCGACAGAATCATGCTCAGAACGCCGAAATTCCTCCGAGTTCGCACAACACGGAACGGCACCGCTTGAATATCGCATGTTTGCTCAACCGCTGCCACCAAGGCACGTACTGCGAGCGCTGTTTGTCAACTAACGGTGCCAAAAACCGCGATTCAGTTGGGCAATCACCTGCCAGTCCCGACGCATCGCGAAAGTCTTTGCAGTCAAACAGCGAGACGTGGTATCTGGTTAGGAATAATGCCCTATCGAACTCTTCAGCGCCTGATGGCAGTGGTTTCCTTGATAATCGTCCTTGCCGGGGCGTCGGAGCATCTGCTTTGCGGCGTACACGACGCTCATGTGGACGAATCGCGAAACACCCCATCGGGCCATGAGCACGTTCTCTGTGAATGTGAACTGTGTCCGTGTTCCGTTCATGAGGCAATTCTGGCTGTTCAGTGGAAGCCAATCGACGACGTAGTCATTGAACCAGTTTCCATCGCAACCGACTCGCAAGGTGACTCACCTTTCACAAACTCAGTTTTTTCCACACGGTCGATCCTACGGCAAGACAGGTCTCCGTCTCCACATTTGCGCCTTCAAAAAGTCACCGTCATTCTCATCTGATCCCAACGAATACTTCACGCTCATGCTCGGGAAAAGTTCGTCCCGGTTTATGACTCCATTCGATTGTGAATCAGATTATGAAACAGTATCCGATATTCGGGGTGCTGGCGTCTGGATTAGCTGTGTTGGCGTTCTCCAATGCGGCTCAGGCCCAGAACTCTTTGCCAGAAGACAGCCCGGTCTCCAGAGAGCAATCACGGGCTGCGATTGAGTGTTTCGCGCAGGTCAAAGAACGAGTGCTTGCCGGTAACCCTCAACTCAAAAGCCAGACTGCAACACTTCGGTCGCTTCACGCCCTTACTCAGCAAGCTGCATTGATACCCAATCCTGTCGTTACGTTCGAGGCCGAGAACTTCGGTGGAAACCGCTTAGAAGACGACGTGGAATACACTGGCGGCTTATCTCAGTTGATTGAGACCGGAGGCAAGCGGCACGCTCGCACGTCGCTTGCGAGGGCCAATGCACAAGCGTATGAACTGCGTCGAGATATTTCGACGGCAGAGATACTCGCCAAAGCTCGGGTTACCTATGCAGAGGTCGTTGCCGCTAAGAGCCGGTTAGCTTTGTCTGAAAAAGAGGTGGCGATTCGCAGGGAAGCCAAGCGACTTATTTCGCGCAAGTCATCTCACGGCGGAGCCTTGCGACTCGAAGTTGAGAAGGCGGAAGTATCGCTGCAAACTGCCGAACTTGTTCGCGATCAGCGCAAGCAGGAATTGACGGTAGCCAAACGGACTCTTGCGTCGCTATGGGGAAGCCATCAAGCGGACCTGACATTTACGGCACGCGAACTGCAACTCCATGATCCTGAAACTGAGCTGCTGGTGATGGATGCCGGGGAGAGTCCAGATGTCGCCTTTGCGGCTGCGAAACGGGAAGCGGCAGAGAAATCCGTAGATTTGCAGCGTGCGATGGCAATTCCCGACGTCACGGTATCGGCAGGTTATCGGCGATTTGACGCCACCGACGATCACGCTTTTGTCGCAGACGTTTCAATCCCGTTGCCGCTGTTTGATCGCAATCAATTCGCGACAGACGGAGCCGAAGAGCGATTGAAAGCAAGTCAGTTCGACGCTTCCCGCACTCGTGTCACAGTCAATGCACAACTCGACACCCTTCGCGATCGCTTGCGGTTGCTGCTTCGTGAGCGAAAGCTTCTTGAGGGGAGTCTTCTGCCGCAGACAGAGAAAGTGCTTACGTCAGCAACGGATGCGTATAGCCTTGGACGCATCGCTTATCTCGATTATCTCGACGCTCAGACGACCTATCTCGAACGCCGGGAACGTCTTGTCACGGTCAAACTTTCAGCGATTCGCAATCAGGTCGAAATACAGCAGCTCACCGGAACGTTTTTGGAACGAACCACTCAAATGCATCAAGGAGAATGCCATGCCCAATAAACTCGTAAGAACAACAAGGAGCATTGTGTTCCTGCTTTGCTGTCTATTCACCTTCGGTGGCAATGTCATCGCAGAAGAGGATGACCACGCTGGACACGACCATGACACACACGAAAGCCATCGTGACAATAAACATGACGATGCCGAAGGCAGAAAAAAGGGCCATAGCGACTCACATTCTGACACGCGTGAGAAGCACAGCGGGCACGACCATGACTCGCATTCGGATAAGGATGAGGATCACGACGGACATGGCCATGATGAACACAGCGAGAAGCCGGCCGAGTTCCTGGAGTTCCCGTGGGAGAAAGCAAAGCGCGAGGGCATTGAATTCGCCCGCGTTGGCCCTGCGATCATTCAAGAGAAGCAGAGTTTCTACGGTGAGACTGTCATCAACGGCACGACGCTGGTTCATGTTGTGCCTCGATTCTCCGGCACGCTCAAAGGAGTCTCTAAAACGCTGGGCGACTCCGTTCGGGCTGGTGAGGCGTTAGCCACCGTCGAAAGCAACGAGAGTCTTACCAACTATCAGGTGAAGGCAGGAATCAATGGCGTCATCATTGATCAAGATGCAACGAAGGGCGAGTTCGTCTCCAGCGAAAAGGTGCTTTTCAAACTGGCAAATCTCGATACGACGTGGGCTAACATTGCGGTCCCGCCGAGTCTGCTGGCGGCTATCAAAGTCGGGACACCGGCAACCGTGGTCTCGCAATCGACGGATGCACGTCTTGAAACGCAGATCACCTATGTACGTCCCACGTTATCAGAAACAACGAGGTCAGGTCATGCTCGGCTGGAGTTACCAAACGATAATGAGAATTGGCCCCCCGGAATGTTCATCACCGTGGAAGTCGCGCTCGCAGAGCAGAGCGTGCCGCTGGCCGTACCTGAGAGTTCGATTCTGCTGATTGAAAACAAACCATCAGTGTTCGTGCAATCCAAAGCTACCGATGGAGACGAAGGCTTTGAATTACGGCATCTAAAAACTGGTCGTTCGGACGGACGGTGGGTTGAAATCGCAGATGGATTGAAGGCGAAGGAAGTTGTCGCAGCGGGCAACACATTTTTACTCAAAGCGGAGATGGGAAAGTCTTCTGCGGAACATAGCCACTAAGAGGTCCCGTGCTGACAGCAATTATTCGATTCTCCATCAAGCATCGCGTTCTCGTCGTTCTTGCCTCTGTTTTTGTCGCGGCCCTTGGTGCCTACAACTTCACCCGGCTTCCGATTGACGCCGTTCCCGATATCACCAACGTGCAAGTCCAGATTAACACGTCTGTTCCGGCCCTCTCACCTATCGAGATTGAAAAGCGTGTCACCTTCCCCATCGAAGTGTCGATGAGCGGACTACCCCACCTGGAAGAACTCCGATCCATTTCGCGTTACGGGTTATCGCAGGTCACCGTTGTATTTGAAGACGGAACAGACCTCTATCTGGCTCGGCAATTGGTCAGCGAACGACTGCAAACTGCCAAAGATGCGTTGCCACGCGGTTTGGCTGAGCCAACGATGAGTCCGATCAGTACGGGACTCGGCGAAATCTACATGTGGGCCGTTGAAGCGGAACCTGGCGCGACCAAACCTGACGGAACCGCTTACACACCAACCGACCTGCGAACGATTCAAGACTGGATCATCCGACCTCAGTTGCTCACAGTTCTCGGCGTTGCAGAGGTGAACTCTATTGGCGGCTACGCCAAGCAGTTTCATGTCACGCCTCATCCGTCACGACTGCTTTCTCTTGGACTGACTTTTCAGGACGTGGCGGACGCTCTTGAGCGGAACAACGCTTTTGCGGGTGGCGGCTATATCGAACATCGGGGTGAGCAATACATCGTCAAGATGAGCGGGCTGGTCTCGACGCTGGAGCAGATACGCAACATTCCAATTGCGACTCGCGACGGCATTCCGATTTTCGTCGAAGATGTTGCGGGTGTCGCATTTGGGAAGGAATTGCGAACGGGAGCTGCAACGCTCGATGGCGAAGAATCGGTGGTTGGCACCGCAATGATGCTCGTAGGTCAGAACAGCCGTACGGTTGCCAAAGCTGTCGATGAGGCCATGCAAAATGTCAATCGTACGCTACCGGAAGGTGTTCATGCCAAGACAGTCTACAACCGAACTCGGCTTGTCGATGCGACTATCGAGACCATCCAGAACAACCTAATGGAAGGAGCGATCCTTGTTATCGCAGTTCTATTTGCGATTCTTGGGAACTTCAAAGTGGCGTTGTTCGTTGCCCTTTCCATTCCGCTATCCATGCTGTTTGCCGTTACCGGCATGGTCAGCAACAAGATCAGCGGGAACTTGTTAAGCCTTGGGGCGATCGATTTTGGAATCATCATCGACGGTTCCGTCGTCATGGCTGAAAACATCATCCGCCGGTTCGCTGAAAAGCAACACTCCCTTGGAAGAACGCTTTCTAAGTCGGAGAGGCTAAAGGAGGCGTTTGAAGCCGCGCGAGAAGTCGCTCCACCAGTTCTCTCGGGTGTGGGCATCATCATGATTGTCTACTTGCCCATTCTCACGCTGACGGGTATCGAGGGAAAAATGTTTGTGCCGATGGCCAAGGTTGTGTTATTGGCGCTACTCGGCTCGCTAGTTCTTTCCTTCACGTTCATTCCTGCGATGGCTGCCCTTTTCCTAACGGGCAAAGTGAGAGAAGGCGACGGTCGAATCATGTCGTTTGCCAAGCACTGGTATCGCCGCTCCCTTCTCGCTTCATTGCGATTCAAAAAGGCGTTCATCGCCGCTGCCGTGGCGATTCTGCTACTTTCGGGATGGATCGCCACCGGCCTTGGCAGCGAGTTCGTTCCGTCCCTTGACGAACAGGACTTTGCAATCCAATCACTACGAATCCCAGCCACATCGCTAAGCCAGTCGATCGAAATGCAAAAGCGACTCGAGAAGCGTTTGCTTGAGTTTCCCGAAGTCGAAACCGCCTTCGCTCGCATTGGAACCGCAGAAGTTGCCACCGACCCCATGCCTCCCAATATCGCTGATGGATACATCATCGTGAAACCAAAGGATCAATGGCCTGACCCAAGTAAGTCGAAAGCGGAGTTGATTGCCGAGGTCGAAGAAGCCATCGAGGAGATTCCGGGGAACGCCTACGAGATTTCGCAGCCCATCGAGTTACGTTTCAACGAATTGATTTCGGGGGTTCGCAGCGACGTGGCATTCAAGGTTTTCGGCGACGATATGGATGTCATGCTTGCAAAAGCAAATGAGGTCAGCAGTTTGCTGACGAGGATTGCGGGAGCGAGCGACGTCAAAGTCGAACAAGTCAGCGGCTTACCTACACTACGGATTGACTTTAACCGTGAGAAGTTGGCCCGATTCGGTCTGGATGTTGCCGACGTGCAGGAGATCGTATCAATGGCGATTGGCGGCAGCACTGTCGGCCAGGTCTTTGAAGGCGACCAACGCTTCGACATTGTGCTGCGATTGCCTGAGTCACTGCGTGAAAACTTGCGGATGCTCGAACAACTGCCCATCCCACTTCCAGATGACGGCAACTCAGTGTCTGAGCAGGATGTTCACAATCCGATTTATGAAGCCCGCGTCGTGGCTCTGCGGCAACTCGCCGACGTTTCTATCGTTGAAGGCCAGAATCAAGTCAGCCGCGAAAATGCCAAACGGAGGATTGTCGTTCAGGCCAACGTGCGTGGTCGTGACATGGGGTCATTCGTCTCGGAGGCTTCCGAGGTGATTGCGAAGAAGGTGCAGTTCCCTTCTGGCTACTGGTACAGGTGGGGAGGTCAGTTCGAGAATTTAGAGCGAGCCTCAAACCGATTAATGGTCGTTGTTCCGGTTTCACTGCTATTGATCTTCGTCATCCTGTTCTCGACGTTCAATTCGACACGCGATGCCTTGCTGATTTTCTCCGGCGTTCCGTTCGCGTTGACTGGTGGAATTCTCTCGCTCGCAATTCGGGGCATCCCGTTTTCGATTTCTGCTGGCGTTGGCTTTATCGCTCTCTCAGGCGTCGCGGTGCTAAACGGCGTGGTGATGGTGAGCTTTATACGCCAGCTACTTGGAGAAGGAAAAGACATTCGGACAGCCGTCGTTGACGGCGCAGTCACGCGACTTCGTCCAGTACTCATGACCGCCGTTACCGATGCCCTCGGATTCATCCCAATGGCTTTAGCAACTGGCACGGGAGCTGAAGTGCAACGCCCGTTAGCAACAGTCGTAATCGGTGGGATTATCTCAGCGACAATTCTCACGTTATTGTTGTTGCCGACGCTCTACGCCACCTTTCATCAGCAGGAATCGGAATCGTTGGACTGATTGTCCGCTGGTGAGCGCCGACCGAAGAACCGACCGACTCGACGGCAGTACTCGCGGTAGTCGTCTCCGTGCAAGTCTTCGAGCCATGATTCTTCGGCGAAGGGTGTGAGCACAAACGCAAGAATTCCGCCGAGACACAGTGGGATCGCCCAGACCGAGGCAGATAGAATCGCCCACCCACCGATTATGGCGATGTCACCAAGGTACTGTGGGTTTCGGCTATAGCGATAAAGTCCGTTTGTCACCAAAGGCCCTTTGCTACCGGAGGTTGTCTTGAGACTCAGTTGCCGGACCCCGACCCATGCGAGAACGTTTCCTCCAACAATCAGCGACACTCCGACTGGCCAACGAACGATGGCAGGCCAGCCAAGGCCATTCCAGTCGAGCAGACCGACAACGATGAAGCCGCCGTATGAGAGAAGCGTCAGAAGCCAAACAAAATAGTATTGCCAAGTCTGTTGAGCCGGTGGCGGCCAGATGCGTTTTGAAGGCCGCACGATCGAAAATGTAAGCATCGCGAGGACACCGCAAAGCAAGACCGCTGTCAGAATGAATAGCTTCAATAGCATGTTGAATTCTGCACTCCGCTCCTACTGGTCGGCAATGACCTGCTGATCATCACAATCTTCGCCAACTCCCTCGTACTCGAATTCCAGCGTTGAATGCTGGACTTGAAAGTCATCGGCAAGAGCCTGCTTGATGTGATGTTTGATGGATTCCAGTTCATCAGGCTTGCCTTTCTGCAACAAGATATGAGCTTCCAACGCTCGATGTTGCTCATCAAGTTCCCAGATGTGAACGTGATGAATCCCGCTCACCCCATCAATCCGCTCCACGGTCTCAATTAACTTGTTCAAGTCGAAATCAACGGGCGTCCCTTCCATCAAGACGCGCGTCGCCTGCGGCAGCATCTTGAAGACCTGCCACAGAACGTAACCAGCAATCAGCAACGTGATTGCGGGATCAACCCACTTCCAGTCAAACCAGATAATCGCTCCAGCGCCCAGCAAAACGGCGACACTTCCAAGAGCATCGACGATGTTGTGAATGAAAGCGGCTCGCACGTTTAATGACCCGCGACTCATCGCCCACAGCAGCAACGCGGTGGCGACGTCGATGACCAGAGCCAGAACTGCCGTTGCGGCCATTAACCAGCCGATGATCTCTTGCGGTTCAATGAATCGCTTCACGCCCTCATACACCAGATACAGACCGATGACCGCCAGCAGAGTCAGGTTGATCAAAGCTCCGATCATTTCTGCACGGCGGTAGCCGAACGTGTAACGCTCATTCGCATCTTTCTTGGAGATTCGACGAGCGATGTACGCAATCAGCAGTGCATTGGCATCGTTGAAATTGTGAGCGGCATCGGACAGTAGTGCGACGCTACCGGAGAAGATTCCGGCAGCAACCTGTCCCACTGTGAGAATCTGATTCAGAATTACGGCCCACAACAGACGTGCGTCGCTAACCCCTTTCAATTCTCCGCTGCGGCTGGCACCGTGCGAATGATTGTGGTTGGTTGCCGTTTGGCCCTCCCGTTTTGAATTCGTCATGCTCGATGTCTATGTCCTGTTATCACCCGCATAAATTCTCACAATGTTATTCACAGAACAACTCCATCATTCCAAGTTAGCGGTTCAGGCGAACTGTGGTCGTCAATAAGTTGTCGCATGTCAATCTCGATGTCACGACACAGATTTGTAATTGGGACATCGTTGGGACCTCCTTCAAACGGGTTTTCTGAGTGCTCACCCACCACTTCTAATGCGTAAAACACCCATGACACAATTGCACTGAATGGAATGGAAAACCAAACGAAATGTTTGCCGATCATCGCCCAAAGACCGTGCAGCCCGGCCAGCGCTGTTTCGTGTGCTTGGTGATCCGAAACAATGTGAACCCCAATCTTCTCGAACTCTTCCATTAGCCCGTACGGCAACAAGAAGATAAAAAGCCAAACGAACATGAAGTTGAGAGTTGCGAACTGTCTTGGGTAAGGGAAGTTCTTGATTCGTTCAGATTTCCCCTGCAACGTATACAACTCCGCGATCATGCGTTCTAACTCAACGTGTTCAAAAACTCCAAGAGCACCCTGTTGCCGCAGTTCTTTGAGCCGGCGAGATTGGATTCCAAGTAGTTGCGACGCTTGGTTGCCTTTAGTCGAGACCTCTTCCCATTCGGTGGACACCAGATACCGTGCCATCGCTTCCTTTATGGAAACATCGGACTCCATGATGTCAATTGCAACGCCGCGAAAACGCCTGTTTGCCGGCGTGGCGCGCTTGTTCTCCCAAGGCCGTACTGTTCGCAATTGATAACGTAGTGCCGTCAACCATGCGACGTGGCGGTACACAAGTTCTCTATGGATCGTCGCTAGTTCGTTCGGCTCGACGTCGTCATTCTGAATGAAGTCCTTCACCATTACGGTAAACGAACGTGAAGCATTCACTATGCCGCCCCAAATCTTTCGAGCTTCCCAAAGCCGATCGTACGAAGCATTGTTCTTAAAGCCCACGATGAACGCGACCGCCGTCCCGAGTACACTCAGGGGCAGCCAAGGAATGTGCAGCCACTTGAAGCCGACAACGTCGAACAGAAATACTGGAATGAACGCTAACACAACGAACACAACAATGTGAATTCGAGTCCAGCGAAGCATCCATCGAATCGGTACGACTTTTCTTGTGTACATCTTGTGGTGGTGTCCTGCAAAGCCTCCCTTGATGAGACAACCCAATTCAAACAGTGCAATTAGGTCAGATTGTCCCTAATATTCTTGCGGTCGTTCCACTGCCGGTGATTCAATCGCGACTTCACGACCTGTACCAGTTCTCCTACCGCAATTGGCTTGGCCAGTCTGGGCAGAGTTGTTCCGAAAAAAACTACAGGGGGAATGTCAATCAAAACCGCAGGAATCACGGTGATCGACTCATCATCGATCATCAACTCGATAACTCCGTCCCCACCGCCCCATAGCAAGTGAGAATCGACGACGAGCAACGAATACGAACGCCTTCGCAACCTGGTTACACACCGCAACCCGCTTGCTACCTGCTGGACGTTGTAACCTGCTGCGACAAGACCGGCTGCATAAGCTGATCTTTCCGCAGGATCAGTCACTCCGATGAGTATTGGTAGCAGGTTCGCAGACATTGTTTGATCTCGTACTCAATGGGGATTCTCTGTTCTCGAAATTCCAGAGGCAGACGAACGTTGTCTATGTAGTTCTAAGACAGGGTATCACGCGGCTTTCGCCGTCATCACTTCGTGTGCGACACCTTCGACGAGTCGGATTGTCCGTTTCGCAAACGCAGCGGTCTCCGCATCGTGCGTGACCATGACGATCGTTCGTCCGTCGTTGTGGAACTTAGCCAGATAGTTCATCACCTGCTGGCGAGTGTCCGAGTCGAGATTGCCGGTAGGTTCGTCTGCCAGGATCACTTGCGGATCGTTGGCCAGTGTGCGAGCCAGTGCGACACGCTGTTGTTGACCTTGGCTCAGTTCCGATGGCAGGTGATCAGCCCGATCCGAAAGTCCGACTCGGTCGAGTAGTTCGAGGGCACGAGCACGCTGTTCGGCTGCTGGTTTTCCGGAAAGCATCAGGGGAATCTGGACGTTCTCGCAGGCGGACATCCAAGTGACCAAATTAAAAGACTGAAACACAAAGCCGACCTTCTCGCCTCTCAGCTTGGCCCGCTCGTCAATCGACAGGTCGTATAACGACTGTCCGTCGAGTGAAATATCTCCCTCACTCGGAGCCATCATTCCTCCGAGGATTGAAAGCAGCGTTGTTTTACCACTACCGCTTGGTCCGACGATCGCGATGAAGTCGTTATCCGGAATGTCGAGATTGCAGTTGTCGAGTGCTGTCACGACATTGCCGCGACGTTCATAGGTTTGGGTGACTGATTGAAGTTGGTACATGAGAAATCCTTTTCGTATTGGAGTCTGTCGGAGTGTGCTGGTTAAGTGGCGGCTTCAGGCGTCATTGAAGACGAGGCACGGATCGAGTCCGGCGGCTCGTCTTGCGGGCAGGAAGCTCGCTGAGATGGCGACCACGGTGGCGGCGACCATTCCAACGGCCAGCAGTTGAGGCATTGGCTGCACATGAACGCCCAAAAGTTGCGGCCCCAAAACGGCTGCGACGAGCGTGCCGACAACAAAACCTCCAAACCCACCAGCCAAGCCGAGCAGCGTTGCCTTGCCGAGAAACATTCTTGTGACGAAGCTGCGGCTGGCTCCGAGTGCCATCAGCGTGCCGATTTCCTTCCGGCGTTCGGTCACGTTTGCGTACATGACGCTGGCGATGCTCGCTCCGCCGACCAGCAGCAAAATCGACAGAAAGACCCACGACAGGCGTGACATCAGACCGTTGACGGCGACTTGTGTTTCGACAACCTGAGCGATCGTGATGACACGAGTGTCGGGCAGCTCGGCGGACAGGTTCGTGATCAGGCTTCCGGCGGCGTCTTCGCAACAAGCCATGATTTCGATAACGTTCACCACTGGCCCGGCACCCGACAAATCCTGAACGCTATGCAGGTGAGCGAACATCCGGCTGTCATCAATCGTGCCCGTTGACGGTAGCACGGTCAGGACAGTGAAGAATTCGCCGAGTACCGGCAGCTTGTCACCGACCTTGGCTCCCAATTGAGCCGCCAGATCGTTTCCAAGAATCACATCACGGTCGCCCAGTTCCTCGATGGTTCGGTTCGTGGCCAGCGAATTCGGGTCATCAGCCCCAGCACCCACGTTGGCCTTGGTTGCACAGCAGCCTCGGTCAGAGCCGACAGGACTGATCATGCCAAGCCCTTGCCACGCGGCTTTTGCCTGAAACTCGGATTGGGGAAGAATGCCGGTAACTGTGACTGGAATCGAATCGACATCTGATTCCACACAGAGTTTCGGTGCAAGATTTTCTACGCCGGGCATCCGAGCCAACGCCAGCCGCGAAACATATTCCTCCGGCATCGTGTGTCCGTGCATGTCGGCGGAGTAATAGTCCTGTAGCGTAACCGCAGGCGGCAACACCAGCACGTTGGCTCCCAGCGATTCCATATCACTGGCGATCTTCTGTTCGGAGAAGACCGTGATGTTTTGAATCGCCACCATTGCGGTCACACCCAAGGTGACCGCCAGCAGACTGGTCAGCATCGGCGTTGGTCGCTGCCAGAGTTCTTTCCAGATCATTGATCGTAGTTTCATGGAATCCATTCCTTGTTCAGTTGGTTGGTTGTCTCTGTGCGTGCAAAGCTGAGAGAGTCGAGTCCAAAGTGAGATGCTCTGGACTCTCGTCTCTCAACTCTGTGAATGTTCAAGTCAATTCCTAGCGTCGTGAGGGCTGATTGCCTGCTGCCTGATGGTGCTTGCAGTTCTCGTCGTCACAGCACTTTCCAGCAGCCGCCAGTTTCTGAGCCAGCTCGTTGTGGGTGATGTTCCCGTTGAACACGCCGATCATCACACCCGGAGGAGCCATGAAGGCGACGACCGGTGTACGCTGATTCGTGGGGACGCGCAATTGCTTCAGAAACTTGGCCTCATTGGGATCGGTGGCCATCACGGTCACGACTTCCGTTCGGTTTGAATACAGCTTGTCAGCTTGAAACTGACGCACGCCGACAGGAAGCTCAGTGGACGGTGCGGGTTGAGCACACAGAACAACGATCTTTTTGTCTTGCAGTGCCTTGAGACAACTTGCTTGTCCGGGCGACACGATCGCAGCGGATAATTGATGCGAGGTCACTTTCTGGGGAAAGACGCTGCATACGGCACCGTTGGGTGCCAGAACTGCGACAGCAGGCATTGGAATACGAGTCGCATCGAACTTTTTGATCAGTGCCTGTTCGGCTTTATCGCCAAGTTGCACCGGCACAATCACCGCGTCACGTCGATCGGCCAACGTGGACTTGATAGTTCCGTGCATGGCTTGAGCCGCCGCGTCGTTGCCGCGATAGAACAATACGAAAGCGAACTGATTGTTCTGTGCGGCAGCCGCAACGGCCTGTTCACCGGGACTGGCCGCGTGTGCGGAAGGGCTAACGGTCAAAATAGCACTCAGCAGCGCCACAGTCAGTCCGTAAGTTGAGACGATCCTTGTCATTGGGAAACTCCATTTGATTGCCGAAAGTTCAGTGGGACGCTGAGTTCGCTCGGCGGACGAACACGGGCCGTTGGAAATTCGTTGTTTGAAATCAGTGGTCATGTCCGTCGTGGTCATGATCGTGTGCGATCGTGCCGCGATAGGATTTGCCGTTGATGCTCAGGACCAGTCGAGGTTCCGCTCCTTCTTCATCAAGGTGATGAGCAAGTTCTCCGTCAATGGAGACGAAACGGGACGACTTCCCCTGCGGGTCATTCGCATCCGGCGAGGCCGCTAATTTGAACTGTTCCGGTTGTCCATCGTGCTTGGCGTTGATCGTGACTTCGGTGGCATCGATCGGAACCTGCTCAGTGGCAGCTCCGTTAAGCACATAGATCGTGACTGTCCCTGCATCTTCATCGTGCAGAATCTCGGCGTGATATTCTTCGTTGCCAAGCTCAATCAGGTCGCCATGATGCGGACCCTCCGACGGATGAGCATGACCGCCGTGGTCGTCGTGAGAGTCCGTCGTGTTGGGTGGACCGGCTGCTTCGGGACCAGTGGATTTATCGTTAGAGCAGCCTGCGACAATCATGGCGATCAGCGCAAACGACGTCGTGAGGGAAGTGAAAACGGTCTTCTTCATTGCTTTCTCCGGATGGGGGTAATTGATAGGGAAGAGATCGCAGCATTCCAAATCGGCAATCTGCAATCTCAAATCGTTAAAGGCTTAGTGTTCGTGTCGTGTCTCAAACCCGTTCTTTCGCAACCAGTTCTGCCAGCTCGTGGCGGCCTGATGCGAATCGACTTCGATATGTTTCCGTTGCGGACAACGAACGCTGACATCTCTGTGTCCGCCGTGGTCTTCGGTTCGCACTTCGCACCCAAGCCCCTTCATCAAGGCAACCAGCTCTGACATCTGAGCGGCGTCTCGGGAGTGAATCGTTTTCCAATTCGGCAACACGTATGAGACCTCCTCCGCCTTGCCGGGAGCGTGGTTGTGCCCTTCGTGGCTGTGTCCAGCATGGTCGTGACCGGAGTGATCGTGGCCATCGTGAGCGTCATGCCCCGCACCGTGATCGGCAGCGTGGCCGTGGACGGTCTCGAACCCGGCTTTCTTCAACCAGTCTTCCCATTGATGAGCCAGCTTGTCGGTGGCGACTTCCATGACCTGCCATTGCGAAGAGCGATAGAGGACATCCGTGTGGCCTCCATGTGAGTCCAGACGTGCTTCGCAACCGAGTTTTTTGACAGCGGCCAGATGTTGCTCGGCCTTGCGTCCATCATCGAAGTGCATTTCCTTCGTATTGCTCAGGCGGTAAGCGATAGCTTCACCCGCTTCCGAGACACTCGACAGGGCCACGACTGCAAGACAGCAGACGACGATTTTCGTAAAGTTCAACATTATTCTCTCCTTCAAGAGATTCACCGACTGTTTCCCGTCATTGGGCAGCAGGAGCGGTAACAGGTTCAGTGGTCTCCGACGTCCCGGACGAAGTGGGATTGGTTTCATGGGCGAAATGCTCCTCGTCAGCTTCTTCAACGAGGGCAACCTCTGTTTGTGATTCGTTGACCACACGTTCGGCTTCCTTCAGACCGATCAACCAAAACAGGGCCGGATGCACGAAGAAGTCGAGCAGGGTTGAACTGATCAATCCGCCGAGGATGACGGTAGCCACGGGATAGAGGATTTCTTTCCCCGGCTCACCCGCCGCGAGAACAAGCGGGACCAGCCCGATGCCGGTCGTCAGTGCCGTCATCAAAACAGGAGCCAAGCGTTCCAGTCCGGCCCGTACGATCATTTCCTTAGTCCAGTCCTCGCCTTCATACTTGACTAGATGCAGGTAGTGATTCAGCAGCAGAATTCCATTGCGAGTCGCGATACCGGCAAGCGAGATAAAACCGACCATCGCTGCTACGGTGAGTGTCTGCCCGGTGATGACCAGTGCGATGACGGAACCAATGAAGGCCATTGGCAATGCCATCATCACCTGAAGCGAAAGATTGACCGAGCGAAACATCGTGAACAAGACGAGGAACACACCGATCATCGACACAGCGAATAAGGCTCCAATAATTCGCGATGCCGATTGTTGGCTCTTGAATTGCCCGCTGTATTCAACGAAGTACCCCGGCGGAAGCGATTCAACGACTGGACGGACTCGCTTTTGAATGTCCTGCACAACATCGACGACGCCGCGATCCGACACATTGCATTGCAGCACGATTCGACGACGAACGTTCTCGCGGTTGACGGTGTTTGGCCCGCCGGATTCGTAAATCTTCGCGATCGCTTCCAATGGCAGTTTGCCACCGTCTTCCAAGTCGATAGTAAGCCGCTTTAGTGCTTGTAGATTCTCGCGGTAGTTCTCATCGAGGCGAATTAGAAGGTCGAACGTCCTTTGACCAATAAGCACCTCCGAGACGACCTGACCATTCATCGCTGTTTCAATAAACTCGTTGACCTCAACCGGCGTAAGTCCGTAGAGCAGCAACTGATCACGATCGAGTTCGATACGGAGTTGTGGGATCGTAACCTGCGGTTCGACCAGCAAATCTTTCACGCCGGGCACCGACTGCATGGCGGATTTCATCTCCTCCGCTTTACGACGCAGCGTATCCAGATCGTCTCCGTAAATCTTCATCCCGATTTGCGCCTTCACACCGGAAAGCATGTGCGAGATCAAATGAGCCAGCGGTTGTTCCACTGCGGTTACAATGCCCGGAATGTCGGCCATCGCTTCTCGAATTTCTTCCAGTTGCTCCTCGCGGGAGCGAGATGATTCCGGGTCGAGTTCGAGAATGAACTCGCTCATGTTGACACCCTCAGCGTGCTCGTCGAGTTCCGCTCGCCCCGTGCGGCGCACGAACTGCTCGATGTCTTCAATTTGTTTGAGCCGATTCTCAACCCGCCCCGCGATGTCGTTCGACGTTTCAAGCGATGTTCCGGGCGGCAATACGACGTTCAATTGCACCGCACCTTCGTTAAACGGTGGCAAAAAGTCGCGTTCGAGCCGGAGAACAAACAACGCTGCCAAGGCAACGAGGACGGCGGTCACGGCCAGATTGAATCGCGGAACCAGCAAGCTGAATCGGATCACCTTGTTTCCAACCCACTTGACTGCACGAAGAACAAAGCCGCCCTTTTCATGTTCGGTTAGCTTGCGGCCACCTAGCAGCCAGTACGACAGCACCGGAGTCACCGTCAGTGATACCAACAGTGATGACACGATTGAAACGATGTAAGCAACACCCAACGGAGCGAACAGTCGTCCTTCCATACCGGAAAGAGCGAATAGCGGCACGAACACCAGAATCACAATTATTGTGCCGAACACGATCGAGTTGCGAATCTCGACACTCGCCTGAAACACGACCAACAGCGGGTTTTTAGGATTTGCTCGGCTGTGGTTCTCCTTGAGACGTCGGAAGATGTTCTCGACGTCAACAATGGCGTCGTCGACCAGTTCGCCGATGGCAACAGCGAAACCGCCAAGCGTCATGGTGTTGATCGAAAGGCCAAAGAACGAGAACACGATGATCGACATCAGCAATGAAAGCGGTATCGCAGTCAACGTGATGAATGTCGTGCGAAAATTCATCAGGAACAGGAACAGGATGATGACAACAAGGATGCCTCCATCGCGCAGTGCTTCGACGACATTTTCGATCGCTCGGTCGATGAACGACTTCTGCGTGTATAGAGGTTCGATTCGCAAGTCATCCGGCAGCGATGGCCTTAACTCGTCAATTGCCGCCATGACGTCTTCTGTCACACGCCGCGTATCCGCTCCCGGTTGTTTGTTGATGGTAAGGATGACGGCTGGACCACCGGACCATTGCTGACTATCGATTGATGATTGCCGATTGGGGGCTTCCAAATCTTCAATCGTAGATCGGCGATCATCAATCCTTCTCACCCACGCAGAGCTGTCGCCTCGCTTGACCTGCGGTCCTTCCACAACGCGAGCGATCTGAGCTAGCGCGATGGGTCGGCCCTCACGAATGGTGACGACTACCTTCTGCAAGTCTTCAATCGACTGCACGCGACCGAGTGCCCGAACCAGCAGTTCGTTTGGCCCCTGTTCATCGAGATAGCCACCGGTCGCGTTCTCGTTGCTGTTTTGAACAGCCTCTTTGACTTCGTGCAGCGTGACGCCGTATCGCAGCATCGCATCGGGATCGACCAGAACCTGAAACTGCTTGCGACCGCCGCCCATCGTGAAGACCTGTGACACACCGGGAATGGTCAACAGCCGCTGACGCACAACCCAATCGCCGAGTGTTCGTAGTTCGAGTGGCTCGGTGTTGTTGTCTTCGCTCCACACGCCAAGCATCAGTATCTGACCCATGATGGACGAGATCGGTGCCAGTGTTGGCTTCACACCTTGCGGCATTCGTTCCTGAACAAGCTGCAGCCGTTCGTTGACAATCTGACGGTCGTTGTAGATGTCGGTTCCCCAATCGAACTCGACGTAGATCACCGAAATCCCGACACCCGACGAACTGCGAACGGCTTGCACACCATTCGCTCCATTCATCGTGGTCTCAATGGGAAACGTAATCAGCGTTTCGACTTCTTCCGGTGCCAGTCCCGGCGCTTCGGTCATGATGACCACACGCGGACGGTTCAGATCGGGGAACACATCAATCTGTGACTGCGTCGCCTGCCATGTTCCATAGCCAACAAGGAACAATGCGGCAGCAATGACAAGGAGTCGTTGCCTGAGAGCGAATCGAATAATTGCATTTAGCATGGCTTGGCCCCTTAGTGGTTGTGACCGGCGTGCGGATCAACCCCACCACCAGCTTTGTTCTTGAGGGCCATTTGCATCTGATGAGCACCACGTAGTGCCACCACATCACCCGGAAACAGCGAGCCATCGTTGTCGATTACTGCCGAGAACTGATCGCGATACTTCACATGAACGGGGACTCGGTCGAAGTGGTCGCCGTTTTGCTGAAATACGAACGACTCCGCCCCTTCGCGGGCGACTGCATCCACCGGAACGACAATCTGGTCCGGCCACTGTTCAACCGGCACGCGCAGTTGCAGTCGTTGTCCCGGCAGATATTTCCATTCCACATAACGATTGCCTTGATCACGGCGGTCCTTCGTAACTTCGTTAGGCAGACGGACATAAAAGTGCAGTGTTCGAGAACCGGTATCGACGGTGTTGGCGAGATAAGCGATGTCCAATCCCTCGACAACCTGTGTCCCCGCACCCGGTTGTTGAAAAATCGCGTCAACAGTCCATTCCTTTTCCGAAGCCTGCCGAAGCTGACTCACGTCCTGCTCAAACGCCATGCCTTCGATGAACAGTTCGTCGTAGTCAGTGAGAATGCAAAGAGTCTCGCCAGCATTGACCGACTGACCTTTGTGGACATCGAGCTGCTGAAGGATCAGCGGTCCGGTGTGGGCCTGTGGCTTATCCTGCCGCAACGGCAGTTGATAGTTCGCTTGGCTTACAAAGTTCCGTGTGAGCCTGAGTTCTTCTTCACCATGACTGTCGATCGACGGTGCAAAAACCTGCAACTCACGCAACAACCTTCGTTCGCTGGCGATTTGGTCCACCTGCTTGTCAGAAAGCCCGTGCAATCGTAACGATTCACGTTGAGCACGCAGCAATGCCGTCAGCTTGTCGCGGGCATACTCCCGGTCCAGTAGCAGCTTTCCCGCGACCGCCCCACTGCGAGTGACGTTTTGGAGTCGGGTAATCTCTTTCTCCTCGACTTCAAGTTCACCGAGCGTCTTGACAAAATCCGTCTGTGCATTGACGAGGTCTTCATGCGTGAGACGAATTTGGAATAGCAATGTGCCGGGTTCGACTGCCTCTCCTTGTACGGCATGAACGTGAGTGATGACGCCGGTCATCGGTGTCGCGACCTGCACCCGGGTACGACCGGGGCGTTCAACAACGACCGCCGGAACGGTGATCGACCTGCGAAACGTCTCCAGCTTGATTGGTTGAATCGTTTCGTCTGACAGTCCAATGTTTCGCAGTGCCTGAGCCGACAACTCCAGTGACGCATCTTCACTGTGCCCAGCGTGGGCACCGTGGTCGTGGCCAGCGTGCGGATCGTCTTCCGCGTGGGCTTCCTCTCCGCCTGCTTTGCCACCGCCACGGAACACGGTCACTGTGCTGTCGACCCATGATGTGGCGGTCGGGAACCAGCGGCTCCACGTCGCACCGCCCACGATGACGACGATCAGGAATCCGACAATCCAGACCCACTTCATTGGTAGTTTGGGAAAACGTATTTTCATTGTTCTGTATCCAGCACACGGGAATTCATCCAACCTGCGTGCGACATGCCCAATGCCTAGGACAAGCGCAGCGGAGAGCGATCAAATCAATCGCAGGGGAATCAGACCAAGGCAGAGAAAGTGTCCGGCATTGCTAACGGGACGAATGCATCAGCGGCATCGAGGGCCGCTGGTCGTCACGAGCCGGAGACAAACCTTGGTCGCGTGCTGTTACAGCCGCCAGACCTGAGAAATGGCGCGAGCGGAACCCGATATCGAGAGCGGATCGGAAGGTGTTTCGGCAGCCGAATGCAGGGGCAGCAGACTATCCAATGCATCGGCGTGAGCCGCATTGTCGAAAGCCTGACACCACATTGAGAACGTCAGCAACAGTTCGAGATCGTTGCTTCGTTGCACCGAAGTGAAGCTGCAATCGCCTTCATCACACCCGTGAGGCTGGCCACCGTCATGCTGATGACCGCCGTCGTCCCCGACATTCTCGCCCGACGAGTCGGTGTCATCGTGGTGATGATGTGTGTGGTCGTGTCCGTGGTCGTGTCCGTGGTCGCAATGATCGTCCGAGTGTTGAACGACGGCAGTTAGCCCATGTGATTCACAACAAGAGTGATCGTGGTGCGCACAGCATCCAACCATCGCGTGAAACGCGACTGCGACTGTCGTCAGGATGGTGATGATGCTGTGAAACATGGACTTGAGGGCTGGTTCTCAGAATTGCGGGCGCAATGGTCTCGCCGATGGGAGTTTTATCGGTTATTCCGGCAGCGGTCTACAGTAATTTGATCTGCCAATCTATGTTTGCAAGCGGCGTGCCAATCAGCGAAACGACTCGTCAGACTGCAAAACACGAGTAAAGAGCGAATGCAGGCAGCATCAATGCAATTGTGAAGTATTCACATTGATTGCAACTGTCGTCGTTCGACACTCGTCTACCCGCTAGCAGACCGTACTCACTGACCGCTCAAAGCCTGCCCTCGCAGATCATCACCGACGCTGTACGTCACGACGTTCGACAAGCCGCCTGTCAGCAACAGACCATCAATCTTCGCGTTGGCCTGAGCCAGTCGCCCCATCGCTGCCACATATTTTAGGTTTGCGTCGAAATAGGCTCGGCGTGCCGTCAAGACTCGCAGGAAGTCGAACTCGCCAGCGTCGCGAGCTTCCTGCATCAGCTTCAAAGTCTCTTCCGCTTTCGGCAGGATCGCCCGTTCGTATTGTTTAACGGTGGCTTCAGCGACATTGTACTCTCTCATCACACGAGCCAATTCACGACGGATGCTCTGACGGATACGCTGGACGTTCTGCGTCGCTGCACAGTATTCGGCCTGAGCCGCCCGGATGTTGCCCTGATTCTTGTTGTGGACCGGAACGGGAATGCTCAACTGCACGTTCGCGAACGCATTTCCGGTGGCATCATCGCCACCCGCACCAAGTTGGGCCGTGACGTTGGGAATCGCTTGGACGTTCTGTCTTTGTATGTTGGCTCTTGCTCGATCCACGCGAGCCTGAGCCGCCGCCAACTGCGGACTCATGGCGACAATTTGAGCGAATTCCGCTTCAGTATCACGCGAGTTGAGGCCAGCATTCAGTTCGCCGATCAGAGTTGTCGATCCAAGGTCAGGAACTCCCGCCAACGCTGCCAGTTCGTTTAGAGCAGCCGACAACTCAAAATCGGCCTGTTGAATAGAAAGATCGACCTCGTTGAGCTGAATCTCCGACTGCAATACGTCCGGTCGAGTGCCAACTTTCGCATCGACTCGTTCTTCCGAGACGGAAACACCTTCTTTGGCGACACTACGAAACTCCCGTGCGAGTTTAAGTCGCTTCTGCGCGGCCAAAGCATCGTAGAAAGCCAGTCGAATGTCAGTCCGAACACGTTGTCGCTGCGTTTCGATCTGCCAGTTCATCGCATTGACGTCGTGGCCAATCACCTGCCGATTCCACGCGAGCTTGTCGCCACGAACGAACGTCTGCGAGACAAATGCACCGTGCAGTCCACCGGCACCCTCATTGCCGATTTCCTCGCCGAAGTACCCAACGGTCGGATTCGGTTTGAGTCCGACCTGAGTGCGAATGCCACCGGCTCGTGCGGACGCCGCAGACGCCTGCTGAATGGCGGGGTTGTTTGCGAGAGCCAATTGCTCGATGGCTTCAAGAGTCAATCCGGATTCACTGAACGACACATCTCGGACATCGACCGGAATGGCAAGCTGAACGGAAGAGTCGGAGGAGTCGTCTCTTGTTCCATCTGCTTCTTCGTCGCGAAAGGCAACCGTCTGGACCGGCGGAATCTCATTGTCAGATTCTGTGGCAGCTATCTCGCCAAAAGGCTGACCGCTGTCACTTTGGCTGATGTGTGTCGGTGACGCATCACGGCTAGTCAGATGTTGTCGCGGGGTGGAACAGCCAATGCTGGCCATTGGGAAAACTGCTAATGCAAGCAGTAGGTATCTTTTCTGGGTGAGCATGGCAATCTCTTCTGTGGCGGTAAATCATTCATTCTGAACAAAGACGGCTTCCGGTGGTGGAATACGGCTAGATCAGAAGGCGCATACCGGTGTTCAGAAAGGGTTGCCCGAAAACCTGTTGTTGAAGCGTTTGAGGAAAGACAGGAGCAAGCTTGATCGCGTGTTTCGGCGCATCACCAAGCAATGCGAAAGCCAATTGGCCTTCGGACGCCGCTGTCGCATCGGACACGCCCGAATGGAACAGTAGCCCGCCACAATACGGGCACTTACCATCCGGTGAATGACCATCGTCCGAAGGAAGTTCTGACTGCTGCGATTGTGAATGCGGACAACAAGAACAAGAGTGAGCAACCTGTGTCGCTACCGATTCAGTACTTTTGCCGTCTGGCAAGAGCTTGCTAACGGCACAGCACGGAATGACTGATTGAAGAATCAGCAGCGTGGCCAAGAGCAGTGAGGTGACAGAACGGGGAAACACCAGAACATCCTTGTTGGTGACGTATTTCTTGATCGGGTGTGCGGCTCGCAAGAAGCTCACGACAGGCGGGCAGCAACAGTTCTTCAGATTTATCGACCTGTACCGCATGAATCGCCTGTTCTGTTCGAGCGGGCGTTTCCATCGGAATAATCGACAGAATTTACCTGCCGTTTCACCGGTCGCCGAACATAAGAACGTTATCAAAGCAATGGTATCACGCCATCACGTTGACGGCCGTGCCAGCGTGGCTGAGGCAAGAAACGCCTGTAAACCGAAGAGTTTTTGACTAATCAAAATGATCTTCCGAATGCACTCGACTTGAAGCTGTCTCGCACCCGAAACTACTTGTAGCCTGCGCTAAATCTTGCGTCAGGGGTGCGCTTTGGGAGATTTGTCTTGACGGAGTAGCCGAATGATCGTTTCGCCATTGTCTATTCTGCGACTTGCTTCATTCGCTTCGCTCATCTTCGTCCTTCTTGAGTCAAGTAGTCACACATACGCGCAAGAAGGCTGCGACGGACTGTATCGCCCGACGCGCTGCTCATCCCTGTTTGGCTCCGGCTGTTCGTGCGGTACGCTTTTTCAGTGGTCATCATCGCCTTGCTGTAAGGGTGGACCGGACCTCGACGCACCATTGGTCACCGACCGCCCGGACTTCACAGAAGCCAGCTCAACGGTCGGCCGGGGAGTAGCCCAGCTCGAAATTGGCTACACGTTCACCCATGATGATGACGGTATAACGGACACACGGTCTCATTCTTTCCCAGAACCCTTGCTCCGTTATGGAATTCTCGAAGACTGGCTCGAACTCAGGGTCGGCTGGAATTACGCGGATGAGACCACGAACGGTCTTGATGTCGGAGGTTCGGAGGATTTGTATCTTGGATTCAAGATCGGACTGACACCACAGGAAGGCATACTTCCTGAAATGGCATTGATTCCGCAAATGACGGTCCCCACCGGAGCATCAGCCTTCACCGCAAATGAAGTTCTGCCCGGTGCCAATCTGATCTACGGATGGGAGGTCAATGACTTTCTGTCGACAGCCGGAAGCACTCAGTTCAATCGCGCGATCGACGATGGTTCCGGGAGTACATACACGGAATGGGCACAATCATGGACGGTCGCCTATTCGCTGTCAGATGAATGGGGCGCATACACGGAGTGGTTTGCTTTCTTCCCGGACTCGACTGATACGGCGCAGACCGAACACTATTTCAATGGTGGCTTCACTTACCTCATCAGCAATGACATCCAATGGGACATTCGTGCCGGCACCGGACTCAACGATGCCGCCGATGACTTGTTCGTGGGTACTGGATTGTCGATACGTTTTCGGTAGTCGGCCCTTCTAGTTGGCAGTTTCACGCAGCAGTCGCAGGCCATTTCCAATGACAAGTAACGATGCTCCCATGTCGGCAGCAATCGCGGCCCAAAGTGAAGCGAAACCGGCGAATGTCAGGATGACGAACATCACTTTGACAGCCAGTGAGAAGGCGATGTTCTGTCGAATAATGCTGAGTGTTCGTCGTGAATGGCGAATCAGCCAAGGTAGTTTCGACAGATCGTCTGACATCAAAGCAATGTCGGCTGTTTCGATCGCCGCATCGGTACCGGCGGCTCCCATGGCGAGTCCCAATGATGCTCGTGCAAGTGCCGGAGCGTCGTTGACACCGTCGCCGATCATGGCGACGAATTCATGTTGTTCGACCAAACGCTCAACCGCAGCGACTTTATCTTCGGGAAGAAGTTCCGCATGGACTTCGTCGATGCCTGCCTCTTCCGCGATTGCTTTAGCGGTGCCTTCGTTGTCGCCCGTCAGCATCACGAGTTTCTCCACACCTGATTCGTGTAGTTGAGCAATCGTATCGCGAGTCTCTTCACGGATCGTGTCAGCCAGCGTGATGAAACCGCAAACGTGTTCATCATTGCCTACCACCACTACAGACCGGCCCGCTCCCTGCATTGCTTCAAGCTGCTCGTGAACATCCGGTGTCTCCTGCCCTCGTTCTTCGAGGTAACGATGCGAACCAAGCCAAAACGGTTTGCCCTCGATCACACCAGACGCACCTTTACCCTGAATGGTCTCGAATCGCTCAGCGGCTGGAATTCTCATCCCGCGCCCGCGTGTCTCTTCGACGATCGCGTGGGCCAATGGATGATTGCTGTTCAGCTCCAAGGCCCCGGCACGAGTGAGCAGCTCTGATTCGTCATGCCCGTTCATGGGTACGACATCAATCACGGAGGGTTCCCCCAGTGTCAGCGTCCCGGTTTTGTCCATCGCAATCGCTTTCAACTGAGCGGGCAGTTCGACGAACACACCGCCTTTGATAAGAACTCCATTGCGAGCCGCCGAAGCCAGTGATGCCACCACGCTCACCGGCGTTGAAATCACCAACGCACACGGACAGGCAATCACCAGCAGCACCAACGATCGGTAGAGCCAGTCCGCCCACTCGCCTCCGAATGCCAGAGGCGGAATCACCAACATCAACATAGCCACGATCATCACGGCAGGCGTGTAGACCGCAGCGAACTTCTCGACCCACTTTTCCGATGGAGCACGCTTGGAACCAGCGTCACCGACCATCTTGATGATGCGAGCCAGTGTCGTATCGTCAGCCGCTTTGGTCGTTTCAATCTCCAACAATCCATCGCCGTTAATGGTTCCAGCAAACACTTCATCACCCGGTTCTTTTTCAACGGGGACGCTCTCTCCGGTTATCGGGGCCTGATTCACGCCGCTGATACCGCTAACGACTTTGCCATCGAGCGGTATCTTTTCGCCGGGCCGGACGACGACGATCGAAAGGACAGACACATCCGCCGGAGCCACGTCATTCAGCTCGCCCGAGTCATTCCGAAGGTGAGCGGTCGGCGGTGACAAGTCCATCAATGAAGCGATGGCCCGTCGTGCCCGACCTACGCTCCAAAACTCAAGCAACAACGAGAACGAAAACAGAAATGCGACGGTGGCACCCTCGAACCATTCGCCAATCAGGACGGCTCCCACAACGGCAACCGACATCAGCAGGTTCATGTCGGGCCGAAGTGCGACGAGCGATCGCCACGCCTTCGGCAAGACCATCAACAGCCCGGCGACAATCCCCATGCTGTACAACGCGATGGCCCCGACGGGCACAGGTTCGGACTCACCAGCGACAAGCTGCACCAACAATCCAGCAAGTCCGAAAAGTCCGCTAACAGCCGTCAGGATAGTTCGCTGATGCCGCCGCCAGAACGAGATTTCGTCTCGATTCTGCGGTTCATCCTGCCACGGCTCGGCCTTCAGCCCAGCTCGTTCGATCGCAGCCAGCACTTGCGTTCGCGAAACGTCCAGCGACGACGTATCAACGGTCAGCTTGCCATTGAGCAGATCAAAACCGAGTCGATCTTCATTACCCAACACCGGAATCAGCTCACGCTTGAGGACCGTCACTTCCTCAGCGCAATCCATACCGTGTATGCGAAGTGCAATTTCTGCGTCCTTGTTCTCCATACTCACTCGTCATCACTCCGTTGGCTTTGGTGGTTGCTCACCGAACTTGGCTTCGTATCTTGCGGCGAATTTGTCAAACAGTTCGGGATTGCAGGTGAAGCACTGCGATTCAGGACGGTCGTGTTCCTCGCACCAGTCTCCCTTGGCTTTGAAATCGGCGACCAGCGATGTCTTGCACAAGGCACATTCATCTTCGGGCACCCCATGTTCGTTGCACCACCACCCACTGTGGTCGTGCGACGCATGTTCCTCACCTTCGTGATTGTGGTCATCATGTTCCTCCGTGCTGGAGGTACAGCCGGTCATACCCACTGTGGTGAATCCGAACATCGCCAACAACATCATTCCGTAAAACAAACGCATTGCAGTTTCTCCATGCAATCAATCTTCATCAGCGAACGTCGGCACCGACACGACTCGGTTGCCTTTGTGTAGAACGTTCGCTGAACACTTCACTTTCGATCTGTTCGCATTGATCTTCTGCGGCGAATCTTCGTTCTGAATCGATTCATCCACTGAACCCAATGGGCTTTGAAATACCATGTAAAGCACTCGCAACACCAGCAGCGACATCACCATCGCACTGATCACGCCACCGATGACGACGGTCGCCAGTGGTCGCTGCACTTCCGCTCCCATTCCGGTACTGAGAGCCATCGGCACGAAGCCGAGTGCAGCAACGAGCGTTGTCATCAGCACGGGACGAAGGCGTGTCAACGCGGCTTCTTCCACTGCCGTTTCCAAGTCGCGACCACGTTGCCGGAGTTGACGAATTGTGGACACAAGCAACATGTCATCCAGCACCGCCACGCCAGACAGTGCCACAAAACCAACTGCTGCCGAGATTGAAAAAGGCATGTCTCTCAACCACAACGCGATCACTCCGCCTGTCCATGCAAACGGAATCCCTGTAAAGACCCGCACGGTGTCGATGACGTTTCCATAAGTGACGTACAACAGCGTGAAGATGAGGACGAGTGCCACCGGCACCACGATCATCAACCGCTGCCTCGCTTGTATCATGTGCTCAAACTGACCGCCGAATTCGACGTAGTATCTGGCCGAAGGCAATGCGACCTGATCAGCAATTTTGCGTTCTGCTTCGGCAACGAAGCTCCCGACATCACGCCCACGCACATTGACCGAAACGGTGACTCGACGTTGTCCCCACTCTCGGGCAATTTGAGATGGGCCATCTGTGAAGTTCACATCGGCTAGTCGGCCCAGTGGTATTTGCTCACCGCGTGGAGTTGTGACGGGAATGGTCGCGATCTTTTCCGGGCTGTTTCGGTAGGCATCCGGAAGCCGAACAGTCAGTGGAAAACGAAGCTGGCCCTGAAACACATCGCCGACTGGACGATTGCCAACGGCTTCCACCAAATCCAGCACGCTGGAAGCAGGCACACCGTAGCGAGCGATTTCGTCCTGTTTGATTTTAACTTGCAGCATCGGCTGTCCGGTCAACTGTGTCGCTCCCACATCCGCCGAACCGGGCACGTCCAACAGCACACGTTCGATTTCCGTTGCCTTCGCAGCGAGCGTATCCAGATCGTCGCCGTAGAGCTTTACCGCAATGTCGCTACGGCTGCCGGTCCCCAACTCATCCATTCGCAACTTGATCGGCTGTGTGTAGGCCAGTCGCTGGCCGGGAAGCGTTCGCAGCTTCTGTTCAAAAAGTGACGTCAGTTCAGCTTGCGTCGATGCTTTCTGCCATTTACTTCGCGGCCTGAGAGTGATGAAGACATCGGTCAGTTCAAGCCCCATCGGATCAGTCGCAATCTCAGCCGAACCGATGCGACTCCAGACATGAGCAACTTCGTCCGGGAACTCGTCAATCAAAGCCTTTTCCATCTGCGTGTTGAAACGCATGGATTCGTCCAGTTGAGTCCCGGCCAAACGAACCACGTTGATGGCCACGGAACCTTCGGAAAGTTGAGGCATGAACTCGGTGCCGAGATTCGGAGCAATCATCCCGAATGCGACGACGAGTACGGCCAACGCGAATCCGATGATCGCCGTCTTCTGGTGCATCGTGAAGTGCAGCACTGGGCGATAGAGTCGCTTGAGGATGCGAACCAGCAGCGGCTCGCGATGACTCATCTTCTTTGGCAAAAACAAGCTCGCCAGCACCGGCATTAAGGTCATCGACAGCAGCATCGAACCCGCCAAGGCAAAAATGACAGTCAGCGCCATCGGGCGAAACATCTTGCCTTCGATGCCTTCCAACGTCAGGATCGGCAGATAGACGATCATGATGATGAGTTCACCGAACATGGTCGGACCGCGAACTTCTACTGCCGCGTCACGAATCCGTTCCAGCCGACTGCGATTCAGAGGATTGGCCTGCGACAGATGCCGCACGCAGTTCTCGACCATCACGACCGAGCTATCGACAACGAGTCCAAAGTCGATCGCGCCCAAGCTCAGCAGGCTGGCCGAAATAGCGAATCGCCACATACCGCTGAAGGCGAACAGCATCGACAGTGGAATCGCCAGTGCAACGATCAGTCCGGCTCGCAGATTTCCGAGAAAGAAAAACAGCACGGCGATGACAAGTAGGCCGCCTTCAAACAGATTCTTGCGAACCGTGTCGATAACCGAATCGACCAGCTCCGTGCGGTCGTACATCGTGACCAGCGTCATCCCCGGCGGCAGATTCGCTTCAATCTCTTCGACTCGTTCCTTCAGCGCGTCGGTGTACTGATGCGTGTTCTCCCCCATCAGCATGAAGCCGAGGCCCATGACTGCTTCACCGTTGCCGTCCGCCGTGACCGCGCCACGTCGTATTTCATGGCCGACTTCCACGGTCGCGACATCACGAATTCGCACCGGCACGCCATCGACTGCCTTGATCACAATGTTTTCAATTTGCCGAATGTTAGTCGTGCGGCCCAGCCCCTGAACCAACAACATTTCGCCCATCCGATCCACATTGCCGCCGCCGACGTTGCGATTATTCTCCTGAAGGGCGTCAATCACTTCGCCAAACGTCAGATCGCGTGAGACTAACCCGGCAGGATCAATGCGAACCTGAAACTGCTTTTCGTAGCCACCCCAACTGTTGATTTCTGCCGTACCGGCGACCGTTCGTAATTGTGGTTTGACCACCCAGTCATGTGTCGTGCGAAGTTCTGTCAACATCCGCGTTCGTTCTGCTTCCGGTAGCCGGTTGAAGTCCACGCCCGGATACGTCAACACGTAGTGGAAGACTTCTCCCAGTCCCGTGGCGACCGGTCCCATCCTCGGTCGGCCCACACCACCGGGAAGCTCAACCGTCGCTAGTCGCTCGCCAACGACCTGCCGGGCAAAGTAGATGTCCGTGCCGTCCTCAAACGTCACGACAACCTGCGAGAAGCCATACTTCGAGACCGAACGAATGTTTTCGAGTGATGGAAGACCGCTGAGAGATTGTTCGATCGGATACGTGATCTGCCGTTCAATCTCCTCGGGAGAAAGAGCCGGAGCGGTCGTGTTGACCTGCACCATGATCGGCGTCGTATCGGGAAAAGCATCGACATCCAACTGGCTGAGCGCGTAGCTACCACCAGCAATCAGGACCACTACGCCGAGTATTACGGCGAAGCGATGATGTAACGAGAGTTCAATGAGGCGTGTGAGCATCGTTTTGAGAAGTCCTTTTCAGCAGGCTCAGTGACCGCAGGTGCAGCCCGCACCCAAGTTGTTCTTCAGCAATTGCGCCCGCAGCACGTCGCTGCCACTGGAAGCAACGACTTCGTCCGGCAACACACCAGCGATGATTTCGGTAAACCCGTCTTGCGAAACTCCCGCGCGAACCGAACGAGCCACAAAGAATTTGGGCCGGTTCTTCTCGAAGAATCTTTTGTCGCGAACAAAGACCAGCGTGTTCTCGCCGTCCCACTGCACCGAAGAATCAGGAACAACGATCGCATCCAACTCATCCCGCAAAATAATCTCGCCAAGACCGAATGACTCATTGCGAAGACTGGCGTCCTTGTTCAAAAGCTCGGCTCGCACGCGGACGGTTCGAGTCTGCCGATCCACGTTAGAACTGATCCAGATAACTTTGCCGCGATGTTCTCTCGCCTGTCCATCAGCGACATAACGAACTTCCAGTCCAATCTGTGCCAGCGACGCTTCTTCAGCGGGAACACGAAGGTCCAGCCAGACCGTTCGCGTGTCTGACAGACGAAACATCTGCGTGCCGCGATCAACGACTTCGCCAACCACCGTTTCTCGCTCGACCACTCGGCCCGCCAGCGGAGCGATGACCGCTATCAGGTTGTCGCTGCCGCCGTTCTGCTCAATTTGTTCGGTGCCTAACCTGCGAACAGCTTCCTTCGCCTGCTCCTGCTGCAAAGAACGCAGTTGTTTCAGATCAACCGTCAGCCCAAGGTTGTTCAAAGACCGAACCGTCTTCTCCACCAACGAAGTTGCCTGCTGCAATTCAGTTTGGCTTTCCAGCAACCGCTTTCCCGGAACGACACTACGATTCGCAAGCGGCTCGATGCGACGCACGGCATGTTGTTTGAGGCGTTCGTCTGACAGTGCCGATAAGAGTTCTGATTTCAGCCGTCCAACTTTCTCGGAGTCAACGACCGCCAGTACTTGTCCTTCTTCGACCGAATCACCGACATTCACCAGCACCCGCTTCACGATCCCGTCAGCGAGTGGAGAAACCTGAGCCGTTTTGGTTGCGTCGTAGCGAACTTCACCAGCCGTCTCGACAGTTTCGACGATGGCCTGTCGCTGAACCGGTTCAACGTCAACACCCGCACTCCGCATCGCATCGACCGAAGCAAACTGAATTCGAGAACCGGGCAATTGGCTGAGCGCCAAATTCTCTCGGCGAGGACGAATCGCCAGTGCCCGATTCGCTCGTTCCAGATCGTCTGCGGTCACTTTGACAGGCGTCTTCGTCTCCGCCAGCGAAGGATCGTGCAGCACACAGCCATGAACGCCGTGAACATCGCAGAACGTCAGCTTTGGCGCGTCTTCGATGATTCCCGGCACACAGTTAATACACTCTGCTTCCGGCACACCATGACTGTCGCACCATGCTGGGCCAGAAATTGCAGGCGAAGCCGTTGTCCCAAAGCTCGGCAGCTTCCAGTCGTTGTGATGGCCATACCACGCCAGTCCACCCAATCCGGCGACGACTATCACCGATGGTATCCACGAAAGTAGAGCGGCAGCTATTCGCCGCAAACGCGAACGCTGAGGACGCACGCTCGTTTCCGCATGGTGCTCGTTCGAGACTGTCTGTGGTTCGCCAACCGGCGTTGGCGGTGGAGATTCAACCGAGACCTTCGGCGAGGTGAAGACTTCCGACATGGCACTGCTTCTGCTGAAAAGGAAAGACACTCAGACGATGCTTGTTGCCAAGCAAACGAGGCGACCATTCCCTAACAGCGCAGCACGAAGCAACGAACAGTCACATCGAAGTGCAGCCGGAGAAACGGCCGAGAGAGTGTCTTACAGCAGAAACCGGCAGTAAGACGTCAGGAGCATCCGCCCATGCGGCGGCGATTCGTCTCGCGAAGCGAACGCGAGACGCTGAGTGCTGATAGCGACAGCAAAGACTTCGATAGAAGCGACGGCCGAAACATCAACCGCCCCAGCCAATTCCACTGAAGCACCAAACCCCGGCGGCAAAGCACCCGCACAGAAGCAATCGTGGCAAGGCTCAGGGCACTCAGGAGCCACCGGAGATTCACCATGTTCCGCATCGCAGCAACAATGGTGTTCGCATCCATCAACCGCTGCCACTGGACCTTCCGTCACTCCGCAGCACGCCCCACCCATGGCCGGACAAACCAGCACGGTAAGGCACATCAGCAAGTGGATGAGACGGGTGAACATTGGGATTGGAACGGCGGCTCAAAGCGGAAACGATGACAGATTGGATCAGTATAGTATTGGTCGATTTATCGACTGAGTCAATGCCGATGCCGCAGAACTGCACTTGGACGGCTCAGAATCGATCTCATTTCGATTCGTGACAACTGATACAGTTGTTTCGCTGATCTCTCGCCTCACGGTTGCCAAAGGTGATGTTGTGAACTGAGGCGTCACACCGTTGTAGATGTCGCAATTGGATGGGACCGTTCCTCGAACGGTCGGATGACCCGCCTTCGTAGCGGCAGGATTTCATGGGGCAGTTGCTTGCGTCCCGCGACTTTTCGTACTCGATTGACTTCACGCAGCAGCATCAGCATTTGACGACGAACGGGAGCGTAGGGAGCGATCGGCAATTCGTAAAATGCTTTCGCCAATCTGTCCGGCGAATCCCGCAACGCCCGCTCAGAAAACCACGCTCGCAGGTCAAGATACTGATCACGATCAATTTCAACGTGAGCGTGCCACCTGTCATCATTGCTGCCGTCCTTGTTTCGCCCACCCGGCTTGTAACTGATGGAGTATCCTGCATACCGAATGGGAACCCGGCGAATGTCACGAATCAGGTTCGATTCTTCATCGAAAAAGCGATGTTCACCCTTCGTCGCCAGAATGACGAACGTTGATTCATGACGAATGTATTGCAGGTTTGATCGTCCAGCTTTCTTACGACGGGCGCGAGTCGATTCGCTGACGTTGATGCGGTACTTGTCGATGAGCTTCTTGTCGATGTTCTCTGGACGCTTGCCGTCCGGGACTCGGCCTTTCACGTAGAACCAGTAACCATGCCGTAGATAGCAACAAGCAATCTGCTGAACGAATCCTTCCACCGATGTTGTCACAGCTCGATACTGCATTGAGCTTCCGTGCTCCAAAAAACTAGCAAGCAAAATGGTGGAACCTGTTTTGCGACCAAATTGGTGCGCACGGCACAGGTTCCCAAAGCCGCTGGAAATGAAAAACGCTGGCGGAATGCCTGCGGTGCTGCCACTCTGTAAAGACCCAGCAGGTCCGCTCACAGAGGGCAGAAACACCACAGCAGGGTTCCATGCTGGCGCGTCACTACATTCATGTATTGTGCCACGCCAATGCATACAACCCTTCACGCAAACAACCTCACAGCAGAACCATCAACGTGTAGACGCACGTCTGGTACCGCTGCTGAGTCATCGCCACAGAAGACCAGTGCTCCCGCACAAGTCTTGTGTGACCGCTTGCGTCCTTCCAAGAACTGCCGACTGAAATCTTTTCAGTCGACAGCACAGCATCATTGACAGAAAAACTGCCCGTCAGCCCTTTCGTCGTGGCAAAGTCATCGGCACCACCCGACAACGCCAACGAGACTGCACTGCCTTGCACAGCCATCGCTCAAGTCGCACAGCAGGCTCCCGCCTGAAAGCAACTCGACTTCTAATCAGGCCACACTCCCACTCTACGGCGTTTGAAACACTTGACTGACCATGCCAAGCACCGGTAACCACACCGGCTGCCATAGAGCTTCCTGCGTTAGCTATTCCCTTCACCTTGCAGCTCACGTCGCTATCCCGTGTGACCGGGAGGGGATTTGGCTGTATGTCCAGTTCGCCAGAACCGGCATAGTTTCGATTGCAGGTTGCAATCATTTCTGAGGGCCGAACGTAGAAGCACCCTCTTACCCACCAGCCAAAGCCGTTCGCAATTCGGCTCCGTCTTCTGCAAAGTTCACCGGCAAGCCCTCGCGGGCCTTTCGTAGTTGAGCTATTCGCGGTCGTTGGATTTGCCAACGATCCCCGCAGTAAGTCGCCTGCGGTTCGGTCTGTCGCCAGACTCGAAACTCCCCACGCCGGACAGGTTGAACGAGGTCGGTGACCTCGATCCCCCTGTACAGGATTACGCATCTTTGATGTCAGAAATTCTTTCATCACAAATACCTCACCTGTTTTGGAAAATAGCGGCCTTGAGAACGTCTCAAGGTATTTCCGCATCGCCCTCGTTTGCTTGGGGCACGTGTGCTCTCATTGAAGCATCCGTGCTGTTCCCCAAACGAGCTATCGGATCGAATCGTCGGATTACTCGGTCTACGCATTTACTGACGTACGAATGTCAGCAGTCGAGACCGGATTACTCGACGAAGCCTCCGTCGAACCGGACAAGCACCTCTCGATGCATCCGGCTCTACGGGCCAATCGCGTCGTTGGAGGTTAGCCCAACACCCTTAGCCTGAATGGTGAATTCAGGTTTACCGGGTGCGATTGCCTGTCAACGTCTGTCATGCGTGTCACCGCTTGCGAACTGAATCCGCAGTCCGCTCGCAGCAACGCGTTTGACGTACAAAACAGCCGTGGAAGAGAGTCCGATTCTCGACCACTTCAGTCTCAATACCGTACAAGTCGGTAAAAGCAAGACTGGCCTAGAACTAGACGCATTTTGTATCCCGATGGATTTCGTGCTAGTTCTTGCCGCATGAACAGCAACTACCCGGATGAAAGAATGGTATTCGTCGATTTGGAAACGGCAGGACTTGACCCGTGGCGACCAATCATTCAAATCGCCGCAATCGCAGTTGACTGCAACCTGCGAGAGTTGGAACGCTTTGAGGCGAAAATCAAATTCAACAACAAGTTTGCTGACCCCAAATCACTTCGTAAGGCCAGCTATTCGCGAGACCTTTGGAAACGAGAAGCCCAGTCGTCGATTCAAGTTATGAAGCAGTTCTCAGAGTTACTGCGACGTCACGCAACAGTCGACCAGATGTCATCCAAAGGCGTTCCGTTTTCAGTTTCCCAGCTTGTGGCACACAATGGAGCATTTGACGGAGGTTTTCTGCGTGCTTGGTATGACCGCTTCGATGAATTTCTACCCGCTTCGCCCCGAGTGTTTTGCACGTTGCAACGAGCACTGTGGTTGTTCCAAGAAGACAAGTCGCTAACTCCGCCGCCAGATTTCGCACTGCGGACCCTTTGCCACTACTTCGGTGTCTCGCTAAAGGCCGGTGAAGCCCATGAAGCGTTAAACGATGTTCGGGCAACTGTCGAACTGTATCGAGCCATTTCGGAACACCGCCAGAACATGCTACAGCCTTTATTGGCCTGTGGATAACTTTGCAGGAAGCACTTCCCCGGACGTGTCTGGTGCGTCACCAAAATCGAGCAAAATACGTGTCGCTTGCGTCACCTAAAATCAGGTTCACGTGTCGCTTGCGTCACCTCTGACAAGACTTCGCGGGCAGCAACTCACCGTAATCATTGACTATCTGGTCACAGTTCCGACTGCGCCAAAGTACTGAGTACAAAGAATACTTGAAAGCAGATGGAGTTGCTTTTGGAAGGGAGCTATTTGTGAGAGTCATCGCCGGATATTCCACTGAGCACTTGCGTGACGATTTCAGCCACCGGTGTCGGTGATACATTCTGTCCCCGTCGCTTCTCACGGTTCTCCGAATGCCGAAGTTCCTGCCACCAGTCCGGTGGCGTGCGATTTCCCTGAGCTGCCTGTTGCACGTTGTCCACGAAGTAGGCTTGTGGGTTGCGGCGAAAAAACTTCTTCCCCTTGCGCTCCTTCGCAGCCAGGGTGATGTCCGCCCATTCCTGCACCAAGGCTGGGTCGAAATCGCGCACGAACCGGCGGATCGAAGAATCTTCGAGACCAATCGCTGACAATGGTTCATACAGCGGCGATGAGGTCAGATCCTTCGCCAGTCTAAATTCCGCTCTCGTCGCGAAGTAGGCTCCCCGCTCAATTCGCACTGAGTATTTTCCGCCGCGTTTTCCCGTAATGAACTCGGTTGAGGGTTTGATGATTCCAGAATCCGCCAGTCGGGCAAGCGTCTTTCTGCACTTTTGTCTCAGTGTTTTTGTCGGCAGTGACTCACTGAAGCCAAGCACATGTACTGCGAGGTGGTGAAGCTCAAATCTGGCTTCCTCCAGTCGCTTCGAGAACATCTTTTGCAACAACAGAAACAAGCGACGCGATGCACAATCCAGTGACCGATAAGCATTCAAGTCAAAACGGAACTGCTGACTGCCTGCCATGCAGAATTCATAAAAGATAGGGTCCCACGCGATCTTCCAAGCCCGCGACGAACGTTTGTCAACCGGCAGGCTGTAGCTGAGAAAGCCGAAGCCGACTTTTCGATGTTCGCCACGAACGGGATCGTAGAACGCATCGTTGCTGTAGCTGACCAGAGAAAGCCGCTCAAGTGATTCGGCAAATTTCTGATACTGCCGGCCGCCACGCTTGCCGTGCTGGTCGATACAGCCGAGTTGTCTGAGACAGTAGTGCGGAGTGGCAAACAACTCAGCAGTTGGTTTTTGTTGGCAGCAGGTGAGGGCCAGCAGGCCCCACAAATAGAACTCATCACTGGCTGACAAACCGAAAGGGGCATTCACACGCACCTGAGCTTTTCGCTGATGGCGGTTGCGGTCGGTGTAGAAATACTCATTGAAATGGACAAGATTCTCAGAAAGCGAGGTCCGTGAATCCAGAGGGCACAAGGCGTGCTCGACGACGGACAGTTCGCCCATACCGAATGTTGTCAGCTTGGATTGTTTCTTTCTCTTCGGATTGCCCATCAATACTTTAAGTCGATTAAATCTGTTTCAAAGTAGGTGAGGGGAGTCGGAGGCGCAAGCAGAAATCGACCTTGCGTCCGTTGCCGGATGTATCAGCGATCATGGCGTGTACGCTCCGTCACTCGACCGCCCGTACCTTTCGTATTACACCAACGATTGCACTCAGAAGTTGGTGACCACGCCCGTTGAGATGAGCCGAACAATCGGACACAGAGACCTTTAGGCTGTGTCACGCCCGATTCTTCAACGGTTACAGGGGTTTGCGGAGAATTGCAAATTGCAATTGCAAGTACAGCGAAGCATTTAGGACTTATCGGGCGTCTGGGTTTACGAAAGTTCTTGACGACCTTTATGTGTCCATGCCAGCATTCCGGTAGAGATTTCGGACACTTGCCCGGAATTGCAAATTGCAATTTTCATGGAGGAGCATGGCAACAACGTTTTGCCTCATCAATCAGAAGGGCGGCTGCGGCAAAAGCTCGACCTGCTTTCACCTTGCAGGAGCATTTGCTGAACTCGGCATGAACGTGCTGCTACTGGACATGGACCCGCAAGGCTCGCTCAGCCAAGGGTTTCTTGGCTCCGAGTTCGTGGAATCCCTAAACAGCAAAGAAACGATGGCGATGCTGTTTGATGAAAGCAGCTTTTTCGATTCTCGCGACGGCCTTCTCCATCCAACGCAGTTCGACGGAATCACTATTTGCCCGGCAAACCAGACGCTCGCACCATTTAACGCTCCTGAGCCGGAGAATACCGGCATGTTGCAGTTTGCAATTCGGGAGTTTCTGGAAGAGCAAAACGACTTCGATGTCGTCTTGATTGATTGTCCGCCAAACCTCTATCGCTGTAGCTGGACTTCGATGGTCGCCGCTGATTATGTCCTGATTCCTGTGCCGCCGGAAGACTTCGGCACGCAGGGCCTTCGTGCCGTTCATCAATGTGTCCAGCAGGCACGACAGCTCAACCCGGAACTTCGCCGCTTGGGGCATCTGATTACCCGGTGTGACAATCGCCTGCTAGTTCATCGAATGTATGAGCAGAAGCTACGCGAGATGTATGGCGAAATGGTGATGGACACCGTGGTTACAGAAGCGTCTGCATTTAAGGTCGCTTTGACGCGACGTCGCCCGGTTCAAATGCACGACCCACAGTCGAAAGCCGCAAAATTGACTCTTTCGTTAGCTCGTGAGATTCTTGACCGAATCAGTCTGGATGAACGCAAACGTAGGGTCGCGTAGCACATGGCAAGCACAAGAAATGCACTTGAAGAAGTAAGTTTGAATGTCGACGAATCGATGGGGCGGCGTCGGAGCGAACGCACCACGAAGCTGAGTCCCGTTTCATCAGCAAAGGATGTTGGACGTAGGCCGCTTCGCACATTTGGTTCCGTCGAAGTTAACCGCATCATTGCCGATCCACAGCAGCCAAGAACGGAGTTCGATGATGACGATATAGAACGGCTTGCCGGTAGCATCCGCGCTCATGGTCAACTTCATCCGATTCGCGTTCGTTGGGATGAGGCAGTTGAAAAATGGACCATCGTCACGGGAGAACGACGCTGGCGTGCAACCATTGCCGCCGGACTTCCCTCAATCGATTGCTACTTTGTCGATGGTGAAGTGACCGAAAGTGAACTGCGAGAACAGCAACTCGTGGAAAATCTTCTTCGTTCTGACCTGAGGCCGATGGAGGAAGCGAAGGCCATTCAATCCCTGATGGAATTGAACGACTGGAATGGCAAACAGGTTGCCAAAGCCCTGCGCGTGACCACGTCACGGATTAGCAGATCGCTCGCTTTGCTCGACCTGCCTCCTGAGATTCAGCAACAAGTCGATGCAGGCACTCTGCCAAAATCATCGGCCTACGAAATCAGCAAACTCGGCAACTCTGAACAGCAAACCAAACTGGCGGCTCAAGCATCTTCCGGCGAACTGTCACACTCACAAACAGTCAGCCAGATTAAGCAGCGACGTGGCAAGAAGGCTGGCAAGCCACGAAGCGGAATTCATCAGGTATTCCTGTCGGAGCGTGGCCTGAAAGTGACTGTCACGGCTGCAAATAAGGTCAACTACCACGAAGTGGAGCTTGCACTCACCGAAGCACTCGAAGAGGTGCAACACAGAATTAAGAACAATATCAAGATCATGTAGCATTTCCCTTCTCTTCAGAGCGACGCAAATTGCGTCCGCGTTGCGCTTTTCCGATAAGTCTGGTAGGGAAATAGAGCGATTCCGGTGAGGAAGGTTTTCTGAAGGTTGCTTCAGTGTCTCCAGTTGTTCGAGACGGTAGTCCGCAGTCCGCCCTGATTGCGGTCTACCGTTTCTGTTTTTCGCAATTGGAGTAACACATGGATTCGAATTACCAAAAGTTCATCTGGACGACCATCAAAGATCACTGCTTCACCAGCTTTGTCGCGTTTACGGTGATGGCAGTCTTGATGGCGGTGCTGATGCAATTTCACCCAATGTGGACTATTGGGTTCATGGGGTGTTGTTTGTTCGGTACGGTCTTCGGGATGGCTTGGAACACCGCGCGATACATCGAGTCAATCATTCAGATAGACCTTGATGAACAGAGTGGTGGTTGAGTTCAATCCAACGAAGACATGAGTCCTCCCGCGAGTCTCACCGGACTCGCAACCCCAGAATTATTTCATGTTACGAACCTTCAGGTGCGGAGCCAGTTTCGGGCGGATTCGCCATTCCGGAACTCGCTTGTCATCGTCGCGACTGTAGCCTTCATAGTGGACGTTGTAGTAAATCCCCGGCTTCCCCCCATATGCCGGCACTTTCGCAAGAATCACAGCGTCATACCAGACTTCATCGCTGTCTGGTCTTAGTGCAGCAACACGAGTACCGGGCTTTTGCTCTTCCGTGTGCAGCATCGAACCAACGAGCGTCTCCGCACCGGGCTGGTCTGTGACGATTTCCTCGAACAGATCGTTCCCCGCGAAATACTGCGTCACTTGATGGATTGCACCCAGCTTAATATGCGGTCGCAATTGATCTATCTTGAAAATGCTGACGCTCTCAACGGAACAAGCGACTAACCACCGACCGTCAGGGGAGAACTTAACCATCTTGAGCGTGGGACGCCCCACACCGTCGTCGTTCTTACCTTTCCTCGGTCCCTTGGCTAACTCCAGCATCGCAATTCGCTTGCCACTTGCCGCGTTCCAAAGATGAATGCAACTGTCGTCGCCGACCGACGCAAGAACCTTTCCGTTGGGACTAAACGCAACGCCTTCAATCCGCCACTGCACGGTGCCGTTTTCCGCCGATGATTTGCTATTCAGACCCTCCGTCAACGGATAAGCAACTCTGCCCGTGGACAGATTCCACATCGCAATCGCACCGTAACTCCGATCAGAACGGCCCCAGATTTCCGTCGTTCCCGGACGAAATACTGAGTGGCAAAATCCGCCCGGCGATATGGTGATCTTTTTGCCGGTCGCCAGATTCCAGTAGTAGCAGTCCGAAACGATGTGCTGCCTATCAGCCCCGCTTTCGAGGGTCACGAGGTCGATGACTTTTTTAATGGGATACTCACTGTTCAATTCACCGGAAGCGGAGTAGTGAGCCAACGCCTTGCTTTGCCGGACAACTACGCTGCCATTTGGTCCCCAGCAAAAGCCATTTTTTAACTCATTTGCCCAAGACGCGTCCTTGAGCAGCTCCGTTTTCGATTCTTCGCCCGTCTTTGTGTCCCATCGAAGCAGGTGAGAATCATCCAGTGCAGCGATTGACTTTCCATCTGGTGTGAATCGAATCACCTTGTGGGCACCGGCCTTGATCCAATTCAGAAACCGAAGGCTCTCAACATCCCAAACCCCGATGCCCGAGCCTTCGGGAACATTCTTGCACAAGACCGATTCCTTATCCGTTCCGTGGCGCTCCCAAACACTCTTGTGATTGGCCAACGACACAGCTATTTGCTTACCGTCCGGTGAAAAACAAACCGGTGAATAGGGACGAGCGTAGTCCGCCCCGCCGCCCACATTTCTCAATTCCAAATGCCATACCCTACGCGGCTTCGATTCGTCCGACAGGGATGTCTCGGCGAGTCCCAAGCACAACAAGAAAGCAATCAACGTGAGGTGGATTCGGCCAGTTTTCCAGATGCACATCAATCTCGTCTCCCCGCGATTCAGGACAATGAATTTCTGCCCATCTATTCTGTCCGCCCCGGTCGCGAAGCACCACTGCCAAGAGAAACCGGGAGAAAAAAATGAGATGGTTGGTTTAGCCCTGTCTGCTGCAATTCCAATCGTGCCACAGCGTCAAGGTCCGTTTGTCCCGCCGCTTTGCTCTGGTCCGCACTGCTGCTTTCGCTGCGCGAAAGACTCCACCTTGACTTGCTGTGTCCGGTTCGGGGTGGCCGCCGACAGGCCGACTGAATACCAGATCGCTGCAATGTCGGATGCAGTGAAACGTGAGGAAACGAACAATGAAGAAAGAAGAAATCGAAAAACTCGTGAACACCGGAATCGACGAATTGAATGCTGCCCTCGCGGCGGGAAAGTCGGTGCGGTTGCAGGATGTGTTGAAGCTGATGGCACGGTTTCACAAATACAGCTTCAATAACTGTGTGCTGATCGCTGAACAGTTTCCGGATGCGACTCGGGTAATGGGCTTTCATGGCTGGAAAAAACTCGGACGGTCCGTCAAGAAAGGTGAAAAGGGAATTGGAATTACGGCACCGCTGGCCGTCAGGAAGAAAGATGCCCCAGTCGACGAAAAGGAAATCCGTGGATTCCGCGTGGTCCATGTGTTCGATGTCAGTCAGACTGAGGGCGATGACTTGCCCAAGCTGACTCGACCAACTGGAGACGCTTCACGATGGATTGAGCCGGTTGAACGCCTGATTGAATCGAAGGGAATTGAATTGCAGTACGGGCTTCTCGATGGCGGGGCTTACGGCAAGTCTTCAGTGAAGAAGATCACTATTCTCTCCGGCTTGAAATCGTCGATGCGTCTGGAAGTCCTTGTTCACGAACTCGCACATGAGATTTTGCATCCTGATCTCGAAACGCGAAAGCGGCTGAAACACGCGGTCATGGAAACTGAAGCTCAAGCCGTTGCACAAGTCGTCTGTCAGGCTCTGGGGCTTGAAGCAATCGAACATTCAGCCGATTACATTCATCTGCACAACGGCGACAGCGAAGTGTTTGCAAAGTCAATGCAGCGGATTCAGAAGTGTGCGTCAGAAATTCTCAACGACCTGCTGGACGACGAAGTAAGTCACCCTCGCGTTGACGAATCGCCGCAAGAACGCAAACCGGATGTTCAAGCAAGTCTGGCTGCATAGTTAGAAACGCTCCGGCGACTGCGGAACGGAATGCAATTTGACTCCGTTCTTCGGTCGCTGTTTTCGTCAACTGAACCTCGTCGTTACCCCGACATGGCCCAAGGCAGAAGGTCCAATCGACTGTCGAGCTACTCCCTTTCTTTTCAAAAAACGGGGTAAAGCGCATCGCCCGGTGGGCGATCTGGTCGTCGAGGCTCCTGCTCGGTTTCCGCAGACTTCGTTCTGCGGAACACCTCGGCCGTCGCTTGGCTACGAACAATTCCCGACCGCCTTCGCGATCAGGACATTGCCCTTCGCCCACCCCGCCGACTCGCTTGTGCCTTTCCGTTTCACGGAAGAGTCACGCACTCATTGAGACTGTTCGAGCCGCTCGGATGAGGCGACGGTCGACCACCAGTTGTTTTCCCCAACATGCCACCCGAAATCTCGGTCAACCGTCCCCTCAACTCTCACGGCCCATCTCCTCAGCGCCTCTCAGTCTGGCTGGGGCCAGCCTTCCGGCTTTGTTCCGCTGAACGCTCCACCGTCCCTGAACGGGCCGTCACGCTCACCGCTGGGGCGGTTCGCTGCGGGCTTGAACGCCCGCCCGTCTCGCTGGGACGCTCGACTCACGACCGAGCCTGCTGGGGCAGCCTGCGGTCGTCTTCCGCCTCCGCTGAACGCTCCGGCGGTCAGCGGCTCACTAGCGTTCGCCGCTCTCGAATTCGGGCCGCGCTGCGGCCCGTTCACCACCCCAGAAACCGGAACATGCACCGGAACATTGAATGACCCACTGACATTCCATTCCTGATTCCATTGATTTCCGTTGTCGCAAACGGCTTAGGGTCGCTTGCGACTGGCACGTGTTAGCTACAGGTGTTTGGCAACACTTTGCGGTACACTTTGTTTTCTCGCATGACAATCCGTCATCCCCATGTGCAGAGAGAATTCGCCACGATGCAGAACCGTCCGATCCGATTTCGAGGAGCCGAACTTCCGGTTATCGAACGATTTCGGATTGCCGGTCGGACGTACCTCGCCATTGCCAAAATCGGCACTTCAGCACGACGTGCATTTCAGGTTTTCGACCCCAGTGCGAAACAAATGCGAGCACTCCATATCCTGCCGAATTCAGCCGGAGTGCTAGATCGGGTTCGCACGCTGCAACGGTTGACCCGAGGGGACAACGAGATTCTTCAGATTCTTGAATGCCATCGAGAAGGCGAACTTGTTTATGTGGTCTTGCCGTGGATTGATGGCTTCAATCTGCGCTCGGTCCTGCACGGAATTCGTGATCGTAACCGACACAGGATTGCGGCACCGGAAGCCATCAGACTTGTAAAGGGTGTTGCTCACGCACTGCGACACATCCATCGCAACAAACAGATCATCCACGGTGACATCAAACCTGCCAATCTCATCCTCACGAAACGGACGAGTCTGGTGCTGATTGACTACGGCAACGCATGGACTATAGAGCGAACAACTCGTCGGGAAGAAGGCGACGGAGTGAGTGGTGTGTATTCCGCACCAGAGTTGCTGCGGGGTGAAGCCCACGTCAATTTTCGGGCCGACTGCTTTTCATTGGGGGTCGTCCTTTATGAAATCCTGACTGACAAGATTCCGTATGACGGTCACGGTGGCAAAGTTGGCATGTTGCCTGACCCCGTTAAGTCCGGGTCACGTTTGGTTCCAGCCAGTGAGGTCAGCCCGGAACGGAAGAAGCTCCCCAAACGAATCTGGCGACCTATTGATAAATTGCTCAATCACTCATTGGCTATCGAAGCTGACGAACGTTTCGAGACATCAGGCCAATGGCTCGATGGCTGGAATTCTGCAATGACTGAGATTCGGCAAACCGAGAAACCCGGAGAAAGAAAGCGGCTCGGTTCACAGGTAATCGATTGGATTCAGCGGCGACTCGGCTGACGTGATCATTCCAGCTTTCGCATTTTTCGCGTCCGCTCATGCTTCGGCTTCCAGTGAAATCGGTCTCCGCAATCGCAGTGAAAGACCTTCTTGCCATTGTGAAAAAGTACCGGGTCCAGCGGCTCCCCGTACCGGGTTGTCTTGTCTTCAAGGGCGACTGGTCTCGGATGCCCAAAATGGCAGCCACTGCAAGCATTCCCAGTGATCGGTTCGGGAGGCTGACGCTCTCCGTCGTCTGATTCGGTAATCGTCGTTCGGGCACGTTCGAGGGCAGTGTAAAACCGTTCCCGATTTTCCTTCGTATTGGGTACGGTCATCCCTTCATAGGTATTGCCAAATAATACAATCGCAAACGGACTGTTCGCGCCTTCGGTTGTTTCAATCAAATGGCAATGAGCCATCACTCGCACGATGTGCTGCGGAAGGATTGGCCCTTCCGGCTTTCTGATTCGGTGAACCGGAATGCTCATCGTGCCTTTTTGCAGGATTCGGCGTGGCTTGCCACTGAGTTTCCATCGCTCGTCATGCAGTGCGGCTTCAGGTCGGCGGACTTCGTAGCCAGCCAACAACAGCCCCCACCAATTGACCGGTTGAAACGCATTCTTGCCGGGAACAGGATCACACTCCGTTGCAAGCCGGGCGGCAAGTCTTCGTTCGCCTATTGCTCTCCAACGCCGGAAAGCTCGCCACGCAAAAATCGCCCAGCCGAAAAGAAGTCCAGTCAACACGAAGGGATAGAGAACATTCCCCAGCATCAACAACGACAAGATGACGACAGCAGCGAGCAAACCCACCGGAAAAGCATACAGCACATAGAGTGCGTGAGTGTAGGCTTCTTCAATCGCTGCAAGTTCGTACCAAGGAAGAAGGGCCAGAGACGGGAGTTCTTCTTCAGGGTCTGAGAAGCCGCCTTCATGCGTCAAGATTCCCGCACGCGGGCAGAATGTGTACTCGGCAATCGTTGATGCAGTCACCGCCGGATCGTCGTCTGCCGCTTCAAGGAGTGGCCGTGGTTCGCGTACAATCTCCGTGGCGTAAGTTTTGGATTCGGGTTCTTTAGAAGACTCGATCTCAAACCGAGGCGACGGGCCACGATCGGATGGTGATTCACGCTCTGGATTGACCTTCCGTCCGGCTTTTCGCTCAATCTCATCAATGTGTAAAGCAGCGATCTCAAGCAGGATTTCCGTTGCCTTGAGGAACTGTTCGTCCGTCGTCGATTCACGCCGCGTGTGAGAAACGCTGTTTCGCATTCGTACCGCGAAGTCAGCATCACGAAACAATCGCCGCCCAAGAAACTTGCGGCGCTTCCTCAGGAATTTCCCAAGGCTCGGCTCGGTAATCTCCGGAGCCGGGAAATGCACCCGCAACATGTCTTCGACGAACACTCCCGCGTCTCGCAACTGATTGACGGGATCAAGTAACTCACGAAGGAACTCAATCTCACTTCGATAATGAGCAATTGTCTGCCAGATATCTTCGTCTTCACGTTCAGTCGCCATCCTTACCCCCACCCTTCGATGACAGGGATAACGACATCCATTGAATTGGGGCGTTCACTGCGAAACACCGCTGCTGCCCCGATCAGGCATTCCCGAACCGATGATGGCAACGCAGTCTCGTGGAGCGCTGATTCCGCCTGTCCGATTTCCGGCAACTCGCCGACCAACGCATGAATTCCAATTCGTGCCCAACTGTAGATGTCAGCCCGCACATCAACATCGTCTGCATCCGCTTCGCCCGCTCGATACGGGTCGGAAGGCCAGTCGTCTGTCGATACCGTTGGTCCACGGTCAATCAACTTCGCCAGTTCAAACTCAGTAAGAATTGCCCGACCATCAAAATTGCGAATCATGATAGTTGCCGGATTGAGTTCCCGACGGACAATCCCCTGCTCATGAAGCCCGTGCAATCCACGGGCGACATCGAGCAACAATTGCTTCGCTGTTGGTTGTGCCAGTGGCCCGCTTCCCAACTTGCTTTGGAGTGCAATGCCGTCAATCCACTCGTCGATCACCCAATAGAAGCTCTCGACCGGATCATGAAACGCCGTCAGGTTACGGACGATGTTTGGGTGACCGTGAAGTGACTCGCAGACATTGGGATGTCGCTTGATCCAAGTACGACATCGTTGTTCTTCGTCGGTGGTCATTTCTCGCAGATCGAATCGTTTTCCACGAGCCTGTCGATCCAACTCCATATGCCGCAAGCGACAAAGCTGAAATCTCAGGCCGTTTGATGCGACAATCCAGTCCGTCAGGACTTCGGACACCAGATACTCATGAACTGTCGCTGCACCGCCGTGCGAAACGGACTCTCCCATCAGCACGCCGAGTGACGTTTCGAGGGCTTCGGCAACCTGCGTTGCAGTTGTTCTGTAAACCGGCTTTCCAGCCAGCAAGTTATTGACGGTGCCGGTTGATACGCCAGCCAGTTCCTTCAACTGCTCAACACTCAGGCCGCGATGATTCATCGCAGCCGTCAACTTGTCGACGTTGATCTCAACGGTTCTTCCGTGCTGTGGGCGTTTGTTTGCCATTGTTGAGGGAATCGCGATGTTGGTTCGTGATGCAGGCAACTTGTTCGCAGATTGCATCAGCTTGAATTTAGCGTGAACCGCAGGTCGCAAATAATTCTGTCACTCCGGGTTGAACGACGTTCCCGGACAGTTGTTCCTCAACCCCTGACAGGATTTGCCATGCTCCAGAAAACGACGCAATGGATCACAGACCGACTTGTTGAAAGAGCTTTGCCCAGCATCGGCAGTTTCATGGCTTCTGCATTGCAACGCATGCTCATTCTCGGTCACGCAGAACATCATAACCAATTAGAAGAACAAGCTCGACGATACGAAGCAGCCGGTAAACCACATTTGGCCAAGCTGATTCGTGATGAAGCGGAGGAACTGTCGTTGAATGACCCGTTCAGTTCGGCTCCGGCAATCTGCGAACGGCTGACGGATGACAGCCAAAGGGATGCGGGACTGCCAATTGGCCTCCCGGACGCCACCACGACGAAAAAGAAGCGGAGCAAGAAAAAGCCGGTTCAGGCTGATGAAGTAGCAGACAACGGGGAACTGGCCGAATGAAGAAGCGGACTCAGTTTACCGACCGCGATGTCACCGTGCTGCAAGCGTTGAGTCTGCAAGTCAGGCTTTTTGGACAACGGCAGTTGGCCGATGCCCTTTGGGCTGGTGACATTGCCAATGCGAGGCGACGTCTGAGTCGATTCGTCGAGCTGGGGCTGCTCAAACGCAATGTGGTCATGGCGAGGCCGTTACCGGAATTACTGAGTCCGGTGTTTGTCTGGCAACCGGGCAATGACGCCCCCGATTCCAGCCAGATTGCATTTCAGTTGCAAAGTCGGTGGCGCTATCGAGCACTTCGTTCAACGGTCGTCTTTCTGCCAACGGACATCACCGTGAATCACTTCGGAGGCCGCAACAAAGCCGTGCTGTCGTCTCAGGTGTCACACGACCTTGGCGTCTCCGAAGTTTGGTTGTGGTTCTGTTGCAATCATCCGAGTTACGCAAAGGCGTGGCGTGGTGAGAACCTGATCACTGACGATGAACCCGGACAGTCGATGCCCGATGCCGTCCTGCTCGACTCAAACGACCAACCAGCAGTGCTGATCGAATTTGGCGGCGACTATGACGCCGATCGCATTGCTGCCTTTCATGACGATGCGGTCCTGCGTGGACTGCCCTATCAGATTTGGTAAATAACCGATGCCCGAACAAACCTTCCGAACCCGTGACCTTGCGATTATCGAATTTGTCAGACGATATCGTCTCGCAACAAATCGTGTGATCGCTACGCAACTACTACCCGGACGTTCTTTGAACGCAGTGGCGAAAGTCACAGCCCGACTTTGTTCGGATCGAATTCTTAGCCGATACGTTCTTGTTCCACCTGAAACGTATTTTCGTCTGGGAAGCAACGCCATCAGCTCGCTCGGACTTTCTGCACGACTGAGTGAACCGCTGGGGCCACAGTCATTACCAACCGACTATGCCACATTGATTTACGCGACAAGTGGCAATGCCCGTCGCCGCCGACTTATCACCGACGAGGTTGCGGAATACATGCCGTGGCTTCCTCAAGATTTGTCTCAGTCGCCCTATTGCGTGGACGCCAAGGGCCAATTGGAACTTGTGCGTGTTGATCTCGGAGGTTCACCGCAGCACGTTGCCCGCAAAACGACTCAGGCGTCACACGACCGACTTGACGTTCCTCAGATTTCGGAGCTGGCCGCTGCATCACGGTTTCAAGTCGTCGTTCTCACCACCAGCGAAGAAAAGTCGAAAGCGGTTTCCAAGGCATTGGTTGCCTGCGGTTGCACAGATGCTGTTCGCGTCCACATCGCGGTGATTCCACGTTTGTCATTTCTACTACTTCGAGCCAATTGAAACAGGATTAAACCCATGCCCAGAAGCGTTTACCGTCAGTCGTCTGGCAACCCAATTCAACACAAACTCGTTCCATCCGAGCCACTTGAACTGGAGTTTGCTTATCACCGTGGCGTCGATAACGACGATACCGAGTTCACCACAAAAGTACTGAAGGAGTTGGTGTTGGCCAGCTTTGTGGCACTACTGTGCTGCTGGGTTCAACTATTCGTCTTTGATGTGACTTTGTTCGTGATGCTGCTCGCCGGTTTGTTCATGTTCGTGGCATGGCGACGTGTGAAGTCACATCTTGTCGCCATCCGTGATGTCAGTATTGCGATTATCGGTGTCGCATGGGTTTACCATCTCTTCCCTGTGCCTGTGGCTATCGAAGTTTACGTAGCACTCACTGCAACAGCACTGGTAGCGCGAGAGGTTGTTCGGCATTTCACATTTGTCGCAACGGTCTCACCAACTTCCGTCGATGCAGCTTGGAATACCCGCGAAGCTATTTGCTGGCAGACCTTGGCCAGCAGCTTACTGCTTGTGCCGATTGCTCTTTGCGTCCTGATTCCACAGTACACGCCAATCCTTTTGATGATCACCGCCGTTGGCTGTTTGATCATGGCGGCTACCTTCGGAACCTCACTCGAAAGGTTCGCTGCGGGCTTTCAATCGGCGGTCAACAGTTGGTGCAGCTATAATCGAGACGACGAGCCAATTGCAGGTGTGCTGGTCAGTCCCTCCGGCGATTGCCGTCGTCGGCTGACGATGCTGGTGGTTGCCGTCTTGTTGAATGTATTCGCATTCTTTCGCGTGACCAATCTGTTTCAGGTCTCTGAAGTATCCGTCAGTTTCGGAAACGTCCTAAATTCCGGAAGCCTGCTCGAACTGTTTTTCAGCATTGGCCTTCTCCTTCTTTTGTGTGCCGTACTGGCTGTGATTCCTGTTCTTCTCGTGTTTCTGGCCATCGGTATTGTGGGAACACCGGTATTAGGTCGGCTCTCAATACCGAAGCCAAGTTTCGTTCCCGCGAGCGAGTGGAAGGAAATCACGGACCGAATCCGATCATCACAAAACGAAATCGAACGAGACAGTCTTTACCTCGGACGTGTCACTTTCGACCAATCACCGATGTTGGTGCCTTCGGAAGTGTTCCGCGAACACGCCCACTTCCTTGGCGACAGCGGTTCAGGGAAGACGGCTCGCGGACTCTCACCGTTTATTGAACAGGTCATCGGCGGTGGAAACGCCAGCGTGATGGTGCTCGATCTTAAGGGCGATTCCCCCGAGCTACTTCAAACGCTGAAGCAAGGTGCGAAAACAGCCAAAGCATTAAACGGCATCGACGTTCCGGTTCGTTACTTCACGCAACGCGATGACCTTGCAACTTACGGCTTCAATCCCTTCAAACTTCCCTGCTGGAATCGCCTCAACGAATTGCAGAAGACTGACATTCTTTGCGGAGCCTTGGGACTGAATTACGGCAGCGACTATGGCGAAGGCTATTTCAGTTCGGCCAATGCTTCGGTTCTGTACGCGACTGTCAGCCACTTCCCCGACATTAACAACTTTGAACAACTCCGCGACAAACTCGCCTACGTCATTTCATCACCAAAGAGGCATGGTCTCGATGACAAATCGAAGGACGCCGGTAACCACGTGAAGATGTCAGTGACTCGACTGGCGTCCATCGCGGCGTTGAACATCACGGACGATTGCACTCCGAATCAAGCGGTTGCTGACTTCTGTATTGACCCGACGCGACTATTCCTGCACCCGGAGGCTCACTACTTCAGTCTCTCCGCAACTCTCGGACCGGGTTCGTCACCGGAGATCGGACGCCTTGCCAGCTATATGTTGCTGACGGCGGCAACGCTCACCGAACGCAAAGTTCCGGTCTATCTTGTTGTCGATGAGTTTCAGCGAATGGCATCGCGGAATCTCGACTACCTGCTGCAACTCGCTCGCAGCATGGGCGTCGCCGTGATTCTCGCGAACCAATCCATGCAAGATTTGGTTCGCTACGACTTGACTTCGACGTTGGAAACGAATTGCCGCTATCGCCAATGGTTCGCCATTTCCGGCTGGGATGATCAGGAACGACTTTCCAGAGCCAGCGGTGAGACAGTCGACACCATGGATTCCATCAGCGTCTCGCAATCAGTTAGTGATCGTGGAACGACCACCAGTACCAGTCGTTCACGCAACGACTTTATTGCGCCACGCCTGACCAAGAACGACATCAAGCTGGTCAGCGACGACGACCGCAAGAGCGTAGTACTGATCAATCGAGGAGCTGGCTATGCACAGTATGGCGGGATGCCAGTCATCATCGAGAGCGACTTCCATATTTCCGCCGCCGAATACGGTCAACGCAAAGCTGCTCCGTGGCCATCGACTGATATCGGAACCTTTCTTGCTTCCGACTGGGAACGCCCGAAACCAGAAGTTCCTCATCGCGGTCGCAAACCAAACACTTCCCCGTCGATCTCGAAAGAAACCATCACGGTCGGCCCCGAACCGGAACCGCAGCCGAAACCCACTCCGTCACCGAAGAAACAACGGCGAAGGAAGTCCAAAGGCCGTGCGAAACAGCACTCGGCCACCAGCACCAAACCGGTGCCATCTGCATCGGTCGGTGTCTTCGATCGTTACCTGCAAGATCATCCGCTTGACCCATCCGGTCCAACAACGGCTGAGGGCAAATGATGGTGGAACGAACTTGGACACCTGCAATGTACGACCTGATGGAAACGCTCAATTGCCGAGTACGTCTTCTATCACTCGCCCATGTCCATCAGGGATGGAGCGAACAATTCTGCAATTCCGGTGGAGTTGTTGTCGCAATCCAACGGCTTGTCAACGCGGGCTTAATCGTCGGCGATGTTTGGAATCTCCCAAGATCACCCATTGGCGAAGAGCCGCTCGCTGTCTGGAAACCGCAGCATGCGGCACCGGACTTCATGCAGATTACTGAAGTCGTTCAGACGCGATGGGACAACCCAACACAACCGACGCCGGTCGTTGCAGCAACTCACAACGCTGCACGGCTCTTTGGCTCTTCGGCTGGTGGCCTGCCGCCAACGAATCACCGAAACCACGACCTGCTATTGGCAGGTGTCTTTATTCACTATCGGACAAATGAACCAGAATTGGCTGAAACATGGCTCGGCGAAGATGCCGTGGCAATAGCTGAACGCGGCGTCAAGAACCCGGATGCGTTTCTGTTCGATGACGAAGGCCATGTCACCCGTGTTATCGAGTCCGCTGGTCGGTACTCACTGGAACAGATTGAATCATTTCACCGGCACTGCCAGTCCGCCGAACTTCCATACGAACTTTGGTAATCATGCAAACCGTCAACCTGAAACCGCAGCGACTCATTACTGAGTTCATCGAGCGACACACAATAGCTGTCGACCGCTGTCTTCCCGTCAACGATCGCGAGCGGGCAATGCTCGCAGTTGACCTGCTATTGCGAAGTGGCCGAATCAGTGAATGGCACCACGACTGTGGTCTTCGCTACTGGACAGCCGCAGGCCAAAGGCCACTCTCCGATACATCATTGGCCCGCGCACTTGGCATCCTGACATTTTGCTGCGGTTCAGAATCTCGGTCGCCAGTCACGCCAACAGAAATAGAAACCTACTTTCCAAAATTGTTTCGGCACGGCCTTCCTGCGGGTCACTACGTCGAAGCGACATCGCAGTCCACGCGACTCGGCAGTATCTGTGTCGACGCCGGACAGTCGAAGATAAATCGGATCGTAGCTCGCACACTACGAAGCATACAGAAATACGAACGGCAGGTAGGCTTCCGTGAGTTGATTCGCAATGGCGATTTTGAACTGACTTGGATAGTGCCAACGCATCCGAAACAGCGACGTTTGGCAGAGGCACTTCATCCACTGACAGGCAGTGGTGTCCATTTGAAAGTCATCGCGATTCCCGAACTGCTTAACATCGTCGCTTACATCCCACAGTTACCGAACGCGAAATCCAATCGCTCAATCCCCACGCGGGTTTGAAAACGTCTCTCGGCCCGAGAGCAGAGAAAACAACGGGTAGGCATCTGACTCTGAATTGCTTGGCAGGCACTGCAAGTGCTTGTCAATCAAGCGTCGTCTGGAATGAACCAGCGTCGTCAAACGGAGGATTGTCATGAAAGTGACATTGAAAGAATGCCTTGAAGGAATGGCAGCCGAGATGCGTTGGGGTATCTCGGACGCCGTTGACCATTCCGTGAAATTCACACGCTACTTGCTGTGCGCCGTTGAAGTGTTGGCGGGCCATGCGTGCAGGATTTTCGGATGGTTCTACAAGCGAGGTTTCTCGCAGGTAGACACTCAACTAAGCAGGCGAGGTACGCCAGTCGAACTGCGTTCCGCACTTGGCTTCACCTTGGGGATTCCCGCACTTGCAGTACGCATCGCCTTGATAGGCGTTGTTGCTCTTTTGTGGGTAATCCATGCACCACGGGTCGTGTTCCATACGTGGGACACCATCGTGAAGGTTGAGCAGTACCCCAACAAAAAGAGAACGCCGAAGAAGAGTCGACCTTGGCAAAGACTCGACGACTTCGACGACGTTCGGGTTCGCGTTAGCGAACTAACACAGTATCCGAAGCAATGATGCGTCGGATTTAACAATTCGTGCCGGTGGAGACAGGAGGGCCTGCTCCATCGGCCAACTAACAACGTGTGGATAACACACATGGAGGAAACATGGCAAATAACGCACCGATTAAGCGTTTCGCAGTAGGCAACGGTATTCGAGCTTCCGTTTGGAAGAACGACTCGAAGAACAACGGGTCGTGGCTCAGCGTCACGATCACCCGCACCTACCGCGATGGCGAAGAATACAAGGACACTACGTCGTTTCGACGTGATGACTTGCTGTTCGTCGCCAAGGCAGCGGAATTGGCGTTCTCATGGTGTCTCAGGCAGGCCGAAAAGGCCAAGCGTGACGCCAACCAAGAGTAACGGATTATCAACCTGTCGGTGGGATGTTCCCACCGGCTTCACGGATGAAAACGCCATGGAAGATGTCAACCAAATAGCACTCTTTCCGATGGGAAGAATTGTGATGACCAAGGGAGTTCACTTGGCGATATCGGCAGACGAAATGCTGACCGCGTTGCTGAGACACGCCCAAGGTGACTGGGGTGATGTGTGTGATGAAGACCGACGGTCAAACGAAGAGGCACTCGTGCGTCAGTTTCGTTTGCTCTCTGTCTACCACGCTTCGGACAAAACGAAGTTTTGGATCATCACGGACCATGATCGCTCCTACACCACGATTCTTCTTCCTGAAGAGTACTAGGTCGCTGATCGGTTTTCGTCGTTCAGGGAACGACATGGGTTTTACCCACGGTTACGCCGGGCTGTTCGTGTCAGCCCGGCACTTTTCCACATTACCTCTCCCTGACGGGCAACTGTCACGGAGGGGCAATTGAAAAACGGGGAGTTCACGCCCCTCTGTCACACGTGAACTTCCCCCTTTGGAGAAGAAAAATGTTTAGACACTTTTTGCGAAAACGAACTCGCGTTCCGCTAGGCCCGCGTTCAGACGGATTCGTTCCGGATGCATCGTTCTGGCGGGCGTTGGAACTTGTGATGGGGCAATACCTCGATGAGGAACCGCGACATCACGATGGGCCATCAACAGACCTCTATGAACTGACCGTTTGCAAATCGCTTTGCACACTAGATCACTGGTGTGAACAAGCTCGGCAACGCGACTGGTTCAGCGAACGTTCTTTTGAGTGAGTTTTCCAGCGTGGAGAGAGTGACAGCTCTCCACGCATTTTATTCAACCGAAACCAACTGATCGCAATGCAATGACTCAAAGATCAAGACAACCATACACGCTGGTGGGAGCCGAGCAACTAACGGCAGCCGTCTACAAGACGGGCGATGAATTCAGTGGCTTTGACTATCGCTTCAACATTATCCGCCTCAACAACCGCACTGGCCGAGTGAATCAATGGTTCACGCCCGATGACCTTTGCGCGATGGTCAAGTTAGTTCGTGTCTTGGCAGCCGAACTGGCTGACGATGGCTGCATGGAGGATGCACTTCGCAATCAGTTGTTTCACCTCGCAGCATCACTGGACGGCGCAATCGCCAACACGTCTGACTCAGCCCACGGAGCAACCAACCAATGAGAACGAAACTCGTACACGAAATTCGGCAGGGAATGCTGGTTGTTCGCATCCGTCGTGCGAAATCAGGCGACACGGTTCGCCACATGCTTTCGCTTCACCGTCTCTACAAGAATGGCGATTTGTGGCATGAGTCGACTCGTATGGGCCGTGACGACATCCCTTTCATTCGCTTTCTGCTCGATGAAGCCCACACGTGGATGATCGAGCAGGAGGGTGGCATCACGCAAGACACGGAAGGCGCCGAATGAACGAACACCTCCCCAGCATCGTCGAGAACCTCGAAGAGCTTTGCTCGACCGAGTCAAAGTTCTGCACAGTCTATGCCGATCCGCCTTGGTCGTACTCCAACAAGGCCGCTCGCGGTGCCGCTGATAATCACTATTCGACACTCGACATCGAAGCAATCTGCTCCGAACCCGTCCGCCACCTAATTGCGGACAACGCTCATTTGCACCTCTGGACAACCAACGCGTTTCTTCGAGAAGCGTTTACCGTCATGGATGCATGGGGGTTTCAATTCAAATCGTGTTTGGTCTGGATTAAGCCTCAGCTTGGTATGGGCAACTACTGGCGTGTCTCTCACGAATTCCTCCTGCTGGGTGTTCGAGGAAGTCTGCCGTTCGCCGACAAGACCTGTCGAAGCTGGCTGCTACATCGACGAACCCGCCACAGCCAAAAGCCTTTCGCCGTTCGCGAACTCATCGAGCGTGTCAGTCCCGGCCCGTATCTCGAACTGTATGGCCGCGAAGAGCAGCCGAGGACGCAATGGACCGTCTACGGCAATCAAGTCGAACGCCGTTTGTTCTAGTCATCCCTAACGATTTTGTCATTTTCTGATGCGAAACTCGAAAACCAACAGACGAAAGCAAGAACGTGACCGGAAGTCCTGTTCCGACCTACCGGATTGGGTTTCGGACGAACTACTGCAAAAGACCATCGAAATCTGGCAACCGTACTACCCGAACCAGTTGACCCGCGACGATGCCATAGCGATCATCAATAATGTCGGTGGTGTCATTGATTGTCTTCGTCGGGAGTAGTGAAAATGAAACGATTCGTTGCCCTCGCTCGAGTCAGCAGTCGCGAACAGGAACGAGAAGGATTCTCGCTCGAAGTACAGGAAGACGCGCTCAGGCACTACGCAGAATTGCAGGGCGGTGAAATCGTCCGCTTCTTTCGCATCGCCGAAACCGCATCCAAGAGCGACGAACGCAAGACCTTCAAGGAACTTGTTCGCTACGCGAAGAAACACTGCTTGGAAATCGACGGCTTGCTGTTCTACAAGCTCGATCGGGCAGCGAGAAATCTCTACGACTACGTCGAATTGGAACGTCTCGAATCCGAATACAATGTTCCGTTCATCTCGGTCGCACAGCCCACCGACAGCAATCCTGCTGGTCGGATGATGCGTCGCACGCTCGCCAACATGGCGAGCTTCTACACCGAGCAGCAATCGGTTGATGTACGCGAAGGACTCGCCCGCCGTGTTCAGGAAGGCTGGTTCATCGGTCTCGCTCCCTACGGCTACAAGAATGTTCGTAAGAACGGTCGGGGTATCGTCGAAATCCATCGACGGAACGGCAAAACTGTGAAGCGGATATTTGAGTTGTTCGCCTTCCAATCACTGACGCTCGACCAACTTGCCGAAAAATTGCATGAAGAGGGGCTGATCTACCGCGACTCAACTCACAAGTTTCCGCGTAGTTCCCTTCACAACATTCTCCGCGACAGGGCCTACATTGGAGAGATTGAACACAAGGGCAACTGGTATCCCGGCAAGCATGAGCCACTCGTTGACCGACCAACGTGGGACCGTGTGCAGACCATTTTGGGCGGACACGTTTATCAGTCCCATGAACTGACCTACGCTGGAGACCGCATCAAATGCGGACATTGCGGACATCGAATCACCGGCGAAATCAAGACGAAGCAGACCAAAGCCGGACCGAAGCAATACATCTACTACCGCTGCACGTACTACAACAAAGGCGACCATCCCCGCATCCGAATTCGTGAAGCTGACTTCGATTCTCAAGTGATAGGGATCCTGACCAAGATGAAGATCGAGGACGAGGGCGTGCTGGAGTGGTTCCGCACGGTGCTCGCTTCAAAGACACGCGACACCCAACTGGATTCACTATCACAACGGCATGAGCTTCAGCGTCAGGAAACGCTCATCGTCGGCCAGCAGGACCGTCTACTCAACATGCGCTTGGCTGAGGAGATTGACGAAGCGACGTTCGCCGCAAAGCAGACCGAACTTCGTGATCGTCTCAGTAACATGAAGCTGCAACTCGACGTTCTTGACCGCTCACACGACGAGTATGCCGACTTGGCGAGCAGAATTTTTGAACTTTCGCAAAGCCTTACAGACAAATGGCTTAATGCCGATGTTCTAGAAAAACGTCAGATCCTCGATATCGTGTTTTTGAACTGCCGACTCGATGACGTAACTCTAGTCCCTACAATAAGAAAGCCCTTCGACGTACTCGCCGAAGGGCTCATTTCTAAGAATAGTCGGGGCGACTGGATTCGAACCAGCGACCTCTACGTCCCGAACGGAGTGCTTATCAGATTAATCCGGCGGCTTTTCGGCAGATCCAAAAGACGGTTAGCAGTGAAATCAGTACGAGGGCCGTCAGTGGATGGCTCCATAGTTGCAGGCGACGTATCCTTGGCGCAGGCATCGGTAATTCTCCGACGACCGAAATGATTTCATCGAGATCCGAAGGCCCAACCGACTTGCCGCCGGATACCAACGCGAGTTCCGTCAACACATCCGGTCGCGCAGGCTTTCCGACTCGCTCGCGTTCTTGACCTTGCACAAAGATCGTCGCCTCAAGCGTCTTGCCCGTCTCGGCGCAGGCGATCGTCACCGAATGGCCGCCCGATTCGGTCGGCGTTAAACGTCCCTGAAAGACTCCCCACTGCTGACCTTCTGCGATCAGTCGAACGGATTCCATCTTTCCAGATGGCGAAACCACTCGTGCCACCACGTTCCCCTGTTGCAGCGGTTCGCCAGCGTCATCCATGACGTGAGCACTCAGAGATAGCGTTTGCCGAACTTGCGGCTGGTCAGGCGTGTAGTACAGACGCATGGTTTCGCCTTTGGCCATGTTCCGTTGATACGCCATCCAACGAACGACCTGTCCCCAAAAGCGATAGTGGTACTTGTCCTCCACGCCTTTACGCCAACGCCAGGCGCCGTCCGTGCCCATAAACAGAACCTTACCTGCACCAAACGTTCGCGTGACCAATAACGGGATTCGACCGAACTGATTGGACATATCCTGATGCACCGCGAGGATCTCCGTACCCGCTTTCGCACGCGTGACCGGTGCGTGCCACTGGAATCCCGGCAAATCCTCCCAAACTTGCGCGTTCTCGGACCCAGAGTCCGCAAGCTTCGTCAACAACGAATCGCGTCCGCGTTGTGTCAACTGAAATTTGGAAGGTGTGCGAGAGCCCCAGCCTTCAGGTTGAGCCTCATCCAGTTGCACGGGATAGAGATCCTCAAGCGCCGTATCCATCAAGCTGAATTGTCGCCCTTGCCATCCTGGAATGAACACCAATCCACTCGCTTGAACTTCGATGAGGCCCTTTAACAACTCGCATTGCTCGGGAGTCAACTGTCCGTCGTTTAACCCCACGTCACCGAGGAATACGACGTCGTACTGAACCAACGCATCCAATTCCTCAGGAAAGACTTTGATGTAGTCTTCGGACCCACCGCCGACCTTTTCCAAACCAGGATGGAACAACAAACACGACACCTCGACACCTGGATCTCGTGAAAGTGCATTTCTGAGGTATCGATATTCCCAACGGGGAAACGACTCAACGACCAGCACTTTCAGTTGCTCCTGTCGTATCGAAATCGGCGCGGAGCGCTGATTGTTATCAACGATCGTTTCTTCACGATTGACAGGAACGTCCACTGTCACCGTATAGTCACCAGGTTTCTCCGATTTCCATGTGAATACGTCCGTGGTTCGTCCCATCGGAGCGACTTGCACTTGCTTGGACGTTGACTCGCCATCCGAAGTTGTCATGGAAACGGTCGTCATCAATGGACGCGGTAGCGAGCTATCGATCGTGAAGGGAATGCGGATCGTTTTTCCTACCGCACCAAACGATGGCACTTGCACATCGATCAGCTCGAGATCAGGTAATCGCCGCGAGCTTCCCGTCGCAACGGTGACGATCGGAACGTCCTTGACCCTGAACTGCGTTGCCGCTTCGACGGGAGGTCGTCCCTCATTCCAATCGCCATCGGAGATCAAAACGACTCCAACAAGTTGATCGCGCCGACCAACATCCTCCAGAGGATCATGCAAATTCGTTGTTTGAGACTCAGGAACGTCCATTGTGGAACGAGTCCGTTCGTTCTCATCGCTTCCGCTGATCGGCTCGATCTGAACGTTCAGTCGATCGCTGAGGGACGCCCACGCTTCACGATTCAACAAGGGTTCAATTGACTCGGCGCGGCTGATCAGCGACTGACCATCTGTATCCCGGACGTCTCGAGTCGACATACTTTTCGAGTTGTCCCAAAGAACCGTGACGGTCGGTTTTTGAGTGGGACGATACTGCTGGATCCACTCCGGTTGGTTCAGCAAGAGTGCAACGAGCGTGACGATCGAGAGACGCAAGATTTCGAGTGCCGCCTGCGACTTGGCATACCCGCTGCGTCGCCACGAATGGTGTCCCAGCCAAGCGGTGACGACAACGGCAATCATCGAAAACGTCAATGAAAGGGGCGAACCAAGAAACGTCAATTGCGAAGTCACATTCATGCGGACGACTCCGATCGACGTGCATCATCGAAGAACGATGATCGGGCAGTCGTCGCAGAGCCTTCACCGAGCGTCGCTTTCGGCACGCACAACCAGGCTTCTCCAATTAGCGCCAATAACATCACCACCAAAAACAACCGCCAAATTTCCTGGATCAACGACGTCCTATTTCCGGCGGTGTCATTGACTCGGTCGAACGACAGCTGGCCAAAAAGTGAATCGAGCTGATCGTCGGGGACGATCGCCGAACGATCTTCCGATTCACTGCGATTCACGGCAATCAACTGATCACCGGAACGGTAAACCCCCGCGTGAAGCGACGCTTGGCTCGACAGGGCGTTGCTGTTTCCTGCGATCCTACGCCAACCCTGTGCGTCTTCACTAGAAAGCTCACCCGCCGTTTGCTGTTGTGTCATCCCTTGATTCTCGGCTCCGAGTGCGATCGCTCTTTGGATCAGTGCATAGAGAGCGATTCCGTCACTCGCGAGCGATGAATCAGTTGGACTGACCGTCGTTCCAAGAAAGAAAACATCGCGGTCCGTCATGGAACGAGCGAGCAGTGGGACGCCATCTCCGACAGTTGCCAACGCGGATACTTCACCCTGAATCGGAACAAAGCGGTTGACCACCCATTTGCCGACGGGCAGAGCTGCACCGCTTTGCGTCGCAGCCAACAACCCCTGGTCGGCGACCCAGTTTGAAATTGGCGCCGTTCCTTCTTGCCAAGACGTCCAGCCCGCACCGGCGAAGGTCGCGTCGCTGATGTCTACTGGCGGACAAAAAAGCAGTGTTGCCTGTAGCTGATTGAGCCATCTGCTCTTGGGATCGTCTTCGTCGGGAATCGCGGCCTGCCAAATCACCAGCGCGGGAGACTCAACGTTTGCGCTGATTGCTTGATCAGGTGTCACGACGGTGGCAACGCATTGAACATCCGGCGCAGGTGGCAACGACGCAGCCAATCGGAGCGGTACCACCGAGTCGGGATCTTCCGCCACGATCAATGTCTTTCGCTCCATCGCTTCGTCGTAAACGAAAAAGTACTCATTGTCGGCGGGATAGATATCCGTTGGAATCGAAACCCTTCCCCACCCTCGCTTCTGGCTGTCCTCGATCGGAATGGAGTAATCGACCAGATCGATTTGGCCTCCAACCATTTCAACGTCAAACTCTGATCGCGCTCCATCGATTTCCAATTGAATGGGGACACGTATTGGTGCACGATTCAGTTCCGCATTCTCACCGGGCGACGCTCGATCCTGCTGCGGTATTCCGAGACCCTGTTGCGGCATTCCGAGACCCTGCTGCTCGATCCGAAGCGAAAGCAATAACTCGGCACCACGATCTCGCTGAACACGACGAACAGACGTCACGCGAAGCGACAGATTTGCGTTGCCGGTCTCTGAGTACGCCAACAAATGAAAGCGAACAGCTTGGGGTAAATCCAAAAGTGAATTTCGCACGGCCTCCCAACGACCACTCTCCGGCTTCCAATCCGATTGACGAATATCGCTGCAGATCCAGACTTCACATCGACTCGGTCGATTCGCGCGGAGGTAGGCATCTGTCACCTCCAACATTTGGGTGATGTCAGCCGAAGCACTCACGGGTTGCGCGTTTGCCAACTTCAGAAGGTCAGACGGTTCTTCGAATTCTTGAGGTTCGCTCGTTCCACTATCGATCAGAACGAATCGGTTCGATCCCAGAAGACTGAGCGATTCGTTGAGTTGCTGCAGTCCCGATTCCAATTTTGATTCGCCATTGGGTCCACGCTGCGTCATGCTTGGCGAGCGATCCAGCAACACAATCGTCGTATCCGTTTGTCCGGATCCTGCGATGCCCAGCAGACCGCTCGACAACGGCCTCGCAATCGCAAACACGAGCCCCGCGATGGCAAGCGTTCGGGCGGCCAGAATCAACCACTGCCTCAATCGCGCGTAGCCACGCGACATCTTGTTCGCTTTCAACAAGAACTGCATGGCAGCCCATTGGACCGTTTGAAATCGCCGTTGATTGATCAGGTGAATCACAATCGGCAATGCGATCACAGGCAACGCGAGTAGCATTAGCGGCTGCAAGAAACTCATCGCAGGCTTCGCCCTCGCAATCGTCCCGCCAAGAACCTCAACAGAACTTGCTCATAATCCTCATCGATGGAGATACGGTGGTAGTCGATCGCCGACTGCAACATCAACGACCGAATTTTCTGCAAGTAATCCGCCAAAGCTCTCTGGTAGCGATCAGTGATTTCCCCGGGATCGGCGAGCAAAGCCGTGCCAAGCTCCATGTCGACGAAACGAGTGGGGCGTTTGAATTGGAAACCGAGTTCTTGCGGATCGAGCAAATGGAAGACGGCGACATCATGTTTCCGAAATCGTAGATGATCGAACACTCCTTGCAGCAGATCGGGTTCTACAAACAGGTCCGACAAGACAACGACCAATGCACGTCCACGCGTCGTCTCGGCAAACTCGTGCAATCGTTCAACCAACTCTGTTTCGCCGGTCGCATCCGTATGTTCAAGAATGTCATTGAGTCCACGTAGGTGAGGTGCCGTACGTCGAGGCGGGATCGTTCGGACAATCTCTTTCCCAATGCAAGTCAATCCAACGGCATCCCCTTGTTGAATCGCCAAGTAAGCGAGTGATCCTGCCAATCGTCGGGCGTATTCGATCTTCGTGACCTCACCAGAACCGAATGCCATGGATCCGCTGGTGTCGACGACCAAGCACATCCGCAAGTTCGTATCAGCTTCAAACTCCTTTACGTAGTAGCGATCTGTCCGCCCGTAAGCACGCCAATCAAGACGGCGCAGGTCGTCACCGGGGATATACCGTCGATATTCGGCAAACTCAACGCTCGCGCCGCGATGGGGACTCGCGTGCATCCCCGAGACACTTCCCACCATAGCGCGACGAGCCATCAAAGGCACAGCAGCAAGCCGGGCCAACGCTTGAGGGTCAAGAAAACGGCGGTTCCGATTATCGCCAAGCAATGTCGGGGGCATTCAAAGGTAGGTCGTTCCAAACAGTCCCACCATTGTATACAAGCTTGTCGTTGCGGTCGTTTGCCACCTTCAGCGTCGTTGAAAACTGGCCAAATTGGCCGCGCAGTCTCGTCCGGTTCGCCATTCCCGCTCGGTGAGAACGGCTGGTCACTCAAAGGATCCGGGCAATCTTCTTCGACTGCACATCGCAGATCGACTCGGAGATTTTTAGCTTCCCCTGCAGTTCAACGAGTTGTGCCTGTAGTTCTTCCAGCAGACGCGATGCATTGGAAAGCTCATTTTCCTTTTCCTGAACTTCCAACGCATAGACGCTTCGGAGCCGCTCCATTTGTGCCTCATACGTCACCTCGTGTTGCTGGGCAGACGCCGCACCTTCTTTCATCTTTGCATCCAAGAGCGAAGCACGGCGTTCTGCATCATGCGATACCGCACGTAAATACTCCATGTCGCTTTCGTGTTGGCGATTCAGATCATCCATCTGTTGAGCTGCAGCCCCTTGAACCAGATCCAACTCCTGTCGTGACTCGATCAGCTGTTCTTGCAGTTCAGATGTCTTGCTCTCCGAAGCAATGAGTTGACGACGAAGCCACTGCTCCCGGACACGCCCACGTTCACGATCGCTGGCCTGATCGCCAATGACACTCTGCAGATCTTTGAGTTGTTGCTGCAGACATTTCAAGGATGTGTCCTTCGACTTGAGTCCGGAATCGGCTGAACTCGCGGGGGCCTTTTGCGATACCTGCGACACGACTTTCGGCACATCTTTCTTCAATCGCGGCAAGAGTGAATCGCCACAAACTGCTGCCTCGAGCAGCCGCTTATTGGCTTCTTTTTCGAAGTCAGTCAGCGTTGAAACCCGTCGCTGGGGCGGACGGCTATGAAACCCAAGGCTGGCATCCCGTCCTCGCAAGAAGAACTTCCGATCGTTGGAGCGATGATCAAAGTCACTGTTCTCTAGCCACCACATCCGTTGTCTCCCGCTATCGTTGATGTGACTTGTATCGGTCTTTCAAAGCCAATAGATCCCTTTCGACCGGCAGATGAGGAAACTTGAGTCGACGTCGTTACAATGGGCGTCTTTCTCTCCTTTGTTCGGAACCGATCATGCCTCATCCGCGATTCGTCTTTTGCTGTCTATCGATTGGTCTGAGCCTGTCTTCGCTCTTTCACTCAGCCAGCGAAGCCGCCGACGTTGCCGGCTCCCGTCCGAACATCGTGCTGATTCTCTCGGACGACATGGGGTATTCCCAACCCGGTTTCACGGGAGGTTCGGCGGACCTGACGCCCAACATGGATCGCTTGGCGACCGAGGGTGTGCAGTTGACGCAGTTTTATACGCATAGCGTTTGCGCCCCGACGCGTGCCGCCCTGTTAACCGGTCGATACGCCTTCCGCACTTGGAGTGATTGGCGTTCGGAAGACTTCGGTAAACCGAGTTATCTCGCCAAGCTCGGTTTGACCTTGGCGACAAACGATGACGGCGATCAGACGCGACGAATTCACGCGTTAGACACCCATGAGCGAACGGTTGCCGAAGCCTTACGCGACAGCGGTTACTTTACGGCAATCATTGGCAAATGGCATTGTGGTGAATGGTTGAAAGAGCACCTGCCGATGCAGCAGGGATTCACGCATCAATATGGGCATTACGCGTGGGGTATCGACTACTTCTCCAAGATGATTCCGCACAATGCTCCCGTGCCATTTCACGTTTACGATTGGCATCGCAATGAGCAACCGATTCAAGAGACTGGATATTCAACGGACCTGATCGCCGCAGAATGCGAACGTGTCATCGCAAAGCAGACGTCCGACCAGCCGTTCTTTATTTACGTGCCGTTCAATGCTGTCCATGGACCGATCGATATCGTGCCAAGACACACGGATCGATTCGATGCTCGAGATGCGGCACTGAAGTGTTATGACGAAGCTGTCGGCCGGATCCTGAACGCGCTCGACCAACATGATTTTCGTGACAACACGCTGGTCATCTGCACCAACGACAACGGAGGTCTGACCGAGGAGAGCAACCATCCGTTTCGTGGGACGAAAAACACGACATTCGAAGGTGGTGTTCGCGTGCCATGCCTGATGCGTTGGCCGGACAAGATTGACGCCGGATCGAAAACGGATTTGATGATGCACGTGACCGACTTCTTTTCTACGTTTGTCACGCTATCGGGAGCCGAGAAGAAGCAGGAGCGGCCGCTCGACAGCATCGACATGACCAAAGCCCTCTTTGCGGGATCACCAAGCCCACGAACCGAGATCATTTACGAAGTCGAAGGGAGTGTTCGGTTGCCAACCATTCGTGACGGCGACTTCAAGTTGATGGGCACGATGCTTTACAACATCAAACGAGACCCTGCGGAAACGACCGACATTGCAGATAAGTATCCCGAGCTAGTGACGCGTTTAGAGAAACGGTTGCAGCAAGCAGCAAAGGAGCGTCCACCATTGGGAGACAAACCGCTCTTGATGACACCCGCGCTTCCGTACGTTTATGGACAAGGCGAGAACCGCAACCCGCCTGACTGGCTGATCAAAGCCGTCGAAGAGGCAAGAGCAAAGCAACCCAAGTCATGGCCACCCGGTGAAACGCCCTGGCCCCAAGCGCCAAAGACTCCATAGCGGATGAAGCAACGAATCACGCCATCGTCGCCGATCGTAGCGCCAATCGCTCCGCCGATCGTAGCGGGCGTTTTACGCGTCAGATTGGCAAGCGGAGCATGCCCTACAACACGATTGGCATGCTGAGCATTCCGTACGATCTGATCGGCATGCGGAGCATGCCCTACAAACTAACCGCTTGTTCTCATGCCGGCAGCGATGCCATTGATTGACAATCGCGTGAGGTGCCTTAAGTCCTGTTGGTTTTGATCGGACATCTCTTTAGCCGCGTGACCCTGCCGCAACAATTCAACCTGAATCAGATTCAACGGATCGATGTAGCGATTTCGAACGCGAATCGCTTCCTTGAGCCAAGGCGTTCCATCCAGCAACTCCTCTTGTCCGGTCAACGCGAGCACGACCCGAACGGCCTCTCTGTATTCGTGGGAGACGGCATTTCGAATTGGTTCGAGCGCTTCCTTACCTTCGGTGAGCGCCGCGTACTCATCTGCGATCTGCAGGTCTGATTTCGCCAGAGCCAATTCGGCATTGTCGATTAAGGCGCGAAAGAACGGCCAGTTCTCGTACATGGATCGCAGTTCTTGTCGTTCTTCCTCATCGTCGACACACTTCCCCATTGCCGAACCGATGCCGTACCAGGCCGGCAGCAGGCAACGCGACTGCGTCCACGAAAAGACCCAAGGGATCGCTCGAAGATCAGCTAAACCACCGTCCGGTTTTCGCCTTGATGGTCGCGAACCGATCGGCAATTGCTCGATCTCCGAAATGGGCGTTGCACACCGGAAGAACTCCACAAAGCCGGGTGTTTCCAATAGCTCTCGGTAGGTCTTGTAAGACTCATTCGCCAATCGATCAATCGTTGTTAGCCATTGTTCGTCGGGACGCTTGGAACTGGAATGAGCCGAGAGCAGCGATGACCAAATGACTTGCTCCAGGTGCCGGTACGCGATTGTTGGATCGTCATAACGGTCGGCGAGGACTTCGCCTTGCTCCGTCAATCGAAGTCGCCCGTGAAACGTACTCTCCGGCAGCGACATGATGCTCCGTGCTGCCGGCCCGCCCCCGCGTCCAAGTGAACCGCCTCGCCCATGGAAATAACTCAGTTCAATGCCGTGCTGCCTTGCCATTTGTGACAATCGCTGTTGGGCTTGATACAAAGACCAACAGGCGGACAGATAACCGCCGTCTTTTGTGCTGTCGGAATACCCGAGCATGATCAGTTGTTGATCGCCGTGACGTTTTAGGTGCTCACGGTAAGCATCGATCGACAGCATCCCTTCGAGGATCGACGGACCATGCTTCAAATCATCAATGGTCTCCAAGAGTGGCGCGATCGGTGGAGCGAGTTCACGCGTCTCATCCGAGGGTGCGGTTTGATTCCATAGCCAAAGCACGGTCAACACGTCACTGGCGGCACTCGTCATGCTAATGACATAAACACCCATCGCCGCTCGCGTATACTGACCGATGACTTCGTGCAGGGTGCAAAACGTTCGCCAGGTTTCGCGAGTCATCTCCGACAAAGCGTCTTCATCCACTTTGATTCGACGATCAAGCGTTTCGGCCAATAGCTTGCAACGTGCTTCTTCGTCCAACGTCGTGTAGTCACCACAGATTCCAGCTTGCGCGAGAACTTCCTCTAAGACCTCGCGATGAATCTTGGCATTCTGTCGGACATCCAGCCTCGCGAGATGCAGTCCGAACGTATTGATTTGCGTTTGCCAGGCCTGAATCTCCAATAAGGTGTGGTTGTGTCCGGCGATCGTCTTGACGGCCGCTGCCAGTTCAGCAACATCCTCGGCAAGCTCACAAGCTGAGGAATACGCAGACGACTGCTGGGACGTGTTATCTGCCGCGTCCAGGCCGCGCGACATCGACTGTTCCAAACGAAAACGAATCACCTTTAACCATCGCCGAAAGCGTTCGCCTGGCGGCACGACCCTTAAGCGTTCATCGAGCTCGGGCCATTGTTGTTTGAGCGATTCAACACGCTCAGCAAACGGATCGTCATCGTGCAGCTGACGTCCTGACATGCTCAACGACTCGGAGAGCTCATCACAAGCCTGCAAGTGAAACTGAATCGCTTCTCGCCGAAGCCAACCGAGTGTTTCTTTTGTGACATCCGACGTTACGCCAGGATGCCCATCACGGTCACCGCCGATCCAAGATCCGAACGTCAGGAATGGCCGGACGACGGAGACCGACTCGCCATACTCTTCTTTCAAAGCTGCTGTCAGATCGCGTTGAATCCTCGGGATCGTATTCCAGAGGACCGGCTTGATCGACAGTCCACGCCCTACTTCCTGCATGACCGATGGACGCCATGGTCGGATGAAGTCGGTCTGCCAAAGCTTTGCAATCTCTGACCGGATGCGGCGTTCGATCGCGTCTTTGTCCTCCGGCAATGGATCGGCTAAGTACTGACCCATCAAATTGCGGATCATTTTCAATTTGCCACGGATCGATCGTCGCTTCGCTTCGGTTGGATGGGCTGTAAAGACGAGTTCGATCTGTAGTTGATTGACCAAGCTCTGCATTTCCGACGTCGTGACGCCGGACTCTTTCAATGAAGCGACTGCTTCTCGAATCGATTCCTTGCGAGGGTTTGGATACGCTTCCCGTGCCCGAACATCGAGAACGCGAATCCGTCGTCGGTCCTCCACCAGATTCAACAAGTCCAGGAAAACCGTGAACGCACGCGTCGCAACCCGCAACTGATTTTCATCCATGCCCGAAACCAGCTGCTTGATTTCCGCATCCGCGTCGGACTGTCCAGCCCTACGATTTCGCGCAGCCACCCGAAGTGCTTCAACGAGTTCGAACGCGGCTTCGCCCGAAGATTCGCGAATCGTCTCTCCCAAGATCGTGCCCAAGAATCCAATCTCTTCGCGAAGTGGATTCGATTTCGAAGAAGCATTCATCGGCTTCGCTACCTAAGTATGGATGGACAGATCAATCGTTGGATGTTCTCACATGGTAGGGAGGAATTGTCAACTTAGTGGACAAGGCACAACTCCTCCCAAGCCAGGCAAAGCGTGGCTTGCACCGACACGAAACGAGCCGTCATGCAGAGCATGACTTGGAGTCTCACAATCGTGCTCGTACTCGAGTAGATACTTTGTTGCGTTTGATCTCTTGTCTGTCGCTTGATTTTGCGTCGTCCGTTGTTTGCGCTACACGGTCATTCAAATGCCCGACTTCCCCCCACGCGCCCGATGCCGGCATGCATCGACGTACTCAAGAGTGCGAACAGAATCAGCGCCGTTTCAATCATCGCTGCCACAACGCTTATGAGTTGTGGGTAGCGGATCGCGTCTCCAAACCGAGAAATGTCGGCTTGGCCTAAGCTCCACGCCGTGCGAGCGGACGATCGCGAGTGAGATAGTGAGTAAGACGTTAGATGACGAACGACGCTTCTTAAAACCAGTGCTCCCAAAAGGAAAGCAGATCACCCGCGACCAACAACACCGAACCAACTGTCAGGCAAGCGACCGAAAATATTTCGATTGTGCGGACTCACCATCGAGGTCGCGAACGGAGCATTTCTCGTGACCCAGGCGATAAAAACGACCAGCGACAACATCAGCGAAGACAGTCCGAAGTCGTAGAAAGTCCATCCGGGTCCGGATGCTCCATATGGCCAGCCGAATCTGGCTGGAGCGACGTATCCAGCGGAAAAAACGCTCACCGTCGATGCGGCGATCGCGACGTCACCGCAGTCGAAACGACGGTCCAGCGAGCTCGAAAGCGATCAATGTGGGGTGGCTTCCGCGTCGCAAGCAGGAGACCGACGGGGATCACTGCAAACAGGGGCCTAAGCCGGCTTCGACTTCAATACGTCAAAAATATCACGAAAGCACTTGCACGAAACCCAATACACGACAATATTGTCGCAAACACTATTTCGTGCTTTTGGGGATTGGCCTGGCAGTTACTAGGCAAACGCAACGAAAAACACGAATTCAATCGTACGTAAATAATTTCGTGAATTCTTAGACGCATATATGTGATAAGATCTTACAGAGGCGGGACTTATCCCGTCGATGGATAAAGCATGACACGGTCACTGGTGGCTCTTCTGCCCTAATGACACACCGAACGTCTCATGCCTGCCCAAGAGTAATCCTGGGGTTGAAAAAGGCGGAACCAATCAATGACAAAGACAAACGAACTCCCCAAAACGCGTATCCGACCGGCTACAGGAACGGAGAAATCCAACGGGAAACCAAGCGGACAGCCTGCGAGCCCTCAGGACACGCCGAAAGCTTGGACTTTCCTCACCAACCACGCTCATGTACTGATCGTGCTGTATTCCGAGCCAGATATGGTCCTACGTGAAGTGGCCAATCGGGTTGGAATCACCGAACGTGCCGTACAGAGAATTGTTCAGGACCTTGAAGATGAGGGGTTCATTCGACGCGAGAAGATCGGTCGGAAGAACCACTATGACGTCGTCACAGGCAAAGCCTTGCGACACCCCGTTGAATCTCACCGTGACATTGGCGACTTGATTCGCCTAATCACGGGATGATTTCAGCCTGAAACGACGGCGAACCAGGTCGCCAGAGTTCAAAACACAGCCCCCCGCTTGAAGCTTGATCGCTAGCTAACGTACAGCGACTGCGATCTTTGCCACGATCACACGATTTTCGCTTTTATCGCACCATCTACGTAGAGCTTCCACGGGTACGACATGATTCAATCCAGCCTGCCCACTCCGATCCCGGATTTAGACGGCGAGGTGATATTCAAGTTGCTTTCCCGTTTAGGGATGCGATTCGACCTTCGCGTCGAGCATGCGGACATCGTCGACACGGAGATACCCAATCCAGAAGACGAAAACATTTCGCATGGCCTATTGCGACTCGTTCAGAGTGGAACTCGGGCGGGGATCGACCTCAAGCCAGTCGATTTGAAAGAAGTTGATGAAGCTCGTGCATTCGTCAATGAGAACTACCCGCTGGTTGTTATCCAAACGGATGGAACGCTGACGCTGGTCGACTCGTTCGCTGGCGGTCGCTGGATGGCGACTCGCATCGATCAGGAAGCGACGGATCGTTCATTGGGTCGACTTGGGATTCGAGAGTTGCTTTGGGGCGATCCAGGTTCCGTGGTACTCGTTGCCAAGCAAGCTCTGGACTTGGATGCGATCTCATCCTCGCCTTATCACAGCCAGAATCATCACGATCACGAACATCTCTCACCGTTCAAACGATTCGTCGGATTGTTGCGTTTGGAAGTGCGCGACATCTGGACGATGGTGTTGTTTGCTTTCGTTGCGGGAATCCTGACACTTGCAACACCCTTGGCCGTCGAGTCGTTAGTCAACGTCGTCAGCTGGGGAACTTACATCCAACCGCTGATCGTTCTCGGCTTGATTCTGTTCACCTGCCTCGGCATCGCGGGCGTCCTGCGGATCCTGCAGATGTGGCTGGTCGAGTTGATTCAGCGAAGGCAGTTCGTGCGAATCGTGAGTGACTTGGCTCACCGCTTTCCACGTGTTCAACAATCGGCGATGGAAGGTCAATACCCGCGCGAGCTGGCCAACCGCGTCTTCGACATCATGACCATTCAGAAAGCAACCGCGGTGTTGCTGTTTGATGGCGTCTCAATTGTTCTGACGACGGTACTTGGATTGGTGCTGCTTGGTTTCTATCACCCATTCCTGCTTGGGTTTGACATCCTGCTGGTCGCATCGATGGTATCGATCACGTGGGTGCTTGGTCGCGGCGGCGTGAGAACGGCGATCGAAGAGTCGATCACCAAGTATCGAGTGGCGCACTGGCTGCAAGACGTCATCGCATCACCAAGTGCGTTCAAAACGGGCGGTGGTGAAGGACTTGCCATCCAGCGGGCTAACCAGCTGACGTCGGATTACGTCAACGCACGAAAGCGTCAATTCAATGTCGTGATTCGGCAATCTGCGTTCGCTATTACCGTGCAAGTCGTCGCGTCGACGGGCCTGTTAGCTCTTGGTGGTTGGCTCGTCATTGATGGCCAATTGACGCTCGGTCAGTTAGTCGCCAGCGAACTGGTGGTGACTGTCGTGGTGGGAGCGTTTGCGAAGGCCGGTAAGTCACTGGAAAAATTCTATGACCTCATGGCTGGTGTCGACAAAGTGGGTCACCTGATCGATCTGCCGGCAGAGCGCAGCCAGTTTGGTGGATTCCTACCGACCATGCCGGTCAGTGTTCGCTGGAGCGACTTGGTGTTTCAACGCGTCACGGGCTCAACGGCTGTTCGAGAGTTTCAGATCGCGCCGGGTTCTCAAGTCGCCATCGTTGGCGACGACGTGGATGGTCGATCCGATTTGGCGCGTTCGATTGCCGGTGTTATTCGACCGACTTCGGGCAACATTCAGGTGGGCGATGAGGAAGCGGCTGAAGCAGCCAGCAGTAGCTTCGCGTTGATTGGTTACGCCGGGGAGAAGCACGTTTTCCATGGCACGATCTTTGAGAACATCGACTTGGGCCGATCCCGTGTCTCCGCTCAACGCGTCCGCGAAGTCTTGGGGCAGGTCGGGTTGGAAGATGTTGTCATGAAGTTGCCCGAAGGCATCCAAACCAATCTACAGACGGATGGATACCCTCTGACCGCCAGTCAAGTGACGATGCTTTCGATCGCTCGTGCGATGGCGGCCGAACCCAAGCTGTTGGTGATCGACGGCTTGCTGGATTCACTCCCTGAAGAAACACGCAATACGCTCTGGTCGGCTTTGTCTGCCCCAGACGCACCGTGGACGTTAGTCGTTACTAGCAACCACTCACAAATCGCTGAGTTGTGCGGGACCCAAATCAACCTCCGGAAAATGGTGGAAGTATGATCCCTAGAGAGAAGACGATCGACGAATTCCCCGTCATGCAGATGGTTCGCACGGGGCGTTTCATTCGGATGTTTGGTCGCATCACGATGATCTGCTTGGTGCTTGCGATTTTAGCGATGGTGTTTGTGCCTTGGCGACAAACGGCGCGGGGTGTCGGGATGGTTGTCGCCCTTAATCCGCAAGAGCGCCCACAACCGGTACGGAGTCCAAGTAAAGGTGTGGTTAGTTACGTCAAGGAAGATCTGCGCGAAGGATCGTATGTAGAGGCCGGCGAAATCGTCATCGAGTTGACACCCTTTGCAGCAGATGGAGTCGCACAGGTCGATACGCAAATCCTGGCACTCAAAGCGAAGAAGGATTCGACCGTTGCCGCCCTCGGTGTCGCAAAAGCTCGACGGGACATGACCAAGCTTGCTGGCGAAAGCCTTAACCGATCGCTCGACGAGGACCTTCGCGTCGCGCGCGAAAAACTGGACCAAGCCAACGATGAGGTCGTTTCGATACAAGCGGATCTGGACGACAAGCTAAACAAACTGAGGACCAATCAAGCCGTCGAGGATATCGGTTTGGTTCCCCAGCTGGACCTGTTCTCCATGGAGAAAGCTGTCGAAAGCGCGGAAGCGAAACTTAAAAAGGCGAAAAACTACGTCGATGAGCTTGAAGCATCGGTCAGTTCAAAAATTCAAGAGATCGAAGGCAAGAAGCAAAAGAACGAGATCGAAAACACCAAAGCGGAACTCTACGTCCAAGATGTTGAGCAGAAGATTGCGACTGTCGACAAAGAACTCCTGGACTTGGAAAACAAGCGAAGTGAATTGGATCGCCTAAAGATCCCCGCGCCGCGGTCCGGTCGAATTCAGCAGTGGTATGGTTTGACGGGAAGTGACATCGTGAAAGAAGGCGATCAGTTGTTTGTCATCGTTCCTGAGACTGACGAATTGTCAGTCGAGTTGACGATTACTGGTAACGATATGCCTCTCGTCCAAGAAGACGATCGCGTGCGACTCCAATTCGAGGGTTGGCCCGCCGTCCAGTTTGTGGGTTGGCCATCCGTTGCGGTCGGTACGTTCGGTGGTAAAGTCAACCGAGTCTTCCCAACGGACGATGGCAAGGGCAACTTCCGCGTCGTCGTGACGCCTGATAACCACTTTGAAAGAGAAGACGGTTGGCCAGACGACCGCTACCTTCGCCAAGGCGTTCGCGCCAATGGTTGGGTGCTTCTGCAGGAAGTCCCACTTGGTTACGAAATCTGGCGTCAACTCAACGGATTCCCGCCGACACTTACGGACGGGGCTCCAAAAGAGAAGAAGGCTGAAAAGCCGAAATTGCCCAAGCCTTAATCGAACCGACTGGATTCATCTTCGGTTCGTTGCCGATTTCCCCTGAGGAGTGCGCATGGAGAGTGCACCGATCGCGGTGGAGCCGGTTATGGCAATCAAGATTGGAGATCGAAAGCGAGTTTCACGGTGGGTCATCACCGCTATGCTCGCGGCAGGCGGCTGCATGCCCGCCTTTGGTCAGAAGGTCGAACAGGACTCTATCCCCGCCCAGCGAGTTACTCCCGCCCAGCGAGTTACTCCCAGTACAGAACAGTCGCAGCTGAGTCCGGCAACTCCCACACAAGAGTTGCCGATCCCTGAAAGCCGCTTGCCGCTCGCAGACCCGATCCGCCTCCCGGACGCCAATGCTGAGAATCCGGGAGCCGCCGCCGAATCGGGCATGATCGAAGATGACGGATCGCCCGAACTGGTTCCACCTCCCGCACTGACCGTCGCCGACGTTATCGCAAGCGTTTACCGTTCATTCCCGGAAATCATCCGAGCAAGAGAGCAAGCTCGGCTGGCCAACGGGCTGTTACTCGAAGCTTACGGGGCCTACGACACGAAACTAAAAGCAGAAACGCTCAACGAACCTACAGGCTTTTACGAGAACTACCGGCACGGTATCGGGCTGGCCCGGCAAAACTGGTGGGGCGGAAACGTATCAGCTGGTTACCGTGTTGGACGCGGTGAGTTTCAGCCTTGGTACCTGGAACGCGAAACCGAAGTCGGTGGTGAGTTCAAGCTCGGATACATCCAACCGTTGCTGCAAGGCTTTGCGATTGATCCGCAACGTCTCGCCGTGTTTCAAGCCTCGTTGGAACGACAAGCTGCGGACCCGATTCTGCAGCAAGCGATCTTGGAAACAGCACGCGACGCGATCATGGCGTATTGGGCTTGGGTTGCTTCGGGCGCAACGCTGTCGGCCCAACAGGATCTGCTTCGGTTCGCGGAAACCCGAGGGCGGCAGTTCGAAGAGTTGCTAAAAGTGGGTGCGGCTGCCGAAATCGATGTCGTCTTGAATCAACAACTTATCGCCGAACGACGCGGCAACGTCATTAAAGCCGAACAGAAGTATCGTGCGAACGCGTTGAAACTGTCGGTCTTTTTGCGTGATGAGCAGGGACAACCCCTATTGCCTGACGACGATTGGTTGTTGCCCTATTATCCGGTCATCGACACACTGCCAGACATCGACGTGCAGCAAGAGATCGTCAGTGCATTACAGCGGCGCCCGGAACCAAGACGATTGCAGATCGAACTACGCCAACTCAGTCTTGATCGACAGCTGGCACGCAACCAATTCCTTCCGAGGCTCGACTTCATCATCGAAGGCTCACAAGACTTTGGAGGAGCCGCAACATCGTCCGACGACAAAGGCGAATTTGTGCTGGTTGTGGGCGCTGCCAGCGAGGTTCCCATTCCGCGTCGTAAGGCACGCGGTAAGATCCAGTCGACCTCGGCGAAGATCGTACAGAAGAGTGAAAAACTTCGCCTACAACGCGACAAGATTTCAGTCGAACTGCAAACCGCGATCAGTAACCTGATCTTGGCTTCGGAGATTGTCGAGCAAGCGCTACTCGCTTTCGAAGCTGCCGTCGATACACGTGATCGTTATGAGATTGCATTCACTCGCGGCTTGATTGATTTGATTTCGTTGAACTTGTTGGAAATCAAAGCGGCAGAATCGGAAGTGAAGCTGATTGAAGCACGCCAGTCGTGGTTTGCGGAGTTAGCCGCTTATCAAGCTGCTGCAGGCTTGGATCCGATGGAACAAGCCAATGTTCTGATTCAACTGCCGCTCGATGATTCCGATCCATCTGCAAGCAACGAAGAGCAAATCGACGTCAATCAGCTCGAACAGGACATTCGGCGTCGTGCTGGTGGAGTTCGCCAACGACCGGGACAGCAGCCACCGCCCCAGCAATAGATCGTCACCGATAGAGCCAGGATTGGGGCGCTACGATCGGCGACGATGTAGGGCATGCTCCGCATGCCAACGGAAGCAGAAACTGCGCGATCGCGGAGTGGCGATGGTCACGGAATGGATGAGGCCACCCAACAACCGACTGAACGCTACGATCGGCGGAGCGATCGGCGACGATGTAGGGCATGCTCCGCATGCCGACGGAACGCTACGATCGGCGACTATCAGGAGATCAACCTGTCACGCGTCTGCTGAAGCTCCGAGCAGCTTTCGATTCAATAGACCACCCTTGAACAACATCTCGTCCAATGCAACATCGAGATCTGGCGCTTCAAGCTGCTCGCTGCTGTTGCGTTCAACAAAGAACTGTGTTGCTCGCCGCATCAGCTCTTTGATGAAAGCAGCACTCACTCCATCGGTTCGACGCACGACTTCTTCAATCAACTCTTCGTTTAACAGACGCGCGGGAGCGTACAGCTGAACGAGCTTGCGGCGCCCGTCCGCATCTGGAAGTGGAAACTCAATGGCTTGATCAATTCGCCCCGGACGTGACGCCAACGCGGATTCCAGTGCCTCGGGACGATTGGTCGTTAGCAAAAAGAAGACTTCCGCATCTTGCTTCAAACCGTCCATTTCATTGAGCAATTTGTTGAGCATGAGCTCCTCGCACGCTCCCATCCCCGTACGATCGCGTGCAATCAAATCGACATCTTCGATCACCACAACGCTCGGCTGTAGCAGGCGTGCCAACGTCATGTACTCGCTCAACAAACCGACTTGTTCCGCTGCAATGAGAAGCGTCGTGTGTCCAGGCAGTGACTTGGCGAGATGATGGATCGTATGCGTCTTTCCGGTCCCCGGCGGTCCATAGAACAATAGACCTTTCCGCATCGACATACCGTAATCGAGAAGCTGTCGTCGATTGCGGGCGAACTCGACCACATTCCGTTCTAAAAGATCCAAGGTATCGGCCGGCAGAATCACTTGATCCCGTTTTACATCTCGAAGTTGATGGACCGTAATTCCCGAAGACTGACCTGAGTAGGAATGTTGAGCCTGTTCCAACGAGAGAATTTTGCCTCGATAGGACTCGGCTTTCGCAACGGAATCTTCCAAGAGAGTGTAGAACTGTTGAACAACGGTCGCGGCCTGCTCTGAATTCGGTGCACCAACTTGGAATTGCAAACCGGTCTTGCCGCAGTGATCTCCACACGAGCTCAACATCACGGCAAATGGAAGCCCTTCAGCTTCCAACAGCCACAACGCGTTCTTTAAAACTTGCAGCGGTTGGGACTCACCGATATCAAGTTCTTCGTACTCCGGTGGAACGGAGTACGCCGTGTTGTGTTCCGCTTCCAGAACGCAATTCATCAGCCCAGGTTCGTCGTACCCATGCTCCGTTCGGATGCCAGAGAAATGCTGAATTTGAAATTGCTCACCAAAGGTTCGGTCGATAGCGCGCTGAAGATCCGCGCGCATCCGGAACGGAAACTGCCGCTCGGTCATTTTCAGTTCCAGAACAGAAGTCGGATGGAAATGTTGGTGAAGCAGCGGCGCGATGGGTGGCAGATTGAGATGTGTGCTGAATGAGCCGCCCGACCGAAAAATGCTAAATCCAAACATGAACCATTGGGTCACTGGACCGATACGCGAAAGAAATGGTCGAGAATCAGACCGTGTTAAACACTGATGATTTAACAAGCGAAAATGCGACTAAACCGTCGCTGAGTAAGACACTTCGGATGGTTGAGGGTTCGCCGCGAGGGGAATTCGTATGATCAACCGTGCTCCACCAAGTTGACTGTCGGCAATGGCTACGTCGCCACCCAATCGACGGCAGATTCGACGAACAAGTGCCAACCCCAACCCATAGCCGGGCTGGGATCCTGCCGACGCGCGATGAAACGGTTCAAACACACGTTCTCGATCGTCGGGATCAATCCCGACACCATCGTCATCGACCGAGATGGTAAGGGATTCGCCATCTTGTTCCGCAGAGATTTCGACCTTTGAACGTGCATACTTACAAGCGTTCCCGAGCAGATTGCCAATGGCGCGTGCCAACGCACCCCGATGAGAAAGCACGGGTTCCGGCATAGCTTCGTGTTGAAATTGCAACTGAACGGTCTCCGGCGCCAGTGTCTGGTGCGTCACGACCAACTCTTGGATCAACGGTCCAAGCTCCACCCATTCCGCGGGAGTTTCGTCTGATTGCGCATCATATCTTGCAAAGGTCAACAACTCGCCGACGAGCTCATCCAGTTGATCGGTTGCCGATTCGATCGCGACAATTCTTTCGTCACGTTGTTCCTCCGTTTTCGCCGTCCGAATCAACTCTGACGCAAACCGAATACGAGACAGCGGTGTGCGCAATTCATGAGAAACCGATTGGAGTAGTTCACGTTGGGCGCGTAGCGAGTCTTCCACACGATCTGCCATCGTATTGAAGGCTCCGGAAAGCTTCATGGTGTTTTGCGAACGATCGTCGATACGCGCAGATAAGTCTCCTGCCGCAATCGCGAGCGCGGCGCGTTCAACGACTCGAAGTTGATTGACGACCGGCCGCAACAAGAACGCGATCGCGCCCGCCGTTAGAAGAAAGACAGCCGTGATCGCCAAAGTCACTTGAGCCCTGGTTGGTTTCGCAAACTGCGGCAATGGGCCTAACTCGACCAGAAACGGTGATTCGGGAATGGCGGCTTGAATCATCCCCCAAAACAAGACGGGCTCACCGTTGTCGATGCGACCGATCATCGCTTCCGACATCGGACGCTCCTCCCGCTCGATCACACGGATGGGGTAATCAAATCGTGACTCCAAACGTCGCATCGTTTTTGGGAAATCTTCTTCACCGCCGCGGATGATTTCATCGCGAGCCAACAACGCTCCGCCACCGAGCGCTTGCTCAATCACTTCCAGATTTCGCTCCGCTGACGTCACCGAATAGAGATAGGTTTGGATCATCAAGGCGATCAGCAAGATACCGATGACGCCGAGATAAAAACGAAGAAAGAGACGTGTCATGGATCGCTACTTTGCAAAGAGGTAACCGACACCGCGTACCGATTTGACCAATTCTGGGTGGTTGGGATCATCGCCGAGCTTTCGCCGAAGCCGAGAGACTCGAAGATCGATCGATCGATCTTGTCCGTCATAGGGAAGATCCAATAACTGCGTGTAGATCTCCTGGCGAGCCAATGGCATCCCCGCACGCGAGGCGAGATACTCCAGCAAATCAAATTCAGCAGTCGTTAGATCGAGCATATTCCCACGCAACGACGCTTCACGTCTTGCCCGATGGATGACGAGGTCACCGACTTCGAGGGGATCATTCGCCGCAACTTCTGCTCCCTGGTCGCTTCGACGAAGGTGGCTCTTCAATCGCGCCAACAACGCGCGAGGCCGCACGGGCTTGCTCATGAAGTCATCAGCGCCGACTTCTAACGCGACCACTTCATCGACTTCATCGCCGCGGGCAGTCAGCACAATGACGGGTCCCATAAATCTTGATCGAACGGTCCGGCAGACATCAAAACCATTCATACCCGGCAGATTGATATCAAGCACGACAGCCTGATACGACTCATCGAAGATCCGTTCGACGGCTAAAGAACCGTCTCCTTCGATTGATACGGAAAACCCTTCGCCTTCCAAAAAGTCTTTGACCATGCCAGCCAAGTTGGGATCGTCTTCGACGAGTAGCACACGATTCAACAATCAACTTCTCCCGTTGATGTTACGAGTTACCTGATCCATTTATTTTAACCAGCGATTCAGTGTAACGATCTGTTCACAAACGAAACTCGCGTTGCGGCGACATTTTGTTGTGATCGTTGGGTTAGCAACGATCTCGTCCATTCCAGCCAAGCCTTAAAACGCCCGCGGTTCGCGGTTGTTCCGTTTTGGTCCGCGGAAAGGTACGCTAGGGAGTCCTCGGTTGGCGCGCGTCAGCTGCTTTCCCACGACTACACCGACAAAGCAATGCCCGACTTCTATCAGCACGATCTAGTAACAACTATCCACGATTTGCGAACGGGGGAACTGGGTCGACTGGAGGAAATGCTTCGAGACTCGGCGAGTCAGAATCGGATCGGCTTGGTGTTGCCCGTTACCGCATCCGATATGCGGGCGGCACCTTTTGACCGTATCGTGAGTGAACTGACGGAAGCCGATTACATCGACACCATTGTGGTCACGTTAGGAGTCGCGCCGGAGCAGGCGGATCTGGACGAAACACTGCAAAAAGTCTCTGCCCTGGGATCTCGTGCCCATGTACTTTGGACCGACGGCCCCGAAGTGCAGTCGATGTATCGTGAGCTGATCGACTCAGGCATCGCGCTCAATACGCCGGGAAAAGGACGCAGCGTCTGGACCGCTTTCGGTTGCCTGCTCGCAGATCCCGAGATCGACACGTTTGTTCTGCATGACTGCGATATTGTCGACTACGACCGGTTGCTATTGGCTCGTCTTTGCCTGCCGATGGTTCATCCGGCCCTCGATTTCGAGTTTTGCAAAGCTTACTACGCGCGTGTGACCGATCGCATGCATGGTCGAGTCGTTCGGTTGCTCGTGACACCGCTGCTTCGAGCGCTGATGCAGATCTTTCCAGATATTGAGTTCATCCGGTTCTTGGCGTCTTTCCGATATCCGCTTTCCGGTGAATTTTCACTCACACGTAATCTTGCAAGATCGAATCGCATTCCGAGCGACTGGGGCCTAGAAGTGGGAACACTGGCCGAGGTCTACCGAAACACTTCGTTGAAACGAGTTTGCCAAACCGACTTGTGTCGACTTTACGAACACAAACATCAGTCGCTATCGATCGAGGATCGCAACTCGGGGTTGATGCGGATGGCGATCGATATTTTGACGACCGTATACCGAACGCTCGCGAGCCAAGGCGTTGTGCTGAGCGGTTCGACGTTCACTACGCTGCGATCGTCTTATCTGCGTGTCGCGCAAAACTGTATCCGGCAATACGGTGCGGACGCTTTGGTCAATGACCTAAGCTACGACCGTCATCAAGAAGAAAACACCATTGACGCATTTGCCGCTTGCATTACGCAGGCCGCTGAGATATTCCGAGCCGATCCAAACGGCGCCGAGGCGATCCCGAACTGGACGCGGATTCGAGCAGCGTTTCCAGGTTTCACCCGTCGCCTCCGCGAAGCAGCAAGAACCGCAGGGTCCTAGGCGAGCGAAACGTTGGTTCGACTCACACTTGCAGAACAACTGCGTTTGAGTCGCTCAATGCCGGTCGTCGTTCGCCGGCGTGGTCGCTCTCTTTTCCGCAGCCTTTTCTTCCGCGGCGCTCGGTTTCAAGTACCTCGGCACCAGCAACATCGGATCGGTCCAGTCGCCGGCAATCGCGGCTCGAATTCCCAACATCCCCACGCCGATCGCGTCACATCGTCGGGCAACAGCTTGATCGGCACGGTCACCCAGCGGTTTCGCATCACCGGCAATTGCCGTATCGCGCGGCAAACCGCGGAGCTCGGATTCCCACTGCAGATGAGGCTGCACTGCAACACCTTGGGGATGCGCTGACCAGTCTTCCGGGATCGCGTCCAAAGGCGGAATCAGCTCATCCAACCGGAAACGAGCCGTGTAAACCTGGCTTCGATACGCGTCTAAAGCGACGGCGATCGCATTGCGCTCCACCAAGTTTTCTCGAGCTGCGGCGGCGATCGCAGCCAGAGAATCGACTGCCACGAGCGGTAACCCGAGTCCGTAACTGAGCGATTTTGCCGTCGTGACCCCGATTCGAAGGCCCGTGAAGGAACCTGGCCCATCGGCGACACAGACGAATTCCGGCTCCTCATCGCGCTCTCGGCACCACGCCAGTGCTCGTTCGACCTCGGGTGCCAGTGTCGCAGCGGTCCGCAAAGTTGGGCTAAGATTGACGAAATGGACTGGGTCCGAGCCACGCATCACGGCGAGGGATCCGAGCTTGCCCGTGGATTCGATCGCCAAATGCATCGTCTGGTTGGTTGGTTCGGTCATTCGGCGTTGGTCGTAGTGTTATCAGAACGACCGGTAGACTCGATCGATTTAAGGAGCGAATGGTTTCAAAACGGCTTGAGAACCACCCGACGTGAGGGCGAAGATCTCAATGTCTGCGATCGGTCTCGGGAATGACGGCCGGATTTATCGTGGGATTGATGAGGATTTTTGATTGCCCTTACAATCCTGACTAGTAAACAACAGAAGACTGCGTAAGGGTCGATTTCGCACCCCACCCATCGAACCAATCGTCCCTAGACTCACATCCCATCGCCAGGGCTCCCGCACCGACGGCGACTGCGAGTGAACGAATCGCGAACGAACGACTGCCCAGGAAGCACTAGTGAAACGAGCGTTGATCAGCGACATCCACGGAAACCTCGAGGCTCTCGAGGCGGTGATGGCGGATATCAATGACGTGGGCGTCGATGACATCTACTGTCTTGGCGATATTATCGGATATGGTCCGAATCCTTGCGAGTGCCTTGATCTCGTCATGCGTCATTGCAAGGTGACGATCCTGGGGAACCACGATCAAGCTGCTCTGTTCGACCCCGACGGATTCAATCCGATGGCGTTGCAGGCGATTTATTGGACCCGTGATCAATTGGACAATGGACCGGGCTCAACAGCGCAGATCAACCAGCGGTGGGACTTTCTCGGTGAACTGCCTCGGCTGATGGATGAGGAAGACTTCAAATTCGTCCATGGTTCACCACGCGACCCAACCAACGAGTACGTTTTCCCGGAATACGTCTTTGATCAACGAAAAATGGAGATTCTGTTTGGCAAAGTCAAACAGTACTGCTTCATGGGTCACACCCACTTACCGGGTGTCTTTACGACCAATTGCGAATTCATCTCACCGGATGAGTGCGACTATCAGTATGAGTTGGGACGTGAAAAACTGATGGTCAACGTTGGTAGTGTCGGTCAGCCTCGTGACGACGACAATCGTTCCTGTTACGTTGTTTTGGACTTTGATGCGAAGCAAATCACGTTTCGCCGAGTTGAATACGATATCGACAAGACCGCCAACAAGATCTACGACGTGCCAGACCTCTCCGATGGCCTCGGCGATCGATTGAAGCACGGGCGGTAACCGAATACCTGATTCGATACGGGCCCAGTGACACGTACCGCCATCGTTAGCGACATCCACGGCAACCTGACAGCGTTGCAGTCGGTGTTAGAAGACATTGCAGGTCAAAATGTTGACCGCATCGTTTGTTTAGGCGATGTCATTGGCTATGGCCCTTCGCCTTGCCAGTGTCTCGACCAAGTTGCCAAATTCGATTTCTGCGTGCTTGGCAACCACGACAGCAGTGCACTCTTTGATCCAGAAGGATTCAATCTCGCGGCAGAGCGAGCCATCTTTTGGACGCGTGCGCAGATCGAATCACCACCGGACGGCCCGATGGAAGGCCGTCGTCGAATGCAATTCCTGTGCAGCCTTCCTCGTGTCGTTGATGAAGGGAACACTCTGTTTGTGCACGGATCGCCTCGTGGCCCGACCAACGAGTACGTGTTTCCAGAAGACACCCAGAACATCAAAAAGATGGAAAAGCTGTTTTCGATGATGCCACAACTTTGTTTTCAGGGCCACACGCATGTGCCGGGCATCTTCACGTCCGATTTTCGTTTCGTCCGACCTTGTGATATCGATTCTGGTTACGCCGTCGGTTCCGACCAAAAGCGTTTGATGATCAATGTCGGAAGCGTGGGTCAACCGCGAGATGGTGACTCGCGAAGTTGCTACGTCATTTTCGACGGCGAGACGATCGTCTTTCGACGCGTTGAATATGACATCGAGCAAACGGTGCGAGCGATTGAAGCTGAACCGGAACTCGACGATTTTTTGGGTTATCGTCTGCGTGAGGGCAGATAGGGAAGAGATTTCAAAGCTTGGACATGACGAGGATAACGCCTCGCAGCCAAGCCGTCCCGCTGGACTATGATATTGGGGCTCGCCCCCTTTCTCCTGTCCCAGCAAATTCATGAAAATCCTCGCTTGCTTCTTTGCGGTTGTTTGTGCGCTGATCGGATCTATCAGTCGTGCGGCGGAACGTCCGCACGTTGTGCTGATTATGGCTGACGATCTCGGCTACGGCGACGTCCAGCCGTTGAATCCGATGTCCGCCATTCCAACTCCCGCTTTTAATCAGCTCGCGCGGGAAGGCTTGACATTCATTGACGCCCACACGCCTTCCGCAGTTTGCACGCCGACGCGTTACGGATTGCTGACCGGTCGCTACTGCTGGAGGACGCGTCTCAAGCGTGGCGTTCAAAATGGCTACGGGCCACCACTGATCGACGTCGATCGCGCAACGTTGGGAACCGTGCTCGGCCGTGCAGGATACCGAACGGCAATCGTCGGCAAATGGCACCTTGGTTTAGGACTTCCCGGTGATCAGGAAAAGGGATTTGATTTCAGTAAACCACTGTCTTACCACCCGGGAAGCGTTGGGTTTGAAGAGTCTTTCATCATTCCGGCATCGCTCGACTTCCCACCCTATGTTTATTTTCAGAATGGAAAAGCCACGACGCCGGAAGTCGTCGATCAAGCTGCCGTAAAGTTTCCGGCATTCACGAGGAAGGGGCCTCGAGCTGCCGATTTTGATATGCGTGGTTGCTTGGATCGGTTAACGAATGAAGCGATTTCCGTCGTCGAAACCATGAAGGAATCCGACCAGCCAACCTTTCTCTATTTTCCTTTAACGGCTCCCCACAAGCCGGTCCTACCTAGTTTGCTGTATGCGGGCACAACCGAACTCGGGCCCTACGGTGACTTTCTTCGGCAAGTCGATGCGACCGTCGGACGCGTGATCGAAGCACTAAACAAAGAGGGTGTGCTAGATGAAACGCTGATCATCGTGACTAGCGACAACGGATCATTTATGTACCGCCTCGACGAGGGCGCCGAAGACCACGTCGACGATGACACCATCCAGGGCTATCGCCGCGAGCATCATATGGCCAACGCCGATTGGCGCGGTACGAAAGCCGATGTCTGGGAAGCAGGACACCGCGTTCCGTTCTTCGTGAGACTTCCAAAAAAACAACACGCGGGCAGACGCGTGACGCGTTTGGTCGGCCTCGTCGACATCATGGCGACGCTTGCGGAGTACCTGGAGTTGGAATTAGCGGATGGGGACGGCCCCGACTCGGTCAGTTTTGCCAGTGTCCTCAGCGACCCCGCAACCGATGAGGCGCGTTCTCCACTGATCTGTCATTCCGGAAGTGGCATGTTCGCCATTCGCGACGGGCGATGGAAACTCGTCGCCGGAAACGGTAGCGGTGGACGCGAGGCTCCGAGGGGCAAACCGTTCGCCGAGCCTTGGATGCTGTTCGATCTGCTCGAAGACCCCAGCGAATCGAAGAATGTTGCCGAGGCGAATCCGGACGTTTTTGAGCGATTAAAGAAACAGCTCTACGAAATCAAAGGTGACGACTAAGTCATGATCTTGTCGCAATGTTCAATCTACCTATCAGAATCGACTGCGCATTGCTGCAATCGCAGGGATCAGTTTTGTTCGACAGATCCGGTCGTATTCAATCGTTCGAGGTAGGCTGGCATGGCGGCGACATATCCATTGCAATAACTGCAAACAACCTCGTTGTCAGCAACAGCAGTACCGCAGCGCGGACAAGGACGCGTTCGAGCTGATTCGTTAACGGCTGGGCTGGGACCTGGACTCGGACTGTCTCCCAAAATCCGCATCACGCCGGTATCCGTAATCCGGTCGTCCAGGACGGACCGGATGTCGCTGGTGGGTGAGGTCGGAGCAAATACGAACTGTACTTGGCATCGTGGGCACTTCACTGTTTTTCCAACGAAGCGACTGTCGCCTCGAAGTCGATGCCCTGCCGGACAGCTGACGGTGATTTTGCCGCCTCGGCTGATTTGTGAATCGGTGTTTTTCATCCAGCTAACTCCTGATTTTCTCTGGCGTTCCCCCGGTCAACGTCCAAGCCATCGGACGAATCTGTTCAATTGAACCACACTTATGAGGCTCGGTTTCGCGGAATTCCCGGCCAAGGAATCTGGTCAAGAATCAGAAAATCTGACCAAACTTTAAAATCTCGCGCAAGAAATCGAGCGTCTGCCCGTGATTCCTAATAACAGTGAGTTCCAGTCACTGCGGCAGCGTATTCCCAAGGCAAGTGGATGAGTGTTTTGAATTCCGATCCAGCGACTCGCCAGAGCCTGTTGATCCGATTGCGTAACACGCGTGATCAACAGGCATGGGCGGAATTCAGTGCCGTTTACGAGCCGGTGATTTACCGCATGACCAAGCGACGAGGGTTGCAGGATGCGGACGCTCGAGAAGTCGTGCAGGAGGTTTTGATGTCGGTAGCCAATGCCATCGACCGGTTTGATGTTTCACAAGCGGGCTCCTTTCGTGGCTGGCTCAGCCGCATCACTCGAAATGCGACGGTTGATCGACTTCGCAGCGTTGCGGCGCGTCGTGAAACGATGGATGCCAGCAGCGTGATGAAACAACTCGAACAAACACTCGATCAAACGATCTCGGATGAATTTGAGACCGATCGTCGTCGCCAACTGTTCCGCTGGGCCGCAAGTCGAGTTCGCACGCGAACCGGGGAAGTGAACTGGATGGCGTTTTGGAAAACAGCCGTTGAAGGACATTCCATTGAAAAAGTCGCCATGGAATTGAACGTCAGCGAGGGTGCCGTGTACGTCGCGCGGTGCCGGATCTTGAAACGGATCCGTGAACTCGTTCATGAACGAATGGCGGAGTAGGGGTCGAAACATGATCGCGAAACAAGACCAGCATTTTTCGGATGACATGCTCCGCGACCTCCTGGACGATCGATTGTCTAAGGAAGAAGCCGAACGTGTTGAAGAGCATATCGCTCACTGTGATACGTGCCGTGAAGCGCTCGAAAGACTCGCAGGCCACGATCATTGGTGGAATGAAACGGTCGATGTGCTTTCGGAAAGCCAACTTGGTGTCACCGATACGTCGGCACGCATCTCCATCGATGAAGACAATCCCGATCAAACGTTGGATTGGGTGCGCCCTTTGCTCGAGGAATGCCCCGAGACTCCCAACGCACTCGGTCGCCTGGATGGCTACGTCGTGCAACGAGTTATCGGCCAGGGTGGAATGGGCGTCGTTCTTCGTGGCTTGGATCTCGAACTCAACCGGCCGGTCGCGATCAAGATTCTCTCGCCACACCTCGCCGGCGTGGGAGCGGCGAGGGCACGATTCATGCGAGAAGCGCAAGCGGCAGCCGCCGTTGTCCATCCTTCGATCGTCCCAATCTACAGCGTTGTCACTTCGACTCGACTACCGTACATCGTGATGCCTTGCATCCAAGGCGGAAACCTGCAACAGCGGATTGATCAAGAAGGCCCGCTAGAGATCGACGAGGTTCTGCGAATTGGGGTCCAGATCGCCGAGGGACTCGCTGCGGCTCACCAGCACGGTGTGATCCATCGGGACATCAAGCCCGCAAACATCTTGGTCGAGGAAGGAAATGGTCGTGTCTTGATCAGTGACTTCGGACTGGCTCGAGCCCTTGATGATGCAACACTTACGATCAGCGGAATGATCGCCGGTACGCCTCAATACATGAGCCCTGAGCAAGCGCGTGGTGAACCGATCGATGCACGCAGCGATTTGTATAGCCTCGGCAGTCTGTTGTACGCCCTTGCGACCGGACGTCCGCCGTTTCGAGCCGACTCGGCACTCGCGGTTCTGCGAAAGATTTGCGACACAAATCCGCGACCGATTCATCATGTCAACGAGCGGATGCCCGCTTGGTTGGACGCGTTGGTTTCCCAACTGATGCAAACACAACGCGACGGTCGAATCGCTACCGCGGACCGAGCTGCTGAGTTACTTCGCGAAGCTCACGCACATGTTCGCAACCCGTCACATAACGCCCTGCCTCGCGGCATCACATCATTGCGATGGAAGTCAACCACGCTTCGATTAGCCGTCGCCACGCTGATGTTCTTGATCGTCGGTGGGTTTGCGGTTTCTCAGTGGCCAGCCACCGACACGCAAGGAGTGCAGGCACCGGCCAACGCGAACATCAGCACGGACTGGGTGGATTACCAATGGGTGGTCGAACTGTCCAACGTGCAAAACGAATTGAACTCGCTCGAGTTTCAGCTGGAACAGGAATATACGGACTTTCCCGAATCCAGTTTTGTGTTTCCGTCTTATCCCCCGAACCTCATGCCTCAAACCATCACGGACCAGTAGGAGAGAATTGATGTCCATTTACAAACACCGACGCGGCAATATCGTGCGAGCACTCGCCATGTCGCTGACCGTCTTGATCGGCGTGCCAATCGCATTGGGTTTCCTCGCGTTGATTACCCTTCAACGCTCGGCCAACGCCCAGCAATCGACCAGCGGTGACGCAGCCTACACCGTCGGTCAAGTTGCTTCGGGATACGCAGAGTTAGCGGAATTCAGTGACGATTCCGAGGACGATATTGCCGTGGTCGTTGCCTCGCCGGGGGATCGACTGCGACCGGTTTACGAAACGGTCGTCGAAGAGCAACGCGTCAAAGTCCAAGTTCCGTTCGTTGATCCGGAAACCGGACAACGCAGAATGAAGACGGACGAACGTGTCGTCCGAATTCCTCGCCGACGCATGCGTTGGGCCCGGGCGGAAACAACTCAGTCGGATGATGCCATCGCAGCCATGACCGACGAGCTGACCGAGATGAAAGAGGAAGATCCAAAACGCGATCAGCTGCTTTCCGATCTACGTGAAAAGCTCGAAGCTGAGTTCAACGAGATGCATAAGGCTCAAGCAGAACAGATCAAACAGACCGAAGAACGACTGGCGAAACTGAAGTCTGCTCACGACGAACGAATGAAGAATCGAGACATGATCGTGCAACGCCGCATCGATCAACTGCTTGGACTTGAGGATCCGCTGCAATGGAATCCGACTCAGCCGAGATGGAGCAGCGAATTTCCCTCCAGCTACGCTCCTGTTCCAGGTGTGACGCTACCACGAACGATGACCGTGCCCAACGGAAGTGGTCAGATCATCCTCGACGGCTCAGCGTCCCGTCTGCGTAGCACCACCCCACAGCCGTCATTCCCAGCTGCTCCTCCCGCCCCGGTGACGAATAGCCCACCTCGAAATCTGTTTGGTGCCGCCGGCGACAGTTTCTTCAATCGCACCGGCCCCGCGCCAGCGGCTGTGGCCGAGTCGATTGCGGGAAGATTTCCGCAACGAACCGACGTCCGAATTTGGAAAAACAAAGAGGCAAGTGAGGACGACGCCAGTGAAATTTCGTCGCTGTTCGAAGTGATCCGCCAGGTTGCACGTGCAGAGACGGATTTGGAAATGGCACAAGCCGATATCGCTCGCTTGAAAAAGCTCGCTCAACAAGGAGCCGTCGGCACAAGCGAGTTGAAACAAGTGGAGCGTTCGAGCGATAAGTACCGCAAAGCGCTCGATATCGCCCGCACCGAACTTGACCTGATCACGGCGCAGTTGAAGCAGCAGTTCGATTCCGCAGCAGCAGCCAAGAAACTTGCTGAAGAACAGCTGGCCTTGTCAAAGGCACAGTACAACAGCGGAACGCTTAATCGTGAGAAAGTCGTCGAACGCGAGAGTGCGCTAGGAGAAGCTTCCAACGCATTGCGAATGTCGGAACTGACGCTTAAGCAGTTTCAAAAGGCTCTGGATGCACTGGATACCGACATCAGCGAATCTGACGAAGCGGAATCTGATTCGGCAGCCGAAGCCGAAGCCGAAACCGAAACCGAAGCAGCATATGAGTCTGCGATTGAGCCGGAAAGCAATCGATCTGGCCGGTAAGTCACACTTGGCGTGATACATCGATCCGACCAAAGCGAACAACGCGTCGGTGAGTGAATGACTACTTTTATGACTCGCGGCGAGTTACGGTGTCACTCACCGGCGCGTTTTTTGTAGGTCATGCTCCGCATGACGACAAACGTCCGATGGATTGTCATGCGGAGCATGACCCACGTGTCCCCGCGCGTACGGATGATCGTCATGCGGAGCATGGCCTACTGGTGCGTCTAGCAGAAAATGCCATCGATTGGATTGCGTCTTTCCCCGGCGATTACGAGTACGAGAACCGCTGCGCCGAGTACGATGGAGACGCTTGATAGATCGATCGATGGGTGCATGGCCTACGGCATGTCGCGACTTGCACAATGTAACGCCCCCAAACCCCAAATCATGTCGGTGCAATCCAGGCCGGTCACATCAGCACCGCTTAGCTCTCGCAACATCGCTAGCGCATGATTATCCGTCGCAGCATGAAAGGTTGGAACCAACATCCGATCCGGCCCGAGCCTTAAGAAGTTGCAATAACTTTCCGGTACGCGTTGTCCGTCGATCATTCGCTTTGGCGGGATCGGCAATCGATGAATGTTGACGCGAGGCTCCGTCGTCGATGCCCAAATCTCTAGCTGACGTGCAACGTCCGCGAGCCGTTTGTGATTGGGATCGCTTGCATCATCGCATGATGCAACGACGACATTCGAGGGATCGATGAACCGAGCCAACTGGTCAATATGTCCATCGGTATCGTCACCCTCCATGCCGCCGTTTTCAATCCAAACGATTTCGGTGATGCCCAGTCGGTGATACATCTTCCGCGCAATCTGCTCTTTGCTGATGTTTGGATTGCGCGAAGGTGTCAACAAGCAACCGGTTGTGAGCATTCGTCCCAGCCCGTCGACTTCGAGCGCGCCACCCTCCAAGCAGAGTTCATCGCGTTCGTAAGCGACGTTTGCCGCCTGACAAATTTTCCGGCCGGCCTCGTCATCTTGATCCCAGGGCGGATATTTGCCGCCCCATGCGTTGTATCGCCAGTCGACGCCAATCAACGACGCGTCTTTGTCCCTGACGAACGTCGGTCCGAAATCGCGCACCCAGCAGTCATTGGTTGCAATCCCGAACAGGTCGACGTTCTGCGGTGGAGCCCCGCCGAACGCGCCCAGGCATGAATCGACGGTCGTTGTATCGACCAGCATTCGAACCGGTGTCGATTCGGCAACAACCCGGGTCCAATTCGCATAGAAGCCGGGGATCGGATCGAATCTTCCCGGCCAAGTGTCGCGGTTGTGCGGCCAAGCCAGCCAGACGCAAGCTTGTGGTTCCCATTCCGCTGGGACTCGTCTCCCGTTTTCGGCGAAGCTTTCTACGGTTTGGCTTGCCATATCAGGCCGAAGTTCTTGCGATCGCAGCAGGCCTATTCGGGCGTGATCTCTTCTTTCACTTTCTGAATAAAGTGAGGCGATTTGCCTCCCTTGCTCAATTCCGTTGCCCGCTTCTGAGCTTCTTTTTTCTGGTCAAACTCAAACACAGCAACGCGTTTCAGGTTCTGGCTAAAAACCCCCCAATACAGCTTCATACGAACGTCAGCAGCCGCTTTTTTCTTGCGGGTGGTCTTCTTTTTCGCTGCCTTCTTCTTTTTCGGAGCGAGCTTTTCCGCAGCTTCCACTTCAGCGGCTTTTGCCTTGCGGCTGACGACCTTCCGGGCCATAGAGCAAATGGGGGGTTTGAGGGGAGAGAAGGCTAGAATTCCAAGCTAAAAAGATATCACTTTGACCAGAATTCGCCATGGGGGCCGTCATGAAACGGTCACCACTTGTTCACTCAACTGCAGAAAAACACGTGGATCAGCGGGGCTACTCGGAACAAATCGCCTGGGATCTTGCTTCGGGACGGAGCTTCTGGAGAGCTCAGGGAGGATATGCTGACTGTTCCGAAACCGTCTCAGTCGGATGGGCCCAACGGGCCATGCCTTGAAAGGATCGCTATCCCCAGCGGCCAATCTCGCTTATGCTTTCAGATAGGAGACACTATTCTCTGCGACATCCCCAGATGGGTGGAATGTCGTAGTCACCTATCGAACCTGATACTCAGACGTTCACACGACAGAGCGATATAAATCATCAGGCGAATGCTTGAATCGCCCTGTGACCTATGCCACCGGAGGAGAGTCACCACATGCAGGTCAATGTTTCGGCACGACACGGCAGTCTTCAGCCCGGAGATCAACAACTGGTCGTCGAAAAAGCTGAAAAACTTCGCCGGCTTTATGATCGAATTAACGCGATCGAAGTGACGGTCGACCTGCAGCAGTTAGACAAACCGACGGTGGAAATCCAGGTATCGGCTGAGCACGCAGACGATTGCGTGGCCACGGCGGAGGCAACGACGGTGCTTTCTGCCTTTGACGCTTCGCTTCACAAAGTTGAACAGCAACTGCGACGTTTAAAGGAAAAGAAGACCGGTCATCGTGCCACCGGACACAAACACATTGATGCATCGGTTACGTCGGACGAAGACTGATCCGACCGATAGGCAACCGCCACACCCGATGCGAAGACAAAATATTCCATTCCCGTTTCATGTCTGAGAGGTTTCTTCGAACACTGCGGCGAACACCCAAAATGTCTGGGCCAACGGAGTGTTGGAAACTCAGCTGCGAGCGGGAGTGAGCACACAACTCCAGTACGGGACATCCAACAAGGAATCGCATTGAAATGAAGTTTGCAGATTTTATTACCAAGGACGCCATTCGGGCGGAGCTAAAGTCGGAGACGAAAGAAGCTGTTATCAAAGAACTGGTCCAGGCACTTTTGGATGCCGGTGAAATCGACGCAGACCAGCAAGAAGACATCGTCGCTTCGATCATGAAGCGAGAAGAACTCGGCAGCACCGGCATTGGCCGTGGCGTCGCCGTCCCCCACACGAAACATCCCAGTGTCCAAAAACTGGTTGGCACTGTTGGCGTCAGCGAAGGCGGCGTCGATTTTGATTCTCTGGACGGTGAACGAGTCCAGTTGTTTTTCCTGCTGATCAGCCCACCGGAACGACCTGGCGATCACCTTCGCGCTTTGGAGAACATCTCACGTCAATTGCGCGATGAGACGTTCTGCCGCTTCCTGAAACAAAGCAAGACGGCCGACGATATCCACCAGCTTCTGCAAGAAGCTGATGACAATCAGTTCGTTTCAGGCTAATGACTAACGCCCCGCTCAGCCGAACCGTCACCGTCCTCAACCCGCAGGGTCTGCACGCCAGACCCGCGGATATGTTGGTGCGTACCGCCAGCAAATTCACGGCGGAGATCATGATCGGCAAGGACAGTGAGCTCGTCGATTGCAAGAGCATTCTTTCGCTGCTAACGCTCGGTGCTGCTCAAGGCACCAAGCTGACGTTGACCGCCACTGGGACGGACGCGACAGAAGCATTGGAATCGATCGCCCAGCTGTTCGATGCGGGGTTTGACGAAATCGATTCGGCCAAGGGAGTTGAGCCGGTCGTCGATTCCTGACGCTACCGGCACGATGATCACAAGCGGGCGCTCGCGGTTGATGCGAGCGATGCCATGTGAACTTGTCCGCAAACCTACAACATCCGCACAAACGATGGATCGACCCACGAATTCCTGGTTGCAGGACACGCAGCCCAGCAAACACATGTCCACGACGATCACTCGTTCGTCGTTCGTGCTGGGGTTTCGTGAGTGTGGTTCCATCGCATACCGATGCTCGAACTGCAAGGCATCCCCGTATCACCGGGAGTGGCTATCGGTCCAGCGCTAGTCCTGGACGCTGATGGCTATCGAATCCCGCGAACCATCCTCGCCGCAGAAGAAGCGACGAGTGAGTATGGGCGGTTGCGCGATGCCGTCGATGCGGTCTCCAAACACTTGGAAGCCAATCGACTAGAAACGGCCGCCGTCGCCGGCGAAGACACCGGTGATATCTTCGCAGCCCAACTGCAGATGCTCCACGATCCGCGTCTGCAGGGCGAATTGCGTCGACGAATTCAAAAGGAACATCAGTCTGCGGCCTATGCCGTGAACCGAGTTCTGCACAATTACGCCGCGGCGATGCGAAAAGTCGGCAATCCTTTGCTCGCCGATCGTGCCGAAGATGTGCTCGACATTGAGAAACAGTTGTTGCTGGAATTGGGGGCCGTTACTCGGCAACCGCTATCCGACTTGTCGGAGCCGGTCGTCGTCCTATCCCACAATCTCAGCCCCAGCGAAACCGCGAACCTCGATCGACGTTATGTACAGGGTTTCTGTACTGAGATCGGAGGCGCTGGCGGCCACACGGCAATCGTTGCGAAGGGTCTCGAGCTGCCAGCGGTCGTTGGTATCGGTCAATTCCTCGATAACGTTGGCGAATCCGATCGCGTAATCGTCGATGGCGATCGTGGCAAAGTGATTATCTCTCCGGACGAAGAGACGCTCACCAGCTACCGCGAACGTATTGAACGCAGACAATCGTTGAGCTTGCGTCTGGCAGAGCTTCGTGACCTGCCTGCCGAGACAGCCGATGGCATCCGAGTCCGGTTGAGCGCAAACATCGAATTTCCGCACGAGACGGCGACGTGTTTGGATCGCGGTGCGGATGGCATTGGCTTGTACCGAACCGAGTTCCTGTATTTGGCTAGCCAAGTCGAACCGAGCGAAGAAGACCACTACCAGGCGTACAGCAAAGTCGTTCGTGAAATGAACGGCCGTCCGGTCGTCATTCGAACGCTCGACCTGGGCGCCGACAAAATGGGTCACCGACCGCTCGCGGAACAGGAATACAATCCTTTCCTAGGATTGCGAAGCATCCGCTTGTCACTTCGCAACTTGGATTTGTTTCGTCCGCAACTACGCGCGATTCTGCGTGCCGCTGTGCACGGGGACATCCGTGTGATGTTTCCGCTGATCACGACCATCGGTGAACTCCGCCAAGCACGAATGCTGATGAAAGTGGTTGCCGAGGACCTCGCGGATGAGGGCATTGAATTCCGAAGCGATATCCCCGTTGGCATGATGGTCGAAGTACCGGCCGCCGTCGTCATGCTGGAACACTTCGTCAAAGAAGTCGAATTCCTCAGTATCGGAACGAACGACTTGGCTCAGTACACGCTCGCCGTCGATCGTAGCAACGAGTATGTCGCCGATCTGTATCAATCGAGTGATCCGTCCGTCCTTCGTCTCATTCAACAATGTGTCCGAGTCGCCAACGAATCGGAAACACCTCTCGCCGTTTGTGGCGAAATGAGCAGCAACCCAGGTCGCGCGCTGCTTTTGATCGGCATGGGTGTGCGAAACCTCAGCGTTCCGCCGCTGGCGCTCCCACGCGTCAAGAAAGCGATTCGCAGCGTATCGATCGGCCAGTGCCAAGAGATCGCCGAACGTGTGATGACGTTAGAAGCCGCACGCGATGTGGATCTTTACCTGCTCGATCGACTCGGAGCGTTTGTACCGGAGCTCATCGTCCATTGAGCCAGCACCTGTGTCATAAACTCAAAACCGTTTTCCTTTTGACCCATACCAGTACCCATCGGCAACCAAACGACTTGATCCGATTTTTTCCGCACTTGAACCCGCAGCGATGCCCATCGTGACTTCTTCAGAGCCATCCGAAACCGAGACCGCCGAACCATCGGCTGGAACGAACGATGCGCTGCGGCTTCGATATCGCATTCGCTTCGCGAAAAGAGATCTGCTTCGCTGGATCAGTCATCGAGATTTAGCCCGATTATGGGAACGCTTGCTGCGACGCGCTCAACTGCGTTTGTCGATGACCGAGGGTTTCCACCCAAAGCCACGGATTGCTTTTCCCTCGGCATTGGCTTTGGGCGTTGAAGGTGCAAACGAAGTCGTTGAAATCGAACTGGCCGAACACTGGACTCCTGCTGACCTCTTGAACCATCTGCGTTCCGATGAGCAACCCGGACTGGACATCCGCAGCGTGAGTCAACTGCCTGAACGATTTGGAAAGGCTCAGTTGTTGCGAGGGATCTACGAGATCCAAGCACCCGCCGACACCGATGCGGCAAGTGTGGCGGTTGCCATCGGTCAATTGATGGATCGCGAAACCGTGTCAATCGAGCGCAAGAAAAAGAGCGTCGAAATTCGATTGCAGGACCAGATATCAAGCCTGCACTACACCGATGAAACGTTGCATTTGGTGATGGAGGCGTCCGATGCAGCATCACTCAAACCAACCGATGTCCTCGACCTTCTTGGATTCAATGACTGGATAGAAAACGGTGCATCCGTTGTTCGCACCGATGTCGTTCTTCAACGTGAATTGGAGTCCGACGACCCACTCGTGATCGCGACAGCGTCACAAACCGAATGAAACAAACAACACCATACACAACTACCGTCGGCGTCCACGTCGTGAGCCAATCTCCGTCGTCCAGCCGACCCAATACCGAACGAGGTACTCGTCGATGAAAAAGGAAATGTTGATCAATGTTTTGCAGCCGGAGGAATGCCGGATTGCGATTCTTGAGGACAACGAACTCGAAGAGCTCTACATGGAGCGAAAGAGTGTCGAGGCGTTTGCGGGCAACATCTACCGCGGAAAAATCGTCAACTTAGAACCTAGTATCCAAGCTGCATTCGTCGACTTTGGCGTAGGACGAAACGGCTTCCTTCACATCAGTGACGTTGAGCCACAGTACTTTCGGCAAGGCGGCTATGATCCGGAAGAGATCATGCGCGAGTCGGATGAGATGGCCGAAGCCGCAGCGAAACGCGCTCGTGAATCCGGCCGTGGAAGCAAGCACGCATTCAAGGGGGGACGCCCCAGAGTCAAACCGCCGATCCAAGAGATCTTTCGCCGGGGTGATGAAGTCCTGGTACAAGTGATTAAAGAAGGTATCGGTACGAAAGGGCCAACCCTCAGCACTTACATCTCAATCCCCGGACGCTACCTCGTCCTGATGCCTTCGCTGTCACGTGTCGGGGTCAGCCGAAAGATCGAAGATGACGACGACCGCAAGCGTCTCAAGCGATGCCTACTCGCACTCAATCCGCCAAAAGGACTTGGATTCATCGTTCGCACCGCCGGCGCCGGCCGTAAAGAACGCGAGTTGCAACGCGACCTCGAATACTTGCTACGTCTGTGGAAAGCGATCGCCAAACGTGTTCGCACATCGTCCGAGCCTGGAGTGATCTACGAAGAGAGTGACCTGATCATCCGGACGATTCGCGACATCTATAGTGACGATATCGATCAAATCCTTGTTGATGAGCCGGAGTCGTACGAGAAAGCTCGCGACTTTCTCAAGATGGTCATGCCGCGTGTGGTTGATCGCTTGAAGCTGTATGAAGGCGATGTTCCGCTGTTCCACAAGTACAAGCTCGAACAAGAGATCGTCAAAATCAACCAGCGGCAGGTTCACCTCAAAGAGGGTGGCTCGATCGTCATTGACCCAACCGAAGCTCTGGTGTCGATCGACGTCAACAGCGGCAGCTTTCGTGGCAACGACTCCGCCGAAGAGAACGCTTTCCGTCTTAACATGGCGGCAGCCAAAGAGATCGCCAGGCAATTACGTCTTCGCGATTTGGGCGGCGTAATCGTGAATGACTTTATCGACATGCGAAAAGAGAGTCACAAGCGGAAGGTCGAAAGGACATTGCGGGATGCGATGGCGACCGATCGGGCGCGAACCAAAATCCTTCGCACGAGTCCTTTTGGATTGATCGAGATGACTCGTCAGCGAATCCGGCCCAGCCTGAAACGTAGCATTTACAGGGATTGCCCCTGCTGTGGCGGGAAGGGATTGGTGAAAACTGCCGAGAGTATGTCGATCGAAGTAATCCGAACGCTGGCTTTGGCGGTTCGCAATGAACACATCAAACGAGTTACGGTGCGTGTCCACGACGAAGTTGCGGCACACTTGAACAACAAGAAGCGCCGGGAAGTCATGGAAATGGAAGATGTGGGCACAATGACCGTGCAAATCCTCGGCAGCGAAGCGCTCTATCCGGAACATCTCGAAATGGATTGTCGCGACTCCAATGGCGAGCGAGTCGAAATTGATTCGACGATCGGATAGATATCAGAAAAGCGGAATCACTGACTGAGCAAACATGATAGAACTCGGAGTCAACATCGATCACGTTGCCACGGTTCGCCAGGCACGAAAGACCTACGAACCGGACCCAGTCATTGCCGCCGCACTTGCCGAACAGGGTGGAGCGGACGGGATTACGTTTCACCTCCGTGAAGATCGTCGCCACATTCAGGATCGCGACGTCGAGCTGCTGATTAAGACAGTCACCGTTCGTACAAACCTGGAAATCGCCTGCACCAACGAAGTCGTTGCGATCGCATGTCGCGTTAAACCGACTTGGGCACTTTTAGTCCCCGAGAGTCGACAAGAAGTAACGACCGAGGGGGGCCTGGATGTCGCGGCCGATAGCGGACGCGTTGCCAACGCCGTAAAGCAACTGCAAGACAATGGGATCCTGGTCAGCCTGTTTATCGACCCCGACCCGCACCAAGTTGAAGCGGCGGCAGCGATGGGCGTGGAAGCCGTCGAGCTGCACACCGGTCCGTTTGCTTTGGCCCAGGGGCAAGCTCAAACCGATCAGTTAGCGCGGCTAAGCGAATCCGGCAAAGCCGTATCGTCTGCGGGGATGCGCTTACATGCGGGCCACGGTCTGAATTATGCGAATGTGCGACCCGTTGCTTCAATTCCCAACATGATCGAATTGAATATCGGACATTCGATTGTCAGTCGCGCGGTTATGGTCGGAATGCGGGACGCCGTTGCCGAGATGCGAAGAATCCTGGACCTCTTCCCGTGATTGCTCACGCTCCGGTTTCTGTGATTCCTCACGTTCCGCGTCGATTTCCATACCATCGAATCTGCATGCGATCGCAGTACTGAAACCCGTGGTCGACGCACCAAGGTTCCAACCACTTCTTGGCGTCATCGAGCGCCGCGTTGGTGCTACCTTGAGGCATGATCAAGACATGACATCCTTCGCACCCGACTGCATCGACGATCTCCAGCAGTTCGGCATAGTCTTCATCCGAGTCGACCACAAACTTCAATTGGAAATCGGCTGACTGCTCGATCAGCTCATGAATTGCACGAATGGACAAGCGTCGCTTTTCGTGCGTGCGGTTCCAGGTTGGATGTTCTTCCGCATTAGGAGCACTCGATCGAAATTTCGGACTGATCGACATCAGGTCACAATGAACCTCGCGGTTAATGGTCCCGGCCGTTTCGATCGTGACGTGAAAACTGTCGAGCCCGAGTTGCTGGGTGAGTGCCGTAACTTGGCTGGGAAGCATCGGTTCGCCACCCGTCAAAACCACATGCTTAACACCGCTTCGAGCAGCCATTTGAATCAATTCGTCAATGCTGAAATCGTGCCCTTCCGGGTGCCATGATGCGTAGGGCGTATCGCAAAACCAGCAACGCAAGTTGCAGCCACTGGTGCGAATAAAGAAACTCTTCGTTCCCGTCAGCTTGCCTTCGCCTTGCCGACTGATGAACGTCTCAGCGATCCGTACCGTCCCCCTAGCCGATCGTTGTCGGCTTTGCGAGAATCCCGTTTCACGAAGAGGAGTAACCAATTGAGCGACTCAAAAGACTTTCGCGAGACCTTGGAGGTGTTTGATAACCCCAGTCCGTCACGCGATTATACGATCGAACACCATTGTCCGGAATTCACCTCAGTTTGCCCCAAAACGGGGCAACCAGACTACGGCAGGATCGTGTTCACTTATATTCCCGACAAGATCTGTGTCGAGCTGAAAAGCCTGAAAATGTACCTTCAACGTTTCCGAAACGAAGGCATTTTCTACGAAGCTGTTACCAACCGCATCATGGACGACTTTATCGCCGTCGTAAAGCCGAGAAAGGTCACCGTCGAAAGCCAATGGACTCCGCGCGGTGGCCTGAACAGCAACATCATCGTTTCCTACACCGCCGATGATGCGTAACCACAGCAGTGGATTCTCCACGGCTACGCCTCTTTGCAACTTGCCCCTTTGCAAACTCTCCGGATCACTCGCATGACCAAGCCAATTTTACTCAGCGGATTTGCCGACGAAGCTGCAAATGAAAAACAGGCGGTACAGCAATATTCTGCTTTTGCCGCATTGGGAATGAAGTACTACTCAATCCGTTTTGTGGATGCGGGAGAAGGCATCAAGAACGTTATGCAGCTGAGTGATGGAGAAATTCAGCACTTGGTGAAAATGCAGAGTGACTATGGACTGTCAGTGAGCAGCATCGGCTCACCGATTGGCAAGGTAAAGCTGCTGGATGTCGACGATGGAACGAGCAACAAGTTCATCCCATTCGATCAATACTTGAATGAAGATGTCGCAACTGCCTGTGATCGCGCGGAAGCCTTCGGAGCAAAACTGATCCGTGGATTTAGTTTTTATCATCCCAAGGGAACGCAACCGACCGAGCATCTCGATCAAGTTTGTGATCAGCTGGGGCAAATCGCCGAAGCGTGCGACAAACGTGGGATCACTTTCGGGCTGGAAGTGGAAGCCAACTTGGTCGGACAAACCGGAGAGCTGCTGCAGCAGATTGCAGAAAAGGTCAATCACGGCGCGATGCTGACCATTTTCGATGCCGCCAATATCGTCACGCAAGGCTTTACCGCCGATGAGACTTACGCCGAATACGTTAAGATGAAGCCGAGTCTTGGCTGGATGCACATCAAGGATTACCACGATCCATCTCCCACCGGTCGCATCGAACACGTGGACGAAGCGAGCCTCGACAACTTCGTTCCCGCCGATATCGGCGATAGCGGTCACGAGGCAATCCTTCGAGACTTCAAAGACTTCTTGCCCGAGTTACAGAATCGAATGGATGCTCGAAACGTTCCAGGGGTCTTTTTGGATCTGGAACCGCACGTCAAAGGAGGCGGTCAATTCGGCGGGTTCAGTGGACCGGATGGATTTGGTGTCGCGTTGCGAGGACTTTGCCGCGTACTTGACTACGTGGGAATCGGTTATGAACTTCGAGGCTTCACAGACATCAAGTCGTAATGTCATCGCACGATCAGCGAATTGAAAATCTGGAAGTCACGGTTGCTCACCTTCAGCGTCTCAACGAGCAGTTGAACGAAGTGGTCACACAGCTTTCACTCGATGCTGAACAATCGAGGCGACGAGTGAAAGAGCTGGAAACACTCGTCAAAGACTTGAAACAGAAGCAATCCAGCGGTGAGTCCATCGACCCGTTAGACGAGAAACCACCGCACTACTAGCCACGAGAGAAATAGTCGCCGATCGCTCCGTCGATCGTAGCGCCCACCTTCATAGTCGCCGATCGCTTCACCCACTTTCATCGTCGCCGATCGCTCCGTCGATCGTAGCGCCCACTTTCATAGTCGCCGATCGTAGCGCCCACTTTCATAGTCGCCGATCGTAGCGCGAAATGACGAAAGCACAAAGACTCACCGCCTCTTCCACAGCGCAGTCTTAATATCCGATTCCGGCGCGGACGACGAATCCGTCTCCTAGGTTCACATCGTCAGGGCGATTAAATCGGTATTCGATTTCCCGCTCAAACGCCCAGCCGATTTCGAAGAAGCCATTGCGTCTGCCCGTTCGAATGAAATTGTTGTCACCGAATTCCAATCCTAGCAGCAGACGTATTTCATTGATGTCGACACTGTCGTTCGCACCGTCGGCCCGCTTGACCGTCCAAGATCCACCGCCGTAATCACCAGCCAGATACCACCAAACGTCTTGCGTTCCGACGGTTCGCATGTAGTGGGAAAACTTCGGCTGGGGAAAGAAAAACTCGTATCGCTTGTAGGGCGTGGTTTGGCAAATGATCCCGCCGGCAGGAACGAGCTTGATACTGTTACGATCGAGGTAGATCACACCTGCTTTCAAAGTCGTTGTCGGTGTCCAACGGAAACTCGCGATTGCTTTCCCGAGAATCCGTATGCTCTCGCTCTCGAACGTATCAAAGTCAGTGAACGCGCCGACCCGGATCCCAAACTCGGTCGACAAGATCTTGTTAGGATCGGAGTACCATCCAACGTCAAGAAAGGCGCTGTAAGCACTTCGTGGCAACCCAGCGGTATCGCTGACCGGTCCGTCCCAGAGATGCAACGAAAACGATGGGACAACGTAGAGTGGCTGCGTCGAATACATGAAACGCGGAAATGCGAATGCAACCGAGACATCCGTGTCGTTGGTTGTCAAGCTATTTGAGCCACTGCCTCCACCGACAAACGCATGCCTCAATCGCGGACCCTGAATTAACTGGAATGACTCAAAGCCAGGAACGGAGTTGATGAACGAACCGCCGGACGCTCCATTGCCAAAATAACCTGTTGGAAAAAGCGATGACGGTGTCGAGGAGGGATAGACGGTCCCCGGGTAGGTCGTACCGCCAAAGGACGCTGGTGGCCCGTACACATTCGAGTTGTCATAGACACCTTGAGTTGGCGCAGCCATCGTGGGAGGTCCGAAGGTTGTTCCTGGGGCCTGATTGGATGCTGGGTTAGCAAAGATACGACTGAACAGACTGCTGCCCTGCGGTGACGGCTGGATCGATCCGGGAGCCGTCGCAGGCGGGAACGGGGCGATCGCAGTTGGCGCACCCATCGACGTGATGCCAGGCGAAGCGATGACACCTGGATTCGCAGGTGCTGGCATCGATCCGAGCTGTGAGGACGAGTTCAAGGCGTAGGGATCAAAGTTCGATCCCAATGATGGTGGGCCAAAAGTCGTACCTGCGGGCGGCGCCGTGTTGACGGGTGCGAGATTCGTTTGCGGAATATCAACCGAGCCCGAGGATACATTTGACTGAACCGGAACGCCAAAACCGGGCCGGGCCTGTTGGGCGCTCGCGGTTAACGACCATGACACCACTGCAAGCGTCAGCAAAACGCGAATGGAATTTTGAAGGTATCCCGATTGCATGCCAGCACCGACGCCGTGAAAAGGTTCTAACAACAAATAAACTCGCCCCGATCTGTTGTCATGATCGTTGTTGACGGACGGCGGAATGTTCGCCGCTTTCCACCAACAAGATCGAGACGTTTCGGTAGGAACCGTGTGGAACTTGAGACTTTGTCGCGATTCCGTCCGAATACCTTGGACTAATCGTTTGTCGTCGAGTCGGTCAAGGTGTGTTCGTCGTGTGATGTGCGATGCCGAGTGCCGCTAGGCGTGAATTTGCCATGTATTCATCCGTCGGCGCGGCAAAAATTGCTGGATTTAATGCCGTTACTGGATCTGCTTGGGAAGCCGATTGGTCAGTGAATGCGAATCAGATGGCTCCTCACGCAGTGGGGAGTATTGCCACGTCGTGTTTCCCGGTTATGGTTTCACCATGGAAGATCTCGACATCGCAAAACTCGCCGAGTATCTGCACCTGACGCCCGATCAGGTGTCCAAGATGGCGATGCGCGGTCGACTTCCGGGTCGCAGAGTCGGTGGGCAATGGCGATTCAGCGAAGCCGAAATCCATCACTGGCTCGAAGAACGGATCGGATTGAGTGACGAGGCTGAGCTCGATCGTGTGCAGCGTGTTCTCGACCGGGCGGCTTCCGGAAGCATTGACGATCGCCAGATTCACGAACTCTGTTCGCCCGAGACGACGGCGGTGCCTCTGAACGCGAGAACACGCGGATCGGTCATTCGATCGATGAGCCAGCTGGCAACCGAGAGTGGCTTGATGTGGGATGCAAACACGATGAGCGATGCGGTTCGCGCTCGCGAAAAAATGCATCCGACCGCTTTGGATAATGGCGTTGCGCTGTTACACCCCCGTCGACCACAGACTTCAATCCTTGCCGACTCCGTCATTGCGCTGGCGGTCTGTCCCGCGGCGATCCCGTTTTCCGATTCCGGACACATGACGGACGTGTTTTTCTTGATTTGCTCTTACGACGATTCCAGCCACCTTCGTATTCTGGCAAAAATCAGTCGGTTGATCACCAAACCTGACTTTCTCGGATCTTTGAGAGAGAGTCAGACGCCGAACGAAGCTTGGCAGTGCGTCCGTGATGCGGAAGAAGAATCAGAATGAGTGCCCATTCGGGATGTCGTTCCGATTTGGAGTGAACTTGTCATTCAGTCGATGACGCGTGGGTCTGGGTGGTAGCGAACACTGGCAAGTGGATCGGTATCACCGGAATGCGAAGAGTGGTCAGTAAGGGCTGCAGCGACATCGTGCAGAGATCACCCAAGGGCAGAAGGAACTGTCATGACGACGGACCCCGGAACATTGATGTGGATCGGACCGCGAGCGCGGGAGTTTGCGGAACCCTACGAATACTGCGTGAGTTTCGCGGCGCAATTCGCATATCGAACGGACTGCGAGCAGGCACTCGAGAGACGTGCGGTCGGCGTGCGTGGAATCGTGTTCGCGCGTGACGATCGATCACAACTATCGCTTCAGTCTTTGGAAAAACTGCAACGTCGTTATTCGGCGGCTTGTTGCGTTCACTTGTTAGGGGCCCATTCTCTGGGGCTCCGTAGCGGCAGCGATTTGCCAGCCGAAGAGCGAGTCTCCTGGGATCGTTGGCGGTGTGTTTTCCCTCAATGGTTACATCAGTGGGGAGCCGCACCGATCGAACGATCGAGCGTATCGCGTAGCATCGTTGTCGTGGCGTCGAATTATGTATCAGCAGAGCCACTGATTGAGCTGGCTGATTCGATGAATGCGAGCACGGGATGGATCCGGTCTCCTGATTGCGGGCACCTACGGAATTTCGACACGGTTTGGTGGGATGATTCGATCGGCACACCTGTTTCCGTCGACCAATGGCGAGAGCGGATCGGGTCCCTGACCGCAGCCAATAAGAGCGCGGATCACATTTGGATCACAAATACAGCAACGCCGGCACAGTACAGCGCGGCCAAGCAAGCCGGCATCACCAAACTCGTCACAAAACCATTCGAGATCGAGAGTCTCCAAGCAGCCGCCCCCCAAGACCGAGCCCTAAAACTAAAAACCGCCTAACCCAAGAAAGGGGACAGGCAAACTAAGAAAGGGGACAGGCAAACTTTGCAAGAAAGCAAAGGAACGGAATGCGCAGACGAAGATCAAGATGTCCATGCACTAGATCACACGATCCAACAGAACGGGCACAGACTTTTCTTTTGAACCGGCAATTCGGTGGAAGCATTCCCAACTTCTTTTGAGAGTAGAGGCACACCAACTTACGTATCAGCTTCCCGAGTATCGACGTACAAAGCCACTTGCAGTATCTGTTGAACGTACATGGATTCGTCCCGTAAATGCTTGACTCACCGGTGAACAGCGATACGATCTCCTTTCATCAAATCTTTCACTTGCATTTCCAAAGGGGCATGGAATGGCAAGACAGGCTAGGGGTCAGAGCATTGATCCCAACATCGTTCAGGTCGTGCATTGTGTTCATCGCTGCGTGCGAAGAGCCTTTCTATGTGGACGAGACCCGTATTCGGGTAAGTGTTACGAGCATCGACGAAGATGGATTCGCGAGCGTCTGGAATTCCTCGCATCAGTCTTTGCCATCGATTGCCTGACCTACTGTGTAATGAGTAACCACCTGCATCTGGTGCTGCGAAGTCGCCCGGATCTGGTGAAGACCTGGAGTGATGAAGAAATTGCCAGACGCTGGCTTCGGCTCTTCCCGATTCGTCGTGGTTTTTCCGGTCCACCTGAACCAACCGAGGATGAAATCAGCACACTCGTTCGGCAGCCAAAGTTGATTCAAGAACTGCG
>JBCDEM010000042.1:0-56086 GCA_039179795.1 Planctomycetota bacterium | reverse complement strand
GAGCGATCGGCGACTCTCTTTACCTTGCAGCGAGACGCTACGATCGGCGGAGCGATCGGCGACTCTCTTTACTTGCAGCGAGATCTGGCGTCTTGTTGCGATCGGTGAACCTACTTTCTGGCGACTTTGTGCTTGAGGGGTAACCAAGCTGCGTTCTCCTGGCTGCTGGCGACACATTGCTGGATGAAGTACATCCCCTCAACCCCGTCATAGATGTTTGGATAAACGGTATCGCGTTTTTCAAATGTCTCGCCTGCTGCGCGTTTGACCATGTCATCAAACGCTGAAGCGTAGATATTCGCGAAGGCCTCGAAAAAAGCTTCCGGGTGTCCGGACGGTAACCGGCAGGCACCCGCCCCCGACGCGTTCATGAATGGAGCATTTGGGTCACGCGTGTAGATCTGATGCGGCTTTCCGTTCTCGCGATAGATCAACTCGTTAGGATTCTCTTGTCGCCATCGCAGCGATCCCTTGGTTCCATCGATTTCAATTTCCAAATCGTTCTCACGTCCGTGGCTGATTTGTGAAGCGGTGACGGTTCCCAGTCCGCCGTTCTCGTAGCGAATCACCGCGGTGCCGTAGTCATCGAGTCTTCGGCCTTCAACGAACGTCTTCAATGAGCAACTGACTGACTCGGGTAAACAGCCGGTCATGTAACGCCCCAAGTTATAGGCGTGCGTTGCGATGTCACCGAACGCGCCAGCCGCACCGCTCTTGCTCGGGTCGGTACGCCAAGACGCTTGTTTTTGCTCTTCTTCTTCTAATGGAGTTCGCAGCCAACCTTGAATGTACTGAGATCGGATCGCATTGATCTCACCGAGTTCGCCTCCCAGGATCATCTCGCGAGCCTGACGGACCAGCGGATAACCGGTGTAGTTGTGGCTTACAGCGAAAACGACATCGCTGTTTTCCACCGTCTCAAGCAACGATTCGGCTTGTGCGAGATCGAAGGTCATTGGTTTATCGCAAACGACGTTGAATCCCGCTTCCACAGCGGCACGTGCAACTTCGTAATGCGTGTGGTTGGGAGTGGTGACGCTGACAAAGTCGATCCGTTCGTCGTCGGGCAGTTTTGATTCGGCATCGACCATCGCTTCATAAGACCCGTAAGCGCGAGCGTCGGCGATGTCGTAATCAGGAGCGGACGCTTTGGCGCGCTCGGGGTTACTGGAGAGAGCTCCGGCGGTCACGACGGCGCGATTGTCCAGGCAAGCCCCGATCGAGTGCACGCGACCGATAAAGGAGCCGGCGCCTCCGCCAACGAGTGCCATACGGAGTTTACGGTTCAGCGGTGCGTTGACGCCCATGGGAATTTGCCTTCGAAGGGAATAGAGAGAGTCGGGGAATCGGTGCGTCTTGAAGGGACAATGACGCCTAAATTGTGGAGATTTGTCACGGTTCTGTGTCAGATCGCAATCGTAAAGCTCCGGCTCGAAGCGTACAATTCCCGCCTGAGGAGAAAGTGATTCCGCTTAAAAGGTTGTGTTCGAAGAATGACGTCTCTACCGAGAGGCGAAACCACTACAATGGATTTGGAACCCGTCTCGATCTAGGAGCCTTCCCGATATGTCTCATCTAGCTAACCAAGAGAACTTGCCAACTCTTCCTAGTCGCCCGTCGTGCTGTTCATTGGCGCGGTTTGCGATGCCTGCGATGGTTTTGTTGACCGTCGCTTCCTTGGCAACAACTGCGTTTTTTGTTGGCCGTGGATTCCGTGCCTCTCAAGCATCGCAGGCGGCTGATCAGATCGATTGGGAAGCACTTGGAATTCCGATTAACGCAACGGCTTCCGTCGTCAGTGAGAAATATTCGATGGCGACCGGATTTGTTAGCCAAGACGTCGAGGGCCTGTTCGTCTTGGATCACAACTCTGGCTTGCTGCAATGCAATGTCTTGTATCCGCGACAGAATCCAACGGGTGGATTCTTGGGACAATTCTCGGTCAACGTCGCCGATACGCTGGGCGTGGGTGCAAAAGGTGGTGAGTACATCATGGTGACGGGTGTCGCGGAATTTCAGCGGTCGAGCAGTCGTCCGGCTGCCGGCACGGTGATCTACGTGATGGACACGGCCAGCGGCAACTATGCGGGATACGGCATCCCCTTTGATCGAGTCGTGATGAACTCCGGCCGCAAGCAAAATGGGCGTATGGTGCTGCTCGTTACCGGTTCGGCTAACCCAATCGTCGATCGAGACACTCTTCGCTAAGCTTTCCCTCTGGAAGCATCACACTGCTCAGCCGTGCTCGGTTCTCTACGCCGAATGGTTGAGCAGCGAAGAGACGCAATCGTTTTGCGTTGTGGCGAAAATATCATCTCTCGAAAACTTCGACCATGACGCAAGGATCGCTCGCTGCCATTCACGGATTGAATGAGGCACAAGCAGAGGCGGTCGCCACACTGTCCGGGCCGATGTTGGTACTTGCCGGCGCCGGCACCGGAAAAACGCGCGTCGTCACATTCCGAATCGCGAATTTGATTCGTCACGGGATTCGTCCGGATCGCATTCTCGCGGTTACCTTCACCAATAAAGCTGCCGGCGAAATGCAGGAGCGAGTCGGTGAGCTCATCGGAACGCGAAAAAGTCGTTCCCGCGGTCGGTCGGCGTCTCGAAAGGCGGATCCACCCAAGCCGACCATCAGCACGTTCCATGCGCATTGCGTGCGAGTGCTTCGTCAGCATGCGACGGCTCTGGGATATCCCGCAAAGTTTTCGATTTATGACCGCAGTGACCAGGAGTCCTTGGCTCGGAGCGTTCTTCGGGAACTTCGGCTTCCCGGAACTGCACTAAAGCCCAGTGATATGTTGGCGATCATCGGCGGTTGGAAGAACCAATCGGTTCGACCCTCCCAAGCCGTGTCCGTTGCGGCGACCGATCGCGAGCATTTCGCTGCTGCTGCTTACCGCCGCTACCAGGATGGGCTCCGCGCAAGAGGTGCCGTTGATTTTGATGACTTGCTCCTGCTGACCGAAACACTGTTCGATGAGCATTCGGAGATTCGTGACGAAGAAGCCGCCAAGTTTGATCACGTTCTCGTTGATGAGTATCAAGACACCAACGGAAGCCAGTATCGAATTACACGACATCTGACCTTGGCCCACGAGAACCTCTGTGTCGTCGGTGACGATGATCAATCGATCTACGCGTGGCGTGGCGCGGATGTTACCCATATCTTGAACTTCACCAACGATTGGCCGGCGGCGAAAGTGGTGTACTTGGAGAACAATTATCGCAGCACAGCGGAGATTCTGGAGTTGGCCAATCGACTGATCGGCTACAACACGGAACGTCATGACAAAACGTTGATCGCCAATCGCCCGGCCGGTCCTCGTCCGCGTATTGAGCAGTACAAAGACGAGATCACCGAAGCCGAGTCAGTCGTTCGCGAGATTCACACGTGGATTGATCGACGACACATTCAACCACGCGATATTGCCATTCTCTTCCGAACCAATGAGCAGCCGCGTTTGTTCGAAACCGAGTTGCGGAAGGCCAAGATTCCCTACGTGATGTTGGGGAGCCAATCGTTCTTTGATCGTCGCGAAGTCCGTGACCTGTTGGCGTACCTGCGATGGATTGAACAGCCGGATGACGAGGTGAGTTTGCTGCGAGTCGTGAACACTCCGGCTCGTGGTTTGGGAAATAAGACGATGCGGCTGCTGGTCGATCGCGCGGTGCAACGAGGTGAATCCGTATGGTCTGTCATGCAAGACCCGTCCGCCGTTTCGGATCTTACGCCCGCCGCGCGGCGAGGCATCGACTCGCTTGCTCAGATTGCCAATGACGTTCGGCAAGACGCTTCCGGAGGAAAGCTCACGGAAGCTTTCAGCACACTGCTCGCCCGGACGGCCTATTCAGATGAGATCGCCAGACTGTACGAGCAACCCGAGGAACGCGATGCTCGGATGGCATCGCTGGGCGATTTGACGAATGCGATATCAGCATTCCAAGACAACCAAAAGAAGGGAAAGTCCGACTTCACGGGCTTTCTTTCCGAAATCGCTTTGGCTGGTCGGGAAATGGGAAATGAGAAAGACAAGCTCGCCGCACAAAATGCCGTCTGGCTGCTGACGCTCCACGCTGCGAAAGGCCTGGAATTCCCGATCGTTTACATGGTGGGAATGGAGGATGGCATCCTGCCGCACAGTCGAAGCGTGAAATCGGGGCAAGAAGAGGATATTGCCGAGGAAAGACGGCTTTGTTACGTCGGAATCACGCGAGCCCAAGAAAATTTGTCAATGTCGCTTGCCCTAACACGAAGAAAGTGGGGCAAGCCAAGACCGACCACGCCTAGTCGATTTCTGTATGAGATTACCGGCAAAGCGGACAATCCCAATCAGTATCGCCGCGGTCGAACGCACGCTCGCTCCCGTTGAACCACTCCGCGCCAATCAACGCTGAAGAATCGGCAGGTTGGAAACAGAGGCTGCTGAGTGAACTAAGCTAAGCGACAAGGTTTTTGTCGCTACCCACCCGCTCGAATTCCTGGATCTTTCGCCGCAACATGCGTTTTTTCTTTCGACTCCTCCTCGCCGTGATTCTGCTGGCCGGACTCTGTGCCGCTGGCTACCAGGGACAACGTGCCTGGGAAGAACGGAATCGTCCACAGTTTCGTCTTGCCGAGATTACCACCGGTGATATTCAATCCGTCGTGAACTCGACTGGCGAAGTCAAACCGGTGCTTTCGGTTTCCGTGGGCTCGTTTGTTTCTGGCCCGATCATGGAACTGCACGTCGACTTCAACGACACGGTCACCGAAGGCCAATTGATGGCTGAAATTGACCCGCGCCTGTTTGAAGCGACGGTGAAAAGCGACCGGGCAACGCTGGCGATTCGGCAAGGCGAGGTGGCTCGCGTGCAAGCGGAGTTAAAACGCGCGGAGGCCGATGAACGACGGGCTTACGCCCTAAGCGAGAAGGGCGCCGGATTCATTTCTCAAGTCGAAATCGATCAAGCCAAATACGCACGGTTATCGCTTGAAGCCCAATTGAAAGTTGCTCAGGCTGGTGTCACTCAGGCAGAAGCGTCTCTCGACAATAGCCTTGCCAATCTCGATTACACGCGGATTGTTGCTCCGGTCGATGGGATCGTGATCGATCGCTTGATTGAGCCTGGCCAAACGCTGGCGGCACAATTTCAAACGCCGGAGCTGTTTACCGTTGCGCCCGACATTCGACGAGAGATGCACATTTTTGCGTCGGTTGATGAAGCCGATATCGGAATGATCCGTGCCGCGGCGGATGCGGGGCAACTCGTTCAGTTCACTGTCGATGCGCATCCCGATGAGTTGTTTGAAGGATCGATCAAACAGATTCGGCTCAGCCCTGTCGTTTTGCAAAACGTTGTGACTTACCCCGTCATTGTCTCAGCGCCCAATCCCGATCAAAAACTGATGCCCGGTATGACAGCCGATCTGTCGTTTCAAATCGAGGATCGTGAAGGCTGCACCCGGTTGCCGAACGCAGCGCTGCGTTACTTTCCCGCAGTCGAACTCGTTCGCGAGGAAGACAAGCACTTGATCACTGGCATCACCGAGGCGGAAGAATCCGATCAGGTGGATGAGGAGTCGGCGGCGGAAAAGAAAACGGCCGCCGAGAAACGATCCGAACGCTATGTCTGGATCTGGGAGCAGGAAAAGCAGAAACTGCGGGCGGTCCCCGTCACGATCGGTATCCGCGACAGTAAGTGGACGGAGATGATCGACGGAGAACTAAAAGTAGGCGACAAGCTGGTAACCGCCAAAAAGACGTAATGGACCGTTTTTGAAACAGAATCGAACATGAATCTTTGGAACACCGTCCGGATCGCTCTTCGATCGCTTGCAAAAAATCGCATGCGGGCCGCGCTTACGACGTTGGGAGTCGTCATCGGGATTGCGGCTGTCACCGCGATGGTTTCGATCGGCCAGAGCGCGACTAACTTGGTCAGGGGTGAACTGGAAGGGCTTGGCACAAACGTAATCATTGTCCTTCCCAAAATGCTTCAACGCGGCGGCGTGTCGGGAAACCGCACCGTCACGTTGACGGCCGAGGATGCGGAGGCGATCCGCCAGGAATGCCCAGCGGTTGCCGCAAGCAGTGGTTTGGTCGGTTTCGGATCGCAAGTTGTCTACGGTGGTGTGAACTGGCAACCCAAGGAATCGTTGGGCGTCTCGCCAAGCTATCTGACTGTTCGCAGTTGGGAGCTTCGACGTGGCGGCTTTTTCGGAGAACGGGAGATTCGTTCGGCTGAAAAAGTCTGCGTGATTGGCCAGACACTCGTTGCCAAGCTATTTCAAACGATCGATCCGATCGGTGAAAAAGTTCGCATCGGCAATACGCCGTTTCGTGTCATCGGTGTGTTGCAAGCCAAGGGCGCGAACATGGTGGGTGAAGATCAAGACGATGTGATCCTGGTTCCATACACGTCCGTGCAAAAACGAATTTACGGCAACCAGTTCAAAAGCGTGCACGCCATCATGGTGTCGGCTCGAACCCCGGAATTATCCGCGGCTGCAACCACTGAGATACGACAATTGTTGCGTGAACGACACGATATTGCGCCCGGTCGACCTGCTGACTTTGAAGTCCAAAGCACGACCGAGATTGCGAACGTGCTGGGAGTGATCACCGGTTCGATGACTGCGATGTTGGCTTCGATCGCGGCGATCAGTTTGGCCGTAGGTGGTGTTGGGATCATGAATATCATGCTGGTTTCGGTCACCGAGCGGACTCGCGAGATCGGCGTGCGGATGGCCGTCGGTGCCAGGGGAAAAGACATCTTGCGGCAGTTTCTGATTGAGGCGGTCGTCCTGTCTGTTCTCGGCGGCACGATCGGATTGCTGTTGGGCATCGGGGGGTCCGTCGGCGTCATATCACTGATCAACGCTTGGTCTCCCGGAACCGATTGGCCGGTGGTCGTTTCGCTACCCGCGGCCGCGACGGCAATCGGATTCTCAGCGGCCGTCGGGATCTTCTTCGGTTTTTATCCCGCTCGGAAAGCAAGCCGTCTCGATCCCATCGATGCGCTGCGATACGAGTAGGGGTTTGCCGGCGTATCGCGGCTGGTCATGAGTTGCCGATCAAATACTCAATCTTTTTCGCTCGCATGTTATGATGTGGGCCCGCTGAATGGACCCTCCTTTTTCCTCAACCAAAGAACCATCCATGACTCGCAATTCACGTCGTGACTTTCTGAAGACCTCGGGCGCCCTGGCCGTGACATCTGGCGTGTGGAGCGAAGTTGCCGCTCAAGAATCCAATTCGCCCAATGAGCGGTTAAAGATAATTTGTGTTGGCACGGCGAACCGGGCTGCCGCGAATATCTCGGGCATCAACGGTGAAGAGATCATTGGACTTTGCGACGTCGACAGCAATTATCTGACGCGAGCTGCTGCCACGAACAAATCAGCACGCACTTACGCTGACTACCGGGAAATGATCGACGCGGAAGATGATGCGGATGCAATCGTCGTCGCGACCTCGGATCACAATCACGCGCCCGCCGCCATTCGTGGCATTCGTGCCGGGCTGCACTGTTACTGTGAAAAACCACTGACTCATACCGTTGAAGAAGCCCGTATCGTTGCGGAAGCCGCCAAAGCAAAAGGCATCGCGACGCAAATGGGAACGCAAATTCACGCTGGTGACAATTATCGCCGAGTGGTTGAAGTCATTCGCTCCGGCGCGATTGGTGACGTGAAAGAAGTTCACGTTTGGGTCGGCAAAGGTTGGGGTGGCGGTGAATTGCCGACCAAAACTCAGGACCCTCCTGCGAATTTGAATTGGGACCTATGGCTCGGCCCAGCACCGTATCGTCCCTACGCTGCCGGTCGATACCATCCCGCACAATGGCGTCGCTGGTGGGCATTCGGGCAAGGTACGCTCGGCGACATGGGATGCCACTACATGGATTTGCCGTTCTGGGCACTGGACCTTCGTCATCCCATTTCCTGCGAGGCCGAAGGCCCTGAGGTGCATCCGGAAACATGTCCGCTCGGACTGATCGTTCGTTACAAGTTTCCACAGCGTGGAGATCTGCCGCCCGTGGATCTGACTTGGTACGACGGAAACATGACACCTCGTAAAGTAGCGGGAGAAACGGTGCCCGGTAGTGGCGTGATGTTTGTGGGTTCCGAAGGGCACATGTTTGCGGATTACGGCCGCTATCGTTTGTTCCCCCGAGACAAGTTCTCGAATTTCGAGCCACCCGCCAAGTCGATCCCTGATTCGATCGGACACCATGCTGAGTGGATCAAAGCGTGCAAAGACGGATCCGAAACGACTTGCAATTTCAATTACTCCGGCGCCCTGACGGAAACCGTTCTGCTGGGCAACGTCGCGTACCGTAGCGGCACAAAGTTGGAATGGGATGCCGAGAACTTGAAAGTCACCAACTACGAGCCGGCGAACGAGTTGATCAGCAAGACGTATCGCGAAGGCTGGGAAGTAAAGGCCAAGTCAGTTTGACACTCTGATCCGCGGCATTTTCTCGCGCTGGCTCGATTGAAATGTTGGCGCGCGGAAGACAAATACATCCAAAGCAAAGGACATCAATGAAAACGTATTGCGTCGCGATCATCTGTTTGATGGGCATCAGCGTCGGCTGCACCGGAGTTGAAGACGAAGTCTCCGTTCCCCAACCCGTCGTGGCGACTGAGACAGTTGCGAGTCCATCGACAGACGATGCAGGATCGGTCGCGATGATCGAATCGATCACCGACAAGGTTCGTCGCAGCGGTGACAACATCATCGATGTCGATTTTCGTGGATTGCAAATCGATGACACGGCACTGCAGTCCTTAATGGGACTTCCCAAGCTCAGAGCGGTACGTTTAGCGGGGACGAGTATCACGGATGAAGGTTTAAAAACGATCGGCATGATTGAATCGTTGGAAGATCTCGATCTGAGAAACTGTGCCGTATCCGATACCGGACTCGCCCATTTGACGTCGCTGAAAAAGCTGAAGGCTCTCAGATTGTCAGGTGATTCGGGTGACTGCACCGTCAGTGACGACGGCATGCAACATGTCGCCAAGCTGACAACATTGAAAGTCCTCGCACTCGACATGTTGTGGGTGAGCGAAGTGGGATTGGAGCAACTCAAGCCACTCGTCAACTTGCAAGAGCTTTACATGAAGCAGACGACGATCGGCAATGAAGCGATCACGATGATGGCTGCGTTTCCAAAACTCAAGAAACTACGTTTGGCCCAAAATCAAATCGATGCATCGGGAACGGCCGAGCTCGCGAAATTGACCGGCCTTGAAGAACTCGATTTGAGTGAGTGTGCACAGATCTTCGATGATGCGATGCCACCGCTCGGCGAGTTGAAGCAACTGAAGAAACTCAATCTGTGGCGCGTGAACATCACCGACATCGGAATTGAGCCGCTGAGCGAGTTGACCCAGCTCCAGTCGCTGAATCTGGACAACACTCAATTGACCGATGAGGGAATGCCCAACTTGACTGGCTTAACCGAACTAACGTTCCTGCATCTTGGCTCCACTCAAATCACCGATGCTGGGCTGGCGTCACTCGAGTCACTGACGAAACTCAAAGACTTGATCATGACGCGAACGGCGGTAACGGCTGAAGGCGCTGATGAGCTGAAGCAATCCCTCCCGAACGCCGTAATCCAGCTGAAATACTTGGGTAATTGAATTTCACGTTTACGCGGCCAGACGGTCTGCAGCCGCATGATTCGCGAACAGAACCGACGGATTCAAGCTCGCTCAGCCGTCGGGTTTTGCTACACTGCCGTGATTGCTAGCAATTCGCGTTTGTGTGGTTTCTTTGGTGATTCGTCGACCCTTTTTGATCGATGAGATTGTGCTTGGGAGTGTTGCCGGTTCGGTGTCCGGCACGGTCCTGGTGGATTCTCAGTGGGGAATCATCTCGGAAGTCGAGCCGTTGGAGTTCGATTTTCATGACCGTCACTCGGAACAGTCTGTTGAGCTTGGGTCCGAACGACGGCGAGCCGTGGTGCGAACAGCACTTTCGGTCTTGGAAATGGAACCCGACCTCGGTGTTTCCATCGCCAAACTGACGCTTAGCGCGAGTACGCGGCTCTCACATCTTGTCGACGATTCAGCTGGCGAGGAAACTCTGGCACAATTCCTTGCTGAACCGAGAGCCTCAATTGATCGTCACGTCGCTGATCGTGATGTTGCTGATCGCGACAACGATGATCGTCGAATTTCGAAGGCAGAGTAGTCACGGTTTGACTTGACGTTTTCCCCGGCGACTTAGCGCGATCGTCCTCTTTCTATCGCATGGACCATGCAAGCCAAAGCTCAAGATCTGTTTTCCGAACCCGAAGAAAAGAAACTGTTCCTACTGGATGGGATGGCTTTAACGTACCGGGCTCATTTCGCTTTGGTACGCAGTCCACGATTCACGTCTTCGGGTCTATGCACATCGGGTGTCTTTGGCATGGCGAACGCTGTGCTCGACATCATCAAACGTGAACAACCGACGCACATCGCTGTCGCGTTTGATACGTCTGAGCCAACTCAGCGTCACGAGGCGTTTGCTGAGTATAAAGCACAACGTGATGAGATGCCCGAAGATATCTCCGAGCAATTGCCTTACATCGATCGCTTGTTCGACGCGATGAACATCACCGTGATTCGAATTCCCGGGTATGAAGCCGACGACATCATCGGAACGCTCGCTCACGAAGCGTCCGCCGAGTCGTTCCAAACTTGGATGGTTACGCCTGACAAGGATTACGAGCAATTGGTGACCGAGTCGATCCGGATCTACAAACCGGGACGTCGTGGTTCGGAACCGGAAATCATGGGCATCGATGAAGTCCTGGATAAGTGGGGCATCGAGCGTGTCGATCAAGTCATCGACATTCTCGGTTTGATGGGTGATTCGAGTGACAATATTCCTGGCATCCAAGGCATTGGACCGAAGACCGCTCAAAAGCTGATTGCAAAATACGGAACGGTCGAGTCTCTGCTGGACAACGTCGGTGACTTGAAAGGGAAACAGAAAGAACGGGTTGAGGAACAGTCTGATATGGCGTTGCTCTCCAAGAGTCTTGTCACTATCCAGTTGGACGTTCCCCACGAAGTCAATCTTGAGGCCCTGAAGATCGTTCCTTATGACGATGAAAAACTAAAAGATCTGCTGCAGGAGTTGGAGTTCGATACGCTCGGTAAAAAGATCTTTGGGAAGTCGTTCTCTTCCGCCTCTTCGCGTGCCAAAGTCATTCGGGAGAAGCGCGAGACGGAGATTCAGGCCACGCTGTTTGATGAGCCTGTTGAGGAAAAGACGATCCGAGATGTTGATCACCGCTACGCAACGTTGACCACTCGTGAACAGCGTGCCGAGTTGATCGAGCAATTGAAATCACAAACGGCATTTTGTTTCGACACGGAAACGACCGGTCTGGATCCGCGCGAGGCGTTGCCGTTGGGCCTGGCGTTTTCACTTCGACCACACGAAGCGTTCTACGTGGTCTGTCCCGATGATCCCCAGGAAGCGCTGGCGGTGATCGAAGAGTTTCGGGAGGTGTTGGAAGACCCCACCATCGCGAAGACCGGGCACAACCTGAAATACGATGTGACCCTGTTGAAGTGGCACGGCATCCGTGTGGGCGGCGTTTTATTCGACACCATGTTGGCGCATTCCATGAAAGAGCCGGAGATGCGCCACGGGTTGGATTACCTCGCAAAACTGTATCTCGGCTACACACCTATTGCCACGACAACCCTGCTAGGCCCCAAAGGCGACGATCAAAAAAGCATGCGTGATGTGGAGATCGAAAAGGTCGCCGAATATGCATGCGAAGATGCCGATGTGACACTGCAAGTCGCGGAAGTGATTCGACCCGACATTGAGACACGTGGCGTTGGTCAAGTCTGTTACGAAGTCGAGTGTCCTTTGATCCAAGTTCTCGTCGATATGGAGTACGAGGGAATTCGCTTGGATACCGAAGCGCTGGCTGTGTTTAGCAAAAAGCTGGACGGTGAAATTGAAACGCTGCAGCAAGAAATCTTTGACGCCGCCGGTCACGAATTCAACATCGACTCACCAAAACAACTTGGCGTCGTATTGTACGAAGAACTCGAGCTCGAGAAGAATCCGAAACGAACGTCAACGGGACAGTATTCGACGCGCGAAACGGAATTGGAACGACTTCGAAACAAACACCAGATCATCTCGGATGTTTTGGACTATCGAAATGCTCGAAAGCTGAAATCGGTCTACGTCGATCAGTTGCCATTGGCAGTGAATCCGAAAACGGGACGCGTCCACACACACTACAGTCAGTCGTGGACCGCGACGGGCCGCATGCAGTCGAACGATCCAAACTTACAGACGATCCCGATCCGAAAAGAACGCGGCCGTGACATCCGCGCGGCCTTTGTTGCGCGTGACGACGAGCATTTACTTCTTAGTGCGGACTATTCCCAAATCGAACTACGCGTGATGGCCGAACTTAGTGGCGACCCGGCGATGATCGATGCCTTCGTTCATGGAGAAGACATTCACTCGGTGACCGCGTCCAAAGTGTTCAAAGTCGATCTTGCCGATGTCACTCGTGAGATGCGAGACAAAGCCAAAACGGTGAACTTCGGAATCATTTACGGCATTTCGGCATTTGGACTTCAGCAACGGTTGAATATCCCGCGTGCGGAAGCGAGCGAACTGATCAACAACTACTTTGAAAAGTATCCCGGTGTTCGCGAATACATCGATCGCACCATCGCGTTCGCCCGCGATAACGGTTACGTCGCTACCCAGACGGGACGAAGACGCTACATCCGCGACATCAATTCGCGAAGCCGGACCGTGGTGGCCGCGGCGGAACGTCTGGCGATGAACAGCCCGATTCAGGGAACGGCGGCGGATATGCTGAAGCTAGCCATGATCAAAGTACACCGTGCGATACAGGAAAACGAACTGCAAACGAAAATGGTTTTGACCGTTCATGACGAGATCGTGTTCGACATGTTGAAGAGCGAACAAGAGACCGTGATGCCGTTGATCGAAACAGCAATGAAATCAACGCTGCCAATGAAAGTGCCGATCGTCGTCGAGATGGGCGTGGGCGAGAATTGGTTGCAGGCCCACTAACCCGCGTCATGACGCTAGGATGCCGGCTCGAAACCAGCATCACGCGGCGTGAAGTGAAAATTCTGGCTCTGAGAAAAGAACTCAATCGGATTGTCGTAGACGACTTTGCGAATCAATGACTCTGAGTGACCGCGTCTTCGCATCTCAAAGATCAAATCAGGGACGGCGGTCGGCTTGCTCGGCCCCCAATCCCCGGCAGAATTGGCGAGCAGTTTTTCCCCGCCGCAACGTTCAATGATGTCGACGGCGCGTTCGGGCGTGCACTTGGTCACCGGATACAGCGTCATGCCCGCCCAAAACCCACGGTCCAAAACTTCTTGGAATGTGTGTTCTTCAACGTGGTCGACAAGCACTCGGGATCGATCGATGCGTGAGTCATCGCACAGCATGTCCAAGATCATCCGCGTGCCTTGGTATTTGTCTTCCAGGTGCGGCGTATGAATCAGAATCTGTTGCTGGTACTTAACCGCTAAGTCCAAGTGTTCAAGGAAGACCGTTGCTTCGTTCTTGGTGTTCTTGTTGAGCCCGATTTCTCCGATACCCAAAACGTTATCGCATTCGATGAACTCAGGAATCATCGCGATAACTTCGCGCGACAGCGAAACGTTCTCGGCTTCTTTGGCGTTAATGCAGAGCCACGTGAAGTGCTGAATGCCGTATTGCGCGGCGCGTTTCGGTTCGACTTCCGTCAGTTGACGAAAGTAGTCACGAAATCCGTCCGCGCTTCCGCGGTCAAAGCCTGCCCAAAACGCCGGTTCGCTCATCCCCACGCAACCCATCCGTGCCAAGGTGGCGTAATCGTCTGTGGTTCTTGAAACCATGTGGATGTGCGGGTCGATGTAATCCATGATGAAACAGCGTGTAGGGGCAGTGGGGATAGTCAGGAGCAGGGAAAGGTAGGTAAACGAACGTTAGATCTGCATGTTCTGACGCCAATCGTCTTCGTACTCGCGTGAGAAAAGTCGTTGCATCCGTTCGGCGCGATCTGGGCCTTCACTCAATAGGATTCGAATGCCGTCATCCAATCGATCACGCGTTGGTTGGACGCTTGCATCCAATGGAGCATCTTCATCGGCGGACCGATCGATGCGATCGAGCGTTGCGGCGACTTCCAATAACTTGGCACGGACGTCTAAGAATTTTGCTTCCAGGATTTCCTTGGCAGATTGCATATCAAGTTCTGTGAGTCAAGAGCCGTGATTCAAAAGATCAGTGCGGTTCGTCTGGTCTAGGATCCGGCACGGGCACGGTGAGGAGATCGACGTTGAACGCAGACGCCGCTGCATTTCGGGCGCTGTTGCATTTCGGGCGTCATAAAACGCGGACGTCAAGAATCGATCGATCGGGCGTGGGTAAGTGATTTTGTGTGGATCAACGTGCTGAATCCAAACCTTATTATAGGCGGATGCTGGCGCCGCCAACCCGGATTGCCGCCATTCTACTCCCCGGGCGAGTCCGTCTGGAGGGATCGTTTGGATCATGCCACCGCAAATTCCGTGCGCGTTTGTACGGCGTTGTCCGAAACAGCTGCGTTTGGCTCTCGAACGCGACCAACAAGCTACGGTTTTACGAAGCGTCATCAGAGTTTGTCGGAATGACCGGCACCTCAGATGCGAATTTGCGCAGCGACATGACGGACGAATTCGATCGGGTCACCGGGCTTTTCGATGCACGGCTTACAAATCACTTACGAAACGCTTGGTGCGACTCGGAATGAGGCCTCCATCGATGTGCTTATCTCAGCACTCGATGATGAGAACGCCAATACGCGTCGTTCAGCCCTCGCGGCGCTATTGTCGCGATCGGAGCGTCGCGCCCCTGAGTTAGTGTTGGCAAACTGGGATAAGTTGCAGACCGACGATCTACGCGTGCTGCGCCCGAAGCGTAAATGGTTGTTGTTGACGATCGCGGACGCCTTGGAATGCGGTGGATCTCAAACGGAGATCGCGATCACCGCGGCCGAAGCCCTGCAAATGACGGAAGTGCTTCCGCAACTTGTGCTTCGTGCGGAATCGAGTGCGTCACGGTCGATTAAAAAGCGGACCACCGATGTCGTCCTCGAATTGGTTGAACCCCTTGGGCTTAGAGCTCGGGAAGATCGTGATCAGGCAACCGTTCGAGGGCCGGCGCGAACCCGTTTAGCAGACTCGGCAAATCGTTTTTCAATGCACCGCAACGAGCGATTGATCGATGCCTTTTTGGTGGTTTCGAGCTGGGGCGATGCCGAATTGCGACAGGCTCTTTCAGATCAATCGCAAGCGATCGATCTGATCTGCAAGCGAATGGAAGAGAGCGATCATCCGAGCGTCGTTGACCTCCTTGCTGGTTTCATTCGCCGGCGCAACGTGCATCCTAAAGTTGTAAAGTTGATGTTTACGCGTCAGGACGATGCTTTTCGCGACGCTTTATTGCGGAAAATCTCCGCCGAGCCATCGGCAACTGTGCTCCGCAATCTGCGAGAGATGGGACTTCCGAATTGTTTAAAAGGCGGTGAGCCCCTGCTGGACGATTTAACGGCTGATTTGCGTGCTGCGGCTTCCCACGCCTACGCTGCTGCCGGCGACGATCTGATGGAATCACTTCACGTTATCGTCGGCGCGGTCGCGCGGGGTGGTGAAGGTGTTGATTCCGCAGCTGCGTTGGGTTTGTCACGATGCGATGTGCCCGACATCGATTTCTGGATGCGGGCTGCAGTTCCCGTTGCGGACGGTGACGAAGAGCGAATTAAAGCGGATCCTAACGCGCACCTGTTGCATCGATTGATTCACCTGCTCAATCACACCGATGCTGCAGTGGAAAAAAGCGTCCGGCGAGTCCTGGAGCCGTTGAATGCGGAGCACATGCTGGAGAGATTTGAATCGTTGCGACCGAGAAGCCGCCGTCGTTTGGGGCGAGTCGTCATGATGGTCGACCCGGAGGCGGTCCAACGCGTCCGCGATTCGCTTCGGCACCCCGTTCTGGGACAGAGACTCAAGGCCATCGCAATGGCCGACGCGCTGGCAGCCGTCGACTTGCTCTCGGATGCTTTCGAACACATCTCAACGGAAGACCATCAAGAAGCTCGTGTTCGCGCAGCAGAGGTGATGGGAGACGCGAACGGAGAAGTGACCTTGGGGCTTTTGCAGCGGATGACTGATCTGCCGGATTGCCCCGTGAAAGACGCCGCACTCTCAGCGCTCAACAAACGTGAGAAAGTGAAGCGTTAACCCATCATTCTTTTTCTTGGCATCGATGTCATGGTTGTTTTTCAATCGCTATTAATTGCCGAAGCCCATATGGCAGAAGTTAGCCTGCAATACCGCGAGGAAGCGGCGCACGTAGATGCGTCTGGGTTTTGGTGGTTGCTGATTCCGGTCGTTGCCGTAGGCTTGGGCGTCGCGATCTACAAATGGTGGGATCGCCCGCCAGCGATCGTAAACACGCCTCAGGGCATGTTGCATGAACTGTGCAAAGTGCATCGAATCAGCGGACGAGGACGCCGGTTGATGGAGCGAATCTCTGAGGAAGCCGAATTGGAGCAGCCAGCGACGATGTTCCTAGGCGTCTCACAATTTGAATTGGCCGTCACCAAAGCATCCCGCCGTATCAAATACGATCGACGAGACGACATCACCCTGGGCATGCTCCGTCGAAGATTGTTTGCATAGTTTGTCTCGCCGCCGCACCTGCAATCCAAAGGGGTGCGGGTACGTGGTAGACGGTCACGACTCGGAGTGCGCTGCGCGACCCGAGCTTTGTTGTTGAACCGCTTCGCGGTCGTACCAAAGCCATCAAGGTTACGACGCAGATCTAGACCCACGGTGATTGTCGAATCTTCTTCTTGCGACTGGTACATTGAGCGTTCCCCTTGATCAAGGTTGAACGCGGATGTCATCACTACCTTTCAAAACACTCGGTCGGACCAATTTACCTGTCACGCAACTTGGATACGGCAGCATGGGGTTGCGTGGTCCACGGACTTGGGGCGTGCGGGTGGTCGAGGAGGCGGCGGCTGACCGATTCTTGAATCGAATTCTTGATGAAGGCATCAACTTCATCGACACCGCGCCCGTCTACGGGATTGCCGAACATCGGATTGGAAAGTACATCAGCTCGAGGCGAAGTGAATACTTCTTGGCAACGAAGTGCGGCACAGTTGCCACCCAGCATGAAGACCACTTGGAGATCGGCTATCAATGGGACAAAGAAGTCATTCAGCGAAACCTAGATCAGAGTTTAGAGTGTCTCAAAACTGATCACATCGATCTGCTTCAGTTTCATGGAGGGGATGCGAAGACGCTGCAAGACCACGGGTTGATCGATCTGCTCGTCTCTTTTCAATCGCAAGGACTGATTCGATTCATTGGCGTATCCAGCAAGCTGCCAAACTTGCCAGACTTAATCGATTTGCGTGTGTTTGACACGTTTCAGATTCCCTACAGTTGCCTCGATCGGACGCATCACGATCTGGTCTCTCAGGCGGCGGCGACAGGAGCGGGGATCATTATTCGTGGAGGAATCGCACATGGTGGCCCCGATGCAGAAATCCAGCGTCCGGCATTGAACGATGTCTATCAACAGGCTGATCTCGATGACCTGTTAACGGATGATTTGTCACGTGCGCAATTGATTCTCCGCTACACACTGTCTCATCCGGATTGTCATACGACGATCATTGGCACATGCAATGAGCAACATCTTCAAGAGAATCTTGACGCTGTTCGTGCCGGCGCGTTGCCTCAAGATGTCTACGAAGAAGTGACGCGGCGTCTTACCCGTTGCTAGAAGTTGTGAAGCGACAAAAAAATCCGCGTTGAGTGTTCAACGCGGATTGAGTCGGTATCTATTGGAATCGGGCAACGGTGTTTCCTTCCCGAAGCGGACCGGTCGGGAGCACCGGTCCGCTGATCCATCGGAGGGAGGGTGAAATGACTAGAATCGGTCGCCGTCAAGATCCGCATCGGTCTCAGGCTCAATATCGGCGTCCAAAGTTGGCATCGCGATCGGTTGTTCGTCTGCGATCTTTGGTTCGAACGATCCGTTGCCGGCATATTGAACATCCGTTCGTATGTTTCGAAGCTGGTTAACCGCTTCGACAACACAGCTCCACGCCTCGGCGGCGGCCTGTTCGATCTCTTGTGCGGACATCTGAATCGCTTTGGCAGCTGCTTTTTCCGCTTCGACATCTGTCTTGGCGGTCGCGATCTCCATGCGGCTCATCTCAACCGACTCCCGAGCAGCTTCCAACGAAGCGATCTGTTCGGCGATCGATGCTTGGTAGCGAGCTGTTTCATCTTGGGCTCGCAATGCCTCCAGTTCACGCTGATTGGCAAAAGCGATCCGCTGTTCCGTTTCCCGTTTCATCGAGTGGACCGAGGCGAGGTCCAGTTCGATCTGCTGCTGCTGAATGGCCAGTTCTTCACGAACGCTGTCGACCTGCTGTTTTGCCAAGTTTGCAGCAGAGATGGCGTCGGCGGAGGCGGCTTTTTCCATCTGAGCAGCGGCGACGGCGGCAGCAGCCGCTGACTTCTCCTGCTCGGCAGCCGCGAGCGATGCTTCGGCTGCGATCTGTTCTTGGCGAGCGGCTTCTCGTTCGGCAACGGCCGCTTCAAGTGTTTTCTCGGCTTCAGCTCGCATCGCTTCCGCGGCAGCGAGCTCCTCTTTTGCCTTGATCGCAGCACGATCGACTTCTTGTTTCAGTTGCAAGGCAAGAGCCTTCGCTTCTCGTGCTTGTGCCATGTCACGCGCGGCCGTTTCGATCACACGTTGGGCCTCGGCGACTTCCAGCTGGAAAGCGATTTGACGATCGGTCAGTTCGGCGGTCGCAATAGCGTTCTCGGCTTGCATCTTTTTTGCGGTCGCGAGCATGTCTTCGATTTCAGCTCTCATTGATTGAATTTCGTCGAAGCGGCGATTGGCTTCATTTGCTTTGTCTGTGGCAGAGGCCTGCTCGGTTCGAGCTGCAATGAGCTTCAGTTTGGCTTCATTGCGTGCTCTTTCGGAATCTTCACGCAACCCCTCAGCGGCACGCCGGTCTCTCATCGCAACGGAACGAGTGATTTCGGCTGCTGCCAGTTTTTCGCTGGCTTCCGCCGCGAGTCGTTCAGACGCGACGCGTTCCTGTTTCGCTTCGTTTCTGGCATCGTTCGCAAGCATGTGCGTTGTGTCTGCGGCCAACTGCGCCTCGACGGCCATATCGCGAGCGGCTTCGGCTTCCACGCGGTCGGTTCGCGCGGATGCGGCAGCTTGATTCGCTTCCATTCGTGCCCGCAGGGCTTGCTGGCGTATTTGGTTTGCTTCGTCCAAGTCAACGGTGGCCTTATCGGACTTGTCTTCGGCGGATCGTTGAATTTCCAGTGCTTCACGTTTCATGTCTGCCGCGTCATCTCGCAGTGTCACGGCCGTGCTCAGTTTTTTCTCTGCGTCCGCGACGGCTTTCGCGGCCCTCTGCTTCGCTTCGGCTTCAGCGGCGCGAGCCTCTGAAGCGGCAGCTTTTTCACGTTCGGCTACGGAGGCGAGTCGTTCCAGTTCTGCCTGATTGCATCCAATGCTCGAGAACGCGATAACCGCTAGAGCCATAAGTGATAGAGTTTTCATTTTCGTTCACTGGTAGTTTTGGTGGAGGAATTCGTTGGCCTCAACGAGACGTTCCGTCTTGCTCGTTAGCCGCTTCACAGCGGTTACACACAAACGGTCAACTGACTACTGTAGGTCGGTTACGTTGTTTTGCCGGGATACGAAAAATAAGCTGGATCGGGTTTAGCCATCGTAATGATTGCGACGACATCAGCCGCTTCGGTATCTCGACGGCGCAACAGCGCAACCAGACGCAGGCGATCGGTTTTTTTGAAATCTTCACGACGAGATCGTTACAACTTGATCGTGTACACGTGCGCGAATGAAGAGAATGACCGAGTCTTGAACGGCTCTCATTTGATGACTTGCAACTCGAAGGAATCGCAGTGATTCGTTTACTGATAACAAGCATTTTTGTTTCACTTCCTTGCATCGCGATCGCCGATCGCCCGAACGTTCTGTTCATCTCAATGGATGATTTGAACGACTGGATTGGATGCATGGGCGGTCACCCCCAGGCCATCACGCCGAACCTCGACCGACTTGCCAACAGTGGTGTGCTCTTTACGAATGCTCACTGCCCGGCACCGGCTTGCAATCCATCACGCGGTGCCATTCTGTCTGGTCTTTCACCGCACGTTTCCGGGTTGTATGACAATCGTCAAAAAATGCGCGAGCGCATGCCGGATGCGGTGTTGATGCCCAAGTACTTCTCGGAGCACGGGTATTGGTCTGCCGGTTCCGGCAAGATCTTGCATTACTTCATTGATGCGCCGTCGTGGGATGAGTACTTTCCGCCGAAAGAAACAGAAGATCCATTTCCTCGAACGTACTACCCGAAAAATCGTCCGGTGAACTTGCCGCGTGGCGGTCCTTGGCAGTACGTCGAAACCGATTGGGCGGCGCTAGACGTCACCGATCAGGAATTTGGCGGTGACTGGTTGGTTTCAAAATGGGTCGGTGAACAGCTGGCCAAATCGCATGAGAAACCGTTCTTTCTCGCTTGTGGTATTTACCGGCCACACGAACCGTGGTTTGTTCCAAAGAAGTACTTTGAACCGTTTCCACTCGATGAGATTCAGCTACCTCCGGGCTACTTGGAGGATGATCTCGATGACTTGCCTCCTGCCGGAAAAAAGCGTGGACCGAATCGTTACTTCCCGCACATTCGAGAACAGGGGCAATGGAAACAAGGCATTCAAGGTTATCTCGCGTCCATCTACTTTGCCGATTCGATGTTGGGACGCGTACTCGACGCGCTCGAAAACGGTCCGAATCGCGATAACACGATCGTCGTTTTGTGGAGCGACCACGGTTGGCACCTGGGTGAGAAACAGCATTGGCAGAAATTCACGGGCTGGAGGGTCTGCACGCGAGTTCCATTGATGATGCGCGTGCCGAGCGGAACGGAGGGACTGCCAACGGGAACAACTGCCGGTACCGTCTGCGACGCACCGGTCAACCTATTGAGCCTGTTTCCAACGCTCACGGATCTGGCCGGTCTTCCCGCTGACGAAACTCATAGTGGTCCCAGCCTTTTACCCTTACTCAGTGATTCCAGTGCAGATTGGCCGCACGTTTCGATCACTTACTTAGGTCGTCCCGGCAATTTTGGTCTTAGCGGCAAGCGATTTCGCTACATCGCTTATGACAACGGTGACGAAGAGTTTTACGACATCGCTAACGATCGATACGAATGGAAGAATCTTGCTTCCGATCCAGCTTTTTCTGAACAGAAAGCCGAACTGAAGGCTCAAGCGCCGGAGGATTTCGCGGAGTACGTCGGGGCCAGCGTTGCATCGCTACCGAAACTCAAGTGGATCGCACTCGACGATCAAACGGCACCCGCATCAAAACCGGACGGCAACAAATTCAACGTGGTATTCAGCAATCAGGCTGGCCAACCAAGAAAGGTTTTCTGGATGGACAGGAAGGGGGAGCCACGTCCCTACGGAACGTTGGAAACCGGGTGGAGCAAACCGTATCAAACACGTCCCGGTGCTGTTTGGATGATCGCCAATGCGGACGACACACCGCTTGGTTACTTCAAAGTCGGCGACCGAACGGCACACGCCATCATTCCAAAAAACTGACCCCAGATCACGAAGCAAACTGAGGCAATCTGTGCTGTTTTGGTGTTGCGTCCGTAAACCCAAGTTTCATTACCAGCCTCCTCAATCTCCCAGGTTCCGCTCATGACTCGATTTGCTCTGTTGTTTGGTTTGTTGTTTGTGCAGCAAGGGTTTGCCCAAGAGATTGTGGTCACTGGATCGAGGCTGGAGGCGGTTGGTCGAGTCGCATTTACGGAAGGTCCTGTTTGGCATTCTGACGGCAGTGTCTTGTTCAGCGATATTCAAAACAATCGGATCATGCGTGCGGATCCAGATGGAAACCTGCAAGTGTTTCGCCAGCCATCCGGAAAGACAAATGGAATGGTGTTCGATCTCAAAGGACGCTTGATCGCATGTGAGGGAGGCAATCGACGCATCACTCGAACCAATGCGGATGGTTCCATCACGGTTTTGGCGGATCAGTATCAGGGGCGCCCGTTCAATTCACCAAACGATGTCACGATCGATTCGAAGGGCAATCTGTTCTTCACTGATCCGCGTTACGGCGACCGTAGCAACGTGGAGATGTTGGATGTGAATGGGAAGTCAGTCGAAGGAGTTTATCGCATCGATCCATCGGGGCGTGTTACTCGGCTACTTGGTCAGCAGATTGCTCGACCGAACGGTATCGCTGTTTCACCGGATGATCGCTTCTTGTATGTCGCGGTTAACTCGAATGACGATGAGGGATCGTTTCGAGAATTGTGGCGTTTCGAATTTGATGCGAATCGAGACCTGGTTGTGGATTCTGGGCGCAAGCTGTTCGATTGGGGAACCGATCGCGGTCCGGACGGGATGGCGGTGGATCAAACGGGAAGACTCTACGTGACGGCCGGTCTTAACTACGCCGCGCCGCCGCATGAAACGGCTGATAAGTATCGGGCCGGCGTTTATGTTCTTTCACCGGAGGGTGAGCTCTTACAGACGATTCCCGTACCAATCGATATGGTGACCAACTGCGCCTTCGGTGGTGTCGATCATAAGACGCTGTATATTACCGCTGGTCATAAACTGTGGAGCGTCCGCGTGAATTCACCGGGATTCATGCAGTGGCCGAAGCAGTCGAAATAGGCATCGTCTTCACCCTCTTTTAAGGACACGTTTCGTGGCACAGCTAGCCCATCACGTCTTTTTCACGTTGAAAGACAACCGTTCGGAAGCGGTCGAGCATCTGTTGTCTGAGTGCCGCAAGTACTTGGATAATCATGACGGTTTGGTTGGTTTTTCGGTCGGAGTTCGCGACCCAGAACTCGATCGGGAAGTCAATCACACGTTCGATGTTTCGTTGCATTGCATCTTCCAAGACCGAGCATCGCATGACGTTTACCAGACCGCCCCTCGGCACCTGGAGTTCATCGAAGCCAACAAGGAAAACTGGGCTCAGGTGCTCGTTTGTGACAGCAAGATTCAGTAACGGATCACGGGCAGTCGGTGCTACAATAGGGTCGCCCCGCCCACCCTACCCGCCTCTGATACTCGGCAATGAACCGATTGCTTTTCCTGATTCTCGCCGTTCTTTGCAACGGCGAATTTGCGTTGGCTGCCCCGCCGAGAACGATTCAGTTTGCGGAGGACGTGCAGCCGATTCTGCGTCGGCATTGCTTTCGATGCCACGGATCCAAGAATGATGAGGCCGGGTTGCGGCTCAACCGACGCGACGCGGCGTTTGCCGAAGCGGATTCCGGAGAACCGATTGTCGTGCCGGGCGATGTCCAGGCGAGCCTACTGATCCATCGCATAACGGATGAGGATTACGGCGACCTGATGCCACCGGATTCGGATCCTTTGACTGAAAAGGAGATCGAGACGCTGCGGTACTGGATTCAGGACGGTGCGAATTGGCCCGACGAATTAGCGGAGGCCAAGCACTGGGCCTATCAACCCATCGTTCGTCCCGAATTCATACAAACGACATCCGACTCCCATGCGATCGATTACTTCATCGCCCAAAAACTGGATGTTCGTGGACTCCGACTTGCGGAACCGGTTAGCAAGGAAAGGTGGATTCGGCGAGTCAGTTTGGCACTGACCGGAGTGCCACCGACTCCTTCCGAAGTGTCTTCATTCGTGAAGGATCCGTCAGCCAACGCGTATGAGAGAGTGCTTGATCGATTATTGGAATCACCAAGATACGGTGAGCGTTGGGCGATTCCCTGGCTCGATCTTGCACGCTACGCGGATAGCAACGGCTTTCAGGCGGACCAGATTCGCGACAACTGGGCGTATCGCGATTGGGTGATTCGGGCCATCAATCGTGATATGCCGTTCGATCAATTCGTGATTGATCAGCTGGCCGGAGATTTGCGGAAACAACCTACGCTCGATCAGCGTATTGCGACTGGTTTCCATCGCATGACAACTTGCAATGTCGAAGCTGGTGTGGATCCAGAAGCCAATCGAGTCAATCAAGTCGTTGATCGAGTCAATACAACGGCGACCGTTTTTTTGGGCACGACGTTGGAGTGTGCTCAGTGTCACGATCACAAATACGATCCATTTTCGCAACAAGACTACTATCGTCTGTTTGCGTACTTCAACAACACGCCTCTCGAGGTAAAAAACACCAGTGGTGTCACGTGGGACTTTTATGGTCCGACGATGGATTTGCCTTTGGATGACTCCCGAAGTGAGCGTACGGGGCAACTTGAGTCGCAGCTTGCCACACTCAAGCATCAGCGAACGGAAATCGCCAACTCAACCGACGAGGAGTTTCAGCAATGGCTCTCGTCACTCCGTGAGAACGCGGGCACGGAGTGGTTCCCGCTGGTCCCGGAAAGTTTTGTTTCAAGCGGTGATGAGTCGTTTCAAATTTTGAAAGACGGATCGGTCTTGTTGACGGGAAGCGTCCCCGACACGGTTGATCATACTTTCACTTTGGATTGTGAAGAACGAACGATCACAGCAATTCGAGTCGAGGCGCTCACGGATGATGCAATCCCGGGGAAAGGTCCAGGGCGCGGGGATGCTCAGCGGAGCAATATCATTCTCAGCGAAGTCACTTGCGAACGAATCAACGAACAGAAGTCGAGTGACGTTCTTTCGCTTCAAGACGCAGCGGCGGATTTTTCGCAAAAGAACTGGCCGGTTGCCAATGCCATCGACGGCGAACGCAAAACGGGATGGGCTATCTCGCCACAGTTTGGAAAGCCTCATTGGGCGAGTTTCGTCTTCAGCGAACCAGTGTCGTTCCAGTCAACCGATCGTTTGAAAGTAACACTCGGTCAGTACTACGGTCGTGGTCGCGTGATTGGAAAACCGCGAATTTCTGTCTACCACGGTGACCCAGCACTCTTGAGTCTCGACACGGCCAGCAAAAAGCTGATCGCAAAAAAGAAGCTTACGCCGGCGGACCAGAAGAAGCTGCGTCTTGCGTTCGACAAGAACAATCCAAGGATTCGGAAACTCGATGCGCAAATCAAGACGGTTCAAAAACAGCTTGAACAACTTCGTCCAGATACGACGTTGGTAATGGTCGAGATGGACCAGCCTCGCGAAACCTCGGTGATGATCCGTGGTGAGTACGAAAACCTTGGTCAGTCCGTTGTCGCCGGAACGCCTGAAACGCTGCCGGGAGCCGAGGGCATTGAAAAGACGGGTGATCGAATGGAGTTTGCACGTTGGTTAACGGCACCAAGCAATCCACTGTTAGCTCGTGTGACGGTGAATCGGTGGTGGGCAGAGATGTTTGGGCAGGGGCTCGTTCGCACACCAGAAGATTTTGGGACGCAAGGAGAAGAACCTAGCCACCCTCGTTTGCTCGATTGGTTGGCGTCTGAACTCATTGCTTCGGGATGGTCTCGAAAACACATCCACAAGCTCATGGTCCTTTCGGAGACGTTTCGTCAATCGGCTCGCGTCACGCCAGAGTTACTAGAGATCGATCCCAACAACATCTGGCTCAGTCGTGGGCCAAGGTTCCGGCTTAAGGCGGAACTACTGCGAGACAATGCTTTGGCGATTAGCGGCTTGTTAAGTGATAAAATGTATGGTCCGCCCATCATGCCGTACCAACCAGAAAATATTTGGCGAAGCGTCGGGCGGAACCAACCGAAATGGCAAGCGGCAGAGAACGAGAACCGTTTCCGTCGCGGTGTGTACGTCGTTTGGAAACGTGCTGCGCCCTATCCAAGTTTTATCAACTTCGATGCACCCGATCGCGGTAGTTGCACGGTCAATCGCGGACGAAGCAATACACCACTGCAAGCACTGACGCTGCTAAACGATCCGGCGTTTGCGGAGATGTCACTCGCTTTAGCGGATCGAATCTTGACCGAGGCGAGCGGTTTGGATGACGATTCTCGGATCGATTATGGGTTCCGTTTGGCCGTGTCTCGACCGGCGACAAGCTACGAGGCCAGCATCGTGAAGAGCCTTCTTCACGACGAGCGAAAACGGCTTCGAGAGAATCCAAAGCTGATTTCCGATCGTACAAAACCACCCATGGAAGCGATGAAGTTGAGATCGCAAGATCGCAGCGAATTGGCCGCATGGTTCGCCGTCGCCAACGCACTCCTCAACCTCGACGAAACGATGTCACAATGAATTCGAGTGAATCCGTTGATCTGATACCGACACCGATTGGTCGGCGAACGATTTTGCAACGCACTGGTTTCGGAATCGGTGGGGTCGCCTTGGCAAACTTGTTGGGGCAAGACTTGTCCGCAGCAAAACCTGCCGAACGCGCACCTCTCGCGATGCGTCCGCCGCATTTTGCCGCAAAAGCGAAAAACATCATCTACATCCACATGGTTGGAGCGCCGAGCCATCTGGATCTTTTCGACGAGAAGCCTGAGCTACGCAAGCGAAGCGGTGAGTCATGCCCAAAGGATCTCTTTGAGACTGGGAAATTCGCGTTCGTTCGAAATCTTCCAACACTGTTGGGAACACCCACTGAAGAGAAATACCGATTCAAGCAGTGCGGTGAATCTGGCTTGCCACTTTCGAACTTGCTTCCGAATTTACAAGGTGTTGCGGATGAACTGACGTTGATCAAGTCGATGCATACCGACGAATTCAATCATGGGCCAGCCCAGATGTTCATGCTGAGCGGGTTTGGTCGTTTCGGAAGACCGAGCATCGGGTCTTGGTTGAATTACGGTCTTGGAAGCGAGAATCAAGACCTGCCTGGATTTGTCGTGTTGATCACGGGCAATGTGCTCGGCGCAGGCAGCCCCGCGTGGGGAAGCGGATTCCTACCCAGCGTCTACCAAGGCGTTGAGTTTCGCAGTAAAGGCGATCCCGTTTTGTTTCTTTCCAACCCGAAGGGCGTTGAGAAGAACTCACGGAAGCAGATCATCGATACCGTTAACCAACTCAATCGCGAACAGTTGTTGAGCATTGGTGATCCGGAAATCGCGACTCGGATCAGTCAGTACGAATTAGCGTATCGAATGCAAACCAGCGTTCCCGAATTGATGAACATTGATTCGGAGCCGGAATCGATTCATCAGATGTACGGTACGAAGCCGGGACAGACAAGTTTTTCCAATAATTGTCTGCTGGCGAGGCGGCTGGTCGAACGCGGTGTTCGATTCGTTCAGTTGTTTGATCAAGGTTGGGATTCGCACGGTAGCGTGTTCACGAATGTTGCGAACAAAGCCAAGCAAGTCGACCAACCGATTGCCGCGTTGATCCGCGACCTTAGACAACGCGGGCTTCTGGACAGCACGTTGGTCGTTTGGTCATCGGAGTTCGGACGTACTCCATTCGCGCAAGGTAAGAACAGCGAGGGATTCGATACCAAAGCGGGACGTGACCACCACAAAGACGCGTTCACCGTGTGGGTCGCCGGTGGTGGGACGAAAGGCGGGATGAGTTACGGGGCGACCGATGAGATTGGATATACCATCGCCGAGAACCCGGTTCACGTCCATGATTTCAATGCGACACTCATGCACCTAATGGGTCTCGACCATGAACGGCTGACGTTTCGATATCAGGGACGACTGTACCGCCTAACGGACGTTGACGGTCACGTGATTAAGCCGATCCTGGCGTAACGTAATTCTGCTGCGCGGCTGCATAGACGCCTGCAATCACTTTAAAATCGGCTCGACGGCACTCAAGATGTCTCGAGCCACGGCGTCTTCGTTTTGAGCCGCATTGATCACAGCGGTACGTGAACCCGAGTGTTTGAGTTGTTGCAGGAACGCTTGGCGGACCGATTCTAAGTATTCGACCCCGCGTTTTTCCATGCGATCGGCGGGACCTTCGAAACGTCGCATCGCTTCATCAGCAGGCATATCCAATAACAGAGTGAGCGTTGGTTCCATTCCGTTGTTAGCTAATCGACCGATGTTCCAAAGCAGTTCGGCTGACGCTTCGCCTCCAACACTTTGGTAAACAACATTCGCCAAAAGAAATCGATCCGAAACGATTGTCTTTCCGGACTCCAACGCGGGGCGAATCGTTGTTTCGATCATCTCGCATCGACTGGCCATGAACAGCATCGCTTCCGTGCGACGATGCATGTCTAGATCGCTTTCGAGTAGTAACTCACGCAGTTTCATTCCGATCGGTGTGCTGCCTGGATCGCGCACTGATAGCACATCGTGGCCTAGCGATTTCAGATGATCGCCCAATCGTTGGATCTGCGTCGATTTCCCAACACCGTCAATTCCATCCAGCGTGATGAACGGAGTTTGCGTGGACGGTTGGGTCATGAGGCGAAAGCCTTATCGAAGAGTTGCTAGGGAGCCGTATTGGTATTGGTGCTATATCGGTCTGGTCCACCGGTAATCGGCATGTGCTGATAATCCGTCACGAACCACTCATCGCCTTTCTTAACAAACCGGAGGATCAGACGACGTGGAACGCGAAATGTCTGGGCACCACGCACTTCACGAACGTCAACCTTGACGCTCATGTCCACGTCAGCTTCCAGCGGAAAGCTTCCTTCGATGACTTGAATGCTGCGGATTTTATTGACATCCGCCAGATCAAAGATATATCGCTGAAGCTCAGCACTTGCTTGCGAACGCGTGGAGGGATCTGCGATCACCGAAACCGCCGTTTCATGATCATTTGCTTCCACCGCGTCTGCAATTCTATAGATGACCGCTTCGATCTGTTCCGCGTCCGTCTCCCAGCGATTGGCGATCAGCCAAGCGAACGGAATTAAACCGATACACACAAAACCAGAGATGCAAACCGTCTTGTTGCCGTTTTGCATCCAGCCATAAATCATTCCGAACGCTAGGGCACCCAGCATCAAGCTGGTGATGGCTGGGTGTTCCGCTAATAGACTTTCAATCATGCCGAGCGTCCAAGATGTGGTAGTGCTCGTTGACTATTTCTGTCGAAACAAAGGTCCGCCGTACAGAGCGGTGTCTCCGAGCATTTCTTCGATCCGCAGTAGTTGATTGTACTTGGCCATGCGGTCGCTACGGCTAGCGGAACCCGTTTTGATTTGTCCCGTGCTCAGGCCGACTGCCAAGTCGGCAATCGTCGAATCCTCGGTTTCGCCGCTGCGGTGGCTGCTGATCGACGTGTAGTTGTTGCGCGCTGCCAGTTGAATCGCATCGATCGTCTCGGTCATAGTGCCGATTTGGTTGACTTTGATCAGGATGCTGTTGGCAATTCCTTCGTCGATGCCTCGTTGCAATCGTTCCACGTTTGTGACGAACAGATCGTCACCGACCAGTTGCACTTTGTCTCCGACGGCGTCGGTCAGTTTTTTCCAGCTGTCCCAGTCATCTTCTGCACAGCCGTCTTCGATACTGCAGATCGGGTATTGGCTGCACCAGTCGGCGAGGAAGCTGACCATCTCATCACCCGACAGATCGCGACCGTCAATCTTGTAGGTTTTTTTGTCCCCGTCGTAAAACTCAGTGGATGCAACATCAAGAGCAATCCAAATTTGTTCACCCGCTTTGTACCCGGCTTGATCGATCGCTTGCAGGATCACGTCAAGTGCTTCCTGGTTGCTCTTCAGGTCGGGGGCGAAGCCGCCTTCATCACCGACTGCCGTGTTGTAGCTCTTTTCCGATAGCACTTTTTTGAGGTGATGGAAGACTTCCGTTCCCGCACGTAGCGCATCGCTGAAACGTTCGAATCCCAGCGGCATGACCATGAACTCTTGAACGTCGACCGAATTGTCAGCGTGTTCACCACCGTTGATGATATTCATCATCGGGGCTGGAAGTAGTCTTGCGCCAGCTCCGCCCAGGTATCGATACAGCGGCTGACCGGTTGCCTGGGCAGCAGCGTGCGCGGTGGCGAGCGATACGCTGAGGATGGCGTTTGCTCCGAGATTCTTTTTGTTGGGTGTGCCATCGAGTTCAATCATTGCGGCGTCGATGCCGGCTTGATCGGTTCCGTCCATCCCCTGCAACGCGTCCGCGATTTTGTCGTTGACATTGCTGATCGCTGTTTGGACACCTTTACCCATGTAGACCGATTTGTCTCCGTCGCGTAACTCCCAAGCTTCGTGGGCTCCCGTGCTGGCTCCGCTGGGGACAGCTGCACGACCGTGGCTCCCGTCGCTCAGCAAAACTTCCGCTTCAACGGTTGGGTTGCCCCGGCTATCGAGAATTTGACGTGCGTGGATCGCTTCGATCAGGGTCATGAGAACCTCAGGAAAGGAAATTGACGGCTGGTTACGTTGTCAGGTAAGCCGGCATTTTGTCCAATGCTGAGTGAAGTGAAAACCCGAGAGAAAAGCGAAATCCGGCCTGAGTGATCGTGTTGCCATCAGCAAGACGCGGATTGGGATTTTGTGAAGGGCTCGCCCTGGTGATGCATCCGACCCATAACGGTCGTTGGCGCGAGCCGGTGGCGAATCAATAGACCTGTCGTTGAAGAATGAGCGAAGATGTTTACCGGATTGGTTGAGACGATGGGCAAGGTGATCGAATTAATCGATGACCCGCCCGGAAAACGCTTAAGAGTCGATTGTGGGCTGGTAGCCGAAGACGCCAAACTTGGCGACAGCATTTGCATCAACGGATGCTGTCTAACGGTCGTCGCTTTGGAATCCAGCGTGCTCGATTTTGAAGCAGGCGAAGAGACGCTTTCGCGGACCAATTTGGGCAAGTTGAATGTCGGCTCAGCGGTCAACCTCGAGCGTTCCCTCGCGGTGGGTGATCGTCTCGGAGGTCATTATGTGACCGGTCATGTCGACGAAGTGGGGACGCTCGCCGAACGACGCGAGGATCCTCCATGGGCTCACTTGCGTTTCCGCATGCCAACGCGACTCGCTTCTCAGGTCGCCGCGAAAGGCAGCATCGCCATCGACGGTATCAGCTTGACGGTTGTCGATGCCGATGCGGATTCGTTCACCGTCGCGTTGATCCCACACACCTTGGAAGTGACCACGTTGGGTCGTCGTCGTGTGGGAGATGAAGTCAATCTGGAAACAGATGTGCTGGCGAAGTACGTCGAGCGTGCTGTTTCTGCACAGAGTTAGTGGAGCCTTCATGGCAAATGAGTCTTTGTTGGATGAGACGGTTCCCGCTAATTCAATGTCATTGCGTAATCGCTCACCCATGGAATTGTTACAGCGTTCTCGATGGACGTTTTTCCTGAACCACTCTCCTAGCATTTGATCGCATTCGCGAAAGCAAAATCACCTTGAATCCATCACGTCAAACGGCCACTTATCTGTCCCAGAAACTGACCGCCGCCGGTTTGCGACCGGTGTCTCGGTTCGGACAGAACTTTTTAATCGACTTGAATCTCGTTGACTTGATCGCTCGTTCGGCCGAACTGGAGAACGATGATGTCGTCTTGGAGGTTGGAACCGGCGTTGGCTCGCTGACCACGAGACTCTCGGATGCTGCGGGTGCGGTGTTAAGCGTAGAGATCGACAATAACTTGTTCCAACTGGCCAGTGATGAGTTGGATGGTCGGCTTAACGTCAAGCTGATCCATGGTGATGCGTTGCGAAATAAGAATTCACTTCGCGATGATTTAATGGATCAGATCCACGACGCCAAATCACGTCTGGGTGATAAGTCACGGTTCATGCTCGTTGCGAACTTGCCCTACAACATCGCGACACCGATCATCGGGAACTTACTTCATCAGACTCCTCCGCCAGATCGCATGGTTGTCACGATCCAAAAAGAGTTAGCCGACCGAATCGTCGCTAGCCCCGGTTCGAAGGATTACGGAGCGTTGAGTGTCTGGGTGCAGTCGCAATGCGAGTGCGAAATCGTTCGCTACTTACCTCCGACGGTGTTCTGGCCACGCCCCAAAGTGCACTCGGCAATCTTGCGAATGGATCTCGTGCCGGAACGGCGCGCCCAAATTGCCGATCTGAAATATTTTCACCAAACCGTGCGGGCTTTATTCTTCCACCGACGCAAATTTCTCCGCAGTGTCGTGATTAGTGCGATGAAAGGTCGATTGGATAAAGCCAAGATTGATCAGCTTCTAGCGAATCTTGGATACGATGAGACGGCTCGAGCCGAGCAACTTTCGATCGAGCAGATTCAGGAATTGACCGAAACCCTGAGACTGGCAGAACAGGAATCGTAGACTTTGTTCATCTGGAAAAGACCGTAAGCCCCGGTCCATAGATGAATAGTGATTGAATTCTAAGCTTCTAAGTATTCTGCTTTTTTAGGACATGCAGGAGACGGACACGATGAACCGATTGCAACGACGACAAGCTCTGATGGCGATGATTGCGACGCCCGTCCTTGCGACTGGATGCAGTCGTCAGGAGATTTCTGAGGCGACCGAAGATATTTCGACGGATGCGTTGCAGAGTACGCGTGTCGGTTTACGCGGCTTTCAAATTGTCTCGTTGATGGTAGGGCAGCGAATCATCTTTTTGCCCGCCCCGGGTGTGCGCGTCCTGGGTGTCGCACTGCTCGTCTCAGGTTTGGCCACGTTGCTTGTCGTTGAATACCTGGATGTCGAGCTGAAGCGACGGACGATCCGTGAAGAGTTGTCTGATGACGAGCGAATTGGCGTTGAGTCGAGCTTGGCGGTTGAATTCCAAACCGACAACGGATTGACTGAGTCCGTGGCGCTGGGCCCGAATCAGTACGAAGAGGGGTGATCGCCGCGGGTCGCTCCGCGATCGTAGCGAAATCACTGCGGGCAAAAGACTCGAGGATCGCGACACGTTTGGCAACATTAGCTTGCCTCGTCTGCGAACCACTTCCTCTCTTACCCCAACTTGGCCGTTGAGACGTCCAAGCGTGAACTGGACGGCAACCGGTCGCCAGGCTTTGTAGCGATCTGAAAGGTGTAAGCGGTCGGGAATCGTAGCGTCATCCATTACGAGCCCTAGAACCGCTGCGACTACTCAGCTCATGCTTGGAAGGGAATGTTGGCCCAGAGGTCATTCACTGGCCAAGCGGCATGGCCGCGTATAATTGGGAACTACGGGGAGTCCCGGCGCGTCTGAGTGAACAGGTGAATGCGCTCTTTTCCATAACTCCTCCCATGCATTCCGTCGTCATCTGCAACAGCGACCCATGTTAAACGTTGCGGGTTATGCGGAATTTATTCGCCTACATCCTCGGGGGATGCCGACGAAATTCCGATAACCGGCGGGTGCCGGTTCGAGTGACACAAAACTCCAAACACTCACGTTTTGCCACCATGAAGCGAGCACAGAATCCCCACACTGAATCCGGAAAACCCCGCCGCGGAAGGGGTTTTCGGAAGCTGTTGGAGCGTTGGATTGCCGGGCCTAGCGAAGAGGCCGAGCCACGGCGGGGACGCCTACTTTTGGAGTCGTTGGAGAAGCGACAGTTGCTCGCTGGTGATGTCGATTTGTTCGCCACCGATGGCAATTCCGATTCGCAGCAACCTGCCGTCGAATCGACCACATCATCGGAAGTGTCCAGCCAGGCCGAAGGAGAACCGGCTCCTGACTTGGTGCAATTCGCTCAAGACCTGCTCGCCGCGGGTGTCGTTTACTTTGGTGCTGAATGGTGCCCTGCCTGCACGCAGCAGAAAGAGCTCTTCGAAGACGGCGGCAACGATCTGAACATGATCGAAGTCACCGACCCGGATGCACGGGTCGCGCGACTGACCGATCCTTCGGTCAGCATCCTGAATAGCGTTGGCGTCGCGAATAACATCACGTCGTTCCCGACCTGGGTATTCCCCGACGGTTCGCGCGCGGTCGGTGTGCAGTCTCTGCAAGAGTTGAGCACGCGTAGCGGCGTTCCGATTCCTCAAAGCGAAGACCCCACCTTCGAACAGGTTGGTGATCAAACCGTTCTGATCGGTTCTCCATTGCACATCCCGATTGATGCATACGATCCCGATGGTGGCCCACTCACCGTGACCGTTTCGGTAGAAGACCCAACCCTGTTGGAAGCGACCGTATTGCAAGGCAATCGCTCGATTCGCGTCAATATGCAGGGCTATGGCGACATGGTCTATGAGTTGTTTGAGCAACGTGCTCCAACTGCAACGGGACGCATCGTCACTCTCGCAGAATCTGATTTTTACGATGGCGTCATTTTTCATCGCATTGCGGATGGCTTCGTCATTCAAGGTGGTGATCCGACCGGCACAGGAACGAGTGGATCAAACCTGGGGACGTTCGATGATGATTTCCATCCTGATCTACAGCACAATCGCGAAGGTGTCTTGTCGTTCGCCAAAGCAGGAGACGACACGAACAATTCGCAGTTCTTTGTAACGGAAGTGCCAACGCGATTTTTAGACTTCAACCACTCGGTCTTCGGTCAGCTCGTCGAAGGGTTCGACGTTCGAGAAGCGATCAGCACCGCGAGCACGCCGGAATCAAGATTTGAGGGATCTTCGCAAAGACCCGAAATCGATATCGTGATGGATTCCGTTGAAGTCTTTACCGACACGGAAAACTCGGTCGTCATGTTGAAAGCGACCGGAACCGGTGTTGGAACGACAAACGTCACGTTTACGGTGACCGACCAGGATGGGAACACCCATTCCGAAACCGTTGCCGTCACTGTTGGTTTGGACAATGCCAATAGTCAACCGTTTTTGAACCCGATCACGGATCCGGCGACGACTCCAGTCAACACTCCAGCACAGTTGCAATTGAGCAGCGTTGATGTGGAGGGCGACGCCGTTACTTACTTTGCTCAATCGCTCTCAGGTGCGGGGGCAGGCACCGTCGCAGTCGACTCCACAACGGGATTGGTCACTGTTACGCCAGCCAATGGTTTTAGCGGCACGATTGACGTAAGCGTTGGAGTTCGGCCTGGGCCAGGGATCACCGGCAACGGACCGACGGATCAAGACACGCAGCGTGTTTCGTTCACGTTCGAAGGGGAACAAGCACTTGCTCCGACCTTTGTCGATCTTTTGGCTGGCAGCGATAGCGGTACCAGTGATAGCGACGACATCACCAACGAAGGAACGTTGTCCTTCTTGGTCGGTGGCGTCGTCGATGGTGCGACGGTTGAGATCATTAACACCGCAAACGGATCGGTCGTCGGAACCGGTTTGGCGAGTGGTGCGACCGTAACGATCACCACCAACAACATTGCAGCCTTGGGTGATGGAACCTACGACTTGGCCGCACGCCAGACCGTGGGCAGTGTGACCAGCCCGCTGTCGCCTGCCTTGACGTTACAGTACGACACCGTCGCGCCCGATTCCGTCGCTGACACCGCGCTGACCCAAGCGAATGTTGGCCGTGAATTCTTCACGGATCTAATCAGCAGTGAGGAAGGAAGCGGATTGATTTACGGTTTGTCTGCGGCTCCCACCGGTGCGGTGATCTCCAGCGATACGGGGATTATCCAATGGACGCCCGACAATAGTCAGCTGGGTGCGAATACGTTCACTTTAGATCTGACCGACGCCGCAGGTAACACGCGTAGCGAGTCGATTACGGTCAACGTCTTGGGCGCCCCACTCGCTGAGATCCGACTGGACCTTCGAGACCTTCAAGGCAATCCAATTGACTCTGTGGCCGTTGGTGACGAATTCCTGCTTGATATCGTTGCCGTGGATGCACGCAATTCATCACTCGGTGTCTTCGCAGCGTACGCGGACATCTTGTTCGATAGCCAGCTATTGCAGGTCGTGCCGGGATCGGTGATTGACTTCAACGATGATTTCCCACTGGTTCGAAAAGGAACATTCCAAAACGGATTGATCGATGAAGTGGGTGCCGTTCGCAGTACGATCGTCGCAACAGGCAACGATGAAGATGTGATCGCGACGATTCGCATGGAAGCATTGGCGACCGGCACCGTTACGGTTCGGAGTGAACCAGCAGACGAGAACGACAGCGAGTTCTTGATCTTCGGTGAGGACGAACGAATCCCCGCCGATTCGATCGCTTTCGGTGGGACAACATTGACCATTGGCCAATCGTTCATCATCAATGATGACCTGCTGACTGTTGCGGAAGACTCGGGGCAGACAAGCATCAATGTCCTAGCAAACGATCAAGTCATTTCCGGCTCGGCCGCGCTTTCCGTTGTTTCCGTCTCGCAGCCTGCTGAAGGTGGTACGGTCACACGAAGCGGTAACACGGTCCAGTTTACGCCTGATGCTGATTTCAATGGTACGACGACTTTCACGTACCTAGCTGGTGATACGAATGGCGTCCAATCGACTGGCACGGTCACAATCAACGTTTCGGCAGTGAACGATCCACCGACGGCAACCAATGACGCATTCGATGTGGTTGCCGACTCGACCAACAACACACTGGATCTGCTCAACAATGACCTGATCACTCCGGACACGGGCGAAACACTGTCGATCACCTCCGTAAATCAACCTTCCAATGGAGGTACTGTCACGATCACGAATGGTGGCGCGAACGTTCAGTACACGCCAGCGAGTGGGTTTACGGGAGCCGAGACGTTTACGTACACCATTGATGATGGCGGACTGTCCAGCACGGCGACGGTCACCGTGACGGTTGCTCCTACGGATGACCCACCATCAGCGAACGATGACACGTTCAATAATCTGACTGAGGATGATCCTGAGACAGCGTTAGACGTCCTGTCGAATGATCAAGCTGATATCAACAATGAAACCTTTGTCATTCAGTCCGTTGGAACGCCGGATCAAGGCGGAACCGTTCGTATCAGTGACGATTCCAGTCAACTGCTGTACACACCCGCCGCCGACTTCAATGGCGACGAGACATTTACGTACACGATTCGAGATGAGGGCGGTGGGTTAAGCGTTGCGACGGTGACGGTAACGGTTGCTGCTGTTGATGACCCACCACCGATCGATGATTTGACGGTGAACGTGAATCGCGCGAACGGACCAACGATCATCTTCACGATCAGTGACTTGCCAAGCAATGTTGACGCAAATGAGACGTTGAGTATTTCGGACTTTGATGCAGCGACAACATCAGGCGGAACCGTTCAGCAAGTTAATGGTGGAGACTCCCTGCAATACACTTTGCCATCGGATGACTTTACCGGCACCGACACGCTGACCTATGAGATCTCCGACGGTGTGACGCAGAGCACCGGAACGATCACGATCAACGTCACTGATTTCACCACTCGAAACGTTGTTTTGAATCTGCCAGATGCTGCGATTCGTCATCGCGTTACCGGCACGCGGATCGTTGGAACGAATCGACTCGGTGAACCTGTTGATCAGCCGATACAGTACGACAATGACGTCGCGCTGTTCGAGAATCTGCTGCCCGGTGATTACATGATTGAAATCCCGGCGATTCCGTTCTTGCAAGGTGGTGATGAAACGCGTCAGATCCCATTTACCAGCAACCCGGAAGACGGTGATGGCACGGTCGACGCAGATCTGGGACTGATCAAGCCAGAGTTCCTTTCGATTCGCGATTGGCTCGGGTCCTCGTCACGTAACTCGGTCTTCGTCGTCGTCGAACCGGGTGTCGAGCAGCGTCTGACCATTCCGCTGCAGGATGTCAATGACGACGAGACGCCGAATGTCGAATTTGACGCCAATGCGCAATCAGTCACGATCCGTCGCACGATTGACGTTGTCGAAAATGATGTCACTTTCCAGCGGGATCAGGTGGCGACCGTGCCACTGGATACCAATGGCAGTGTTGAAGTTCGCGGTGTCATCGATCAGCAGCAGCTGCTGCGAATTGATCTGGAGGATCTCGTCTTTACCGATGCACCAGCTAGCAGCAGTGCAGAGGGTGAGCCGATAAGCCTGAACGTGGGTACGGCACTAGCCGAAGGTGAGTCGGTCGCCGCTGGGGCACTCACGCAAGCCGATGTGTTGGCTCCGCCTAGTTCCAATGATCCATCGCAAACGGAGGCTGCTGTGTTGGTCACCGAAGAAAGCGATCTCTGGGTGGCCGAGTCTGAGCCAGTTGAGGCCACGGGACAGCAAGCCGTTGATTCCGCAATGCAGGACGTCTCAGATCAGCTTGTGATTTCCCAGTCGGCAGGCGATGATCTGAATGACGATCAGATGGACGAGTTGGCGATCGACGAAGCACTCGGTGGTGAGTTGTTTTAGGACGAGTTGTTTCATGCGTGAACGAGACCGCTGTGCATAGGTCTCGTTGGCTTCGCGACACGTGCGTTCAATCGATTACATGGCCTCCCCAGCGTCGGCAGGCGCTGGGGGCTTTGCCCTAAACGAATAAAAGCCTAGGAACGCGTCCTAGGCTCTCAGACAGTGTGCTGTGGTTCAGCAATGATCGCGATGACTTCGCGATCAGATCATTTCTTTAAGGCCTTTCAGAGGTCGAATGGTCAGCTTCTTGCTGGCTGGCTTTGGCTTCAGCCAGATCTCTTCACCATTCGCTGGGTTACGACCCTTACGCTTTGGTTTCGCTGGCACGTCTTTCAGGACGATCTTGCAGAGACCTGGAATGGCGAATTGTCCGGGGCCACCCTTCGCGAGTGACTTTTCGATCTCACCAGCGAGTGCGTCGAATACCGCAGCTACATCCTTCTTGGACAGCTCCGTTTCTTCCGCGATGTTGGCTAGGATCTGAGTCTTGGTAGGTGCTTTCGGCGCAGCTTTGGCCATCGGGAGAACCTTCGTTTCGTGTGTGGATTGGGTCGTTCAATAGCGTCAATCGGCATGCCCGTGACTGCATAGGGCAAAGTGTTATGTTTGCCAGCTACTTCCTGCAACCCGGCTTTGGGCAAAAAAACCAACGATTTTCGGGGTTTTTTGGCCGTCTGAGCTCTTCACCGCGTTCTGACCCCCCGAATCTGAGCCGGCATCGCAAGAAGCACGGCACGTCAAGGAGTCACTTTTGTCGTTCTGGTTTTTCAATCATCGACTCAATGCGAACGGCTTTCTTCCCCTTGAACGCGCCTGCCCGCGCGTTGAATTTTGGGACTTCCTGAACCGACAATTCCAACGGTTCATTCGTCTCTTTTTCAGTCGTGATGATGTCACCGACTGACAGGTCCAACAGATCCGCGGTGCGAATTTTTGAACGCGCTAACGTTACCACTACGTCTACCGGCGCGGCATCAACACTCGTCGTGATTCGACGGCGAGTCTCATCGTTCGGTCGAGCTTTGCTGTATCCAACCCAACCGTTGCGCGACAGTTTTGCATTAAAACTTTCAATCGTGTTGAACGGGATGCAGAGGTTCAGCATGCCGCGGTTCTTACCGAGTAAGACTTCAAAGCCGATCAAGATAACGACTTCGTTGGGTGGCACAATTTGAACAAGTTGCGGATTGCTTTCGACGCTTTCGATCGCCAATTCGAGCGCGGCGATGTTTTCCCAAGAAACTTTGAGCTGCGCCAGAAACTGTTCAACAACACGCCCAATTAATCGATTTTCGATTTCGGTAAGCGGACGTCGAATGGTTTCGTTCGGATCTGGATCGCCACCGAGCATTCGGTCGATGATCGCGTAAGACAGCGTCGGCGCAATATCCAGAATCCAATTGCCGTCCAGCGGTGATATCCCAAGCACGTTGAAGCAACTTGGATTGTCCAGACTGAAAACGAACTCACTGTACGTCAGCTGATCGACGCTTAGCAGTTTGACTTCGATCATCGTGCGCAACATGCCCGAGATCGATGCACCAAAGTTCCGAGCGAGTGTTTCATGCAGCGAGTGCATTGCTCGCATCTGGTCTTTGCCGACGCGTTCGGGCCGTTTGAAATCGTACGCAGTGATTCGCGATTCTGTCTGGGCGATTCCCGGAGCAGAGATGCTGCTTGCCGAGGCAGTCGGGCTTTTTTCTGCCGAGAACTTAGGGGCGGCACTCGGCGCGGGAGGACCTCCCTCGACGGCTTCCATCGCCTTCAGCAAGCTCTCGACTTGATTTTGACTGAGTGATTCTTCGGACATTTCCTTCGTCCTTTTCCGTGCCAATCCTTGACGCCATCGATCGTTGCGAGTGCGGTCTGCACTCGTTCAATGTTCCGTTTGCGATGTTAGTTTCGAACGTGCCCGTCACCGCGAACAATGTATTTGTACGTTGTCAACTCGGTTACGCCACAGGGTCCCCGAGCGTGAAATTTATCGGTTGAGATACCAATTTCGGCTCCCAGGCCAAAGACTCCCCCGTCGTTGAACCGCGTGCTTGCGTTGACCATGACGGCCGAACTATCGACGAGAGTCGTGAATTGTTCTGCGTTTCTTATTTGACTGGTGACAATTGAATCCGTGTGGTGGGAACCAAAACGGTTGATGTGTTCAGCCGCCAAAGGCAGCGAGTCAACGATCGCGATGCTAATGGTTGGCCCCAAGTACTCAGCGGACCAATCCTGTTCGGTTGCCGGCAACGCATCGGATATGATCTTCGCGGCGCGATCATCGGCACGCATTTCGATTCCATGGGATCGCAGACGTTCCGCAATGACCGGTAAAGCCTTCTCGGCGATCCCAACGTGAACGAGCAACGACTCGCAGGCGTTACAAACACCCATTCGTTGACACTTGGCGTTCTCAACGATTTGGGCCGCCATCGTTACGTCAGCGGATTCATCAACGAATACGTGACAGTTGCCATCGTAGTGCTTGATGACGGGCATGGAGGCCTCGGCGGAAACCCGACGGATCAGACTCTCGCCACCGCGAGGAATTGTCACATCGATCAGTTGATCCATTTTCAGGAAATGACCGACGGCCGCACGATCGGTGGTGGGAACAAGTTGCACGGCATGTTCAGGAACACCGCAGTCTTTGGCGGTGGCGTTGAGGACGTCGACGATCGCCTGGCTGCTGTGAATCGCTTCTTTTCCACCTCGTAGAATCACCGCATTACCACTTTTGACGCATATCGCCGCAGCATCTGCGGTCACATTCGGGCGGCTTTCATAGATGAAAAAAACGACTCCCAGCGGTACGCGTTTCTTTTCAATTTGCAGACCACCTGGGCGAGTGAATCCTTCAATGATCTCACCCACTGGATCTCCCAGCATCGCCACTTCTCGAAGGCCGGTTGCAATCGATTCGATGCGTTTGTCATCCAATTTCAAACGATCGACCATCGCGTCCGTTAAGCCGTAGCCGGGGGCCGCCTGCAAGTCCTGCTGATTGGAACGCAAGATTGACTCGGTCGAATCAACCAATCGATCGGCAGATTCAAGAAGCCATCGGTTCTTGATTTCGGTATCTAGCGCCGCGAGCTGATAGGAGGCAGCTTTCGCCTGGCGCGCCATGTCGTGGCAGGATTGCTCCAGGTTGGAATCAGCGGCAGTGGACATGGGGGTGATTCGACAAGTACAGGGAATTCAACGGGATCCGTGACGAAAACGGCAAGAGGCGCAACGACGGCAATCTAAGCAAGCCAACACGAATTCTCGACAAACCACGATCCAGGGTCAATGTCGGATCTTTACCGCGAGGTCCCCGGTGGTGGGAAAGTTTCCGGTGACAGGAAAGTCCCATGTTAGGCGAATTGACCCAAGTGAAGCTTCTCGGGAACGCTTGAAAAGCGGTCGAACGTTGCCGAGCGCGTACCACCCTGACGTGATGCTGTCGCAAATTCGCCATTTTGTGAACGGTGCGTTTTGGTTTCACGGCACCGTTTCACGCCCGCGATTTCAAATTTGGGCCGTTGCCGTTTCCGCGTAGCGACGACTGACCAGGCGATTTCGTCCTGACGTCTTTGCTTCGTAGAGCGCTACGTCGCAAGCAACGTAGCATTGGTCCCAATTATCGGTTTCGCGAACTTCGACGACACCGGCACTGGCGGTGACCGGAATCTTCAAGTCATCAAACTTCATCGGTGTGGACGAGAGACGCCGGAGGACTTGTTCGATGGTTTTGCACGCTTCTTCCAAACCGTGACCGGGCATCAGCAACGCAAACTCTTCTCCACCGAACCGCGCCGCCAACATGTCGTCGCGAATGGCTCCTGTGAGAACGCCCGCGATTTCTTGAAGCACAGCGTCGCCGATGAAATGGCCGTGCTCGTCATTGACGCGCTTAAAGTGATCAACGTCAAACAACGCCATCGACATCGGTTGGCCTTCGCTGGAGCACTGTTCCAGCAACTCCGCAAATTTCGCTTGCAAGTGCCGGCGGTTGGGCATGCCTGTTAAGGGATCGCTGTCGGCGGCGGCTTGGAAACCCATCACGCTGCGTTGTCTTGCTATGGCGAACCGCAAAGCACGAAACAGCATTTGTCCCGTTACATGCCCCTTTGCCATGAAGTCTTGGGCACCGCTCTCGATTGCACGGAGAGCGAGTTCTTCATCTTCGACGCCGGTGAATACAACAATCGGAATGCGGGCGTCGAGGGCTCGTATCTGTTGAAATGACTCGAGCTCGTCCGCGTCGGGCAGGCAAAGATCGAGCATGGTGATGTCGTAGTCGCTTGTCTCTAACTTCTCTAATGCATCATCAAGTCGATACGCGCGATCAATCTCGAAATTCAATTCCGGATTCGATTTCAGCAACCGCGTCACAAAAGCAGCGTCGATATCACTGTCTTCGATCAACAAAACGCGTATCGATACTTTGGTTTTGGTTTTGATCATGACCTACACCTCGCGTTGGTTCCACCGAAGCTTGCCCGGCGCGAAGCGATCGATCGGAACCATCGTTACGACCCAATCCACCTTTTGATTGGGTCTACAAAACGTAGGTCGTGGGGGAATAGAAACGATGTCGTTCGTTGATTCTGCAAAGAGACCGTTTCAGTTAGATCTCACCTGCGACAGATGCGCTGGTCGTAAGGGAATAAACGGCCTCAAGTCACGGGCATCGCGTCGCCGTTGTATGTCGTGGACTGTCAGGAAATCTTCCACACCGAAGATTTATCGGGCGAATCGCACCCCAAAGAAAATACTTTGATGTTGTCCATCGTGACGCCCAAGGTCCACTTGAGGTGCTCCGCTGACATCAAAGACATTGAATTCTGCAGCGAAGTAGCGGTACTCCGTGAACAGGTCGATGCCATCGGTCAGATTGCAGCTTCCACCAGCCATGGCTTGCCAGGCAAACGACGTTTCGTCGACATTGACGGGGATCGCAGCTGTCTGAAATTCTCCATCCATGATGGCGAAACCAAGACCGGCACCTAAGTAAGGGGTGATGCCAAGGACTTCACACTCGTTCAAGTCGCGGAAGAGATTGGCCATGCCCGAGTAAGTGAACAGATGACCGCTCCAATCCCCAGGTACTGCGGCAACCGTCCACTGATCCGCCGTGTTGCTTCGAAACGCGAATTCCAATTCCGCTCGATAGTGCTTGTGAATCTCACGCCCAGCAGCGATTCCAAACAACCAGCCGTCGTTGAATGTGCCGTCTAGTACGGCTGGCAGCGGTGACTCACCACTGTACGAATCGAGGTCGTTCCAGCCGGAGAAAAACGAGCAATAACGTTTTGGGCAGCAGCACTTCGAAGAACAAATGGAATCACAGCAACTCGAGCTACATCCAGCGTCGCAGCCCGTGTCACAACAAACCGAGTCGCAATCGTCCTTCGCGCCGCAGCACGCATCACATTCCGTGTCGCAGCAGCTTGAAAGGTCGCATCCCGCTTCGTCACAGCACGTATCGCACGCGTCGGACATGAAGGAGCGGGAGAGTAGATGGAAAGGGCCGTCGGCGATCGCGTGGGAAGCGGTGGCAGCGGCGAACAAACAGATAGCCAGTCGTTGAATGGTCAATAACATTTTGGCACGTCCGTGTGCGAAGTTGGATTTGGAGCAGATTCCTAAAACGCAGCATCGGCGTTAAGCGGCGTCAGAATGAGCGCGTGGGGAATCATGGCGGGTCATGACGATTGCACGGAATCCGGCAGCGAGCGGGACGACGGATCAGCGCGAGGGAGGTTGACGCATGCGATGAATGTGCGACACTTCTGAGACCGATAAGTCAAATCGACACGCGGCCGTGGCGGAATTGGCAGACGCGCCAGACTAAGGATCTGGTCCTCAATTGCGAGGGTGGAGGTTCAAATCCTCTCGGCCGCACTCTCTTTGAATTCTCAAAAACTCTCCCCTGGCTGTGCCGCTTCGGCCTCATCCAGCTTTCAATAGGCAATCCTATGTTTGGGTGAGAGGACGTACCTTTGTCTCGCTGACGCGCTTTTGTCTCGCTGACGCGCTTTTGTCTCGCTGACGCGCTTTTGTCTAGCTGACGCGCTTTTGTCTAGCTGACGCGCTGGGTCGCCACTGGTTAGGATCTGGAATCACTCCGCCGGTCTTTCTGATACACGGAATGGACGGCAGGTTGCCCGGTGTAGTTTGGCCCCGCCTGATCGTTCGCTCCGACATAGGTCATGCCAAACGTATCGATCTCTTTGCGTCCTTCACATCGAATCAACCGATGACGCTTATCGTAGGAGATACCAGCGTCGTTGAAACACTTTGCGACGCTTCGTCCAGCCGAGCGTCCATCTTCGAAACGAAAGTTATTCAGGTCAACATTCGCAATGAAGACTCCGTCATCTGCTAAGCAGTTCACCATTCTTGCAATCGTGCCAAGCTTGTCACCGATGTAATGCAGTCCATGGACACACGTAACGAGGTCATAGTTCTGCGTCGCCGTCCACGATTCGAATGACGTCTTGTGGAGAACGATCTTTGCCGGCGTGCGACCGCTTGAACTTGAACGACTCACGGAAAAATGACCCGCTAGGTCGATTCCCTCAAAGCAGAAGTGACTCAAGTCGCCTTCGAGCATGGCTGCCGCTTCCGCGATCGCCAGACCGGACCCACAGCAGACGTCTAACCAACGGACTCTCTTCCTGGAGCGTCGTGACTCCAAGAAGGCGATTAAATCACAATTGAGTTCGTAGCTGGATCCGTTGGAACCCACACAGCGTCGTTCGCGATTCATCGCGCAATTGGCTACGACGGCCGATGCGTGGAGTGTTTCGTCGTCAAGCATCTTGCTGCCATCGAATCACGTTCGGAACAAATCCGTTCCCGCGAGGCAAACGCACTGATCGATTCTTTCTGCGGAGCTCGCGATCGCGCACATCGTAAAACGGGACTGGACGAAATCGCTGCATCGCTCATCCTTCTTCGGGTGTCGAGGGTGACCATTCGAATCGGTAGTCTTCTCCGAGTTGTTGCCTGGTCATTCCAATGATCTCTTGAACGTGGCCTTGGAAGTGCGTGATGGAGTGCCAAATGGCATGCATTTTATTGGTGTCATGGCCTTGAATCCGTTTCGCGCAAAGAAGGTCGTCTGCACTGACTTGCCGAATGACGGCTTCAGCCTGTTTGATGACGGACTCGAGCTTGCTGGTGACTTCCGACGCCGGCAGCGGACCGCGCTCATCAAATTCTGTTTGCCGGCTGCGAGTATCCGCAACGTCGCCCACACCAGACACGATCCACTGGCGAAGGTTTCCAGCAACATGAAGCAGGAGGTTACCGATCGAATTCATCTCCGGGCGTGGTCGCCACCAGAGTTGTTCTTCATTGAGCTGTTCCAGGCAATGGTTCAGCTTCGCCATGCCATAATCCAAGCAGCTGATCGCCTCCTCAGCAAAGGCGTTACGGAGTGTGTCGGTATCGGTCATTGCGGTGTGGGGAATCTCTGGAATCGAACGTGGCAAGAACGTCGGCTGCTGGTTGATTGAATTGCGATGGATTGAATGGTGGTTGGTTCATTCAACGGGGTCGATCCGTTCCAAGTCGGCACGCGTGTCTTCGTAGGTTTCGTCGAACGCCAACGCCCGAGGATCCGGTTCTTTTCCCCAAAGATCACATGCTTGCCGATAAATCTCAGGCCACCAATTGTGATGCTGCGTTAATCCTTGGTCGCGATAGTCTCTCCAATGGCTCAGTACTTTCGACCAGCTTTCGCTTCCGAATTCCATTGACTGGTGCAGCGAATCGTATCGCGGCACGTACCAACGTCGTCCGATCTGAGCGTGCAGCACTTCATCAGCCCAGTCAAAGTCTTGAAAGAGCTTCGAGAGTGGATCTCCGCTTTCCGTTGCAACTTCCCATTCGTATCGTTTGCCCGTTTTCGGCATCAAACCCTGTTCGATGAAGAACAGTACGCCGTGTCTTTGGCGGGCATCAAGTTGCGTGTTCAGGTTGCGCGACCACGTGAAATTGATCGGGATCTTTGTCCAGTCGATACCCAACGAGACGAAACCGACTTCTCCCATCATGGCGTGCCTTGCTTCGTCCCAGAGTTGTCGGGACATTTCCATATGGAATTCCCATGGTTCTTCATCACGAAGCTCGACCAGGATCGTTGCCATCATCTCGGGCACGTCCAACTCGCGGATTCGCTTGTAGTACATCATCAGCGTCTTGTCTTGTGCATCGAATGACTCGTCGTACAAAAACGCTTCTGGGTTCACTCCGGCATTAAATGGATCGTGGAAACGATCGTCACGCCGTGGCTCGTTGTCGAACGGAATTTCCGTTGCGCTGAAACGACGGGCCGGTCGTTCACCCGGTTCGTCTTGTGTTCCAGCTAAGCCATCGGCCGCGCAAATGCATGATTGCAATTCTTGTTTCCAATCGCCCATCCAGGGTGTGCCTGCGTGATTTTCCATTGCCTGAATCGCGCGACTGCCAAACGTCTTTAGTTCTTCCAGTTCGAAAGCAATCAGTTTTGCGACACGCACGGTCGGAGCATCAGCCAAAGGATGCGCGGAGTCGCGGAGTGTCTGGCAAGCACTTAAGATCGCGTCAAGCAAAACATCATACGCGGCGAAGAGGAATGAATTTGCGTCTGGTGCCGATTGGATTTCGTCCATCAGCTGCTCCAGTGCAGGGTGAGGGATTTTTCCCAATCCAAGGGGTGGCTCACGCATCTCGCTGACACGCCGTCGAATGAGACTGACCTGCTCAGCACACAAATAGGCGTGATAACTAAACGCCGTCTTCAGCTCATAAACCGGCTCCGCCGTGATTCGAGACGTGAAACTCTCGTGTAATCGGCGCAAGACATAGTGCAGTCGTTTCAGCAAATTAACGCTCTTGTCCAAGCTCCAATCTGATTCGACGGCTCGTTCCATCGGACAAAGTCCGGCGAGTTCGGGAAGTCCTTGGTAAGTGCAGTAGTTCTTTGAATCAATCATGGGCCTGTCCCCGGTGGGTGAGAGCAAGTTCCCATCAGGATACCGGCAATCGACCCGTGAATCCTGATGCCAACCAGAATTCGATCGAGTCGCTGTTGAAGGGTTCCAGATTTCAAGTGACGCAAGTTTTCAGGCGACGTGCAGTATTCTCGTGGAAGGTGAGGGAATATTATGCGAGTGTGCTGATTCCCTTCTTCGAGTGATTGAATATGCGATTGTGTTTGCCCCTGCTGTCAGTCTTTTGTTTGCTGGTGTCCATGATGAACTGGCCATCAAGCGTCCTGGCTCAAGCGGATGTCGAGGCCCAAGCTTCCTGGCCGGAGTATCGTGGACCGTCAGGTAATGGTCACGCGGGAGAAGCACGACTTCCCGTTGCATTAGATGAATCCTCCGTTCGGTGGTCGACGCCCATTCACGGCAAGGGTTGGTCTTCGCCGGTGGTCTGGGGTGATCAGGTTTGGATGACCACGGCGACCAAAGATGGAACGAAGATGTACGCGATCTGCGTCAATCGACTGACGGGTGAAGTCATTCATGATCTGTTGTTGTTAGAAAACAACGATCCTGCATTCTGTCACCCACTCAATAGTTATGCGACGCCAACACCCGTCATTGAAGACGGACGTGTGTACATCCATTTCGGCAGCTACTTGACTGCTTGTTTGGATACGGATTCCGGCGCGGTGTTGTGGAAACGTGTCGATCTTGAATGCGACCATCATCGAGGCCCCGCCTCATCACCAATCCTCTTCGATGGAAAGCTCTACATCGCCTTTGACGGATTCGATGTGCAATACGTCGTTGCTCTGGATAAGACCGATGGGAAAACGGTTTGGAATCGTACGCGAGAAATCGATTACGGCACGGACAATGGCGACCGAATGAAAGCCTACTGCACAGGGCACGTGATCGACGTGGATGGCAAACAACAGTTGGTTTATCCGAGCGCGGTGGCGACGATTGCTTATGATCCAAGCGACGGGCGCACGCTCTGGACGGTGTATCACGGTGGGATGAACGCGTCAGCTCGCCCACTTTTCGGCCAGGGGCTCGTTTACATCACAAACGGTATGGGATCGATGGTGGCCGTTCGGCCTACGGGCAGCGGCGATGTGACGGACACGCACATCCAGTGGTCCGACCAAAAAGGCGTCGCTAAAAAATCGTCACAGCTGCTTGTTGACGGGTTGTTTTACATGATCAGCGATGACGGCATCGTGACGTGCCGCGAGCCGGAAACCGGCAAGATCGTTTGGCAGAAACGCGCCAAAGGTGAGTACGCCGCATCGCCGATCTACGCGAGTGGACGCATCTATCTGTTCAGCATGGATGGGAACATTACGACGCTGCAGCCGGGGCGAGCCTTCAAGGTATTGGCTCAAACGAAACTCGGTGATGGGTTCATGGCATCACCAGCTGTTATCGGTGATCAAATTATCTTGCGGAGCAAGAGTTCACTCTATTCCATTACACAATAGTCATCGAACAAAAAAGCCGCAGAGGGACACACTGCGTTTCCCCCTGCGGCCTCGTCATCCGATGTCGTCGAAGTCTATGGCTTGTCAAACCGGTAGATGCTCTCACCGCGAGCGCTCTCGGTCAGATAAAAGACTTCGCCATTCTGATCTTGGCCAAATGACAACACCGCGATGTAGTCCGGAACGACTCGCTCGTTCTTCGTGACCCAGCCGGCTTTGTCATCGTAGGTCAGCGCCCAGACACTTCCTGAGACGTAGTCCGCGTAAAGATACTTGCCGTTCAATTCAGGAACGCGCGTGCTTCGATAAACGCGACCGCCCGTGATCGACTTACCGATCTGATGGTCGTATTCCCAAACTGGATCAAGTGTCTTGACGGAATCCGTCGCCACGGTGCTACCGAATGGATGGAATCCTTCGCGGATGCTCCAGCCGTAGTTTCCGCCCTTTTCGATCAGAGTGATTTCTTCCCAGAGTTCTTGGCCGACGTCGCCGACCCAAAGATTGCCGGTTTCCTTATCGAAAGCGATTCTCCATGGGTTCCGCAAACCGTACGCGTAGATCTCGGGACGAGCACCTGCGCGATCGACGAATGGGTTATCGGATGGAATTCCGTAGTTGCGTCCATTGGATGGATTGTCGACGTCAATCCGTAAAATCGAACCGAGCAGTGTGGACAGATTCTGGCTGTTCGAATACGGATCGTTGCGGAAACCGCCGTCACCCAAAGCGATGTAGAGGAAACCATCCGGTCCGAATTCGATTGCGCCGCCGTTATGGTTTTGAAACGGCTGCTTGATTTCCATCAACACGACTTCGGAATTCGGATCGGCTTTGTTCGGATCGCTTTTTGATACGCGGAACTGCGAGACGATCGATCGGCGATTGTCGATGTGCGAGTAGTAGACGTAGAACAGTCCGTTGTCTTTGAAATTTGGATGCATGGCGAGACCCAATAAGCCTTGCTCATTGGCACCGGGCTTTGCCCAGTGATAAACCTGTTTCCGAAGATCCAGGAACACGTTGGACTTTTCGACGTCGCTTCGATTCTCAAACGTCCAAATGACTCCGTACTGGGAAGCAGCAAACAAACGATTGGAATCGTCATTCGCGTAAGTCAGTTCCATCAGTCGAAGCTTTCGTTGTTTGCCGGCGTCATCAAATGGTTCCCATTGCTCCCACTTCAATTTGGGAAAGGCCAACTTGCCGGTCAAATTGAGTGAACCGTCGATCGGTTGTGGCACTTGTCCGTCGGATCCGATCTCGCGAATCTTGATATTGCGATAGGCGACCTCATTGCCGTGATCTTGCAAGCAGATATGGCCCGAACCAGCTTTCCCGAAGCCGGGGAATTTAGAAAACTTGCTCTGTGCGACCTTCTTGAGCCAGTTTGGATTCCCGACATTGAATCGGTAGTAGCGAACCCCATTCATGCAAACTTCGGAGTCGCCCGGCTTGATGCGAATGTACAACTGGTTCCACTCGCCGGCCGGTCGAGTCGCATCGATCGGCTTTCGCGTGCTCCGATCCATCGACGGTTGGAAGAGCTGGTAAAGCCATCCTGCGAGTTGGGGATCATGTCCGTCGACATTGTCTTGAACTTGGATTTCCGGGCCAGTGTGCCACGGCGGTCCATTGGTTTCCTCGACGTGGAACATCACGCCGCTGTTACCACCTTTGCTGATCTTGTACTCCAGCGACAACTCAAAACTGTCGTACTTCTTGTCGGTGATGATGTCTCCCGCACCGCGGCCGGCGCGTGTCAGTGCACCATCGATGATCTTCCAACCGTCGGAGACTTCCGACTTTTTATAGTTCCGCCAACCATCGGTCGTTTCACCGTCGAAGAGCATTTTCCAGCCGCTTCGCTGTTCCGACTCGGTTAGTTTGTTGGTGGCGTCCTCGGCGATCACTTGAGCGGTCATGCCCAAGAGGATGCACCACGACAAAAACAACTTCATTTCAATCTCACGAATACAGGGACGTGAAAAAAGGCAACTTTAGGTTTCCTAGAAGTATGGTTGAACGCCCCTGAATCAACAACCTCCGGCGATGAAACGCCCGAGAAGGTGCGACGCCAGGCTTCGAGCAGCACTTGATGCTCGGCTATGCTCCATCACAATAACGCCGTCAATTTTCCCTAATTCTGGAGGCCATCATGGCGAAGAAAAAAGTTGATTGGAGCTACCATCGCAAGGGCTGAACGTCTTGCAATCGTGCGCAGGAGTTTCTTGCGCCCCGCGAAGTTCAAACCCGTGAACAAATCGACGCCAAGAAAGAGCGTTTGGGTGAAGCTGAGGCCTTGGCCCTGCTGGTAGGCATGTCCACCCTGGTTGTCGCCAAAGGCAAGAAAGTGACCGAGGTCAACTTGAAAAAAGACCGTCCCGATGATGAGACACTGGTCAAGTTGCTGCTCGGACCGACGGGTAATCTGCGAGCCCCCACGATGAAAGTCGGCAAGACGGTCGTCGTTGGGTTCAACGACGAGATGTACCAGGAGGTCTTTGGGTAAAGACCCTGCTGTTAGTCTGTGGATGCGTGTGTGTGCGGCTCGATGTGCAACGCAGCATGGAAATCCGAAGCGTCAGCGAGTGGATACGCGTGATCGCTCGCAGACGCTTCGATTTACTTTTGGGTAAAGCGTCTCACTCAAACGTGCCCGGCGAATCGGTCGTCCATGGGGCCCGATAGTTCTTCTCAATCTCTGCGTCGAGCTCTTTCATCCGTGCGGTCAGCTGCTTGACTCTGTCTGGGTGCTTTTCGGCGAGGTTGGTTTGCTCGCCCAGGTCCTCACGCAGGTTGAAAAGCAGGATCTCGGGTGGGCGAGACGCTTGATTCGCATTGGCTCGCTGCCGACGCGGTTTGGGAGGCTGCTTAACCAGCAGTTTCCAATCCCCTTGGCGAATTCCCTCCAGCTCACCGCGTGACGTGTAGTGAACGAACTCATCACGGGGTGACTCTTCAATCGTTCCGAGTAGCAGGCCGGAGACATCCATCCCGTCGATCTTCTTGTCATCCGGGAGGGGACTGTTCGTCATGGATGCAATCGTTGGCAACATATCGATCGTGCCGACCAATTGATCACAGGTGGTACCTGCCGGAATGCGACCGGGACCCCACATCACACAAGGAACACGTTGACCTCCTTCGAACGTCGTACCTTTGCCCGCTCGTAAAGGGCCGGCCGATCCACCGTGATTCTTGAATTGAAGCCAAGGTCCATTGTCGGATGTGTAGATCACATAGGTGTTATCGGACAAATCAAGGTCTCGAATCGTCTTCATTACGCGTCCGACTTCTGCGTCAATGTGCTCGATGACGCAGGTGTATGCGTTTTGAGGATTCGGGTCATAAACGTCTTCGGGAACATACAACGGGATGTGCGGCATGCTGTGAGGCAGATAAACAAAGAACGGTTCATCCTTGTGTTCCGTGATGAACTTGACCGCGTGATCGGTGTAACGCCTCGTCACCGTTCGTTGATCTACGGGCAATTCGGCGATCGTTTCGTTTCTGATGAGTGGTGTATTCCAAAGCTTGATCGCGCTCGCTTGGTCTTTCCACAATTCATCCGAAGGGACTTTGGGTTTGCCCGAGTTGTCCGGATGATTCATGTCGTTCGAATAGGGAATCCCGAGATACTCGTCAAAACCATTCGATCGCGGCAGAGTCTCGCGATGGTTGCCGAGATGCCATTTGCCAAAGCACGCCGTCGCGTAGCCTTGAGCCTTCAGGTGGTCGGCAATCGTATGTTCTTCCGGGTGAAGTCCCTTTTTCGAGGACGGAAATAACACGTGTTGGTGCATTCCAATTCGCTTTGGATAACACCCGGTCATCAACGCTGCGCGCGATGGCGTGCAGACGGGGGACGCGACCATGAAATTAGTGAACCGCCTCCCTTCCTTTGCCATTTGATCGATATTCGGTGTCTCGATCTTGGTGGACCCGAAGCATCCGAGGTCACCATAACCTTGGTCATCCGCAAAGATGATCACGAAATTTGGCTTGGTTTCGTCGCCGCTCGCTGGGGTAGCAAGTAGGCCAAGCGTTACGGCGGCAAGGGCTGGCAAAACGGCAGCCAAAAGAGATCGAGTCATGGCACGCGACGGGGCTGGAGTGGAGATTGGAGCGGATGGAGCACACGATCCATCGCAAATCGACGCGGCTTGGATCGCAGAGATGGAGACCGCTGCGTTGGGAACGCCACAGTGTAACCCAACGTTCGGCTCAGTGAGTCGGTGCAAGCCCCGCAAACATCGAAGGAGATCGACGCTTGCGAATTGCACTTCGATAATCTCGAACAGATTTACTGTTCAAATTCGACGACTTCTAAATCGGGATTCTGCTCAGCCAATTCGTCGATGACGTCGAATCCAATGCTGGTGTTGGCCACGTTCAGGTACTTCAGTTTGGGTAACATTCCAAGGGCTCGGAAACTGTCATCGCCCAACTGGGTACCCGCAACGTTGAGTCGTTCGAGGTTTTGAAGTTTCAGAAGCGTTTCTAAAGATTCATCCGTGATGTTAGCGGCTTTCAAGTTGAGTTCGACGAGGCTGGTCAGGTCACCCATCGCAGCCAGCGATTCGTCATTGGCTTTCGTTTCCCAGAGATTGAGGTACGTCAGCCCGGTCAGTTGTCCAATCGCTTTCATCCCTTCGGCGGAGACAAGCCGACACTCGCTGATGTCCAGGTATGTCACGGGAAGGCCGACGATTGCATCAACGCCTGCATCGTCGAATGAAGACTCACGCAGTTCCAGTCGCGTCAACTTGCTCAATCCGCTGACGTGCTTCATGCCTTCGCCGGTGACATCGCAACCGCGAATCCGAAGCCGCTTGAGTCGGTCAAAGTTCGCGACGTTTTTCATGCCTTCGTCGCTGATCTTCGTGAAATCGAATTGGATACCTTCCAGCGTTTTCATGTTGGCAATCGCGGCCAACGAATCATCGCTGATCGTCGTGCAATAGTTGACGTTGAATTGCTTGAGTGACATGCCAGCCACTTTCTTGACACCCGCGTCGCTGATGTTGGCTTTCTCCAACTGAATGTCGACCAGCGAATTGATTTTCGCCAAGTAGTCGAGACCGTCATCGCTGATATTCGTATTGCGTAGATCGATCGCGCGAAGCTTCGTCGTCGACGTTAGCGGTGCCAGTCCCTCATTGGTGACGTTGGTTCGACGCAACAACAAGGCTTCGACATTTGGCAGCTCACTGATGATGGCGATGGTCGGATTTCCAACGGCCGAGTCGGACAGTTCAATTCGGCGGAGTTGCTTCAGGCTGGCGAAGACTTCCGTGCCTTCGTCCGTCATGGCTTGGCCGGTTAGCAGCAGCTTCGTAATGCTGGGTACTCCCGCGAGGTTCGCCAGGACATCCGGTTTCGGTTCGCCTGAGATCGCGGCGGAAACCTCCGTCACCGTGCCCTCGCTGTCTCGGGTCAAAACAAATCCGGCTTCTTCCAATGCCGAGACCATTTGCGGGTCATCGGGCTGCTTCGGATCCGGTTCGATCGTTTCTTGAGAATCGACCGTCGGGGGCGTCGTCGTGGAACCGGAGTCGCGATTGCAACCAAGCAAAATGGAGGTCGCGACCATTGCGAAGGCGATCGGAAAGCGGGTCAATCTGGTCATTTCAGGGAGAGCAATGAGCGGAGGGGAGCAGCATCGGATGGTGCACTCGGTTTCTTTCCGAGTCGTGGAAGCCGCATGTTGCTGGAATTTCGCGGCACCCTCCTCAGATTAAGGTTTTCTCCGCGTACTGGCAACGAACCGGTCTTATGTCGCATGGTCGATCCAATCGAATCATTGTTTGCGATCGGATCCCTTGTTATCGTGTGAGGGCAAAATTCATGCCCCCAAAATTGGACATTTCTCGTCCACTGTCTCCCCCTATGAGGACCATCAATGACTAGAAGAACAACGCGACGTTCATTCCTGGGCAAGTCGGCAGCATTGACCGCTGGCGTTGGCTATTGGGCCGGGACAGGACCCAAGGTCAACGCTCAGCCGTCTGCGTTGCAGGCACCAGCGGCGGCATGTATCGGCGTTGGAGGAAAGGGCAGCAGCGACACCAGTCATATTGCCGAGCACGGTGTTTCGATCGCCGGTTTGTGTGACGTCGACGGCGGCACCTTGACCAAGAAAGGACGTGAATTCCCGGACGCGACACAGTTCCAAGACTTTCGCGAAATGCTCGACTCACTCGGAGACAAAGTCGACATCGTCACCGTCAGTACGCCCGACCACACGCACGCTGTGGCGGCCGTTAAAGCGATGAAGATGAAAAAGCACGTCTATTGCCAGAAGCCACTCACCTGGTCGATCGCCGAAGCACGCATGATGCGAGAGACGGCTGCTGAGATGGGAGTGGTGACGCAAATGGGTAACCAAGGCACGTCAGAAGACGGTCTCCGCGAGGCCGTTGAAGTGATCCAGAGCGGCGCGATCGGTGATGTTGAGGCGATTCACATTTGGTCGAACCGGCCAATTTGGCCGCAAGGCATTGGCCGACCGGATGGATCCGACCCGATTCCTGAATCGTTGAATTGGGATGCATGGATCGGACCGGCTCAAATGCGACCCTACAAGAAAAGCGTCTACCACTCCTTCAAATGGCGCGGTTGGGTCGACTTTGGTACCGGTGCACTCGGTGACATGGCCTGTCACACGACCAACATGCCCGTGATGGCGTTGAAGTTGTGGGATCCGATCGCGGTTACCGCGGTCCGCAACCCAGGCATCTTTGAGAACGAAACCTATCCGGCCAGTTCATCCTTGATGTTCGAGTTTCCTGAAAGCGAAGGATTGGCTGCACGCCAGTTCTACTGGTACGACGGAGGTGAATTGCCTCCTGATGACGTCATCGCTCAACTGCCAGCGAGCTTCCAAAAGCGAGTCGCGCAGCAGAAAGATGGCGGTCGCAAAACCAGCGGCGCGGTCATCATCGGAACCAAGGGCATCCTGTTCTCGCCGGATGATTACGGTGCCAAGTACTTTTTGCTGCCGGAAGAAAAGTTCTCGGACTACAAGCCACCCGAGCAGTGGTTGCCACGGATTCCGTTCAAAGGCGGTGGTGACCAACGACAGAAGTGGGAGTTTGTGGCGTCGGTCAAAGGCGAATACGAACCCGGCACCATGTCCAACTTCGGATACGCCGGACGTCTGACCGAAACCATCCTCGTCGGCAACCTCGCCCTGCGAGCAGGCGAAGGTCAGCGGATCGAATGGGACCCAGCAAAATTGAAGAGCACCAACCGACCGGAAATCAATAAGTTCGTCGAACGTGATTACCGAGCAGGTTGGGAAATCTGATCAAGATTCCAAAGCAAGTTTTTCAGACGGCCCGAGAGCAAGAATCTCGGGCCGTTTTTTGTAGGTCATGCTCCGCATGACGGCAGAAGGGAACGCTACGATCGGCGGAGCGATCGGCGACTATGTAGGAATATGAGTTTTTGTAGGTCATGCTCCGCATGACGGCCGAACGGAACGCTACGATCGGCGGAGCGAT
>JBCDEM010000016.1:0-165333 GCA_039179795.1 Planctomycetota bacterium | reverse complement strand
GTTTCCAGCAGCGGAATTTGGTAGAGCCTTCATGAAGAAACCCTCCTTGGCATTCAACGTGGAAGTTGCACCAAGGAGGGCTTTATATTTATCGCCCAGGAGGGCGAAAAACTTGACTTTCATCAAGCCTGAGTGGGTATAGGAAATCCAGCCCACTCATGCAAAGATCAGCTTGCGCGCCGATAGAATCACGACAGTGCCATTCGTGCCTGTCCCCTTTTTGCGGCAAACTCGATGCACGCCTGTCCCCAAACTCGCCAAACTCGATGTCGATGAGCGCGCTTGCCTTTATCGCTGCTCTTCAGCCGCCTATAGATTCACTAGCAATTCCAGCATTTCGCTGGCGGTGGCGATGACTCGGCTGCTGGCTTGAAAGGCGCGTTGGTAAGTGATCATCTTGATCGCCTCTTCGTCAATGTTGACTCCGGTGATCGCAAGATGCTGACCCTGTAGTGTTGCATGAAAACTTCTTAGGCCCTCCGTCGCACTCTGTTGCAGCGAGATCCTCTGGCTTAGGGTTGAGATCGAATCTTCGTAAGTTTCTCGTGGGGATCGATCGTTGAGTTGGGGCAACGGTTTATCGATGATGTCCACCAACTCGGTCAGGACGTTCGTGTCTTCGTTGATTCCTCCACTGCTAATCGCCAAGTAGTCCGCGTTCTCTTGCAGGTACGGACTCAAGCCAATGTCGATCGCATCATTACCGGCATAGAAGACGTTGATGCCCATCGCTGCCAGGAATCCGCTCGTGTCTTCGCCGAAGGTGAACTGCGCCGTGGCCGAATCGGAAGTGATTTCAACGCGTCCTTCGCTGGTAGCGATGGCACTGATTCCGTCGATTGCATTGATGTCATCCGCAATCGATTGGATCGTTGAATCGGTGACTTGACCGAGGACTTGAACATCGATTCGATGATTGCTGACGATCTGGCCATCTTCATCAACGACACTCATGTCGAAGGTTCCGTTGCGAGGCTCCCACGGCAAGCCTGCATCTACTAGAGGCACACCGGTATCGGCCACGTTGCTTGAAGAAAGTTCGCTGTATCCGCGACGACCTTGACCCTGTGAATGAACTTCGTTGATTGCCCGAATCAGCGAAGACGCCACGCTGTCCAAGTTGTCGACATACTCGCCAAAGATTTCGTCTCGCGCGATCAGGCTCGAAGCCAACTGACCACTGGAAACCTGTAGCGGCGAATCCGTTTCGATGATTCGCACTTCACTCCCATTATTCGAAGTGCTGTACGCCGTGTAGACATCTCGGCTGTTCCCATTGCTGATCAGATAATCGCCACCCACGAACACGGCCATTGAACCATTGGTCTGTTCCTGAATGTTGATATTGATCATTCCCGAGAGTTCTTCCAGGTCGCGATACCGTTGATCGCGCAAACCGGTTGCATCACTGCCGACCAAGCCACCGCCTTCAATCGTGGCGATTTCAAGATTCAAACGCGCGATGCGTTTGGTCAATCGATTGATGTTCTCTGCAATGGAATCGAGATCACTGTTCCAAAGTTCCCGACGTGCAAGCGCTTCTTCACGTTGTCGACGAATGTTCTGCGCCAGCGTGTCACCTTGCAAGACGACAAAATCACGCAGAGACGAATCGCCGGGTTGAGACGAGAGTTCGTGAAAGGCGTTGTTAAAAAGCGAAAGCTGTTGACTGAGGCCGGTGTTGTCCAGGTCCGTTGTGAGTTCTTCGAGCTGCGAGAAAGCCTTATCCAACGTTTCCCCACCCACCAAATCGGTGTTGGCCGAAAACAGCCGCTCCGCAAGAGCCTTGTCGACTGCTTGCGTGATTCCCGTCGGGCGAACACCAAGACCCTTAATCAAATTGCCGTCGCGAATGGCAATCGATGATGCCTGCTGCAGTTCCTGGCGGATGTAGCCGGGCGTGTTGGCGTTGGCGATATTGTTGCCAACGACTTGCAAGCCAATCTGATTGACCTGCAATGCACCTGCAGATTGTTGGATGGTGCCGAACAGGCTCATCGCGGTCACCTCAAACGCCGTGAAACTGAGAGGGTTCGCGCACACACGAGCCTCTTCGTTCCAGCATCGGCAGCCTAACCGGCACAATCCACAAAATCGGCATTCGGTTCTGCGATTAGGACATTGCTTCGTCGCACGCCCGAAGCCCCGAAACGCTCGCGCGGATGCGATGCGAGCGTTTTGATTTTGAAGCGAGGACTTCCGTTTTGAAAACTAGAGCGTTAAATCGCTCATCACGGCGTCAATCGCTCCGGTGGCGTTTTCCTCTTCCGAGTCGGACTGGTCTTCCGCGATGGCATCGACCGCTGCTTGGAAACTGCCGTCCGTTGACGGAACATAGCAAATCTTATCCGAATCAATCATCTCTTCCGGAAGATCATCGAACTCCCCTTCTGCGATCGCTCCGGCAGGCTGTGCGGCGGGCGCGAGAACCTGTTCCCCTTCGAAGTTACCACCATCCGATTGGCGACTTAGCGCGTTGATGATTTGCAGTACGTCTAAAGCGCTAATCAATTGGTCACCCGACGTATCGTAAAAGTCTGGGCCTTGGTCCGTGGGAAGAACGGGAATCGATGACGCTTCGCTGCGTGTCAAGTGATTGATGATCAACAAAGGATCGATCGCGGTGACGAATCCATCATTGTTGACGTCGTTGGAACGTTCTGGATTCTGCAGCCGACTGGAGACAACGCTTGTTTCGACCGTCGCGATATTACTTGGACGACCGAGAAGATCGAAAATCTGATACGTGAATTCATCTCGACCGATGAAGTTGTCATCGGGAACATAACTCACCGTTCCATTCGGTCGCGGAATCACTTCACCACGTTCGGGGTCGGACAGAATGACAATACTTGTCAGATCCAAGCCACCGTCTGGGTCGATATCGTTTGCAGCGACATTGATGGCGATCGTTTCACCGAGGAATGTACCCGCCGAATCATCGCCTGCGATCGGACGCTGATTGGCAATAATCGTCACCGTCGCGGGATCGCTTTCGTCACCCAGGTTGTCTCGAACGGTGTATTCGAAAATATCCGTATCTGTGAAACTGGTGAATGCGGTGTAAGTCAGCGAGCCATCGCTTTCAATTTGAACCGTTCCGAACGCAGGTTGCAGCGCAACACTGATCGTGTTGGGGACGATCGTGCCATCGACGTCGAAGTCATTCGCAAGAACGGGAACGGTCGTTCCGCCTTCCAGAGAGAGTTGCATCTCGTCGTTTTGCGTGCGTGGTGCGTCGTTGATACCGTTGATAAGAATCTCGACCGTCACCGAGTTACTGGTGGCACCTGCTGCATCGATCAGAGAATACGTAAACGAATCGATCGCACTTTCATTGGGTCGAAGTGCTTGCAATGCCAACGCTTCTGAAGGGTCGTACGTGATCGTTCCCGTCTCGGAATCAAACAGGACGCGTGCTCCATTTACCGAGGTTGTTTCCGGCAGCAGCACGACATTGAGAACCTCATCCGCATTCGTTTCCAAATCAGGATCGACGTCATTGGCAATCAGAACACTCTGGTTGAACTGAAGAACGCTGTCCTCGTCAGACTCTATCACTTCATCACTGTTTGGATCACTAACGGCTCGCGGAGGATCATTGACCTCGGCAATGGAGATCTGGAACTCTTTGGCGGGAGCCGTTCCACCTTCCGAATCGACCGCAACAACCTGGATCACGGCAGGGCCGTTCACGTTATCGGTGTTTTGATTGGCCGCAGGTGTGAAGCGCAATTCACCGGTCGGGCTGATCGTCGGTGGGCTGGTAAACAAAGCCTCGAACTGAGGCTCCAATGGAAGCACTTGGAACGAGACGGTTTGATCACTTTCGTTGGGTGCACCCGGATCGATCGTGTCGGCGTCAATCAACTGAGTTGTAAGCGGACCGTTGTCTTCCAGCAACGAAATATTGGGGTCAATGAACTCAAACGTCGGTGGGTCGTTAACCGGCGTGACATTGACATTGAACGTTCGAGTCGTCGATCTCGCTCCTAGATTGTCCTCAAGGAACACTTCGAACGTTCCCACACCGCTCGCTTCTGGTGCTGATTCGTAAACGAGCGTGTAGGAGCCATCCGATTCCATTCGAACGGTGGGCGGTGTTCGGAACAGTGTAAAGTTATCGGGCGTTTGATCGATTTGTGTGATTTCGAATTCGACCGTTTGCAGGCCACCCAATTCATCGAGTGCTGTGCTCGGACCGGCCTGAACATTGAATACCCAGTTGGGGAATTCCACCTCGCCCGGGCCCAATAAACCGCGGTCCTCAAGACTCGTCACGCTCACGCCGCCGCCAAAGATCGGTGGATCGTTGACCGGATCCACTTGAAACTGAACGATGTTGGTGGCAATCCGAGGGTCAGTGAATGGGACGCCATCGAATCCGACGGTCGTGCCATCATCGACCACGGTATAGATGAATGAGTCCAAGCCGACAAAGTTGGCTCGTGGCCGGTATTCCAATTGCGGATTGCCAAATTCATCGGTCGTTTGAATCAGGCTGCCGCCTTGCGTCGTACGAGACGGCACACGGCTCAGACTGATCTCATCACCACTCTCATCACCCGAGCCTCCGATCGGCCCCGGCAGAAACACGTCCAGCAATCCTGGTTGATCGATGTCTCCATTGACCGGAATGACGATTGGATCTTGAGGATCCTCATCCAGTTGGAAGAACAGCGGGTCGGCCGTTGGATCCAAAACAGGTGGGTCGTTGATCGGTAAGACGCTGATGGTCAGCAACAACGGTTCCGATACATTGCGGTCGCCGCGAATCGAATCCTGGTCGTCGACGGGGCCGTCGTCCTGCAGCGTCACCGTGAAGACGAAGTCGCCGGAAACATCATCTTCCAATTCAAATTGGAGACTTCCAAGGGATGGATCAATTTCGGGCAGTAGTTTGAACGAGTCTGCGAAACTTGGATCATTCGGCTCGATCATGAATTCGATCGATTGTCCATTGAACGAATCGACTTCATCGAATGCAGATGAAAACGGTCCGGCATGAACGTTCGTGGCAAAGTTGCCAAACTCAATTAACGGACTGTCCTCTTGAACGATGATGTCATTCGTTGCGACAAAGAAAGTCGGTCGGTCGTTTACGGGATTCAGCAGGAACTCAACGCGACCCTGGCTGTTGGTTTGTGGGTCAGGAACCAACACGCCGTTCATAAATGACACTCCGTCATCGCGAACGGTGTAATTGAATGAGTCGATTCCAGCAAATGCTCGATTGAAGTCAGCCGGAGGCGTGTAATTCAAACCGATCATTAGGGTTGGATCGTTCTCGTCAAACACGACGTCCAATTTCCCACCGCGATCCGTTGTACGGCTTCCTCCGTTGACGGGTGGATTACCGGCCGAATCAAAGACGATGCTCTGCGAACCACCGGGGCTGGCGTCTTCTTCATTTGCCGGCCCTACGGAAAAGATGTCCAGCAGACCGACTGGATCGTAACCGCCATTGCCTGTGGCATGGAACGGTATGAAGAACGGTGCTGGAGTGCCATCGTCTTGCGTGTTGTCCTCACGAAGCGTGAATGTAAAGACGCCATCATTGTCGACCGAATAAGCTTCGTCCGGGCCGTTTGTTTGAGCGGCTGGAAGAACAGCCGGATTGAGAACGGGTGCATCATTGACCGGTTCAATGATCAGCGATGCGGTGACTGGGAACGCAGTCAACTCTGCCAACAATTTGTCAGCAGGCTCTCCAGAAGGATTCAATTCAGAAGCTTGGTTGATGCCGCGGTCCTGAACCGTGTACGTGAATTGGACCTCGCCGTGGAAATCGGGCGTCGTTTCGATCGTCAATTCACGCGAGACTTGATTTAGTGCGATGCCAACGATATTCGGATCGGGTTCACCAAAGAAATCCAAAGCAGGTAAAGCTTCGATGATTTCCAATCGACCGTCATTGATGAGCCCGTTTTCGTCACCGGCCGTGATCGGACCTTGCGAATCATTTTGCAGCAGGAAGTCATAGCGGAACGTGAACGGTGTGCCTTCGAGGGGTTCCGGTGGTGCTTCACCGAGGTCCGCATAGAAAGTTTGGTAATCGGGATTGCTGAACTCCACGATCTCCGGCAGGACGACGGGAGCGTCATTCTGTGGCGTCACTCGGATGCCCGCGGTTGCACTCGACGTCAATGGATCTGGCGTTGCTGCTGGTTGAATCACGGTGAATTCAAACAGTTCGTCAGTGAAATCGCCGGTTGGGCCGAGCGGGTTTTCACTGTTGAAGTCTTGTGCTGGTTCAAAGAGCAAGCCGTCGATGTAGCCATTCACATCGAACGTGGCCGATAGCGTGCCACCCTGGAGCAACTGGATGGGATCTCGATTCGCGGAGTCGAGCATTCCGGTCACGGCATTGACGGACTGAACAAACACGTCCGTTTGATCGCCCGTGATCGGGACACCGTCGACCAGCGTATTGCGAAGCAGATCGAGTGGTTCGATCACGAGACCGCCATCGATATCCTCGATCGTTCGGAGTTCTTGGTTGCTGGCCACAAGTTCGGGACCTCCCAAGCTCGTACTGGCCTCTGGCAACGACCAAGCACCGCGGCCGAGCGTACCGGCAACAAGCAGATCGTCTTGAACGTTGTAGATCAGATCGAAGACGTATGAGTTCGGGAAGTTCGCCCCAACTTCAATCCACTCACCGAGATCGTTCAGTCGCGAGGAGAACACACCTTGGCTACCACCCACGACCAACGCCCCGATCGGTCCGGGGACGAATGCAATCGTCTGCAAGACTTCTCCAGCGATCGACATCAGGTCGCCGGTGATGTCTGTCCAATTCACACCGGCGTTCTCGGTAACGAATACGTTGTTGTTGTCGATTGCGTAGGCCGTTGCCCAGTTTTCCGGGTCCATGACGACATCACGAACATCAGCGCCACTGGTTGGATCTAGGTCGTATTCGGCTACTGTGGCATCGGTTGTACGTACGTAAATTCGGTCTTGGAGTCCGGCGTAAAACACATTCTCATTGCCAACGCCGTTTTGGAATCCGCCATAGTCCACCGCATCTTGCAAGAACCCTAAGCGGCGACGATCTTCAACTTCGGCGATGTTCTCGCCTTGATCCAGCGACTCGTAGATCCCGTTGTCACCAATGATCAAAAGCCGGTTCGGATTGACCGCGTTCAATTGCACTGGCGTCTTGAACGCTGGGTCGAATGCGGAACCACTCGTGACACGAAGATCTGGAAACTCTCGCCCCAGGAGATTGTTGTTCGCGTCCCAAGTCGATTTCGTAAAGCCACCGATGTTTTGGAAACTCGTGTAACGAATCGACCGGTTGAGTCCTGCCAAAGAGACCGCGTCAACAACAACATCACCCCCGTCTCCACCGGACAGGAAATCCCACTCAGTGTTTGTGTCGGATTGCTGGAACTGTGTTCCGTTGTCTTGTGTGCCACCGATCAAGATGTTGGAAACACTGTCGTAGGCAACATCATGAAATTCGATCACACCTAACGTGCCGGCCTTGGAGATCCAGTCACCGGTATTGTCACGCGGATTGGTTCGAATAAAGACGCCTCCATCGTCGACCTCTACCAAGTTGCCAGCTGCATCGAACACCATTTCACGCGAGTCCGCATGAGGGGCTGTTCCACTGGCTGTTCCACCGGGCGGATCGAAGGCGACGATGTCATGCGTTGCATGGTCCCATTGCGGTGACGGTGCAACGTTTGGATTTCTTGGAATCGATGCGTCGCCGCGGAAAATCGCGCCGCCGAACGTGTTGTCTCCGATGACGTTTGGTTGGTCTTGCCGGTCACCACCGATGTAAATGATGTCTTCGTCTGTCGGATCTACCACAATGGAAAAGTGAATTCGCCCTTGGGCACCGGCTTCGTCAATGTCTTTCGCGGTTGGGTTGGGTCCGGTCACCCGTTGCCATGTACCACCGCCACCATAGCCTCCGTTGCCCTCGCTGCTGTTCAAGCTAAAGCGGTTTGCGTCGACGCGAGTGATGCGGTGAAAACCATTGGCTGCCGTATTGCCTGTCACGCCATCAATGACGACAAAGTTACCTGTATTCAAACCATGGTTATTCGAAGTGATAACGATGGGATCCGCATTGGTCGCACCCGTGATCGCGGCTCCGAATCCGGTAGGCAAGACGGGCACGTCCATTTGCGTCCAGTCTGGATTGGCCGCGGTTGGATTGCTGCTGTAAAAGACACCTTGCGGTTGGCTACTGACAAGAGTTGCGACATACAGTCGGCCGGTCGTTGGATGGACGGCCATCTCAACGTTGTTGGATCGATCTAAGAGATCATCCAGATCCGCGCTGGAACTCGTTCCACCTGCGATCTGAACCCATGTCACTCCAAAATCGTCGGAACGATAAATGCCACCCAAGACACCTCCTTCACGGTTGTCGCCTTGCTGAACCGCGTACAGTCTTTGACCTGTCGGATCACTTGGGTCTTCAACTAAGTCGCTGAAGTTGTCTCCCGGTGAAACGAAGCCAGCTTGAGAAACTCCTTGGAACGTTGCACCACCATCGGTACTCCGAAAAACACCACCGGCGTTTGCGTTGGACGTCACGATAATCGTGTCGCCGCGCGCTGCGATCCCCGAAATGTTTTCGTTGCGTATGCCGGTACCTTGCAACTGTGTCCAGTTGTCGCCGCCATCGTCCGTGCGATAGACCAGTCCCCGTACGCCGCCGAAGCCACCAAAGCTGCTGTACTTTGCCGTTCCAGCAACGAGGGTGTTCGACGTTGGATCTGAAGTATCAAAAGCCATCGCCCCAATCGACAAAGATTCCAGGTCATCGATTTGCGGCGTCCACTCCGGTATCACTTCGGTGAACTCGGTGGTCTTCCAGATGCCACCATTCACACCACCGATGTAGACCGTGTCCGGGTCTGTCGGGTGCGCGAGCACGGTATGAATCGCACCGGTGACTCGACGGTTCGGTGTTGTATTCGCTTCCAGCTGACCGCGAATCGTTCCTTGCGGGCCTTCATCCACCCATTCAAAAGGCAACACATCGTTTGCCAACAACATCCGTGATTCGCAAAGTTCGGTGCGTAAAAGTCGGCGGGTTACTCGACGGTGTTTTTGTTGGCGACGTGATTCGGCCAAGCGACGTTGGGTTTGTTTTCGAACAGATTGAAAAGTATCAGATAAGGAAAACATCAGCGGTGCTCTGACAGCGAACGAGCGTAACGACCGGCGCTATTTCAGCCAGTGTTTCGCAAGAATCAATAAAAGAAATAGAGACAGATTTTGTACCGAATTGCGGCGCAATGCCAGCAGTAACGGCATGATTCCTAGAATTGAATCGGTATCTGGTGATTTGGGTACGCGTGTTTGACACGTGCGACTATCTGTCCCTGCAAGCATCATCGATCTCTGCATTGACCGATCAATGCAGAGATCGTTAAGCCGGATGGGGAATCGAAAAGATGGATAAGGCGAGCAGCGAATCTTAGACGTCATCTCCTGTCAAATCTTCGTCGCCCAGCAACGCTGACAGAGCCGCATCGACTTCGTCATTGCTTGCCGATTCATCATCATCATCAACCCAGTCCATTGACGAGGTGTTGGCGGAGGATGAGATTTCCAAACCACCCGCTAGGACTGAATCAAGCGTTTCGTCAGCACTCGGCGAGTCTGTCACCAACTCCATGTTCCGTGACGGCAGGTTAACCATCGAACCGGACGCGTAACCACTCGAAACAGCGGCAGCAACGGGAGCCAAAAACTCTCCTTCTGCGTTACCCAGCATTTCGCCGTCGGCTTGCGAATCGCGATCCAATCGGTTGATCACTTGCAGCGCGTCGAGCACTTCAACTTGACCGTTGCCATTCACATCCAGGAAGTCTGGTGGTGGTGCACCGATCTCGCTGACCGGAATATTGGTTCCTCGTCGATCGATGAAGTTGATAATCCGCAAAGCATCGATTGGTGTGACAAAACCGTCGCCGGTTACATCCCAACGCAATTGGACGGGTTCACCATCGATAACGGTCACCATTGGGTTTTGGTAACGCGACGGTGTCAGCTCAAATCGCAGATCGATCGGATCACTGACGAGTGCATCGGGGCTGTCATCGACGATTTGATACTGGAACGTATCAACCTTCGGTGGCTCGCCCGGAGCGGATGGGAATTCTGGGGTCGCGACGGTGTAGACGAACGTGCCATCCGCATTAACCGTCAGCGTTCCGAAATCACCGACTTCGTCGGTGATTGGAATCACGCTGATTCCGTCGCCATCCGCATCCGAATCGTTCGCCAACAATCCATTGGCTGGATCGAGCTCTTGGACGCGAGATCCAATTGGAGCCTCTCGTTCGTCAGCCACACCAACGGGGGCGTCAGCGACGGGCGAGATGTCCAACAAGAACAGGGCTGGACCACTCGTTCGATTCGTTGGATCGGTTGCCGAAATTCGGAACTGAGCACTACCCGACTGATCATCGTTGAGTGTGATCAACAACTCATCGCCAGGTCCGGTGGGGTTGTCTGCGTCATCGACGAACTGCACCGACTCGATCAGCGGATGATCAATGTTGGTTGGGTCACCCACTGGAATGTTGTCGATCGACAACAACGTGTAGGTCAGGACGTCACCATCATCATCTCGGAAGACTTCAGTCAGATCTTTGACGACGTCGATATCTTCGTCACCAAGTAGCACGACGGGGTTCGCAGGATCGATGACGACAGGTGGATCTTCGACCTTCGCGATAAAGACTGCGGCATCGACCGAAACGGCGTCGTTGGTCGCGTCATCCGCGGTGACGGTAAGCAAGACACCTCCGCCTTCGCCCGGTCCTTCACCATCAAATCCAAATGCTGGGATCGTCAACGTCAAAATGTTGCCATTCACTTCGGCAGTCATGCCGGAGTCATTCGTGTCCGGATCGACAATCGCGTCGAAGATCAACGCATCACCTTCCGGATCGGTGAACGACTGTGACAGATCAAAGCTGATCACGTTGACGTCCGATGATTCCGTTAGATCGATTCGGGAATCGGTGTACACGACACCACTCGTATCGACGAACGTTCCATTAAAGACAGGAGGATCGTTTTGTCCGGCGACGTCAATGGTGACGGTTCCGGTTGCGGTCGCACCAAAGTTATCGACAACTTGATACGTGAACGTATCCGCTCCGTCGATCAACTCTGGACGTTCGTAGGTAAACCCGATGACCTGATTGTTGCCATCTAGAAGAAGTTCAACGTTTCCAGCTGAATTCGAATCGTCGAACGGATTGGTTAGATCCAACTCAACGGTATCGAACAACGGGTCACCGACCTCATTGGCAGGGCCAGGCAGGTCGTTATCTAACAGTCCGTTGCCATTGTCTCGCAGCAAGAGCGTGATTGATTCAACACCAGCTGCAATGGAATCAGCGTCGTTCTCTGGCCGCGGGGCGTCGTTAACCGGTAGCACGGTCAGCGAGACGGTTCCGATTTCTTCTGGCAACTCCGTCGGTACTCCAAGGTCGTCCGCGATCACGTAGAAGAACGTGTCTGGACCGAAGTAATCGGCGGGAGGCGTGTAAGTCACGCTGGTCAGATCATCGGACAATTCCAGCTGCCCGCCCATCGTTGTCTGCAGTTGATTGCCGTTTTCATCGAAAACGGAATCAAGGATCAAGGTTTGACCGGAGTCAACTTCATCCGTTGGTCCTGGCAAGTACAGAGCCCCAAGCTCGTTGATGCCGAACGTTGGCGAAGGATCTTGATCTTCCAAGACGTCACTTTCGATGACGACAGGTGTTTGCGTTGCAAACGGAGCGTCGTTCACTGGTGTGACATTGATGGTAACGCTGATCGGTCGTGAATTAACCAACTCGGTGCTTGGATCGAGTGGTTGTACGTCCGTCACTCGCACGGAGAAGTTGACGATGCCGTTGAAGTTATTAACCGAGTCAAAGGTGAACGTTCCATCATCAAAGACCGTTAGGTCACCGGCCTTAATTCCATCAACGAACAACTCGCTTTGTCCGACGTCATCTGCGAAGATCTCTACGGGATCTCCATCAGGATCGACAACGGTGGCAAGCAATCCGTCATCGTCGGTCGTAGCATTCAAGGTTCCGAATGCATCAAACGCATCCAGGACTTCATCTTCTGCGACGGTATAGGTGAGGAATGGGTTGGCGATCTGTGGCGGGAGACCCGGCAACAGCGTCAACGCGTAATCCTCGACTTCACCGCTGAGTGCTAATCCGTCTGGACCTAAGCCACCCTCACGCGAGATTCGGAATCGAGCGTACGTGGTTACCGGTGCTTGCGGTTCCGGAGTGGTTGGAGGCACGACGATGCAGAACTGTCGTGTGCTAGCTCCTCCCGTTGCTGCGAAGATGTTCGAAGCGATTCCCGTCAAGTTCGTTGGGCAGATTTCGCTTCGCAAGTCATCAAACGTATCGTTGTCCGGCATCGGAATGATTTGTTCACCCGGATCATTCCAGTCGCCATCGGCGTTGAAGTCGATCCAAGCTTCCAACACACCCGCGCCCGTGACACTGACTTCGATCGGCGTCGAGATGCCGCGGTTCAGTACACCCGTTGGGTTGGTTTCGCTGAGGAAGGTGACGCCATCTTCATCGTCGGCGTTGATCAGGACGGTATCACCGTCGACCGACACACTCGCTGGAGTCAGCGGGCTCTCCGCAATCGCTCGGCCGATCGCTTCGGCAATCGAATCAGCCGATGTTGGATCTTCCGGTCGGATTGCGAAGTGGTTCTCGTCGAAGCGGAAGTTGACATCGAATTCAAGCGTTGCACTCGACGTACCCGTCTGGATCGTGATCAAGTCGCCGTCACGAGTCATCGGATCAACACTCAAGTCGACCACGATCTGAGCTGCCAGATCGGCCATCGTTTCAAACGTTTGGTCATCCAAGTCAATTTGGATTGGAACGTCTTCAACCAAGCTCGTATTAAACAGCCCAACGCTTTCGGAGATCTCGATCACTCGGTCATCGCCATTGGCGGCAACACCTGGGATTCCGTCCGTATCAGCATCGGTGAAGAAACCGAGTGACAGGTCGTTACCGACAACGTGCCGAGGACCGTTGTTGGCGTTGGTCGTTGGGTAGCGACCTGGAACTTCGTCACGTGGGTCAGGAGCATCGCCGAAGTCCAAACCAACGGTCGGCATCAGAATGGTGAACTGAGTGCTGAGGTCGGGTCGGTTTGCTTCCAGTGGGTTGCCGGCGAAGTCGGTGATCGCAGGCAGAGCGAAGTTCTCGATCAATCCGCTGAAGATGACGCCGTTTTTGACAAAGAACGTCGCACCACCACGGTCTTCCGCTAACAGAGTCGTCGCAGCCGGACGGTCGGGTTGATTGACGGAGTTAATCGCCAAGATCAACGCCTGCTTAACCTCTACGGGTCCGAAGTCTGGTGAGATTCGAATTGGCGTTGCACCACCCGGTACACCGGTCACGCTCAGCGTGGGAGCACGCGTGACATTGATTTCGGTTCCCGGTTGGTCGTTCAGCAACACGTTACCGGTTGGGTCGCCATTGAGATCCAATTCGGCAACGGCCGAGACTTGTAAGTTGCCACGGTTGTTGTTGATCGCCGCAGCCAACGCGACGGCGACGTCACCCACCGTACTGCCAAGCTCGAATGGAACCGCCACGTTGTTTGGCTGAACACCACCGCCACCAATCGCAGCTTCGAATTCGAAGCCGACGGTCGTCGGGCCTTGTCGAATGGTCAGGATCTCGCCATCGCTGACGATACCTCGGCGGACCGTTGCCGAATCCAATCCAGGCAAGAAGGCTGGCGGAGGTCCAGGTAGGAAGATGCCATTCGTGTTGACGCGGCTGTCGTCGATGCGACCGAGTGAGATCTCGCCCAAGCTACCCGTCAAGGAAGCTGGAATACCGATGTTGGCAGCGTTGATGGCCGTGACCAAGTTGGTGGCGATCACGTCCGCCGTATCAAAGGTGTTGTACGGGACAACGTTGAAACCACTGCTTGGGAAACCAGGCGTCAGGAATTCAAAGATCTGATCTTCACCGGCGTCATCGGTCAGGACGAGCACCGAACCCGGCGAGATTGCAGAACCACCAACGGGCGACAGGGTCAGCAACAGTGGTCCAAGGATTTCGATGGTTGATGCACCGGTCACCGAAGGCGAGCCGGTCACTTCCAAAGTGCTGCCGGTGACTGCCAGTCCGAGACCTTCTTCACCACCGACGGACAAAATTCCGCCATCGATGACCTGCAGATCGTTTGGACTCAGTCCGGCAATTTCACCTGAGGACTGAATCGCATTCTCGATGCGGCCAGCGAGCTCATCCGCGGTGGTCGAACGCGTGATCGGAATCTCAATGTTCGGAGCGTTGACGCCGTCGTCCATCGGTCCGTCTGGACTTGGTTCATCCGTCCGGTTGATTTCGAACGTCAAATCAGGTGATCCGTCGTTCGGTGTGATGATCACCGTGTCACCATCGACAGGTGTTCGACTGACACCGACGAGGTCCATTTGTCCGCTGATAATCCGTGCTTCGCCATCAAGCGGCAGGTTCAGGTAGACGACTTCACCGTTCGCTTCAACCAATGGGTTCAGGCTCAAGCCTGCTTCACTGATCGTGTCCGCAATGATCTGGGCAACCTCGGGACCCGAGAGACCAGGAGTGATTGGAACAACGATGTTCGTGTTGTTGTTCAGGCCGCTACCGTCATCGAATTCGAACGTTGCTGCGGCAACTCCGTTGTCGACGATGAAGCTGTCACCGTCTTCGATGCCGCCGACACCTGTGCCGGCATCAGGAACACGGAACGCGAGGGTTCGTGGCTTCTGCTGAAGACCGCTGATCGTGGTATTCAACGTCGAGCCAGATTCGGTCCCAACAACGACTTCCGGAGTGATGCGTCCGCCAGGGATGGATTGAGTTCGCAAGACACGGACGCTGGCGTTCAAGTTGCCTGCATCGACTTGAGACTGGATGGCGTCTCCCAGATTCTGGGCGATCTGATCCAAGAACTCTCGCAGGTCTTCTTCGACCGAAGGCGTTTGTCCCGGTGGTAGTGGAACGACAACGGTGTTCGGCAACGTGACATTGTTGTTGTCAAGTTCGAACACGATGATTGGATTCTCACCATCATCGATTTGGAAGATGTCACCGTCGCTGACACCGCCCGCATTCGTTCCAACCCGTGGAATGACCATCGTGATCGGTTCAGGCAACAACAGCGAGTATCCGATTTCGAATTCGAATACCAACGTGCCGCCAGCGCTGTCGGTGATCGTCACTTGGTCACCATCGGTTACCAAGCTTGGATCCGGAGCAACCAAGACGGTGCGGTCTTGGTTGTTCAACGCGATGCGGTAAGCACGGTCGTTCTTCCAGATGCCGGCCAGCGGTGTCAGGGTGATGACGTTCTTGGTCTCGTCGTAGTTGAAGGTGTAATCGACGCCTTCGGTCAGCAAACGATCGTCTTCGAACAACGTCAAGTTGGCACCGGTTGGTCGCAATCCTGGGATTTCAGGTACGACGACCGTGCGGTCATCGACACCGAAACCGGCGAACGGATCAGACTCGTCTCCCGTGTCTCGCAATTGAATGCGGAACTCTTCAAGGATGCCACCGCTGAGATTGATGAATCCCGTGGATGGGTCGAGGTCAATGCCTTCCGCGTCGTTGTCCTGCGGCACTTCGGTGGTGGCGAACGGCCCGACAAAGTCAGCCAGTTCGTTCGATCCACGATCTTTAAAGACCGAGAACCCGAGAGCACCCGGAGTCGCGAAATTCGGATTGTCCTGACGCAGCACGCCGCGAACGTCACGGTTTGGCGAGACAACGTTGCTGGTCGGCAGGCCGATGCTGTCCTTGACTGTCAACAATGAATCACGTTCGTCAACAGCGTTAATCGCGCTGTCGATCAGAACCGAGCCGTTCGGCAAGAAGTCATTGCCGGCTGCGTTGACGAAAAGCGGGTCGTTATCACCCAAGGTGAAGTTGAAGTCATCGCTTTCATCGGCAACGTTCGTCGCACCGACGACTTCGTCCGTCGACAAACTCGTTTCGATCGTCCAGTGACCATCGCTTCGGATCTCATTGTTCCGTTCTTCGTCGTGTTGGAACACGCTACCGGTCAAGAACACTTCTTGTTGTTTGACGAACTGGTCGCCAAAGACCTCAACACGCTTACCGAACCCAAGCTCGTTGGACTCTTCCACCAAGATGCTTTGGTGAGCGTTGGAGACGACGTTGTTGAGGATCGTTGGGCTCGCACCACTGGTGACCCAGATACCGGCCTCAGCAACCAACTGATCCGAGTTCTGTGCGAACTGTGGCTTCGCGTCATCCGGAGTCAGCGTGAGCAGGCCACCAGTGACCTCGATTTCCGCGACGTTCTGGAACAGAACATAAAGTTCACTGTCGTAAAGACCACCACTGAACGGACTTGGGTTGAGCAGGCGATTCAGGCCTTGGTTGTCACCTTCATCACCGCCAAGTGCAATTGCGCGGCCGCGATGGATCGGACCAAAGACGCCGGATGGGCCGTTGTCCTCGATACCGTCCTCACCCAACTCGAAGTTAGGAATCGCTGGGAAGTCGATCGCTTCGGCAACGTTCTGGAATCCGTTCACCGAGTTGGAGATCGCCCGCATGATGTCCGGAACGGTGTAAGCCGCCGGGATGGGAGTCAACGGAATGTTGATGTTGCCATTGCCCAGAACCAATCCGCCAGCCGCGGAGAATTCAAACGTGATCTGGTTACCCGTTGAATTGACTGCCGAGTATGGCGAGTTCGGGTCGTAAACGACGTCTGGGATCTGCGTGACGGTAAACGTGGTTCCAATCAACTGATCACCGGTGGTGCCGGTCGTGCCGCGACCACCATTGATGCTCAGCACAACTTGTCGAGGTGAGTAGACCTCCAGGCCGATGTCGTATTGGCCAGTGCCGCCTGCACCGTTAACACGTCCCGACAAATCATTCGGGTCGTAGTCGTCGTTGCCGGCACCGCTGACAGCCACGTAGTAAGTTCCGGTCTCCAAAGCGGTGAAGTCAACGAATGGGTCAATGCCATTGTTAACGTCGTTTGCACCGGCTGGGTCCAAGTGCCCGGGAGCAACACCGCTGGTGTTAATCGTCGAAGTACTGCCACCGACCGAAGTCACGATCTGTGCGATACCGGAAGAATCAAACAGTCGGACAGTCGTGTCTGGTCCATCGGCAACGGTATCGATATCAACGATCAGTCGATCACCGACGACGAGTTCGACTTGATAGAAGTCGACATCGTTTTCGAGGGAGATGAAGCCTTCCTCATCGATGTCGCCAATCTCGGCAGTCGCCAAGAAGGCTCCAGTGTGAGCCCGTCCAACGTGCGTGATAACGGCCTCATCGATCAGATCGTTTGTCTCAACGGTTGGGTCACCTGGGAATTGCGACTCGATCCCGTCTGCACCATAGACCGTGTTGTTGGTGATCCGAGCGACCGGTTGAACCGCTTCACCGACTGGCGCGAGTGACACGAATGGCGTGAAGCCAGCTCCCTTCGCGAAGGCGTTCGTGTAGTAAATGTTACTGACGCCATCCAAGTAGACCGCCGCAGTCGAGAAGGCAGTTGGAGGTGGCGGTGGAGCCGCGAATCGCTCGATGTATTCGTTACGCGAATTGAGCGATGGTCCGACATAGGCAGTAACCAGCTCCGCCATGTCGTTGCTAACCAACGGGCTGCCTTGGATCGACGACTGGATCGCTAAAGCCAGTTCCTGACTGGTGTAAGGGATCGCACTGTTTCGGTGACCGTAGTAAATCGGAACGTGACCATCGGTGAATCCATCGCCACCGAGCACACCGCTACCGCAGATCGCGGTTGCTGCTCCACCGATGTCCTCAAACTCGAATACCACTCGTGTACCGCCTGCGTCGACGGCCATTGAAAGTCCGTCACAAAGCGGTGGGAGTGGGACTTCAGGAACGGCAAAGCCATCAAAGCCATCGAGCACAAACGGTCGCGTTTCACCGGAGACCTTGATGCCCGCGAGACCTGCTTGGTCAACCGTGTTGTTTCGAATCACGACACCTGGTGCCAAGCCACCGATGACTTCGTCGTTTAGCGTCGGCAGATTACGGACAGCCCCGGGATAAACGTTTCCAACAGGGATTTGCTGCAGCAGTGGATGTGGGACATCGACTGGCTGCTTCTCGAATGGATCTAGGTTTGGCCAGTTGCGAGGATCTTCGCGGAGGTCCTCAGGATCGACATCACGATCACCCGGGTCGCTCCAGATACCGATCGCGTTCGCATCACTGATCACGTTGTTTTCAACGATGATTTGTGATTGGACTCGTTGATAGTTGGAATCCCCCAGACCGTTGTGCAGGATCGCCGGCATCAGTAGATCGCCAGCCGCATTGGTGGTCAGGACGGTAGGCAGTTCATCCGGTGAACCGATGGATTCGAAGGTGCCGTCAACGGCTCCAAACAGATCCAATCGATTGTCCTGCATGTCTTCGGTATCAAGGCCCGCAGACGACGCAGCTTCAATGTCCAACTGAGCCGCGATGTTGATCACTGCACGCAAGCGTTCAGCGATATCTACCGAGGTGTCGTTGATCGGATCGAAAGAGATCGGAACGTTTGCAAAGCTGCTTTGATTGTTTGAGTCGAATTCGAATCGCTGCGTAGTTGCTCCATCGCTGATGACGAACGTGTCGCCGTCTTGGATTTGATTTCCAGCCGGAGCGATGATCGTGATCTGTTGTGCGTGTCGATCGTTGGTATCGAAATCGCGGTCCAAACGTTGGCTCGATGGCAGGTCGCCAGCGCCACCCGTTGGTGTCGCGAAGTTGGTTGCCGTTCGGACTTCCAACTGGTACTCGCCTGTATTGCCTTCGTCGCTAACGAAGAACTGATCTTGGTCGCCACGGGCACTGAAGACCGTTTCACCACGCTCCGCGAATCCGACAATGAAGTCGTCCAGGAACAGACCGTCATAGAATGCTGGGATCGTCGCCGGGTAGTTGCCACGATCATAGGTGAAGGACACTTGAATGTCCGTGTGTCCGGCAAAGTCGTTCAACGGAACGATGCTTTGACGCCACTGTCCATCACCGACGAGGTCGGTGAACTCCACCCCATCAGGATTCTCAAAACTGGTGACAGTGTAGGTCACCGCATCTTCAATGAACGGGAATGGAACGGGTGGGAATGCTGGGAAGATCGGCCGCGGAGCATCAAAGTTGTAGTTGAAGTAGAACCTTGGTTGATCGTCCGGTGAATAGCCAAGCAAATCGAATGGCTGGCTCGTTAAAGTGCCTCCTGCCAAAGCATTGCGGTCGAAGAACAGACTTTGGTTGCCGTCGGGACGGTCGGGAAGTTCGTGATCTTCCATCGAGACATGCAAACGATACGTTCCCACAACACCAGGAGGAGTCGCCGCGTTCGTAATGTCAATCGTGCCAAGTACTGTGTCGAGCGTCACCGTCGCTGGGGATTGTGCAATGGCCAAGTTGTAGAATCCGGCACCCAAAACACCGTCGAAGAATGGGTCGGACGATGTCAGTGGGATATCAGGTGCACTTCCGACGCGACCGTCATTGACGTTGGCGTCATCACTGGAGGCAACAAGTGCCGGTGGATCCAAAGCGAGGTTGTAAAGTTCAAATTCGATATCGATGGCGTTCGGATCCAAGAAGAATGGGTGATCGCCATGATCGATGTCGATGATCACACGTGTGCCGTCTTGCGGAACGATGAACTGATACACATCGCCCACATCGGCTTGCAGCGTCGCATCGACGGTCACGTGAGGAATGAACGTCGACGTGTTCTCAGAAAGACCATTGACGAAGGCACCGCCGATCTCGCTTTGATCTGCTACAGACCAATCCAGGTCATCCAAGTCGAGTGCGGTGAAGGTGTTGGATCCAATATCGAACGGTAGCGGATCGGTTCCTTCTTCGTAGATGATCTTCGGCGGCTGCTCGGTCGCGGTCGAGAAGTCGAACGCTGCTGGTAAACCATGGCCGAGCTCTTCACTTCGCTGAGTCGTGACGGAGAACCCGCTTCCAGCGATGTCGCCGTTGGTAAACAGTTCATCGAATCGAGGACCGCTCGCAGTGCTTGGCTCTGCGGGATTGACTCGATCCTCAAAAATTCGTTGTACCGAGTTGATCGGCTCACGTCGGACAAATGGGTTTACCACCAACTCGGTCGGGATCGATCCCGATTCACTGATACCGACGTAATACGTTCCTTCCGGTAGCGATACCGGACCAACAAACGAATCACCTTCGCCGATCGAACCACGCAGCAGTGCTTCAATATCGGAGTCCTGCCCCAACGGGCTTGGACGGTCTTCGGAGATGTTTGCATTCTCGCCGAACAGGACCAGACGCGGTGCTTGGATTCCAAACTCACCATCCGGATCCCAGAAAATGCTGATGTTCGTGTCCGGACGACTGCCATCGGCGTAATCCACATCGAACACTGTCGATTGATAAAGCTCAGCGACTTCACCGAACTCTAAATCGATCTGATAGAAATCGATGTCTTCGACCGTTTCCAGACGGCCGCCAACACTGATGACGTTCTTCTTGTTCTCGACCAGGTTGCCCAAGTATTGCGGACGCTGTCCAGGCGCTGGATCGGTCGGCGAAATGATGCTGAAGTTACGCGTCGAGGTCACGATGCGGTCGTTCAGCGGTACGCCAGCCAGCGGCGTGACGCCGTTCAGCGTTGGCGGATCGGCAACACCTTCGTTCTCTTGTGCATCACCAAGCAATGGCGATTCGCCTGGCAAGCCACGGACGTGGATACCGTTGTTGGCGTATCGAATGTCAGCGAAGCGTACGACGCTGCCTGGGAATTCTTGATCTTCCGCCAAACGAACTTGGAATCGATACCCACCACCGGTCAAACCGCCCGCAACATCGTCTGGGTTGACCGACGCACTGCGAACGCGGAAGAAGTAAACACTTCGGCTATCCAAATTGCTCTGCGTACCAGGCAAGGTGAATCGCAAACCAGCGTCACGTGGGTTGGTCGAGTTGAAGTCTTCGTACAAACCGCCAACACCAAAGTCGGTGTATTCATCGGATTGGCGTTGAAGCGTTCCGACGTTGCCGGATTCTGGATCGAAATTCAATACGCTTTCGGTTCCAGCGATTTCGGCGAAGCTGTTATCGCTCCGGCCCAGCACGTTACCGCTGACGTCAAGGATTTCGATGACTGTATCGAGTTGGAACAACGTTTGATCGATGTCGACCCAGACTTCCGTTCCGGGCGAGCCAACGAAACTGTACACGTCGACGTCCGTTGGACCGCTCAAGAAGCCGGTCACGTCGAACCCGAGACGACGGGTATCGTCACCTTCGTCGATAGACTTGGCTAATTCTCCGAGAACTTGCGCGTTCTCGGTCGTGCTGTTAAAGCCAGGGGCAACCGCGGTCGACAATTCACGCTCCAGCGTGACATCGACGTTGCGATCGTTGCTCCACTGATCCAACAGGATGCTACGCCAGTCGTTCGGCTCCGGTCGTGAACCGAAGGAATCACCGTTTGTATCGTTGAACTGCGAACCGGTCGGCGACAAGCCCGCACCGACGGTATCGTCTTTCAAGCTCGTCAGGACGACGGGTGCACCTGGAAGACCAAGGATGTGAACCGTACCACCGATGCGATCGGCGATGCTGTCGGGTGTACCGGTCGCGGTGATGCCCGTACCGTAAGTCGCGCTGTTTGCTGTTCCGCCGGCTGTTCCGACGTGAACTTGTTCTTGCAAGCGGCCACCAAAGAACTTGACGACCAAACTCTCTTCCGGACGGCTCTTAAGAAACAGTCCGCCAGAGCTGTGGAAGTTTCCAACTTCAAGCGTGTCGGTCACGATGTGAACGACATCGGTGTCATCGAAGACGGTTTGAGTGGTGATCTGTCCGCCGCGAATATCCAAGCCGCTGACTTGTCGCTCGTCTGGATCGAATGACGCAACGCTTTGGTAGCGGTTGTTGCGAATCAGTGGACCCTGGTTGTCATCCAATTGGCTCAGGCGATCGCTTGAACCCGTTTGGCGGCCGGAGTCTTGGATGTAATCGCTGATGAACGAGTCGTGATCGATTCCAATCACTGCACCGCGGTTATCGATAAAGCTGTTGCCGACGATGATTGGCTGAGATCCACGAACGAAGATCGTCGCTGGAGTGATTCCCAAACGTCCTTCACGTCCTGTATCTGCCGATCCGTCTTGACCGTCATCGTTGAATTCGAATCGCGTATTGGTGATTCGGCCGTTCGCTTGCTGCAATTCAATTGGAGCGAAGCCTTTCGATTCAGCACCGATCAAGCTGATACCGCCGGCGTAGGCAATGACGGCGTTGTCGATGCTGATATTCGATCCGGGAGACCCGTAGATACCAGACCAACTTCCTCGGAATGGATCCGAAGGAGCTGTGCCCAGTTCGTTGTCGTTGTTGGTGTCAAACGTACCACCGGCACCAAAGCGGTCATCCAGCGCACTGGTCAGAACCACAGGGTTACGCTTTGTACCCTCGGCCAACAATTGAGCACCGTGACCAAGTTCGATCCTCGCACCTTGCATCTTGACGACGATGTTTGGATCGAACACCAACGAACCGTTCAATCGGCCTCGAGCACCGGTTGCATTCAGATCGAGCGTTCCACCCAATTCACTTCCGTCGTCGATCACGCTTGGCGTCGACGCGTCGAGTTCACGGATCAGTTTGAAAACGGGCGTTCCGCCACCGCTGACATCGGCACGATACAAACGACGCGCGACGTAGTCTGATTGGCTAACTTCCGGCAATCCGATCAGTTGAACCGAACTGGAATCATTGGCGACGGTGATCGTAAATGCGTCCGCCGCTTGAGTGCTGAGCGATTCGAATCCATCACCATCGACGAACGTCATGCGGTATTGGTAATCGCTTGCTGGGAGCGTACCGCCAGACAGCGATCGACCCGTCACAGCAGCGAGCGTGGGACTGAAGCCATCGCTGATCGAGCCACCAGGATTGCCCGCGACGCTGAGGTTTTCAGCGATGGCGTGCACGATGCTGGTGTCGTCGAAGCGAACGGTCGTTGTCACCGGTGTTGCCGGACTGACAGGTGTCGTTCGTGAACGAACAAACAATCCGTTCAAACTGTTATCGATCAGAGCGTTGCGGTGAACGTTAGGTCCAACCCGGGAATAATCCGCGGTGAACGCACCATTCACTTGGAAGATAGGTGATTGGAAGCTGGTTTCTTCGAAACTGTTCGGTGCAGCGCTGATGGAAGCGTCGGCACTGAAGGCAATTTTGTTAAACGTGATCGTCGGTCGCAGGTTGATCAATTGGATCGGGTTGACGGTCTGCTGGACCGAATCGATCAGCAAGTTACCTGTTCCGCCATATCGAATATCGGCATGGTTAACGTGTTGCAGGAAGATCCCTTCGTCTTCCAAATCACGACGGCCTTCCGCTTGATCGACATCACGTCGGAAGACCAAACCGCCCCAGTTGCCTGGTTCGGGTAGCAATGGATTGATACCAGCGGCTTGCTCATCGACCGCGCGGTCGCGACTGCTTGTAAAGATCACATCGCCATCATCGAAGCCTTGATCGGGTGTGACGTCCGCGTCGCCAATCAGAACCGTTTCAACCGGCTGACCTGGAAGCGACAACTGAACCAGTCGTGGAGTTCCGAGGACTTGCAACGCGCCGTTGCTGCGATCGAGCTGGACGCTGCTACTACCAACACCGATCCGCGTGTTACGCAGTTTGAAAGCGGCTCCGGCGTCGATCATCGTGGTCACGCCGCGAGGCACTTCCATCGTCCGACCGTCTTCCAGGGAGGTTCCGCCAGTGTCCGCGACACCAATTTGATAGGAGAAGTTGTCAACGGTAGTGGTGAGATCACCATCGGCTCCACCATTGCCAACGATACGGACAATGTCACCATCTTGGGCGGTGGCAAATGCGTTCGGTACCGCTGGGTTAGCGATGTTGTTAAACGGTCGGCTTAAGCTACCGTCAGCCTGAGGCCCAGCAGTCTTGTCGACAAAGATGTTTCGGCCAAGGATTTCCGCACCGCGGAAAGTAGACGACAAATCAACGCTGCGTTCCCCGGTGAAGATGATCGAGGTGCCGTCCAGACTGACGGAAACGCCCGTTTCGCCAAACCGGCTGTTCACGGCAGATTGCAGAGCTTGAGCCAATCCAGATGGAGGCGTTGGCACACCGGTGGTGCCGTCGCTGTAGAAGACAGCCGTATTGCCCGGGGTCGCTTGCCCGCCGGTTGGAACGAATTGATACCGTCGAACAATGCCCGTGCCGCTAACGATCGTCACGGTTTGACCTTCGGTTACCGCAGCACCGTCGTCCGTGAAATCGATACGGCGATTAAGCGATCGCGTTTGGAACCAGAAGTTTTTGACGCCACCGGGAACTCCATCACCGTCTCCGTCCAATGTCGAACCGGGGACGTCTTCGCGTGGATTGTCCACGTCGCGAATCACGTCGCCTTTGTCGACTTGTGGTTCAAACTTCAGGTGCAGTTCATAGGTGCCTTGTGTTCGACCGCCGTAGCCGCTGTCCGCAATGGTTGGGTCGTATCGATCGTTGCCGGTCGAAGCAACACCGATGTAATAGGTTCCAGCGCCGAGTTGGGTGATGATGCGGGAGTCTTCACTGAAGTAATCATCGTTGCGCGAAAGCTGAACAATGCCGCCACCGCTCAGCAGCAAGGGGCTGAAGTTCAAGTCGGATCGGCCGATGTCAGCGTCGGCGGAACCCTTTTCCAAAGTCACGCGGAAGATCGAACTTGCAAATGGATCGTTGTTGATCGCATCGATCACGTCGCCCACTGGGACTTCGGTAATGCTTCCACTGCGACGTGGAATGTCGACCAGCAGTCCATTGGGAATTGGGTTATTTGCTGAGTCGAGCGGCTGAGAAATACGAACGGTCGGGTCGTTGTCGAATCGATCCGTCTGGATGAAATCGATTCGTGAGTTGTTACCCAAGCGACCTTCCAGGAACGAGTCAATACGCACCGACAAGGTAGTGCCCACGCCAAAGTCAGTCACGACCGAAGCGCGTTGTTCCTGGAACAATGTCAACGTGGTGTCGAGCAGGCTGGAATCGCTAAGTCGTTCCGCAAACGTCTCGGCTGTCAACGTGCCAACGCGATTGGCATCGTTCAGATCGACTTCGAATTTATAGAGGTCGACATCCAAGGAGTCCGAACGGTGCAGGTAGTTACCGTGCAGAACGTCGAAGTTACCTGGGAAGGACGGTTCCAAATCGCGCAGGCTGTTTTGGTCCGGGACAATGTTCAGGAAGTCACGGAAGGGTGGCAACGGATCCGTGTGATTGATCGTGTCATTCAGGAATCGCGGATCAAGCGTCATCAATGTCTGAATCGGAAGATCGGGAGTCGTTTCCAATCCCAAAATCAGACCGATGCCAGCCATCGCTTTGCGGAGGAAGTCCTCGCCGTAGTCCAAGCCGTAATCGACTTGATTGCTGAACACGATCGCGGAGGCCGTGAAGGTCGGATCGATTCGCAGTCGTGCATCCAGTTCGGATTGTGCAACGGGTTCAATGGTGTCGGCGTTAACGTTGTCACGATCTTGCAGATCGTCCAGGTTGCCAAGCGCGAACGTAATCCCTTCGCTGGCCGTCTCACGGAACTGAACACCGATCTGCCGTGCCCACAATCCCAACGCTTCTCGGATTCGGATTTTCTGACGCTCGTTGATCTGGTTCAGGAAGTCCCGCCCGTCAGCACTATCGAAGATCCCTGCAAAGTTGTACGCGATCTCGGTCACACCATCGGTCGTGTCCGCACCAAAGGCATCGCCGATGTGCTGCAACAAGCCGTACTCGTCACGGATCTCTTCGATGAGATCATCGCCGAGTTCTGGGAATTGCTGGTGACCCGGGTCATCGTTACCGCCGGGAAGTTCGATCAGGAATGTCTTTGGATCGATCGATTCTTGGAAAACGACACTGACCAGTTCGCTGTCTTCACCGAATGTTCCGACATCCAATGCCGTGCCGAGCGTGTCACCGACGGCGGTCATCGTCAAAGCGGGTGCGTTAACGATTCGTGATGGCACTTCGATGTCGGTTCCGTCACCGGTACCCTCGAAGGAGACCAAAACCTCGAGCACGTTATCCACAGCAATCGTGCCGATCACGATGTCCTGTAAATCGCCGATGGTTGGGCTATCGCCTCCGAGATCAAAGACGACCGTTCCGTCGCCTTCCAATGCAACGCTCAGACCACCGCCGCCCGTGTCTTCAAAACGGACGTCGCGACCCGAAGCCGCTTCACCGAACAGCTTCGAAACGAACGACACTTGCAAGCCATCGATTCCAAAGTCACTGGAAACCGATGGAGCGACTGGACGTTGAGCCGGTGGCAAGATTACGTCAACGCGATCGTCGATTGCCGTGCCGATGCGCAATCGCCAAGTACCACCGCGTAGTGGGACGGGTGCACGCGTCTTTTCGTCATCGGGGTTGGTTGGATCTGGAGGGTTCAGTTCAACCGTTGGGACCAGTTCGTTGATGTCGGTTGCGAAGAACAGACGTGCGGTATGCGTGATCGGGTCGTATGCAACTTCGTCCGGTTGGAACAGCGCATCGTCTGTCGTACGTACGGTGTCCTGCGTCAGGAACAACGAGTAGAACCGAGGATTCTCGGCACTGCGTTCAGTCGGGTTACCCTTGACCGTGAACTGAGCTCCGGCCGATGGATCGAAGACTGCCGTTCCATCGCCCACTACGGAAGCTTCAAATAGATCCAAATCGAAAGTGATCGCATCGGAGACGTCCGCCACCGTTGCACTCGACGGATGTGTCACAACGATCGTGCGAGCTTCCGCATCGTGGACCGCCGTCGTTTGCGTGGTCGTGTTGTCGACCACGAAGGAAATATTGGTGTCATCGAACGATCGGCTGGTCAGTTCACCGATGACGTCGATGGTGTTGCCACCTCCAGCATCGATGGTACCGGCGGCCGAGTCGTCTTCGACAAACAATGGATCTTCGTTGAAGTAAACGACGATCTCGTTTCGGTTCTGAACGAGCGAACCGTCTTCCAACCGAACGACCGGTTGCGGAACGATCGATTCGATCAGGGCGCCTAGACGAAGGTCGAACTCGGTCGTTTGTGAACGCTGTGATTCATCGAATGGTTGGAACAGCTCGCCGTCACGGTTGCGCAGCCCGATGATGCCCAGACCGTCGTCGTCAAATCCGAACACTTCCAATTTGTAGCGATCATCTGGAAGCGTCTCGGAGAAACGAATGATGACTTCGTTCTCGTTGGGCTCGCCCGAAGTAATCAAGCCGGGAACGATCTCGATATCGTCTTCCGTATTGAGCAGGCCGTCGGTTCCGGCACGTGTCAATCGGATCCCCTCGAACGTATCCGAATCGAGTACCTGATCCTGATCAAATCGCAATGTCAGAACGCGGGGGGCAGTTTCCAGCACCGAACCGTTGACAATTAGATCGCCCTCGTTGGGCTGAATGCCAATCAGTTGGGGACCGGCGAGCAACTGACGTGCTTCCAATCTTTCCAGGATGTTCTGGCGTCGCTTTTTACGCGTGTTTCTCTGCTTACTAGAGCCGAGCTTTTGCGAATCGTCAGAGATGAGCGTCGTGGAGCGTTTTCGCTTGCGCGAGGTCATAGACCGAACCTTCTAGTCGATGCCGCCTGCTGCCAGCTGTCCGTAGAGCTTGGGCGACCGTGAGATGGTTGTTGTGGAATATCAGCCGAAGAAATCGGGAGGGATCGTTCGGCGGGAATAAGGCCATTAGTGACGAGTAATGAACCGGACTTTCCGCGCAAATCACGGAAGCCGAAACACAGTCGCCGAGTATAGTTAGGGCCAAAAAACCCGCAAACAATTGCCAACCAGGTTCCTCCTAAGCAGCGAAATCACGGGTAAAAACGTTTCCGGTTGTAACGAACATTCGCAGTGAGATTCGGGTTTTGAGCCCGCTTTTACCTCACTTGGGGGTCCGTTAAACCAGCGCGATCCGTAAAGACGTGCGGCCTTTGGACGGCGCCTGATTCGAAAAAGTTCCCCCCGGAAACTAGACAGTTGGGACAGGGAAGAAGGGTGCGCCGAAGGGTGAAGTCTGATCTTCGAACTTCACCCTTCATCCTTCAAACTTCATCCCCATCCTCGTCGTCCTCGTCTCGATCCGGATGCAGCGGGTCATTCGGGTCGAAAAACAGATCGGCGAGCCCGAGCGGAACAGCGTCCCCCCCAAGAGTGCGGCGTCGTCGTTGAGCCAGTTGCTCCAGATCGACCGCATCTTCCCCCAAACACTTTTCGAGCGCTTCCTGCCAAGCTTCATCACGGCTGATCGGATGATCGCCTTGCTGCAGCAATCGCTTAATCGCGAACCGCAGCAAGTTGATCCCGTCTCGCGGTGAAAAATCGAGTTTGAGTTGATGCGAGTGCTGCAGAAACTCAACCGTCATCGCCAACATGTCCGGTTCGGCGAACGGAAGGTGATACTGCAGGATCGACATCTCATCCTGTTTGTTCGGAAAACCGACCTTCAGAGTCGGCTGCAATCGACTGAGGATGTAGTCCGGAATTTCGAAAGTCGATTCGTCCTGGTTCATGGTCACGGCCGCACGGAATTCCTTCGCGGCCGGAATGGTGATGCCTGCGACGATTGATTCCACCAAACGACGTCCATCGAAAAGGGGCGCGAGCGACGCCCAAGACTTTTCGTTCATCCGATTGCCTTCGTCCAGCAGGCAGACGCCCCCGCGAATCATGGCGGAGACCAACGGCGAGGCGTGATACGAAATCTCACCTCCCTGGCTCAGGACGGGCGTGATCAACAGATCTTCCGGACGCGTATCCGCCGTGCACTGATAAATGTAAAGCGGTCGATTCTGTGTCTTCGCCGCAGCGATGGCTAGCTGAGTTTTTCCGACCCCGGGTGCCCCGACCAATCGCGGTGTTAACGGCAAGTCGGCATCGTCGACGGTGATCCAACATGCGAGTAATTGCATCAGGATCTCTTGCTGACCGATCCATTGACCGGCCACTTCATAGGGCTGAGATAACTTCAACGTCACCCCGTCGATTTCGACGAATCCAACGTCCTGTTCGGCGAGATCGTCGGGTGTTTCGGAGGTCGATTCAGACATGTATTGAAGTTTGAAGTTTGGGTGACTTAGGGGCGAGAGACGTTTTTAGGTGTTGTTTGCGATTTGGTTTTCGTGGATCGCTTTGATGTATCCGTGGATGGAATGGTCGGCAAAGTGATCGATCTTCCATCGTTTCAAGGCGCGAAGGAATCCTTGCCATCGGTCACGCCGTTTGGCAATGGCCCCGAGATGTCGCAGCCGTCCGTTGCGGTCGAGATAGACTTCTGTTCCCGAGTGACGGTAACCGATCCAACTGGGTGGCATGCGCGTAACAACGTCGTTGTTGTGCACGAAGCGAAAGTGTTCCAGCTGGGCATAGTTAATGTATCGTTTGTTGCCGACGCGAGGGCTGCCGTAGGTGTAAAGCTGCTCGGGATTGCTGTCGATGTGAGACAAAAGGCATCGCCCGGCACAAATCGTTGCCATCGCTCCACCCAACGAATGCCCACAGAACCAGAGCGGTTGATCATTGTCCATCAACGCTGTTTCTAACATCGGCCACAAATCGTCGACTTCGCGTTTGAAACCTCGATGGACTTTCCCCACCGTTTCCGCAAGCACACTGGTGGCGTTAGCGTCCGCTTTAATGTCGTTCCATTCGGTCGGTTCCGTGCCGCGACACGCAACCACGCAGTCATGATCGTTGCGGAACCGGAACGCTTGCGATCCATCGCGATCGTAAAAAGTAACGTCCGGAAGTCCGATCGCTTCTGCCGCTCGACTTGCTTCTTCCAAATCGTTGTAGGCGACCATCGCAAGTTCCGCGAACAGCAACGCCCGCTGTAAAAAATCCAAATCAGCAATCGGGCACGACAGCTGCGACCTCAAGACCAGCGGATCTTCGTCTAAATCCTTGACAATACGCATAGAGCAGAAGCCTGGGGAAAAGGGGCTCTCGACTTTGGATTTTTGAGCTGCCGGTATTGTAGGGCAAGCCACGCCTCGTTCGACAGCAACGATCCAAGCGCAGAGATAGCGACACAGAGGATTCTGCTGCGTCCAGCGTCCAACGTGTTTCCCCTACGGGATCGGTGCTCCCAATTTTGGGTGTCCTCCGTCCACATCGATCTGCATGGTTAACCTGCGGCGCCAGTTTTCATCGTTGGGGGCCGGGTAGTCATTTCGGAAATGGACACCGCGTGATTCGTTTCTCGCTAAAGCGGCATCGACGATGCAGGAAGCGGTAAGCATTAAGTTTTGAAGTTCCCATCCCGATTCATGGCCGAACTGATAGGGCATCACATAGGAAGCGAATGAGCGAATCGAATCGATCGCCTCCTGAAGTTCTTCTCCGTTGCGTTCGACCCCAACCAGTCGACCCATCAGACTCTTGAGCGATACACGGACGTCGGCGACGTCAAACGATTCGCTTGGGTTGTGGACAGGGTGTTGAATGGGCAGTGCTGCCATCTTTGTTTCAGCTTCGGCGGCTGCGCGTGATGCGGCTTCACCCGCGTGAGCTCCATAGACCAAACCTTCCAACAGACTGTTGCTGGCCAAGCGATTCGCACCATGAAGTCCACTGCTGGTGACTTCTCCGGCCGCCCACAGCCCCGGCAAGCTGGTCCGTCCCTGACGATCAACCGTCACACCACCAACCATGTAATGCGCTCCCGGACGAACGGGGATTCGGTCTGATGAAATGTCGAGTCCAAATTTACGACACGATTGATCGATGCCGGGAAATCGATGACGGACATGTTCGGCATCCAAATGGGATAGGTCCAAGTAGACGCTGGCATGTTTTGTCTTTGCCATCTGCCGGATGATCGATTGGCTGACGACATCACGCGGCGCAAGTTCTTTGCGTTCGTCGTAGTCGGGCATGAAACGATGACCGTTGGAATCCACCAAGAATGCACCCTCGCCTCGAACCGCTTCGGTGATTAGTGATCGAGACGAACCGGCGATGTACAACACGGTCGGATGGAATTGGATGAACTCCATATCCCTCAACTCGACACCGGCTCGAAAGGCTAGCGCGGTTCCATCTCCGGTGGCGACCGCGGGATTGGTCGACTCACGAAAAACCTGTCCAGCGCCACCGGTGCAGAGGATCGTTTCTTTTGCCCAGACGATGACTGGCGCTTGATGACGCTGTGAAATGATCGCGCCGCGGCAGCGTCCTTCATACGTCAATAGATCGATCGTAAACGCATTTTCCCAGATATCGATGTTCGGTGAATCATGGGTTCGCGCGATCACGGCCCGCATGACTTCAGCACCCGTCGCGTCTCCACGTGCATGAACGATTCGCTCACGGCTATGCCCGCCTTCGCGGCCGAGTGCCCATTCCCCTTGTTCTTGATCGAACTGTGTTCCCCAACGCACGAGTTCTTCGATCCGACGTGGCCCTTCGCGGACAACCATCTCAACGATTTCTCGATCGCACAGATTCCCACCGGCGGTCATCGTGTCCGAGACGTGAGACTCAAAGCAGTCTTCCGGATCGAGCACACCAGCGATTCCACCTTGCGCGTAAAGACTGTTGGATTCGCGCAGTTCGTCTTTTGTGACGACGAGCACGGTTTGATTGGATTCGACCGCGAGGGCGGCGCGGAGTCCCGCAAGGCCTCCACCAATGATCAGGACGTCCGTAAAGCGGTGCAGCGAACGGCGAGAATCAAATGGAACCAGATAGCGCGGTGTGATCATCGATGAGAATCGGATTGGTTACCGAACGACCTCGTCACTCAATCGAAAACCGATCGACGAACGAGTAGGAAACAAGTCAGCAAGCAAGTCATCAAGCAAGTCAGCAAGCCACGGCGGACTACAAGCGGGCTCCGTAGCACCTACCAACACCCCTTTATAACGGATACGCTGAACGTCTAAGAGAGCGCGGTCTTCGCTTCGTCCGACACACTTTCCGGTATTCTTGGCATCAGGATTCCGATCGAATCGACGGGTATTTGAGAAGCGATTTGATGGTTCATCCAATCGCTCATCATGCTGACTCATCGTGACCCCCTGGTGTGAGGTGTCCGACCGATCGTGTTCAATCAGACGCAGACGGTCATTTTTGATTATTCGATAAACGCAATTCTGTCGGCTTGATAGCTGAGTTGTTGATTAACGTGTGGTGGGTTGGCGGTGACAACTCAACGACTTTTCCACTCCGGCGGAGTCGTCGGGTCGAGCAGGTTGGGTAAGTTAACTCCGTGAGATCTGATCAGACTATCGGCTGCGGTAGCCATCTCATCGATCGACGAGCAGGAAAAACGAGAGATTCACGATGAGTGAATTGAAACATGAATTCCAGGGTGACCTGCGAGTCGATGAAGAGGACCTGGAGTTCGCAGATGATCCGCCATTGACCCAGACACAGCGAAGTCCGCTGAAACGACGCAAACGCAAGCGGAAGGGGCGGCGGCGTCGACGGCGGTTGACGTTGGCGGTACTCCCCACGTTGCTGACCCTTGGCAACGGCGTTTGCGGGCTGGCAGCGATCGCGGTGGCGATGAGTGTGAATCTGCCTTGGGATGACCCAACCAAACTGACCGTCGCGGGCGCGTTGATCTTTGGCGGGATGCTGTTCGATGCATTAGATGGATCTGCCGCCCGGATGACGGGTCAAGAGAGTCGATTTGGTGCGGAGTTAGACAGCCTTTGTGATGCGATCACGTTTGGGACCGCGCCGGCGGTGATTGTTTGGCGCTACGAAGACGGCGTCACGCTTCCGCAAAAGATCACTTGGGGGATCGGAGTGCTGTTCGCGCTCTGCGTGCTGATTCGACTCGCTCGTTTTAATGTGGAGACGGGAGAAGATGATTCGCATGAAGCATTTGACGGGCTTCCAAGTCCTGCGGCGGCTGGAACGATTGCCGCGTTTGCAATCGCCATCCCCGAACTGGCCGGCTATGCGTCGGCCGGTTACCCGGAAACCGTGCAGTGGCTCGCCCTTCAGATGCAGGCTGCGTCACAGTATTTCATCGCGGGATTGACCCTTTCGCTCGCCTACTTGATGGTCTCGCGATTCCAATACCCACATGTTTTCCAGCAGATTCTGCGCGGCCGACGGCGTCCCCATGAGATCGGCCAGGCACTGTTTGTCGTCGTTGGTGCCTTAACGCTGCACTGGTTGGTTCTGCCGATCGCGTTTTGTTATTACGCGTTCGCGTCGCCCATAAAAACGCTTATTTCCGAGGCTCGGGGCGGAAAAGCCGTCGCAAGTCCTTCGGAATCGGACCTTTAGCGTTTTACGAATCCTGCCGCGAAGACCCCGCTTATCTTCGCCGCGAGGGCCGCCGAACCGCCCAGGATGCTTGACTGTGGTGTGCGAAAGCTGCCATCCTTTAGGGGTTCGGATTGCACTTTTGACAGGTAGTTGATTCATGCATCGCGTATCCAGTCGTCGCGACAAGAAAGTCCAGCCTCACGCCAGCCCGTTTTACAACCATCTCGTGCCTGCGTATCAAGCGTTGTGGCCGGCGGTTGCGAAACGACGCGTTCGATCGACGATCGATTCGCTGCAGATTCCTGCGGGGGCGAAAGTCTTGGAAGTCGGCGTGGGAACGGGTTTGTCGCTTGATGCGTATCCAACACATGCTGCGGTGACAGGAATCGACCTTTCCGATGCCATGTTGGCGGAAGCTCGCGATTTGATCACCGAGAAAGGTTGGGATCACATCGAGGTCAAACCGGGGAACGCCGAATCACTCGATTTCGAAGATTCATCGTTCGATTTTGTCACGTCGTTTCACACGATCAGTGTCGTGTCCAAACCGCAAGACATGATGAGTGAAGTCGTTCGTGTCTGTAAGCCCGGCGGCAAGATCTTGATCGTGAACCACTTTCGAAGTGAAAACCCCTTCATCGCTCGAGTTGTTGATAAAGCTGGAAACATTACCAAGCGACTCGGTTGGCGCACGGACTTGGATCTCGATGAAGTGATGCGTGAATTGCCTTTAACGATGGATCGACGCTACAAGACCAATCCGCTGTCGTTATTCACCGTGATGAAGGCGACGCGAGAGTAAACGTCCGGCTCGCACAGACTCTCTTTCATCTCTTGGCGACTCTGCGCGCCAACCCGTAAGCGGATTCTCTCAGGAAGATCATCCATGCTGACCGCCCCGTTTTCAGCTGAACAGCTTCGTCAATCCGTCATCGCCGTCCCGCCGCTCGCTCGAGACGCCCAATTAAGCGTCTCGGCCGACGAGAACACCAAGATCATACGTTTCTTGGAATCTGGCGGAGTGCGCTCGCTGCTCTATGGCGGCAACGCTGTTTTTTATCATGCGCGGTTAAGCGAGTACGCGGGACTGTTGAATCTACTGGCAAGTGCGACAGGGGATGAAACGGTTGTTGTGCCGTCGATCGGCCCGGCATTCGGTATGGCAATGGATCAGGTCGAAGTATTGAAGGAGTTTGAGTTCCCTACCGTGATGTTGCTTCCATCACGTGATGTCGTCGATCAATCGGGGATCGCGTCGGGTGTTCGGCGGTTGGCAGAACACTTGGGTAAACCACTTGTGCTGTATCTGAAATTCGATCGCTGGCTCGATCCGTCACTCATCCAAGCGTTGGAATCTGACGGGGTGATTTCCTGGATCAAGTACGCGGTCGTTCTCGAAGATCCCTCACAGGACGATTACCTGCGTGAAGTCATGGCTGTTTTTCCACACGAACGTGTTGTGAGCGGGATCGGTGAACAGCCCGCCATCATCCACATGCGTGATTTTGGCGTGACAAGTTTTACGAGCGGTTGCGTCTGCGTCGCGCCAGAGAAATCGATGCAAATGTTACAAGCGATTCAGAATCAAGATTGGGAGTCGGCTGAAGCGATTCGCCATTCGTTTTGCCCGTTGGAAGACCTGCGAAACGAAATCAATCCAATTCGCGTTTTGCATCACGCTGTCGAAGAAGCAGGGATCGCGAAAGTGGGGCCTTTACCGCCGATGCTGAGCGATTTGTCGAGCGATACCGTTGCCAAGATTCGTGCGGCGGTGCAATAGGGTTGCACGCAAAGTCTCGAAGGTCCCAAGCTTTTGCGGGATCTCGATCGTGCTCGTGCTTCGTCGCGCAGCGACGGTGCTCGTGCTCGACTCATTCACGTTTCCGTTAAAAGATCTTGGGCTCTTTTCCGAGCGACCGGCCCGTCAGGAAATCAAAGTCGCAACCTTGATCGGCTTGCGAGACGTGTTCGGCATACAGTTTCTCGTACCCGCGCTCGGCCGTTTCGAGTTTGGGTGGATTTGCTTGACGACGACGTGCGATCTCTTCATCGCTGACGTGCCAATGGATCCGTCGATTGGGAACATCGATTTCGATTTCGTCACCGGTTTCCACGTAGGCTAAAGGGCCGCCCGCGGCGCTCTCCGGTGCGATGTGTAACACACACGTTCCATAACTCGTGCCACTCATCCGCGCGTCACTCATTCGCACCATATCACGCACGCCTGCCTGCAACAGTTTCTTTGGAATCGGAAGCATGCCCCACTCTGGAAACCCGGGTGCGCCCAAGGGTCCAGCGCTCCGCAGGATGAGTACGCTGTTCTCATCAACGACCAAGTCAGGATCATGCACCTGTTCTTTCATCGAGGGATAGTCATCAAACACGACGGCCTTGCCACGATGCGTCAGCAGTTTGGGATCTGCCGCAATCGACTTGATCACGCATCCGCTGGGTGCCAGATTGCCTTTTAATAGGCATGTTCCGCCGACAGGTGATACAGGATTCTCACGCGTGCGAATGACGTTATCGTCGATCACTTCACAGCCATCGACTTGTTCACCGAGAGTTATTCCGTTGACGGTTTGGCACTCTACATTCAAGAGGTCCGTCATTCGCGCGAGCATCGCGGGTAGCCCACCGGCATCGAAAAAATCCTCCATTAGGTAACGACCACCGGGACGAATATCCGCCAACACTGGAGTGATTCGCGATAGTTCGTCAAATCGATCCAAGGTGAGGTCCGTTCCCAATCGACCCGCGATCGCAATCAAGTGCACAATCGCATTTGTGCTACCACCAATAGCCAATGAAGTCATCAAGGCGTTGTCGATGGACTTCGCCGTCAAGAACGTCGAGGGCTTTCGTTCCTTTTCAGCGATCTCGACGGCGAGACGTCCGGTCTGTACCGCGACACGCGAATGTTCGGCAAGGACCGCGGGCACTGACGCGGCACCGGGGATGGTAAAGCCCATTGCTTCGGTCACGCAGGCCATCGTGCTGGCCGTACCCATTGTCATACAAGTGCCAGCTGAGCGCCCAATGCAATTCTCGATTCCCTTCCAGTCTTTATCGCACAGGTTGCCGGCCAACCGCTCGTCCCAGTACTTCCAAACGTCGCTACCGCTTCCGAGCGTGACGTCCTTCCATCGCGCTTTGAGCATCGGCCCTGCGGGTAAAAACACCGATGGAATATCCGCGCTGATTGCACCCATCAGAAGTGCTGGGACGGTTTTGTCACAGCCACCCATCAAGACAGCCGCGTCGACCGGATGACACCGCAGCACTTCTTCGGTTTCCATCGCCAGCAAGTTGCGATAAAGCATGGTCGTCGGCTTCATCAACATCTCGCCGAGCGACATCACCGGTACTTCGACCGGGAAGCCGCCAGCTTGCAGTATCCCTCGCCGTACTTCCTCGGCGCGATTCCGAAAATGACTATGGCACGTGTTGAACTCACTCCACGTATTCAAAATCGCGATGACCGGCCGACCCTGGTAGTCGACGTCATCAAACCCCATCCCTTTAAGACGCGATCGATGTCCAAACGAACGCATATCGTCAGGACCAAACCAACGCTGTGAACGCAACATAGGGAACAGTGAAAAAAGTGGGGGCGAGATGTTCGAGGAGTCGATCTAAGATGATATCAGCTGTTCAATAAGTTGCGCGCCAAGCCGCAAAGTCCTTTTCTTCGGTGACTTCGTGTCTTTGCGCGACATCCGGATTCTGGCGCAACTCGCATCTCGAAACGTTAAACTAGGTCAGCTCCCTCCATTCCCTGCCTGCCATGTTTTCGATTCCGCATCGCCGAGACTTCTTGCGAACCGCCGGTGGCGGAATCGGTGCCATGGCGCTTCAGTCTCTTCTCACGCGAGAGTCATCCGCGGAGGAAGGACTGGGCAGTTCGCAAGGGACGCATCATCCACCCCGCGCCAAACGCATGATCTGGCTGTTCATGCATGGTGGTCCCAGTCAGGTTGATCTGTTCGATCCCAAGCCGGACCTGTTGCGGTTTGCCGGAAAACCGTTGCCAGACAGTTTTGGCGAAGTGATGACGCGACGGAAAGTTGCCAGGAATCCGTTGTTGGCGCCGATCAAGCCGTTTCGTCCTCGCGGGCAATCGGGGTTAGAAGTCTCGGACTTTCTGCCACACATCGCCGAACACGCCGATGATTTGTGCGTCATCCGATCGTTGCATGGTGATAGCGTCAACCATCCTCAGTCGGTCTACCAAATGAACACCGGCAGCATCTTGATGGGGCATCCCAGCGTGGGCAGCTGGTTGGCGTATGGACTCGGTAGTGATAACCAAGACATGCCCGCCTTTGTCGTCTTGCCCGATCCGGGTGGTGGACTCAAGGGTGGGCCGGCCGCTTGGGGCAGCGGGTATTTGCCCGCGACGTATCAAGGAACGACGATGCGAGCTGGCAAGGCGCCGGTCTTGAATTTGCAACCGCAGGACGGCATCAGTGATGCCCAGCAACGCTCAACGCTTGATTTTCTGAGAAAGATGAACGAGCGGCATTGGATGGCGCGTGATCGAGACGATGAACTTTCTGCACGCATCGATGCGTACGAGCTCGCTTTTCGGATGCAGGCGGCGGCACCAGAAGTCGTTGACTTGACCGATGAAACGGCTGAGACCATTTCCTTGTATGGAATCGATGATCCAGTCACGCGAGATTTTGGCGAACGATGTCTGTTAGCACGGCGCATGGTGGAACGCGGTGTGCGCTTCGTTCAGGTCTACTCGGGCAATACTAACGGATGGGATGCTCATTCGAATGTCGCAAAGAACCACGGCGAATACTGCGCGAAGACGGACAAGCCTGTTGCAGCATTGCTGAAAGACCTAAAACGCAGTGGCCTACTCGAAGATACGTTGGTCGTTTGGTGTGGTGAGTTTGGTCGGATGCCGATGAGTGAGCAAGGAAAGGGACGCGACCACAACCCATGGGGATACTGCGGTTGGATAGCGGGAGCCGGGATTCGCGGTGGGCGCGCTCACGGGGAAACGGATGCGATCGGGTTACGAGCCGCCAACGATCGCGTTCACGTCAACGAATTTCACGCAACGCTGTTGCACTTGATGGGTCTCGATCATCGTAAGCTGACTTTCTTACACAATGGACTCGATGAGCGATTGACCGGTCCCAGTGAAGTGGATGTTGTGCAGGAGCTGATCAGTTGATCGTGTCGCTGTCGTCTCTTCGTCCGCTCGTTCTGCTTACGATGTTGGGATCATGCCTGGTTGGCATCGTCGATGCACAGGAGGCTTACGAAGAAATCCCGATCGATAAAGTCGATCGCGGACACTGGGCCTACCAACCGATCACCGAGCCACGTGTTCCTTCGGTTAAGGATGTACGTTGGCCACAGTCGAATATCGATCGATTCATCTTGAACAAGATCGAGCAAACGGAACTGACGCCGGCAGCGCGTGCCGATCGACTAACACTGATACGTCGTGCTTACTTTGATCTGATCGGTTTACCACCGACACCAGAACAGCTCAACACGTTCGTTGCTGACGAGCGTCCCGATGCCTTTCGTCGTGTGGTGGATCAACTGCTCGCCTCACCGCAGTATGGTCGACGATGGGGGCAGTACTGGTTGGATCTCGCTCGCTTCGCTGAAACGGATGGCTTTGAACACGATAAGGTTCGTCCCACCGCGTGGCGTTATCGAGACTGGGTCATCGATGCGTTGTCCGCCGATATGCCCTACGACGAATTCGTGACGATGCAGCTGGCGGGCGATATCGTACGTCCTGATGATGCTGACGCTCAAGTCGCCACTTCGTTTTGTTTGTCCGGTCCTGACATGCCGGATATCAATTCGATGGAGGAACGCAAGCATGTGCTGATGAATGAGGTGACCTCGACGGTCGGTTCGGTCCTCTTGAGTTTGCAGGTGGGATGCGCCCAGTGTCACGACCACAAGTTTGATCCGATCAGCCAAGCTGACTTCTATCGTTTGAGGGCTTTCTTTGAGGGTTCCGTCAAACTGTCACGCAATCAATCGATCACCACGCTCGCTCACGGAGCTGATCGTGACGCGGAGGCAAAATTCTATGTTCGGGGAGACTATCGTCGGCCCGCCGATGTTTTGTCTCCTGCTTTCCCACGGATTGCAAACACAGCAGGAAGGATGCTGGGCGCTGAGCACGCGGGCGAAGAAAGGTCTCAACTCGCAAGCTGGATCACCGATGGAGACAACCCACTGACGGCTCGTTCCATCGTCAATCGAGTTTGGCAATTCCATTTTGGTACCGGACTGGTCGCGACGCCGAGTGATTTTGGCATCGTGGGTGAAGAACCGACGCATCCAGAACTACTCGATTTCCTCGCCGCAAGATTGATGTCTGGTGATTGGAGTCTGAAGCGTTTGCATCGTGAGATCCTGCTTTCCGCGACGTATCAAACGCAAAGCCGTCCTGATGCGTCCGTCGCCGAAGATGAACAGGAGTCTCGATCAAGTTGGTCGCGACGATTGCGTTTCGACCCCGAGAACCGCTTGCTTTCACGATTCCCTCGCCGACGATTGGATGCCGAGTCAATTCGGGACGCTATGTTCGCTGCAAGTGAGACGCTCAATCATGAAGCGGGAGGACGCGGTGTGATGCCACCATTGCCCCAAGAGATGGTGCAGACACTCTTGAAGGGACAATGGAAAGCGAGCGAGGTCACGGCAGATCATTACCGACGCAGCATCTATATCTTCGCACGCAGAAATTTGCGTTATCCGTTGTTCGCAACGTTCGATCGACCGGCCGCCAATTGCAGTTGTGCCGTTCGGCATCCGTCGACGACGCCAATCCAATCATTGCTGCTGCTCAATTCGAAGATCACGTTGGATGCGTCCCATCGGTTGGCCGCTCGTGTGATCGAAGAAGTAGACGAGGATCAGCAACGCGCGGTAGCAACTTTTTCGCGAGTGTTATCGCGCTATCCCACGCGAGAAGAAATCGACGACACGGTCTCGTTCTTAGAAGACCAAAGAAGGATCCTGGCAACCGAGGGTCACAAGGACGTCCACCGCGCCGCGATCACCAACTTGGCCCGAGCGCTCTTTAACAGCAACGCGTTTCTGTACGTCGATTAGCTTGGCGCGCACCGGCTATGCACTCTTGGCGATTTCGACCTCAATGTTGTCTTGATCGCTCAGCTATCGACGCACGTTTCTAAAAAGCGTGCGAGCCGATGGAAGTCACTTCCGGGTTCGATGAAGCGAACTTTGGTGACGAGTGTTTCCGGGTCCACAAGTTCCTCGAAGGGAACGTAATGCAGATCCAATTGTCCAGATACGCTGACCATCACGCCATTTAGTTTTTCTTCCACGAGCGCCCGATACGCTCCGACACCCAACTGGGAACCCAGCATGACATCGTAAGCGTGCGGCGGTGCACAACGTGATTCATACCCGAGCTGCAAGCCGTTGATCTTGCGCGTTCTACCGGTGCGGTCGGTGTAACGATCGCTCAATTGTTGAGCGATCAACTGGGAAAGATTGACCGACGAGATACTGATGTGTCCGTGGTCGTCGCGCCCGATGCCTTCCAGGTATTTGGACGGCAGGAATTCAGCAATGCCCTCAGCCATCACGATCGTGCCGTAGGGTCGACCTTCGCGTTCACGTGCGAGCATCATGTCGACCATGCGGTCGATGACGCGCTCCATCGCCATCACGGTGCGCTTTTCACCGGTATCCTGATTGACGATCTCTTCTTCCGCCAACGCACCAGTGATGTCTTCAACACTCAAGACCATGCTCGCTTCACCGGCGATGGCGGCACCGTACGCGAGCCACCCGGCACTACGTCCCATCGCTTCGCAAAGGAAGTACGCCCGACCGGCGGCGGCATCAAAATTCAAGTTGCGAATTTCTTCCGCGAGCGTTTCCACAGCGGTGAAGAATCCAAAGGTGAAATCGATCCCGGAGTAATCGTTGTCGATCGTCTTGGGCAGATGAATGACCGGAAATCGGCGAGCTTCAGGAGGAAGGCCGTCCTGGAACAATTTCATTTTGTTGGCCGTCTTCAGCGTGTCGTCGCCACCGATCGAGATCAACGCGTCGACTTCTAATGAACAGAGTGCTTCATAGACACGTCGCAGCGGCGCGACCAATTCGGGGTCTTCCAGGTGTGCTGGAGCGCTGACGTGCTTTCCGGGGTTGGTTCGTGCGGTGCCGATCATGATGCCACGGCTACTGCGGGTGTGAACCAGCATGTCGTGAGTGAATCGGATGTAATCTTCGCCTTCGACCAACGGACCCGCGGCGGTGTACTCAGCCAAGCGACTGTAGCCGTGCTTGATTCCGAACACCTGGGCTCCCTCTTCAAGGAACGAAAAGGCCGCCGTCGTGATCACCGCGTTGGCTGCGGGCGCGGGGCCGCCGGCAAACAAAATGGCAACACGTTTGATATCCAGTTCGTGGTGATCAGGCATGAGGAGGGGTCGGTGTTCGGGGAGTTGCATTAACGGAGAGTAGATCTGACAGACCTAGATCTTAGGGATCGCATCGTTTCCGCCAAGGTGCGAGCCAACCGGCTGGACGTCTTTGCGCGCAAACTCTTTCCTAGGATGGGGTTGCGCGTAAAGTCGCGAAAATAGGAAGAGACTAGCGGATGATGAAAGACCAGCCATCGCCTTGAACGACGGCTCGCCAGGGCTGATCATCGGCAAGGGCATTCTCATGCGTGACCGGCACGAAAGCGCCGGATTGAAGCACGAGGGTCGGGCCATCGGTTGGGACCGCGTCGGCCGTGACACTCAAAACGTCGTCACTGCGAGTGGCGCCGAGTTCGGATTCGTCATCGACGATTCCGCTGCCGTTGTCATCCACACCGGCAACGCCAGGCTGCCCATCCGCACCCGGTTGCATGAAGACGGACGCCTGAGCATTCCATTGTTCAAACGTCACACTTTGAACGCCAAGTTCTTTCAACGAATCTGGAAGCGACCCGTCTTCAGATGCCCCAGAGTCGATCCACTGTTGAACCGAAACGCGAGTGAACTCCAAATCGTTTTCCAACCTGGGAACTTGACTCATCAACGCCGCTCGACAACAAGCGGCGGCAATGATGATGACGATCAGGGATCGAACGATGGCTATTGCAGTTCTTCAATAATCGTGAAATCCAAAAGCTCATCCGATTCGGTTTCACCCAATCGAATCGTCACGCTAATGGCCGGCAGACGTGAGGCGAACGGAGCGGATGTCTCTGGTTCGTCAGCGATGAGCAGACCGGTATCGATCTGCAGAAAGCTGGGTGAAGCCGGCGCGCGCGGAACACGCGTCAATCCACTGACGTCATTCAGAATCCAGACGGTTCCGTTCTGAGCCGCGCCTGCCGCAACGGAGCCTACCAGGCTTCCGCTCTGATCGAAATTGTCGGATTCATAAAAGTCCGTCCATGTATCATACGCCGGCTGCATCAGCCAGATTCCGCCCGTACCCGTCGCATGGACCAACTTCCCGCTTCGCTTTAGCGAGTTCAGTGTCAACGTTGGGATCGGGTACAGCGATAAGTCAGTTTGCAAGAATGCGTCGTAATTGAATCGCACTTGCGTGTTAAACGTCACTCCGGAAGGTCGTTCAGGGGTTGAGAAGTTTTGTGGGATGGTTGTGCTCTGCGCTTGACCCGTTCGTGTTAGCAAAGCACTACCAGCCAAGTAGGGATAGGCGAGATCCGCAAAGCTGCCTCGCGAACCAAGGGATTGGAAGTCCGGTGGATCAGCCGGGAAGCTGGTTGGGTCTAGGACGGAGGATCCGATCACGTTGAACAGAGCAAGATCGTTAACATCAACGACCACATCGTCGGTGCCGATAGAACCCAGTTCCGATGACACTTGCACGGGCGCGGTCGTTACGGTTGATTCGTCCGCGGTACCGCTCGCATCATCGTCGACCCCCAATTGTCCGGGAGCGCCATCGGGGCCACTGGTCAAAAAGACCGGCGCGGATCCATCGAAGCCCTTCACATCAAAGCTAAGGATCCCGGTCGCGATGATGTCTTCACCCGTGCGATCCCAGCGTGGATCTGCGGTCGTGTTGACATGAAAGTATCCGCGCTCCCAATGAGGACTACCAGACGTTCCCGGTTGGTTTGGATCGCCCAATTCAAAATGCGGCAGCAGCCAGCCATTAAATAGGCCGGATGAATTGGCGAGCGTCACGTTTCGTGTGCGTGGACTCGGATGGCTTTGCGGGAACCAGGCAGGTGCCGTTGCCGACGCACCTCGGGGATCATCCGTCCCTTGCCAGTTCAAGATCGCGTCGTTCCAACCTAAGGCAAGCAGTGGCATCGACGTCAAATTGTCAGCACTCGGATCACTTGGCGTGAACGATCCCTGCCCCATGTAGCGACCGGGATAACGAACGTGCGCAAAACGATTGTGAGGTTGAACCAAATCTTGCAACGAATTCGCCGCCACGTAGGGCGTTGGCTCTCCCGTATCAGGATGCACGATGCGTCGAAGCGAAAGATCGTAGAACTGATGCAGGGGCGTCATTCCAACCAACCAGTTGGAAGCAAACATCAACCGGTTGTCGCCCGCACTGCCCGGTACAGCGTAAGACGGATAGAGCGGGTTGGGTGCGGGTGTTGCAGTGGAGGATGGATTGGTCAACCCAATCGGATAGATTCCTTCCAATGCATTTGGAACGCGTGAAGGATCTGAATGGTTGGTCCAAGGACGAAGAACCGACGTTTCAAAATTCAGGTCAGCGTTACCATTGGTGACGACCCGTCGTGCATTCAAATCGGGACGGATCAGTAGGATGCGCTGATGCAAAACGATCTCGTCGGGTGCCAAATCATTGTTGGCATCGACATACAACGGCATAGCACTCGGATGCGGTGCCAACAGCAAGTCGTTGGTTGCCGGATTAACTTGCCATCTCGGTGATGCCCAGATAATGATCTCAGCAAACTTTGACCGAATGACACGAGGTTCCATCGGATCGGCTGCTTCATCATCGACCAAGTACGCGGGAACCTTGCCGGTAAACCACTCGTCACCGGTCGCTTCGGCAGTAAACGCAATGTAGTCATCCGAGTCACCGTAGCGTGAGAGACGTCGGTAGGTGGGACCCTTTCGCACGGTCGGATCAAAGTACTGAGCGTTATCCGGCGTCAGTACGTCACCCGAATCGGTTGTCCGAAACGGTTCGGCGCCAAAGAGACCAAAAGTGTGCTCGGTCAACGGCCCTTCGTAATACATGAAGTAGCCTTGGCCGTCCTGCGACCGCGCTGGTGGATCAGCATCGATCGTGCGAATGCGAAGTTCGTTTCGCAATCGAAAACTGATGCCACGCATCTTGGCACTTAATCGAACCTGTGCTCGACCTTCTTTGGTTGACTGGCCAATGATGGCGAACGTCTTTGCCAATGCTGCCATCAGCAACAGTGTGACGGTAATCGCGACCAGCAGTTCGACAAGCGTGAACGCAGCGCGAAATCTCATTCGGAGTTTTGAATCAAGCATCATGATCTGATTTTCGGTTCGATTTCGCTTACTGGAGTCGTCGGGACAGGATGATGGCCTCTTCGGCGTTGTTTAACTGCCCAGGCTCGTACATCACGGGAACACTGCGGTCGATGATGTGGAACTCGCGATAGCGACGGACTTGTCCCAAATCACTTCCAACTTCTTCGCCAACACTTGATGAGGCGCTGTCGACTTCGAATAGTCCAACGGTGACCCAAACAGCGAATACGTTCGACTGATCCGTGACCAAGTTTGGTAGCCTCGTCAGCGGCAATTGCTGATGAGCCACGCTACGACCACTCCAGTTTTCGAGCACATTCGAGTTTGCGAGCGGACGAGAAAACAACGGTGTTTCCGTTGGCGTATCAATCGTCCCGCCAGGTCGCATCAGACTCTTGCCAAGTGGATGATCCGAGCGGTCCCCGGTCAGCGGAGCGATGTCCGATGCAGCGGACGGTCGGAAGGCACCCGCAAACTGACTTGCGTGTTCCGCGTTGAAAGCCGGCAGCAACACATTGACGTTCATGTCTTCCGCGGGCAACGATGTCGGAGGTAGTTCATACCCCCGGCGACTCTGGACAAACTCCGAGAAGAACGCACCTTCCACCGGATCGGTCGAAAGCGAGATTCCATTCATCAAGGCTCGGTAGACTCTTGCATTCTTAATCGTGTTGAGATTGATTCGACCTTGGCGGAACTGTGGGTTGAGAATGTTGTTCGGCGTGCGGAACGCTTCAACCGGAAATCGGTTTAGCCAAAACGCATTCGGAGGAACATTGACCCAAGTATCTGGATCGCCCGTTGTTGTCGGGCCACCGAGCAAGAGGTAATCCACGCGCTCGCCGAACGATGATGCTGCGACGGTATTGGCCGTTGCGAATTGCCGCACGTCGTTGTTGGTCGACAAGAAATCGACCTCTGCATCGTAAGGCGGAGGCACGGTTACCCAATCCATGATTCGCCACAAGTTGGGCGACATTGCCAGGTCGTTCCCGTTCCCGCTGAAGTAGTTCCACAAGTGCGGGAAGTTACGCTCGAACAACTGTCGGGTTCCAACCTGAGTGTTATCACCCAAGTAGAAATCACCCGCTTGGAAACCGGTGTTCGCAGTCGTCGTCCCAAACTGTGCGCCGAACCGACCGGCAGAGGTCGTCGGTACCCACATCATTTCTCCCGGCGACGCATAGGGCCGATTCAACCAAGTCACCGAAGAGAACCATTCTTGGTAGGGCGTACCGATGTAACTGCTCATCGAAATGTCACCACCAGCCGGTTGTGACCAACGAGGCCCGTAGGATGCGTTGGCGTAACCCAACGTGGACGAATGCGTGTCACGCTGAGCCGACAAGTTGATCGCGTTCGCACCATTGAGATCCGGATTGACGATGTCTTGGATGTTCAAGGTGAATGGGAAGAACGGTTCATGGTCGGCCGTTTGGGGACCAATCGGAGTCGAGCCTGGAGGTGCGGGCGCGACCGCAAGTGTTGTGCGTTCCTGCGGAGGCACCGTGTTGTAGCTGTGCGAGAGATTCGACGTGATGCCAGCAGCATCGTATCGCTCATCCAGGACACGACCTGTTTTGTAACGGCTCGCGAACGCCTCGGGCGGACCGCTGTTGAACGGATCTGGATCCAATCGATCGATCCATTCGGTGACAGGAGGAGGACCGCTCTCGGTTTCTTCGCGGTTTTCTTCGCTGCCGTTGAACACGGTCAAGTCAACCGTGATGTAGTCGACCGTAATGTACGGATTCAACAGTGCGTCAAATGGCGACGTGGGATCGGCAAGCCGCTGCAAGTAAGCCGTCTTGAATCGTTCACGCGTGCCCGTTCGTTCCGCTTGCGGTCCGAAAGCCTTGAACAGTTCTGAATAAGGTCGGGCGTCAAATGGATCGTCGGGGAAAGCACCGTCCGCATTATCAAAGTCGTAATACGAATCGAAGGGGAAGTCGCCACGCAATTGATGGGTCGGTGTTGGGTAGTAACTGTCGACGCCAGCTGGTGCTGGATAAGGCAGCGGTTCGGAAACGTTCAAGCCGATTCCGATTTGGCCGCCCGGTGTGATCGGCGGGCCAACAAAACCGGGAGGAGGATTGGCTCCGGCAACAATCCCAACGGTGGGACGCATGCTGGCCAGAGCGGTTCCGGTTCCGTTATCGACAAGCGGTGTCGCTCGACTATTCGAAATCAACCGATGCTCGAATGACGTTGAGCCCAACAAGAAACGCTGTGGCGATTCATACTCGGCATAACTGACCAGCGGCGCGTAGGTAGCTGGATCGTGTGTCATCATGCCCGTGACACCGTTCGTCTTGAGCGATCCAACGTGAGTCACTGACCGTGGGCCAATCACGGCGTATTGGCCACCACGCAAATAGACTTCCACGTCCGTGTCGGTCGTGTCTTGATACGGGTAATCACCGGCCGGGAATCGGTTGTAAAAGATGCGTTCGATGTTGCGCGAATCAAGCGGTGCAAAGTCAACGATTCCGTCGCCGGCCGTTCCATCGGTCAAAACTCCGTCGTCGGGGTTTTCGTTGGTGAACCAAACCACGCGATCGATGGAATCCAGGATTTGTGGACCGAAGAAATCCGGTCGATCCGGTTGCAGCGTTGAAGTCAAACGGTTGGGTGGTCCGGTGAATGTTGAGTTTTCAATACTGCCGACCGGTTGCAACATTTCGTCACCAGAGAGCTCCCGAGTCCCAGCGCCACCGGTTGCTGGATGAGCCCGAGTGATGGCAACACGCCAAACCGGGTTGCGATCGGGAGCCCGTCGCGCGAGGTCAAGTGCATACTCGGTGATCACCGAAGCGGATGGGTCGATGTCGATTTGGCCGTAAAGCTCGGAAGGAACCGCCCAGCTTTGAGCAGTTGCATCGCCATCGTTCGCCGGGACACGAAGGAAATCGGGTGATCGAGTGCTTCGTAGTTCAAAGAACAGCGAACCCTGCGGGATCCGCCATTGGTCCAAGTCATCATCACGAAACTGACCACCAGAGAATCGAGGGTCTGGTTGTTCAGGGGCCACGGCGGCTTCGAGGTTGGTGTCCCTTACGCGACGATCGTGAAATGCCAGTGACTCTTCAAGAGCCAATTCCGGATACTCCATTCCCCAAACAACTCGCGACGTTGGTTGCGGTACGAACGGTGGAGGAGGTGTTACATCCCAACCATCGTATGGGTACACGTCGTAATCGAAACGCGACATGATTGAGTCGGGATCGCGGAAGTCAGCAACGTTGATCGCCCACTGAGCCAATCGCCATGCTCGGAATTCAAGTTCTGCACCGTTGACGATCGCTCCGCCAGTAGGATTACTGCGATACGTTTGATTGGTTGGATCGATCGTGATCGAACCTGCGTTACCCAAAGTGAAATCGTACTCGTCGCCCGATCCCGATTTGTCTCGGACCAGCGACATGGCCAACACATACAAGTGGCGGGCAAATAGCGATTGAGGCGTAGGTTCAAGGAATGGGTTCGGCGCCGGTTGGACGGGGCCAGGAGCACCGACCGTCACGTCGCTGTAACTGGTCGTGTAGGACGTGTTACTCGGTGTGCCGGTGAAGTCACGATAAAAGACTTCTACTGCATTTCGTAATTCTTGAGGATCATCGACAACGCCGTCACCATCGTCATCGATTCCGTTACCGAATGGTCGGTTCAGATTCAGCTTGTGACCGGCCATCATCTCTTGCGGCAGCAATTCCATCAGCAGTGCATTACGAGCCGCTTCGGTGAGCGTTCCAGCTGGTTCCAGTCCGTCAGTGATCAAACGTTGTGGTGTGTTCGGCTGCTGTGAGATGTCGGATGAATTGCGAAACTCCGATGGAAGTATCCCTGTACTGATCGCCACACTGTTACTTTGCGTCGTGATCGCGTGGGCAAACTCCTGGCGAGCTGCGTTGACGACGGTCTGATCAGGCGAGGCACTACGGAAGTGATCCGCTGCCAAGGCCGCCAACTGGCTGTTTAAGGCTTCCAGATCAAAGTCATTGAATCGCAGCATGCCTTCGAGGTCAGAGCTGCTGAAGGCATTATCCGGTTGTCCGCCCGGCAGCCAATCGAATTCATAAGGATCATCGGCCACATCACCGGCTGAAGCCCCCGCGTTATCAAGCGGAGCGGACACTCCGGAGATCATCAAACCTCCATTGACTCCAAGCGCCAGTGATCCGCGCCCGAACTTATCCATTGGCAAGCCGAAGTTATTCGAGGGGCGATGCAGATTCGGGTGGAATGGCTCACGCAACACTCCGATCAGGTCGTTGCCATTCTGAGTCAAGGGGTCGATCAGATGACCGGCGGCAACATATTCCACACCTCCGACAGTGCGGCTAGTTAAGCGACGTCGCAGCAGATTCAGCGATCCGTTACCAAATGCGACCGAAGGGTGTGTGAATAGTGCACGGATATCGATCTCGGCAGGACCGTATCCGAAACCTGCAGGAAGTTCGCTCGTCGAAGATGTTGCCGCGTTTGGAATCGTGTTGGCTCGGGCCAGGGCACCTTGAGCTGTCCGAAGAATACGGTTTCTCGCTTGCGCCAGGTTCCCTGACAGGTTCACGTTGACACGTCCACCGAGATCTTCGATCAGGATCGCAACCATCGGTTTCGCGAGCTTGCCGTCATCGCTTCGGCTTAGCGGTAACCCAATATCGATCCAAACACTGTCCGGAATGCCATCGCCGTTGCTGTCGACATCCCAATCGGGAAGACCATCGCCATCGACATCACGTCCGACTAATTGCAACGCGAGATTGCGAATTTGGTTTGCGAGTACGGCAGGATCTGTCTCTGCAAAATCGACTCCCGCACCAAACCCCGTATTGGATGGATGGCCGGCAGTGAAATTGCTGTAGTCCAACTGAAGAACACCTGGTCCACGTGCCGCGACACTTGCTGGCATCGCGGGGTCGTTGCGAATCGGAATCGGACGAAGCGTTGCACGTTGGATCGCCCGCAAGATCTCACGCAGACGATTCACACTCAGATTCTGCAGGGGGACTGTTCCCTGCTGGTTGACCAACCAGTGAATGAGGCCGGGGCGAACGTAAGACGGCGCGGGGCTGCCGAGCACATCAACGGTGCCTGGATTGTCAGGGATATAACTCAGCCACCAGTTCTGTTCGTCGGGCGCGTCATACGGTTCGTCGGTATCACCACCCGGTAAATCTTGTAGATAACTCAACGCGTCGGAACCTGCCGCGTTGTCCGGTTCGTTACGGTACAACGCGTAGTGTCCTTGTAACGCAACGGGGATATCGGCGCCGCTGTTCGAGCCTTCAAAGGCAACACCCGTCTTTACGGTCGCTGCTACCGGACTTACCGGGTTGTACTGAACACCGATCGTTTCATTGAGATTGAACTCGGACCCGGTTGGGCTCAAGTTGTTGTCGCGTTCCACATCCCAGCCCAACCCGGGACCGTTGAGAATCCGTCCGTTCATGTAGAAGCTGGCCAGTGGAGTCGCTCCACTGCCGACCGTTGCATCGCGGTCGTAGAACAACTGCGAAATATCAAACCCAATGCTGGTGTCGCGATGTCGCTCAATCCACTCGCTCAGCGTCCTTGTCTCGTTCAATGAATCGATGGTGATGGAACGCTGCAAATGCGGACGCATGTCTAGGACAAGTTGCCCAGACAAGATCGCGCGGCCGTTCGTCGCCCCGGTGTGATCGCCAAAATAGCGAACCACTTTCATCGACAAATCCTCAAGTGGACCGTCCGTGAATGTCACAATGCGCCCGGTCACCGAATCATCGGTTGGAAACTCCGTCAGCGTGAACAAACCGGGTGCTTGTGGGTATTCACGTGCATCCATCTGCCCCGGTCGTGCGAATCGCTGGTTGGTGTAGACCGCATTGAAGTACAGATTGGTTGGGACGCGTACGAACGCTTCCAACAAGACTTCGGGTGCGACCAAGTTATCCGCGACGACGAAGTTACTCGCTGGTGTTAACTGTCCCTCGATTCCATCACGCATCCCATAAAGGTCACCGAATAAATCGTGTCCCCACATCGAGGACTCGGGACCATTCGGGCCAACCATGATTTGTTTGGCAGCCTCGTTGAACCAAGGCTGCGGATTCCTGGCGCTTATCTCTGCGCGATTGGTGTTGAAGGCCGTCGCGCGTTGTCGGCTTGTGAAAACCAAATAGGAAACGGCCAAGATGCTGAACAGCGTCAGCATTCCCAACACCACCAACAAGATGATGCCGTCACGATTCGCTCGCGATCCGCGACGATCGTTGTTTCGTTTTACCGTGCGAGTACTCATGCTGTGTTCTCTGCAAAGGGTGCAGGATGTGAATGCGGCAGAAAAGCGATCCGCATGCTGAGTGAGAAAAGAAAAGAAGCGATTGCGGGAAGTCATTGGATTTCGACCTCACTCTCAATCACGGAAACCGCACCTCGGACGATGGTGCAGAAAGTATCGTCGATGGCGGTCGGGTTCCCTCCACCATCTACCGCTCCGTCTTGGAAGACCCAGTCGGGTCCAGCAAGAGTGACCCAACGTCGCCATACGTTGTGTGTTCCACCGGGCCAGGCAAAACCGGAAACAAACTCGGTCTCACTGACTCGAAGCACTCGGTACCAACGATGGACCGCACTATTGGTTGCGTCCCATCGGTTCATGGCAACGTTGAATTCATGTGGCTGACGGGACATCATCACCCACTCACCCGGTTGAACGTCGTCACTCATGGCTTGAGAGCCATACAGCAACACTTCGCCACCGGCACCACCGACAAAGCCAATGCTGTCGCCGACCCAAGTGACTCGCTCTGTATCAGGATTGTCTTCGCTATCTTCGACGGAATAGCTCGCGCGTCGCAACGCGAGAGGATCGCCTGCGCGAATGGGCACGGGGGCTACACGATCGCGAACGATCACAATCGACTGGCGGAAGATGTTGCCACCGGAAAATGGAGGCGCCAGCGTCATGAACCAGGTGTATTTGCTGGAGTTGTCGCGTCCACCATCGACTTGGCTGCCACCAATGGTGGTTGAAGACAAAAAGACGGAATGCGGTTGATCGGGCTCACCGGTTCCGAATCCACTTACGCCACCGGATCCGGAAAAGACGCGTCGTATGGCAGCACTCGACATCAACTGATTTCGTTGAGCGGGCAGCGCCGTGGTTGGGTAGATCGGCAGCTTAAGTGTCGCGCGATACATGCGCGGTGACATTGGCCATTGAGGCGTAAGCGCGTTGTAAGCGCCACCGGATGGAGGAAGGTTCGGTTCCTGAAGGATTTCGTAGCGTTCGCTGTAATAAGGAAATCGACTGTGGTCGTAAGCCGAATCCGTTGCCGTTGGAGCGCTGAACATTGTGCCGTCGATCGCCGGGTCCGGAATTCCGATTGGATCGATGCAGATGGCGGATGTCAGTCCACTGCCGAGGTCCATGTGACCGTAGCCAGGTGTTTCAAGTTTCCCATACAGTCCAAACGGGCCCGTGCTTGCACTCTCGGGTGGATTCGCATTGGTTTGACCATTGATCTTCCAATTGATCGTTCGCAGCGCATTCGACGGAACGTAGCCGTACCCACCGACGGAACGAGGCAGTGAGTAAGCCGTTGGCTTGTCAACGATGACCAGTGAATCCAAATCCAAGAACGATTGTGCAACACCTTTTGCGGCAGCAGATGTCGATTCGCTGACACCCCGGTCGAGCTCCAACGTTGCCTTGGCGTTGTTGGCCGCAACGGGAATCAAAGCGGCAACACCGACCAGTCCGGTCAGGATCACGCCGATCGAAAAGATTACTTCCATCAGAGTGACACCACGCTGACGTCGAAGTTGTTGGTAAGAGTGCATGTGGTAGCAACCGATATTTGTTTGATTGGCTCGATGTAGCACGAAACTCATTGACCTTCTCCAGCACTTTCGACGGCAAGTGCACGTGTGCGACCGATTACCGTGCGGATACGATTCTGCTGTGTCGCATTCGAGGGTGATCCGACTTGCGGTGGAATCAGATTGAGCGTGTTGGCGGTCGGATCAATCAGCGGCGACGTAGTCACTTCGCCGTTCTTAACTTTGATGGAAACCCAAATGCTTTCACCATCGAGCAAAGGCGTTTTGCCATCTCTCGATTCATCATTTAGAGGATTAGGATCGTTATCCTCTAATTGCTCAGTAGGATTGGTCTTGGTTTGCCCGGCGTGACCGACCAAGAAATGGATGTCGCCCGTGACGGGTAAGTCGACCAATTGCGGCACGGGTGGGCTTCCCGAAGAAAGGGCCGTCACAATGCGTGTGACTTCTCCGCGTGCGCCGAACAGAATGTAGATCGACTCATAATCACGAGGGGTGGCCGTGAACGGTGCCAATGCAGTGTCGACATAGTTTCCGTCGATCCACATCGGCGAGAATTCGTTGCCGTAGCGACCGAGTCCAGAGGCGGTCAGATCAATCGCAGTTCCTCGTCCCATTTCGATTGGAGCGGCAATGGCGGGCCGCGGAGCTTTGCTGATGGAAAACTCTTGATCGCGTCGCGAATGTCGTCGCATGTTGACGTTCACTTCGAACGGAGACATCTCGATCATCACGTAGGCACCGGAGGGTGTGCCGTAATCCAAGGGAGCTGTCTCGCTTGCATCACGATTCCAAAAACCCCATGGCGGTGAATTCGTGTCATCGATCTCAATGATGCGTTCAATGCGAAACGGATAACGCGCGTTGCTCAAGCGGATGATGTCACCGAGGTTGATCAGGGTTTCTTGCGTCACATCGTTCGCCAAGTCACGAGCCGACCGCAGGATCTGGGGTTCCAGTTTTCCATCAATCAGCAACAAGTGGTAATCCCGGAACGGGTCCGCCGGTGCAGATGGCAACGAATCGTCCGATCTCGATCCGTCGGGGTTGTCGATGGGTCCAGCAATCGTTCCATCCGGCAGGAACTGATATCGAACGGTTGCACCTGCCGAATCACCGGTATACGCGGGAGGCGATTCAGCCATCCGCAAGATGGTTGCTTGAGAGCGTTCTTGGATATTCTCAACACCGATGCGTTCGATGATGATTCCACCACCACCGTTGACGATGGCCCGTGCCCTGCCCTCTTGGATGGCAGACTGCAACAACGAGGCTGCGCGGGTTACGCGTTGGTTTTTGAGCGACGACTTGACGGTCGGCAGAGCCACTCCGGCCAGCAGTGAAATCACTGCCAACACAATCAATAGCTCAACGAGCGTCAGCGCATTTCTTTCGCGGTTCACTTGCATCGATCGCAGCGTTAACAAAGTCATGGGAATCAGAATTGGCCAAGCGGCAGCACGTTGTCGGATGAGTCGTTAATGCCGTCGCCGTTGGTATCCATCCGCGCTCCAAGCTTGGTGGCAATCGGCACACCATCCATGTAGGGATCAATAAACGGCATCCCTGTTGGAAATTGAAAATTGGGGCGGCCCGGCTTATCCGGAAAGGGTTCGATGAAACTGGGGGACGCGTCGGGCAATCCACCGGGCGCGTAGGAAATTGGCGGCGGTCCAGCAGGAACCAAAGCCGTATTCACATCCAAGCCGTAAAGATCGAATCGCCCGTCAGCACCCGCAAGGACAATGACGGGATTCAGCGGGAATGGGTCTTCGGCTTGTGGGAAGTCATTCGGGTCAACCGTTTCGTTATCAAGGAATCGCGGGTCGGCGTACAGCAAATCAAGACTGTCGCGTCCAAGCTCATTTTTGATTGCTGCTAACTGGGCCCACTGTGCTCTTGCGGTCGTCGATTCTGGACTTGGAATCGGATCGTTCCATTCCGGCGTGAGTGCCAATCCAACGGGCCATCGCATGAAGCCAACTGGATTTCCCCAAGGATCGATGATCTCTGGCATGCCATCTTCATCGACGTCTGCGACATCGCGTTGATTGAGCATGTCACTAGCGGGAACACCGTTGACAACATTCGTCGACAGGATCAGGTAGAGGCATTCAGCAGCTTGATGCTCCGATGTCCATTCACCGTTTGTCGTGTCACCATCAAGCAATTGTGCGAACGAACTGACGATGATGTTGGTCGACGCTTGAATCGATCGCGCGACGAGAATTCGATACTTGAGGATTTCTTGGGAACGCGTTCCACCGGCGTTGATTCCGGCCGTGATCGATGGCACCGCACGGTTGTCATCAATGAACTGAAGAACGGATGTCGAGGGTGTCGTGGAGGTGTCGACCGTTGGATAAGGAACGGCGACAGGAAGCGAAATCAGATCTTCGCGTCGCTCCGGAAAGGAACAGCGCAACCAGTCCCGTTTCCAACACAGAGCGGACAATGCACGCGATTCAATCGTGACAAAACCGGCCGGCAAGTTGATTCGACGCCGCGCGTTTTCTTCGTAAATCTGCAACGCGACCAGGTTGAGACTGTTGGCCAAACCCTGTGCACGTGTTTCCTTGGCGGCACGACTGGCGCCATCGAGTGCCATGGCGACCATGCCGCCGATGATCCCAATAACCACCATCGATACAAGCAGTTCGACGAGTGTGAAGGCTTTGCGTTTCATCATCTTCTTTCTCCGGAGTGCACCGAATACCTCAACCCTTAGGGAAGATCGCCTTCGAGCGTTCGCGTGGAAAAGTTGGTGATGTTGTCCAGCTGATTATCAACCCGGTACACCGCCGGAAGTCCGTACTGCTGTGCCAGGCAGAGGTCGTCTTGATACTTGTTCACTTCGGACACCGTGCCATAGGGGCCAGGTGGAGTGAATGCGACAAACGGGTTGTAGTACTGACCACTTGGAAAGACCGGGATCCCCGCAGCGGAAGCGCCCCAAGTATCAAAGAGGATTCCACCGAAGTGTTCATCTAATCCAGCCGAAACAATCTGGAACTTGTCGTTCTCGGCAAACTCAAGAACGGGACCTACGACGGAGTTCCCTTCAATGACACTCGGCGGAGTCGTGTCGAGAACGTTCGCTGCATAAGGTCTTGCCACGCCTGTCGCTTCCGGTGTCGCACCAGCTGGCAGGTAAACGTTTTGCCAGTGATGGCTGTTGGGAAGACTGCTGCTAGGATTCCAACTCGTGGCAATACCTGCACCCCAAGCCAAGTCGTAATCACGGCTGTGAAAGTAGACCAGTGGCAACTCAGACTTGGGAGCGCGATAGACGGGAAACGGATCGGTATGGAAAGTAACGCCAAGTGCGTTCGTCGCGGTCATGCCGATGTCGATTCCTTCATCGTCGGAATACGCGAAAGGGGGTGCACCCGAAGGCGTTACCAACGCTACCGACATCTGTGTGATGTCAAAGTCGAAGAATCCGGTGTCCCGTTCGTTGTTGTACTGAAACAACAGGTAATCATCGGGTGCCGGAAGCGCGGGCAGTGTCACCCCGGAACGCAAGACGAGTGGTCCGCCTTGACCGGTGAAAGGACGGTTCTTTTCACTGCTGTAACCACCTAGGCAGAACACCAACGCTTCAGCTCGATCGAGCGCGTGCGGATGGTGATCGAAAGCGGGGTTGGCGCGCGGGTCGGCTGGTCCCGGCGTGGACGAATCCATTCTGGCCTGCGAAGCATCATAGTGGGTGAACTGTGCCAGGATTCGCAGTTCATTGTTGTCAATGTTTGGGAAAGCGCTTCGGAAATGGCTTTCGACTGCAGCCCAGTCCGTAAAGTCCGGTGGGTACTCGCCATGCTCGAGTTTGTACGATTCAACCGCCTGTGAAAGGACGTTGATATCGTTGCGAATCGCCGCTTCATTCGCCGTTCGCAATGCGGCCGTGATCGCGGGGATCGCGAGCCCCATCAGGATTCCGATGATCACGATGACGGTGAGGATTTCGACAAGAGTGAAACCGCTCGGCTTACGTTTAAACATGGCAGTGATTAGCGAGTTAGTGGGTTAGCAGGTAGCGAGTTAGCGAGTCGCTGGTGAGCGACGGAAGGATTTGCCGTGGGTCGTTACGTCGGTTGTCAGCGTTCTCACGAACAACTGACACCCGACAACCAACCACTTCATTAAGACAGTCCAGAGATCAGTTCGACCAGCGGCATGAACAGGCTGATCACAATGAATCCGACGGCCACACCCAGGAACACGATCATCAGCGGTTCCATCAGTGCGGTCAGGCCATCGGTCATCGTTCGCACTTCTTCGTCGTACGTGTCGGCGACCTTGTACAACATTGTGTCCAACTCGCCCGTTTCCTCACCGACGTCGACCATGTTGACGACCAGGTCATCAACCACGCGTGACTTGATCTTTGTCGCGCCCCACAATCCAGCGAGTGCTCCCCCGCCGAGCGTCATGTAGGTCGCCAAACTTGTGAGCTGCTGAACCATCACGCCATCGTCGAGTTTTGTTCCCGTTGCGGTCAGAGCGACGGACATGATGATCAGGCCTGGGAAGCAACCAAACAGTGCCCAGAAAACGATTGCCATCGGGTGGAAGCCCAGTTCGCTGTATTCCTTTAGCGGTTTGCTGATCACTTCACCTTCGCGAATCGACTCGTTCACACGCGTGAACATTCGTTCGAACATGGCATTACCGGCGGTCTCGCGAGTGATGTTGATCGCCTCAAGAATCGGCACACCGCTGCTGACCAAGGTTCCCAGGGTACGTGTCGTACGTGCGAGGATGTTCTTTTCGATCAAGCTGCCGAAGATCGGCACTTTGATGATGAACATGTCGAATCCCATTCGGCCGTGGCGGAACTTCCGCATCAGCTTGATAAGGATGAGCAAACAGATCGGCATCGCAATCAACAGGAACCAGTAATCGGCGATGTAGTTACTCATCGCGATCAGCAGCAACGTCGGAGCTGGCAGGGTCAGGCCAAACTCTTCGAACATCGTTTCGAAAGTTGGCACGATGAAGATCATGATGAACGTCAGGATCAATGTTGCGACCAACACGACGACGATCGGGTAAATCAACGCGCCTTTGACTTTTCGTTTCAGCGATTCCGCGCGTTCCAGGAAGTCCGCGAGACGTTGCAGAATCGTTTCCAGTGCACCACCGGCTTCGCCCGCCTTGATCATGTTGACGTACAAGCGGCTGAACACTTTTGGCGATTTACTCATCGCTTCACTGAGCGTTGCTCCGCCTTCAATTTCGTCGCACGTATCCATCAGGGCGTTTTTCAACTTGCCCGGCTTCTGGTTGTTTTCAAGGATTTTCAAACTGCGAAGAATCGGCAGACCGGCATCTTGCAGAATGGAAAGCTGACGCGTGAACGCACAGATATGTTTGGTTTTTGCACCGCCGATCCCGAACGATCGTTTCTTGCCACCTTTGGCTTGAGCTGCTGCTGCCTGTTTTTTGACGGAGATCTTCGTAACGAAGTATCCCATCTGGCGAATCGTGGTTTGCGCCTCTTCTTCGCTGGCGGCATCGATTTCGTCCCGGATCTCTTGTCCGGTCGCATCCATCGCTTCGAATTGATAGACAGGCATGGCAGTAAGGCTTTGGGATCTAGGCGTTTAGGCTTTTGGTTTCGTGTCTGAGAACTGGCAACCGTTAACGGGCAACGGTTCAGTGCCAGCTCTCCTCTCTTATTCTGCGACGGTCTCTCGGATGACTTCATCCAAGGTGGTGATTCCGTCGGCGGCAACGGCAATGCCAAACTCTCGCAGAGGCAACATGCCGTGCTTGCGAGCTTCATCACGAAGCTCATCGGTCGAGACATTGGCAAGCACCATGTCTCGAAGTGTGTCGTTCATCACCATCAACTCAAACAGAGCGATACGGCCTTTGTACCCCGTGTTGTTGCACATATCGCATCCAACACCTTTGAAGAACGTTTGGCCTTCGATGTCTTCGGGTTTCATTCCCAGGTCTTGCAACATGCCGGTACTGATCTTGGCTTCTTCGCGGCACTTGGTGCAGATGCGGCGCACCAAGCGTTGAGCCAGGATCGCTTCGACCGTTGCACAGATCATGAATGGAGGAATGCCCATGTCCTTCAAACGCGTGACGGTTGCCGGGGCATCGTTGGTGTGGAGCGTACTGAACACCAAGTGGCCCGTCAGTGATGCCTGAATGGCAATCTCGGCTGTTTCCAGGTCGCGGATTTCACCCACCAAAATCGTGTCCGGATCCTGTCGTAGGATGGCACGCAAGCAGCTGGCGAATGTGACACCGACATCGGTATCGATCGGGATCTGCACGATCCCGTCGATGTCGTATTCGACCGGGTCTTCGGTCGTGATCAACTTGTCTTTAATGTCGTTCAGTTCGGTCAGTGACGAATACAGTGTGGTTGTCTTTCCCGAACCGGTTGGGCCCGTTACCAGCACGATACCGTTGGGACGATCAATCGCCGATCGAAACGCGGCCAAGATATCCTCGTCCATGCCGACGTTCTCGAGACTCAAGTTCACGACGCTGCGGTCAAGAACTCGCATGACGACACTTTCGCCAAAGATTGTCGGCAACACGCTGACGCGAAGGTCGACCGGGTGACCCCCGACCATCAATTCAATCCGCCCGTCCTGTGGCATGCGGCGTTCGGCGATGTCCAGGTCGGCCATCACTTTGATCCGCGTTGTAATCGCGAATGCCAGGTGACGTGGCGGCGGCACCATTTCGTACAAAACACCTTCCGCTTTAATACGGATTCGGAACTCGTCCTCGAACGGTTCAAAGTGAACGTCGCTGGCGTGGTCTTTAATCGCCAACAACAACACCATGTTCAGCAGCTTTCGCACGGGTGCCGAATCCGCCAAAGCTTCAGCGTCGGTAATGTTGAACTTTTCGTTTTCCAAGGCGGAGATAGCGGCCTTCAGTTCTTCATCGTCCGCTAACTGTTGAACCAGTTTTTCAACGCTTTCGGATTCACTGTCGTAGTGACGCGTGATCGATTGCAGAACGTCTCGCTCGGTGGCAACGACCATCGAGATGTCATAGCCGAGGAACGTTCTTAGTTCATCTTGGATGGTCAGATTCTGTGGGTCGCAGGTCGCAACCGTGAGCAGATTGTTTTCGAACTTCAAAGGCACAACACGATACAGTTGAGCCATCGTTTCACTGATTTTTTCCAGCACCGCGTCATCGAACTGGAACTCTTCCAGCGAGACGGTTTGCATCCCCATCTGCTCGGCCAACGCCTGGATCAGCTGTTCGTCCGTGATCAGCTGCATGTCTTCGGCAACACGACCAAGCAAAGCGCCCGGTTGCTGCTCCTGTTCCTCCAGAACGATTTCCAACTGTTCATCGGTTAGGAAACCGAGGTCAACGAGGATCTGTCCAATGCGACGTGGTGCCATGGTGAGGAAGTTTGAAGGTGGAAGTTTGAAGTTGGAAAGGAAGTCGCCAGTTGTCGGTTTTCAGTTCTCGGAAAGGAACTCGGAGCTGATCAAAGTCTGGTAACTGAGGATTGGGTACCGAGAACTGGCGACGATTCTTTACTCATCTTCTTGAATAGGGATGGCTTCATCGCCGAGTCCTCGGCGCGATTGCACGATACGTTTTGCCAGGTCATCCGGACGATGGGCTTTTGCTAATGCGTCTTCGACCGTGATGACTTCGTTTTTCCAGTGATTGAATAGTGCGTCATCCATTAGCTGCATGCCGAACTTGGCACCCGTCTGCATCGCACTGTTGATCCGGAACGTTTTGTTCTCGCGAATCAGGTTCGAGACACCCGGTGTCACGACCAGCACTTCGTACGCAGCTGTTCGACCACCGCCGATCCGCGGTATCAGTGTTTGGGCGACGACGCCGATCAACGTACTGGCCAACTGCGTTCGAATCTGATCCTGCAAGTTGCCCGGGAACGCATCGATGATTCGGTTGACCGTGCCTTGAGCACTGTTTGTGTGGAGTGTGCCGAAAACGATGTGACCGGTTTCCGCTGCACTGATGGCCGCTTCGATGGTTTCCAAGTCACGAAGCTCACCGACCAGAATCACGTCGGGGTCTTGCCGGAGAGCACGACGAATGGCCTCGGAAAAACTCGGTACGTCGACGCCGACTTCTCGTTGGTTGATCGTGCTTTCGATGTGATCGTGATAGAACTCGATCGGGTCTTCGATTGTGATGATGTGATGGTCGACGGTTTCGTTCAGCAAGTTGATCAAGCTGGCGAGCGTTGTACTCTTACCCGAACCGGTCGGCCCGGTGACCAAGAACAAACCACGTGGGCGGTGGACGAGTTTGACGACCGCATCGGGAAGGCCCAGTTGTTCCGGCGTCAGCTTGTCATTCGGGATCTGTCGCAGCACCATCGAGATGAAGCCACGCTGTTTAAAGACGGACACACGGAATCGAGCAGCGTCACCAAATGCGAATCCAAAGTCAGCACTGCCCGTTTCTTGTAGTTCACGCTGACAACGCTCCGGCGTAATACTCTTCATCAACGCCACGGAATCTTCCGCATCGAGCGTCTTCGTTTCGAGCTTCCGCATTCGACCGTGCAATCGAAAAACGGGCGGTTGCCCAACAACGATGTGAATATCACTGACGCCCTGCTTGATGGCAGCCTGAAGCAGTTTGTCAATCAGAACGGTAGCCAATGGACGGACTCCCTAGAGGTTCACCAACACGGACATTGGTCTGACGTTCGAACAACGACAGGGAACGACAAGACGACGTTGACCAGGTTGGATCAAGGCGATTGGGCGAATCGAGCGAAACAGGAAAAGTAAGGAGAACGGATCGCGATGTGGAAAGAACCAAATAGAAAAGATGAATGATGAAGGTCTTTCCGTTGTCCCAGCGATCATGCGTCGTGCCACCGCTGCGACGAAGCCATTATCGCTCCACTCGCAACCAATTCCAATTTTTGGCCCTGTCCGGCGCATCTCTTCGGCAACACCTCGCCCAGTGCATGGTGCCCAACCATCGTTCGTTGGAGGGCTGAACCCGTCGCGGGGGAGTCGTTCTGCCCTGCCACGCTGGAGGGGGTAAGCGCATCGGACGGCGGTGGTCGTGTTTGCCGCCGAGCCGGGTCTTTCGGGATCGGTTCTGGTGCTAGCCGATTGCCTACAGCGAATCGAGATCCGCCACGAGATGCTCCATCGCCTGAGTCTCTTGCTCGGTCCGTTTGGCGACGCGATAGACCTCTTCGAACGTGGTGATTCCGCGGATGACTTTGAGCATGCCATCGGCGTAAAGCGTTGACATACCGTTGTTTATCGCCTCGGTACGGATGTCGGCTGTCGTGGAGCCTTTGAACATGTGTTCACGTAGCTTGTTGTTGATCAACATGAGCTCGTAGATGCCAATCCTTCCGCGGTATCCCGTTCTTCCACAGTAGGGGCATCCTTTGCCTCGGGTGAACTCCGCTTGCTTGATCATTTCCGGCGGCAGCATGGCGTCTTCGAGCACGCTGTCAGGTGGTGTGTATCGCACCTTGCAGCGTGGGCAAATCGTCCTCACTAATCGCTGAGCGAGGACCGCGATCACGCTACTTGCCACCATATAGCCTGGTACACCAATGTCCACCATTCGGCTGATGGCACTGGGCGCATCGTTCGTGTGCAGGGTACTGAATACCAGGTGTCCAGTTAAAGATGCCTGGATTCCCATCGAAGCCGTTTCGTGGTCACGCATCTCTCCAACCAGGATGATGTTGGGAGCTTGCCGCAACATGGCTCGAATGATGAGGGCGAAATCGAGTCCGATGTTGTGCCGAACCTCGACCTGATTGATGCCTGGGAGGTAATACTCGACCGGGTCCTCGGCGGTGATGATCTTGCGGTCGGGCCGATTGAGCGCGTTCAGTGCGGCGTAGAGAGTCGTGGTCTTTCCGGACCCCGTCGGGCCGGTCACCAGGACGATGCCGTTGGGTCGTCGGATCAGGCCATTGAACATCCGGAAGTCGCGTTCGCTGAGTCCCAGCTGCCGAACGCCGACCTTGATGTTGTCCTTGTCGAGCAGTCGCATCACGCATGACTGGCCGTGGTTGGTCGGGATGATGCTAACGCGAAGATCGAGCTGTTTATCGCCGACGGTGATCTTGATCCGCCCGTCAGTGGGGCGTCGCTTTTCCGAGATATCGATCTTCGACAGGATCTTGATGCGAGCGATGATGGCCGAAAGCATCCGTCGGGGGGCGTTTTCTCGCTCCACGCATACGCCGTCGATGCGATAGCGAATCCGGACGCGATCCTCGAAGGGTTCGACGTGGATATCGCTGGCCCGAAGTTGGACGGCTTCCTGGATCATCAGGTTGACCAGCCGAATGACCGGGGCACTATTGTCGTCGACTTCGGCTTCATCGCGAGACTCGGCGTCGGCGTCTGTCTCGGTAAAGTCGATTGCCGTATCGGTAAATTCTTGCAGCATCGAGTCAGCGGATTCACCCTCAACCTGACCGTAGTACTTGTTGATTGCCCCGGTGATCGCCCCTTTTGGGGAGAGTGCCGTTTCGATCTTTCGGTTGAGGATGAACCTCAGTTTTTCAATTGTTTCGAGATCGAACGGGTCGGAAACGAGAATCCTTAGTGCCCCGTCCTCTTCGTCGTAGGGCAGGACGTTATTCTCGCGGGCGACCGATTCGGGTACCAATTCGATCACTTCCTCGCGAATCTGCACCGATCTCAAATCGACGTAGGCGATTTTGTGATGCTTGGCCATCGCCTCGGTCACTTCCTCGGGCGTGGCATACTCCATCTGAACCAAGACATCCCCAACTTCAGCGCCGGTCGTCTTAGCAACCTCCTCAGCTTCGGTGAGCTGATCGAGGCTGATCACCCCCTGTTTGAGTAGCAAGTCGGTGTATGACTGCATGACTCGGCTCATCGCGTCGTCCCTACCAAGTGCAAGAAAAGAAAGGTCCGCATAGTACCTAGCCGTACTTGGCGGAGAATGGGCTCGAGAGCGTGGATTTCGCCAAACCGCTCCGGTTTTCCCAGGATACCAGACGAACACGCACAAACAGCAATGCGAATTGTGATTTTTGGTCGACCGGTGGGTTCTGGAGCTGGATCCCGAGACCGAAGATCTCACGGAGTTCACATGGAAGCCCCCGTCACGTTGAGGCGACGGCTCGCACGTTGAAGCCCTGACCGTTGCGGGTTTAGGTATTGGCCGTTGCGCGTTGAAGCCCTGACCGTTGCATCTCCGCATGCTGAAGCGACGACCTTTGCACGCTGAAGCGACGACTGGGGAAAGCGTAGAGCTTGGGTTGTTTCCTCTGGGTGAAACGCCGCCCCCGAATGTATCTGGACACGTGTGCACGTTGTGGTACAATCGACGGCACACCGGATCCCCCATGCGGGATCGCTGCCCCCACCAGGAACCTGCCATGTCCAATCAACTAACCGATCGCCAACAGAATGTATACGAGATGATTCGGTCTTTGATTGTGAAGCGAGGTTACGGTCCCACCGTTCGCGAGATTGGTGAACACTTCGGCATCAAAAGTCCCAATGGTGTCATGTGCCATCTTCGGGCATTGGAACGGAAGGGATTAATCCGCCGAAGTCCCAACAAGAGTCGCGCGATCGAATTAACCGAAGGAGTTGATCGTTCCGGTAACTCACTTCCGATGGCCGGTATTGTTGCTGCCGGTCCAACCACGTTGGCATTTGAGCAAGAAGAGTCGGTGGATTTCAGCGAGATGTTCTTTCGCGATGACCGGTTCATTTTGCGAGTCTCCGGTGACTCGATGATCGATGCTCATATCGCTGACGGCGATTATGTCGTCATCCAAAAGCAAGACACTGCCGAATCCGGCCAGATGGTTGTTGCTCAAACAAGCGATGGCGAGGCCACGCTGAAGTACTGGTATCCCGAAGCCGATCGCATTCGATTGCAACCAGCCAACGCCTCAATGGATCCGATCTATGTGCGAGATGCCAAGGTGATCGGAATCGCGGTTGGTGTGGTTCGGTCGGAAGTTTGACGTTCGTAACAGCAGGCGACGGAGTGGGTCGAATGACCTTCGTACCCTGTTATTCGAAGTCCCTTCCTATTCGAAGTGCCCTCCTGCTTTTAGTTCTGGCTAACCCAGATCATCGCGGCGATGCCGACGGGGATGCACCACCAGGCAAACCAATGCAGGCGGTCGCGCCGTGACCAGCGGATCAGCCAGAGGAGTGCGGCAATGCCGACGAGGAAGGAAATCGTTGCTCCCACGATCAGTTGAAGCGGCTCAAACTCAAGTGGTGTTCCGTCCTGATAGTTGCCTACGACGTCTTTCAACTCCAAGACGGTCGCGCCCAAAATTGCAGGGATCGCGAGAAGGAAGGAGAATGTCACCGAGTCTTCGTTTTTGAGACCGGTCAAGCGTCCACCGAGAATGGTCGAGCCGCTCCGCGACACCCCAGGCAAGATCGCAAAGGCCTGAAAGCAGCCGATGATGAACGCCTGGCCATGCGACATCGATTCATAGCCACCGCTGCGTGGTTTCAGTCTTCCCAGCACGATCAGCATCGCGCCGGTCACCAGCAGCATCGCGCCGGCAAGCATCGGACTACGAGTAATCCACTCAAACTTAAATTTGATGGTCAGGCCGATGACAACCGCCGGGATCGTGCCGACAATCAGACGCGAAATGACGCGGCGATCCTTCGACAGAAGATTCCAGATCCGTCGCCAATAAACGACTAAGATCGACCCCAGTGTGCCGGCGTGCAAGATGATCTCGCGCGTTGGCGACTTGGGCAGTTCCCCCAGCAACGCCCCCAGGATCACCAGGTGACCGGACGAACTGATCGGTAGGAATTCAGCGATTCCTTGAACGATCGCCAGGATGAAAATATCGAGCAACTCTCACGTCCTTCGCAACTTGACGGCGTAGATTCTGTGAGGCGGTTCCTCGATGCACCACCGCTCACCTGATGTAAGTATCCTCATAACCAACTGAGAAGGAAGTTTGGATGGATGACTCTGGCGACCATACGTCTGAGAGCGGTCCGAATGTATTGGCCGAAGGGTACAAAGCGGTCGCGCCGGTGATGAGCGATGCGTCGGGTGTGGAACCGGCAGCATCTGATCAGTTGGAATCCGTTCAAGGCGGTTCTCTGCCCAACGCATCGTTTCGTGGGGACCTGGTCAATGTCGCACGCGGGTTCTGCATGGGGGCGGCGGATTCCGTGCCAGGCGTCAGCGGAGGCACGATCGCGTTGGTGCTTGGCCATTACCGACGCTTGATCACCGCGATCAGTCACTTCGATACCACGTTCATCTCGCTGCTACTCAAGCGTGATTTTCGAACGGCGGCAGCAAGGATCGATCTGCGATTCTTGATTGCGTTGGCGATCGGCATCCTTACGGGCATCGTGTTACTGCTTAGCACGATGCACTGGCTGATGGATCACCGGATGTCCGAGACGATGTCTGTTTTTCTCGGACTGATGCTCGCGAGTGTTTGGTTGGTGAAGGGTTATGTCGAAAAATGGTCGCCCGTGATCGTATTAGCATTGATGGCTGGAATTGCTTCGGCCGTCATCATCACTCTTTTGCCCACTTCGACGGCTGACCCATCGTTACCGTTCTTGTTTATCGCCGCTGCCGTTGCGATCTGCGCGATGATTTTGCCGGGGATCAGCGGCGCGTTTGTGTTGTTGCTGCTTGGCGTTTATCAACCAATAAGTGGACTGATCAAAGAAGCTGCTCGGGGCAACATCACTTCCGAAGGTTTGATTCAGATCACCATTTTCGCGAGCGGATGCGCGATCGGACTGCTGGCGTTTTCGAGAGGCCTTCGTTGGATGCTTGACCGACACCAAAGTCCAACGATGGCAGCTTTGATGGGTTTGATGATCGGAAGCCTGGGAAAACTCTGGCCGCTTCAAGAGGCAACGCCAGAGACCGCACAGCTGGAAAGCAAGTTTCGAGTGATGCAGTACATTTCGCCTGCGGAGTATGCGGGCAGTATCGCGTGGTTGATCACGTTGGCCATCCTGGCTGCTGTCGCCGTGCTAGTGATCGAGAAAATCGCCGAGCGAACTGCGTCCGACTGAGTATCGCCGAGCGAACTGCGTCCGACTGAGTATCGCCGATCGAACTGTGTTCGACTGAGTATCGACGGAATGAGTCGATCTCCCTTTGCGACTCTGCGGACTCCGCATTTCACATTCTGAACGCGGAGCCGCAGAAAATCGCAGTTAACGGGAGTTACTTCTTCGCGATCCGATCGCCTTGTTCGACGAATGGATTAAATCGGACAGCTCCAAGAGTGGGCGCTGGCGCTTCCACTTCTTCGATTTGCGGAGCTTCCATCGGCGGCGTGATGTATGGATTGCACAGCGGTGCGGGCGTTGGCACGCGTGGCTGTTCAAATTGCATACGAAGACGGCCACGGTAGCCTTCGCTGGCCGAAACCAAAGGTGGCGATGCAAAAGGACTCATGCCATAGGGCCGCGCGTAACGTGCGCCGTAGTAGACTGGTGGGTTGGTAGCGAAGTACGGAGGCGTGCGAATCGACGAGCCGTACCGAGCCCCGTAGGGCTGGTAAAATCCGTAGGGGAAGAACCCAAGATTGTCCGGGAACTGGGCCGAAGCGGTGTTCGATGTCGTGGCTGCGGCCAACAACATCGCCGCGGCGAGTAAGAATTTCTTCATCGTGAACCTCAACAAAACACGGTGCAAGGAACCGCGCTGCGGAGCAAATCCAGGCTCACTGCGGAGCAAAGTCGGGCTCACCGCGCACGGGTAATTCGGGAGATAGCACCCCCGTGCGATCGAACACCACGTTAGTTACCGCCTGAGGCGGATTCAAGTTTTCCCCCCAAAAAACTGCTCCGGATCATACAAAGCCCGTGAAAATTGCCTGTGTTATTCACTCACTCGATGGAGGCGGAGCCGAGCGGGTGATGGCCGAACTCGCCTCGCGTCTCGCGCTTGCCAAGCACGACGTGACGTTGGTGACGCTCGACGACGGAGCCACCTCCAAACACACATTGGATGACTCCGTTGCGACCGTGCGTTTGGATGTCATGGGCGAAAGCCAAGGACTCGTTGAGCGCATTCAGAATACGCGTCGGCGGATTCAACGACTGCGATCGGCGCTGGCCGAGTTGCAACCTCAAGTGATCCTCTCGTTTTGTGATCGCACGAATATCTTGACGCTCATGGCCGCCAAGCCGCTAGCGATACCCGTCGTCGTCAGCGAGCGCAGTGATCCACAGCAACAGAAACTGGGGCTTTTTTGGGAACGACTGCGGGTGCAAACCTATCGCCGGGCAGCGGCCGTCGTCGCGCTGACGAGCACGTCGGCTCAGCACTTATCACGACGATTGAAACGTGACGTCGACGTCATTCCGTCGGCTGTCGATCATCCGCCTTTTCGATCGGATCGTCAGGTTGCCGCTTCGAATCGCCGCATTGTCGCGATTGGACGTCTCGAGTTCGAAAAAGGATTTGATCGTTTGATCGAAGCCTTCCACCCACTCGCTCAAGCCTATCCCGATTGGTCTCTAAGAATCCTTGGGGAAGGGTTGCGGCGGTATCAACTCGAAAGTCAGATCGCCGATGGCGGTCTGAGTGATCGCATTTCCATGCCCGGTTGGGTAAGGCCGATTTGGGATGAGCTTGGAGCCGCAACCGTGTTCGTCCTCCCAAGTCGCTACGAGGGATTTCCCTCTGCGCTGTTGGAGGCGATGGCGATGGGCGTCCCGAGTGTCGCGGTTGATTGTGAGAGCGGACCGCGCGCGATTATTGACGTCCCGTCGCAAGGATTACTCGTCGAAGACAACGTCGCCGCACTGCATCAAGGAATGCAACGCCTGATCGAAGAAGAGTCGCTACGCGAGAGTCTCGGCCAAAACGGCCAAGACGTCGTCGAACGATTCTCATGGGAGAGAATGACCGAGCAGTACGAGCGGCTGCTCAGCGACTTAGCGACTGCCGCATTGAAATGACGAACCTCCGACTGCGGATCACAACACGGGATGCAGAGCTGCCAGAGGTACTGCAACATAGTCGCCGATCGCTCCGCCGATCGTAGCGTCCCGTTCTGTCGTCATGCGGAGCATGACCTACTAATGCGGGATTGACAATCGCGGATGATGGCACCCCGTTGGGGTGCGTTTTCGCGGTGACGATCACATCCCGGGGTGCGCTGCTCGCCCCCCGAGCTTTCTCGTTTAACCGCTTCGCGGTCGTCCAAGAGCTATCAAGCGTCTCGATCGCCTCGTCCTCGAACTCGTACTCAGCGCAGCGGTACTCGTACTCGCCAGGGAAAGACGCAAACCAATCGATGACATTTACTGCTAGGCGTACTACTACAGCATCGTCATGCACAGCATGACCTACGGAATCGCGACTGCGTCATGCACAGAGCGTGACCTACAGGATGCCGCCGTGGGTTCGGATCGGTGTCATGTGACTGGGGTGATCCAGGAACCAGAATCGCTCCCACTCGTCAACGACCGATCGCAAGTCTTCCGAGGTGTAAAGCAATTGCTGAACACGTCGCTCGGGACGGGACGAATAGATCGGTACGAAGCAACCGACGGTGGTGGTCAGGCAAGCTGCCAGCAGTGTGAGTTGAATCAAACGTCGCATCGAGCGTTCCTCCGTGAACGATTCGCGTGGTTTTCAATCCATGTCCCATCGCCCACTTGGGGCATCGGACGTGGGTGAGGCATCATCGGGATGCCGGTTGGTTTGGGTGGATTCGGGGTTTGACTGAGCGTCGGCCAACCGACGTTCCTCAGCCTCATCCAAATCACGAACTTTGGCTTCCATGTATTTGCCCGGTTTGAAGGTCACCACGTGTTTGCGTGGAACATCGACCTGCTCACCGGTCCGCGGGTTTCGTGCCTTTCGGGCGGCCCGAGGTTTCACCTCGAACACGCCAAAGTTCCGGAGTTCGATCCGGCGTTCTCGTACTAAGGACTCGATAATCGCGTCAAATGTTTTCTGCACGATCTCCTTCGTCTGCTGCTGAGTCAGTCCAACCTCTTCCGAGATCGTTCTCACGATGTCTTTCTTGGTCACTCTGACTCCCCGCGGCACCGAGATCCGTGCTGATGATCGTTGTAAACCCTTTGCCACTTTCAACTTACCACGAGGCTGAGTCTAGGTGGCAGGCGTCGGGTCGTCAAGATCCGGACACGTCACGGTGACACAAGACCGGCAGCAGCCGATGGGTCACGTCGTCCTTATCGTCAGCCCTAATCGTCAATCTTGAACCAATCGTCATTTTTCGGAAAAGCCGCAGGCTATTCCGGGAAACGAGGCGCGCGGACGCGACGGCCTCTCATCCCCTGGGCCCTACAAACTCAATCCACGGACTAAAAACCCGATGATTGCACCCGCTAGCAAACTGATCGGAACGGTGATGGCCAGGGCGATCGCGATTGGCATCGCGTGACTCGGACGACGTGGGATCGGTTCCCAGTCGTCCGGGATCTGAGGGATGGACAGCGATTCACCACTGAGTCCGATCGAACCCGGTTCCGAATTCGGCAGGTCGGAAACGTCTAGTTCGCGAATCTGGGACGGTTCGTTCGGTGGAGGCGGAGGTGTCCATGCTTGACGTTCCGGTGGAACCTCGATCACTTCCGTTGCAGCGAGCGCCCAAGGTTCCAGCCGTTCAGCGACTTCGGCAGCTGATTGGATACGGCGCGTCGGATCTTTCTCCATCATGTCTGCGATCAGATCGACAAACTCTTCGGACAGTTCCGAGGAAAACCGACTCGGGTGATAAGGAGTCTGTTCGCAATGACGTTTGCATTTGGATTTGGAGTCGCCACCAGGAAACGGCACCTTTCCCGTGACGGTGTAATACAGCGTGCAGCCAAGTGAGTAGATATCGGACGACGCATCGACGTGCATCGGGTCACGAATCTGTTCGGGAGAAAGATAGTCAGCTGTTCCGACGAGTTTTCCGCGGCGAGGATCGGTGTCCAATCGCATGGTCCAAGATGCCAATCCGATGTCGGAAACCTTGGCGTGTCCATCGGGTGTGACGAGGATGTTTCCCGGTTTGACGTCTCGATGGACGATTCCCAAATCGTGTGCGTACTGCAATCCCAAAGCCGCCTGCGAGATGATCAGGGCGGCATCATTCATCGACAGCGCGCCGTTATTGCGGATCAGTCTTCGCAGGTCGTGACCGGGGACATATTCGGTGACAAGGTAATGGACTTTCCCGTCGACACCGGCGTCAAAGGCGCGGACCAGATAAGGGCTATCGAGTTCGGCTTGAGTTTGAATCTCGCGTCGAAAACTATCGCGTGATTCGCGGGTCGACTTTTCGATCGGTAGGACTTTGACCGCACATTGCCGCCCCATCACTACGTGCACGGCTTTGAAGACGCGGCCCATTCCGCCTTGACCGATAAAGTCGGTGATTAGATAGGGACCGAGTGTGAGTTTGCTACGGCCCGCAAGGAGTTGTTGGGCCTGGTACTCCGTCAGCGTTCCGTCGTCGATGAATGCCTGGGCGACGACTTCCTCGTCTTCGGTGCCCAGTTTTTGAATCAGCTTCTCGTACTTCGAGGATGAGATCAGCTTGTTGCGGATCAACGATTCTCGGAGCGATGACTTCTTCACGGATTTTGCTGCGCTGGTCGTCATTACCGTATTCGAAAGCTTGCCAAACGAGCGGACTCTACCCGGCAAAGACGACTAGCAGGTCGACCACGCCGTGCGACTCGATCGAGATTGTGACCGCATCGCCGCTGCTTGCCAACTTCCGAGGGTCATCTTCAGAAGGTGCGGGTGTCTGGAGCCAGTCTTCGCAGGGACCCTGCAACGTTACAGCGTACTCCACATCTCGAAAGAATCTCAGCTTCGTTTTGATCGATTGCGGCATCGATTGGATCACTCGCACCAGCGCAACCAACTTTCCATCGTCCCGCCGCTGTACGTCCAAGCAGGTGAGCAACACATCTCTTGAGCCCGCGTGAACGATCCAGCCGATTTCGCTTGCCGGCGAGTCCGGGTCGATCGCGATCGTGACGGGGGGAGCGATCAAGGCTCGTGTTGCGGCGACCGCGTTGGGGATATCGAACCCGTAATGCAGTGTGAAAGTCTGTTTCGTTTCGCCCTCGACCTGCAGCAGTGTGTCGAGGAATCGTTCACCGACGCGACGGTGAAACGCCAACCCGGCTCCGCTGACGAGAGTTTGTCGTTCGGCTTCATCAATGACGACACCCATCGGGGAAACGACACGACGACCGCGAGCGCGAACGAGCTTATCACGGACGAGCGAACGGCAGATCGCCGATTCATTCGCCACCGCCATGCGTGCGGCCAGGTATTCGTGCCATGGCGACCCGGTGATCGTCGCTTCGGGGGTTACTTCACCGTCAACTTTGAGATACCTGGTCCCACGAAGCAGCGTGAAGCTCAATCGGAAGGCCGCGAGTTTTGCGTCGCTCTTGGCGTCCAAGATGGAGCCTGATGTTTCGATCCGTCCAACCGAGGTTCCGGTATTGAACGTGGATAACCGATCGCACTGCATGACCGTTTCGTCGGCGGCTTCCAAACCGACGCGGTGACGGATCAAACGCATCGACATCCGGTTGCCGCGACTGGATCCACTGTAAACGCCAGCGATCCCTCCGGATTTTTGACACACCGTGACTTCCATGAATTCGTTTCGCAAAAGATCGGCCTCAGCGATCGGTTTCGGACCCGTCCGAAGTCGATTTCGGAAGAACCCCGTCACCGGATTGGAGCCCGACGCATTGCCACCTCGCACGACCAGAAAACCGCAACCCGGGACGTCGACCGTCGCGTCGCAGCGTGCTTCGCCCTTGGCGTCGGTGTCATGTGAAACGGCATAAATGTGCTTGGCGTCTTTACCGCCGTTCTTTAACGAGGGACCGCGAACCGTGACGTCGGTGCGAACGCCGCCCACATTGGGATTAATGGTCAAACTTGCGCTCGCCGGATGGGAATCAGTGGCGAGCTTGGCAGAAGACGCGCCGATCGCTTTGGCAAATGCGAGGGCGGCGACCGTCTCGGTGTCAATTCCGTCGTTGGAGTCAGCGACGTCATCGCCCGATGTTGGAGCTTCCGATGACACTTCGCCAGTCACCAGACGGGTCATGCCCGTTAACACGCTTTGCTGCTCATCGAGAACACGATTTTGAATGGAAAGCGCAAGCGATGAGATGGGATCCTGTTGTTGTTGCTGAACGGCTCGATCTAAAAGCGTATGAGCATCCGAGGATGTCGACTGCGATGTGCCGTGATGGTAGGGATGTTCGCCTTGGGTAAAGTAATCCTCCAGTTTCCAGAACCGACCGAGCACGAGGCTCCAAGATGCTACCCGTTTTACATCTTCGAAGGCGGGGCATGTTTTGCCCGGCCAGTGCGCGAGCAGAGCGGTCGCTATTTCTCCTCCATCAATCGCTTCGCCTAGACGCATTCCGAGCGTTAAAAATGCCGCGTCGCTGGAAGCATCGGTCGGCTTGACGGTGAGTGCTTCGAGTTCCGCTGAGCCGGATTGCAAAATGACTTTGGCTTCGTCGCCATGGCCGGTACCGCTGGCAAAGTCGAGGGGAACGATGCCGACGTAACCCGTGTTCACGAGAATCCGCGTCATGTCTGAAGGCGTTGCACCGCGAAACCGGCCGTAAATTTTTGGCGGTGTGCCGATCGCGTCACCCGTTTTCTTCCACGCATCGAGGAACAACGACTCCGTTTCTGACAACGTCATCGTGTCCAAGCAGACGTCTCCGTTGGGGCCTCCGCCGGCCCAACCCACAACGCCGTTTACCAGAAGACGACAAAAGGCATCGCGTCTTTCGTCGTCGACCGAGGCAATCGCGGCAGCTGTTTCAGCATCGATCAGGACATTGGCAGGCGTTGGCAGAGTCGGAGATTCGGACCCGTTGATATTGTCGGATGCGTTATTGTCGGTCGAGTCATCGTCGGTTGCGTCAACGTCAATTGATGGTGCCGGATGATCAGCGAAGGAATCAAGCAACGATGGCACGGTCGATGGCACAGTGAGCGTCAGGTCGACCAGATGAGGGTCGGAGGAAAAATAGTGATCGCGTTCTTCTGCCAGGCAATCGAACACGTCATGCAACGATGCAATCGCAGCGGCCGCGTCTCCGGCCAGAAAAGCCTTGGCCGCGGAAACGGCACAGGTCTGCAAATGGATTTCGTCCAGGTTGCTCGTGTATCTCAACCGTCGCGTCATGACCTGAACTTGCAGCGCGGCATAACCGGCCGCATAAAAATCGTCCACGCCAAGGGTTCGGCCGTTGGCTTCCAGCGATGGCCATGGATCTGCAAGACGCGAGTCGATGTGATGGGCCGGGTGATCGGCATCTTCCGCGGCCTCGGTCCGAAGCTGGTTGAGCCGGTCGGCGATGGCGGCAAGCATTGATTCGCGATCCGCGCCAGACACCCAGCAGACGTCCTTTTGGCCCGATGACTTCTGTTCGAACCCACTCGGCAGCATCGGTTGGCTGGGCGATGGCACGACCACCAGACGTTTTCCGATCGGCTCGGGCGGAGCATCAGCACGGTACCAAAGCGGAGTCTGGTCGGCCGCAGCGAGCAGCGCAGGGTGCCAAAGAACCGTCCAGCCCGCCAACAGGCTGCGAGCTTCATCGTCCGACAGATCCGAGGGAAAGTCTTCCAGCGTGGAGGCTGGAATCAGCAAACAGCACTCGTCGAAAAACGGCATGTTGATGAAATTTGACTGGTGAGTGTGGAAATCGATAAACTGCCGTCGCTCGAGGGGTTCGCCCATCAGGCTGCCCATTCCCGATGGTTGCGGACGGCATCCGGGTCAAATGACTTTGGGGGTCAAACGACTTCGGGCCACGTTTGGGTCAAACGAATTCGGGGTCCCGGTCAAATGACTTTCGGGGTCCCGGTCAAGTGACTTCGGGGTCGCGGTCAAATGACTGGGGTCAGAAGCCGAATCGCTGGGGCAGGTATGCGATTCGGCCGAAATAGCTGTTCCCGAGGTCACGCAGGTATCTCCGGGGAGCGACTTTTCCGAGTCGTTTTCCCACGGTGTTGATGCTGACGCGTCCACGCGATCGGGGCAGCTCGATCGGTTGAGGTCGACTTCGTTCGGTGGCATGGGTGGGGCGATCGTAGCGACAAAATCGACCCGAAACACCAAAGAATCCTGTCTTTCCTCACTTCATTGTTTATCCCTTTTGCGAGAGACCCAGTAGAATGGCCGACGAGGCTGGATTGTAGCTGGCGGGAGCAGGATGGTCCCAGGGGCGGCAACTTTGTTGCCATTTTTCGTCATTCTTGCTGATTCAATTCGGCAAAGACGGCGTCCTGTTCGTTGTTAAGCGGAACCACGAACAGTCTTTTCCTTTTCAACTCCTTTCGATCCAAGAGCGAAGATTTCAGATGGCAGGTAGTCAAGGCGTCTGGGGAATCGAGATCGGTCAAACCGCCCTCAAGGCGATGCACTGTTCCATGGAGGACGGTGAGGTCGTAGTCGATGCATTCGATTACATCGAATACCCCAAAATCCTCAGTCAACCGGAAGCCGTGGCCGAAGAGTTGGTCGCCGATGCGTTGGCCCAGTTGATTGAGCGGAACGAGTCGATCCGGGACAGAGTCTGTATCAGCGTGCCTGGGCAGAGCGGTTTGGCAAAGTTCTTCAAACCGCCACCGGTCGAAGTCAAGAAAGTGGGCGATATCGTTCGCTACGAAGCTCGACAGCAAATCCCTTTCGATCTTGCCGACGTGATTTGGGATTACCAAATGATGCCTGGCAGCATGGTCGAGGAAGGGTATGCGTTGGAAAGTGAAGTCGGTCTGTTCGCGATGAAGCGTGAACAGGCGTTCCGGCAACTGGAACCCTTCACCGAAGCCGACATCGAAGTGGACGTCGTGCAATTGGCTCCACTGGCGATCTATAACATGGTCGCTTACGACCGGATGAATGAACGCTTGGAAGCCGATGTGTTCGATCCAGACGATCCGCCGCCTGCCAGCGTCGTGCTTTCGATCGGAACCGACTCCAGCGATTTGATCGTCACCAACGGTTTTCGTATCTGGCAACGAAGTATGCCCATCGGCGGTAACCACTTCACCCGTCAGCTGACCAAAGACCTCAAGCTGACTTTTGCAAAAGCCGAACACCTCAAACGAAACGCTCGTGAAGCGGTTGATCCAAAGTTGGTGTTCCAAACGATGCGGCCGGTCTTTAATGACTTGGTGACGGAAGTCCAACGTTCGATTGGCTTCTTTCGCAGCATCGACAAGAAGGCAGAGATCGGTGAGCTGTTGATCACCGGTAACACCGTCAAGATGCCAGGCCTTGCAGCCTACCTCGGCAAGAACCTTGGCTTCGATGTTCATGTGTTGGATCGATTCAATCGCTTGCAAGGCGATGATGTTCTGGCGATTCCAACCTTCCGTGATAACCTGCCGACCTTCGCGGTCTGCTACGGCCTATGCCTGCAAGGTTTGGGCAAATCGCAAGTGCACGCGTCTTTGGTGCCTCGCGAAATCTTGACCGAGCGACTGATTCGCTCGAAGAAGCCTTGGACGTTGGCCGGATTGGCGGCGTTGTTGCTCGGGATGTCAACGCATTACGCGTTCACAGAGAAAAGCTGGGAGAAAACCCACGAGGAGAAGTGGTCGACCTCGTTGTCCGAAGTCCAGTCAATGCAGAGTAAAGCAAGTGACCACGCTTCGACCGACAACAAGCTTTCGACACAGCTGAAGTATCTCAACGCCATCGGAAAAGAGGTCGCTGGAAACAGCGAGCGGCGGTTGAAGTGGTTGGAAGTTGCCAAAGTGATCAACGCGGCGATCCCAACGTTCGAATACCCCGACGGTAAACCACCCAGTCCGAAGGATTTGCCGCTGGATGAACGGAAGGATTTCCATGTCACCCAGATGGAAACGAAGTACTACGAAGACTTAAAGACCGAGTGGTTTACGGAGAAATTGGCAAAGCGTTACAAGGATGAGATGCGAAACTGGGCCAAGATCACCGGACGTGAACTTCCGGAAGATTTTGAAACCGATGCCGGACCGGAAGGTGCCGGTTGGGTGATCGAGCTACGTGCTTACCACTACTTCACCAGCCCGAAGAACATCGGTCTGGAAAGTAGCAACCACGTTCGCAAGTACTTCACGACCGGCTTCGTTGACACGACCGTTGAATTACCGATCGGGTTCGATGAAAACGGTCAGCCGAAGATGATGGAATTCAGCATGAAGGATATGGGGCTGAGTTACGGCCTGATGTTGGATGACACCAAGCCGATGACGACCACTGTTCCGAACCCAGACTACGATCCGTTGGCAGCGCAAGCAGCGATGGAATCGGGTGATGCAGTCGATAATCAAGACTTTGAGCCACCAACACTCGAAGTCAAGAAACAAGATTTTGTCTTCCAGATCGTCTGGCAAGAAAAAGTCTTGAGTGAACGAGTTGCGGCAAAGGAAGAAGAAGCCCGCAAACAGGCTGAGGAAGAAGCACTGCAACAACAACAGCAACCGGCTGACAACACCGTCGCGTCCAATCAGTAGTTGTTGATGAATTCATCGAGCGGTGTCCCTACCGCCGCCCGTTGAGCTCCTGCCCCACAAACACCTATTTACATCTTTTCGTTTTCCAAAGTGCACTCATGGATCAAGTCAAAGCACAACTAGCCGTCGTGATGAAATACGGCTTTTGGATTTCCAGCGTCATCGTATTGATCGGTTCCGTTGCGATCTGGTACCTGACAACCGGTACGTTGACGGAGGAGTCCGATTCGCAGGCGAGCAAGATTCGCGCGGCTGCCAATCAGGTGAATACCACTCGCAGCGAATTGCCGGATCAACCCAACGCACTTTCACATGGCGAGATGGAAAAGCTGATTGCTGGTCGTCGAGACGAAGTCTTAGAAAGTTGGGAGTCGCTCTATGAGCGTCAGCAAGACATCCTGAAATGGCCGGTCGACGTTCTGACCGCAGATCTGATCAGCAAGTATGTTGACGAAGACGGCAAGTTGATCATGCCGATCGAAAACCACATTAACTTCCCAACCGAAGATAAAGACGAATTGGTGACGTCGCTGCGAAGTCAGTACGCGACATACATCAAGAATGTCCTGCCAGACATTGCGAAGATTGGCGGCACCGAATGGACGGCCGATTTCGAAGCCGCAAGTTCCGGGCTGGGTGAAGTCTCGGGCATCGGCATGGGCATGATGGGAGGCGGAGGCAGCTCCGCTCGCAGTAACTCTGACAGCGAGGTCGATATCACGGGTAACTCCGGTGGACCCGTCGTGACGTGGAGCAGTGATAGCCAGCAAGCCGTTTTGAAAGATCTGTTCCCATGGCGTCCCGCATTGCCGTCCTCGTTGGAGGTTTACTACTCGCAAGAGAATCTGTGGATCCTCAGCCAACTCATGCAGATCGTGTCAGATGTAAACGGTGACGTTTCGCAGTCTTATCAAGCCAAGATTCGTGAGATCACACAGATCAGTATTGGTAAGAGCGTCGATTTCGCAGCTGGTTCCGTTTCAACACCCGGCGCCCTGGCATCCGGAATGATGGGTGGCATGGGCGGCATGGGAGATCGTGGCGGCATGGATCTGATGGGGATGGATGCCAGCGGAATGGATATGGACGACATGGAAGCGACCATGACCGGAGGCGTTTCCGGAAGTGGGACAAGACCGGATCCGGCCGACAACCGTTACTTGAATGCTGCTCGCGAACCGATCACCGGTGCGACGCTGCGAGGCGCGCTGGATAAGGGCAACAAAGATCCATCCAACGCTCCCGTTGCCGTTGCCAAACGAGTTCCTGTCAAGATGGCTGTTGTGATGGACCAACGGTCGGTGCCCGAGTTTGTCGCCCAGTGTGGTAGTGCTGACCTCATGGTCGAAGTCAATCAAGTTCGCGTGTTGCCCAAAGACGCCGGCGGCGGTGGCGGCGGGATGGGCATGATGGGCGGCATGATGGGTGGCATGGAAGAAGAAGGCATGGGCATGATGGGCGGCATGAGTGCCGGCGGTGGCCGTGGTGGCGGAGGCGGCGGCGGTGGCTTTGGTGGCCTTGGCAGTGCGACCGAACCCATCGATGACTTCCCGCTCGATATGTACGTCGAAATCTACGGCATCATTTACATCTACAACCCGCCAGACGGCGAGAAGTTAGGTCTGGAAGAAGTGACCGAAGAAACCATCGTGGATGGTGCAACGGAAACCGTCGGTGGCACACCGGTCGCCCCGGTTACGACTTCTACCTAAACGACTCCGCCAGCAACCGAAGGCGAATTGCCAGTTCCGGACGGGACCGAAGACACGACCGGAACGCCCGACGGCTCCGCTCCTGCTGATGGTTCCGGACCTCCGGCGGATAGTTCCGGACCTCCGGCGGATAGTTCCGGACCTCCGGCGGATAGTTCCGGACCGCCTGCTGATGGTTCCGGACCTCCGGCGGATAGTTCGGCGCCGCCCGCCGGTTCCGGGCCAGTCGACGGCTCTGCTCCACCGGCTGGAGCAGGCTCTGCGGCGCCGGCTCCAACGAATTAATCATGAATTAGCTGATTTGTTTTTCACTGTTTAAAACGCATTCGCTTCCCTTTCCTTTTCTACGACTGATCCGTACGAGGGACGATCCCATGGATTCCGACAAGATCAAAAGCTTCTTTGCCAACCACGTCGAAAAGATGATTCTCGTGGTGGTCATCGGTGCCTCCGTGTTTTTGGTTTACTCCGGTCTGCAAAAAGAAAATTTTCTGGATGAGCATCAGCCAGAGAAGCTAAGGGCAGACGCATCGCAGGTCCGTACTGACATCGATTTGGATCATAACGAATCGGTGTTAAAAGAAGACATCGAGTCGACGCAGTCGTTCGACATCGTTGCCGAAACCGAAAAACTGTACACCGCGGTTGAGCCATCGCTGTACAAGCTCGATCGAACCTGGGAAGGCAAGACGCTTGAGAATATCGTGCGTCGCCAAGACCCCGTGATGATCGCGCCATCATCCATTCAACTGACGCCGGTCACGACGGCGATCGCCAAACGTGCACGTACCGACAGTGATGAGGCAAAGTATGCACTTGCCCAGTTGGATGACGCGGACGCCCTCGAAAAAGAAGAAAGGAGACCCCGTCGTCGTCGGACACGTCGCAGCAGCGACATGATGGAGGGCATGATGGGTGAAATGGATGGCATGGACGGAATGATGGGCATGATGGGAGGCATGGGTGCAGGTGGAGGTGCCCGTGGCGGCGGCGGCGGGATGGAAAGCGATTTGGGCATGGGACTTGGTGCCGGTGAAGAGACGGCCAGCGCCAATCGCAAATTCGACCCCGATTACGACTTAAGCGGCTTTCGCCCCACAAAGACTGACGACGAAAGACTGCCCGAACCAGCCTTGGGACGATTCATCGTCGGCACAGCGTTGGTGCCGCATCAAAAACTCTATGAGAACTTCGAGCTCGCATTGAAAGATGCCGCTGAGTACTCGCCACAGCGTGACACGCCTTATTATTACGGCTTTAAAGTTCAACGGGCAGACGTCACCGATAAGCCCGTCGATCAATTGGCCGAAGAAGATTGGGTTCAGATCGGGGACCGATTGCGATACACCAACGTCGCCGCGAAATACTGGTCAGGATTCGCACCGGAGACCGTTGAAGAGGATTACCGGGAAGATGCCTTCACGATGTGGCTGCCACCGGTTCTGCTCGACGATTACCGTCCATGGGCCAAGCACTCAATGATTCCGGAGATGTCACCGGACGAGTTGGAACGGCTTGCCAATGAAGATGATGAGGTCACCGACTTCGGCACGTTCAACGAAGACGAACTCGATGACATCTCCATCAACGATCCGGGCCAAGGCGGCGGAAGAGGTTCCGGTGCAGGCGACTATGGCGGAATGTTGGGAATGGACATGGGCATGGACGCGGAAATGGACGACGGCGGTATGTCCGGCATGATGATGGGAATGATGATGGGAATGAGCGGCCGCGGGGTCGAAGAGAATCCTGTTGATCACAAAATGATCCGCTTCTACGACTTTGGCGGATTCCGATCGGGTCCCAAGCCTGGACGCAAGTACGTTTACCGAGTTGCTTATTCGGTCGTTGATCCGAACTTCCCCTTCTCGCAGCGTATTCAACCGCAGTTCAAATACTTGGCACCCGAAGTAGCAACGCGTGTTGGAGGTTTGATGAAAGAAGCGAAGGACAACGAATCTCGCGACGACTTGTTTGAACGATGGAGCGATTGGAGTGAACCATCGGAACCGATGTCATTGCCAAGTTTGGAGCAGTACTTCGTTGGTCCCGTTGATCGAGGTTCAGTCGATACAGTGACCGTCGGTGGAAAGAAAGTTGAGTTCGCTCGCAAGGAACCAAAAGCCAAGTTGGTCGCCTCGCAGTATCACCCAACCAACGGAGCACGCGTTCCGGTTGAATTGGACGTCATCGAAGGAACCGTGCTGACAAAGGAAATGGAATCAGCCGATGTGGTTGACCCCATTTCGCTGAAGATCAAGAAGTTACCCAATGCGAACTTGTACAGCGGAACGACGGTCGTCGATATTGATGGTGCCAAGCCGCTTGGGATCACGGAAGATGTCAAGAGTCCCGGCTTGATGCTGTTGTTTGATCAGACCGGCAAATTGACCGTCCGCGAAGAGACGGATGATCTGGAACTGTATCGAATCTATTCGTACGCCGAAGAGCGAGGCGTGGAATAACGCGTCATGCGTTCGCACAGTTAGTCGCCGATCGCAAAGTTAGTCGCCGATCGCTCCGCCGATCGTAGCGCGCAGTCGCTCATAGTCGCCGATCGCTCCGCCGATCGTAGCGGGCAGCTGATCGTAGCGCTGAATGAACCGGACGCGTAGCGCTACGCAATTCTTTCGATCGTGGTGCAGATCGGATGGCCCGGCCTGATGATTTCTCCATCGGCCGGGATGTCGTGGAGTGTTTCCTGAGAATGCAATCGTGATTCCCAGGAACTGCGACGGAACGTCTCCGTTCTTTTGGCGAAGTGTATCTTTTTAAAAAAGAGTTGGTCGCAGGAGCAGAAATCCAGCATCGATGATGCACTCTCCTCGTTGAAAGATGCAGCAATCAAGGAAGTCCCAGGCTCGAACGACGTCATCGCAAGCTCAATCAACTCCATTGACGCGCTCCATCGCGGATTGATCTCGAGCATCCAGAGGTTGCCTTTGGCATCGAGTACGAAGTCAACGTTGAACAGTCCTCGAAGTCGACGTCGTTTGACAATTGAGTCGGCAAAACGTTGGATGGAACCTCGTATCGAAGACGTGATCTTTACAGGGCCGATCGAGCCACCGTAGATGAATGGATTCTCTGCCCCTCGATGTGTGACCGCCCGGCAAACGCCTAATAACCGCACCTGCTCGCCATTGCTCAAGAGGGTTGCTCCGAACGTCCTGCCGGCAATCCAACGTTGCAACTGAGACGGATCGTTTCCAGTCCTGTTTGTTTCAACACCCACAGCCCAGCGGATTCCAAGGCCGCCGCAACTGTCGAGGCGTTTCCGAAGCCAACGTCCGGAGTTCGGTGGTTGCTTGGCCGAGATCGTTTGGGGAAATCGGATGCAATCGTCGCCGCACAAGTCTTTTAAATCGTTAAAGATTCGCCATTGGCCAGCATCGTTCTCAGTGCGCGGAAAAATGCGACGGAGCTTTTCCGCTTGCATGATGTCGCCCACCTGAATGACAGGGCATCGTTCGGCGATTCGCATGATCTCCGCGATCGGTTCGTCATCACCCGTCCAGAGATAGAATTCGTCGCACAATTCGCGCGTATCCGTATCTCCGAACGCGTCGACGCCGATGACGCGATACCCGCCACGCGTTGCGGAGCGGGCGGCAGCACGCACGGAAGCTCCGACTAAAACGAGGCTGGGCCGCTCGGATACTTGCGATCCAGCATGGATTTCGGGTGGTTGCATCGCTGGTGGGGTCTGTTAGGTTTTCACGCAAACGGTAGTTCCCATTGGCTTAAAAGGTTGAACCGAACGAGCCTTTCTCGCAATCTCCCTCCACAGGCAGAAACGTCATGCAATTCTACGTTGGTGAAGCACTGGTCGGCGAAGGAAATGAAGTCGCGCACATCGACTTGATGATCGGCAGTAAAGATGGACCCGTCGGCGCTGCGTTCGCAAACGCTCTGGCGACACAGAGTGAAGGTCACACAAACTTGTTGGCAGTGCTGGAGCCAAACGTGGCTGTTAAGCCATCAACGGTCATGATCACGAAAGTGACGATCAAAGGCATGAAGCAAGCCGTCCAAATGTTTGGGCCTGCTCAAGCTGCTGTCGCAAAAGCAGTTGCTGACGCCGTTAGCGAAGGCATCGTTCCAAAGGATCAAGCTGAAGATCTGGTTTGCGTTTGCGGTGTGTTCATTCACCCAGCCGCTGAAGACGATGAAAAAATCTACAACTACAACTACGAAGCCGTCAAAGAATCGTTGGTTGCCGCCATGGGCAGCAAGCCGACTGCGGATGAGATGATTGCCAAAAAGGATTCGGCTGCTCACCCATTCAAGGGATTCTAGGCTAAGGCCTGTTCGTCCCCATTTGACGCGCGGTTCCGTCTGCTGCCGTTTGAATCGCCCGTGGTTTGCGTGTTGTGCGTCGAGTGGATCGTGTTTGGAATTTTGGGACCGGCGTAGTGCCGGTCCCATTTGTCTTTTGTAATGACTTTTTCCCCACCGTGTTTTTCGCACGAAGTCTCGAATGACCAGCCGCATCCTGATCCAGTTGGATAGTGACCCACAACCAAGTTCCTTTGATTCGGTCGTGGCGATTGACGCGGGCGTGGATCACATGTTGCGTTATGGAGGTGTGCAAGTCACCAGCGTCGAACCCTTGGTGCATGGTGCGATGTTCACACGCGGTGGTGATGATCTGCGCAACACAGCGATCTTCATCGGCGGATCCGACGTGACGGTAGCCGAGCGTTTATTGGCTGCATGCAAAGATGCGTTTTTCGGACCCGTGCGTGTTTCATTGATGCTCGATGCCAACGGGTGTAATACGACGGCATCTGCGGCGGTCGTGGCAGCCAGTCGGCACATCGACTTGAAGGGGGCTCGGGCCGTTGTTCTCGGTGGAACAGGTCCGGTGGGTCGACGAGTCTCACAGTTGCTTGCCAGTGATGGTGCAGACGTAACACTGACCAGCCGATCGCTACAACGAGCGGAGGTCGCCTGCAAGGAAATCGCTGGAAAGGTCGAGACAGGAACCGTCACTGCTGCGGCAGTCGGTGCGGGCCAAGGTGAACAGCTATTGCATGAGGCGCAAATCGTCGTGGGTTGCGGAGCAGCTGGTATCGAGTTGGTTAAGGAACGAACCATCACGCAGCTGAAATCACTAGAAGTAGCCATCGATCTTAACGCCGTGCCTCCCTCCGGTATCGGCGGTGTGTCAGTGACGGATAAAGCGGTGCCGCTTGGTAACGGTGTTGCCTATGGTGCCATCGGCGTCGGCGGTTTGAAAATGAAGACGCATCGGGCAGCCATCAAACGCTTGTTCGAGGCGAATGATTTGGTTCTGGATGCTGACGAAATCTATCAGCTTGCAAAATCATTTGCGTGAACCGAGTGATGCGGAACGCCTCCGGCTTTTCATCTTTCGCGTAGTTGCCGATTCACGACACGCAGCGACCTGAACCATTCACTGCCAAAAATCGTCTCACTGCCAAAAATCGTCATTGCGAGTATCCGGCGGTGGATCATTGGCGACTTGCACGGATTGGTTCGTCATCAGCAGGTAGCCAACCGCGAACATCAGGTTTGCCAAGGGCACGGTTAACAACATTCCGACGTAACAGGAAGCCGCGCCCGCGAGCGTTAAGGTGACGCCTGCGATCACCATCAGCAACGAAGTCATTCGGTTGTGTCGGGTCAAATCCAACGAGGCACGGAATGCTCCCACGATGCTCGCTCTCCCATCACTCACGATGAACACCCATGCCCACAGGATCCAATAGAGTGCCATCGCGAGAACGGTCGAACCAAACACGGTGATTATCGAGATGGCTATCACAACTTGTTCGCTGAAGATGGCAGGGACGATGACATCCAGCATCAAGGCGCCGAGCCCGCCCAGTGCGCCTAGTCCCAGCATCAATAAAAGCCCACCCGCCAAGAACCGCAACACAATACGCAGCGGCGGTAAATACTCGCGAAAGGGTGATGGTGAATTTCGCGCGATCGCGATCGTGTGCCGAGTGAGACCGACGGTGAGAAAGCAGGCGAAAAAGATGACGAACGGGAGAGAGGCAAGTCCCAAGATGCTCGTGACCGGATCACCAATGGACTCGTCAATGGAAATCAGGGAGTACGCCCAGCCGTAGAAACCAAGAAATCCGATGATTACGGTTAAAAGGAAACCTAAAAGCAGTTGTCCCAAGCGATTTCCATAGATCGACATCGTCGGCGAAAAAATTTGTTCAAAGCCACGGTGGACAATCGGCACTCCACCCGCCGCTGAGACGGGAATGTTCTGTGAGGTTGATTCGTAAGGATTCGCGTTCGGCATCGGTGCAGCCATGCCCGATTCCAACGGTGACGTGAACGGATTGGGTTCCGCTTGGTTTTGATGGCTTGCCAGATCCCGCCCGTGCGGATCGGGAGCCGCTATCGGCTCTGCATTTGTCTGATCGGATGGCTGAGGCGCTTCCGTTTGCTGTGTTGGTTCTGCGGTCGCCTGTTGAACGGGCACACCTTGATTCCGTTCCGGTAGCGGTTGTCCCCAATAGGAATCAACCGTTGAAGCCGTGCCTGGTTCGTCAGGGGGCTCCGGCGTTGCAGCGTCTTGCGTGGTTGGCGGAGTTGGAGGCTCGGGAACAGGGATTGCCGAAATCACATTCGCGTCCGTTGGCTCATCCGATGCGACGCGAAAGGTGGCCTGACACGCTGGACATTGAGCCAAGCGGCCGACCGCGGTCGCCGGCAGTTCAAGTTCTCGCTCGCACGATGGACAGGAAAGTCGAATGCTCTTCATCGCTCACTAGTGTACTGTTCGACGCCTCCGAGCGGATTGCTCATGCGGGACTTCAACCGTCCATCTTGTTTGATTGCGGCGGGTTAGCCACCAAACGCGGAATCGCTAGGTTATGAGGGTGAATGATCCGCTTACTGTTGATTCGATTCTCGGGCCCGACGGCCGGATCGCGCGACGACTTGAAAAGTATGAATCGCGCGAGCAGCAACTGCAGATGGCTCGCGAGGTCGATCAAGCGCTCTGGGATCGCAAACACCTGATTGCCGAAGCTGGTACCGGAACGGGAAAGAGTTTCGCGTATCTCGTCCCCGCCATTTTGTTCGCCACAGCAGATCAATCCGATCTCGGATCTGACCTGGACGATGATCAAGAGACTCGCCCGCGGCGTGTGGTGATTTCCACCCACACGATCAGTTTGCAGGAACAGCTCGTCGCGAAAGACATTCCGCTGCTCAATAGCGTGATTCCCTTAGAGTTTTCGGCCGTGTTGGTGAAAGGCCGCGGAAACTATCTTTCGATTCGGCGAATGGAACGCGCGATCAGCAAAGCGACAAGTCTGTTGAGCTCTGACGAGCAGATGATGCAGTTGCGTCAGATCAAAAAATGGTCGTCTGATACGGCTGATGGATCTCTGTCGTCGCTTCCGATTCGTCCCGAAGCCGCCGTTTGGGACGAAGTCGTCAGCGATACTGCCAATTGCCTCCGGCGCGCTTGCCCTCATCACAAACATTGCTTTTACTTTCGCGCTCGTCGCCGTGCAATGGGAGCGCAATTGTTGGTCGTCAACCACGCACTCTTCTTTACCGATTTAGCTCTTCGCCGTCTCGGTGTTTCCTTGATCCCGGATTACGACGCGGCGATCCTGGATGAGTGTCATACCATTGAATCGGTGGCCGGTGATCATCTGGGCATTCGCCTAACGAATGGGCAATTCGATTATCTCTTCAATCGGTTGTACAACGATCGTACGCAAAAAGGACTATTGGTCGAAAAGCAATTAGCGGGTTTACAACAACAGGTCGATCAATGTCGCTTTGCAGCGTCGAATCTGTTTGCCGACTTAATGGACTGGATGACCGATCGAGGTCCAAAGAATGGTCGCGTTCGTGAACCCAACGTCGTTGTGGACGAATTGAGTAAGCCCATGGAAAGTCTCGCCATGGCGCTTAAGCGACAAGCAGCCGCGCAAGATTCTGAAGCGGATAAGCTCGACTTTGAATCGGCTCATGAACGGTTGTTGGCTTTGGCTGGAGGATTGAGACAGTGGGTTTCACAAGATCTCGATGACGCTGTTTATTGGTTAGAAAAAAGTGGGTCACGACGCGGCGTCGACCGCGTCTCTTTGGCTGCATCCCCGATCGATGTTGGTCAAACATTGCGGCAAGAATTGTTTCAAAGCAAGATGATCGGCTCGGTTGTGATGACGAGCGCAACGTTGGCTGCCGGCACTGATCCGCAATTCACGTTTTACCGATCTCGGATCGGATTGACCGGTGGCAGATCAGTTCAAGTTGGCAGTCCGTTCGACTATCAACGGCAAGCTAAATTAGTGTTGGAGCGCAATCTTCCGGACCCTTCGGGACAGCGAGAAGCTTTTGAAAAAGCACTTCCAGATCAAATTAAAAAGTACGTGGAGCAAACCGACGGCCATGCCTTCGTACTCTTCACGAGTTACGACTTGTTGCGACGTTGTGCGTCATCGCTTTCGACGTGGTTAGCCAAGCAAAATCTTCAACTCTATAGCCAGGCAGGTGCGCAGAATCGCACGCAATTGTTGGACGCTTTTCGACGCAATCCGCGTGGAGTCTTGTTTGGAACGGACAGTTTTTGGCAGGGTGTGGATGTGCCAGGAAAGTCGCTCAGCAATGTCATCATCACCAAGTTGCCCTTCTCTGTTCCCGATCATCCACTCACTGAAGCTCGTTTGGAATCCATCCGAGCCGGAGGCGGGAATCCATTCGCCGATTACCAATTGCCCGAAGCCGTTCTAAAATTCCGACAAGGGTTTGGCAGGCTGATTCGAACACGCGATGACACGGGCATGGTCGTCGTCCTGGATCCGCGGATCCGCACCAAGTCATACGGCCGAAATTTCTTGGAGTCCCTCCCCGATTTGCCGATCGAAGGCTGATCGCTCGGAATCGCCGATGCAATGAGGGGGTTGCCGCTGCGGCCAGGAGTTTAACGCACTTTTGTCGGGATGTTGCGTGACGGCTATCGTTATCGGATCCCGGTGGTATTCTGTCAGTGAACACTTTGAATGATCAGAAGGAGCCACCGGTGAACGGTCCCGACTTTGAAAAACACGCTTTGATCCCTGTCGTTGCGCAAGATGATCAAACGGGTGACGTTCTTATGCTGGGCTACATGAACCAAGAAGCGTACGAAGAAACGTTGTCCAGCGGTCGTGTTTGCTACTTCAGTCGGAGCCGGAATAGGCTTTGGCGTAAGGGAGAAACAAGCGGCCACTTCCAAGAGGTCAAGAGTGTTTTCTTTGATTGTGATGCCGACACAATTCTCGTCAGAGTTCACCAAGTTGGTGGCGCCGCGTGTCACGAAGGATACCGAAGCTGCTTTTTTCGCCAGGTGATTCCGGGGCAAAAGGTGCCCAAGATCGTAGGTGAGCGCGTCTTCGATCCAAAGGAAGTCTACAAGCATTAGTCGTGCGACCATAAGCATTAGTCGTGCGGCCATTGAGTGATGTCACCCATTCATCACCACCGTAGCTCTACGTTCAATTCACCACCCCTTCCGCGATGAGATGATTCCGTCCATCGAATCAAGTTACAATGTTCGCCGGTTTTTGATTCTTGACAGCTTAAGGCGGATGTGATGAAGCGAGATGGTGTTTGGGGCAGTTGGTTAGCAGTCGTTCTCTCCTTGGTTTGCAGCGCGACCCATGCAATGGAACCCGTGGCGACAGCACCGGTCCGGATGGGTTGCGGGATCATGACCTTCGATACCGTGCCTGGCTGGGGGCTACGTCCCGATGGAAGTTCACCGTTGGGACCAACGCACGGTGGCGTTGTGATTGACGAAGCTGGCAATGTCTACACCAGTGCTAACGCCGGTATCTTTGTCTTTTCACCAAGCGGCCAAGTCGTGCAGTCTTACCTTGGCAAGGACTACTCCAACATGCACGACTTGGAGATTCGCAAGGAAGGTGACAGTGAGTTTATCTACGGCGCACGAAACAAGGACGCCGAAGGCATCAAGTTCAACGCGCACTCGGGCGAGATCGTCTTGCGGCTGAAGTATCCAGAGGAGTCCGGTCTTGGCAAGATCCGATTTAACCCCACCGCAATCACCGTGACTGACAATGGAGACATCTATCTTTCAAATGGATACGCGAGCAATCACATCTTCAAATACGACAAGGACGGAAAGTACCTGATGCATTTCGGGTCCAAGGGGAACGGGATGGAGCAATTCAATACCGCGCATGGGATGACTCTGGACAAGCGCTACGATCCACCAAGACTGTTGATTTGTGATCGGAATCATCAACCCAAGGGTCGTCTGGTTCACTACGACTTAGACGGCAACTTCATCGAGGAAGTCATCACGGGACTGGGGATGCCGACATCCGTTGCGATCCAAGGTGAATACGTTTCGGTGCCTGATTTGCACGGCCGACTGGTTATCTTGGATGGTAGCAATACGATCATGGCCGTACTTGGACATAATCCCGATCCAGAGAAGCGGCGCAATTTTAACGTTCCGCAAGATCAATGGATCGAAGGCGTTTTCAGCGGCACTCACGGATCCTATTGGGATCAGGAAGGCAACCTATACGTTCAAGACTGGAACGTCTCCGGACGACTGATGAAACTTGTCCGCATTGAATCTGAGTAAGACGATCCTGCGGGCAGCATTGCCCCTGATTACTCGCTTACCTGATTACTCGCTTACCTGATTACTCGCTTACCTGATTACTCGCTTACCTGATTACTCGCTTACCTGATTACGCGCTTACCTGAACATTCGCTTGCTCGTATAGAAGCGGTGCCCAGCCTACAAGGCTGAGATCACCGCTCGTGCAAGAATGGTCATGAAAGAGTTTTGCCGTCGTGACCATGGGATGAAGAAGCGGCAAAGGCTAGTCGCGGCTTTGGATCTTTGCCAACAAACGCAGGATCTCGAGATAGAGCCATACGAGTGTGACCATCAAGCCGAAGGCTCCGTACCATTCCATGTATTTGGGAGCATGGGACTCAACACCGCGCTCGATGAAATCAAAATCGAGTACGAGATTTAGGGCAGCAATCACCACGACGAACAGCGAGAATCCAATTCCGATCATTCCGTTGCCGTGAATGTAAGGAATGCCAACGCCGAAGAAACCGAGAACGAACGTGGCAAGATAGACCAAACAGATCCCACCGGTCGCCGCGAGGATTCCCGTTCGAAACTTATCGGTTGCGCGAACCAAACCCGTTCCATAGGCTGCCAGCATCGCGATCAACACGCCGAACGTCAGCATCACCGCTTGCGTCACAATGCCCGGGTAAAACGCCTGAGTGTAGTAAGCGGATACGGCACCTAGGAATAGGCCTTCAGCAGCTGCATAGGCTGGAGCCGTGAAAGCCGACCAGACCGGTTTGAAGATCGTGATGAACGCAAGAACCAAGCCTGCGATCAGGCCACCGATCATCCACCCACGCACATCCGCACCGGCGTAGGCTTGGCTCCAAGTGAATCCACCGGTCAGCACGGCCAACGCTACCAGTGCGCCCGTCTTTAAAGTGGTTCCGCCGATCGTCATGGTGTTGGCATTAGCCATGTCCATCTCAAAGCTGCTGGCGGGCATCGCTTCGACGGTATCGAACACGCTGGAGTTCAGCGCGGGATTTCCGGAACGCATTTCAATCTCCGAATGTAAGGTGGTTTGTCTTTGAAAAAATCTCGTTGGATTGGCGACCGAGTCTCGAGGGCCGCATTCTTGGAGCGGGAGGGCGCACTAACCGTCTCTCGACGTCTTTGATTCTGAAGTTCACGTTTTCAATGGTCGAGGTTGTTCAAGCTCGTCCGTCGGCCGATCATTCGCATTTTCCTCTACTTGGGAGTGTACAGGATCACCGAAAGGTCGTCGGGTTTTCCGGGCTGATTCGGCTGATTTTGCATCATCCGTTCGGTCGCCAGGTCGTCCAACTGCTTAATTCGTTTCGAGAGTTTTCCGCAGCGGCCTCGCTGGATGACTTCCTCGATTCGAGCGTTGTCAAATAGACCGTCACTACCGACGATAATCGTGTCGCGAATCGCCAGAGGTTGGGCTGGACCGATTTCAATATGCATCTCGCGGGAGCCAACCAAATTCGAAACGACGTGTCGCTCGTCATGAAGCATCGCGTCTGATTCGTCCAACATGCCAGCTTCGATCGCGTAACCCACGGGTGAATGCGATGTTGATTTCCATTTCAACGCTCCGCGCTGGCCAACGATCAGCATCGTCGAATCGCCGACTTGGTAGCCACGAGCAACACGTTCCTGAACTTCAACGACCGCCAGAGTCGTTGCGGCCCCGATGCTCAGTTTCAAGATAGATTGGTTGGCTTGTTCGATGCCATCGAGCACACATGCTCGAAGGTCAGCGTTGGGGGCGGCCGCCAAAACCTTTTGAGCGACTGTTTGGACCGCAATGGCCGAAGCGCGATGACCGTGAGGGCTACCGCCGACGCCATCAGCAACAACCAAAACGATGGCACCCCAAGACGTTTGGATGACGGCTGCGCTGTCATCGTTCGGTTCTGACTTCCCCGGGCAACGTCGACAGAGGGTGACGGCTTGCCCCGTGCCTAGCGGTGTTGCATCGGCCGAAGGCATGTCGGCTTCCACGTACAACTTTCCGACCGTCTCGAACCGGGGAGGTTCGACGCTGGCAGGTGGCGGGGTCAGAGATTCGGGCGTTCCGGTGTCGGTGGTTACATCCACCATCGGTGCATCCAGCAGGAGGTCAATTCGGCCGTCGTTCGCCTCAATACCGCTTGGTACTTGGCTCGGCATTGTAGCGGGCAAGGTCCACACCACCGAGGCGGGTTTGGATTGCAACGCCGGAATCTTGCCTGATTCCCACCAAACTCTTCTTCCCCGCTTTCCCGAGGTCAGTTGTTATTGGCGAGATGCTTGCCCTTAAGATTCGATTAATCGCTACGACAGACGCCCGTTGATTGCGGTATCGTGGCAGTCGTCTAGGATGCATCGAGTGTGATCATCCACTTCTGACGTGAACCGGTGACAGTTCTTTCGTGACCACGCTCTCCGCCACTCGATCCTCCGTGTCGACGCTGCTGCTGATGGCGATGGCAGTCGTGTTGTCGGTGGTCACCGTATGGACGGCGTGGGACGATGGCGGCGGACACCGCTGGACACAAAGCACAGCGTCCGCGTTAGTTTTGGTGTTGATCCCCTTTGGTTTCTTTGCGGCATGGCACCAACGGTTTCTCATCACGCCGACGGTTGTGATTCTCGCGCTTGTCGTTTGGTTGGTGTCCGCTTTTCAGTGTGTCCCGTTGCCTCCCGTTATCGTGAAAGCCCTGTCACCGGGGTCGTACGAAGTCTATCGGGAATGGCTGCCAGAACCAATCCGTGAGGAAGCCATCGAGTCGCCAGATTCACCGGCTTCAACCGTAGCAATGACCGCGATCCCGATCAGCGTCTCGCCGACGTTTACCCGGCTAGCTCTGTCGCTTCCGTTGTTGTTCGCCGCTGGTTGTTGGTTGAGCGCACTCTGCTTTGGGAACCGGCGAGCCGCTGTCGTATTGCTCTTGGTTCCGGCTGTCGTTGGTGGCTTGTTCGCTTTCTTTGGATTGGCGGACATGATTCGCTTGGCACGCGATTCGGACGTTGAGTTGCGTCAGAGACTGATCATTACACCGGTGGGTGCCGACGGTCCGTTTGGTCCATTCATCAATAACAACACCTGCGCCGGCTATTTGAATTTGACGATTGGTTGCGCGGTCGGCTTACTGCTCGGGATGCGTCATCGTGCCAAAGAGACGCCAAGTTCGGGGCTTTTTCATCATTGGAAATCGATCGCGTGTGTGTTGTTGATCATCGTGATGGTCACGGGGATTTTGGGAAGCAATTCACGGGGTGGATTCCTTGGCTTGATGACCGCAACGCTCGCGTTAGCGTTCATCGGCACGCGTGGTTGGTCCCGAATTGGATTGATCGGCGGGCTGGTTGTGATCGCCATCGCATCGTTGTTCTTTCTGGATGAGCTTGGCATACGTGATCGTACGTCCGATCGGTTGGAGACGCTCTACGACGGGACAGCAACGAAGAATCCACGTTTACGGATTTGGCAAGATGGTCTTCGTGCCAGCCTGGCCCATCTGCCGATGGGAGCCGGTTTCGGAACGTATCGATACGCTCATATGCCCTACCAAAAAGAGACGGGTGACCACTGGGCGGTCAATGCTGATGGCATGCACGTCGAGTGGCTATTGGAGGGCGGCGTTTGGTTGATCCCCGTTTTGTTGCTCGGTGCGTTCTTCGTCGTTCGTGATACGATTCGTTTGGCGCGCCGGATTCCCAAGCTGTCACTCCACGATGCGCGAATCGCACGTGCTTTGACCATCGCGATGACGTTCTCGCTCTCATCATTGATTGCGACTCAGTCGTTCGATTTTGGCATCACGCATGTTCCTCTGCTGCTAACCGTTGCCATCCTTGTCGGTGGGGTCGTTCGCATGCGTTTAAAGACCGATCCCGAGCAAGACGCACGGCGACCGGTGCTGAGTGGTCGAGCATCCGTTATCGTCGCGACCGTTGGTCTCGTGGGTCTCGCCGTGGCGACTTGGGATTTACACGCCGCGGGAATCTGGCAACGCATGATGATCGATCGACGCGCGGAAAGGCGTATCCCAATCCATGAACGAAAAGAGCTCGATCAAAAAATCGACCGGCTAACGGCTCTCGTGAAGGCTCATCCACGTGACGCCATGGCTCATCGCGTGTTGTCGCAGTTGCTTCTTGATCGACAGCAGCAATTGGGGGCGTTGCAACTGCTCGAACAGCAAGCGGTTGCCGAGGATGCTGTGACCGTTTGGTCGGCTCCAAGCAATGTCCGGCGTGCAGCCTACTCCAATCAAATGGAGATCGGTCGGCTCTTATTCGAAGACCAGGATGCCGATCAGTGGCGATTGGCTCGCCAACACGCCATTACGTCAATGGTGCTCTCGCCTTTGGATGATGTGACGCGGGTGCTCGTGATCGAGACCGATTTTGTCGATCGTGAATGCTCCGCTGCGAGTGGTGAAGTGTTGCAGCAGACGGCTCGCCTGCGACCTCAGTCGTCGAGCGTTTTGAAGTATTTGGAATCACTGGCGAAGGCCTATCCAGCCGGTGAAACACTGAAGGAAATCCAGGCGATCAAGAACCGTCGTCTTTCGAAGAAATAGGCCAGGCGTAAAATGCAACCGGTAACGTTTCGTTCAGTAATAGGCGAATCATGAGTCGACAGAAAAAGATTACCTCCGTTGTGATTGCATTGATTGCATGGACCGTCCTGGGTGCACTGTTGGGAGCCGCGGGCGGTTACGTGGTCTATGTGCGACAGCCGGCCGTTTTTCAATCGGAAGGAGCCATTCAGATCGCCGTCGTTTCGCAAACGGCCGCTCCCAGAACCACGGAGCCATCGATGGACGGATCCGACGCGGAATCCGGAAACGGTCTTTCCAACGGAACGGACCTTATCACGAGCACCGCCGTTTTGACCAAAGCCGCGTCGCAAGGACGCCTTGGTCGATTGACAGGCATCGCGAATAACAAACCGAATGAAGTTGCGGAGGAGATTCGCGCCAGCTTGCAGGTCTTACCAGGTCAGCCCGACGCGTTGGGGACCGTCTTCCGAGTGCGGTTCAACGGTGCAACTCCTAGTGCAACACAGAAAGTCATACAAGCTGTACTAGAAGCGTCGGTCGAATCGCTGAGTGAAGTCGATAATTCTGCGAATTGGGAGGAAGCCGTCCAATTGTTGACCGAAACTCGACAGCAGATCGAAGCAAAGCTTTCTTCGCTGAAGGAGCAACGTTCAAAAAGTGCGCCGCTCGGCAGAGTGCTTGTCGATGGTGAGATGATCACGGTCGCGGCACAAAACCATCGTCGATTAAGAACAGAATTTGAGCAGTTGCAACGTTTGCGTGATGTACTCACTCAAAAAATTAGACGCGTTCAATCAATGCTGGAGAATGGCGCGCCGATGGACGTCATCATGGCTAGCTTGGATATTCCGATCATGCCGGTCGTGGTGAAATCGGAGCCAGCGAAGGAAAGTCCAGCAGCGCAAAAAAACGATAATGATGAACAGAAACGCCAACTTGCGGCTCGAATTGCCAAGGAACGGGAAATTCAACGCGCAATGCAACCTCTCATTGAAGAACGCGATAAGCTACTTGAGAAACTGGGGCGGCGTCATCCTACGGTGATGGCGAAGCAAACGAAGATCGATGACCTTCAGGCCAAACTCGATCAGTTGCCTCCGCTAAATCTGACTGCCGTGCAACCCACAACGCCCACGGTTGAACCCGACCCGCAAAAGGATGAGCAACAAGAAGAGGATGCAACGGACATCGGCGCAAAGGTGTTGTCTTCTTTTCGGTCACTCCAAGCCGAGAAGCGCAAAGTCGATGAGCAATACAATCTGGTTTCGGCCCAACTAGACGAAGCGGCGATCGAATTCGGAAAAGAAGAACAGCTCGCTTTGGAATGGTCAGAATTGAACGAAGAGATTTCAGCGCAATTGCAATTGCGCGATCAGACGATTGCTCGCTTAGGCCAACTTTCATCTCGTCCGCCATTTCCAACCGTTCGGGCAGCGATTCTTAGAGCACCAAGTGGAGGCGTCCAGGTAGCTCCTGAATTGCATCCGCTTCTTATCCGCGGTGCTCAGATCGGTCTTGTCGTGGGCCTAGTGCTAGTTGGTCTGCTGTACCTCTCCTCCCTGGCTGGCAGCGAGTGAATACCCAACTGGTCATGCACTCCATCCCGCGCATCGTAGCCGCGAATTTGTGCGGTCTTGCTCGCTCTTCGTCGCGTTGTTTGTTGATGTAGAAACGGCCTAACCGCCATTTTCCTCACTATCCAATGAGGAACTCCGTACATCGGCGAGTACGTCTCGTGATCTATATACGTTCACCTATTGCCCAATTAGAGTGACCACTCGTGAGTTTGACCAAGTACCCCACAGTTCCCAGTTTTACATGACTAATCCTCTCTCGACGATCGGCGCGGCAATGGTTGCCGGCTTCGCTATCTGCGGTAATGTAGAAGTTTTTGCGCAGTCTCCGACGGATCATTTGACTGTAACACAGTGGGTTCAGCCCAAAACCGAGGGGGTTTTCGAGGCGCGAGTCGTACTGCCCCGATTGGGTGGTGAGATGGTCACCGTCGAAAACGCGGTTGTCCAGTTGGTCGGCGCACGTCAGACCGTCTACAGCGGTGTCACGAATAAGGATGGTGACGTTCAGATTACCGACGTACTGCCAGGCGTTTACGCGTTAACTGTTCGCTCGGAAGGTCTTGTAGGCTGGCAAGCGATGCACATTCTTGGCCCGGGTCAAATGGCCGATGATTCGTTGGCTGAGAAAGCAGTTCTCTCGCCGGCCATGATCACCTTCAAGAAGTTTCGTGAACTTGTTGGTCCCCACGACCGTCAAGAGTACACGCTTGATGAGCTTTCGATCGTTGATGTCGAAGTCGAAACGCTGGTCGGTCAGATTCGAGGTAACGAAGAGTTCACCGTCGAAATGAACAATGGTGGTCTGCTGGGAACGATCTATGCAGCCACGACACGTTTTCGCGCGAGTACTCCTGCTGAGCGATTAAAGCAATTGGAACCGGCACCGGAAATTCGCCTTTTCTTAATCCAGGGCGGTGAGGAGATTGCAGAAACGGTCGCTGACGTCAGTGGACGGTTTTTCTTTCGCGATCTGAAACCCGGCATTTACTCGATGGTCATGGTCAATCGTGACGGATTAGGTGCTCTCAGCTTCGAGCTGATCGCAAACGAGGCGCCGGACGGTGCGAGTTTGCAGACGACGGATGACTATCGATTCGTTTTCCAGGCGAACACTCAGTCACAGTTTGCGTTTCAAGTTGCACCCAACACCCCAGGTTTGAGTTTTGGTGACGCGGCTCCTTCCTTTACTGCTCCGACCGGTGCAGCCGGCGGTGGTGGCGGAGCTCTTGGAGCGGCCGGTGCATTGGGTGCTGCGGCCGGCGGCGGTGGTGGAGGACCATTCAACCCTCCGCCAACCAATACGCCGGGAACGGCAGACGGTGGAAACTAGGTAGCCGTCGTTTGGTCATCAGCGAGTTATCTGATGATCAACTGATAACCCAACGTGACGATGACAACACCGACCAGGTTCAGAACGAGTCCTTCTCTTGCCATGCGTTTGATCGTCAACTCCTGAGAGGCAAAGACGATCGCGTTTGGCGGTGTTGCCACGGGCAGCATAAACGCGAAGCTACAACTAATCGCTGCCGGCACCATGATCAGTTTTGGGTCCAGCCCAACCGTGATCGCACCGGCAGCCAAGATCGGCATCAACAGGTTAGCGGTCGCCGTATTGCTGGTCACTTCGGTTAGGAACGTGACGCACAGGCAAATCAAAGCGATCATCAATACGATCGGGATCGTGGAAAGAGCGTTCATTGAATTCCCGATCGTCTCGCTTAGGCCGGATGCGAGGAACGCCTTTGCGTTAGCGATGCCGCCCCCGTAGAGAATCAGAATGCCCCAAGGAATCTTGGCGGCGGTTTCCCAGTCGAGCAGTTTTTCGCCGGGCTTTTCTCCGTTCGGAATGATGTGCAGAGCAATCACGGCGAGCAACGCCACACTCGCATCGTTCGCCTGTGAGAGCCCAAACCAAGTTTTCCATCCGCCAAAGGGGTCGCTTCGCGTCATCCAAAGCACGGCGGTGATGCCAAATACGGCCAGCGTCCGAATCTCCGCCGCGCGCCATTGACCGACCTCTGGCAATTCGAGTGCCGCACGAGTTTTGACATGACGCGTCAGCCAGAAGCCCACGATGGGGATCATCACTATGACGATGGGAAGCGCCATCGCCATCCATTGCAAAAAAGTGATTTCGATCCCGGTCGCTTCTTCGTAAACCGTCATAAAGACCAAGTTAGGCGGTGTGCCAATCGGTGTGCCGACGCCTCCCACGCTCGCTGCGTACGCCACCCCCAAAAGCAGCGCCGTTCGCAGTGTCTGGTCGACCGATTTCTCGACGACGACCAGCACGATCGGCAGCAGCATTAGCGTCGTGGCGGCGTTGGATATCCACATGCTCAGACCGGCTGATGCGATCATGAATCCAAACACGAGTCCGCGAGCGCTGCCGCCTCCGAAAAGACGAACCATGCCAAGTGCAATGCGTCGATGCGTGTTGCTACGTTCCATGGCCATCGACAACATGAAGCCGCCCATCATCAGCAACACAAGCGGATGCCCGTAGGACTCGCCAACGGTGGCCGGTGACAGGACGCCTACCAAAGGAAAGACAGCCAGCGGCACGATCGATGTGACCGGAATGGGTACCGGTTCAAAAATCCACCAGATAGCACAGAGCGTTGCTATCCCGGCCGTCCAGCCTTGGGCGGAATGATTGGTCGATTGGAAAACGGCCCAGCCGACAATCAACGCGACGATAACGCCGGCGATCAACGAGATGTGTTTGGTCATCGAGATCGACCTCGAACGCAGAGCATTTGCACCTAGCCGTTAGGTGATCTCGTAAGTTTCGACCCGTCCGAATTTTGGAAATGAACCGCTGTCGTTGCGATCTTTCGGCTGTCCTTGTGTCCCAACAATCAACAGACGCTTTCCATTGTTCATAAAAACGGCTTGGGTGATTCGAAAGCCGGTTTTAGCAAATGCGATTCGGTCACCGGATTTTGAATCGAACAACGCGAGGTTCCAATCACCACCCCGTAGACGACCACCCATCGCAAAGTGACCGGCTTCCGAGTGTGTTGCCAGTGTCTCCATCAGCCCTTCGCCTCCATCACCTTTGTGAGTCTGGTCGGTCATCTTGGGCGTCGTAGCTAGGAAGTCCCATCGTTGCCAGAGCTGCTTTCCGTTACCTGCCATGGGATCACGCATGGGGCCCATGCCGCACAGCAGCAGTTCTTTGCCATTGGGTGTGAATTGCATGGCAAAGACTCCACCCAGATAACAGTGACTCTTGATAATGCCCCAGCTCGTGAAATCGGGCGTCGTCCAATTCGCAATCATCTGACCGTTTTCCAGGTCGAAGATACGAATCTCTCCCATAATATTACCGGCTGCGAGCAAGCGATTGTCAGGGCTGATCGAAACCGCTTGCGTTGACGGCACGTGTGAAAGTGCGTGAATCAGCTCGCCAGAATCCGCTGCAAAAACCTTGATGGACGGTTCGCGTTCGGGCTGCGGTTCGTACCTGTAGCTACCGGCAAGATACTGGCCTGTGACAGACGCAATCTTTGTGTGATCAGGCGAGAGGCACATATCCCATGACCAAAACTCGTGCGCTCGGATATCGCGAATGAGCTTGTTCTCTTTCAAATCGAACCAGAGGATTCGGCCATCGTAACCGGCCGAAACGACTCGATGATCGCTGATCCGTGCGACGGAGCTTACATACGACTCATGTTGATAGAGTCGCTCTTCTTTTCCATTCGCGAGATCGAAGCGATAGACTCCATCCATGCAGCCAGCGATCATCGTCGTTTCGTCGTCGGATAGGACGCACGACATCGCACCCATCGGCAGTTTCCAGCCCTGTATCTTTTCTAGTTTGGTCGCCTTCGAGTCGTTCAAAGTAGAACCTCCTCGATCGGATTCACGCCATCTTCAACGCGTCGAAACGTTGGTAGCCCTGGTAAGTCATACTCCTCATCAGACTCAATCCCGAGGGCACGAAAGATCGTGGCAAAGAGTTGTTGGTTGTCGGTATGTCCTTCGATCACTTCTCGGCCAAATTCATCTGTGGCACCATGTACCACACCTCCGCGAATGCCTGCTCCCGCCATCGCCATCGACCAAGCGTCTGGATAGTGATCCCGTCCACGAGCTTCGTTAAGCCATGGCGTGCGACCAAACTCTCCCATGGCAATCACCAGTGTGTCTTCGAGCAGGCCTCGGTCTTCCAAATCCGTGATCAACTGGTAGAGGATGTTATCGAGCTCCGGCACCAACATTTGATGCATTTCGTGTTGGAATACATGGTTATCCCATGGCATTCCGTTGGCCACCATGACAAAGGTCGATCCGTTTTCAATCAGATGTCTTGCTAACAGGGCATGCTGAGCAAAAGCTCCACCTCCATAACGTTGACGGTCCTTTTCCGGCAACTTATCTAAATCGAAAAGCGGCGCGCAGCTCATCAATCCAGCAACACGATGAAAGGCAGCGTTGTGGTTCGCGGCTGCTTCACTTTTGCGATCGTTCTCGTACTTGCGACTAAGAAAGGCTCGCAAGGTTTCGCGATCCTGGTGATCGAGTTCTGAGATCGAATCCAAACGCTTGATGTTCGGAATCGAATACTCACCACCGGCGCGAATCGGTCCGTATTCGGCGCCGAGCCAGCCGGCCCAGTTGCCCGACTTGAACGCTTTAAATTCGTTTCCTTCCGGACACGGATCGAGCAACACAAACTGCGGCACCGGTGAGTCTAGATCCCCGAGTTGCTGAGCGACAACAGATCCGAGGATCGGACGCGTAAACGGAGGACGCGGCGCGTCTCCCCGCGTCAAAACGTCGATTCCTTGAAAATGCTCACTGGGTTTTGTTTTCATGCTGCGGATAACCGCCAGCTTATTCATGATCGTGGCGCACTGCGGCATCAGTCGGCTGACATGCACTCCCGGCAAATCGGTCGGGATCGCCCCAAACGGCCCGCCGGTTTCCGTACCAGGTTTTGGATCCCAAGTTTCGAACTGACTCGGTGCGCCGCAGAGCCAAAGCAGGATGCACTTTTTCCCCTGCCGTTTGACTTGTTCAGCCGCGGCGGGGATCGAGAACAGACCATTGAAACTCGCGACCGAGGCAGCACCGGATGCCATGCCACCTTGCAGAAACAGGCGACGGTGCAGCGAATGCTCGGAACTACCGCAATCGGATGCTCGGCCGCGGCTGGCCGCTTGGCCATGAGTGGATTTGTGGGTGGAGCGTTTATTCATCTTCCCTGGACGGGTTGCATCTTCGATGGGGCAGCATGTTAGTGGTTCAGACGGAATTCGGCACTGGTGAGCATTGACCAGATGACTTGATCGATCGCCTGACCAAGATGGGACTCGCGTTGCTGAAGGTAATTCTCAACCGCTTTCCGTTCCGTTTCGGCAGGTGATCTTTGGAAGATCGAAGCAAACAGCGAATCGCACCGTTGCGAATGATCAGGTAGCTGCATCAGTTTCTGTCGAAGATGCTGCGCGTCGTTGCTGTCGGCAAGGTATTGGTCGAGCGTTGGATGGTTACTCATATACAAAGCGTCGGACACTGGGGCGACGAACGTATCCGGCAAGACGTCACGGAACTGTTGGCGGAATGAGCCGATCAGTGGATCGTCGTTTTGGAATTGTCCACGAACGATCAGCTGTGTGGCTCTTGCCATCTGTTCGGCTGTCAAGGGGCGTTCCAAATACCACGCGAAGGTGGCTGGGTCGTCGACACCATTGGGGCGCATGCTGCTCAATTGGTACGCATCGCTTTTGGCAATCCATCGCACGACCTCGCGAACGTTGTATCGACTATTGACGAAACCGTCTGCGAGAACCTGTAGCAGTTCGGGATGGCTGGGCGGATGCACGCTATCCATTTCGTCGAAGGGATGAACGATGCCGCGTCCCATTAAGATCGCCCACACTCGATTTACCATTGCCAACGCCAAACGCGGATTATCAGCCATGACCTCTTCAACAAATTCACTTCGCCGAGAGAATTTGGGAATGCGTGTCCCGTCCTTTCGTTTCGCGGATTGGTATAACTCATCCGCATCCTCTTGATCCTTGCCCGCCTCGGGTCGCTCTTCTTTGACCGGCCCCCGATCGAGAAAAGACAGTAGATTGGGATAGCTGTCTCCGGTCAGGTCAGCAAACTCAGAGAATCCACCAACAGCCGACTCCGAAACACGTGGCCCACGCTTCGTTTTGGTGTTCTTGCTCCGATTAAAGAATGCGACGAGACCCCAATAGTCACTCTGCTTGATCTCATCGGCATTCATGTGATCGTGGCATTGGGCACACTCAATCCGCACACCAAAGAACGCAGGTGCGATCGATTCAGCGATGGCCTGATGGTTGTCATTACGCTCGTACAGAAACCAGACGGCTCCACGGTTCGAATCACCATCGGGACGTGCCAGAAGTATCTCTGCTGCGACCTCGTTCCATGGCCGATTCTCGCGCAGGAAGTCCTCCAGGAATGATCGCCACTGACTGGAGCTCCGTTGTTTGTATTTTCCCTCGTCGGCCCGCCCCATCAAAAGCGTGTCGATTACATCAGTAAAATGTTGGACGTAGTCTTCACTATCCAGTAAGACGTCAACCAGATGGTCGCGTTTGTCCGGTCTAGCATCGAGTAAAAACGTGTCGACTTCACCGATGGTCGGAATGCGACCGACCAAGTCAAGATAGACACGGCGAACAAACTCTCGATCCGTGCACGGGCCGGCTGGATTTACCGAATCACGTTTCCATGCGTTGGAAAGTTGCCGGTTGATCTCGGATGTCAGCGAAGTCGTCGATGGGGAATCCTGCGCCGCAACCGTGCTAACAGCAAATACAAGCGTGCTAACAGTGAAAAAGTAGATCGCGATTGGAATCAGCTTCGTGCCGTGTCGCATAGCGTCTGCTGTCGTACGGGAAGAGTCACAGAGGTGGGCAGTCACGGAGGTGGGCAGTCACAGGTGGGCAGGGCGAAACACGGCCAAAAAGGATCACACATCGATAGATCAGCCGGTTTGCGGAGAGTCGCATAATAGTCCATTTCGGTTCGCTAAGAAACGCTTGAATCGCAATCGTCCGTGTAACCGAGCGTACACGGATTCGCTAAAAAAGTGGATTGAATACGCAGGATCGGGTAAGGTCGCGGTTTCACAACTCGTCTAAAGGTTGTCGATTTCAGTCGCTGCCAGAGAAAAGCAATGGGCGACCCTTTCGAAGCTGCTGCGGTTCATCAATCGCGTTCAACGCGAGCCGGACGAGATCTGTTTGGTGATGTCTTTCAGGCGTTACCGACCGCGACGGTTTTCGTCGATACCGATTTTCATTGCCAGGCCATCAATCCCGCCGCAGCCCGCTTGCTCGGTTTGGATGAATCGGACGATGGCAATCGGTGGATCGAGCGGCTTCCGTCGGCTGACCGCCATCGTTTGCTGCAGTGGTTTAGCGATCTTGGTCAAACAGGACCAGCGTCTTGTGAAATATCTGTCTCACTGGAACAGCAAGTCAGTCGTTTGCGTGTTCAAGGCCGTGTGACCTATGACGGCGAAGGAGATATTTCCGGCTACGTCGCCACATTCACGGAAGCTCCGCGATCGGCCGACGCCGTCGCTGCTCACCGTTTAGAAGCGGAGAATCGTCTTCTCAAGTCAGTGGCTCGTGGGATCGACCTCCGCGCCGGCTTGGAACGATTCGCCAGATTTGTCGAAGAGCAATCATCCGATATTTTGGCCTCGATTCTTTTATTCGATGAATCAAAGCAGTGCTTGCACCAAGGCGCCGCTCCCAGTCTGTCCAAGGAGTTCAATGCGGCGATTGACGGAATCTTCATTGGTGAGAATTCGGGAGCCTGTGGTGCGGCCGCGTTTCGGCGAGAGATGGTGATTGTTGAAGATGTCGAGAATGATCCACTGTGCGCTCGCTTTCGTGACCTCGCGCGACGCGAGAACATTCGCGCTTGCTGGTCCACGCCGCTATTCGATACGCAAGGTGCACTGCTGGGAACCTTTGCAATCTATCGGCATGTTCCCGGTGGCCCCACAAAGGATCATCGCGTTCTCATCGAAACGGCTTCCAGTCTCGCGTCGATCTTGCTCGGCCGTGACAAGGATGCGCAGCAACTTGAATTGAGCCAAGAGCAATTGCGGATGACGAAGTTTTCCGTGGATTCATGCAGCACGTCAGTGTTTTGGCTCGGAAGCGACGCGGCTTTTTTCTATGTCAACGATGCGGCCTTAGACAAGTTTGGTTACACACGCGATGAGTTGCTTTCGATGACGGTTCACGACATCGATCCCAACTATACCACTGAGGTCTGGCCGGAGTATTGGCGGCAGGTTCGTGAACAGAAATCAATGACCTTCGAATCGATCATGAAAAAGAAAGATGGTCATTTGATCCCCGTCCAGATTACGACCAATTACCTCGAGTACGAGGGACAGGAGTTCGTTTTTGCGTTCGTAAGCGATGTCTCTTTGCAAAAGGATCTCTACGAAAACTCACCGTACATGATGTTGTCGATGGATGTCGCGACGGGATCCATTCGCCAATGCAATGAAACGATGGTGCGTACCCTGGGTCGCAATAGAGCGGAACTCATCGGAAGTCGCACGTTCGATTTGTTAACACCTCAGAGTCGACGACGCGTTGAGTCGGATGTCTTTCCCAAGTTTCTTGCGACCGGCTATATCGTTGACGAGCCTGTGCAAATGTTGTGCGCCGATCATGCGGTTCGCGACTTCGTACTTAGCGCGACGGCGGTGCGCAACGAGGAAGGCAGGATTCTGGCCAGTCGTTCCGTGTTGCGCGATGTTACGGAACAGAAACGCACGGAGTCACGCTTGGCCGAAAGCGAAGCATTGTTTCGGAACTTAGTTCAAACGGCACCCTTCGGTGTACAGCGTAACGACGTGTACGGACGGATCACGTTTGCGAATCCTGCGCTCGGTCAGATTTACGGGTGCCCACCGGAAGTCCTGGTTGGAACCTCGATCCTTGATTTCACCGTCAATCAACCCATGCGAAACGAGGTTCGAGAGTGGCTGCGCCGTTGGGTCGAGTACCCGCAGTCCACGCCGTCGACCTATGAGACGGTCAACCGAACGATGGACGGTCGCATTATCGATATCAATGTTGATTGGACATACGACTTTGACGCGGACGGCAGCATCATTGGCTTCATTGTCGTGATCACGGATATCACTCATCGTAAACGCGCGGAACGTGAACTCGCATTCCGAGCGGACGTGCTCGACCGTGTCAGTGATGCAGTGGTCGTCACGGACCAGCAAGGAAGCATCAGCTACGCGAATGAAGCTGCCCATCGTCTGTACGGCGGAAACGATCCGATGAATGGCGATGTGCTAATCAGCCAACGCCATCGAAAGCTGTTGGAAGTCGCAAAGGTGGGCGACGGTGTGCGGACGAGTCTGGGTGAAACCGGCGTCTGGGAAGGCGAGCACGAGTTGACGCTCGAAGACAAGCATCTTTGGCTTGAAACAAAGCTAAAAGCCTTTTCCTCTCCCTCCGGCACCAAACGATTGCTGCTGGCGGTCATTCGCGATATCTCCTCGCGACGAATGGTCGAGATTGAGAATCGACGTCATCGTGATTTATTGGCTCATGTCGCACGACTGAGCACGATGGGAGCGCTCGTTGCCGGAATCGCGCATGAAGTGAAGCAACCGCTCCATGCGATCTCGAACTACAGCACCGCTGCCTCGGTCGCTTTGAAAACGATCGAAGAGAGTTTTGGAGCGAAGATCGACCAACTGGAATCACTCAACGAATGCAACGAAGGCATTCGTGCTTCGTCACAACGGGCCAACGAGATCATTCGCCGGTTGCGCGATTTCGCCAAACGTGGCATGCAGGATCGGAAACCTGTCGATCTGAATCAGGTCGCTCTGGATTCCGTCAACCTGCTCGCGTTTAAAGCGAGAGAAACTCAGATTGAAGTTCGCTATGAGTTGGCTGAACGTCTGCCCAAGGTCACTGCTGATCGCATTCAATGCGAACAGGTGGTCGTAAACTTGTTGAACAATGCATATGAATCGTTGGAAATTGACGATCAACCGAGGATCGTCACTGTTTCCACGCGAATCAAAGGTGAATGGGTCGATTTGTCAGTGCGTGACAACGGCCCAGGAATCCCACCGACAACGATCGGGCATCTGTTCGACGCTTTTTACACGACGAAGCAAGATGGCATGGGGATGGGGTTAGCGATCAGCCAGACGATCGTCCAAGACCACGGTGGACGCTTGACGGTTGAAGTTGATGGTGAGGAAACGGTGTTTACGGTTGCTTTAAAGCACCTGGGCTTTGACGGTAAGTAACACGTTGGTGTCTTTTTCACGTACACCAAGAATCGTGAATCATCACTCGTCTGTGCTACCTCTTGGTTACAGACATCGGCCTACGTCGCTTGGTTAAAATGCACGCTTCGTGCACGCGGGCGATGTCAGGCATCTTGAAAGTCGCCTGTGAATCTTTGGGGAGAAAGAATGGCGAGTAAGAAATGTTGTTGATGAGAATCGGTTTGATGGTTGGTAGGCAGCGCCCGGTCGTGACACGGTTTGGGATGGGTGTTTGGCTGCTATGGCTCGCTTCCGCTTCACTCCAAGCTCAATACTCGCGAACCATTGAACAGATTCCGCAATTGTCCGAGTTGCCCGATGCGACGGAGCCGTTGCAACGGATGTTGGATGGAAACCGCGGTAGTCTGAAGCTGACCGAGAAGTATTATCGATTGACGCGACCGCTCTTGGTCGATTTGAAGAAGTTCGGATCCGTGTCCATTGGTTCGGAAGTCGGGGCCACGTTAATCATGGATGGTCCAGGTCCAGCTTTGCGCGTGCTTGGATCCCATACAGGAACGGCTTCGCCAAAGTCATTCAACGTAACCACCTGGAATGAACGGATGCCATTGATTTCCGGATTGGAGATTCTTGGAGCTCACGAAGAAGCGGATGGCATCGAGTTAGATCAAACGGTTGCTGCAATCATTGACCGAGTGTCCGTTCGCTGGTGCAGGCACGGGATACGACTGTCGCGTCGAAATCGCAACGTGATCATCTCCGACTGTCATTTGTACGAGAACTCCGGTATCGGCATTTATTTGGATGACGTCAATCTGCACCAGATCAACGTCGCCAACAGCCACATTTCATACAATCGCCAGGGAGGCGTTGTTGTACGTGATGGCAACGTTCGTAATCTCCAAGTGACCGGGTGTGATATCGAAGGAAACATGCCAGCGGATGAAACACCGACGGATACAGCCAACGTGTTGGTGGATCTGCGTGGATCGGAGGTGGACAGGAAAAAATCGGTTGCGGAGATTTCCATCACGGGATGCACGATCCAACATTCAGCCAACTATTCCGGAGACGAGGGACGCACCGTTGCGCCCGGAGGTGCGAACATTCGTTTGGCTGGGAAAGCGATTTATCCGATCGATTCGGTGACGATTACGGGCAATGTCATTAGCGATACAACGACGAACATCGACATTCGTCATGCCATGGATGTGTCGATCCAGTCAAACAACTTCTTCGCTCCGAAGCAGGATCACTTGAAAGTCGTTGATAGCCGGCGTGTCGTTGTTATGGGGAATACATTTAATCCTCGACAGTTTGTGAGGCCAGGAACGATTCAATTCAAGAATTGTGGGGACTGTATTCTATCCAGTTTTACGGCTCATCAGTTCGCAACGGATGATGGAGCGATCATCCTGGACGGTTGCGATGGGATGATCCTCACGGGAATCAGTGTGACGGATTGTGATTCGGGGATCGTTGTGCGCCGAAGCAAAGACTGCACTATTTCAAATTGTCGCGTTGCCCGAACGTCCGAAGGCTCCGATGATCTGACAATCGACCGAGCCAGTCACAATATCCGTCTGGAAGCGAACTGGTTTTCGGGCACGGTTGATATCACGCCCAGCGCGCTCGCAAGCGAGAACAGCCTGCGATAGAAGATTTGACCCCTTCCATCTTCGTTGACTCTGTGTTGAATCACCGTGCCTCTGCGGCAGCCTTTTCGGACTCGATTAAGCTCTGGAGCATTGGCATTACCACTCCGCGATAAATGGATTGAGCAAGCGGGTATTTTTTCATTTGCTCAAATGTCTGGTACATCGTCTCACCTTCACCGGGAGCCATGGGGACGGTCATCTTGCGTCCGGCAGAATCGACCAAGACCGATTGGTATTCCCATCGTCCGTTTTCGCCCTGCTTTCGGGTAACGTCATCCAGTTGCGCGCTGTCATAGTCGAACGCACCTTCTGCAGGTGGTTTATCAGGCGCGTAGGATTCTGTATCGAGTCCAAGTGTGTTTGCGATCGTTTCAGTGACATCGTTGACCGATTCGGCATCGGACATCGATTCCAAACGTTGTAGGTTTTTTTCAAGTTCGGTGAGCTGTTCTGCATCGGAAAGCTGATCGGCTTGTTCGATTTGTGATTCAATCGCGCGTTCCAGTCGATCGGCGGGGATTTCCTCGATAGCCGCTGGCGTTTCCCGATTTTCCTGAGTCGGATCACCGCTGGTTTCTTCCGCAGACGAAGTCGTCGAGCTGGCTGGCGTCTGTGCGACGTCTTCGGTTGCTGGATTCGGAAGATAAATGAACAGCAGAACGATCGCGATCAACGCATGAGTCAAAACGGACACGACGATCGCAATGCTTCGCGATCTCGCGCGTTTCGGTTGGGTCGATTGAATCGCAGTGTCGAGCCCGGGATCGTTCACATCAATTCTCTCTCTTCTGGACGAGGCCACGATTCCCTGTGAAATCTCTCTTCGTTTCCTGTTCGTCCCCAGTAAGTTTCATTGAACGATTCATTGAACGATTCATTGAACGATTCATTGAACGATTCATTGAACGATTCTTTGTAAGATCCTTTGCACCCTGTGCAAGCGGGCTCTTCGCCTCATCCACCGCGGCGTCATTTTTTATCATTCAAACCGATAGCCTACCCCATAAACGGTTTGGATGATTGTGGGTTGTTTTGGATCTCTTTCAATCCGTTTTCTCAATTGGCTGATCGTTTGGTCGAGTGTCCTGCTATTTGGAACATGATTGTCGTTCCAGCCGAAGCGAAACATCTCTTCGCGCGACACAACCTCACCCTTGTTTTGTGAGAGTAACTGGAGAATTCGAACTTCGCGAGTGGTCAACTCGAAAACCTCTTCTCCACGTTTCGCCCGTAGTGCCCGCGGCATGACGTGCAATTCACCCATATGAAACTCATCATCGGATATTTTCAACGTTGGCTTGGGCGATTGTTCGTCGGGGAAACAGCGTCGTAACACGGCCCGGATCCGGGCGATGACTTCTTTGGTACCAAACGGTTTGACGATGTAGTCATCAGCACCCAATTCGAGTCCAACGACTTTGTCAATCTCTTCTGCCTTTGCGGTGATGAACAGAATAGGCATCCGCGGGCTGACGCTGCGGAAGTGTCGACACAAATCGAAGCCACTCATGCCTGGCATCATGACGTCCAAGCAGGCGAGATCAGGTGTGCGGGTATCAAAGAGTGACTTCGCATGCATGCCGTCCGCTGCTTCGACAACGCGGTGCCCTTCTCCACGCAATAGCTCGACGAGTGCTGCTCGCGTGTGGGGATCATCTTCGGCGACAAGAATATTCACGCTCATGTCGATTCACCTTTCGGCGTTTGGGTCACCTAGGTTTGTTTCGGTTTGCTAATGGTGCACACGTCGTTTCATGACAGAGATTAGGTAACTTTGGACGTTGGCCTAGACATTGGCGTCGCGACTCGCGTTGTATATGGGCTGTGTTTCGATGCTCAGGCGAAAGCATGCGCCGCGATGATGGGATCCTTGGGTGAGTTCCAAGTCACCTCCGTGCCGACGAGCAAGTTGTCGAGCGATCGTTAGGCCAATGCCGGTTCCACTGGGAGCCTGAATGGAATCATCCAATCGAATGAATGGACGAAACACGCGATTGCGCTGGTGCCACGGGATCCCCGGCCCATGGTCGGAAACGTCAACGGTCAATCGTCCGTTTTCAAATTTCGAGCTAACGATGAGACGGCCACCTTCGGCAGCGTACTTTTCGACGTTGCTGAACAGGTTGACCAAAATCAACTCGAGGATGTCGACGTCCATCCCGACTGTCTCGATCGCGTTGAGTTCACGTTCGTCGGACAGGCCTGATTTTTCAAAACTCGGAGCAAATTGAGTCAGTGTGTGTTCGATGACTTCGTCTGGAATCGCAGGTGTGATACGTGGTTGGCGTTGTTTGTTTGGGTCACGAATCATCTCCAAGACCCCGGAAACCAATCGCCCCAGGCGTCTGCTTTCCGTATCGATTACATTCAATCGTCGCCCGAGAGAATCACGTGATGATCCCTGAGGAAGTTGTTCGAGGTCGACTTCCGCCAATTCTGCGTACAGTCGGATATTGGTCAGCGGCGTCCGCAATTCATGCGAAACCTGAGAGGCAAAGCTGACGCGTTGACGTGCGGATCGCATTTGTCTTTGCACGGCGGTCAGCACGTAGATGCCAAGACTCAGTAAGACGACGCCGACGCCAGCAATCGAAGCAACCAGGAACGCCGTTGATGGCGCACCGGCGAGTGGGTCGCGGCTGTGGTATTCCAATTGCCAACTTGTAAGCGGAGGAGAGAGGTTCCGAGCGGCCAACGGAGATTGTTGGGACGATCCATCTGCGCCCCAGCGATACACGATTCGTTTGGCTTCATCCGTTAAGGCCGTGAAACCAGAGCTCGGGATAGGATCCGATAAGCTACTCTGCTGTTTGCCTTGAAGATCGTCTTTCAACCGAACTTCGTCGGAAATCTGCTCTCCGTTGGATAGCGCGATGGTGTCGGGCAATTGCGTCGTCAGGTCGGAAATCCAGCGGGCTCGTTCAAGCAAGACTCCCGTCGCCGAGCCATCGTTGAGTCGCATCCAATAGATCAACTGGACGCCTTCATCCATGTACCAAACTTGCCATTTGCCTTCGCCGACGATTCGTTTGACCGGTCGCATGGACTGAGACGGCGGGGCGGCTTTTTGAGTTATCGACTGTTTGGAGGGCGGTCCTTCGGCTGCGATCTGTTGGATCGCCTTTGGTCCAAGATCTGGCCGACTACTGATGATCGCGGGTAATGCCGCAAAGAGAGCGACTTTCTCAGCTTGCTCGGGCTGAGGTTTCGACGGATGAATCAGCATGCCCGATTCATTGACGAAGATTCCACTTCGAACAATGGGCGTTTCAAGTTCCAACTCCCGCAACGCGGCGATCGTATCGGCGCGGCCATCTAGCCGCGAACGCAGTGAACGTTGGTAGGACTCGAATACCTCCAACAAAGACCGATCGATTTCGGCTAGACGAGATTGAAAAAACTGCGTCAGTTGCTCGCGAGCCTGACGTTGCTGCTGTTGATAGGCGGACGCCGAAAGCCACCCGAGCAAAACCAACGGGGCGGCGACCAACAACAGCAAGGCGAACAAAAGTCTTCGAGGCATGGATTCATTATGACAGGCAAGCCGTGAACGTGCTTACCGCCAAGAACGGCGAACTCCACGAAGGAATTCATCGTGGAGTTCGCGTGTGGAAATGGACGACCAACGGACAACTACCAGGTGCCGCCCTGTCGCGTCGGTTGGGATTGTTGAGCTTGTTGATCTTGCAGAGTCTGCTGGGATGGCTGGCTCTGTTGCGACTGTTGACTCTGTTGCGACTGTTGACTCTGTTGCGACTGCTGGGATTGTGAATCCTGTTGCGTCTGCTGACTTTGCTGACCCTGTTGATCGAGCTGGACTTGGTAAGTCTGTTGGGCCTGGACTTGATTATGAACCGCTCGCATCGCCTTGCGGCTGCGGTTCCAGTCGCCACCTTCGACCCAGCCTGCTTGCGTTTGGTTCCTGAAGATATTGAGTTCCAATTCAGGAATCACGTTGGTGATTTGGTTCATTTGGCACATCGCCTGAACCTGTTGCAAGTTCGTCACGTTGTCGCAAAGCAGTTTCTTGGCCTCGTCGATTTGACCGGCATCGCGAAGTGCCGTCGCGCGAATGTTTCGTTCGTTCGCGAGCTGTACGGCGCAATACGCGTATGTTTCAAGATTGCGATCACGCTCCACCGTGGCCAAGGACGAATCAAACTTCACTTCCACATTGCTGCTCAGTTTGTCTTTTGTTTCGGTGAGCATATTTTGATATTCGACGTCGACTTGAACGAGCGATTGTGATGCACCCGATTCGTTGGCATCCACTTCGACTTCTAAGACGAAATAGCGTTGTTGACGGGAATAGAGCTGTGCCAAAGGGATGTGAATGTCCCGACCACTGATATCCGCTTTGGTACCGAGAACACGAACTGGTCTTACACCACGACCCACACGAGCTCGAATCTTGAAGTCACCAGCGACGACACTCATTAGGTCGTTGAATTCGTTATTGAAGACGGCAATGAGGTTGTCTTCTTCTTCGACAAAGATGTGGTTACCGCTGCCGGACGCCGCCAAGCCACTCATTAAGTCTTCGTTGTAACCGAGACCGAGACCCATCGTGCTTACGCTGATTCCCTCTTTCACCAACGTCTGACCGAGACGCTCGAGGTCGCGCGGTGTGCTTGGGCCGACATTGGCCAATCCGTCCGAGAGCAAGATCACTCGATTCACCGAATCTTCTTCGATGAACTTTCTCACTTCGGCTGCACCTTTGCTCACGCCGGCGAACAGAGCCGTATTTCCACCAGCCTTTACCGAGCGAATCTGTTTGATGATCTGATCTCTGTCGGTCGCCTTGGTTGCGGGGACGAGCACTTGAACAGACGAGTTGTAAAGAACGATCGAAACCACGTCGTCGTCACGCAATCGCTTGACGGCCGCGATCGCCGCTTCCCTTGCTTGGCGAATCTTATCGCCATTCATCGATCCGCTCGTGTCAATCACGATCGCAACGTTGACCGCCGGGCGGCTCTTTGCGTCAGGCAGATCAAAGCCGGTCAGAGATATGCGAACAAAGTTCGTTTGTTTCTCGTCCGCGAGCATCGTTGGATTTGACGCACCAACTTGAAGGCCAACCTGCGTCGCTTTCGCAGGAGCAGCCATACATAAGCCAGTCATCAAGACAACACCCAGCCAGGTGTTTCGAAGAGTTATTGAACGGAACATCGCGGTCTCCTTGCACGAAAGACGAAGTAGTTGAGTCGAACGTCCCTCATTTCACTCAATCCTAGCTGCTGAATGGTTGGATCGAGTTCAAACGATTGTAAAAGGAATGTCAGCCTTGGTTTTGTGATCTGCCAAGCCCGTCGTTGGACGAGGCCCGCTCCCGTTCTGGATCACGTTGAAAACGACTAAACTGGGGACTCAGCGGCTCGACGACCTCTCCGATAAAATGACCCCATGAAGCAAATTGTGACTGTCGTACGACCGCATTTGGCCGAAGAGGTGCTAACGTCGTTGCGTCGCGCGCCGATCGAAGCGCTCAGCGTGACCGAAATTAAAGGCTTCGGGCGCCAGAAGAGTTATTTGGACGAATATCAGGAAACCGAATACTCGTCGGCATTTGTACCCAAAGTGGAAATCTCCCTTTATGTTGACGATTCCCGCTGTGACGAGATCTTGGAAAAGATCGTTGGAGTGGCAAGGAGTGGTCGAATCGGTGACGGCAAGATCTTTGTGATGCCAGTCGCCGATTTTCGCTGAGACGGGATGACCTTCTCGTTTTCGTACAATGATTTCATCCTCGTCTTCATTCCGCCGTTGAACCTCCGAACGTATGGACTGGCCACAACTGCCCGATTACGGCTGCATCGCTCGCTGGCCCCAAGACGGACAGGGCTTCATCCATCCCGATGATGTGCCGATTGCGACTCGGTGCTTACCAAGCGAACGCGTTTTGCGTCGTGATCGTTTCGACGGCGTCTACTACCACTACCGTTACGGAAGTTTGCGATTCCGTTTGCGACCGACGTTGTGGAGGAAGGTCGAGACCGATGGGATTGATATCGGTGATCAAGTAGAAACGATCGGCGTGGGGATGGAACGTGAGCTGTTTGTCGCCCGCATCTGGGGTATGTATTTTGTGCAGCAGAAGGGCAGGATCCTGTATCGACTGAAGCGTTCTGATAAACCCGTCCCCGGTTTGTTTCCGGCTGATCAGTTAAAGCTGATCACCGATAAAACCAGCTTGCGTCGCGGAGACATGGAGCATCCGAAGCCGAAGTGGGACGGATCAGGGAAACTGCTATCGGATTGGGAAAGCGGGTCGTGATTTCCGCATCGTCGCCGATCGCTCCGCCGATCGTAGCGCTAGTTGGTTGTTGGGTGGCCTCATCCATTCGGTGACCATCGCCATTCCGCGATTGTTCAGTTCCTGTTTTCGTCGGCATGCGGAGCATGCCCTACGTCGCCGATCGCTCCGCCGATCGTCGCGTTATCGGACCGTTCAAACGCCGACCTCCCCGAATGGCCCTTTGCCTGACAGCTATCGTTGATCGACGACTATGGCCAGTGGACGAAGCCGTTTTCGCTGGGAACTAACGGTTGGAAGCCGTCGTTTTCGGGTGACTCGGTGTAGTGATACGTCCATGCCTCACCGAGCGACTGATTCGTTTCGCAATGAAAGACTTCGACCGTTAGCCGTGTGTACAACGTCGGTGCTGCCTCAACTTCGTCCAGAACCCTAAGGACTTGGTCGATCTGGTCCAGCGAGAACCTCCACAGTTGTCCCTGAACACGACTCCGTCCAGCTTTCATTGCCGGATAATCTTCCCGGAAGTACAGCGTACCCAGCGTCCAAGCCGTGACGATTTCTAGGGGGCGAAGCGGCCAACACGATTCTCGGCACTGCCCTGTTTGAAGCGTTCCGTAGACGAAAATGGTGGTCATGGCCGGTGGCTCCCGATGAATGGCCCAGGGCAGCGTCCTTCCCAAGGCTTGCTCACTGCATCATCATTTGCAGATCTCTGATCACGCTGCAACGGAACCATGACCCTCGATCCAGATTTTGCCGCTGCCCTAGAAGCTCATTCGGTGGAGCTCGCTGCACCGACAGCCGAGTTGTTGCAGCAATACGTTCAGCTCATGTGGTCGTGGAACGAAAAACTGAATCTCACTCGGCACACGACCTGGGACCTGTTTGTCGGACGGGATTTACGTGATTGCTTGCAATTGGCAACACTCCTCGACGCGGGCGAAGAAGTGCTCGATTTGGGCAGTGGCAACGGCGTTCCCGGCCTGCCTTTGGCGATCCTGCGCTCGGATATTGATGTATCGTTGGCTGAGAGTGTGACGAAACGGGCCAACGTCCTCAGCGAAATGGTCGCGGATCTGGGACTGCCGGTACCTGTCTACGGTGCCCGTGCGGAGGATCTTCTGGAGGACTTTCGTTTCTCCACCGTTGTCGCCCGGGCCGTGGGAAATATTACGAAGATTTGCCGCTGGATCGAACCGCATTGGATTAACCTGGATCGCTTGTTATTGATCAAAGGGCCCAAGTGGGTCGACGAACGTGCCGATGCTAGGCATCAGGGTGTTCTGAAAGACCTGCAACTGCGTCGTGTTGCCTCGTATCCGCTGGGCAGCAACGACGATTCTGAAGGTGCCATTCTGCAGATTTGGCCGTCGGGACGGAGCAACGCTCGTTTCGAATAGTCGTGTCCAATCCACTTTTTATTTGATTGACATGTCGGACTACAACCTTACTCACCTCAAGCAACTCGAAGCTGAGAGCATCCACATCATGCGTGAAGTGGTGTCTCAGTTTCAGCGCCCCGTGATGCTGTACAGCATCGGGAAAGATTCCGCGGTGATGTTGCACGTGGCTCGCAAAGCTTTCCATCCTGGGAAATTGCCTTTCCCACTGATGCACATCGATACGACGTGGAAGTTTCGCGACATGATCGACTTTCGCGAAAACTACGTTCGCAAAGAACTCGGTCTCGACCTTCACGTCTACACGAACGAAGAAGGATTGAAGCTCAATATCCCACCCTGGGAAGACAGTGAACGTCACACGGAAATCATGAAAACGGATGCGTTGAAAGCCGCACTGGATAAATACGATTTTGACGCGGCGTTCGGCGGTGCTCGAAGAGATGAAGAAAAGAGCCGCGCGAAGGAACGCGTCTTCAGCTTTCGCGATAAATCACACCGTTGGGATCCAAAGAACCAGCGACCTGAGCTGTGGAATCAGTACAACGGCCGAATCAACAAGGGTGAGTCGATTCGGGTGTTTCCGATGAGCAATTGGACGGAATTGGATGTTTGGCAATACATCCATTTGGAGAATATCCCGATCGTTCCTCTGTATCTTTCAGAGCCTAGGAAAGTCATTAACCGTAATGGCATTCTCTTGATGCGCGATGACGATCGAATGCCGCTGCTTCCCGGTGAGAAGGAAGAGATTCGACACGTGCGATTCCGAACACTCGGTTGTTACCCGCTTTCGGGTGCCGTGGAGAGCGAAGCGACAACGCTGCCCGAAATTATCCAGGAGATGTTGCTGGCCACGACCAGCGAAAGACAAGGCAGGATCATTGATCAAGACGAGGGCGGAGCAGGAATGGAAGAGAAAAAGCGGCGCGGCTACTTCTAGTTTCGCGAATCCCCATTCAATCGCTCGTTCAATCCCCTTCGTCTGCCCATCCACACACCAAACCAGCTTCAACCATGAGCCATCAATCGGACCTGATTGCAAAGGATATCGACGCGTATCTGAAACAGCACGAGCGAAAGCAACTGTTGCGATTCATCACGTGTGGTAGCGTCGATGATGGTAAGAGCACCTTGATCGGGCGACTCCTCTACGACAGCAAAATGATCTATGAGGACCACCTGTCTCAACTCGAAGAGGATTCGAAAATCGTTGGTACGACGGGCGGGAAATTCGATCCCGCTCTGTTAACCGACGGACTGAAAGCGGAGCGTGAGCAAGGTATCACGATTGACGTTGCATACCGGTATTTCAGCACGGCGAAGCGTAAATTCATCATCGCGGACACGCCCGGTCATGAGCAGTACACGCGAAACATGGCGACCGGAGCCAGCACGGCCGATCTGGCCATCATCTTGATCGATGCTCGCCACGGCGTGCTAACCCAAACCAAACGGCACAGTTTCATCGTGTCATTGTTGGGGATTCGTCACGTTGTGGTTGCCGTCAATAAGATGGACTTGGTTGACTTCAGCGAAGAGAAATTCGAAGAGATTTGCGACGACTATCGATCATTTGCGGCAAGATTGGACCTTCCGGATTTGCACTTTATTCCGATCAGCGCGCTCGATGGCGATAACGTGGTTGACCGCAGTGAGCGAGCTCCGTGGTATACCGGCAGCACGCTGATGAACTTTCTGGAAACGGTTTACATTGGCAGTGATCGTAACCTGCAAGATTTCCGCATGCCGGTGCAGTACGTCAATCGACCGAACTTAGACTTCCGTGGTTTTTGTGGCACGGTCAGTTCCGGGATCATTCGCCAAGGCGAAGAGATCATGGTTCTACCGAGTCGTCAGAAATCGACTGTCAAGGAAATCGTTGCATTCGATGGCGACATGGATGAAGCCTTCGCACCGCTTTCGATCACGTTGACGCTGGATGACGAAATTGACGCTAGTCGCGGCGACATGATCGTTAAGCCAGGCAACCAACCAAAGACACGCGATCAGATCGACGCGATGTTGGTCTGGATGAACGATGAAGCGATGGTCCCCGGAAAGACGTATCTCTTCAAACACACGTCGCAGACGCTTCCGGGAACGATCGATACGCTGGTCTACAAAGTAGACGTCAATACATTGCACCGGAGTCCTGCCCCGCAACTTGATCTCAATGAGATCGGACGAGTGAGTATTTCACTCAGTGCTCCGATTCACTTTGACGCTTATCGTCGAAATCGCGGAACGGGAGCGTTTATCGTTGTCGATCGGCTGAGTAACGCGACAGTTGCCGCCGGGATGATTCTCGACAAGTCGGGTGATGCGTCATCGAAAACCGTTTGGGACCAAGATCTCGCTGACTCCGATAGCGACACCGATGTCTCGGTCGTCGCTCCGGAAGAAAGAGCCGCGCGGTTCGGTCAGCAGCCTGCGACGGTCCTGCTAACGGGACTGACAGGTAGCGGGAAGACAGCGATCGGACAAGCTGTTGAACGCAAGTTGTTTGAGCAAGGACGCGCCGTTGCGATGATTGATGGAGAGAATGTGCGGCGAGGCCTGAGTCGTGATCTGGGGTATACCGCGGACGATCGAAGTGAGAATCTGAGACGTAGCGCGCATCTCGCCGATACACTCAACGATGCTGGATTGATCTGCATTGCTTCGTTCGTCGCGCCGGAAGAGTCCGTCAGGCAAAAAGTTGCCCAGGTGATTGGGGAAGAGCGATTCTTTGTGGTTCATGTTTCAACGCCGGTCGACGTCTGTCGTGAACGCGATACAAAAGGCCAGTACGCAAAAGCCGACGCCGGTGAATTGAGAAACTTCCCGGGTGTCACCGCACCGTATGAAGCTCCCGAAAGTCCCGATTTGAAGATTGACGCGTCGGAGCAATCCATCGATCAAGCAGCCGACGCCGTGATCGAATTGCTAAAGCAAAAGAACATCGTTCGAAGCTAAGTATCGGTAGCTTTTGCTCCGCATGAAGAAATCGAGGCGTAGGCTCTCAGGCTGTGCCGCCGTGGCGAATTAGCGCGAGGGGCGGCTCATCATCAGTTTGTAATGGCCAGTTCCGAGCAGGTCATCGATGCGTTGTCTCAGCTCCGGGGTCACTTCGACGCGGTACTTGTCGCTCTTAAGATGGACCGTTTCTCCTTCATCCATCTGGATGCAGAACAGCAACTCCTGAGCTCCCGGGTACCCTCGGATGATCTCTCGAAGACGTCCGACGGTCTCACCATCGTGTTCGTCCTCGAGGAGGCGGATCCGCATTCCGTGTGTGTATCGTTTGTCGAGTTCATCGATGGGAATCAACTCATCGATGATCAAGTTCGCCTCGTCGCCACCGCCGCGCCGATCTACTTTTCCTTTGGCCAGCACGACAGCGTCCGCTTCGACCCGGTGACCGCTATCCACAAATGTCTTTGGCCAAATGATGCAGCGGATCGCTCCCTGCATATCCTCTAAATCGAAGTTGGCGTATTTGGTCGGTGTCCCCGGTTTGCCATTCTTGGTGTGCGCGAATTTGATCGAACTGATCATCCCGCCCAGAATCACGTCTCCGCGATCTTTCACGGACGCCAATTGATCGGTTGTATGTGTTCGGAAACTTGCAAGCTTGCTCTCAAACTCAGCGAGCGGATGACTGGCAAGATAGAAGCCGAGCACTTCTTTCTCATGAATGAGTTTTTGACGCTCGGGCCATTCTTCCATGTCTGGCAGCGGCACGGATGAAGTCGATGCGTCGGCGTCATCCTCATCCTCTTCAAAAGCACCAAAGAGACTCGTTTGTCCACTTCGTTTGTCTGCTTGGACGGATGCACCGGCTTGCACTGCACGCTCAATAACCGCGACGAGCTGACTGCGATGCGCTTGGAAACCGTCCATCGCACCAGCTTTAATCAGTGTTTCGATCGCGCTCTTATTGCATGCGGTCGTATCGACTCGTTCACAGAAGTCGAAGATGTCTTTGTAGGGACCGTTCTTTAGACGTTCTTGTTCGATGCTAATCGAGGTGGATCCACCACATCCTTTAATTGCGGACATTGCGAAGTGAATGTTGCCGTCAGCGACGGTGAAGTCGGCACCGCTATGATTAATATCCGGAGGAATCACTTCGATGCCCATCCGCTCACAGTCCTCCATGTGTTCAACCAAGGCGTCTTTACGTTTGAAGTTACGACCGGAGATATCGCTCGACAGGAGTGCTGCCATAAACTCGACCGGATAGTGGGCCTTTAGATAAGCCGTTTGATAAGCGACCAGTGCATACGCTGTACTGTGCGACTTGTTAAATCCGTAGCCGGCGAACTTGACGATCAGGTTCCAGATTTCATCGGCGTCTTTTTCGCTTAAACCGTTTTCAACGCTTCCTTCAATGAACGCTTCATGGTTCTGGTTGATCAGCGCTTCTTTCTTTTTGCTGATCGCCTTAATGCACGTGTACGCTTTGGCGAGCGGAATCTTGCCCAGCCGGTTGAGAATCCGCATCACCTGTTCCTGGTAGACCATGATCGAATTGGTCTCTTCCAGGACATCCTTCAAGACAGGGTGTTTGTATTCGGGTTGTTGACGACCGTGTTTGATGTTGACGTAGTCGTCGACCATTCCGCCTTCGAGTGGACCCGGACGGTACAAAGCGGCAGTCGCGATGATGTCGGTAAAATGGTCGGGCTTCATGCGTAGCAGCAGATCGCGGATGCCGCCCGATTCCAACTGAAAGACGCCCTTCGTTTCGCCTCGCTGCAACAGCGCGTAAGTTGGCTTGTCATCGAGAGGGAACTTTAGCGGATCGACGGCTTTCCCCGTTGTCTGTTCGATGAGCTGCACCGTTCGACTGAGAATGGTCAGGTTTCTCAGACCGAGAAAATCCATCTTCAAGAGTCCGGATGCTTCCACATCGCCCATCGACCATTGCGTGATCACGTCCTGTTTGCCCGGGACACGACCTAGTGGAACGTATTCGGTCAGCGGCTTGTCAGCGATCACGACGGCAGCCGCATGGGTTCCGACGTTTCTCGCCAAGCCTTCGATCTTCATCGCCAGATCAAGCAGCTCGCGAATCTCCGGATCGCCCTCGTACTCGGTTCGCAGCTCGCCGCTTTTCTCGAGTGCTTTCTTGATCGTAATTTTGAGTTCGTCAGGCACCATTTCGGTGACCTGATTGACACGAGCCAGCGGGATGCCGAGAGCTCTACCGGTGTCCTTAATAGCGGCTCGTGCTGCGAGAGTTCCAAAGGTTCCGATCTGGCAAACCATTTCGTTGCCATATCGTTGCTTCACATAGTCGATGACTTCGCCGCGTCGTTCCTTTTCGAAATCGATATCGATATCAGGTGGCTCGGTGCGGCTCTCATCCAAGAATCGCTCGAACAGCAAGTCGTATCGCAGCGGACAGACGTGCGAAAGATAAAGTGCGTAGCAGACCAGTGCGCCGACACCGCTGCCCCTCGCCGTGGCCGAAATCCCTTGGCCACGTGCGTAATGGACAAAGTCCCAAACAATCAAAAAGTAGGTCGGAAAACCGAGTGTCTCGATCACGCCGAGTTCACGATTGAGCCGCGCCATGACCGCTTCGCTTAACTCACCATCGATCAGCTGTTCTGGATCGTCCTCGTATCGCTCTTTTAGTCCCTTGATGCACAACTCGCGAAGGTAATCGATCGGTTGTTTTTCTTCGGGGCATTCAAATTTTGGAAAGTAGAACTTACCCAGTTCCAGGTCGATATCGACGGTGTCCGCAATTTCTTGACTGCGCGCGACAGCGTGTTCAAGCCCTGGGAATTTTTCATACATCTGTTCCGGGCTGCGAAGGAAGAACTGATCGTTCTCCATCTTCATGCGCGATGAGTCCGTTCGGAATCGGCCTGTGTTGATGCACAACATGATGTCTTGTGCTTCGGCATCTTCCGGGTCGACGTAGTGGGTATCGCTGGTTGCGACCAAAGGCAGTCCCATGCGGTTGGCGACCTCGACAGCGTTCTCCAACTGCAATCGTTGGATCTCGACATCATTGTTCATGATTTCGATGAAGTATCGATCGCCGAACACGCCGTGGAACCAACCCGCAATTTCGCGGGCCTGTTTTTCGACTTCTGCCGTGTCGATGCCTTTCATCACCGCGCGACTGAATTCACTGCTGACGCAACCGGACAAGCAGATGATTCCCTCGTTGTACTTCTCCAGAATCTCCTTATCGATTCGTGGCTTAAAGTAAAAGCCTTCCAGCGACGCCGCACTGGCGAGTTTGATCAAGTTGCGATAGCCGGTACGGTTCTTTGCCAACAGAGTTAAGTGGTAACTGGATTCCTTGCTACTGGAGGCACCGCCTTTGTCGAATCGACTTCCCGGTGCGATGTAGGCTTCATAGCCAATGATCGGATTGATGTTGGCTGATTTCGCTTTCCGGTAAAACTCAAGTGCACCGTGCAGGTTGCCGTGATCCGTCAGCGCGAGCGCGTTCATTCCGTGATCGACTGCTCGGTCGACGAGTCGTCCGATGTCTCCTGCACCATCCAGCAAGCTGTAATGAGAATGGCAATGCAAGTGAGTGAACGGACGCGGATTCCGGTCCGTTGGGGTCACGTCGATATCCGTTTGTGGTTCGGGCGAAATCATGGCCTGTCTCCGTTCCTGCGTCCGGTGCGGTCGCGATGTGAGCTCGCGAATCTTTCCCTCAGCGTATCGATCTGTGGAGCGTTTTGGCAGTCGCCAAGAGGCAAACAATCCGGATCTGTCACCCCCATCTGGCCATCGCCCGTGGGTACATTGGACGGAACACGATTCGATGATTTGAAGTGGCCTGCGGTGTGACGAATCCCTACCAAGCTCCCGAAACCGCCTCGGACAAACTCTCCGAGCGAAGACGAAGTCTGTGGCGATGGCCCGTTGCGATTTTGATCATGGTTTTGGCAACGCCTATCGTGCTGTACGGGGCTTTTATCTGCGTGATGGTCGCGAGGTCTGATTTCCTGACGCCGCCCATTCCAACCTGGGTAATCCTTAGCTGCGGCATCCTGATCATCACGTTGGGTATTGGGTTTGCGATGCTAGGCGTCGCCGTCGTGCGATCGAGCGGGAGAGTCTTTCTGTACGGGCTCATGGCGATGATTTTGTCGGTCGTAGCCTACATTGGGATCGTGGTCAGATTCGCGTAAGTTGTGCTCTGCATGACGTTGTTGAAGGGATCCCCCGTTGTGGATGTGGCCACGGGCCTTTAGAGATGCTGTCTTCCGCTACGATCGGCGGAGCGATCGGCGACTATCGTGGCCACGGGCCTTTTGAGATGCGGTCTTCCGCTACGATCGGCGGAGCGATCGGCGACTTATGCGGCCACGGGCCTTTTGAGAGGCGTCTTCCGCTACGATCGGCGGAGCGATCGGCAACTATAAAGGTTGTCCGGCTTGGGCCTGGAACCTTCATTTATGCCGACTATGCTGACGGTTCCCGCAGTGGCGGATTAGGTGCCTGATGGTGTAAACTAAAGGGCTAGAATCTGCCCCATCGACACCCCGCCTTCCCTCCATCTGGATTTGAATCTAAGTGCGTAAGATCCTTACGTTTCCACTCCGGCTTTCAATTGGCTGGGGAATGTCTCCGAGATTGTTAGGACTGATCGGAGCCACGCTGCTTGTAATGCTCCGTGTCACCATCGGGATTCACTTTTACAGCGAAGGCATCGACAAAACGTCGCGTGAATGGTCGGCGACGCCGTTCTTTTCAAACGCGCGGGGACCTCTCGCCAGTGAGTACCACAAGTTGGTCTGGGATGCCGATGGTCGCTTCCGGTTAAACATCGACTCGATGAAATGGTGGTGGGCTGGTTATCGTGATCAAGTCCAGAACCATTACGGTTTTGACGAAGATCAAAAGCGTTCGGCTCAAGCGAACTATGCCAAAGCAGTCGAGCGGTACGAGTGGGTGCTGAGCGAAAACGCCGCCGATATCGAAGAATTCAAACTGGGACGAGACCGAATCGCAGTCCTATACGGACAGAGCATCGAGGGGAAGGAAACCGAAGAGGGCAAGGAATCCGAAGAGGAACGCCGCCGCCGGGAGAAGCTGTTAAGAGACTCGGTATCGAGTCTTGGCGGCCAGCGCGAGACGATTCGGAAAGAATGGCTCGCTAAAGCAGCATCGACGCTCAAACAGATCGATGCCATTTCGACGAATTATCAAACGGAACAAAATAAACTGGCAACAACTGAGCAGCGTGAGTCCGCAGCACCGCTGTTGATGGTCAGGCCGCGAACCAATTTTGTGGACACCAGCGTGATCGATCGGATCGTGCCCTACTTCGATTTGGCGATCGGTATTTGTTTGATGTTCGGTCTGTTTACGCCGGTGGCCTCGTTAGCCGCAGCCGGCTTTCTCGGTTCTGTTTTCCTAAGCCAGTTTCCACCCGCGGCCGGTCCTGGGTCCACCTATTACCAGTTAATTGAGTGCATGGCTTGTTTCGTGCTCGCTGGTACGGGCGCAGGGCGAGTCGCCGGACTTGACTATTTCCTGCATCTGATCGTTCGACGCGTGTGGGGACCCACCGCGGAAGCAGCGTCAACCTAGCGAACGAAACGTAAAACCCTTTCGATAAAACATACGATCTCAACGCATCACTCATTCGGGGAATTCAACCATGGTCGATAAACTCTCCGCTGATCAACGCGAAGTTGGTAAACACAATTATTACTCCGCCGTTGGCAGCTACTACGACGTCAACCGACGTGACTTTCTGCGTGGGATCATCTCTGCTGGTGCTATCAGTGGTGCCGGTCTTGGCGCTGCCTACTTCGGATACGGGAAAGTTAACGACCCCGTCCGAGTTGCCGTGATTGGTACGGGCGACGAAGGCAATGTTTTGATCGGTGGTTGTAACCCCGAGTACGTGGACGTGAAGGCGATCTGCGACATTCGGCCCTTCGGTCAGCATCGTGCTTTCCACGGTGACTGGGCGAGTCCCTCCGCGCTCAAGCGACGCCCTGGCTTGATCAGCGTTGCCGGTTACAAGGACGAGGCCGAAGCAAAGCGAAACGTCAAAGTCTACGATGGAAGTAACGGCGGGATCATGGCCTGCCTGGATGATCCCGACATCGAAGCGGTCATCATCGCTCTTCCTCTTTGGCTCCACGCGCCCGTGGCCGCTCTTGCGATGGAACGTAAGCTGCATGTGCTGACGGAAAAACTGATGGCCCACAACGTGGCTCAGTGCAAAGTCATGTCACGGATGGCCGCGACTTTAAAGGATCCCGCCGGCAATCCGCTCCATTTGGCTACCGGTCACCAGCGTCACTACAACGTGAAGTACGACAACGCGATCAACTTGATCCGCTGGGGATTGCTGGGTCAGCTGCATCACATTCGGGCTCAGTGGCACCGTGGCAATCTCCCCGGGGGCGATTCTTGGAAGATGCCGCTGCCCGGCGGTGAAAATGGGATCGATAAGATTGCCGGTGACATCCGTAATCGACAAGAAAAGCTGAAACGGAAAGACTTGAGCCCTGCGGATGTTGAGCGACTTCAAGCTGAGCTTGCACAGTTTGAAGCTTGGAATCGAGATAAGGACGTCGATCCGTCTGAGTTCGGTTACCAAGATTACACCGCGAACGATCGAGTGTTCACGGCCATGGAAGAACTGCACCGATGGCGTTTGTTTGAGCGAACCGGTGCTGGATTGATGGCTGAGTTGGGAAGTCACCAATTGGACGCTGTCAGCATCTTTTTGAGTTCGCTCCGTGACGACGGCAAGAAAGTTCATCCGCTGAGTGTTCATGCCGTGGGCGGTCGACATGTGATGCCCAATGATCGTGACGCATCGGATCATGTTTACTGCATGTTCGAATTCCCTGGACCGGAATACTCCAAGACCTTCGATGTCGGGTATTACGATCGATTTGAAGACTATCCGGCCAGTACGCTGAACAAGAAGACCAAAACGTACGACCGAACAGGGCCACTACCGGGATACGACACTGACCCGAACAAGAAGGTTGTCGTCACTTACTCGTCCATTAACGGCAACGGCTTCGGTGGTTGGGGCGAAGTCGTGATGGGAAGTAAGGGAACGCTGATCCTCGATAAAGAGACGGACGTACTGCTTTATCGAAATAGCGACACGAGCAGCAAGGTTGGCGTCGCGAAGCAGGAGGGCGGGTACGCGTTGGATACCAGCGCGAGCGCTGATTATACCGCTCCCGTTGCACAAGCTGCTGATTCCGGTCCGGTCAGTCGTGGGTATCGCGAAGAGATTGAGCATTGGGCATACTGCATTCGCAACCCCGATGCCGAGAACTATCCACGATGTTATCCCGAGGTCGCAATGGGCGACGCAGTCATCGCGCTCGGAACGAATGTCGCATTGAAGCGAGCAGCTCGCGGCGAAGGCGGATACCTGGAGTTCAAAGAAGAATGGTTCGACATCGATAGCGATGAAGTGCCTGATGGAAGCGATATCGCTGCCGAAACGGAATTTATGAAAAAGCCGGTCGCCTAGCGGCAATCATCCGGGACAAACGTCCGGCAAAGTGCTTCTTTGCCGGGGGTTAACTGAACGCTTTTTCAAAGTTGGAAGCACAAAGAAAAGAAGCCGGCCAATTGATTGGCCGGCTTCTTTTTTGATGTTTTCGTTTCCTGTGGATGGAATCCCGCCAGGTTCTAATGGCTTGTTCGATGAAACGAACTACGGCGTTTCAACCGGAGTCTCTCCTCCACCAGACGTGACATTGCTGTCAGGCGTGTCGGCGGTTGCGGTCGTGTTGGACGTCGATTCTGGTGCGGCCGTTTCTGTGGTCGTATCGGTCGAGGTGTCGACATCGGTTGGTGCTTCTGGCGTGCAGCCCAACGAGCAAATCAACGCAAGTGCGGCACACAGACTGAGAACGCTTCTCACTGGAAAACTCTCCGATTGGCAGGAAACATTTGGAAGGACATTCATCCTAATGGCAAATGCCCGCTTCGCGAGGGGGCTTTTTCTGAATAGTCGAATTGGGGTGTGAATTCTAGCGTCGTGTGAATTCTGGCGTCTGGAATTCGATCATCGATCGCATCCAAGCGACTCGGAGAAGGGACGACCGAAATAATCCGCACCCCCGTCACTCGACCGCGCGCCGGAGCGTGTCCCGAAGCTATCGACTTGAAGTCTGAATGGCCGAAGCACCGATTGCACTCGCAACGGCTCGATTTTCACTTCTCAACCGTACGCGTGAAATCCCATGAATATTCGCCAGTTTGTCTTCCTCGCCGCCGCATTTTGCCTAATCGGCACCGTCAACGCACAGGAACCCATGGCGGGTCCTGCTGACGCGAATGAGGCGATCTCATTGTTCGAGACGGGGCCCGACACCGCCGTTTCTCCTTCGCAATCCCGTCCTTCGAAGATGTCGGTCGCCGAACTGCGACAACAGCGAGGTCTGTACAAAGCGAACCAACGTATGGCTCGCATCCAGTACAACCTTTGGATCGGTCACGAACCGCTGCGACCGCGATTCAATTCGGTTCCGATGATGAGCAGCCGGTATCAATTCCGTCGCCTCTACGTTCCGGTTTACATTCGACCGTAGTCGGTCTCAGGCGAACTCACGCTGCCCAAAGCGGAAGAGCCACCGCCAAACCGTCGAAGAACGGGCGAGGCATTGTCAAAGAAAAGTGCCTCGTCCGAAGTTCTCGTCCGGACATCTCCGGAACGCAGCTCTACTCAACCTGGCATCGGCAGGTCACTTCGACGGCATATCTCTTTCAAAAAAATTCTCTCAGTCAGTCGTCGCACTTCTTTGCCAAACGGTTTGGACCACCGTCAAATCGTTTGTTCCGACATTCAACTCGATACCGCGACTAGAATTGCAACGTCTGTTTTGCTTCGCGTTAGTGAGTTCTGGAATGTTAAGCCTTGTCCGCTTGCGCAACTATGCGTTTCTGGTTTTTGTCACCATGTCGTTGTCTGCTTTCGCGGCGGACGTTGCGTTGACACGTGATATTGTTTTCGGGCGTGGTGGTGACGTGGAATTGCGACTCGATCTCGCGCGTCCCGTCGAAGCCAGTGAGCCGGCCCCTTGCGTCGTCGTGATTCATGGGGGAGCTTGGCGATCAGGAAATAAATCGCTGCACATCAATGAGATCCGTCGATTCGCCGAACAGGGTTATGTCTCCGCGACGATTCAGTATCGACTCTGTCCAAAGCATTGCTTTCCAGCGCAAATTGAAGATGTCAAATGTGCCGTGCGATTCTTGCGTGCCAACGCAAAGAAGTACGGAATCGACCCGAAGCGTATTGGCGCGATAGGGTTCTCCGCCGGTGCCCATCTTTCCATGATGCTTGGAACGATGGATCCCCAAGATGGATTCGAAGGAGATGGCGGTTGGGCTGATCAGTCGAGCAAAGTGCAAGCGGTCGTGTCTTTCTTTGGTCCGACCGAATTGGCCGGTGAAGATTTGCCCGAACGCAGCGTCTCGTTAGTCAACGCGTTTATCGGCGGTACAAAAGCTGACATGATGCAAGCGTTCAAGGATGCCTCGCCGATCACGTACGTCGACTCAGGTGACGCACCGATGCTACTTTTACAGGGGACAGAAGACCCGTTGGTGCCGCATACGCAAGCGATCAAAATGGTTGACCTGATGACCGAAGCGAACGTCCCGGGTCGCGTTGAGTTGATAATTGACGTGAGTCATGGATGGGGCGGTCAGGAATTACAACGCACAATCGAAGTGTCCAATCAATTCTTTCGTCGCTACCTTCGCGGTGATGAAAACTGGACGGACTCGCCAAAGTAGCCAAGTATGGATTTTCTGCTCTATCTCGCATTGATTCCGGCTCTCGGTCTGACTGCCCAGTGGCTAGCTTGGCGGACGAGTTTGCCCAGCATTTTGCTGCTGCTGCTGTTCGGCGTCTTACTCGGTAGCTTCATTCGTCCAGATGATCTACTCGCCGAAATCACCGGTGGCGATGCCACCGCAGGCGCAGAAATCATGTTTCCGTTGGTCTCATTGGCCGTCGCGGTGATCATGTTCGAAGGTGGATTGACGCTCCAGCTTCGCGAACTTCGAGAGGCGGGGACGGCAGCCCTGCGATTGTGCACGTTGGGAGCCGTGATCACATTCGTCGGCGCCAGCTTTGCCGCAAGATGGACGTTGGGCTTCGATTGGATTCTCTGCTTTTTGCTCGGTGGCGTTTTGGTGGTGACCGGTCCGACCGTCATTGGACCTTTATTACGACAAGTGCGTCCGAGCAAACGCGTCGCAGCAACGCTGAAGTGGGAAGGGATCGTGATTGACCCAATCGGCGCGGTCTTAGCGGTTCTCGTTTTCGAACTATTGGTGCTACATCCGGGTGACGCGAGCGTGGGGGCGGCAATCTGGTTGCTGATCAAGACGGCAGCGGTGGGCGGCATTCTGGGCGTTGCGGGTGGTGCGGGGCTGACGTTCTTGTACCGAAATTTTCTCGTGCCCGATCACTTGCAGGGTGTGTTTGCTCTATCGGCCGGACTCCTGCTATTCGCCGTGAGCAACTTCCTGGCCCATGAATCGGGACTGATCACAGTTACCGTTCTCGGGATCTGGCTCACCAATCAAAAGGGATTCGATATTGAGCACATCATCGAATTCAAAGAGAACTTGCGGACACTTCTGATTGGTTGCCTGTTTATCGTGCTTGGTTCGCGTGTTGAGGCGAGTGACATCACCGCCATTGGTTGGCCTGGGATCGGCTTTCTCGCAATGCTGATTGTTTTTGTACGGCCGGTTTCGGCTTTGGTCTCGCTAATGGGGACGCCGCTGGAAATGCGAGAACGATTGTTCGTCGCGGGTTTGGCGCCCCGTGGTATCGTCGCCGCCGCCGTTAGTAGCGTTTTTGCGCTGGAGATTGAACGCAACGCCGATGGTTTGATGCTAGAGGGATCCGACCAATTGGCGACGGTGACTTTTTTCGTGATCGTTGGGACAGTCGCCGTTTACGGGTTGTCCGCTTTGCCCTTGGCAAAGTGGCTGGGATTATCGGATGAGCGCACCAATGGACTTTTGATCGCTGGCGCCGATGCTTGGGTTCGAGATTTTGCCAAAGTCTTGAAGAAGACCGGCATTCCCGTGTTGCTGGTCGATAGCAACTTCAACAAGATCTCCAAAGCGCGCATCGATGGAATCGATTGCGTTTGTGCAAACATTCTGAATGAACATGCGTTAGAAGAATTGCCCATGGCGGGGATCGGTCGAATGCTCGCCATGACTCCGAACGATGAAGTGAACTCACTCGCGGTTCGCGAATGCCGGACAATTTTTGACCGCGCCAATCTGTATCAGCTCACGTTCAATTTCTCGAATCAGCATGGACGCCGTGGTCTGACAAAGAACCTGATGGGGCGTGAGCTATTTGGTGAAGGTAAAACGTTCACGGTGCTACGTGATCTGCACGAAGCCGGTGCAACGTTCAAGTCGACGACTCTGACGGAAGAATTTACCTATGACGACTATACGCAGCACTACGGAGACGGGTCGACTCTGCTGTGTGTCGTCAAGGAAGACAAGTCGCTATCCGTCACGACGGTGAAGGATCCGGTTCTGCCTCTTCCGGGGCAGACGATCATCGCGCTAGTAACGTCCGTCCCAGCAGAGTTATCCACCGATTGATGCTTTGGAAAAGCACTCCGTATTGCGACGGCGACGATCGGATTCAATCGTCTTTGTTGCTTGGCTTTTTGATTAGGTACACTTTGCCTTTGATGACAAGAAGTATGTCAACGTCCTGCGCCAGGCATGCCTTTTCTGATTCTTCGAGATCATCCAATAGCTCGAAATACTCATCGCTGAACTGGGTGATTTCGGTCACTTTCTCGAGCTGTGGCTTCGTCGCATCAGAATCGACGTAGCGTCCCGAACGCCAATAAAACGTCTTGCTTCCTATCTGTTTAACGCGTTGCGGCTGGGACAGTGATGCACCGTCTTCTTCGACGGGACCGTTTGATGTGCCCACCGCTCTACTTGCATTGGATCGTCGAGCGCGTGAACGGTCGCTGAGCGCGTCTGCAGAAGGGGCGCCCGCTTGCCCATCCACGCTCCCTCGCCCGCCGCCGAAGCCACCTCGGCCACCGAGACCGGCTCCTCCGCCGCCCATCATCATACCGCCCATCATGTCCATTTCGTCGTTGCTGCCGGCTGGCGCCGCACGACTGGACGAACGCAACAATCCTTTGAATCTCCGTTGATTGAATGCGAACTCACCCATTTCGGCGTCGAGTTGTTCAAGTTGTTGACCAGCGATGCGTCTTCCGCGGGAAAGATCATTCAGGTCCGTCTGTTCTTCCGCCAGGTATGCGGTATAGGGCGTTAAGATCCCGTGACGTTTGGAGAGTGTGATCAGTTCATCGACCAACTCTTGGTTCTCACCCTCCAAGTCGATCTCATCGATGATCTCACCGATCCGCCGAGTTGCCCAAAGTCGCTCGACGAAAACGTTCTTTCCACTACCGGTCTGTTTGGGCAGTTCATCTTCAAAAACGTACGTCTGTCGTTTGCCAAGAAAATCACCGCTCAGTTCGACTTTCAGTGCGCCCTGTTTTCGGTAGCGTCCGACGATGACGAGTTGATCGCCTGAAAATAAGTCGTACATGTCGGCCGGATAGATTTGGTTGGTGCGACCTTCTTTGCCTCCCACGGTCAGGCGAATCTTTGCGTCTGTCAGGGCCGGTGCACCGATTCGATCGTACAGTCGGCTGACGACGTCATCCAACGGTTCTCCAGGGCGCACGTAGTTGGTTTGACCGAGACAAATGCTCGAAAGTTTGTCCAGCAATCGGCTATTCACATCGTGTCCTACACCCAAGCTGAATAGCCGCACCCCTTCGCCAAGCCGTTGTTTGGCGTTCGCGGCGATTTTCATGGCATTCTTTTCGCCAACCGTCGGCTGTCCATCGGTCATGAACACGACATAAACGGGGCCGTCGGCACCGGTAGCCATTTGCAGTGCTTGATTCAAGGCTTCATCGATATTGGTGCTTCCACCGGCCAGCATCGAGTCGATGTATTCCTCCGCGTCGGTTCGCGTCTCCTTATCGGCATCGGTGAGTTCACTCCGAAACGTCTCGACCCGACTGTCGTAATTGATCAACGTGAAGCGATCTCGATTCTTGAGTCGTTGAACGACATAGTTTGCGGCGCGACGCGCTTGATCAATCTTCTCGCCACGCATGCTTCCACTTTTGTCCATGACCAGAACGACATTTTTTCCAGCCGCACGGTCTGCCGAGCGGACTTCGGGAAATTCTGGTTGGATCATCAGCATGAAATAGCCATCCTGTTTCGGATCCGCTCGATGGGCCAGAACAGATAGCTGAACCGGACTCTCACCGGTATCCCAGAGCACGCGAAAATCCCGTTTGGGAACAACGCGTTTTGCGGTGTACTCGAAACGAATGACGTTCTCTCCGTCACGGTCGATCTCGACATCGTGAGACGGGCTATAGACATTACCGATTCGCGTCTGACTACGGATGCGCCCACGAATCGTAATCTCCCCAATCGGTTGAGTGGTGAAACGTGTCGGTGAGAGCGGCAGCAACCAATCGTTTAGGTTCCCATCACGTTGGCACAACTGTGTATATCGCAGTGAAACGGTTCGCTCTGCGCCGGCTGGCACTGGAAACACTTGCGTTTGAAACATGCCGGTGCCGATCCACTGAACCAGCGCAGGATCCTGACTGCGACGGACGTAGGATTGATAGATTTCACGAGCTTTGTCCGCTTCGAGCAATCGACCCTCCAATTCTTCTCCGTCGACAAGGAACGTCATCTGATCAATCGCACCGTCATAAGGCAGCGGAAACACAAACTGCACTTGCAACGTGCGGCTGCTGCAATTCTTGAACGTCTGAGCGACTTGGACTTCGGCAACCTGTCCACGGACGGACGCGTCAACTTCAAGTTTAGCGATGTCGTACAGAAAGCCGGGCTGCGGGGGGGTTGGTCGCGGCATCACGCGAGGCAAACGATGCAGTCGCTCCGGAGTCGAAGAGATCAGCAGTCCTTGACCCAACGCTGGCGACTGTAATGCAAACCAGGCCGGAAAACAGACGACCGAGAAAACCACCAATCGAACTACTAGCAGGCAAGTCGCACGATACATGTTCGGATTCCGGTTCGAGAAGAGAGGACTGCGGGGCATGGTCAAAACGGGCAAACCGTAAAGGGAGACGCCTATGCCCCAACGTACAAGACGGTTCGCCGGGGATTTTCTTAGTGACTTTTTGTTCGTTCGACCAGAAAAGATTCGCCGTCGACAGAGCGATCTATTCGACGCATTCGTATTCGTGTTCAGGATGGCGAACCACGGTGACCGGGCAAGTGCACGTACGGACGAGTCGCTCGGTAACACTTCCCAATAAGACCGTCGCTAAGCGACTGTGTCCGTGAGTTCCCATCACGACCAAATCGATGTCTCGAAGTTCGACGTAATGCAGGATTTCTTTCACTGCGTGGCCGTATCGAATGTCGCGATGGATTGTCAAACCTGACCACCATTCTTGCTCCACCGATTCAAACTGCTCAACGGCACCGGTTTCCAAGGAACGGATCAAATCAGAAACGTGTGGCGGAGAATCGTCACCGTCGTGATCGAGTTTGTTTTCGACTTCGGAGACTGCTTTCTCCAGACGGTTGAAGTAGGCACGCGCGACCTCACCGTCACCGGTAAAGTCAGGATGATGTACCAACGGCCCTGCATGCTCGATGACATGGAGTAGATGTAAGGCTGCCTCGTACTGGTGAGCAATGGCGGCCGCATAGTGAACAGCGTGGTCGGCAGCAGCACTGAAATCCGTCGGAACACAGATCCGTTGAATCTGAAGACGCATGAGATCACCTCAGAGCGATCGAGTGATTTGGCTCCTTTCGCAACCTTCATCGTATCAATCTAGCGGTCCGATCAGCGCATAAAAAAACCTCAACGGTCACTGGACCGCTGAGGTTCATGTTTCGTCAATGCAATGCTTGGATCAGCGAACGATCGTACGACCGAATGGGGTGATCACAACTTCTACGCATTCGTTGCATTCGAGAAACTTGTAAGTCAGGACTTTGCGGCCCAAGAATCCTTTGCGCCATCCGCAGTAGGTTGGGGCAGCGTCGACGCAGCAAGCAGGCAAGCAGGCGCTGACTTCATACGTGCAGCATGGATTGCAAGGATCGGTAACGCACCAGGTGATTTTGACTGGTGGAGGTGGTGGGCAGCAGACTGGCTGGGGTGCACAGCAGGACGGTGTGAGACAACCGGCATCGGCTGTCGAAGTAACCGATGCGAGCATGGCCACCGCCATGCAGGCCATCACGAAACCACGAATACCTTTCATCGTAACTCTCTTGTTGTTAGTGGTGACACAGTGACGAACTCCGTCTCTGCACGACATTTTTACCGTGCGCTTCAATTTGTGCAAACCGTCCTGTTCGCTCAGGACGCAAATTTATCCCCAGTGCTCTGGTTTGCCCGTTTGTTCAGGTTTACCGGTGTAATCGTAAGCGGTCGCCGTTAAAAGGTGAACAATTGTCTCCATTCAACGGGTGGCGGGTATTCGCCTCGAACCCCCACCTACTCATTTTTCAGTGCTCAATGTTCAGCACCCATTTTCCAATGTCCATCTTTCCAGCACGCTCAATCTTCGGGGATACATTCCCTGTCGAGGCACGGTGGGCGAGGCAAAAGAGCGTTCTCGCCGAGGAATCTGGTGGGCGCAAAAGAGAGTCGACACACCGTCGAAGCGTCATTCAAGCGGTGGCCGACGGCGATAATACTCCACCGCTCGGCTGCGGCATTGTTCGGCTGATTCGAATTGGCCGTCTTGTTCGAGCAACTTGGCGAGGCCTTGGAGCGATGTTGACATTCGGTACTTCGCGTAGCTCGATTCGGGTCGAGATTCAAAATAGTCTTCTCGCTCGGACACCGATTCACGCATCAAGTCGATCGCTTCGCTGATCCGTCCAAGCTGGCTCAACGTTGTACTGAATTCGCGGAGGGCGGCCGCGCGCAACGCGTGATAAAAGGGGATCTCAGGAAACTGATCACACAGCGCCGTCAACAGCGTGTTCGCACGGGTGTGGTTTGCAAGGGAAGAGATCGGATCTGAGTCTCGTCGCACTTCCGCTTGAAGGGAAAGCGCTCGAGCGAGAGCGACCTGATAACGCGGGATCGCTTGGAAATCGCGATTCAATTCATCCGCCAATTGAACAGCGCGATCGATCTGTGCGATCTCTTGCGGAGTCGCTTCGCCTCCACGCGTGCGAGTCAGCATCTCGCTTAACTCACATCGGTAGTCCGGCACTTCTGGGAAGTCCTTCACCAATTGCTCGAGGATACTCGCCGAAGCCTCACGGATCTCATTGGAATAACGTGGATCATGGCACGCATCCGCGATCGGGTAATAGTGCCGGTACGCCCTGGCAAGCGCTAGGCGATAGTTCGCATCGAGCGGATTCTCTTCGGACAGACCTTCCAGCAGCATGACGGCCCGTCGATGCCGCTGCACGCTCTCTTCGGGACGCTGCAATCGCCAAAGCACACGACCCATGTTGGTATGAACGAGAGCAAGTTCGTAGGTGCAGAGTTCACAATCCTCGAACTGCGAGATCGTTGTGTTGAGCAGGGATCGCGCCTGTTCTAACTCACGCAGCGCATCATCGTACCGATAGGTTCGATACAAGATATAGGCAAGGCGATTGAGCGCTCCGGCCGTCTCGGATGCCGTGTGCGGATTGGGCTCAGAGACTTCCAGTTGCTCGGACCAAGTCTTCGCACTTCGGCGATAGGCTGATTCCGCATCGTAAAAACGACCGAGCCTTTCCAAGATATCACCGGCACGCCGATAGGCCTTGGCCGTCTCACGTTGAAGGTCAGGGCTACGGGCGTTCTGCTGCGCGAACTTGTCATAAAACTCGAGCGCTTCTTCCAAAATAGAAGCCGTGTGATTGGAAACAACGAATCGGACTTGCGAGTCGTTCTCCGTGTCGTCGTCATCGGGATCGGCTGGATGAGCCATCCAGTCGGATTCAAATCGTCCGAGAAGACGGTCCATAGAACCAAGGGCAAGCGCAAGATTGTTCTCGGCTCGTTGGCCTTCACGGACCGCGACTTGCTGACCGAGAATCGCTTGCCGCCAGTTCCAACCGATCGCTACCAACGAGATGACGCCTCCGACCAGCAAGGCAAGGCTCATGGTTGCCATGGCTGGATTGCGGCGACTCCAACGCGACAGTCGCTCCAATGGACCGGTTCGTCTTGCGCAAATCGGTTCGTCGTTGCGGAAGCGGCGTAAGTCCTCGGCAAAGTCGTTCGCGGTGCGGTAACGATCGGTGGGGCGACGCGCGATCGCTTTCAGAATGATCGTTTCCAAGTCTTTTGGCATCTCGGGACAGATCGATCGCGGCCGTGGTGGTTCGGAGGTGGAAACCCGACGAATCAAAGAGCCGCGGTTTTCACCCTCAAACGCGGGGCGACGTGTCGCCAACTCGTAGAGCGTTAGGCCCAACCCGTAGATATCACTGCGTGATTCGGGCCGGCCGTGCAACTGCTCTGGCGACATGTAACGAAGTGTGCCGACGACATCGCCGCTGCGGCTGATTCTTTCTTGATCGTGTGTGAACGCTAAGCCAAAGTCGGTGACCCAAACGCGCCAGTCATTTCCGACGATGAGGTTACTCGGCTTGATGTCACGATGCGTGACGCCGTTCGAATGAGCATAGTGGAGTGCCTGAGCAACTTGCATTCCCAGGTCGGCAATGCGGCCCCAATGTCGATGATCGAAGGAATGGTGTTCGAACGCGGGCTCAACAGGATCGCGGACGACGTGCACATCGTCGATCTCCGCGACCGTGTCATCGTTTTGCGCGTGATGCCGGTGTTGGTTGATTTTGCCAAACACTTGCACCATTGGATCACCGTCGTGATCATCTGGCAAAAGACCGGTCAACCCGGCGATGATCTGGTCCAAGCCAACACCGTCAAGCAATTGCATGACAAAGTAGTGCAAACCGTCTTGCTCACCGACACCGAAGACGGGCACGATGTTGGTGTGATGCAATCCGCCTGCCGTCGCAGCTTCGCGCTGAAAGCGTTGCAACTGTTTGGAATCACCAATCGCTTGTTTGGGAAAGACTTTAACGGCGACACGACGATGGAGTGACTGCTGCTCAGCCTCGTAGACAATGCCCATGCCACCGTGACCGATTTCACGGATGATGCGGTAGTCGCCAAGACGTTCGAGTCGATCGACTTGCAATCGAATCGGACGGTCTGACGATTCACTCTTGATCGCTTTGAGGTTCTCCATCGCGATCATTGCCGGAAACAACGCGTGAATCTCTTCCGCATGTTCCGCGTACCTCTCAGCATAGTCCTCGATCTGTGGATCTTCACCTTGGCGGCGTCTTTCCAAGAACTCTTCGCCCAGAATCTCGACCGGGTTTCGTTGACTGAGATCATTCGCCATCGAAAAAATCCGGTATCTTCTCGAGGTCTTTTCGTAGCCGAGTGAGTGCCCGCACGTAGCGATTACTTGCGGCAGCTTCTGAGATGTCCAGCACCTGCGCGACTTCTCCGTTGGTGAGTTCTTCGAAGTGACGCAGCGCTAGCACTTCGCGATCGATTTCATCGAGTTGATCCAAGGCCGATTCTGTTTGGCTGACCATCTCTTGCCGAATGGCCACTTGGCTGGGCGAGATCATGACGTCGACCAAGTGCGCCGCGATGACTGCCGACGATGCCGCTTGTTGTTGTAGGCGAACTTCGTTTTGGATGTTTCTCTTGTCGGCCTTCAAATGAAGTCGATGGATATCGATCAATCTCTGCAACGTGATCTGTCGCAGCCAAACGTACATCGACATCCCCGGCTTGCTCTGGAAGTGTTCCAAGCGTCGAAATGCATCGATGTAGGATTCCTGCAGGACGTCCGATAAGTCCGTACGACTGCTCAGTCGTGGGTCGATACGAAACTGCAACATGCGTTTGAGCCGTGGACGGTACTCAGTGAACTGCTCCGCGAACGTTCGCTCGTCTGGGTCGCTTGGGACGGTCGGAGCGAGTTCGGAATCAGACATCATTCAATCAGGCAAGCAATCCGAGGTGGAAGGACTCGAGGTCTACGATTCCACCCAAACTTAAACGGCAAGCAACTCCACGATTCACTGAGAAACCCCCAAATAAACAACTTTCTATTCCATGGGGGCAGTGGCAAACCGTCCGCACGACGCCACTCTTTCTTAATTTATCCAAAAAGTCAGTTGATAAGTGCGATTTTTCCCGTTTTTGGTCACGGGAGAAGCCTCACAGACATCGATTGGCTGCTGTGGCCTACCCCCCACCGAAAACGACATCCATGTGATCAACCGTTCGTTGATCACTCTGTCCATCAACCCGTTCGTTGCGGATATCCGATGATTGCTTTTGATCCAAATATCAGTGAATCGGAATGGGATACTGACACCGAGTGCATGATTCGGGTCGCTTCCGGAGATCGAGAGGCATTCAACGAACTGGTCTCTCGGCACTTCCCTTCGACCGTGAGAATTATCTCGGCGATGATGGGCAACTCGGCGAATGCGGAAGACTTGGCTCAGGACGTGTTCGTTCGGGTCTACCGAAGCCGACAGCGGTACGTTCCGACAGCACGGTTCACAACTTGGTTGGGCACAATCACTCGAAATGTTGTGTTGAATGCCAAGCGGTCACTCAGCCGTCAACGCGTTTATGCGACTCAGTTTTCGGATGACCACGAAAGTGCAAGCGAACAAGTCGCGACCGTGCCTTCGCCTAGTTTCGAAGTCGATTACGCGGAAATCCTTCGTCGTCGTGAGACGGTCGCGGTCGTCCAAGAAGCGGTTGATCAACTTCCTTCACGTCAACGCCAAGCGATGGAACTCGTCCACTTTCAGGGAATGCCCTACATCGTGGCAGCTGAAGAGATGGAGACGACGCGCAAGGCCATCAAGTCACTTCTCGGACGTGGGCGTGTTTCGTTAAAGCAGATCCTCGAGCGACACGAAACGTCGATCGAATAGCATCCGTCAACGGTTGACCTACTCGAGCAAGCCACGCATGCCTTCGCCGAGAGACTTGATCGCGGACTGGTAGAGAAATCGGTCCCAGCCAATGCAAAAGTGTTGGACACCCAGGTCGAGGTATCGTTTTGCCTGGTCGACGGATCCGATTTCAATCCTGGGTTGCACGCCATGCTCAAGTGATTTTCGAATCACTAATTCTTCGAAGCGTCGGATCTCGTCACTGTGCATAAGATCTGGCTTTCCCATCGAAAAGCCGAAATCTGCGGGCCCCCACTGCGTCAGCGAAACGCCACGTTGATGAGCGCGTTCCAAGACCGCGTCGATATTTTCTAGTGTCACGTTCTTTTCGATCATGATCGCGATCACCGTCGATTGAAGCTCTGACAGATACTCTTTCGTGTCGTATCCGGACAACGCTGGGCGTCGCAACTTGACTCCCATGCGGCCATGTTGTTCAGGAGTATCTGGAAGAACGCATTGGCAACAGACATCGACATCGTCCGCTTCACGAATGTCGGTAAAGAGCACCGATCGGAATCCGGCACCAATCGCAGCTTGCGTCCAAAACCCTTGTGACTCTTGATCAACTTTGATCATCAGTGGAAGGTTTCCGCACTGTCCCGACCGCGCCAGGTGGTAGAGCAGCGGCATGTCAAAACTGGAGTACTCTGCCGAGAACTCCGCGTAATCAAACAGCCCCGTGTCACCGATGATTTCGGGAATGTCCGGGTCCGCGAATAAGAAATGGGTACCAAGTGTTGGTTTCCCATCGGCGATTTTCTGTTGGAAAGTGTTGGGGCACAACATCTGAATCCGCTCCGCAATCGAGGGAAGCCAATCCCCTTTCAAGCTGCGCACTTTGAATCAAATCGGCCTCGGTCACCCTATTATGCTGGAAACGAAGTGTTGCGAGGATATGGCGTCTCACTCGCCAGATTTCGAAGGGGACCCTTTCGAAATTCGAACTTCAACCTTCAAACTTCCTCGCGTGATTCTCCATCGTGAATTTGCGTAGGCGAAAAGCTGTATAGTGTTTGTCGAATTGGGAGCGATGCCTTGATGGTCTTGGTTGCTCCGTTGGTTGGTTGTATTTCGTAAGTGATCGATGAAAGCGCTTCAGGTTGTCTCGCGTGGTCAGGTTGAGTTCGTTGAGGCGGAGCGGCCGACGTTGAAGCCCGGGCATGCGTTGGTACGCCCCCGGATGATTGGACTTTGCGGCAGCGACATCTGGATGTTGGATTTTTGCCCGGAAGAGCGTTACCCCTGTCCGGTGGGAACAACGGGGCACGAAGTCATCGCGGAAGTTGTTGAGATCGACGGCTCTCATGAATCCGTCAACGTTGGTGATCTGACGCTGACACTGACGCCTGATCATCGCGGGATGGCGGAATACTACGTCGCGCCACTCGAGAATATCCTGCCGTTGCCCGATGGCAAATCACCCGAAGAGTTTCTGATGGCTCAGCAGCTGGGTACGGTGATTTTTGCTTCGCGCTATTTGCCAAATGTGGTCGGTAAAACGGTGGCAGTCGTCGGCCAAGGATCAGCCGGTCTATGGTTCAATTTCATGCTGAAACGGTACGGTGCCGGTCGAGTCGTTGCGTTTGACAACCACGATCATCGCATGGCATTGAGCGAACGTTACGGAGCGGATCAAGTGATATGCGGGTCGGATCCCGATGCCATTGAGAAACTGAAGTCACGAAACGGTGGGCAATTGGCGGACGTCGTGGTCGAAGCGGCTGGACGAGAGTCTTCGATCAATCTCAGCTTCCACTTGGCGAAGGATAACGACGGTTTCTTGCTTCAGTTCGGACTGCCGAGACCGCCCATAAACGTCGATTACGCTTCGATGTTCTGGCAGCGATTGACGGTCAAGTCGATCGTTCACGCGGCGACGGAAGTCGGGCATACATCGACGCGCCACGCGTTGGATCTTATCGGGAATGGACAATTGGATGTGAAGCCGGTTTTGACACACCGTTTTCCGTTCGAACGAGTCAGAGAAGCATTCGATAGGCAACGCACCGCTGCGGACGGCGCTGTCAAAACCATTGTTGATATTCCCGGTTGAGAGAACGTTGCGATGGCCAATTCGGATGCCTTACTGGTTGTCGAAGTCCGAGGGCGGATTGGACATTTGCAACTCAATCGTCCGCATGCTCTCAACGCACTCTCACTTGAGTTGATTCAAAAAGTGATTGAGTGTTTGCGCGATTGGTCCACGGATGACGCGATCGATGCTGTGTTAATGACTGGTGACGGTGATCGTGCTTTTTGCGCAGGAGTCGATGTCAAAAGCATTTACGAATCAGGAAAATCAAGCCAACCCGGTGCTCACGGCGAATTGGCCGGTGACCTGTTTCGTTTTGAGTACACGATGGATCATTTGGTAGCGACGTATCCCAAACCCTGTATTAGTTACTGGGATGGAATCGTGATGGGCGGGGGTGTGGGTATATCCGTGATGGGATCTCACCGTGTTGCGTCGGATCGAACAAAACTCGCCATGCCCGAGACCGGCATTGGTCTTTTTCCGGACGTGGGTGCCAGTTACTTCCTATCGCGTTTGGGTCCGATTGGATTGCTACTGGGGACAACCGGCGTCACGATTGGCGCGAGTGATCTGATCGAGTTGGGATTGGCGACACATCACGTTCCGCATGCGTCACGCGCTCGATGGATTGCTTCACTTTGTAACGATGGCATTGAAGATTCGCTGGATCAATTTTCCACCGCAACCAATGTTAGTGCTGATTGGAAACGACTATCCGAGATTGCCGAACGGTGTTTTCAGGGGCAGCAGATCGAAGAAGTGTTTGCATCATTGGAATCGCTTGTTTCCAGTCGCGAGCCATTGTCGATTTATGCCCGTGGTATTCTGAATCGACTCGAAGAAAGATCACCGACCAGTTTGGTGTTAACGATGGAACAGATGCGTCGCGGAGCTGAACAATCGTATGAAGACTGCCTTGTGATGGAGTACCGGATGAGTCAAGTCTGCCTGCAACGCAACGATTTTTATGAAGGTGTTCGTGCGGTTCTTGTCGATAAGGATCAATCACCAAGTTGGGATCCAGCAAGTGTGAGTGATGTGGTCCCGGGAATGGTGGCATCGCACTTTGAACACCTGGGAGAGCTCGATCTTCAATTGTCGTGACGTGGAGCCGTTAGATTGTCCCTATCGCGCTGCGACCTTCAGCGGCATCTCAATCAGCAGAGTCAATCGTGAGCGTGAAGTCATCAAGCCGTTCCCGCTGGATCACACAAATCGGTCCTGGAATTGCCATCGCTGCCACCGGCGTTGGGGCAGCCGACTTGGTGACTTCCACCGTCGCGGGGGCTCGATTCGGCACCACGCTTGCCTGGGCCATTGTCGTCGGCGCTGTTTTAAAACTTGCGTTGAACGAGGGTGTTGCGCGATGGCATGTTGCGACGGGCCGTAGTGTGCTTCAAGGATGGTCTCATCATCTTGGCCGTCCCGCGCTGGCGATCTTCCTGATCTACTTGCTCGTTTGGTCGATGGTTGTCTGCGGTGGTCTGATCGTTGGTTCTGGATTAGCCGCAAATTCCGTCGCGCCGTTTCTTTCGCGACAGCGATGGGGCGTCATTCAAGCAGTACTGGCGTTTCTGCTGGTCTGGTTCGGTTCCTACGATCGCTTCGAGAAGTGGATGAAGTTGATGATCGGCGTCATGTTTGTCGCGATCGTTGGATGCGCAGTCGTGACGAGTTTTTCGGTAGCGGAACCCTTGCAATGGCAAGGTTTTCCCGACGGCAGCTTACCGTTAACGTTGGCCTTGGCTGGTGGCGTGGGTGGGAGCGTCACGATGTTGGTTTATGGTTATTGGATCAAAGAGCGGCAATGGGAATCCGCCGATAGCCTGCCATTGATCCGCTTGGATCTTTCCGTTGCGTACGGCGTCACGGGAGTTTTGGCGTTGGGAGCGATGTTACTGGCGAGTCAAACGTTGCTGCCGAAAGGGATTACCGTCGAGGGATCAAAAGGACTCATTGAAATGGCATCCATGCTGCGAGGAAACCTGGGCATGGTCGGTCAATGGATCTTCTTGGTTGGTTTTTGGGGAGCAACGTTTAGTTCGTTGCTGGGTGTGCTGCAGGGCGTGCCGTACCTGTTCGCTGACTTGATTCACTGCTGGAATCAGCCTTCGACCGACGACGCACCGGAGTTCGACTATGCGGGCGCTGCAAAGACGAAACCATATCGCCTGTACCTGGCCTACTTGGCGATTCCGAGCACGCTTTTTCTGTTCTACGATCGCCCGATCTGGCTGATGGTTTTGTACGCGGCCGTCAGTGCTCTTTTTATTCCGATCCTTGCCACGGCGTTGTTGTTGATGAACAACCTGTGGGTCCAATCTGAGTTTCGCAACGGATGGAAGAGTAACCTGACGCTCTTCGTGGCATTGATGATGTTTGTGCTGATCGCTCTGCAGAAAGTCATCGAGTTTGGTGCGAAATGATGTTGCGGGCACTGTCGCAACAGATTTTGCACGTTGCGATCCTGGTGCGACTTATCTCACTCGCCCGCCAATGCCGGCTGCTGTGGCATAAAGCCGTTGACCCCAGCAACGACAAAGAAAATCGCCGCACCGACAACATCCACCAGCAAGCCCACCTGCATCTCACCAATCTGTGAGATCGGTGCCAGTAGCAACGCGGCAGATACGAACATCGCAGCACGCGCAAAAATGGACAGGGGGAAGCGCAGGCAGCCTGCTAATCCCGCCGCGAGCGCAAGGATTCCGATCGTGGCCGCTGTCAACGCGTGGGCAACAGCAAGCAGGCTTAGTTCACCACCCTCCGGTGCGAGCAGACATAACGCAGGTCGGTAGACGAACATGAACGGCAACGTGAATCCGACGAGTGAGAATCGAAACGCCGCAAGCGAAGTCTTCATGATCGGAGCTTCCGCGATGGACGCACTTGCATATCCAGCAAGCGCGACCGGAGGCGTCACCATTGACATCATGCCGAAGTAAAAGATGAACAGGTGAGCGACAAGCGGTATCACTCCCAAGTCGCGGAGTAACGAACCCATGAGCGTGGCCATCAACAAATAGCAGACGACGGATGGGACACCCATTCCAAGGATCAAAGAACAAACCATGATCCCGACCAGAGCCAAGAACAGATTGGTCTCGACAACACCCTTAATCGCCGCACTGAAATCGGTAGCGATTCCCGTCTGCTGCACGATACCGATGATGATGCCAACGCAAGCACTGGCAGCCACAAGAGCGATCCCGTTTTTCGCCGATTTGTTGAAGGCGGTGGTCATTTCGGGACGCCAAGCCGGATGAATCAGGCCAAAGATCAGCAGTCCAAACATCCCGACGATTGCTGAGTCCAAGATTGAGCTGACAACTAATGGAAACGCAATCGATTCCGTACGAGGGTCGATCCATTGGCCCGCCAAGAATCGTTGGAAGAACCTGGGCACCGTGTCAGCGCTGACGAACACGGTCATCTGGTGCAGCAACAAGACGATGAAAAAACTCGCAAACGCGGCATAGCGAGCTTTCGGGCTGATATCCAATTCTCGTCGGAGCGTTGCAAAGACAAGGATCACCGCCAGCGCCCCGGTCACGCTGCGGAATGGCGAAAAGCTCATCACCAGCAGACCGATCAACGCCGTCAAAGCGCCGATGAACACCGTCGCCTCAAATCCGTTCAACTTCTTCTTGTTGACTTCGTTTGTTTCAAATCCCTCTGCCCCCAACCGACGTGAGTACAAAAAAACGACGGCTAAGATCGACAAATAAAACAACGCTGCCGGCAGTATCGCCGCTTTCATGATCGTCAAAAATTTGACCTGAGGCTGGACGAGCTCCAGCATCATGTACGCGCCAGCACCCATCACTGGCGGAACGAGAGCACCACCTGAAGCAGCGGCCGCTGTGATTCCTCCCGCAATGTGATTAGGGAACTTGGCACTGCGCATCATGGGGATCGTGAAGGTTCCGGTCGTGACTGCGTTTGCCACGGCACTTCCTGAAAGCGATCCCATCAGGCCACTGGCCATGACGGAAACCATTGCCGGGCCACCACGGACTCGTCCAAATGTCTTGGTGGCAAAGTCGATGATGAATTGGGTTGCCCCTGACATCTCGAGAAAAGAACCAAAGATCACGAACAGGAACACATACTTGAACATCACCGATGCCGCCGGCCCGAATACGCCAAGCGATTGAAGAAACGTCGTGCTGACGATGTCTTTGGTGCTCTGGCCAGCGTGCGGCAGCATCCAATCGGGCATCGGTGCCCAGTCGTATCGAAAGCTGCCGTAGCAGTAATACGAATGCGCGACGAACGCGAGTGCCAGTAGCGGCACAATGATCCCGATGCTGCGTCGAGTGGCTTCGAGAACAAGAATCAGCCCCAACGAACCGACGATGTAGTCCGTCGTGGTCTCACCGCCCGCCCGGTCGCCAAGCGAAAGACCATTCGCCCAAAGTGATTCGAACACGGGTTCCGATTGCACAATCACGTACAAACAGCAAACCGCCGAGGCGATCGCCAGCACCCAATCCATGACTCGGAACACTCTGACGTTCGCAACACGCCGACCAGCGGGAAACGTCAAGAAGCATAGGATCAACCCAACGCCAACGAAGACAGCTAATGCTGACTGGGTTTGCAGCAGGTTGTAGTTGACTTCAAAAACGGTGAAGAGACAGAGGAACACGCCAAACCACGTAAACGCACGTCGATTCAACGCTTCCAAGGGATTGGAGCCTTCGGTCAAACTGTGTTCCTCATTCCCGGGGGCGACGCTCCCTGTCGACGATTGAGATTTCTTCGGGGCTCAACGGCAAGCCTGGTGAATTGCCGTGGCAGACGCGACCGATCACTCGGTGATAACTTCCGACTCCGAAGTGGTTGCCTCTGCCGTTGCTTCCGTCTCTGTACCAGCTTCGTCGGGCCAGATGCCTTGCTCCTGATAGAACAACTTTGCGCCCGGGTGATAAGGGATCCCGGTGTCGCGAGCGATGTTCTTTTCATTCAGTGCTTTGCCGGCTGGATGTTTTTCCGCGATCTCGGCTCGGTTGTTCCAAATTGTCTTGGTCACTTCATAGATCAGGGTTTCGTCCTGCGAAGCCGAGGTGATCAGGTGCATCGATCCAACGTTCAAACCTTGATAGTCTTCGTCGAGTCCACGATACGTTCCACCTTTGATCGTCTGCGGATGAAAGAATGGGTACTTCTCGATGAGCCGCTGCCGCGCTTCCTCTTCGAAGGGAATAAAGAATACGTCGAATGTGCTTGTCGCTTGGGTGATGGAACTCGCTGGAACAGCGCCGCCCAAGAAGGCTGCATCCGCTGATCCGTCACTTAATTGATCGACGGCAGCCCCCTGGGTTGCCGGCAAGGAATCGATGTCGTCCCAAGCGAGGCCGTGTTCTTCCAGAATCGGTTCAATAAACATCTGGAAACCTGCACCGGCGGGACCGGTGATCACTCGCTTGTCTTTTAGGTCGGCGATCGATTGGATTCCCGAGTCCGCCCGCGTGACGAAGAGCGCGACATTGGGCGCGAGTGTTGCGATGGCTTGAATATCGTACGGCTTGTCCCAACCGGCTTCCCCGCGTGCTGCGAAGTAAGAAATAGCGGCATTCGACAAGGCAAGTTCGAGTTCGTCCTGCTGCAAACGTCGAATGTTCTCTTGCGACCCTTTCGTTCCTTTCGCTTGCGCTTTCCAGTCGATGGTGTCCTTATGAGAATTCAGCACTTCGGCGATGGCTCCGCCAACAATCGGAAAGGTTCCTCCGACCGGTGCCGTACCCATGCTCAGGAATTGACGATCCGAGGAATCGCCCTTTGAGCAGCCGAAAATCACGACGGGGACGAGCAAGAGCCAAGCGAATGTTCGGAAGTTTTTAGTCATCTTGGATGGACCGTGGGTGGAGAAAAAACGTTGGGTCGTATCGTAGCACGAGGCCAATCGGGTTGATAGAAGTCGAAGCCAGCCCGTCGGATGGCGGCCGCCGTCTTGGCTCTTTTTTCGAATCATTGCGGGACCTGTTGTGGATGCAGGGTGCCGTTTAAATTGTGGCGATTCGTTGAGAGTTGCTTCCAACCCATCCGGTTTTCCGATGAAAGAATTGTTTCGACTAGATGATGACATTGCGGTGGTGATCGGGGGCACGGGAGAGCTCGGCGGTCATATGGCCGAAGCTCTCGGAGGCAGTGGAGCCAAGGTCGCGATCGTAGGTCGAAACGCCGAACGCGGTGGAGGTCGAGCCAGCAAGATCAACGAGGCAGGTGGGGCAGCAAAGTTCTTCGCCGCTGATGGATTAAACGCCGAATCCCTCGATGAGGCTCGGCAGGCGATCACGGATTGGGCCGGAGGGCCAGCGAGTGTGCTGATCAATGCAGCCGGTGGAAATCGCCCGGACGCGACGATCCCGCCGGGTGGTGACTTTTGCAAGTTACCCATCGATGCATGGAAAGACGTGTTCGATTTGAACTTGGTCGGTGGGTCGTTATTGCCCACGCAAGTTTTTGCGCCCGCAATGATCGAAGCAGGTGTCGGCAGTATCATCAACATCGCATCGATGTCGGGCATCATCCCGTTGTCTCGAGTCGTCGCCTATTCCGCTGCAAAAGCTGCGGTGATCAATTTGACTCTCTGGCTGTCTCGTGAGTGGGCGACGACAGGTGTTCGAGTCAACGCGATTAGTCCCGGTTTCTTCCCGGCCGAACAGAATCGAGCGTTACTGTTCAATGAAGACGGTTCCTACACCGAACGCGGCGGTCAGATTATCGGACACACACCGATGCAGCGATTTGGTAAACCCGAAGAGTTGGCGGGTGCCACGATCTGGTTGGCCAGCCGCCACGCGTCTTCGTTCGTCACCGGCCAGAATATCGCCATCGACGGCGGCTTTGCATCGGTCACGATCTGATTCCCCTGCGGAATTCAATCGATCCTCTCCAAACAATCCAACTACACACATTTGAACCAGGTATCCGACCATGATTGAGCTTCGTAACGACGCGAAATATTCACTCGTCATCCCCACGAGCATGGGTACGCGTCTGACTCCGGTCGATCACCAACCATTCCACTGCAGTGACACATTTAAGATGCAGGCGACAAGCGCCGAGTCGAATGTTGGCAGTGTTTCTTCGTTCTTGGGGCTGCCCGTCAAGATTCTTACGGCGTTCGTCAAAGACAGCCCCATCGCTCGCTTCATTAAGGACGATCTCGCTCGCAGACACATGGACTATGAGGGTCCTGAGTTTGAACAAGACACGCCATGGGGTGTTCGTCACCAAATCAATATGGCTGACAGCGGCTGGGGCACTCGCGGGCCTCGCGTTCAAAACGATCGTGCAGGTGAGGTCGGTCGGCAGTTAAACGTTAAAGACTTTGACTTGGATCGTATTTTCAAAGACGACGGTGCGAAGATCGTACACATGTCGGGTTTGATTGCAGCGTTGTCCAAAGACGCGAGTGAGTTTTGTCTCGCCATCGCCCGCGCCGCAAAAGAACATGGTGCACGGATCTCTTTTGACCTGAACCATCGAGCTTCGTTCTGGAGTGGTCGCGAAGCAGAACTGTCCGCCGCGTTCAAAGAGATTGCGAGCCTGTCCGACATCCTGATCGGCAACGAAGAAGACTTTCAGTTGTGTCTCGACATTGCCGGCCCGGAAGCCGGCGGCGCCGACATCTCCGCCAAAATCGACGGCTTCAAGGAGATGATTGAAAGGGTCAAGCAGGAATACTCCGGCGCAACACTGTTTGCGACGACGTTGCGTGAAGTTGAGAGCGCGAATTCACATATGTGGGGAGCGATCGTTTCCAGCGGCAGCGATTGGCATGTCGTGAAGCCAAGACAGATTGGTGTGCTTGACCGAATCGGTGGTGGTGACGGCTTTGTCGGCGGATTGCTGTATGGCGTGCTGCAAGGCTGGGAAGCTGAAAAGTGCACACACTTTGGTTGGGCAACCGGAGCGTTGGCCGCGACGATGTACACCGACTACGGCCAACCGGCCGACGAAGACCAAGTCTGGAGCATCTGGCAGGGCAACGCACGAGTGAAACGCTAAGCAACAAGAGTCGCCGATCGCTCCGCCGATCGTAGCGCAAACTGCGAGCACGGGAGACGCTACGATCGGCGACTATCGATCGGCGACTATCGGCGTGGCCTACGCTTCCGTTTCTTCTGCCTCTGGCAGTTCCGTGACGGGTTCCCCCCAATTCACTGGGAATGACTTTCCGCATGCCTTGCATTCGATGGTCGTTCCCAGCAACTGGTCGTCGATCACTTGCGCCGATTCACACTCTTTGCAAACGACACGGACTTGACCTTTTTCGTCGGCCATCGCCGCAAGGTGCGCCTGCATAACGCCGGCCACTTCGATGTCCGACGCTTCGAGCGTGGTCAATAGCTCGTGGTTGACCTCTTCCATTTCCGCGAGGCGATTGGCCAGTCGTCGAACGCTGCGTTCAAAGCTGTTCCTTGAACACCGTCCATTGCCGAAGTGTCGATCACGGCGTCCGTACAGGTAGGTGAATCCGCGTAGCAATCGACGGCGTGATTCGGTGGGCAACGTGTACTTCGCTTTGGAAGCGATCAACTCAAAAATGCGGCATAGAGCTTCCGGTGGATAGTCGTCAAAGTGCATCGTCGTGCCGACGCGCGAACTCAGTCCGGGATTGCTGCGAATCATCTGTTGCATTTCGTTCGGATAGCCTGCCAGGATCACGACCAAGCGATCGCGTTGGTCCTCCATTCGCTTGAGCAGCGTCTGAACGGCTTCACGTCCGTACTGATCCTGACCACTTCCATCGATCAGCGTGTAGGCTTCGTCAATAAACAGCACACCATCGAGCGCTTCATCAATTTTTGCGTTGGTCTTTGGACCCGTCTGCCCAGCGTATTCGGCAACCAATCCACTGCGATCGGTTTCGACGAGATGTCCTTTCTCGAGAACTCCGAGTGCCCCATAGATTTCGGCCACGATGCGAGCGACGGTGGTTTTTCCTGTTCCGGGATTGCCGACGAACGCCATGTGCAAACTGGGTTGCGTCGTGGGAAGGCCGGCGTCTTTACGCTGACGTTCCATCTTCAAAAAGTTGGTCAGCGTTTCGATCTGATCCTTGATCGCCGACAAGCCAATCAATCGGTCTAGTTTCGCTCGCGCATCAGCGAGTCGCTCCGCTGGCGTCCGGTGATCTTCCTCTTCAACCGGTTTACGTGCGGGAGTTTGCGGAGCTGTCGGTGTCGTGCCGACGTTTGTCGTCGGTACAAGTCGGTCGCGTGACGCTTCTGGAGTTTCGACGGCGTCCGCTGTCGACGACACTCCCTCTCGTAGTCGCCGCGCTTCGTCACGCAACCAAGTCAGTGCGTCTCTCGCGTTGGCCGTGTCCGTCTCACTCGCCAAGTGATCCGGCGCACTACCTTGCAAGCGATCGAACTCTTCTCGCATCTTCGCCAGTCGCTCGTTATCTTTTAACGAGACGTGGCCATCGACCGACGCCAAGAGGCTTGCCATCCGCATTGCGAGTGTTTCGAGTTCACCCCAGCGGTCTCGAATCGCGGGGATCTCGGCGAATGGACGCACCAAGTCACGCCATTGAAATGCTTCGGCTGCACCGACCAACCAATCGACGGCTTCGCGCAATTGACTTCCCATGACGGACGTTCCCCAAATGTGCTCGAGCAGGGCACGACCGAGTTGCCGCTGTTCCAGCGTGCGGCTTTCAACATCGGGAACGACGGATGCAAAGACTTTCATCAAGAAACCCTGATGAAGGTCGTCCATTTGCGAAGCGATTGATTTCGCATCCGATTGGTCTTGGCCGGCTAGCCAACCATAGGAACCGCGGATCAACTGACCGCTTTCTATATACAGCTGCTGGGTTTCTTTGAGCGCCTCGCGATACATGCGAATCGATTCGATGATGCGGTCGTCAGATGGATTCGGCATGGAAGGTCAGTGAGTCAGCGAATGGTGGTTTTGAAAAGCGCGATTGCAGTCGCTCCCGTCGCGGTCGTTCGAGGGCATTCGAGCAATTCGCCGCGACGCACTGTGTTGTTGCGCTGCGTTTTCGTGGTTTCGAAAAAGGTATTGTATGTACCGATGGTGATCCAAGGCGGCGGCATTAGGAGAGAGACTTTTTCCATTCGTCAGAAAGCTCGGGAAGGTTCATCAATTCCATCACCGACATGCGATCCACTTCGCGACCGAACAACACATCATTCGCCCGCGTGATGGTCCAGCTTGGGTTGGGTCGTTGGAGCGATTCAAGCTTATCGCCCGATTGAATGGTTCCCGGCTGAAGGATCCGGAGATACCAACCGGTGCGACCGGTCTGCGTCACTTCCTTGGTCATGGTTTTGACGCCCCAACGTCGCGAGATTTTCCAGCACGGCTGACGAGGTTGGCTGACTTCGACTTGGCAGTCGCCGATGGCAAATTGATCTCCGATGCAAATCGTCGCTTCACTGGCGCCGCCGATGAGCAGGTTTTCGCCGAAGCCGCCCGGCCCAAATTCCAGCTCAGGATGTTCGCGTTTCCAGTCTTCGTAGTTTTCAGCGGCGTAGCACAGCACGGCTTTCTCCGGACCGCCATGATGCTTCCGATCCGCGACGGAATCGCCGGCGAGTCCTTCGCGGTGCAATTGGATGGGTCCATCGATTGGTTGTTTTCGGAAAGCCGACGTCCATTCGCGTTCCAACACACCGCGTTGATTCGGGTCGCCTTCGGTGACGACACGTCCAATTTGGAGGCTCAAAATCGTGATCAATGGTGTTCCTTTGCGTCGCGTGAAAGCTGTTCCGTTTTTGTGTCGCAAGTGGTTGTCATCAAACGATTTGCGGAATCGCTCTGACGCCGTTAGGTCGTTGTGAGGGATGGTTGAATCGGATAGAATCTGGGCTCCCAAATAAAGCGTGTGAGAGCCGCTTTTCTCTCCCTTTCACCGGCCTGGAATTTTCACCTTGGCAGACGAAGACGGCAACAACCAAAACGGTTCGGAAAATGGTTCTGGCCCGGCTCCCGAGGAAGATGGTAACGGCGGCGGCGGAGGTGCCGGGGCGTTCCGAATGCTCGATTTGCCAATCGAAGATGAGCTTCGGGAAAGCTATCTGACCTATGCGATGAGCGTGATTGTCAGTCGCGCTCTGCCTGACGTTCGCGACGGTTTGAAACCGAGTCAGCGACGAATTCTTGTCGCCATGAACGACTTGAATCTGGGGCCGGGAAGCAAGCGGGTAAAGTGCGCGAAAATTTCGGGCGACACCTCGGGTAACTATCACCCGCACGGTGAAAGTGTGATCTATCCGACCCTCGTGCGCATGGCCCAAGAATGGAACATGCGTCGTTTGTTGATCGACAAACAGGGGAACTTTGGAAGCATCGCCGGTCTGCCGCCGGCCGCCATGCGATATACGGAGGCACGGCTGAGTCCTGTCGCCGCGGCGATGCTCGACGATATCAAACTTGATACCGTCGACTACATCCCGACCTATGACGAAGCTCGCACGGAACCGACTGTTTTGCCGAGTAAGTTTCCCAACTTGCTGGTCAACGGATCGGGTGGCATCGCCGTGGGAATGGCGACCAGCATCCCACCGCACAACCCAACCGAAATCTGTGACGCGCTGATTGCGTTGGTTGAGAACCCGGACATCAGCATCGACGAATTGGTGGAAATCGTTCCGGGTCCCGATTTTCCAACTGGAGGCATCATTTGTGGCCGTGCCGGTATTCGGCGAGGCTACAAAACCGGCCGCAGCACGATCATGCTGCGAGCACGCTGCTCAATAGAGGATATGCCCGGAAACCGATCCAGGATCCTGGTGTCGGAGATCCCCTACCAGCAAACTCGAGATGGTGTCGTCAAGAAAATCGCCGAACTCGTCAACGGCGACAAGATTAAGGGCATCTCGGGCATCCGCGACGAGAGTGATCTCAAGGAACCCGTTCGGTTAGTCATCGAGTTAAAACGCGATGCGGATCCGGATGTTGTTCTGAATCAGCTCTACCAATTCTCGCCACTGCAAACCACTTTCTCTGTCATCTTCCTCGCGCTGGTCGACGGAAAACCGCGCGAGCTGACGCTGAAAGAGATGCTGGCGGAGTTCATTCGTCATCGCCGAAACGTCATTCGACGTCGAACGCAATTCCTGCTGGCGAAAGCGCGAAAACGAAAGCACACTGTCGAAGGCTTGCTCCTGGCGCTCGCGGATATCGACAAGATCATTCAAACGATCCGCGAAAGTCGTACACAACCGGAAGCCAAAGAACGGTTGATGGGAATTGAGTGCCCCGCCGCCATGATGCGTGCGGCGCTCGGAGAAGAGGGGTTCGAGCAGTTCGTGGAAGAACGGGGTGCATCGGATACGTACACGCTGACGAGTGTTCAGACAGATGAAATCTTGCGGATGCGGTTGGGCCAACTGGTCAACCTCGAGCAAGAAAAACTCTCGGATGAACACAAGACATTGCTCGCCGAAATCGCCGAGTACCTGGACATCCTTCGCAGCCAGCAGCGAATCGATGACATCATCAAAGATGATTTGGAACAGATCAAACAGAAGTTCGGTGATGCTCGACGGACCGAGATCTCACTAGAAGAACTTGGCAACATCGATCTGGAAGACCTGATCACCGAAGAAACGATGGTGGTATCGATCAGTCACCAGGGATACATCAAACGAACCCCGACCAGCGTCTACAAAGCACAGCGTCGAGGCGGCAAGGGTTTGAAAGGTGCAAAGACGGACGGTGAAGATCCGATCGAACATCTGTTTGTTGCCAGCACTCACGCCTACCTGTTGTTCTTAACAACCACCGGAAAAGTGCGTTGGCAAAAAGTCTATGACCTCCCTCAGCTTGCTCGCGACAGCAAGGGACGTGCGATCGTCAACTTGTTGAACTTGGAAAAGGATGAAAAGATCGCCGAGTGTTTGGTTGTTCGCGATTTCAACCAGGAAGGTTACGTCGTGATGGCGACTCGCAGTGGGCTGGTCAAGAAAACGCCGCTCGAGCAATACAGTCGTCCAAAGAAGGGCGGCATCATCGCGATCAAGCTTCGTGATGGTGACGAATTGGTCGATGCTGCCGTCGTAGGTCCTGGTGATGAAGTCGTGTTGGTGACCGCCGACGGTATGGCGATCCGATTCCGCGAATCCGACGCCCGGCCCATGGGCCGAAACACTTCCGGTGTGAAAGGCATCTCGTTGGTTGGGGACGACCGAGTTGTCGGTATGGTTGTCGCCGATCCCGAAGCAACGCTGCTGACCGTTTGTGAAAACGGTTACGGGAAGCGAACGCCATTTGGACCCCACGCGAACGACAGCGAAGAGGAATCCGGTGACGATGACTCGTCGTCATCCAGCGCCCGTTATCGAACCCAAAACCGAGGTGGGAAAGGCCTGCGAGATATTCGAACGACGGATCGAAACGGCAAAGTCGTTGGGATTGCTCGCGTCAATGATGCCGACGAGATCTTTATGATGACCGCAAAGGGAAAGATCCAGCGGATTGAAGCGGGTGACATCGGCGTGATTGGCCGGAACACTCAAGGCGTTCGCATCATGAGCATCGATGGCGGGGATGGCCTGATCGCCGTCGTGCGAGTCCCGCCAGAAGAAGAGGCCGAAGAGCCCGAATCCGAAGCCGCCGAAGCGTAGTTTCCGGTGATGGACGAGACCACGCAAAACATCCGGAAGGGTTCCGTTGCGTTGTACGCGTGCAAACACACCGAGCGATCGCAACGAAAGGATCTGGCCACGAGTCCCTTTGCATTGGACTCGTAGCCTTTACGGACCGTCACGCACAGTGTGACCTACGCCTAGCGCGACGGAGATTCATTAGCCGGCGATCTTGGCTACCAGGTCGAGTACTTTGCAGGAGTAGCCCCACTCGTTGTCGTACCAAGAGATCAACTTGACGAATGTTTTGTCGAGCTGAATCCCTCCACTTGCGTCGAAGACGGATGTGCGTGACTCGCCTCGGAAATCCGTCGATACGACTTTGTCTTCGGTGTAGCCGAGGATGCCTTTCATCGGGCCTTCCGAAGCAGCTTTCATGGCCGCACAGATTTCCTCGTAGCTCGCTTCTTTTTCGAGCTCAACAGTCAGGTCGACGATGGACACGTCGGACGTGGGAACTCGGAATGCCATTCCGGTCAGCTTTCCGTTCAGTTCCGGGATGACTTTGCCAACGGCTTTTGCTGCACCGGTGCTCGAAGGAATGATGTTCTCGAGAATACCGCGTCCGCCTCGCCAATCCTTCTTGCTTGGACCATCAACGGTCTTTTGCGTTGCGGTTGCAGCGTGAACGGTTGTCATCAAACCACGCTTGATGCCGTAATTGTCATGAACAACTTTCGCCAACGGGGCCAAGCAGTTAGTCGTGCAGGAAGCGTTGGAGACAAATTGCTCGCCGTTATAGGAGTCATCATTAACGCCCATGACGAACATGCGGGTGTCGTCTTTTGAAGGAGCGGACATGACGACTTTCTTGGCTCCAGCGTCCACGTGGCCTTGAGCCTTCTCGGACGTTAAGAAGATACCGGTCGACTCAACAACGATGTCTGCGCCAACGTCACCCCAAGCCAGCTTGGCAGGATCCGTTTCAGCCGTGGCACGGACTTCCTTGCCGTTGACGATCAGGTGGTTATCCTTCACTTCCACATCGCCTTTGAATTGCCCGTGCACCGAGTCATATCGGAGCATGTACGCCAAGTAATCGACGTCCAGCAAGTCGTTGATGGCGACCACCTCGATATCGTCTCGAAGCGCCGCAGCTCGGAAGACCAAACGGCCGATACGACCAAAACCATTGATTCCAACGCGAATAGCCACTTTTCTTTCTCTTTTGATTTCGAGGCGGGGACAAACAGGATTGGAGGGGCAACCGACGATTGCGTGTTGATCAGGAGTCGTTTGAATGTTCGCGTCGCAACAACCGAAACAAAACGGTCGACGACTGTTGACGCGGTGGTGACAACTTTAAAAAGGGGGACAGGAAATTCCCCAGTGTCGTCGCCGATGCGTCATCGCATTCAGCCTCAGCCTCCGTTGCGAATTATAAGAATCGTTTGTGGAAATGAGCCAGCCCCCGCGCCACTGCCGACAATCGCCGCCCCGCCAAGAAGCCGTCGCCGCATGGAGACGTCCACGTGGGGTATCGCCTGAAACTTGGCAGTACGTTCAACAGCGGACGATCGCCGACCATTACGACGCGTTTGTGGCGGAAACACCCTTATGCGAACTCGATCAACGCCTCGTGTCCGAATGGTTGCCGCCTCTGTCCCAAGATCGAGCGGGCGAAGACCCCATTGCTTCCGAAGCTGGGGACGAGCAGTCCCGGCCTGTCGTCATTGACCTCGGGACCGGAACTGGACGCGTCGCCATGACACTCGCCGAACGAGGCTACCGAGTGATCGCGATCGATTTGAGCCAGCCGATGCTCGAGTGTTTGACACAGCGATTGCAAGAGATACCCGAGCATCGTCGTGTTCAACCGATCCGCGCAAACCTGGTTGAACTCGACTGTCTCAGCGACGGGGCGGCCGATCACGCAGTCTGCTTGTTTAGCACTCTGGGCATGATCCAGGGACGGGCCCATCGACGAAGTGTTCTGCAACATGCCGCTCGCATCGTTCGCCGCGGAGGTTCACTGATCGTTCATGTTCATCATCGTTGGGCCGCGATTGGCGAGCCGGGAGGAACGAAACGTCTCATTCAGTCCTGGCTTGCTTCACGCGTTCAGGCGGATCGAGAATTTGGTGACGCCGTTTACCCGTATCGAGGGCTTTCGCAGATGTTCCTGCACCGCTTCTCTCGTCGGGAACTCATGGATGATTTGCAGCAGGCCGGGTGGATGATTCAAGATTTTGTGCCTCTTTCTGTGGATGGATCCTCGCCGCATCCATCCACTTTATCTTTTTGGAAAATTCCCGGAGGTTTCATCGTAAGAGCTAGTCGTGAGTGAACGTTGAGCCATTCGTGGCTGTTGGACAGGACCGCAATACTGGTCGTGCGCCATCTGTTTTACGTGTACGATCGGAGCATCACGAAAACACTCGGGAGGAAACGTATGTCCGATTCGATCCGTTCACTAATTGCCACCGGCACCAAGCTCTATCTCGATTCCGTTGAGCCAGCCGAGGTCGATCGGAATTTGCAATGGGGAGCCGTTGGAGCGACCAGTAATCCGGCGATCATTTCCTCGATCGTGAAAGGTGGAGGCTTGGATGCAACGATCGAATCACTGATCAATGAAGGTTTGGATGATGAGGCCGTCGCTTGGGCACTGACCGACTCATTGGTGATTAGCGCACAAGAGAAGTTCCAGTCGATTTGCGCGGAAAGCGAAGGCAACGCGGGATGGGTCAGCTTCGAACTGGATCCATTGCTTGAGGATCCGGCGATGGGTCTCTCAGATGCCGATCGCACAGCGAAGTACATCGAGCTTGGAAGGAAATGGGCCGAGGGGCACACAAACCGCATGATCAAGGTGCCCGCAACGAAAGCGGGCTTAAACGCGCTGGAAGAGTTAGCGGCAGCAGGTGTCACACTGAATGTGACTTTGATTTTCACACACGATCAATACACGCGAGCTCGTGATGCGGTTTGGCGTGGTGCCCAGCGACGCGAAAACTTGGATGGGTTTAAGAGCGTTTACAGCATCTTTATTTCACGGATCGATGTTTACACACAAAAGGAGATTCCTGGGCTCTCCTCTGACGCGCAAGGTCAGGTTGGAATTCTCAACGCAAAACGCGTTTGGGCTGACAACCGGGAGTTTTGGTCCGGTCATGGATTAAAGCTCGAGCAGGAATTAATCTTCGCGAGTACTGGGACCAAAAACCCAGAGGACAAGCCTTGGAAATATGTCGAAGCCTTGGCTGGGAGTGACATTCAAACCAATCCACCCGAGACCAATGCGGCGGTTGCAGAGAGTGGATTGACCTTTAAACGTCAAGTCGACCAAATGCCTGATTCATCGATTCAAAACGAAATCGATGAGAAAGTCGATGTCGCTGCAATGCACCAAGCTTTGATGGAAGAAGGCGTCGATAAGTTTGTCAAACCACAGCGAGCTCTTTTGGATTTGATCGCCGAGAAACGAAAAGAACTTTCACCAGCTTGAATTCACCGGCCTGAATTCACTGATGCAAGCACGCCAGGAAAAAACACGGCTAGGCAAACTAGCTTTTGTTGTTGATTCGTTCAGAGATTGATTCCAGCGATTGCTTCAGGAATTGACTCTGAGTTGACCGGCAGACATCAAGCAACTCGTGTGTATCGCGAAGCACTTGGAGCCACTGCGATTCCTCGCTGATTTCCGCGGATTCAATCCGCTCAGCAGCGCGGGCGATCGGCGTTACTTGGTTTTGCCTTGCAATACGCGTGAGTCGATGAGCGAGCGATTTCAAGCCATCGAGATCGCGTGTTTGTACGGCATTCGCAAGCCGCTCCACTTGATGACCAATTTCGATCGCCGTGATCTTGCGAATCGATAGTGCGCCCGCACCGACTTCGGGAGATGGCGAAGCGATCTTGGCGGCAAAGTGTTCAACGAGCCCGGGATCGAATTGCGTGCCCGAACACCGCCGAAGTTCTTCAATTGCTTCTTCATGCGAGCGGCCCTTGCGATACACACGGTCGGAAACCATTGCGTCGTAACTGTCCGCGATCGCAAGTATTCGTGCGCCGACGGGAATCTCGCTGCCGGTCGGTAAGTTCTCATCTCGGCCACTTCCGCCGTAGAACGCGTGGTGGTTGCCGATGATGTCGGAGAGTGCTGGGCAGTCGAATGCACAGGCGATGATTTCCACGCCGATGCGGTCGTGTCGCCCCATCAATTCCCATTCATCTGGTGTCAACGGTCCGGGTTTCAAGAGAATGTCATCGGGAACCCCGATCTTCCCGATGTCATGCAGCAGTGCGGCGATCTCGAGGACATACGTGTGTCCAGGATCGAGCAGGCCTTCGGAGACCCGTGCGCACAAATCGGCAACACGTCGACTGTGTTCCGCAGTATTGGCGTCTCGATACGACAGCGTTGTCATCAGTGCCGTCACTGCCTGATAAGGAATGTCGATCCGTTCGCGTGTTGCTTCCAGGATCTCGGCCTTCTTGATCTCATCGCCGATTCGAGTGTTGTACGAAATCACTCGGTTACGACCTTCGCGTTTTGCAACGTAAAGGCAAACGTCCGCTTGATTGATCAGATCTTGTGGATCACTTGGATCGAATCGCAGCTCGGAAACACCCAGGCTAGCCGTCAAGCGAAGTTGTGATGGTTCAAGCAAGCGTATCGCTGCGATCGCTTCACGTGTTTGCTCGGCCGCTTCGAGCGCTCGGTTTAAGTCGTAGTGTGGCAACAGGACACAGAACTCTTCACCACCATAGCGACAGACAACACCGTCTTCTTTGTGAAGTCGGCGAACGACTTTGGAAACTTGCCGTAGAACTTCGTCGCCCGTATGGTGACCGTACGTATCGTTGACGTTCTTAAAGTGGTCAACGTCGATCATGATGCACGACAACGGTGTGCTTAGCGCTTTCGCCTCGCTCCACAGGCTTTCAAACGTCTCGAAGAATGCACGTCGATTCAAGCATCCCGTAAGAGCATCTTGCGTAGCCAAGATTTCGAGCTCGCTGTTCTTGCGCTTAATCTCGTCGCGGCTACTTCGCAGCAACGACAGCATGCGTTCTAGCTCAGCGCGATGTTCTTCCACGTGCGTCACATCACGGAACGTTGCCAAAGCACCACGTTGGGCTCGGTCTTTACCAAGCGGTGCGGCGTTTACGGAGAAGATCCTTTGCACACCGCTCGGCAATTGGTAGCGAATCATCTCGTCGGACTGCAATTCTGTTTTTGCAATGGCGCGAGTCCACGGGAACTCGGTGTCAGTGATATCTTGCGCGATCCAACTCAGGTCGCTCGCGGACTGATGAGTGAGGTCATGGGTATCAGACTCCACCATGTCAGCGAAAGAACGGTTGGCCAGAACGATGCGTCCTTTTTCATCCAGCACCAACAAGCCTTCGGCGAGTGTATCGAGTGCCTGACGCACGCGATCGGGAACAACTTGCGTGCTGTTGAACAGCCGCATGATCCGCATCACGAAAACGGTGTAGGCACCCAATCCGCAGACCATGAAGAACGCCAACAAACGCATCAACGGATGGTGCATTGCCCGGGCGAGCGCGGATGGGTGCGGTTGGCGGAATGCGAGCTCGACTTCTCCCCAAGGGCGTCGATTCAGGGTGATCGGCACTTTGACCGTGTCGACCGTTGGGTTTTTCTCATCCAGGGCGGGCCAAATCTCCGCGTGATGTCCCGTGTCAACCCGCAGGACTCCCAATTCGCTTCGGATTCCGATAGACAGAAGATCCGCATCGCGATGTACTTGCGTTTGCAGCGCGTTTCGAAGGTCGGACCACTGTCCCTTGCGCACGTGAGCAGCTGCGTTGATGGCGATGGCTTCACTGATCGATTGACGCGCGCGCAACCTAATCGGCTCTGAATCGGGGATATACCCCATCCAGTGAGCACCCAAAATCAAGCTCGCGCCGACGCAACATAGGGCGACAGCAAGCCTGAACGATGCGAAGAACATCTTTCCCAAGATTCGACGCCCGGATCTCGTTAAGCCATTGGAATCGGCGGCCTACCCCACGCGCATGAGCGGGCCTCAGGGAATTGTTGCTCCCTCGCTGTTGCGGCGAAGTCAAATTCTCGCGATTCATCGCGCCGATCAATGGGAGCTTAACGATGCTGCCGGATAGACCGGCAGCAGACTTTACCCAAGTAGTTGATCGAGCCCGTCACCACCACTTTTGGTGGATCGGTACGCAGTCAACAGTGCGGTTGGATCGATCAATCGCCATGCCGGCATCCCTGAGGCGAGCGCCGTCATGAATGCTCCACCACGTAACGCCCAAAAGACATAGCCAACCGAGAACATTCCGGCGGCTGTTCCCGCGGATCCAGCGATCACGGTCAGTTGTGATTGGTCGTCCACCGAGATCGAATCGTCCCAAGTCTGCCACACAATCGCTTGTTCCAAATCAAGTTGCAGCAGCCGCTCCATCAGCTTGAACTGCGCGATCGAGCTACTGCTTTGTCCTGCGGTCGAATTACCCTGCAGCAACAAGTCAAAAAACTTCGCTTGGAATGCAACATCCTTTCGCAACTCAGAATCGATGATCGAATCGACATTCGTCGACGATTGCCGAAGTGGGCCAATCGATTCTTGCGTATCCAGTGGACCCACCGCAGGGTTATCTGTTGCTGCAGGTGTCGAGCTATTCGTCTCTCCGGTCGGTTCGGTTTCGTCAACGCCGCTCGGTTCTGGTTCGGATTCTGATTCCGACTCAGGATCTGGATCAGCTTCTGGTTCCGGCTCCGGCTCTGGTTCTGGTTCGGGCTCTGGCTCGGGAGTCGGGTTAGGTGTGGTGGGCGGTGCCACGGCATTGTTGACCGTGATGGTTACCCGAACAGTAGCGCTTTGAAGGGTCCCATCACTTGCTTGATAGTCAAAGAAATCCACACCGATGAATCCAGGGTCTGGTGTGTACAACAGGCCGCCGTTGGGTTGCAGTGTTAGCGTGCCATTCGTGGTTGTTGCCACCAAGATCGTCGTCAGCGAGTCACCGTCGATGTCGGTGTCGTTTAGAATCACTCCGGGATTTGTCTCGTTCAGATTGTCGCCAGCCGTGACGGAGTAAGCATCGGAAACGGCAACAGGTGCTTCGTTCACGTCGGTCACGTTGACCGTAATGACCTGAGTCTGGCTTGATCCATCGTTACTAGTGGCGCGCACCGTCAGGTTGTGGACGACTGCCGTTTCGAAGTCGATCGCGCCGTCAACGGTGATTTGTCCCGTCACGCCATCGATGGCAAACCTTCCGCCGGCACTATCATCAAGCGTGTACGCGATCAAGTTGTTCGTTGCATCTGCATCAATAGCAAACGCGGTGATCCCGACGATCGTCCCCGACAGGGAATTCTCCGCGACGGAGTTGATTGAAAGATCACTGTCAACGATTGAGCCAACGTCAAATTCGTCAACGTCATTCAGATTGATCGCCATCAAAGAAGTCTGAAACGAACCGTCGCTCGAGGTCGCGCGAACGACGACGTTGTGACTTGCAGCCGATTCGCGGTCGAGCAAAGTTCCATCCGCGACGGTGACGATACCCGTGCTCACATCAATTTCGAATCGTCCACCGGCATCATTGTCGAGCGTGTAACTGATTGTGTTGTTCGTCGCATCCGCATCGGTTGCGAAGGCAGTGATTCCGACTGTCGTTCCATTCGCGGCGTTTTCATCAACTCCATTCGCTGTAACATCGTTGTCCAGGATCGTTCCGACGTCGAATTCGTCGACGTCCGCCAAACCGATGGTCACTGTCGCGGTGTTGAACGATCCATCACTCGATGTCGCCCGAACCGTAATGTCATGGCTGGCTGCGACTTCACGATTAAGCAGAGTGCCATCCGCGACCGTCACGACGCCGGTGCTTGAATCAATCGCAAATCGACCGCCGGCATCATCATCCAGACTGTATGTGATCGTGTTGTTTGTCGCATCCGCGTCGGAAGCTGAAGCCGTGACGCCGACAGCCGTTCCATTAGCAGCATTCTCGGTCACCAGATCTGGCGCCAAGTCATTGTCGCTGACCACACCAACGTCAAACTCGTCCACATCACTCAGGGCGATGGTCATGGTATTGGTGTTGAAAGATCCATCCGTCGACGTCGCCCGAACGGTAATGTCGTGACTAACAGCCGCTTCGCGATCCAGAAGCGTTCCGTCAGCGACAGTGACCAAACCCGTGCTATTGTCGATTGCGAATCGACCACCCGCGTCATCGTCCAGCGAGTAGGTAATCGTGTTGTTGGTCGCGTCAGAATCTGAGGCGATGGCAGTGATGCCGACGGCCGTGCCGTTGGCCGCATTTTCGTTTATGGCATTGCCGTTCGAGTCACTATCCGTGATCGTGCCAACATCAAATTCATCGACGTCATTCAGTTGGATCGTGATCGTTGCGTTGGTGAATGATCCATCCGTTGATGTTGCTCGAACCGTAATGTCGTGACTGGCCGAGACTTCACGATCGAGAAGCGTTCCATCTGCAACGGTCACGACTCCAGATCCACCGTCGATCGTGAATCGGCCACCCGCGTCATCGTCCAAACTGTAAGTAATCGTGTTGTTGGTCGCGTCGGCATCCGTGGCTAATGCCGTGACGCCCACGGATGTGCCATTGGCAGCGTTTTCATCAACGATGTTGGCCGTCAAATCGCTATCCGCAACGAGGCTTACATCAAATTCATCGACGTCATTCACGTTGATCGTCATCACCGCGCTGTTGAATGAACCGTCGTTGGATGTTGCACGGACCGTGATGTTGTGGCTTGCTGCCGATTCGCGGTCCAGCAACGTGCCATCTGCAACCGTCACGACCCCCGAGTTGGAATCGATGCTGAATCTTCCGCCCGCATCGTTGTCCAGCGTGTACGTCATTGCGTTGTTTGTCGCGTCCGCATCGCTCGCGAGTGCTGTCACGCCAACGACGGTGCCATTGGTTGCATTCTCGTCGACCGAATTCAGATTGAGATCGCTGTCGGTAACAGAGCCAACATCAAACTCGTCAACATCGTTTAGGTTGATGGTCATCGTTGCCGTGTTGAATGAACCATCTGATGATGTGGCTCGAATCGTGATGTCATGGCTAGCTGCGGCCTCTCGGTCGAGCAGCGTGCCGTCGGCGACGGTGACGACTCCGTTGACAGCATCGACCGTGAATCTTCCTCCAGCATCGTCGTCGAGTGTGTACGTGATGGTGTTGTTTGTTGCATCTGCATCGCTCGCGAGCGCGGTCACTCCCACGACCGAGCCGTTTGCCGAGTTCTCGTCGATCGCATTCACGGTGAGGTCGCTGTCGGTCAGCGTGCCAACATCGAATTCGTCGACGTCACTGAGATGAATCGTCATCGTCGCGGAACTGGATGAACCATCGCTCGACATTGCGCGAATGGTGATGTTATGACTGGCTGCCGATTCTCTATCCAGCAAAGTCCCATCCGCAACGGTAACGACGCCCGTTATCGCATCAATGGCAAATCGCCCGCTAGAGTCATCGTCGAGCGAGTAAGTGATGGTGTTGTTTGTCGCGTCCGCATCGCTCGCTTGAGCGGTCACGCCGACGGTTGTGCCATTCGTCGCGTTTTCAGCGACAGTGTTCGATGCGGCGTCGTTGTCGACGACACCCCCGACATCAAACTCATCGACATCATTAAGGTTGATCGTCATGGTCGCCGTATTGAACGAACCATCCGTCGACGTTGCTCGGATGGTGATGTCGTGACTGGCCGCCGCTTCCCGATCCAGAAGCGTACCGTCCGCAACGGTCACGACCCCGGTAACGGAATCAATGCCAAATCGCCCACCCGCGTTGTTGTCGAGTGAATAAGAGGTCGAGTTGTTGGTCGCATCAGCATCGGACGCAAGTGCCGTGACGCCAACGACCGTTCCGTTTGCCGCGTTTTCATCGACTCCATTCGTGGCCGAGTCATTATCACTGACAACGCCCACATCGAACTCGTCCACATCGCCCACATTGATCGACACCAATGACGTGCTGAATGTGCCATCCGTTGAAGTCGCTCTGATGGTGACGTTGTGGCTCGCAGCGGTTTCTCGATCGAGCATTGTGCCGTCTGCAACGGTGACAACGCCTGAGTTGGCGTCAATCGTGAATCGTCCACCAGCATCGTCATCGAGCGAGTAAGTAACGATGTCGTCAACGTCGGGATCCGTCGCTGATGCCGTCACGCCGACGGTCGTGCCGTTGGCGGCATTTTCCGCAATGAAGTTTGCGGTGAGATCACTGTCACTCACCGGACCGACATCGGATTCGTTGACATCATTGATTGCGACGGCCAGCATGGTGGTATTGAACGATCCATCGCTCGACGTTGCACGGACGGTGATGTTGTGGCTGGCAGCCGCTTCGCGGTCGAGCAGTGTGCCGTCGGCAACCGTGACGACTCCCGTGCTGGAGCTGATCGTAAACCGACCACCGGCATCGTCATCCAGCGTGTACGTGATCGTATCGTTCGTCGCATCCGCGTCGGAAGCGAGTGCCGTGACACCAACCACTGTACCATTGGCTGCGTTTTCATTGACTGCGTTCGTTGTCGCATCGCTGTCGGTAACGGCTCCGACATCGAATTCGTCCACGTCATTAAGAGCGATCGTCATCGTTGCTGTATTGAACGATCCATCACTGGACGTCGCACGCACGGTGATGTCGTGACTGGCCGCAGCTTCACGATCAAGCAGTGTGCCGTCTGCAACGGTCACCACTCCTGTACCTGAGTTGATCGTGAATCGCCCACCCGCATCATCATCCAGTGTGTACGTGATCGCGTTATTTGTAGCATCCGCGTCGGATGCCAGAGCTGTGACGCCGACGACGGTCCCATTCGCTGCATTTTCGTCGACCGCATTGGATGTGAGGCTGCTATCTGTGACCGTTCCGACGTCGAATTCGTCGACGTCGTTAAGAGCGACTGTCATTACCGCGGTGTTGATGCTGCCATCGGTCGAAGTTGCGCGAACAGTGATGTCGTGACTGGCCGCAGCTTCCCGATCGAGCAGCGTTCCATCGGCAACGGTGACAACGCCTGTGCTGGAATTGATCGCAAACCGCCCACCCGCATCATCATCCAGCGTGTACGTGATCGCGCTATTCGTAGCATCCGCGTCGGATGCTAGAGCTGTGACGCCGACAACGGTCCCATTCGCTGCGTTTTCGTCGACCGCATTGGATGTAAGGTCGCTATCCGTGACCGTTCCGACGTCGAATTCGTCGATATCGTTCAAAGCGACTGTCATCAACGCGGTGTTGAAGCTGCCATCGGTCGAAGTTGCGCGAATGGTGATGTCGTGACTGGCCGCTGCTTCCCGATCGAGCAGTGTGCCGTCGGCGACCGTGACGACTCCCGTACCGGAGTTGACCGTGAATCGCCCACCCGCATCATCATCCAGCGTGTACGTGATCGCGTTATTCGTAGCATCCGCGTCAGATGCCAGAGCTGTGACGCCGACAACGGTCCCATTCGCTGC
>JBCDEM010000022.1:0-128931 GCA_039179795.1 Planctomycetota bacterium | reverse complement strand
CTCAAAGGATCGCGAAGCGCTGCTGACGTTCTACGACTTCCCGGCCGAGCATTGGGGCCACTTGCGAACAACGAATCCGATCGAATCAACCTTCGCGACGATTCGACTTCGCCACCGCAAGACCAAAGGCAATGGAACTCGGCGCGCCAGCCTGGCGATGATGTTTAAGCTCGCACAGTCTGCAGCCAAGAAATGGAGACGACAGAGGAGTCACCAAAAGATCACTCTCGTGATCGCCGGAAGAACCTTCAAAGACGGAATCATGCAGGACGAAAACGCCGCCTAATTCAAATTCTCAAAACACAACAATTGCGAATACCTCCAAGCGGAAGCCAGTTGCTCCTTCAATGGAAACGGCCTGAGGCATACCGTCTGCATTCTGTTCAAAACGGTAACACTTAGTCAGATCTCCTTCACGCTCTGTCAACCAATTACAGAATTTAGCAGCGCCTAGCAGGCTGACGTTTTCTGCAGGCAAAAGGCTTTGCGAAACCGGTTCAATACCAGACACGGCTGCCCCAACACCTAGCAAAGGCTGCGGTCGCCACTGAAACCCTTCCGTCTCTTCAACGAACTGCAAAAAGAGCGCAACGGTTATCTCTCGATCACTCATCCAAAGTGCGTTGTTATTTGGAGATGCTGGGACTTTTACAAGGGTCAAATCCGTCGTGCTGGTTACGTCCCAATCACGCTCAACGTTGGACGCCGTTCGGATCACACCTTTGGCGGTTTGTGTCAGGTCGCTATCCGCAACACCCGCTTTTCTTAGCGCCCAACCGCAAGCATTGTGAACGCCACCACTCTTGCATTCTTGGAACCAACGCTCCAACACATCTATCCAGACGCTTGAACTTTTTTTCACCGCGAAGTGATCGCCAAGCGACATCACAACTCCGGACAGAAAGTCAAAGTCGTTTTCAAACGGCCACGCCGAGGCGAAATCCCCTATTGCTTCTAGCTGTCGTTGATCGCCATGCCATTCCGCCATGACCGCAATAAAAAACGTTCGCTCGCTCGGATCGGCGCTACTGGCCAAGATCTTGATTGCTGGCTCAGTCTCGTCGAGATGAAGACCAACGATGGCGAGCCTTACTTTCTCGGTTTTGAGATAGCGGATGCGATCGATATTACCCTTCTCGCCTCTCACCGCCGCGATTTCGGTATCGCACCATGCACACCGAGCGACAAGTTGATCACGCCACGATGACGGCCCCCTCTCCAGTGCGCGAACAATGTTGCTGCAATGACCGGCGTCGCAACGACCGATCAACTCCATCGGGAATTCAAAGTCTTTAACACCCAATTCACTGAGGGCACAGGCAAGATTTAGCCGTTCTTGATCACTGGCTGTTGCTTCTAGCTCTTTCTTTAACAGCGGTATGGCGTACGAGTCGTAGGAACGAAGATTGTCAATGAATCCACTGAGACCTTGCGGTGGACTGTCGACAACGGACTCGATGTAGCCCTGCGTGATCCTCGCTTGGGCCCGCGGATACATCCACAGTCCCCATATCGCTCCAAGACAGACGACCATCGTCACAACGGCTTGCCGTCCACGAACGCGATCTGCCCGACGCATCATTTTCTGTTCGAGTGGAGATCTCCTTGATCTCTGAATGAACAGGTTGATCAGTCCATACTCCCACATCGACGGCAGCTGCCGATCTTCTCGCTTAGCTCGCCACAACTCCGCGCGTTCGGTCAATCGCAACTCTGCGGTACCTGGCCACGTTTCACGTTTTTGACGCGTTAGCCAATCACGCAATGAGGGAACTAGAAAATCATGGGCGAGCTGGTAGTAACGATCACGGCTTTCGCTATCTGTCGCCTCACCATCCGGTTCGGTGGGCGTTATCAGTTTTGTGTCACCGTCCAAGATTGCCAGGACTCCGTCAAAGTCCACAGTTTTGTCGATATAACTGCACGCTCGCTGCAATTCATCGTAAGACTTCATTTGCCCTTTGATATCGAGTCCGGCATTCGGAAGCAGTGCTTCAAGAACCGCACGAATCGCTTTGCGATGCCGGCGATACATCGGTGGACAATGGGGCCCACTGAACGTCTCATTCAGAAATGAAATCCCAACACCATCCGCACCACCAACGTGATCAAGCTCTCGACGATTCCAGGGGCGTCCCTTCATCATCTCTGCGAACACAGCCAACCGTACGCAAACAACTTTGTCATTGGACGCCAGGTCGCGAACGACTGTGTCGACAAACGTCGATTGCTCATCCGAAAGTTCTTCAGAAAGTGAAGGCAGTTTCCCATAGGCGATTCCGAGCAATCGAAGCACGTGCCAAGCGTGATCCAAATCGAACAAACCGACCGGTGCCGAATTGACGCCCTCCGTCAAAGGTACATCCAATGCACGCATAAAATTCGTCGCGGACATCCAGAAGTCATCACGGACGAGGACGACGCACTGCACACCGGCACCATCACACTGCCGCATTGCCCTAACCAACTGGTCAGTACGTTCGATCGCATGAGAATGCAGCCATTGCTCAAATTGATCGATGACAATCAACAGCTTATTTCCGCTCTGTCGTTCGCGAACCGCAGCGATCAGGCTTGGCAAGTCAGCATCATCTGGCGCATCGGCAACAGCCTTTCGAATGCATTTGAGCAAACGCACCTCGGTGTCATTCGCAGTCGCCTCCAGATAAACCGGCGTGACGTCGCGATCGAGATGGGGTAGTAGCCCGGCTTTGACGAGCGAAGATTTCCCACAGCCCGACGGGCCATACATCAACCCAACCGAGAACGATTCGTCGGGATCAAATGATTCGATCTGTTTCTTCCAAAAACGCACACGACTTGGCAAGCCATCACGATCATGAGGCCCGGGAAGCAGCGACAAATAGAATCGGGCATGCTCGGCCTCAAAACTTCTCAGACCTTGCGGAATGATTTGTATGGATTCGAAATGGTCCGTCGCGGAAGTAACTTCACCTTGCGACTTTTCCAATGCCTGATCTTGATTCTCCGACAAGAGCCACTGCTTCAAGTCATCAACCAAGTCGGCTGTCGATTGATAACGCTCCAACACGCTCTTTGCCAAACAGCATTGAATGATGCGCCACAGTTCACGTGGAAGATCCGGTTTGTGTTGCCGGATCGGTCGCGGGTCGCGGAACCGAATTTCATCCAACTGTCGAGCCGTTGGCCGTTGGTTGAAGGGGAGTTTCTCGACCAGAAGCTCATAGAAAATGACGCCCAAACTCCAGATGTCGCTCCGCCCATCGATCCGATGCACTTCCCCCGCTGCTTGCTCCGGTGACATGTAAGACACGGTTCCTGCTAACCGTCCCGCCTGCGACCATTGCCCGCTTTCATGCACGGCCAGACCGAAGTCGACCACGCACGGTTGACCATCTTCACGAATCAGTATGTTGTCCGGCTTTAAATCTAGGTGCGTGTATCCGTGTTGATGCGCGAATCCAACGGCATCAGCGACAGGGATCATCAATTCCACGATCGCGTGGGGCGAGAGCTTTCGTCTACGTACATGCTTCCCCAAGTCGCCACCCGGTAGATACTCTTGAACGACGTACGGAAGTGGTGAGGCAGAGACTTCATAAATTCGAACGATACCCGGATGCGTGAGCTGGCTTGCTGTTCGCGCATCTTCAAGAAACATTTCCAACTTGGAAGGGCTCAATGACTTCGGCACTTTGATCGCGACATCCCGACCGGCAAGTGGGTCTGTCGCCAAGTAGACGATTCCAAACCCGCCCACCCCCAGTTTTCCGTGAATCGTGAATCGATCGATCGATGTCGGATCGGGTTCCTGGGAAGTCTCTGATGAGGAAGAACTGATCTTCGTTGAATTGGCCCGTTCCTTGACGGACTCCGAGTGCGCTGCCGCCGTGTCGTTTGGTTTTAATTCAACGGTCCTGCCCGGCGGTTCGGCTTGACCCTTGGACGAAGCAAACAAACGATCAATGCACTGGATCCTGTCAGGGAATCTCTTTCGATAGTCGTCACGATCACAGTTTTTGCCAACTCTCTTGTGAATCTCGATTTCGAGCTTCAACAACTCTTGGAATAACAGCCGCTGATCTTCCTCGGGGAGTTTCCCAAGAGTGCCCTCAATGCTCGGAGGATTTCCTTCCGCCCATTGCCGCTCAAAATCATCACAAATCACATCAACACGTTTGCGACGCTCAATTTCAGCATCGGATACGTTTCTTAATTCGGTCTCATCCATCCTGTAGAGCCTCACGCCAGGAATCACGAATGATGGAGAGCTTACGTTCCACCGAACTGACGCTGATGCTTAACTCTCGAGCAATCTCCGAGTTCGTCTTGCCTTCAAGTTTTCCGAGCACGATCGACCGTTGCCGTTCATCGCCCAACTTGGCAAGCCGAACGCGCAGCTCTTCGGCGAACTCAACCGCGAACTCCGGTGTGGCATCCCGGAGTTCGGCGACCGCATCCAGCCCTCGTTGGTTACCGTCCGCATCTCCGAGAATCGACTCACCCCGAACGTTGCCGCCGCCCCGCTTTTGAGCCCCCAGAAATCGACGCTGCCCAATCGCGCGACGTTCCGTCAGCATCACCAAGATGCTCCACAGATCCTGGCGATCGTCGAGCTTTGCGAAGCGATCTTCTTTCACTCCATCGAGAAAGTGCCGGAAAGCTGAGAGCACGACATCTTCGGCATCGACGACTCGCTTTGGCATGTCACCCAGTTTTCGATGGGCGAGACCGACGAGTCTCTCAACGTACTCGCTCCACAGCTTCTGAGCGGCAAACGACTCACCGTCCTTGAGCTGCTCGATCCAAGCGGTTACGGATTCGTTGGAATTCATGGGCTCTGGAATCGATAGGAATCCGCACACGCATCTACCGACCCCATCTTACCCACCCGGGGGTGGGGACGGCAATTCTCGGAAGCCATTTTGAAATGCAGGATTCCCAGGGCAAACGAGGAATCCCTCACCGAAACACGGGCTTAAACGGCGACGAGAATCGATGGTGTTTTCGGGCGGGCACTCGGCCTTCGCTTTGCAATCCACCCGCGAGCAGCTTCAGCTCGTATCCCGCAGCTCCGAATTCGCGCGAAAGTAAGTATCGATGGGCGTTCGTCAGTCGGTTGACCGCCGCACCGTAAGTGTCCGTTGTTAACGGAAGCGACTCGAGCAGGCTCTGGACTGCCGAGATTTCGTCTAGCACCTCCACTCGCCGCCGCACCTGTCTCATCAAATATTCAACGGCCGTCAGCAATTCACCGCGAATCGTATCGGGTGTGGCATGAGAAAGTCTTTGAATTGTTTGCATGGGAATCTCCTAGAAGGAAGGTAGCGGCGGAAAGCGCCGGATAACCATCTACTAGCGATTCGCTTGGCAACGCCTTCAAAAAAACCGGCGTCAATCTCTGCGACACGATCGAAGTCTGAGCGTTGGCCCCAAAAAAATCCACGAATCGAACGCGGCCGATCAACCCACTTTGCCAACACGCGCTCGGCACGGATAGCGGCCGGGCCTGACGTTACAAGATCCACTCAAGTCCCAAACTTGACAACCCGATACATTACATGTAAACTATTTACATCAAGAGTGACCGCCGGCTTCATGTGATCGCCAGCGTCATTCAGTGTTCCCAAAGTCATCCTACGGAAGTTCCCATGCTTGTTTCACGACGCAATGCCATTTCGATGACCACTGCCGGGCTCATCCACGTGACGGCGAATCCCACCGCGCTGATCGCCGATGACCAACGAATCAACGACGAACGAAACAGCGACCAACAAAACGGTGACCTACTAATCCGTCAGGCGGAAGATCGAGGTCACACCGACCTCGGATGGCTGCAGAGCTATCACTCGTTTTCGTTCGGACGCTACCGTGATGAAAAACACATGGGATTTCGATCCTTAAGAGTGATCAACGATGATCGAATCGCACCAGGACGTGGGTTCCCCACGCACCCGCACCGGAACATGGAAATTATTTCATACGTGCTCGATGGTTCCTTGCAGCACAAAGACAGCACGGGAAAAGGCGCGGTCATCACACCCGATGATGTTCAAATGATGTCGGCTGGCCGGGGCATTACGCACAGCGAATACAATCCGTCCAGAGATTTAAGGAACCATTTTTTACAAGTCTGGATCGAACCGGCACTTCGCGGCGCAAGACCTCGGTACAGCGACTCAAAAGTAACCAGGGACCAGAAACGGGCTCAGTGGAGACAGATTGCCGGTCCGGAGGATTCCAAGGCCGCGGTCAAAATTCGCCAAGACGCTTCGATCTTTGCAACCCAACTACAACGCTCGGAGTCGGTCAACTTTACGATCGAGCGCAATCGTCACGCCTGGCTGCAAGTGGCTCGGGGAACACTTGTCGTCAATGGCACGCGATTACGAAGCGGTGATGCCGTGGCAACCAGTCGCCCAACAAATCTGCACATCACGGCAGCAGATCCAACGGACGCCTTGCTGTTTGAACTTGGCTGAATCAACTCTATTTCCACATAATCATTACATGTAAACCAAAAGCATTGGGGGTGACACCATGATCAAGCTTCGAAAATCCAACGAACGCGGGCACGCTGACCACGGGTGGCTTAAATCACACCACACGTTCTCGTTCGCAAACTACTACGACCCGAATCACATGGGATTTCGTTCGTTACGAGTCATGAACGAAGACCGCGTCGCAGCAGGGAGTGGTTTTGGTACACATGCCCACGACAACATGGAAATCGTTTCCTATGTCTTAGAGGGTGAATTGGAACACAAGGACTCCATGGGAAATGGCGAGACGCTTCGTCCTGGCGAGTTTCAACGCATTTCGGCAGGAACTGGAATCACCCACAGTGAATTCAATCCGTCCAACAAACATGCGACGCACTTCTATCAGATCTGGTTGCAACCGCAGCGACGGGATATCGATCCTAGCTATGAGCAAAAGGCGTTTGATGCAGCAGATCGAAAAGACCGTCTTCAGCTAGTCGCCTCTCCCGACGGGGAGGATAACTCGCTGCGGATTCACCAGGATGCAAAAATCTTTCTCTCGGATCTCACCAACGGGGGCGAACTTACGTACACCCTGAAAGCTGATCGACACGCTTGGCTTCAAGTCTTGCGGGGATCGGTCTCCGTGAACGGATCGCAACTGAGTGCTGGTGACGCGGCGGCGATCAGCGATGAGTCACAAGTGATCCTGACGACCGATGACTCGGCCGAATTGATGATGTTCGATCTAGCCTAATGACGAAGTGCCGATGAGTGCACGTGTCAGGGGATCGAACGAATCGTCGATGGTTACGTACAACGTGCGCGTTCCCTGCTCGAGCGCTACGATGGCCAATCATCGGGTACGACGAAGATACGGACGCACTCATCAATGGGAACTGATCCGACGGTGTCACTACTTGCTGGGAATCCGCTCAATAAGATTGGCCGCCCACCGCGTGAAAAATGCTCACGTAGCGTCGCTTCCATTTCACTTGCATTGACGGAAGATCCTTCGGAACACAGCTGGTGTTCTTCCGCTAACCAAAAGGGCTTGCGAAGCACGCGATAGTTCAGTGGGTTTTCAGAAAGAAATTCCTCGACCTCATTCGCGCGAAGCCACTTCCCAACGAGGTGCGCGGGCGACAACAGATTTGTTGCCGATTCAGGACAGTCTGACGACCAGTGATAGAAGATCCTTCCTTTCACAAATGCGTGACGGGTGACAACCTCGGGAAAGACTTGGCGACTCAGTGGTAGTTGGTGATCTCTTAGGCGCGTTGTTTTTCGTGCCAACGTATCGTTGGCATTGGGTCCGACATAGTCAATCGCGGGCGGTTGGCCTGTATTCACCTGCAGGTAAAACTTGACGGCAATTTCCCAGTGAGTCAGATGCCCCAATTCGTCCCGGAAGACAAGATCGATCTCTCCGACCGTCCGTTTCCCTTCTCGAATCGGTAATCCGTGGGCAACGATTTCACAGGCACGAATGAACTGAACCCAGTAGACAACCAGCCGCTCAAAGTATCGCCCAACTCGGTACTCGTCGGGTCGATGAATTACATGTGCGAGATGCACCGCATCAATCTGACTCGCATGCAACGTTTCTTCGACGTCAACCGGCGGTTGTTCGGATTCGACCGCGAATGGAATTCGAACAAGTGCTGGACTGTTGACGGTCCAAAGAAGATCGCGAACGTAACGGCCAATGCATTCCATCCTTACAGCATACAGGGGCTTCCATCCCCACAGTATTCCGTGTGCTTCATCCAACAGGGACGGCAGTCGGCACGACCAAATCGGATCTACGAGAGCACGATCTTTAGACGTTGCGGTGGTGGGCTCGACGAGTCGTTCTTGCCGCCCTTGTTCTCGAGCAATTTGGGGTCGTTGCGTGCGACTCGGAACGCACCTGCCTGATGATCATAAGTAGCCGTGAACGTCTCGCTATTTGCGTGCCGGTGGGAGCTTGTCATGGCCTCAACCTGTTAGTTTAAGTCCTTGAATTCGAAGAAACGAAACAGTCTTTGCTAAAGCGACTCACATCGCCGCGCGATCCAAGTCGCGAAGCAAGCCTGCGACGTCAGAGGTCTGCATTTGGACCTGTGTTCCAACAGGCGTCGTGACTTCGTAGAGATACGATCGACGACTATCGGAAACGCTGCATCGGTTTCCCAATTCGATCCCGGCCTTTGCAAGTCGTTTTCGGGCTTCGGAAAGCGTGATTTTCATTGCGAGTGCCTCAATTTGCGTGTCAACGCACACAAAATTGATGTGTGCCGATCGGATACGCGACACAACGACAAGCAGTACGCAGCGAAACTCGCCGAAAAACCCCAAAAAACATCAGGGATCACGAACCGACCGCACAAAAAGCAGTCACATCAAATACTCAGCCGGGGCCGAAAAGGAACCAGCTTAATGAACGTGTTCATCACTCGTTTGACGAGGCAATCGAACACTTGGCCCAAGGTAAATCGAGTTTGTAAGGAACGGCTCCGTGGACCGGACGTAACCGCGAAATACCGGATTGTCCGCAAGCACGATAACTCGCCCTTTACCGACGGGAACCATAAATACGGCCGCGGTTCCTTTGAGCATCTCTCGATTCTTTTCACTGACATATCCCGATATCACACCCTGATAGGTCGCAGCAGTTTGATAGCTGTTCTCTGGCAGTGGGAAATGATACGTGCCACGACGAAATGCCGGTACAAATTCATCTGGAAATCCATAGGCAAGCGGATGTGTACGATCAATCACGGTCTTAAACATCGCGCCGGCAATCGATTCGAGGGCCGCTGCGTCTCTCGCTTTCCCGAATGGCCTCGACTCTGGCGCCGAAGGCACTTCGTGAGGGTCATCATTTGAGTCATCGTGATGTTCATCCAAAGAGCCAATGACATTCTGCTTGATTAGCCACTGCACAGAATCACCGATCGTGATGACGACACCACCGTCGTCCAAGTACTCTTTGAGCTGAATTGCTTCCGCATTGCCCCACAGCCCGTAGCTGCCCTTTGGTAACAACAGTGCCGTGTACTCCGCCAAGTCAACGCTTGGAAAGTTAATCGTGTTGATCAACGTCGTCGGCTGCTCAACACGAACATCGAGGTGATGCCAAATGGCTCCTGCTGTGTAAGGATCAACGCCATCACCAACGATTAGCGCGGGTTTGGCGACAACCATATTCATCGTCGAGTCACTTCCCAGGTCCGGGCCTCCGCTGGTCATACTGGAAGTAAGCGGAACAAATTGCATGCTCGATGAAGCCGGAAACAGTTTCAATCGATTCAAGATGCCCGGCCAAGCATCAAGATTTGGTTGCCGCAGCACCAATAACGTTCCTTCTGGACATTCAACGCTCTCGCTTTTCGTCTCAATGGTAATGGGCTCTGTCGTTACCCGAAGTTTTGCGTCTTCACGATGAAGCTGTGCGATCAGTTTCGGAATCTGTAACGAAGTGGGAAGAACGGCGTAGCCCAAGTGTCGGTCATCAAAGGCGATCATTGGTGCGGGGCTCGGTTCCGTTTTTTCCCCAAAGGAAGCGATCATTTCACGGCTGTCACCCGGAGCAATTTCCTGGACGTCTAGATCCATCGCGGATGGGAGATGCCAAGTCGAGACATCGTAGAAGATGTTTTCTTCGAATGTCTGGGCCATCGACATCATCGATCGAAGGAGCGTTGATTGCGGCTGATCACATGGAATCAACAGCACCTCGTCGGTTGAGCACAATTTTCCATTTACCAATACGGAAGCATTCGGCTGATGAAATGAGATATCGTGCAGGCTGAGAAGCTGCTTCGCTTCATGGACTCGGGATGATTCACCGCTAAGCAAATATGAGCTGGACAGAGCACCCTGCTTCTTCGCATTCGCAAAGAACTGACACTGAAATCGTAGCAGGTCATCAGAATACTGAGTCATCGACTTCAAACTGGACAGGCTCGTACGAACTTGGTTGGCAATCGAATCCGAAAAAGTACGTTCGGTTCGGTCCGTCTTCATCAACAAGCCTCGGCTGCTCCCCTGCTCAAACAGGATGCCGATCGCACCGTTGACGTCGGGGTAAGTGCTTCCCTTCCCGATATAAAAATCGTCGAACCGTTCTTCGGTGAAAAACAACTCACCTGCTGAGTCCATCGCATTGGCGTGATTAATGGCGAATTGTTTCGTGAGCGTGACGTTACGCGAAGGTGTCAACGGATTCGTCCGAGCGCGAACACCGGGTTGGAAAAAGTAGCTGCTGGAAGAACCCATCTCGTGATAGTCAAGCACGACGTTGGGTTTCCATTGATGAAATAACTCCAGTCGTCCGCGAGACTCTGGATGTGTTGCGGGCAACCAATCACGATTGAGATCGAACCAGTAGTAGTTAGTGCGTCCGCGCGGCCAGCCCTGCAAATGTTCACGGTCGACTGGATCACTGCTCGCCAACCGACCACGATTCTCATTAACCCAGTGTTCGAACCGACTTCCTCCATCGGGATTGAGTGATGGATCCAGCAGCAGCACGGACTGCCCCAACATGTCAGTGACGATTGGATCCAACGACGACGCCAAGTGGTAGGCGACCAACGGAGTCGCATTGAGCGCACTGGCTTCATCGCCATGGACACCGTAACCCATGTACATGACCACCCTGTCATCTTCGCGTGGCGTCTCAACATTACCGCTGGCAAGTTGTCGGTGAGAGTTACGAATGGCCTTGAGCTGCTGGTGGTTTTCCGGAGAAGTGATCACCAGGACAAACAGTGGCCGTCCACCATGCGACGTTGCGTAGGGCAACAACGTGACGCGATCCGACTCAGCGGCAAGTTGCTCCATGTAGTCACAGAGCTGATCATGCCGCAAATGCCGCGACCCAATCTTGAATCCGAGGCTCGCTTCGGGTGTCGTCACCGAATCATCTCGCTCATGTTTTGGCAAGACAGACGCTGGGTCGCTTGCGGCCGAAGGTGTTACCAATAGGCTAGTCAGCAAGCAACAAACCATCGTCAGGAGCGCGCGAAACGTCCGTTTCCGCGTGCGAGTGTTACCGTGCATTCGAAGTGCGATTGAGGCGTTGAACGGAGTGAATGACATCATGGGGGCAGCAAGGTGCGTGGATCGTGTTGAGACCGACCTGCAGCATAGTCGGCAAGAAGATCGAGCAAATGCGAATTGAGCCAAATGAGACGAAAGATCACTTGGCGACGGAGAAGTCGCCCGTCCGATCGCATTTAGCCGATTTCTTCCCATGCCGCTGGGGCAATTAGACTGGATAGAAACTTCGCCAACTGTTTTTGTTTCGTTGGAATTGACCCATGGTATCCGAACAGCAATCGATGAATACGGAAGAACTAACCCAGGCCGTCAATCTGCTCTTGGAGCGAGAACAAAAACGCGACGCTGTGGCCACTCAAAAACGAAGACGCCGCGTACGTCAAAAACGTCAAGAAATGCAGACCAGTATCGACCGACTGACCACCTCGATTGAGACGATCAAAATCTGCATGTTGATGATCACCACGGTGATGGTGGTGAGCTTGATCATCTTAGTGGTCGTCGTCTGGCAGATTGGAAACGAGGCAGAACGAATCAAGGGTGAAGTCCAAGAGATCAAGGCAGAAGCAGAGTCGATTGTTCAACAGATCGAAGATGAAGCGGACAAGATCCGCGACAAGATCCAAAACCCCCTCCGATCTATTGGAGGAGCGATCGGCGGCCAACTCGACCAAAAAATCGGTGAAGCGTTAGGCGTGGAACCCTGAACAGGCCTTGCCACAAAACGCTTCGCGCAAAATGAAATCTGGACGACCGCTATAATTTGGATTGAGGTTGATTCTTACGTAACACGGTAATGCAATCCCATGACGGAATCGTCATCTGATCCAAGTCGCGAAGAGGACGATATTGTTCGAAATGACACGGTCGATTTCGACGACGCGGTTCATCCTTTGGACAGTGGAGACGAGAAGGAAGAGTCGTCGCATAGCAAGTCACCAGAATCGACACCAGAGCTCGCCGACGTCACCATCGCATGGCAAGGTGCATGTGAAGAAGGGACCCTTGCCACTCAGACGATTAAAGCGGGCCACGGAACGGAGACGGTGCAGCCGCTTTCATTGAACGTTGCGATCAAAGAACGATCCATCCGTGCCAAGGGTGAAATCACTTCGTCGAATGAGCCTGATACTGACGACTATGACTTGCTAAAAGTGATCGGCAAGGGCGGAATGGGCGTCGTGTTCAGTGCTCGCCAAGCCGCGGTCGATCGCATCGTCGCTGTCAAAATGCTACGTAGCGCACACGACAGTACGCCGCGCAAAGAGCTGTTTCTTCAAGAAGCCATCGTCACCGCTGATTTGGACCATCCGAACATTGTTCCGATCCATGAGCTGGGCAGTGACGCGGACGGATCACTGTTCTACTCCATGAAGGAAGTTCAGGGAGAAGCTTGGCATCGAGTCATTCGAAAGACGTCGCTAGAACAAAACATCAACATCTTGATGCGTGTGGCTGATGCGATTGCATTCGCCCATGCACGTGGAATCGTCCATCGGGACGTCAAGCCCGAAAACGTCATGCTTGGACAATACGGTGAGGTTTGGCTCATGGATTGGGGACTTGCTTTGCCAACGGATCGCTACACCAAGCCGACCGTAAAACCTCAAATGGGCGGAACCCCCGCCTACATGCCGCCCGAGATGGCAATTCCCAATCGCGAAGTCGGTCCGCTTAGCGACGTTTACCTGCTTGGGGCAACATTGTTCGAAATCGTCACGCGTCGTCCGCCGCACGCTGGATCCTCAACGCTGAATTGCCTGCGAGCTGCAGCGAGCAACAGGATTGTATCAACGGATAAGACCGGCGGACTAATGGACATCGCTTATCACGCGATGGCCACCGACCCGAATGAGCGTCCGCAAAGCGTGACCGAATTCCAAGATGCGGTCAGACAATGGATGTCACATAGCGAAAGCTTGGCGATCACCAAGAACGCTCAAGAGTTGCTCTCACGAGCACGCGAGAGCCGGCAGTACGAAGATTTTGTGCGAGCAATCTTTGGCTTAGAGCAAGCGATTGAACTGTTTCCCGGAAACGTTTTAGCCAACAAAGAGCTGATCAACGCACGATATCGGTACGCAGAATTGGCGTCAGAGAATGGCGATTACGACTTAGCAACTTCACAGCTGGACGCGAACGTCATCGATCATCAGCGACTTCTTCGCTCGATACAGATGGCGAAGGAAAACCAACTGGCGCGCAAGCACAGACTAAAACAGCAACAAATCGCTTTGCGATGCCTACTCGTGATCACCTGCGGTTTGCTGATCGGTGGTATTTGGTTTGCATCACGTCTTCGTTCCAGCGCTTTGGAGTTGGCTAACACAAACGATCCGGCGATGCATGCCTCGATGTCACTACAAAGTGGAATGCGGCGTTCTCTTGGTTCTCTGCGCGGTTGGGTCGCGTTGGGAGATCCCACATTCAAGGAGGATCGCCAAGATGCTTGGAACAGTGAGATCTGGCCCGCAGTAGAAGCACTCCGGTCCGTCACAACGGACTCCATCGACACTCCGGGCGCTGACCGCTTAGCATCGCTCAACCGCGTCTTGGATGACCTTTACGAGGAACAATGGTGGATCGAAGATGTCGCTCAGACACCCGGCAATGAACCCGCTACCGATCTTCTGCTGCGAGATATCGAGCCCGTCGAAGTGGAAATCTCTCGTGCGATGGAGACCCTCCTGTCGCTTGAGCAACAAAAGGAGCTTTCCGAAAACGAGGACACCGTGTGGCCGACGCTTACGGAACTCCAACTCACTTTTGCAAAAACTCATCGCAGCTTAATCGGGGTCATCGATAATGGTGACGAGATTGAATTGCAGACGATGCAAAATGAACTGATGTTGACCGATACAACGCTAACTCGCTTAAAAGATGAGCCGTCATCGCTGAACCAAGAACAGAAGGGCGTCATTGAGTGGGTTGCATCGGAGTTTGCGGCCTACGAGCGTTTGGCTCAGCAAGCCGTTACAGAGAGAGCTTCCGAGCAATCGAACGTCGCCCAATGGAGACTGCGAACACAAGCGATTCCGACAGCAAAAAACGCAGAAGAAATCATCGGCGAAATCGTTGACAGCTATCGAGCGGCCACCGTCAGCAATTCGGACCGGATCAACCGAATCAGCACGTTGGTGATCACTTTCGGCATCGCGTTATTCGTGGGGGTTGCATTGGCGACTATCCTGACCGTCGTCAGGCGTCTGACGCGACGCAGCCGACAAATGATCGCGACTATGCTCACCACCGTGATTTTGTCGCAAAGCAGTAGCGCACTGTTCGGTCAGGAAGCAGTTGAATCTGCAGACGTATTCGTCCAGGTCTCGTTGATCATTGACGACCTTGAACTGATTCGACGCGAGATGGGAAAGCCAAAATGTCAGTCCAATCCGATCACCGTTCATAACGCGGGTCCCCACGAAGTCTACTTCCAGGCCCTCACGCTGTTTCAAAAGACGGATGAATTGTGCTTCGAACAGATACGCCAACGAAAGACGAAACCAGAGAAACCAATCAATGAGATTCAACGGTCAGATGTATTAGAAGTCGTTCAGCTGGTCGGCGACATGCTGAAGGAATTAAAAGAGAATCTGAACATCAGCGAAAACGCGCAGCCTCCCGAACGCGACCCCTCAGTACGTCCCACGGATGTCTTCACCGCGATTCTTAAAGCGAACCAACAATTGAACCTGCTGGTCGAGCGACGCTTCACTCCCAGCAACGTCTACCAGCAAGTGACGTTGGCCGTTAGCTACGGATCAACCCTACTGGGTGCCTTTCCTGATTCAACACGGTTACCAAATGAACCTGAATTCGAACCCCGCAAGACTCCTTCGGATGTTTATCGACGGTTGCTCGACTGCCTCACTCGCATACGCAGTATTTCGGAGCAGTCGGGTACCAGGATGTTACGTTTAGACATCCCCGATGATGCGATTGAAACCGCCTCGCCCAGCGACGTGTACGACATCGCTTCTTTGCTCGTTTCAGAACTAGCACACCTGCATGCACTGCACGGCAAACTCAAAACGCCACGCCGCGTCTTCTATCCGGGGCGTGTTTTTCCATCTCACGTGTTTCAACGGGCGGGCATGCTAGAGAAACAGATTGAGCGACTGGAGAACTTGGTTCGTGAAGACCCAGATTGGTTGAACGAATAGACGATTGATTGAACGAATAAACGCCGAACTGATGACCCCGTCAACTTTGTTCAGCGGGTGATTCATCTAGTTGCAATGGCTCGACTCCGGCTCTCTTTCGCATCCAATTGACGGACTTGGCCACAGGGCGTCGACGAATGATGCTACCTTCAAGTTTATGTTTGCCGGGAAAATCCAAAAACAAAATGCCGACCGCCAACGTGAGCAATCCTTGCCCCGGAAGAACGAGCATCGCTAATCCAGCCAAGACAAGAAATACGCCTATCACATTTTTGATGACCAACCCTATCCACCGAAGCAGTGGATGATGGTCAGCAAAGTGCGGCCGAGGGCGGGATCGTCTGGAGAAGTAATCGGCAGGAATCCGCGTAACAAGCCAGGGAACAAACAACAGACTCCCGACGAAGACAGCTAGCGACGCAATGGCTATCCACCATAAAGCGACGCGGTGTTCCTGCAGCAAGGCCGAGATATCAATCATCTAACGTTTAGTGATGACGGTTGTGTGATGGATCGCCTGATCGTTGAATGAACTCTGTCAGTCTTTCGACGCTCGTTCAACCGTCAAGCCCGATGCCAACAAATCGCGGAATTCAATCGGTAGATTCCCGGACAAGGGTCGATAGATTCCCGGACAAGGGTCGATAGATTCCCGGACAATGGATCGCGAACCGTGTCTCCGACACGACAACAAGTGAGTTAGAATCTTAAGCTCGTCGATCACCGTTTCCCGCTGATCGCCCCTTCCCTTGATCGATTCGGAGCTTCCCTGTGCAATCTCGTTTGACTTTGGTTTTCGCGACGTCGCTCTGTTTTCATCTGATTGTTGGCTCGCATGGATGGACCGAAGAACCGTCCAAGCGTCCGAACATTCTGTTCATTGTCGTCGATGACCAATCTCCCTTTGATTTAAGGATTTATGATCCGAAATCATCGCTCGAAACGCCGAACATTGATCGAATTGCCGCTAACGGCATGATTTTTGACGGAGCCCACCACATGGGCGCGTGGTCGGGTGCCGTTTGCACGCCCTCGCGACACATGATCATGAGTGGTCGGACCGTTTGGCATATCCCGGACAAGCGACGCAAAGGCTCGCGAAACCCAAACTCAAACGCCAAACAACTGGTCCCACTGGATCTCGCCAACAACACGATGGCAGCGGTTTTCAATCGAAACGGCTACGACACGATGCGAACTTGCAAGCGTGGAAATAGCTACGAGGCAGCGAACGCAATGTTCACCGTGCGTAAAGACGCGTCCAAACGTGGCGGCACGGATGAAACCGGCAGCGCGTGGCACGCTGAGCAAGTGTTGGATTTTCTTGAGGAGAGAGACTCGAGCGACGACACCGATCCATTTCTCATTTACTTCGGTTTTTCGCATCCCCACGACGTACGCGACGGGAAACCCGAATTGCTCAAGAAATACGGCGCGGTCAATCACAAAAACAAACAGATTTTACCTCCCGCGAATGCCAAGCAACCGCAGTTGCCTGCGAACTATTTGGTTGAGCATCCGTTTCATCATGGACACCCGAAACTACGTGACGAGGTCGCCGTCAGTGGTGTTTGGGAGCGAAGAGACGAGCAGACAATTCGAAATGAAATTGGCCGTCAATTTGCTTGCAGTGAAAATATCGACATTCAGATCGGTCGCGTGCTGACCAAACTGGAAGGGATGGGTGAGTTAGACAACACATACATTTTTTACACGTCGGATCATGGCATGGCGATTGGCCGCCACGGCTTGCAGGGAAAGCAGAATCTGTACGAACACACCTGGCGTGTTCCTTTCGTTGTCAGTGGGCCCGGTATTCAAGCTGGCTCACGTGCAAAGGGAAATATCTACCTGCTGGATGTCCTGCCCACACTCTGTGACCTCGCTGGAATCAAAGCTCCCGAGACCGTCGAAGGCATGAGCATGAAACCAGTTCTGGAAGGAAGGGAAGAGTCCCTGCGAGATGTCCTGTATGGCGTTTATAGCGGTGGTACAAAGCCGGGCATGCGATGCATCAAGCAAGGCGACTGGAAACTGATCAAGTACGACGTGCTGGACGGCTCCGTGAGAGAAACACAGCTGTTTCATCTCGCCGAGAATCCGAACGAATACCTAGCCGAGCATCAACGAGAGTCAGCATGGGAGACGAATCTCGCCGACGATCCAAAACACGCCGAAAAACGAAAAGAACTTGAGTCTCTGCTGCTCACGGAGATGGAGAGACTCGACGATCCCTATCGACTCTGGGATCAGCCGCAACAGAATTGAAAGAGCTTTGGCACTGGCACATCGCTCGTGGACCCGCTGAATAAAACGCACAACTGATGAGTTGTGCCGAAAGGTTGAAGCATGAGTGAGGCGACGCTCGACGTACAAGCAGGGGAACCCCTGCAACCTGAAGGGGACCTTCAATCGGTGGAGAGTGCCGCGCCGACGGCGGATCGCGAGCGATTCGTTTGCGTCGATGTCCTGCGTGGTTTTGCATTGCTCGGGATCCTGGTGATGAACATCCAGTCCTTTGCAATGGTGGCAACCGCCTACATGAATCCAAACGCGTTAGGCCCCATCGAGGGTGGCGATTATTACGTCTGGCTCTTGTCACATGTGTTCGCCGATCAGAAATGCATGACCCTATTCTCGCTGCTTTTTGGTGCTGGCATCATGATGATGTCAGAGCATCAAGCGGCAAAATCACTACCGGCAGCGGGATTGCATTACCGCCGCATGATCTGGCTGTTTGTGATCGGCATGATTCATGCCTACGCTCTTTGGTACGGCGACATTCTCGTCACGTATGCGATCTGTGGCTCTATTGCTTTTCTATTTCGAAAGCTGCGTCCATCGTTCTTGCTCACACTTGGACTTCTTGCACTTCTGGTTCCATCGCTCATCTCGCTCGCGTTCGGATACTCGATGTCCTATTGGCCGGAAGAACAAATTCGTGAGATGGAATTGGACAGTTGGCAACCGACCGCAGAGATCATCGAAGAGGAGTTATCGACCTATCGCGGGTCCTGGATGGAACAGATGCCAGACCGGGCTTTTGCATCACTGATGATGCAGACATTTATCTTCCTGATTCAGTACGGCTGGCGAGCTGGCGGGTTGATGTTGATTGGAATGGCGTTTTGGAAATGGAACATCCTGCAAGGCAAACGATCCTCCGTTTTCTACACCACACTCATCCTCGTTGGCTCACTGGGGATTCCCATCATTTTGCTTGGGGTTCACCGCAATTTCGAAGCGAACTGGAGCATCGAGTATTCGTTTTTCCAAGGCTCGCAGTTCAACTATTGGGGAAGTCTATTCGTCAGCCTTGCCTACGTTGGTTGTGCGATGCTCGCTTGCAAGTCATCAAGCGTGTTGCGATGTTTGCGTCCCTTAGCAGCCGTCGGACAGATGGCTCTCACCAACTATTTGATGCACACCATTATCTGCACAACCATTTTCTATGGGCATGGCTTTGGACTCTACGGCACCTTCAATCGCGTTGAACAGCTGCTATTGGTTCTTGCCATTTGGACACTGCAATTGGTGGGGTCACCATTCTGGTTGAAGCGGTTCCGATTCGGACCCTTCGAGTGGCTCTGGCGTTCCCTTAGCTATTGGCAAATTCAACCCATGCGTCGTGCTGTTGGCTAAAGCTCCCGTCGCGTCCGCTAGTCAGAACACTCCGTTATCGGTCCACCAGCGGACAAGCTCTGTTTTGTTCGGCGCTGTTGATCGCGGTTTCAATGATCTGCTGTCCGATGCGTGCAATTTCTGGCGAGAGTGGACCTTCGATGGGTAAACGGTTGTCGATTCGCGTGATTGTATACTCGATTCCATTCGCTTCGCCGGCTGGCAATTCATCGACCGGTTGATCGAACCCTTCAGGATTATCCACGGTCTGAACACGCACGATCGGCTCATAGTCGTAGCTGGCAATCGTGCCCTTGGTTCCACGAACAACAAAGCCACACATCGGTTGAGGCTGGTGTACCCATGGGTCCGTAAAAGTGCCCCATCGAGTTTCAAATTTTGAAATTCCATTTTCGTAACGGGCAATTGTCACGCTATGTTCGTCAACTTCGACACCTGGCGATGCCGTCGTCACCGTCGTGACATCGATCGGCTTCTGGCCACCATTGAACCACGTTCCGAGTGTTACACCATAGCCGAGGTAATCACGAAGCGATCCACCTCCGGATTCCTGCTTGTACCACCAACTGTTCTGCTTATCTTCGGTCGTCGGTTGAAATTCGATCTTGTCGGCCCCGTGATACAGAGGTCCTCGATTGCCACCGTAATAGTGAACTTCAAAAACATCACCGATCACACCTTCAGCAATTAACCGGCGGGTCGTGTAATGGCTTCGGTCCCATCGCGCCGGCCAGTTAATCACCATTTCTTTGCCGGTTGCTTGAACCGCAGCGATCATTCGGTCGGCGTCTTCTAACGAAGCGGCGAACGGCTTTTCGACAAACAGATGCACGTTAAAGGGCGCGATCCGCTCCACCCACAACGCATGCTCAGCCGTTGCCGGGCACAAGATAACCAGATCCGGTGACGCTTGCTCCATGCACCGGCGATAGTCAGTAAATATTTGTTCTGCAGGAATTTGCAGGGCATCGGCTGCTGCCGTCATCGCTGCAGGATCTTCATCGCAGACACCCACGATTTCCGCATTTGGATGATCGTGCACGTTCCGTAACAAGTCTCCCATGTGCATATGAGAGAAATTGATACCCGCCACTCGCCAGCGTTTTGCCATTTCGATTCTCCGGAAACATCGCGTTAGCCGTTGATCGATAACCATACCAAACAAGACGTCGCAAATGTCTCAAACAAAGAGCTCGCAGAGCGGGCAACGGCTTGTCCGCTGCCACTCTGCCTGCTCTGTGTTGACAAGCAATCACTCGGACCTACATCGCATTCGAACCAGAAGATCATTGAGTGCTTGGGCCACCGTTGGCTTCTCGGGCAACTGGCTTTTTGCGTACGCTTGTTCCAACTCCTCCGTAAGCCGCTCATATTCACCCTGATGAAATGCGAAGTCCGCTTGCTTCAGGATTTCCTTTTCGACTCCAGTCGTCTTTTGATCAATGAGATCCGGAATGTAGGAAAGCCCGAAGGCGTCATTCAATCGTGGTAGGTTTGATTGCACTTCACCCGTCCGCATCAGCTGGATTCCCGTCAACAGAACTCGATAGACGTACAACAACGGCTTGACACGTGATGGCGTTTCTTTTCGAAAGAGCTTCCACTGCGTTGCCGCGAATCCCAGGTAGTGGTGTGCGTGATGCTTCGTCAGACACTGCGGAACCAATTCAATCAGCTCTTCGTGTTCGGGAGACGTTTGAACAATCAGTGGCGAAAGCACCTGCTCCAAGACGTAGCCGTTTCTTCTCAACAGCAGACCGAAGAACTTCTTGGCATCATGGGTGACCAGATCGATTTCCAAACCGTCATGGATTCCGGACTTTTCAATGGTCTCATCATGAGTATGTAGTCCGACGACGTTCTGCAACGGCAATAAGTGAACACCGCGCAGATCGAAATCTGAATCGTCGGACGGAAACCCATACAAGTGCGCACCGCTGATCGTCGCGAACATCAGCGGATACGGATGAGCATGGACTTGCTTTTCCAAACGAGAGTCGATCCTCACGGTAGTTCCTCCATCGTCGCTGCTCGGCGAGCTTTCACTAAGAACGCATTCGCTTTCTCGTAATCAGGTCTCTCAGGTAACTTTGTCGTGGTTAAAGCGCGATCGAATTCGGCGTGCAAGGAGAGACGCCATTTTTCCGTTTCTTCCCAAGCCATATCACCTCGTTTGATCGCCAACAATGCGTCGCGATGTCCCTCGACCTTTACCGGTACGTACTCATCTCGGAGCACACTGATTCCCGAGATCAGTAAGCGGATCAAGTGCATCACGTGCTTTGGCTTGACGTGCCCCTGGTTGCGAATATCAGCTTGCATTTTCTTGAATTGCGACATCACGTATCCGTTGTACGTTTGATAGACGAGCCGAGACAAAAAAACGGATCGCATCTCTAACAACTCTTTGGCGAGTGGTGTCGCTTTCTCGACCAGCGGTGAATACAGACATTCCAAAACATTGGGATTCGCCTTGAGTGCAAGAACAAGGAATTTTTTCACTTCCCAATACGCCTCTTGCGTCGATTCACACTCCAATTGCTCTGGCACACCGTACAGTGACCAATGACGGTCGGCTGATGGTAGATAGATCCCGCGACGATCGATATCCGATGCTTCATCGGCCAATCCATAGGCTTGCGATCCGATGATGCATTGGAAGATCACCCGCTGAAACAGATCGGCTTGGCCCGCCGTGGTCTCAAGCTCACCTTCTTTATATTTTGCCAAGGTTGTGAGTTCGCTGGATCTAAGCGCCTCTTCCACACCATCGGGAAAACGAACTCGGAATGAATGTTCCCAGTCAGTTGGAGTTTTCGTAATCACGGCAACCGAACCGCGAGGATGCTGAGTTCTGCCATTGGGACCGATCACGTCTTTCAAAATGACCACTTGAGTCCCAACTGGGAACATTTTCTCGGGATGGAATTTGACAGGTTTCGTCATGGTTGTCTCCCGCAAGCTGATGGGCTTGAGCTCTTTTCAATTCCATTATTTCGTATGGCAATTCGGACACCAACCGGATCAGAAGGTTCTGGTTCTCTCGCCGATGCCGATGCTTTTGTCACGTTCCGTTCGTTTCGTGGCGCGATCCGATAGACTACGCACGGAACGTCTCCTCTTCCGAACTGGCTGATCCAATGCGACATGGCTCCAACCTCGATCCCGCGAATCGGTTTGAACCCGTTCATCGCGAAGTGGATCTTGATCAGTTGGCTTGGGACGACGAGCATCTGAGATCCTTAACACACCGTAAGATCGAGTACATCGACGATGCCTCAAAGACGATCGTCGCGGAAAATTCGTCGCCCGACATCCCATTCCGCTACAGCATCAACCCTTATCGAGGTTGCATTCATGCTTGTGCGTACTGCTACGCTCGACCGGGTCACGAGTACCTGGGTTTCAACGCTGGATTGGATTTTGAAACAAAGATCGTCGTTAAACGAAACGCGGCGGAGCTATTCCGTGAGTTCCTTGCAAAGAAGAACTGGAAACCAGAGTCCATCACGTTCAGTGGGGTGACCGATTGCTACCAACCGGCAGAACGAGATTTGCGTTTGACTCGGCAGTGCCTAGAGGTTGCATGGGAATGTCGCCAGCCAGTGAGCGTTATCACCAAGAACGCGTTGGTGATTCGTGATTTGGATTTGCTGCAGCAACTCGCGTCGGAAGGTCTCGTCCACGCGTATCTTTCCATCACCACTCTCAGTCCCGAATTGGCTCGCGACATGGAACCGCGAACGAGCACTCCGTCGGCGCGATTGCGAGCGGTCAAACGACTCGCGGATGCGGGAGTGCCGGTCGGCGTCATGACCGCGCCAATTATCCCTGGACTGAACGACCAAGAGATCCCCAACCTCCTCGAAGCGGCCAAAGAAGCCGGTGCGAAGCGAGCTGGTTATGTGCTACTGCGACTTCCCCTGACGGTTGAGCCCGTGTTCGTCGAGTGGTTAGAACGCGTGCGACCCAATCACGTCGATCGGGTGCTAGGCCGTGTGGAGCAGGCGCGAGGTGGAAAGCGAAATCAATCGGAGTGGGGAGAACGCATGACCGGCCAGGGGCCAATCGCCGACCAGATTCGCAATCTCTTCAAGCTGTTCCAAAAGAAGTTTGGCTTGGATAAAGATCTACCACCGTACAACTTCAATCGCTTCCGTCCACCCATCTCAAAGTCCGGACAATTAGAATTGTTCTAGGCCCCGGATCGTCGTCACGCACTGCGTGTCGATAGTCGCCAATCGCTCCACGATCGTAGATTCACGACGAGAAATCACGAGAAGCGTGCAACGGAACTCGAAGCCTGATCTATTTCGGGAGAATCGTGGGTCTCGCTCGGCGACGTTCTTTCACTGCCGTTAAGCGCGACCGGCATCCGCAACGATCGCGGAGTGATCGGCGACTATGCGGAGTGATCGGCGACGATTCGTTCCCTACCAATTACGTCCCGCAGAAGGTTTGGTAACACTTCGTGTAATCCTTGGGTGCCGGTTCGGCGTATCGACTCCACTCAGAGCGTTCTTCGAATGGGTGCTGCAAGACTTGCAAAAGGTCATTGAACGGTTGCAAATCACCCTCGTCCGATGCTGCCGCCAAAGCTTCTTCGACGAGATGATTTCGCGGAATGTAGACCGGGTTAAGCTCGCGGAGCCTCCTGGCAAGTTCTTTAGGCGGATCTTCTAACAACAGCTGCTTCCAGCGCGCGATCCAATCGGCCAACGCATCCGGTTCATTGAATAACGAAGTCAATGGGGATTCACTTCCGTCGACTGCGTCGGCCAAACGCCGCCATGCGAGTGTGAAGTCGACGGCGGAATCCTCGAGGTGTTTGTACCAATCGTCAATTAACGCGACCGTTGGATCTGATTCCAGAGACTTGTCCGCGGGTACGATCCCCAATTTTTGTCTCGCACCGTCATACCAGTTCCGTTGAAACGTCGGATAGAACGTCTCCAACACTCGCGTGGCCCTTTCGACGGCATGATCAATATCGTTGCCGTCGATAACGGGAACGAGAGTCTCGGCGAACCGTGTGAGATTCCAAAGTCCGATCGCGGGCTGATTCCCAAATGCGTAGCGGCCAGCATGATCAATCGAGCTAAAAACGGTTGCCGGATCATACGTCTCCATGAACGCGCAGGGACCGTAATCGATTGTCTCACCGGAGATAGCCATGTTGTCGGTATTCATCACTCCATGAATGAAACCGACAAGCATCCATTTGGCAATTAACGCCGCCTGTTGATCCGAGACTCGATGCAACAACGCCAAATAACGATCCGGCAACTCCTGTAGATCTGGGTAGTGTCGTTGAATGACATAGTCAGCAAGTTGTTTAATTTGGTCGATCTGCTGCCTTGCCGCGAAGAACTGAAACGTTCCTACCCTGACATGGCTTCCGGCAACACGCGTCAGCACGGCACCTGGCAACGGGCCTTCACGCATCACGGGTTCACCCGTAGCAACAGCCGCTAGTGCTCGGGTCGTTGGGATACCCAGTGCATGCATTGCTTCCCCGATTAGGTACTCGCGTAGCACGGGACCGACCGCTGCCTTGCCATCACCGCCGCGAGAAAAAGGAGTTCGCCCAGAACCCTTCAAAGCGATATCGCGGCGTTGCCCGGTTCCATCGATGCATTCACCGATCAGCAGTGCGCGACCGTCACCCAATTGTGGGACGAAGCTTCCGAATTGGTGCCCTGCATAAGCCTGGGCAATCGGCCGGGCATCCGGTGGCAACTGATTGCCCGAGAATGCTTTCTCTGACAATTCTCCTGTCAGCTGATCGAGATCCAACCCAAGCTCTTGAGCGAGCGAACGGTTGAGTTTCAATAGACTCGGATTGGATACTCCCGCCGGTGGACAATCGACAAAGAATCCCGGCAATGACTCGGCGTACGTATGTTCAAGATGAAACGGAATCAACTTCGATAACCTAAAAGATGGGCCTGAAAACTGGCCTGAAGTGACGAACCGTCGCGACTTGCGACCTCCGTGTTGGTATTTAACACGGAGGTCAAGTAGACCCCGAGACCGATCGATTGGCAATCAGAAGGTCGCTGCTAAGCTACGCGCTTGCTCAGTCACGGCGGCTTGAGTCGCAGCGACATCATCGGGTGCGGCGAGCGTCGGTTCGACCAATAGCGACGTCACCTCTGTGAATCCAATGAAGCCCAGCAACAAATCCATATAGCCTTTCTGCAAATCCATGCCCTTCGCTTCGTCACTGCCATATGCCCCGCCACGAGCATAGACAACGACCACCGGCTTGCCCGTCACCAATCCGCTGTAGCCCGTCTCGGGATTGAAACTGAACGTCTGTCCTGGCTGAGCGATCACGTCGATGTAATGCTTTAATTTGTAAGGGATGCCGAAGTTCCACATCGGCAAACTGATCACGTACTTGTCGGCGGATTTAAACTCTTCACAAATATCAACAACGGATTGCCAAGCCTGCTTCTGTTCGTCCGTGAAGTCTTGTCCGTGCATGACTTGGTACTTCGCGTCAATGGTAAACCCATCAAACTCTGGTAGCTCTCGATTCCAAAGATCGAGCGTAATGACTTCATCATCGGGGTGTGTGATTTTGTATTCGTCCAAAAAAGCGTTAGCGACCGCAATCGACTTCGATCGTGCTTTGCGCGGTGACGATTCGATGTAGAGCAATCTGGACATATTGGTTCCTATCGGATTGAGTGAAAGGGTGAAACGTTTTTTGATCTCAGTCGGGAATGCCCGCTCTGATTTGCTCCAGAATTCGAATCAGCGTGCGCTGATCGGTTTTTGGAATTCCCTTCAGCAGTGTGGCGTGGAGTTGCAAGATGGGCTGATCGAGTTTGCTGAGCAGACGTTTTGCAGCCGGTTTCAGTTGGATCTTGAAAACACGACGATCATCGGAAGATTGCTCTTTCAGGATCAAATCCATCTTCAGCAATTGATCCACAACCCGCGTGATGGCAGGTGCCACCTGAATCATCCGCTCTGCGATTTCCAAGCAAGGCATCGGCTTGCCCTCGCCACGAAGAATCCGTAGGACGTTGTATTGCGACGGCGTCAAACCATGCTCACGCAGTAAACGCGCGAGTCGGTTCTCCATCAAATCGCTGGTACGCAGAACCGCTAAAGTCGACTCTTGCTCGAGCGAATCGAACGGCCCTCGCTTCTTTAATTCCTGCTGCAACGCTCGCGACATAATAATGCGTCTCCCGTGCTTTTACTTTACATGTCATTTATTCGGCATGTCAAGCTCTTCCATTGATATTTTTTCAGTGGTGCGATGCGACGGATTCCAGACGGTTTCGAGCGACGCGTCACACGTTTAGAATGAATTGGATCTACTCTGGGAGTGACCCGTTGAAGCGTTTTTCCATTCGGTTCTTACTGCTGCTCACCCTGATCGCGGCAATACTTTTAGCGCTGCCGACCCGGCGTGCCATGATGCAAAAGCGGGGGCGGGCATGGGTGGAGCGCGAGTGTGGACACATCACGTTCGCGCACAAGTACAACAATGCGACCGGTGAATACGACCATACAGCGGAACTGATGACGCCCCGTTTTTTGGTCGACTGGCTGGGGATCGATTTCTTCGATTCCGTACGCCATGTCACGCTTGATTGCTATGAGGTGGATGACATTTCACCGATTACGGATCTTCAGGATCTGCATTCATTCGCCATCATGATCGAGATCACGGACACACTCGATTTTTCACCGCTCGCGGAACTCCCTCATCTAGAAGAGGTGTATTTGGACTACACCGATATCAGCAAAGAGCGTTTAGATGCCCTGCGTGAGTTACTCCCGCGTGCCCGTGTCGAGGCAGCCAACCATCCACCGCTTGATCCCTGAGTCGGTCATGATTCTCGTGTCCATGACCTGTGGAGGTCACAGCGATCCGTCTTCTAGGAGGCCGGCTGCATCTTGTTCGACAGCGATCATTCTTGCGTCAGCTCTCGGCTTGGATCCAGTGATCAACAGGGTCGCTTCACGATGACTGACGACAAGTTCAACAAAGTCCATCCAATGGTCCAGTGATTTTGGCGTTGGATCGAGAGTATCCAGTTGTTGATTGACGGCGTCGTCCGCCTTCGACAAAGCTTCTTTTGCGGGAGCGTCATCACCGGCTTGAAAGTGTGCCATGGCGATCAGGCTATGCACCAAACCGGCGCCACCCCAATTGGTGTCGCTAGCGGCTTCAAGAAACTCCAGTGCTCTTTCGAAGTTCCCGGCTCTCAAGTGGGCCCAACCGGTCAGGTAGAGCTGCACGTCGTAGGGTGGGGCATCATTTCCGAAACGCACACCAGGACCGCCTCGCGCGCCTCGCCCTCCAGGTCCTCCAGGTCCGCCACGCCCACCACCGCCGGGTCCACCTTGGCCACCGGGGCCTCCACGCCCACCGAGTCCACCTTCGGGCCCGCGCCAGTCCTGTCGACGTTGCTCAGGTCCAATATCACGCTGACCTCGGAATTCGGGCCCCCGACCTACGGGACCACGACCCTCAGGACCACGACCCTCAGGACCACGACCCTCAAATCCTCTTCCCTCGAATCCCCGACCTTCGGGGCCTCTTCCCTCGGCTCCCCGACCTTCAGGCCTCTGACCCTCAGGCCCCCGACCTTCCCGTCCAATTTTGTCGGGACGCCCGAGCCCGCCGAACTCTCGTTCGTCGAAGGGCCTTCGCGTTCCCAACCATTGCTCCAGTTCATCCTCATTGCGTGGCGGTGGCATCATCCCCGAAAAGAGGTCCTTCATTCCGGGCCCCGGGCCTCCGCGGCCTCCACCTTTCGGTGCGCCGGGTCCCTTGGGGCCGCGTTGCTCTCTCATCAGTCTTTCAGCGGTTTCCGCGAGTAGCTGATAATCAATCGAGTCGGAGGGTGCCGCAACACAGCCGCGGATCACACTCCAGTTGATCGCGCGATCGCTCTCCTTCGTTGGCTTCAGCAGCATCGACTGGACGGCGCGAAGATCTTCCGTTCGATCGGTAAGCGCGAACAGCGCGGGAACTCCTTGCCACTGCGGGCCATCAAGTGGAGCGTCCAAACGAATGGCTTCCGAATAGTCTTCCGCCGCCCGATCCCAAAGTTTCAGATCGATGAAAAGCTTTCCGCGTTGAACCCACAACAGGTAGTAGTTGGGAACGAGATCGACTGCTTCCGTGTAAGCGTTGTGCGCCGCGGACCATTGCCCACGATCTTCGTAGCTACGTGCTGTGCCAATCAGTGAGTTTGCGTCCTTTAATCGATCCGCAAAATTTTCGACTTCAGCCTTCGCTAATTCAGCGTCTTTTTGGGATTTTTCGGCGGCATTTTTTGCATCGATTGCCTGCTTGGCTTGATACAGACTTGTTACCGTGCCGAGGATCAACGCGAGAGCAACGATCGATCCCGTTGCGATCGCGACGCTATGGCGACGCGCGAACTTTGAGGCCAAGTAAACTCTCGACGGAGGACGTGCCTCGATCGGTTCCTGCGCCAAGAATCGTCGCAGATCGGCAGCCATTTCTGCCGCGGACTCGTAACGACGTGCTCGATCTTTCTCCATCGCTTTCATGACGATCCAATCCAAATCACTTGGAATCGGATCCGATGACTGACGGCTCACTTTGCCCGGTTCACGGTGATGCGTACGCGTTGCACCTTCGAGCGTTTCGCCGCGACGTTTGTCGATCGTCGTTTTTCGAACACTTGGCTTAGGCGGCTCTTCCTCCTGAATGATTCGACGCATCTCGTCATACCCGACGGTATCGAGCCGTTTACGATCAAATGGTGTCGTTCCCGTCAGCAATTCGTAAAGCATGACACCTAGCGAATAAATATCGCTGCGGGTGTCAACATCCAACGCGCTCATGGATGCCTGCTCAGGGCTCATATAGAGCGGTGTGCCGACCATCGAATAGAGACGCGTGTAGATGGTCTGGTCGGTCAGATTTTGCCCCATCGCTTTGGCGACCCCAAAATCGATCACCTTTGCAACAGGCTTCGTATCGTGAAGGGTCACCAGCACATTGGACGGTTTCAAATCTCGGTGGATCACACCCTTTTGATGCGCGTGATGCACAGCACTGCAAACATCGATAAACAGATCGATTCGTTCTTCGAGTGACAAGCTCGTTTGCTGGCAGAATTCTGTGATAGGAACACCGCGCACCAGTTCCATCACAAAGTAGGGCCGCGCGTCTTCCGTTTGCCCGGCATCAAAAACTTGAGCGATGTTCGGATGATCCATCATCGCGACGGCTTGACGCTCCGCATCGAATCGAGCGAGCACTTCATCGGATCCCGTTCCAGGCTTGATGATCTTTAGTGCGACGCGACGCTTGACCGGCCTCTCTTGCTGGGCACCGTAGACCAATCCGAATCCACCCTCGCCGATCAATTCCATCAGACGATACGCGCCGATGGTCTTGCCCAAATCATCCGATGGCTTGCCGAAATCAAGATCCGTCGTCGGATCCATTTGATCGATCTGAACTGCCCCTTCTTGCACGACTGGCTGGTCGAGTGGATTGAGCGTCTGCTGGTGCGCAGACAACAATGCATCGACCGAAGCGCGGAGATCCACGTTTTCTCCGCATGCCGTGCGAAGGTAGGCTTCTCGTAGATCCGTCGCGTCGATGTCCAACGCATTCAAAAAGATCGATTTTTCGGCGGATTGCGACATAACGCTCCATCTTGATCCTGGTTCACAAAATACGCAAACTCGGCATTTTGAACCCACGGCGATGCATGGTTGGGGCCAGACTGTTATGCGCAGCCACATCCGCGTCCGGGCCAGTGAAACTCACCGTAGTCAAGAATTTGTTTGCGAGGCATCCATTTCCCGCTTCAACCAGGCTCGTGCGTAGGCCCAGTTTCTCTTGGTGGTACGCGGAGAAACGCCCAGGATTTGAGCCGTTTCATCGATCGTCAGCCCGGTGAAGTAGCGCAGCTCCACCAACTTTGCCAATTGCGGATCTTCTTTTGCCAGTTTGGTTAAAGCTTCGTCCAGGGAAAGCAGGGTTTCGAAATCCTCCGCATCCAGCGTCACGTCTTCTTCGTGCAATTCGCATCGCACCATTCCGCCGCCACGTTTGTCTGCGTTTCGACGCCGAGCACTTTCGATCAAAATTCGTCGCATCGCTTCTGCGGCGGCGGCGAAGAAGTGTCCGCGACCATCCCACTGTTTGCGGTCTTGGCTCCCAACCAAACGGAGGAATGCCTCATGGACCAGGGCCGTTGGCTGCAGCGTTTGACCGGCTTTCTCCTGACCCATTTTGTGGGTCGCTAGCCGACGCAATTCGTCATAGACAAGCGGAAGCAGCTGGCTCGCCGCTTGCCGATCACCAGCTTCAATGGCTGACAGAATTTGTGTCACATCTGCACTCATAGTCATTATGTTAAAGTTTTTCCCTGTTGGTTGCACCGGATTCCCATGGAGTCCCAAATCCGACTTGCCCCGTTCGACCTGTCCCCGTTCGACGAGCCCCCGTTCGACGAGCCCCCGTTCGACCTGTCCCCGTTCGACCTGTCCCTGTTCGACGAGCCCCCGTTCCGAGTCACTGCCTGATGACAAATCCCTACGCGGCTCCCATTGAGAAATCCGAGTCCGCTTCGGGTTCCGCCAAAAGAAGTAGTCTGGTTGGCGTCGGATGCTTCTTGATGGTGTTTCTCGGTTTATTCGTCGTGGCATTTGCCTTTTTGTTTTTGGCTCAACCGGCACCGGTGGTTGTACCCGGCCCCGTACCGGTCGGGACGCCAGCGCCTCCGGCGCCCACAACGGTCAACGATCAGAATTCCATCGAAACGACACCCGCAGAACCAGATCAGCAAGTAACGACTCCGTAGTGGATGAGACAGCGAGTCCTTTGCGGCTGTCTCATGAACACTGCCACGGTTGGCTCCCGCTACGATCGTGGAGCGATCGGCGACTGTTCTTCATGCGGAGCGTGACCTACCAAGAGATATCATCATGCGTTGCTCTCACTTTACGTTCGTAGCGTTGCTCGTTCTTAGCGGTATCGACCCAAGCTTTGCCGATGAATCCCTGCAGCCCGACTTTGGAGTGACGGCTACGTTTTCCATCGTTGCGATCGACCCGGAGACGGGAGAATGTGGTGCTGCGGTTGCCAGTAAGTATCCAGCTGTTGGAAAAGTCGTGCCCTACGTTCGTGCTGGTGTCGGCGCGTTTTGTACCCAGCATTGGCACAACCCTGAATGGGGCGAGCAAGCACTTGATCTGCTTGAATCGGGACAAGGGAGCGAAGCTGTCTTGTCAACGTTGTTGATGAATGACCGACGACGTGACCAACGACAGCTCGCGATCATTGACATGGGAGGCCGCGCGGCGAACCGAAATCCTGCCGCTGCTCCTTCATCGAGTAGCTACTGGGGTGCGATGAGCGGAAGATTCTACGCGTGCCAGGGCAATACACTCGCCGGACGCGAAGTCATCACCTCGATGGCTCAAGCCTTTGAAGAGACCGGAGGCAGCCTGAGCGATCGGTTGATGGCGGCTCTTGTCGCTGCAGATTGCGCTGGAGGTGATCATCGTGGTCGTCTCGCGGCGGGTATCCGCGTCGCCAAAGAAGAACATGAGGGAATCTGGTTCGAATTGTATGTCGACAAGAGCGACGACGCGGTCATGGATCTATTTGACCAATACGTGACTGTCGAACATCCAGCCAAAGGCGAGTGGACGTATCCGGGCATGCCGCGACCCTGCTCAAAGACGACGGGATTTGATGACGCACCGGTAGAAAAAACGATCTCGGTATCGATCCCCTGTGAACAACCGCCCTCCATTCGAAGACGGCGATTCCTCGACAAGTTGTTACACCGAAGGTAACGCGGGAGCAGCTTGCTTGCTTCATCCGTGTCTTGGCAAGCCACTGACATCGCGCCTCGCATTGGCAGAAAGGAAAGCGGTTAGTCGAGCCGTGCCTTCACCACGTCGACGAACCGTTTCGTTTCGGCGAGGTTGGCATCGCGAAGTCGTGGAATAAGAAAGAACACGTGCGTTTCTGGACTGACCAACGTGCCACGTGACGTCCGATACAACCGAACATCCGAGTAGTTCCAATTGAACGCTTGGCCTCGGGCTGTTTCGAGTTGAAACGCCTCCGCGTTGGCCTTCAAGGAATAGGGTTCATTCGTCAATAGCCCGAAAGCGTCTCGCTTGAATTCTATTTTCTGTTTCGTATTTTTCACCAACGCAAGATAGATGCTCGTTGTGAGCGACATCACGACCAAAAGCGTTATCGCGAACGGCACAAATCCAGCTTGCACCGAAAAGTGGATGCAAACGGTACTGACCGCAATCATCAACAGCGAACTGAAGAACAGTCTGCGCGGATGGCAACGCAGCAGATACTGGTTGGTGGACAGTCGGCGAAGCCTGGAATTGTTGGCGATAGTGACGATTGGCGCATCGCTTTTTTCAACGATCCGTGTTTCCGATTCCGGTGGTTGATAGGGGTTGATCATGGTTTCTGCGGGGTCGATGCATTTGAGCCAGTCACGGCCTGAATTGACATGATCTCGCTCCCGAGCACCACATCGACTCCAACAATACGTACATCGGTGAGCTGTGGATCGACCAACTCATACGGCGATCCGCCAACAGATCCGAACCAGGTACTCGAATAGGGAGTCGCGTTCGCGGGCAGCGAGTCCGAAGCGGGATAGAACTCAACCTGGATCGCGTTGAGTGCAAGCCCCACTTGTGCACGAATCTGTCCCACGACGTAACCTGGTTTCGCAAGATACTGAATTTGATCGATACCTTCAGTTGGACCCAACAGGCCGCCTAGCACATAGCCAGATCCGACTTGATAAATGGGTTGGACGGAACGTATCGCTCCTCCCCATTCTCTTCCTTTTACAAGTCGCAAGCCAACAAGCACACCTCCGGAGGGGGCCTGATCTCGGAAAGTGTCCCCCATCGCCATCCCGGCAAAGCCGTGCTCCTGTCGATCCGAGGCAAGCGTCTTGATGGTCGGCAACGGCTGAGGGGGCAACGGTTTCATCCGAGGCAATGGCACAAGCGTAACACTGGTGTTTTGCTGAGGCACACCGAGTTGCCCGACTTCAAAATCAGACTCGCCAGGACGCTGATACTGAAAACTTGGCATCAGCTGCATCGTATCGCCTGCTTGAAACGTACGACGCGACTTCCGGAAACCGCCTTGAAAAACAAAGAGTGCGATCAACAGCGTCAGAGCAACGATACCGCTGCCGGCCAGGACGCAACCGAACGCAAAGACTTTGTTGAGCGATCGCGTTGCGGTGCCGGTATGCGCGTGCTCGGAGACACCCTCTGGAATATCACGTCCAGCGGACGACGGGGAACCCGACATCGAAGCGCGTTTCGCCATTCGCAACTGCGACTGCAACTCAATGGGTACGCGGTCAGCCTCCGCCTTTACTTCACCCCATTGATGACCGCTTGGAAACGTCTCAACGGAATAACGTTCGGGAAATGTTGAAAGCGGATCAGAATCCAACAGCCGTCTTTGAACAAAGCTCCAAGGTACAAAAATAGATTCGCCAAACTCCGGTCGCTGTGATTCACCCCGATCCAACGACTCGCGATTCAGCAATTGCTGTAGGCAGACATAGTCGGTCTTTGGAAGAATCGTGGGGACGGTCTCAGTCCAGACAGAAACACTGAGATGATCGGAGGAAGAAGCGGTACGGTGAACAACTGGCCGATAGTCGGCGACATGCAAGTCCTGTCCTCGGCTCTCATACAGATTGCGCAACAGAGCGGCTTGTGCTTCGTAGAGCATCGAGTCGTTCCAGACATGCAATTCACGAACATGCGGAAAACACGGATCGCCAGTTCCCGGTAACCAAGGCCGCCAATGATTGCCTCGCAATACAAATGGAACGGAGGTAATTGGATTTGCCGGATTGGATTCCAGTTCTTGCAACGTCATTCCACACAGCAGTGCAATTGCATCGCTCCGTCGACTTCCCGTAACCCAGAACATGTTCGCATGCGGCAAGAACAACACGGGCTCCCCATCGAGTGGTAATCTCGAAAAAGCATCCGTGAACAGCAACAATGATGCGTTGTGATCGCCGATTGGATTCGCGGGAAAGTGAAATCCTTCTGGCACCGATTCAAATTGGATGCCACCGGGCAACCTGCGTCGATCCTTCAGGAGGTTCCGCTTAGCCTGCTCAACTGCGTCTTGAAACGAGAGCCCAAGCGTATTGAGTTGGTCCCGATTCAGATGGACATAGGCGTCCGGAAGATCGACGGCCAAGGAAACCGCGAGCTGTCCAGCGAGAACTTGAAACAACTGCTGCTTGATAAACGTCTCGGCCGCGTCAGCCATTTCCACTTGGATTCGAAGTTGAGTCGAAACGTGGTAAAACCTCGACCGCACTTGGGGCACGATGCGATTTGGATCGATGGGTAACGGCTCTTTCATCACGGAATCTCGTTCATTACAGAAACGCGTTTGCCGGGATCGAAAGTTGCCGCCGTTCCCTTTGGCTTGTAAGCCGTTGCGTTGGCTTGAAAAGAAGTATCGCTACGGCCATCCGCTCCATTTCGTAACCGACAATCCTTGACACCATACCAAACGGCGAAGCTTGAAACACTTTGATGCATTGATCATCGGGGCGGGTCCAACGGGTGCGGTAGCGACGAAACGTTTGCTCGAGGCCGGCATGCGCGTGGTCGTCCTGGAGCAGGGAGACTGGCGACATCGCGATACGGCCCGCGCAGACCAGACCGACTTCGAACTGACCGCTCTGGTCGATTGGGCGGCCAGCCCCAACCGGCGGCGGGATGCCGCCGATTACCCCATTCAAGACGCGCAATCAGACATTACTCCATTGCTTTTCAATGGAGTGGGTGGCAGCTCAGTCATGTATGCGGCCCAGTGGCAAAGAAACCTTCCGTCGGACTTTTGTGTTCGCACGCTGGATGGCGTTGCCGATGATTGGCCATTGACCTATGAAGAATTGGAACCGTTCTATCAACGCGTGGAAGAAGATTTCGGTATCTCGGGACAAGACGGCGACCCGGCGTACCCACCTGGATTCCAGCTTCCCCTTCCACCGCTACCGATGTCACGCGTGGCGAAAAAGATTGCCAAGGCGCATAACGATCTCGGATGGCACTGGTGGCCAGCGTCGAATGCCATCGCGACACGCCCATACCGTTCGCTCAACCCCTGTTCGCAGCGAGGCACCTGCATGTGGGGCTGCGTAGAAGGGGCCAAAGCGAGTGTCGATATTACTCACTGGCCAAACAACGTTCGGCGCGGCGCACAACTAATCACGGGAGCAAGAGTTCAGAGATTAGAAGTCAACGCTCAAGGACTGGTCACGGGTGCTCACTACATCAATCGCGATGGCCACGAGCATTTCCAAGCCGCCGACGTAACCGTATTGGGTGCGAACGGAATCGGCACACCTCGCATTTTGCTGCTCTCAAGTAATGGGCGGTATCCGAACGGGCTGGCCAACTCATCAGGATTGGTCGGAAAACGACTGATGATGCATCCGTTTAACGCCGTCGTCGGATTGTTCGACGAAAATCTGGGTACGACCCACGGTGCGTGGGGACAGCAGATTCACTGCTTACAGTTTTACGAATCCGATTCCAATCGCGGATTTGTGCGCGGCGCGAAATGGGGTCTCCAGCCCACCGGCGGACCTTTGGCAATGACGCGTTATTATCCGTGGGGATCTGACCTTGATATTTGGGGTGATCCGTTTCACCGTGTCATCGAGCAACGATTGGGACGATCCGCGACTTGGGGAATCATTGCGGAAGATCTGCCCGATGAAGCGAACTGTGTTGAATTGGATTCGGAATGGTGCGATGACGATGGGATTCCAGCACCACGCCTTACTTATAAGCAGTCCGATCATTCCAATCGCCTGCTGGCTTTCCATCTAGATCGTGCGAGCGAGTCGCTGAAAGCTGCTGGTGCCTACGAAACGATCGTCGCACCGAAGATTCGAGAGATTGGCTGGCACATGCTGGGTACTTGCAAGATGGGTGACGATCCCGAAACATCGGTCGTCAATCGCTGGGGCCAAACCCATGACATTGCCAACCTCTTTATTTTTGACGGTAGTATTTGGCCAACATCCAGCGGTATGAATCCTACCGCCACCATCGCTGCGATGGCCCTGCGTTGTGCGGAACATCTCATTGAAAAACGCCATCGACAGCGGGTGCCCTCATGAGTCTTGCAGAAGACGAAAGAGAAACGCTGCTGAAGTTGGCCGACTGCTTAATTCCAAGCAGTAAGGGCCGGCTTTCCGCAACCGAGGCACATGTGGACAACTGGATCAACGATGTGCTGCAAGCACGACCAGATCTCGAGAAACCACTTTCGAGAGTCCTGCGTCAGGGTCGTGACAAAGATCCAGCAGACTTCATCGAACAACTGCGTCAAAAGAAACGCAAGCTGTTTCGTACGCTCACAGAAGTCGTCGCTGCGGCCTACTTCATGAATCCCGAAGTCAAGGAGACGATCGGTTACCACGGACAAGTGGCGCATCCCATCGACGAGTCCCTCGAAGTGGAACCTTCGCTCTTGCAACCGGTATTGCAACGAGGGCCGATCTACCGCCCAACGCCATCCCGCAAAAACAACTGAATGGAACGCTCAAATACACGACGAACGTTGAATGGATTCAGTCTTCTTTTTGTTTTGTACGCGCGGCCTGCTTACGACGCAACCAACGCTTGACACTGTTGCCGGCTTGTTCGGTTAACCGCTGCTCTTCGGGATTGGTGATGGTGTTTTCAGTGATTCGTGTTAAGGCTCGCGTGACGTTAAAGTCACAGTGCGGACAGGTGACCGGTGGTTCGGTGATCTCCCGTTTACACTGCGGGCAATAATATTGAATCGTCGGCCGCATCGCGGCCTCGAACAAACCACCCACATCACTCGCTTGGAAATAAGCGGAGTCGTCCTTTCGAAGCATTGTCTCTGGACGCACGTCACCGTTGCGAACCATCTCCAACAGTTCTGACGGACGGAGAGGACCAACGTCTTCCGATTCACCGTTGCGTTGAATGAACCACCGGGTCACGACTCTCCTCGCTCCGCTGACACGAATGTCGCTTTCGCGAAATCGTCTTCACGAGATCGCTGGCCATGAAATCACTTCCACGGATTTCGACGATAAGCTGCCGACGCTAGATCGCCTCAATATGCAGGCTGCGTCGGCGGCGTTCTTGTCGACGTACATCGTCAATTAAACCGGCGACTTCCTTCACGTTGGCAATCCCTATCATAGACAAAGTCGGGTGAGTGCGGTCGCTACCAGTCAACACAATCTGACCGACGCCAAAAATTCTCTCGACCGGTCCTTGGGTAAAACTGACGTCATCCAAGTCGATCACTTCGATACGGTCGGTTTTTCGCGTGAGAATTCCAACCTGGTGAATGAATCGTTGTGAGGTCAGCTGGTAGTGGACCCCCAAGCGACGTTTGGCATACACCAATCCACCGATGATCCAAACGATAGGAATTGCCACCAGAAGGAAGGGGAACGCAATCCCGAATGAGATGATCGCGATGCCACCAGAGATCAGTCCTAACAGGATCCATGTCCCCACCATCGCTTTGCCACTGTAGCCCCCAGTCCACAGCTCCTCCTCCGGATCGTAGTCCTCGATCGATCCTTGTTTAGATTCCAAATCTCGACGGAATTTTTCCGATGCCGTCTGCGGCTGTTCGGGTGCCTTCGCGGGAGCGTCAGTTGCTGGTGATGGTGATGGTTCGTTGGGTTGGTCTGTCGACACTGCGTCGGTCCTCGGTTGAAGTTATAGGGATAGGGTCACAGTGGCACGAATCGGTTGTCGCCTTGGTCACTTCACGCGTTCAAGCATGGCAGCCATCGCCTCGATCCATCGGATGGCCAATCTAATGCTCGCAAAACATCCTTTGTTGATAACACATCGCTAGCTTGCGAGTAAGAAAAAGACCGCGAATAATATACCGCGTTGCGAGTTGCCCGTCATTTGTCTGGTGAACCATGCGTTGCCCTTACTGCCATGTTGATAACGACCGCGTCCTGGATACGCGAGCGGCCGAGGGTGGGTACATGGTCCGACGGAAACGGGGCTGTCATTCATGTCAGCGAAGATTCTTTACCGTCGAAAAGATCGAGAAGCTAAGCGTCCGTCTGGTAAAGAGCGACCAGACGCGAGAGCCTTTAGATCGCGAGAAGATTCGCCGCGGGATCGAACGAGCTTGCTCCAAACGCTCCATTCCCAGCTCGAAGATCGAACGGGTTGTCCAGGAAATTGAAGCTGACATTTACGCAAACTTTGACTCCGAAGTCACTTCCGCACAGGTTGGCGACATCGTTTTGAAGCATTTGGCCAAACTTGACCAAGTTGCCTACATTCGATTCGCCAGTGTTTATCGTGATTTCGACAACGCGCACGACTTCATTCGCGCCATCACTTCAATCATGGGCCCATAAGCGGGGTGTCTCGGGCTGAAGAATCCGTCGAATTCTGACGATATTTTCTATGAAACGATCGTTTCACGCTGCCGCCGAAAGCGATCACCCAATCTGGCATTGATCCATCCAGTCGTTTCCCTCTACGAACGGATCCCGCCGGAAAACCGATTGCCGCTGGTGATGGAATGAACTGTCACCGCATCCCAGGATGGAGCCTGAGTGATGATTCGAAAGAAACTGCTGCCTGCCCTGATCGTCCTCGCGGTCACAACGTTGTCTTCGACCGCGAACGGTCAAGCGAACAAACAGCGCGGGGTCACGATGGGCGGTCTGATCGGCGCTGCCGTCGGCGGTCTGATCGGAGACAACAACGGTGAAGCTGGCGCGGGAGCAGCGATTGGCGGCGTCGTCGGAGCCGTTGCCGGAGGTGCTCTCGGAGATGCCGCCGATAAAGAGCAAGCTTATTACCAGCAGCAGCGAATCTACCAGGCCCAACAAGCGCAGGTTGTCCAACGTCAGTCCGCGGTTTCCATCAGCGATGTCGTTTCGATGGTGCGAACAGGCCTGGGTGATCAAGTGGTTATCAATCAAATACAGATTCGAGGCGTCCAGCGACCTTTGCAAGTTGCCGACATCATCTCGCTACACCAGCAAGGCGTGCCCGAGCACGTGATCACGGCCATGCAGCGGGCGAACGTTGGCACGGTTCAAAACAGGGCAGCGCCGACTCCCGTCATCCAACCGGCACCCGTCATCCAACCGTCGCCCGTCATCGTGGAAGAGCATTACTACGTCCCGCGTTACTCGCGGCCGAGGTATCACTATTATCCTCCGCAACGACGTCATTATCACAGCGGCATCCACTTTCGCTTTGGTCTCTAAGCCGTCGTCGATGCGGCCATAAATTTCTGCTCCAGTGGCCGCTATCTAGATCAAGACTCGTTGCCGGGTCCATCCCGTTCGTCTTTGATGGCTTGCTGATACTTTTCTATCTGCTCGTGCAGATGCCACTGCCCGGGATCGTCTAACAAGCAACCCTGCTCAATCTGCAAGGCTTGTTGTTTTTCATCGAGCTGAAAGAGAATCTCGGCCAACGTGTCGCGATAAACCGCACTTTCGGGTTCCGCTCGGACTGCCTTTCGAGACAGAACAACAGCGTCTTGCAACCGCTGCTCATTCATCGCCGCGACCCAAGCAACGTTGTTGGCACTCATCGCGTCGAACGGGAACGTCTCAGCATGCTGAATACCGCGATCGACCAAATCGTTGAATACTTGATCGGCCATCTCTGTCATCCCCGCCTTTCTCATTTTTGGCAAGAGTCGCTCAGCGAAATCGACATTCAGTGGATCCAATTCCATGATGCGTCGTAAATTCAACGCGACGGCCTCTGCATCGTTTCGTTTGATGGCTTCCTCAAGCTGCCAGCGTTGAACAAAGAACGGCAACAGCAGATATCCACCCGGGGCAAATTCAATCGTTGGGAATGCTCCGCAAACAGCCAAGTCGAACCAGTGTGCAGCTTCTGTCGGATGGGTCTCGAAGGCCAACGTGCTGTAGACGCGGGCGACGTCGTAGAGACTTGAATCATCCTCAACATCACCACTGAGACTTCCCCAATTCGAATCTCTCAAAGCCGCCAGAGGCAAAGTCATTTCGTACGCTTGCAGTGCGAGCTGGGTCAATCCGCGATCACCGAGATACTCAGCGGTTGCCGATCGAGTCGAAACGGATGGTGTGCAGAGACAGTATTGGATTTTCTGTTCCAGCGAATCCGCTTGTTGCTCGTCTCCCAAACGCTTTGCCACCGACCATCGTCCAATCAGTGCCTTAACGGCCATCGCGGAATCAACGTCTGTGAGATAGCGTCCGCCATCCCGTGCCGGTCTCGAAATCTGCTTGAATACGGCTTCAAAATACGCATCGGCAATCTCGGCGCGGCCGCCATTGAGTTGTTGTTCCGCCATAAAAAAGAGAGCCTCTAAGTCTCCCTCTTTCACCAAAGAATCAAGCATCGCACGTGCCAGATCGGATTCTCCATGTCGCGCGAAGAGCTTGGCAGTATTCACATTCGGGCGCGGGATTGCGCGATAGAGATCAGGGCGGTTTGGTGCCGTGCGTGAGCTGATCGTCAGCACATCATACAACCGCTGAAAGTCTCTTTTCGGGTCAAATCCTTCGGGTAGTTCGCCATTGATTAATTGATACGTTGCCTGAAACCGCTTACGTGGTGACGCATTAGGCAACACTTTCGTCATACCGTTGAAGACAATCCTCATCGTCGATTCATCGGCATCCGGCAAGATACGCGATATCGTGTTGAGGCTGATATTTGATAGTGACCGTTCGTTTTCCAATACGGTGTACTCAAGCAACCAGTCTTTGCGACGTGTATTGGTCAACGTCAGCAGAAGGTATTCTCGCATCCGTACGGAACCGCTCAGGGTCACCGGTGATTTGCTGATGCGATGTGCGATTTCTCGACCCGCATCGTCCCGACCGATTGAGATCAACACTTTCACCAAAGAAAGGAGCCTGCGCATCTCCGGCCTAATTGACGTCGCGGTTTGTTTCAGCCGCTGCGTAGGTACGGCATCATCAATCCACCTGGGAAGATCCAAGTCCAAGCGCTCAAGCGAAAACCCAAGTGCTTCGATCGCTTCCTTGGGTCGTCGCGCGCTTAAGGCCAGTCGACCCGCATCATCTGGGTTGGCTTCAATCGCCGTCTGAATGGCTTCATCAATGTGACCATGACTCGCCAATGTCTTCCAACGCAGATCCATGACTTCTGGCGTCACCGCCTCATTCGGTGACGCGACGAGAGCATCGACGGACTGTTGAATCAACTCGTCGTCGTGGCAACGATCAGCGGCAATCAGTGTCATGGCCCACCGCTGAAACGACTCTGGCGTTCCAGCGTCGGTTTGCTTTGCGATGCCGCTCAGTAGTTCGGCCGCTTCTCGCCAACGTGCACCAAGCATCAAACAACGTGGCAGCAAATCCGGATCGACGGATTGCTCCGCCAACCGGATAGCCTTTTCAATGTTGCCTCGTGCGACCAGCAGCAGACAAGTCGCATGCAGCACGTCTGCCGGCGCCCAGTTTTCGGCAGATGTTGGCAACAGTGTCTCGTCGGTGATTTTCACACCTGTCATTTCGAGTAACTGCAAACGACAGAGTGCCAACTCGCTCGAATCTGCAACACGATCAAGCAACGCAATCAGTTGAGGAAGCGACTCACGTTCAACCGCTTCGTGGACATAAATCGGAAAGCGTCGTTCCAATGCGGCGGCAGTACGTGCGTAGGCGCGATCCCCATCGATTGTGCCGTCGGATTCTTCGAGCGCCATCATCGCGGACTCGAATTCACCGAGCTCCAACAGATTCTCGATCGCTTCCGGCCCATCGCTTCGCTGCAGCAACCTGGCAACATTGGGCGGAGTATTCGGCAACGCTCCCAGACGCCACTGCCTCAAAATCCACTTCGCGCGGTTGGCAACTTCTGGATCCGGATGATTTGCTGCCTTTTGAACTTGCTCTCGCGTTTCGCTACGACGACGCCAAATTTCCAACGTGGCTTGTTGCCGTTTGGCATAGCTGCGGCGGGAAAGATTCTCGAGCGTCCGTGTGACGGAGTTCGAATCATCCTCCTCAACCGTTTGCTGAGCCGAGCAAACCGAAAACGTGATCGGAAGCAAAACGATTGAGATCAGCAATGCGGCACGAACCATAAACACTTTCAATTCACCACCTTGTGAGTTTTTTGCGATCTAATCCACTTTAGCCGGTTGTCGATTCGTGCGGCCCCCAAGCCGCGTGTTTCTAGCTAAGATTTTAGCAGACGGGCCGTACCGACCCCGGGGGACGGAATTTGACCCTCGTCTCATGAGATCGTTCGCATTTTGTCATCCTAGGGCAACTCCAAATGGGGGTCGTTCATTTGAGCAAAGTGCTTGGATCGAACATGAGAACGCAAGTACTTTGTCATGTCTCATGCGGGCTCCCCGTTCCCACCTTCCTATCAACACGGAGCAAATGACGTGATGCGAAAGACCCTTCGCAGCCTGATTTTTTGTTGGCTTTCATCAATGACCCTGTTGGCGACCAGCGCCGCCGATTCCGTGGAATGGCCTCAATGGCGTGGACCCGAGCAGAACGGTGTAGCACCCCAAGGAACGTTCCCGACGGAATGGTCCAGCGATTCAGGCCTCGCGTGGAAGGTTGATCTGCCAGGCCGCGGTGGCAGCACACCGGTGATCGCGGAAGGAGTCGCCTACCTGACCGCAGGCATCGACGGCAAAAACACGTTGCTGGCGATCAGCCTGGAAGATGGGAAAGAAGTTTGGCGAGCGAGTTTAGGAAACGATACGGGCGGGAAGCACAAAAAAGGAAGTGGCAGCAATCCTTCCGCCATCGTCGATGGCGATTCAATCTTTGCCTACTTTCGCAGTGGTGACCTCGCCAGCGTTAACACGCAAGGCAAGACGAACTGGGCCATCAACCTGCAAGAACGATTTGGGGAAGACACTTTGTGGTGGGACCTGGGTTCTTCCCCCACCGTTACCGACGATGCGGTTATCGTCGCCGTGATGCAATCCGGACCAAGCTACCTCGTCGCTCTGGATAAAAAGACCGGTGATGTGAAATGGAAAACGGATCGGATGCTTGGAGCACCTGAAGAAGCCGCGCAAAGTTATTCAACACCATTACACGTTTCCATCGATGGAAGTCCCATGCTGGCCGTGATGGGCGCGGACCACATTACCGTCCACGATGCCAAGATGGGCAAAGAATTGGGTCGCCTGGGCGGCTTCAATCCCGATCAAGAACAGTACTTCCGCTCAATCTCGTCACCTGTCGCCCAAGGCAACATCGTCGTTTGTCCCTACGCTCGCGGAGCGACGCTCACAGCGGTCCGACTGGATGATTTGTCCCAAGGGAAAGGCGACCAAGCGATCGCATGGTTCCGAGATGACCTAGGAAGTGACGTACCAACCCCAGCAGCTCACAATGGACGCCTATACGTCGTATCGGACGGTCGTCAATCGAGAGGCACCGTCAGTTGCTTGGATTTGGAATCCGGAAAAACAGTTTGGACCCAGCGACTACCACGATCACGCGTCAGCTTCAGCAGCTCGCCATTGGTCGCCGGCAATCACCTGTACGTAACGCAAGAGGACGGGACCACCTTTGTATTGGGTCCGCTCGACGCGAATGAGCCCCAAGTCATTGCTGCGAACGCGATTGATGACAAGAACCCGTATACGGTCGCAAGCCTCGTCCCACTCGATGGCGGTTTTCTGCTTCGCTCCCGCGGACAGCTCTACCGAATCGGAAAGTAGGCATCGTCGCCGATCGCTCCGCCCATCGTAACGCTCCGTGCTGTCGTCATGCGGAGCATGACCTACTGTACTGCATAGTCGCCGATCGCTCCGCCGATCGTAGCGCTCCGAGCTGTCGTCATGCGGAGCATGACCTACTGCACGTTCAACATTAAAGTCCCGCTTCGCGGTAGACGGCATGCGAAGCATGCCCTACGTGTTGATTAGAAATCGCGTGTCGCGAAGTAAACGCAACCGATGCTCATCATCACGAAGATAAACAGTGCGCAGCTGATCACCGGACGGAAGATGTTGTAGCGGATCAACTCTTCTTCGCCGCTAGGGTTATTAAATGCGACGGCTGATTTTCCACTGACCATCGCTGCCGTCGTTTCTCCCAACTCACCTGTTTGCGGTATGACCATTCGCAGCGGAGAGATGCCGTACTTATCAACCAGACGCCAACTGACCAGTTTCGGCCGAATGGTTCGACTCAGCGACAAGCCGTCGACATTCAAGACATCCAGCTGGTCAATGTGATGGGCAATGTAAAGCTCATTGGCCGACCGATGATAAAACACTGCTTCAACTTCACGAGGGCCGATCGTCCCAATCATTTCGTTCGTACCATCGCTCGATTCAATCAGTCGGCAACGGCCGTCGCTCGTTATGAGTGCAAACTTCCCTTGATCACCGATCGCCGAAGCACTCTCCGGCACCAAGGAATCGCTCAGCGAAAGGGACTCGCCGATGGGCTCAAGCGACTTGGAGTCGATCAATAAGAGGGGTTCCTCACTGCGGGCGACTAAAAGCACATCACCGCTCACGGCGATCACCGACCGACGCGACGCTTCACCGTCGAGGACGCGATCGGCGGTCAAATTCCACGCCGTTGAGCTTGAGTCTTCGGGGCGTTCCAATCGCAACAGTCGGCCACGACTGATGGCAACGATCCACTGACCCTCCGGGTCGACCTGCACATCACGCGGAGGTGACATCGCCATCTGCTCGGGCAACACCGAAGTGAACCCGTCCGTGGCTCCACCCATCATGTTCTGTAGTTTTGACAGCCATCCACCGTCATCTTCTTCTACCTTGGTCTCGCTGGATTCGGAATCTCCTTCAACTTCTCCGGCAGCTTCGAGCGCACTCTGCACACTCGCCAACGCGAGCTCACCTGTGTTCATTGACATCACCGAATCACCGATTCGGAACAGACTGCTTGTTGCCGTCGGCAATCGTAAACTGGGCTCAGGTTCCCATTCATTCGATTCGCTAAGCACTAACAAATCCAAGGGCCCGGATCCAAACGGATTGAAACGGCCACCCCGGACTTGAGCCGTGCCGACGGCAGAATCACTCAGCGCGATCGGTGTTAAGACTCGGTCGCTATTGGTCGCGCTCGAATCGAAGATTTCATCCCACCGGTTTTCGTCTTCGTCATAACGGATCAATCCGCCTCCTTCGGTCGCCGCGAAGACGTGCTGGCCGGCAACCGTCAGGCCTCGAATCTCGTCCGGTCGTTTCACAAACCCGTCGAAGAGACCTCCGATCACACCGACGACTAAGCAAATCGTGCCAAAGATCGTCGTGACCCCAATTGCCAGGATCGGTGAACGCCAACGCAATCCAGCAAGCGCCGAAACGCTGTAGAACACCGAAAACAGAAAGACAGAAACCGGAATGCACCACAACAGTCGTGGGTTCCAAATATCCAATCTCAGTCCTGCGACGAGATATAGGCCGACAACCAGTTGAATCACACAGAGCAAAACGAATGCGCAGCCACCAAGAAACTTGGATAGCAACAATAGCGTCCTTGAAACCGGTTTGCTGAGTAGCAAATGCAACGATCCCGGCTGCAGCATGTCGGGAATCACCGACGCCGTTACAAGAATGCCGAGAAAGACGAAAATGAAACCGAGCAACCAATCGATGATGAAGGGAAGCACATATTGATTGATCACGCGATCGAATTGGAGCTTGTCGACCGCCAACTCAGCGGGAAATTCCATGCCGGCATACGTCAGAAAGATCGAACGTGAGGCACGGGCCTCGAAGACTCCCGGGAGCGCTGCTTCTATCCTTAAGCGAGCACGACGGCGGCGTGACGACTCATCGATTTCGTCATCAGCAAGCTCATCAAGCTCTCGCAATTCCTTCAGGCGATTGATGTTGTTCCAAGCTTCCTCGTCGTACCAGCTTTCATCATCGAGTAGGCCATTGAGCGCATCGGTCAGCTGCTTGTACCGGATCCGCACTTCATCGCCGTTGCCAACCAACTCCAACTGCCGCCGGACTTCATCCGGCATCGCCGCTGCGATCCGGCCTGCACCGGAATCTTTTTGGGTTGGATCGGCGAGCCCCCGAGCCAGCATCGCCTTCATACGCGTGCCGTTGTCGAAATCCTGACCGCGAAAATCGGTCGTTAAGTCTTCGCGCACGCCAAAGGGAAAAAGTGCTGCGAGCAACAACCAGATGGCGACAAATGCCCCCCATAAAACTCTGGATGCCAATGCGGCATGAAACGAATCTCGGATGACGGCAAGATAGGGGCGCATCAAGCAGATTCCTCAGACGCCGAAACCAACTTCATGAAGGTGTCTTCCAGCGTTTCGCGTTGCGGTTCTAAGCGGGCGATGGAAACGCCAGCTTGGCGCAACCGATCAACGGCTCCATCAATTTTTTCCTGCGAATCCAAAGTGACATCCAGACGATGAGATCGCGATTGCCCCGCCAGCACGGTGATGTCCAGCTCGGACGAATCACTCAATCCAATCCACTCCATGAATTTATTTTCGGCGCGTTGTCCGTTGAAGGCGGTTTCGGGTGCGGCAACTTCGATCGTCACGCGGTTCGTCGTAGCCCCGGATGACATTTCGTCGATGTTGCCACTGCCACAGATCTCACCCTTGCTCAAGATTGCAACGCGTGTGCAGATCATTTCGACTTCTTGCAGGATGTGACTGTTCAAGAAGATTGTCTTGCCGTCATCACGCAACCGCTCGATGACACGTCGAACTTCATTTCGACCCACCGGGTCTAAACCATCTGTTGGCTCGTCAAGCACGAGAAGGTCCGGGTTGTGCATCAACGCTTGGGCCAGTCCTAGACGTTGATACATCCCCTTACTGAATCGCTTGACGGACTCCTTGTCACGCCCCTTGAGTCCGACTAAATCCAACAACTCATCGCTTCGACGCGTGATATCGTTGGGCGACATTCCGCTTAGTCGGCCGTAATATTTGAGGGCCGAACGAGCCGTGTGATGGCGATCGACTCGCAATGACTCGGGCAAGTATCCAACGCGCCGTCGGGCTGCCGTGCTGCCAACGGGTTCACCAAACAGTGACGCCGCGCCATCACTCGGTCGTACGACACCAAGCAAAATCTTGATCAGCGTGGTCTTACCGGCGCCATTGGGGCCGAGCAACCCAAAGACCTCTCCTGCTGCAGCGGAAAGTGAGACGCCACGAAGCGCGTTGACCTGCTTTCGACCCCAGAGCGAGCCGCTGTAGCGCTTCTTTAGCCCACGAACGTCAACGATCGCTGCAGCTTCATCGGCAGTGGCAGAAATCGTCACGCCGTTTGCAGCAGGATCAAGTAGGTCAGACACATGAATGCAATCACAATTACCCCACAAAGCAACCAACGGTGCGCCGGGTGACTCCAAAGAGGCCTGCGGACTTCTCGTTCGTAGAGATGACGGAATCTTCGCCGCTGTTCTTCCGAATCAAATACGCCATCTTCAACCAGTTCGTGCAAACCAAATTGCAGCGAATATTCGACCACACCGAAAACACTATGCCGTTGATCACGCTCGTCGACGCCAAGACCCTCGAAATACCACAATTGGTGCCCGAAGGACTGCTCACTTTCAGGATGGTCGTCGACACATCTTAATTGGACCACATCGCTGCGATCAGGACAAAAATGCGCACGAATCATCGCCCGACTGCAATCCAATCGGACTTGGCGAATCGTTCTTTCGGTGAAGCGTCGTGTCCTTGTCTCGGCGCTCATGAGTTTCTCCACTCACCCGGATCGTTTCCCTGATCTATTATGGTGGTTCGACGAGGGATCGTCACGCCCCAACGTCGACCACCCGTATTAAACCGGATTTGCGCCGTAAATGTGCACATCCACTCGAGCGTGGCGGCGTTTTTTCGCACGTTTTTTTGGGGGGAGCCCCAGCCCGAAGTTTGAGCGGCTCATTCCCGAGCGTTCAATTTCAAGACCTTCTGTCGAACGAGGAATCTGTTCCGTCAATGACGGCCGACGCCCAGCGTGCCAAAGCGATCGCCCCACCGTTTTTGATTCTCCCAATTCATGCTTGAACGACCCCATGCTTGAACGCCCCTATGCTTGAACGACGTTCCCTAAAGGCCCCGATTACGCTCGGCGTCGTGATGATCGTGCTGGTCGTCGTGCTGACGGTCCTGTGGATCGTGGACAACGTCCTGGGAACGACCGGCGGGCTCAGTGGAATTATTCTCGCCAGCGGTGCCGTCCTTTTGGCGGCCGTGTTGGCCGGCGTCATCACCTACCTGACGCTCACGGTCAAAGCATTCAATCTGAATCGTCGCCAATCAAACTTCATCGATGCTGTAACGCACGAGCTGAAAAGCCCCATCGCATCGTTGAAGCTCTATTTGCAGACGATGGATCGGCACGCCGTCGATGAGCGACAACAGCAGGACTTTCACCGGTTCATGCTGGAAGACGTTGAGCGACTGGATTCACTGATTAATCACCTGCTCGATGTTGCCCACATTGAGCGAGAAGCGGAAGCGATTGCCGAAGAACCTGTTCGACTGGATCAATTGCTGCACCAATGCGCCCTAGCAGCATGCGTTCGATATCGCTTGCCGGTCGAAACCGTTGCCGTGGATGCTGAGGCCTTTATCGTGCATAGCCAACTCGTCCAATTGGAAATTCTGTTCCGAAATTTAATCGACAACGCGGTCAAATACGCTGGTTCTCCACCCCAAGTGCAGGTGCGTGTTCAAGCCGATGGCGATCAAAAAGCAGTCGTATCGATCCTGGACAATGGGGCGGGCATCCCGGCAGACCAACGACGCAAAGTCTTCGGACGCTTCATTCGCCTGGGGAGCGAACTGGAACGAAGCAAGCCCGGCACTGGACTGGGACTGTATCTCGTTCGAAATGTGATCAAGCAGATCGGCGGGTCGATTCGAGTCATTGATCGTGACCAAGCTTCTGGCACAGAATTCGAAGTGACATTAAATGCAACTCTCGGGGAAGCTGCCTGAGCCCCTTCCGTCCAACATCATTCCTGCCGTTTTATCTGTTATGTCTGCCCATATATTGGTCGTTGAAGACGAAAAACATCTCGGTGTTGGGATCAAGTACAACCTCGAGGCGGAGCGTTATCGGGTCACTCTGGTAGAAGACGGCCCGACAGCGCTGCGTCTACTGCAATCCGGGCGAGACGAAATCGACCTGCTTGTGCTTGATCTCATGCTTCCGGGCATGAGCGGTTATGCCGTGTGCGAGACGATCCGTGACGCAGGTATGACGCTGCCCGTGTTAATGCTCTCCGCTCGCACGCTCGCCGAGGATCGAACGCGGGGGTTTGATGTCGGCGCGAATCAATACATGAGCAAACCGTTCGATTTGGACGAACTGCTGAGCCGCGTCAAGAATCTGTTGCAGCAACATACCGGTCGCCGCAACAGCGAGGCGACCAAACGCCCAAAATCCGACGTCAACGAAATCTCATTCGGTGAAGTGCAAGCGAACTTCGAGACGCATCAAGCTACCGTTTCAGGTAAGCCCGTCCGAATGACGCCCAAGGAACTCAAACTACTCAAGTACTTTGTTGAAAACGAAGGCCGCGTCATTCATCGAAATGAATTACTAAGTGAAGTCTGGGATTTATCGGGCAATCTTCAAACACGCGCCGTCGACCAGTTCATTGCCAGATTGCGAAAAATCATCGAGGTCGATTCGGCAGAACCAAAACATCTACTCACGATTCGCGATGCTGGTTACCGCTTCGTGCTTGATCCAGAAGACGAACAGGAAGCGTGACTTCGAGCTCGGCTGACTCGACGAAACACGATGGTTCGTTTGCTGGAGATCTTTCTGTCAGCGCATAAAAAAAGCTCCCGGAAAGTACGTTGTCCTAGGGGGGCGGAGGACGACGCGCTTCGATTCCGGGAGCCGGTGGATGGGTGTTCGACAGAGAACTTGGCGTCCCTGCCGTGTCTGTCGAACAGCATCGGAAAACTTTGACAACGGAGTCAAGACACATCCATGTGGCTTGTCGAACCGTTGTGTCCCGCAGCAATCGCCGAAGTGATTACCGGTGCAGGACGCCTTCGCAATCCAATGCTGTGTTGAATGTTTGTCACCAATCACTCAACACGGTCGGGAGGATAGGAAGAACGTTTTCACGCGGTCAAGGCAGATTCGGTCATGAAAAGAGAAAACTGTCATCGAGCAGTTTCACAACGAATTCATCGGATTCAGCGATGCCACGCCCGCTGCCTCAATGACAAGAGAGATCAATCGTTTAACCGATCGATTAACCAGTCGTTACCGGTTCCGATGGACCGCATAGGCAGTCTTCGCCCAGCTCGTAGCACTGATTCGCAAGGCTGACGACGCGTGAAACAACATTGGAAAAATCTTCACGCGTATGTGATTCGGTCACGCCGACCGTCACGGAGCGCGTGGAAGTCTTGCCGGAAGCCTGCAGGATCGTGCTCGCGGAACGACAGATCTGCTTCCCCTTAGCGATCGCCGTGTTCTCATCAACACTTGGCATACAAATCAAAACGGTTGAATCATCTTCGTAACCCACGCGGTCGACCGATCGCAGGTTTGCCCTCACGATTTGAAGCATCGATCGTGCGGTCGATTCGCTTGGGGGTGATGCGAAACGAATCGCCATGACAAAAATGGCAACACTTTCGCCAACGCGTTCCCGAATCTCTTCAAATTCACCGCCCAAAACATCACGATCCGGTAGATACGCCAAGCCGCTGGGATCTGGATCAGGCCGATCACTCTCTTGATTTGCCTCAAGTTCTGGCATCTCGGGCATGGATTTTGATTCCGAACCGTCGGAACCGGATGACTGCGAAGCACTTCCAGCAAACTCTCCCTGCAATGCAATGCGAATCGGTTCGCTCCCCTCCATCCGATGCGCACAGTCGCGTCCTGACTCCTTGGAATGGTACAAGCCATCGTCAGCTCGTTGCAGCCACTGCTCGATCGATTCATCCTGAGTCAGTTCGGCAACACCCATCGAAGCATTCACACGCAGACGCTTGTCTTCGAACAAAATATCGCGTTCGCCAATGGCCACACGCGCAGCTTCCAGATACTGAGACGCTTCCTCAAGCCGGCAATCGTCCAAGATAATCGCAAATTCTTCCCCGCCGTAACGAGAAACAAGGCCAAACGATTGCAGACGCACTTGCAACATATTGGCAACAACCTTGAGCACTTCGTCGCCTGCGCGATGGCCGTAGACATCGTTGAACTTCTTGAAGTGATCGACGTCCAGTAGTGCCAGCGTGCCCGCCCTTTCCGGCCCCAGTTGATGGCGCTCAGCAAGGTGTTGGTCGAACGCCCCACGGTTCGGCACTCGGGTCAGTGCATCGGTGTGGGCTCGACGCTCCGCCGACTCAATCTGAACGGTTTGTTCATGAATTCGGTTTTGAGCCTCCTGCAATTGGCTTTGCATCTGCTCATTGGCTTCGATCAGTTGATTGACCGCTTCCATGACCGCCTCGGGCGATGAATCTTGCCCTTCCAACAAGCTGTTATTGACCTCCAAAACTTTTGTTTGGTGGGCATCGACATCCGCCGCCATATTGGATGCATACGCTTTCAGACGATCGGCAACTTCTAAAACCCTTTCTTGATCGCGTGCATCGGGGAGCTCGTCGTTGGTGATGGCCGCAGCTGCTTTATGCACGAGTGAGTGGTTGCCAAATCCTCCTAGCGCGTGCATGACCCATCCACAAACAAGGCCACCACCGCCACAACTCATCGCGATAGCAACGTCAAGCCACATAGATCAATCCCCTGCAGATGTCCGGGCATTCCGCCCATTTTGTTTCGACAGACCGACTCCTATGGGGCATATAGGTCGCAGCTGGCTTGGGTCAAACCATGCATACGGGATCGTCAGATAAAGTCCGATCGCCAAACGAATCAAATACGATGGCGCAAAAGAGAAGACCAGACAGCGGTGAGAAACACGAGTTCAATCGGCACAACCCTAGCCGCTTGATCGCTGCAGACCGAAAAATGATAGCAATCACTTGCACAACACGAATTCATAGCAAATTCGAGTAGGCAAATCGGAAACGATGTGGGATATTTGTGAGTGAATGTTTCGGGCGGGTCAATTCACTCGTACTCGACGCCAAGGCAGGCAGCGAAAAGCATCGAACAGACGCGAGCTTTTTCGCTTCCATTCAAGCTTTGTCGCATCACGCGGGGGCAAGACCATTGCGTCCGAAAATTCACAAGGATGGTCGGCGACACGCGCCACCACCGGAGCGAATCGACAGGATCTGCCCATGTTGGAAACGAGTGAAAGAGCCGAACAGGCTGCTACGGATGTACTTGCCAAGAGTTCCGTTCGCGAACTGCGAGCTTTACGAGTCGATGGGACATCAACGCAACTGCGGCTGACCGGACGAGTCAGCAGCTTCTATCACAAACAGCTGGCACAAGAAGCCGTGCGTCCGGTGACTCAGGGACGACAGATCATCAATAGCGTCTCGGTTTGCCCCAAGTAACGCTCCGAAGTCACGTTGTGTCCCGTCGAGGATTCCTTCTCGCCGCACGATGACTTGCACGCTTTGTAAGTGCATAGCGTGGCATCTATAACATCCGTGAAGTCCATTCGAGGGAATAGCTCCTCAATGGAACGGGATTGGTTCGCAGAACGGACCATCCTAACGCTCTGGTAAACCAGCTGAAGCCCGATTTGTTGGATCGCGGTTGGTTGGGTCAACTAGCGCGACACATTCGCTCACTTCGCATTGGTGCGTGCCATTCCGCACTCATAGCCAAGCGTTGTGAACGGCTTCTTTCGCCGTTTTGGCATTGGCATCGGTGTTGCGGCATAATTCGGGTACGACACGTTTCGTTTACAACGGGGAGATGTTGCGATGAAAGTTCTACTAGCGACCGATGGATCGAAGTGCTCCGAGGAGGCGGCCTGGGTGCTCTCACGTTTACCTCATCGTGAAAAACTCGAGCTGACGGTACTGACCGTACTTTCGCCACCGGCAACGGCTTTCTATTCACCGACCAAAGATTTGATGGAGGAAATGGTTAGAGAAGATCGCGCCTACGCGGAAAAACGGCAAACTGTGATCGCTGAGATGTTTGAAGGAGCAAACCTCGACCTTTCTTGCGAGGTGATCGAAGGAAATGCTCAGGAAACCATCGTCGACTTGGCCAAACAGCGCGATTCAGACTTGATCGTCATTGGAGCCAAAGGACATTCGAAGATCGACCGGATCTTGCTCGGCAGCACGAGCGACTACGTGGCGACACATGCTCCTTGCAGTGTTTTAGTCGTTCGACCGACAGGATTACGCGAGGATCATGAACGGAGCTTAAAAGTCGCCGTGGCATTCGATGATTCGCCTGCTTCCAATGCGGCGCTCGATGAATTGCTGCAGTTCCGTTGGGGAGCGCACACAGTGATCGACGTCGTCGCCGTTGCCGGGTACACGCCCGTGTTCAACCCAGACTTTGGCTTCAATCCTGAGGCGTTGCAAAGGGAAGCTCAAAAAGCAGTTGATATCGCTGCGGAACGGTTGATGGAGCAAGTCGACCAGGTCGAAAAGAACGTGATTGAAAACGATCACATCGCTGAAGGCTTAGTGCGTTACTCCGAACAAACGGGTGCCGACTTCTTGATGATCGGAGATACGGGACGATCATCGATTGCGCGAGTGATCCTCGGAAGCGTATCGCGATACGTACTGCGTCATGCTGCCTGCGGTGTTTGGATCACTCGACATTCCCGGCGAACATCAAGCGAATCAACCGATCATGGCGGATCAGAAAACATCCCGGCCACTTCATAACTTCAGACAGTAGGCACTGCACCGTATTGGAACACTTGAATGAGGAGCCGAGCCATGCATGAAATGTTCGATCGAATCGTGACACTTCGTGTTTCGGATGTGATGTCACGAAATCCGACGACCGTCGAGGCGACAGCCAGCATGAACGAGGTTTCACATCTATTCGCAGAAAAACGAATCCACTCAGCTCCGGTCGTTGATGGACAAGGGCAATGCGTGGGAATTGTGACGGCCTCGGATTTCGTCAAACGCGCCGATCAGTACGCGCATTACGATGATTCAACGCAGCAGATCATCCACGATCAAGAAGGGCTGCACTCAGAACCGAAGTCCTACGAGTTTGTTTCCGACTGCATGACGACTGGGATTCAGGCTATCAGCCCGGACACACACTTAATCACGGCAGGCCGTGTGATGGTCGATGCACACTTGCATGTCTTGCCGGTCATCGAACATCATCGTCCGGTCGGCATGCTGAGTAATCTCGATCTCGTCGCAGCACTCGTCAACGCCTTTGACGAAGCAAAACGAACGCTAACATAGTGGGCGAGGTAACGAGCCCCATTCCTCCGTATCCCACGCTGTCTTATTCCGTCCCGCTTGCGAACTCCTGCCGACGCGGTGGAGAGTGTTGCTTAGTAAGTCAACTGTGCACCGACAGAGAATCCGGCCATGAAGAAGTCGTTTGGATCAACCGCACGACCGGTCGTGACACGGAGGACAGGTACACCCGTTCCGCTACCTGATCGCTGGAACGAACCAGTAGCGTCTGCAATATTTGTGAAATACCAGAGTTCACCTCTTGTGAATAACGACCAGTTACCCAAGCGGTAGCGGAAACCGCCTCCCAACTCAATCAAGCCGCTTAAGTCAGTTTCGTCGGAGAAGTTCGTCACGACATTCGAACCATCGTTCACAAGCTGGAAACGAGTCTCGAACGAGTTGATGAACCCAGCGAATCGAACTCGGAAATCGGTGTAACCACGTCGACAGACCGGATACAGTAGATCAAGTCCAAACTGCACACCGATCAGATCGTTGTCAGACCGAGTGCGAACGAAACCGGTTTCGGCTGCGTTCTGACTGAAGTAGAAGAACTTCTCGTCGTAATCAATGTAGCGAAGGCCGTACAAGACTTTCGCCATTTCGCCGGCGAATGCGGTTCGATCAATTTCTAGCGACCAGTACTGCGCGTCGTATCGTTCGCTTTGCAAGTCAGCGTTGTTGAAAGCTGAAATATCTGCAGCCACCAACGGTGCTTCGACGGTCAGCAGAGTGTTGATTCCAAACGCGGGGTCAGTGATGGTGGCCCGTGAGTCCCACTGCATGTTCCCGGTGTAGCTGATCTCGCAACCGTGGACACAGTCTCGAATGTACCCGAAAGTGAATCGGCCGCCTGGTTCCAACTCGAAGCCATCCTTGAATACGTCCGCCAAGTCGCGGCTGTCACCACCTTCGAGATCCATGTAAAGGACTTCCACCGAACCATACCAATGCGGTTCACAGGAACCACAGGGATCGATGCATCCGTACGTGCAACCATCGTCTTGAAGATTGAAGATTCGGTCATCAAGGAGCCCCAGGCCGAACAGACCGCCACCGGAGCTGCACTTTCCGTTTCCACAGCTTCCACCACATGCGGGGCCACAAGAATCACAACTCGCGCCGCTGACCTGTGCAATCGCACCTGGTGTTTGACCGCCTGCAAGGTAGGACGACGCATCTACAACACGGTAGGACTCACCTTCGTGCGTAAACATGCCTCCAGTCGACGGTGCATCTTGGGCCAACGCATCGTTCGCCAAAAGCGACAACGCGATCAATCCGAGACACAGGGAACGACACCAACTCGTTCCAAGGCGCACAGCGGCGTCTACGTTCTGGTTCGTTTGGATCTTCATGATCAGACCTCGATGACTCCTGCGACGTATGTGTCGCCGATTCGATGCGTGATGTTGATGGGTCGTTATTGAATAACCAGTTGGTCCTGGACGGGTACCAGACACGCTTTTCGGATCATTCGCACGATTTCGCGTGCTTGCTGATTCGATTCACATGTGCCGGCAATGACCAGCCGATCTCGTTGTACGGTAAGTTTGATTTGGCAAGTCGGGAACGCTTGGCTGAGCGAACGATTCAGTCGATTGCATTGCTCGGTCAATGGGCTGGCAAACTGGGTGGCTGAATCGCTGACTTGGATCTCAAATCCACGCGTCTGAACTTGCTTTGAATCGCCTGCGGTCGCACGGACGATCAATTGCGTCGTGCCGGGTTGGATGCCGACCAGACGGAGCTCGTTGACGCCAACTTGCAAAACTTGGCATGTGCCTTCGTCCGCAACTTCGAACTTCATCAGTTGCGTACCGACCTTGAGAGAGCGAACTTTTCCGCGCTGCATTGGCAGAGCGGTAAGAGGGCCTTGATAGGTCAACGTTCTTGGAGCGGCTCCCACCGTTCGCGGACTTCCATCAAGTGCAAGAGCCTGAACGCGTTGCACGGCAGGTCCCGATGGAATCGTTGCGGGCTGGAACGTTCTCGACAATGCGGCGGGCACTTGCTGCACGTCGACTGGCGATCGCATTCCCTGGACCTGCTGAGAAGTCGCTACGCCGTTCGTTTCGGGCGATGCCACCGACTCGACAGGAGCCGTCACGAGCGGCTCAGTTCGGTAAATCGCAGCAGGATTCGCTTGCGATGCGGACGCTGTTCTCGTCGGGACCGTTTTCGCCGGATCGACGACAATCGGTTTTGGCGGTGCAACTTTCGCCAACTGAATCGGATCGTCAACGATGACCGGCGTCAACGATTCTTGATCCAGTGTTGTCGGCGACTCGAGTGGCAGTTCGTTTGCAGGCTCGAGTTTGGCGTCCGCTAAAGACTCCGAGTCAGGCGCGGAAGACTCCGCAACATCTCGGGTTGCACCATTCGACAGACTCGAATCAATGACGATAGGTTTCAAATTCATCGGCGGACGCTGTAGTGGTTCAACCTCAACCGCTACGACCTGCTGATCCGTCTTGCTGGATTCGGGTTGGATCGATGCAACCGGTACGGGTGTCAGCTTGACCGGTTGCCGAACGATCCTGTCACTCATCATGTTCGGCTGCTGGACTGTTTCCATCTCAGCCTTCGGTTGAGACCCTAATCTCTCAGCGAGAGACATGGTAACAGGAGCCCCCGCATCGGATTTGTCCGTCAATGAAAACGTCGGAGCCGCTTCGGTCTGTTGAGACTCATCTTTGCTGCCGTCTGCGGGCATTGCGATCTGCGGTGCCGCATTGGCCGTTTCAGCGACAACAATGGGCTCGTGGGACGGCAAGACTCTCTCCAACTCAGCTTCTGCTGCCGGAGCCTTCGACTCGATAAAAATCCTTGGATTTGATGCGGCAACATGCACGGGCGAAGGAATGTTCGCGGACGGCGACTCGACGCGTCTAATTAATTGAGCCGACTCTGCGCGATCCGTTGGCATCTCCACCTGCGTTGGCTCAAACGTGCCCATTGGCTCGATCGGCACTGGCAGCAGTCGTGCGATCGGCTTGGTCAATTCAGTGTTGGTCTCAACCGGCTGAACGTGATTCGTATCCGAATTCGTGACTTGGTATAGTTGTACGGTGGTGTCCCAGGAAGCGTCCGATTGTTTAGCGGACGCGGATTCACCGTTCTGATATGGCGTGATGGTAAATGGCACTGCTGGATTTGTCGCGAGTGGCGCGTTCTCGCGCGAATCGGCGACGGGCAAAGACTCTGCCGTCTCGCCTCTCTTGGGTTGCTGTGCCGCCTTTGCACCTGGATTAGCTGAATCGGCGGTCACATCCTCGACTCGATCATTCGAACTCAATCGAAACTCGATAGGCTCGTCGTTCTGTTTTCCAGTCAGGTCAGATGCGATTTCGCTCTGCTTATTAGACTCCGAAGTGTCCGGCGAATTGCTGTTCGATGAGTCCGTCAAAGAGAACAACAGAGGCTCGTCAGATGGTGTTGCGCCGGGCTGCTGTTGCTTTTCGCCAGCGAATGTCACGGCGGTTGGTTCGTCAGCAATCGCCGGTTCGCTGGCAGAATTCGATTGAGGTCCTTTCAGAATGGAACGATCCACGACGATCGGCTGCAAACCTCGCGGTTCAACAATGACCGGTTCAACAATGACCGGCTCGACAACGACGGGTGCTGCCTCGGGAGTGACCGCTTGCCGAGACGGTTCGGCAACTGCGTGCGGCGTGGTGTCTGAGCGGATGATTCCAATCTCGTGATCGGTGATAGACGTTTCGACACTGGTAGGAACGATCGATTCGTTTGGTGTTTCGGTCTTCGCTTCGACGAGGTTTCCGTTTGGGTGATGTGTTGACTTCACCAGTGGATTGGTGCGAATGACCGCCGTCGGTGGCGTGTCGATAGTGAGTGCTGGGCGAGTGACATGAATCGTTCGGTTGCCGTTAATCGACTGCAAATCAACCGCAGTCCCAACCGGCTTGAGGAGCTTTTTCGGCCGTCCATCATCACCGGAGGCGAGCTGCACGGGTCGGCCGCTTGTCGCATCCGCTGGCTCGCAGAATGGATTTTTCTGCACGGTTCCGCCAGCACTTGCTCTCACCAAAGGAAGCGGAGGCATCACCTGAATCGACCCGATTCGAGGTTGGTCCGCGAAAGCAGGCGAGCTCAAAACCAACAGCGCGGCGAGAAGATGGCGTCTTGGCCGGCGGCGTGCTTTGATTTGTTTTGCCGTACGCATTCCGCGTCCTTGCATCCGAATACTTCTCATCGATGCACCCCCCTCGGCACATCGCCAACGACAGTGCGAGCGCACAGAGCCGTCGGATGGTTGAAATATCGGATGGCGATCGCGAAGACATTAACGATTCTGTCAGTTCACCGAGCTGTGACGGTCATCACGCATCGGGGTGAAACTCGATCTGATGACAAGAGTGCTGATCGGCCAGACATGGCACGAATACCTACGGTTGCTTCATTCGCTGCCGCACGGCTTCGTACAAGATGACGGCGGCGGATACGGAAACATTCAGACTATCAATCGATCCAGCCATCGGAATTCGGACACCGGCGACGGTCGTTTCATCGATTTGCTGCCAACGTTCACCAAGCCCATGCGCTTCACTGCCAAGCAGGATGGCAACGCCACCGGCCAAAGAAGTTTCCCACAATAATTGCGACGACTCGACTCGAGCTGCTACGAGACGAACCGAATGTGCTTGTAAAAAACCGGCAATCTCAGACTGAGAACACTCACTACTTGGAACGTGAAACACACAACCCTGGCTAGACCGGATCGCGTTTGGATTCCAGACGTCACCACATTCACAAAGCAGGACCGCGTCAACACCTGCGGCATCGGCACAACGAAAGATCGCACCGACGTTACCAGGTTTCTCAATTCGATCCAGAACCAGAACCAGTGGATCGGATGGCGGATCCAGATCTGTGATCGCGCGTTGAGGTCGCTCAAACTCGGCAACACAACCTCGCGGTGACTGACCGTAGGCGATCTTCTGCATGATTTGCGAGCTGACGCGTTGCAGCTTGCCGGCCGATGACGCCAAATGGCAAAGCCCTTCAATAAGCGGCGAATCGGTGCCACTGGTGGATTCACTCGGCTCGGCAACGTAGAGCCCAACCAGGGTCATTCCCGATTCAATCGCCTGATTTGTTTCTCTCCAACCATCGACGATGACGCGGTCCAGTTTGCGTCTGGCTCGATTGTCACGTAATCGAACCAGATGCCGAACGGTCGGGTTGGCACTGCTGCGAAGAACGATCGGCTTAGACTCACCCATGCAATCTCTTTATGATTTCCACTTTGATTGAGGCTGTATCCTACTGTTTCGAGCCTTCGGTCTCGACCGAGCCAACAGGGCTACGTCGACCTATCTCACGCCCCATCCAGCAAGACAGAATCAGAAATCATGAGGAAGCCTGATCAAACCGTGTTTCTTTGCCGAGTGTTAGCAGCATGAATTCGACATTGCGATGTGAACCGGTCGATGGCCGGCGTGACCAAAAGCAGTTCTTGGAACTGGAATGGCAGCTTTATCGTGGGGATCCGAACTGGGTTCCTCCGCTGAAGATGGTTCGAAAAGAGATGGTCGGTTTCAAACACCATCCGTTCTATGACGACGCGTCTCCGCAGGCATTTCTTGTGCGACGCGGCGACAAAGTCGTTGGTCGTGTCTTGGCCATCGTTAACCACGCCCACAACCGACGGTATGACGAAACCCGTGGCTTTTTTGGATTCTACGAGTGCGAAGACGACGTCGACGCAAGCAACGAGTTGTTTGCGACAGCCTCTGCGTGGCTGAACGAGAAGGGAATGACAGACATTCGTGGACCGGTACATCCGAGCCTGAATTATGAATGCGGCCTCCTGGTCGACGGTTTCGACTCTCCGCCGACATTCATGATTCCGTACAACCACGAGTATTACGGGCGTTTGATTGAGGCATTTGGCTTTACGCAAGTCCAGGATCTGTACAGTTACGAAGCGCACATCAGCATCTTGGACGACCTCGATCCCAAGCTCCAATTCGTCATCGACGAAGCGATCAAACGTTTCAAAGTCGACTGTCGATCCATTCGTCGTGATCAGTTCAATAAGGATGTTCGGTCGTTCCTGGAGATCTACAACCTGTCGCTCCAGCAAACCTGGGGCTACGTCCCCATGAGCGAGAGCGAGATCGACCATCAGAGCAAAGGCCTGCGACACCTGATCGTTCCCGAAATGACCAGCATCGCCGAGATCGATGGACAAGCCGTAGGCGCTGGCTTTGGACTGCTCGATTACAACCAACTGATCAAGAGGATCAATGGTCGGCTGTTTCCATTCGGCTGGCTCACTTTGCTAACGAAGAAGAAGGAGGTTGACCGGCTTCGAGTGATCAGCACGAATGTGTTGCCGGAGTATCAGAAGTGGGGCCTCGGGTTAGTCACGTTGGCAAGGATTCTGCCGGATGCAGTCAATTTCGGGATCCAAATTGGCGAATTCTCGTGGGTGCTGGAGAGCAATACGTTGTCGCGAGGTACCATTGAACGCGGCGGCGCTCGTCGCACAAAAGTGCATCGGATCTACGATCGCCCGATCGATCAGCCAAGCACCGGCTAGCCGTCTTTTTCACAACATCTTGTGACGGATAGCCGACAACAGACACAGACCCTATCCGTCACCCTGGCCTGTTCTGCAAGAGCAGCAAGTTTCATACTTTTTCGCCTCGGGTGAGGTTCGAATTACTTGGCTGCCTCGTCATGCCTCAAAGCAACGTCGTCATAACAGGAGTTGGAGTTGTCTCGTCGATCGGTATCGGCGGCGAGGCTTTTTTCCAAGCGTTGCTCGATAAGCGTTCCGGGATCACTTCGTTAGCGAATCGCACCGACCTGGGCCCGAAACCGAACCCAGACAGTCAGCCCGCAGGTCTTTGGATTGGGGGCCCCGTCACGGACTTCAACCCCAAAGAGTACGTGAAGCCGCGCAAGGCGCTGAAGGTCATGTGCCGCGAAATCCAAATGGCTTTCGCCGCGTCTCAAATGGCGATTCAGCAAGCAGGTTTAGATACCGTATTGCCCGCTGCTGAGGATGGATCGATCACTCCAGATACGATCGGCACGGTCTTTGGCAGTGAAATGTACTACGGTTCGCCTGGTGAGATGGAAGATGCTGTAAGAGGTTGCATGGACGAGGACGGCGAGATCATCGGGTCTCGCTTTGGGCAAGCGGCGATGAAAAATGTGATGCCGCTTTGGATGCTGAAATACCTTCCGAACATGCCTGCATGTCACGTCGGCATCTCCATCAATGCACAGGGACCCAATAACACGTTGGTGTTGGGCGACGTTTCAGGACCAGCTGCGGTCACCGAATCCGTCTCTTGCCTACAGCGAGGCAACACACGTGTCATGTTAGCCGGTGCCAGTGGAACAAGAATCGGCACGACGCGACTGAATTACAGCATCGACATTCCGATCGGAGAGATGTACGACCCAGTCGAACGAAGTTCTCGCCCCTTCGATCCACTGTCTCGTGGTGTTATTGGAGGCGAGGCAGCTGCAACGGTGGTACTGGAGACGTCCGGAGAAGTCGCCAAACGAAATGGGACAGCTCTGGCAAGAGTCGCTTCGTACGCGTCACGTTTTGTTCCATCCAAGAATATGACCAATCGTCCCCGCAGCGTTGCACTCGATGCAACAGAATCACGCGCATCTCGCGCTGCGATGGAACTAGCGATTGAAGCGGCGATACAAGATGCGAACATCGACGTGAAAAGCATCGGGCTGATCGTCAGTCATGCCATGGGCGATCCTGTTGTCGATCAGCAGGAGATTGCCGCGATCGAGAAGACCATTCCAGGGGTTCCCGTGACGGCAACGATCGCGTCACTGGGACACACGGGCGCCGCTTCCGGAATGATCGATATCGCGACCGGTGCACTGGCCATCATGAACCGAACGGTCCCACCGACATTGATGACAGAGACATCGGACACGACGGTCGGATTGCTGGACGAAGCCAAACCGCTTGAGGGCGATTGCGTCTTGGTGCTTTCGCACACTTCGAACGGAAACGCAACAGCAATCATCCTCTCCAATCCGTGATTCAGCGTTCCCTGCTTGTGCAAATTCAAGGGTCGCTTTGAGAGCTGGAATCAACCCAGCGAAATCATTGTGTCATTTGCACAACGATCTTTCCTTGGAGATCGCTTCCGCCTTCTAACGTTGCCTGCTCTTGAAGTTGATGAGCTTCAGCCGCTTTCGCAAGCGGAAACGTCTTCGCAATGTTCGAGCGAATCTTTCCCGTTGCCAACCAACGACTGATCTCATCAGCTGCCGTTCGCATCTCGACCGGTGTCGCTTTGAACATCACGAATCCGTGAAGCGAACATTCTTTGACGTAAAACGGCCCGACGGGAAACGTCGGTCTCGCGTCTCGTCCTGCCATCAATACCATTCGACCGCGAGGTGCCATCAGCTCAACGGCCAAATCAAAATCGGGTTCGCGACGCGTTTCCCAAAAGACGTTCACTCCTTTAGGCACCGCATCTCCCACAACCTGCCCAATGGACGATTCGTTGTAATTGATCACAACATCGGCGCCCAAATCACGAACGCGTTCGCACTTCGCTTCGCTGCCAGCGGTGGCAATCACGCGTGCTCCGGTCACCTTGGCCATTTGCACGACCATCGAACCAACACCGCCGCTTCCACCGATGACAAGAATGGTTTCACCCGCTTGCAGGATCGCCTCACGGAAGAGCCCCAGATGCGCCGTGACGCCGACCAACGCGGACGCTGCGGCGTCGTCAAACGAAACTTCATCAGGAAGTGAAAAACACCATTGATCGGATACGACGATCTGCTCGGCGAGCGTACCTTGTCGACCGAGCAGTCCTTGATTGGTGCACCAAACACGATCGCCAACCGCGCAACGCTGCACACCTTCGCCCACTGCTTCGACAACGCCGGCCGCATCGCTGCCAGGAATAAAGGGGAGCGGCAAATCAAACTCGACCGCACCGCTGCGAATGTAGGTATCGATCGGATTGATCGACGCGGCATGAACTCGAAGCAGTACTTCCCCCGGTCCGGGAGATGGAGTTGGCAAGTCGCCAAATTCAAGACTGCTGGCTGGACCCGTCCGTTGAATAAATGCAGCCTTCATTGCCAGCGTTTCCTTTCGCGTTTACGCGGATCCAGCATCCCATCGTCTTATCCGCGTGGCTGGGGGAAGCGTCCGAAATCACGCGAAAGCTCTTTCAAGAACCGGTCAGGTGGAAGCATGTCCAACTGATCCCGATACTCATCAGGGATTTCAAGATAACGTTCCAGCTTGGAGATTTCATCTCGTCGACGCGGAAACTTTCGCTTCAGAGATTCCTCCGCCCAGGTGCGGAGCGTGACTGACTCAAGGAATGGATCGCCATTGGCCGCGAGATCCAACAAATCCACGGCTCTGTCAGGCAATACCCAGCGAACAAGTTGGAGTTCATCTTCGGTCAGTGGCTCCGTGCGTTCCATTCCCGGAAAGTTTGGCCGCTGACCACGTGGCCCCGATGGACCGCGTCCCGGTCCACCGCCACCGGGACCGCGAGGAAAAAGCATGCGTCCGAGCATAAAAAACTCAGAAGTTGGATCCTTTTGAAATCGATCGAGAGTCTTCCGAAGCTCGGGTTCCAACAATTCCAGCCGTTGATCGAGAATCTGTTGGAGTGCGATATAGATCGCATCGACCGCTTCATCGGTAAGCTTCAGGCTCGAACGACGTGAAATGGACAACTGAGTGTGTTCGATTGCCGCTTCAATGGCGTTTCGCTGCTCCGAACCTTCGGTCTGCTCAATCCCATCGCGAAGTTTTGCCGGCAGACTCTCTCGCCAAACGGCGTACGACTGCATCGACCTGAGCAACGACTCGGCGTCCGGCTGTGCTTCAACAGCAGCCGCCGTCTGGCGAATCTCATCGCGATCGGATTCCTCCATTCGCTTAAATCGCTCCCACCGAGAATTGAGTTGATCGATGCTTTCCGGTGGCAAACTTCGGATCAACTCATCTCGCTCTTCCACAGCCGTTTGCGAAACATCCGCAATCACAGTGAGATTGATATCGCCCATCTCCGTGGCGGCTGTAACCATCGCCAACCAATCGGGATTGGCTGTTAGCTGACGCATCAAATTCAAGTCTGAGCCATATAAGTACGCGTCAATGTTTTCGACGATGGCAAGATCCGTCAGCTGAGCACGATAGTTTTGATGACGCACGATCGCGGAAACCGCAAGCACACATCCAACACCAAGGACGCAAGCCAAAGCGACGAATCCAGGGAAACGAAACCGGTGCAAACGATTTTGACTTGGTTGGTCTTTTAAGATGTCGGCGACCACCATCTCCAACGTGGACTCGACCAGCTTTAAACTCGGCTCGGGATCCGGCAAAGCATCGAGTAATTCCCATCCATTTTGCAGTTGCTGCAATCGTTGTCGCAAACCATCATCGGCCATCAGTCGATCTTCAAGCTCCGCCTGATCTTGCCGCGACAATTCGCCGTCCAAATAGGCGACCAGCAACTCGTCATCTGGATCGACCGGTGTGTTATCCGACAGTTTTTCGGCCGTCGTCATGATTCGACCTCACGCGTTGGCTCACCTGCTTGCTGAATGATTTCTCCGGGAATCAAACCACTCTGAATGTATGGCTGTAGAATCTCCCGCAAATTCACGCGGGCGCGACTAAGTAACGATTTCACCGCTTTGGTAGTCAAACCCATCGTTTCAGCAATTTCGATGTAGCTCATGTTCTCGAACCGTGACAACATCAACGCCATTCGCTGCCGTTCACTCAACGCCTGCACCGCGGAACGAACAATCTCGGCTCGTTCTCCCCCTTCGACCAACCGCGCGGGCATCATCCCACTTGCTTCCAATGCTGTCGCGGCCAACAGCTGCGGTCCGCTGGGGCTATCCTCGGCACGCGGCGCATCGACTTCACTGACTTCATGGCGTCGGCCAATCGATCGGATGGCATTGCGTGCAACATTGCCTGCGATCGTAAACAACCACGTCGAAAACTTGGCTCCCGGTTCGTACGTCTTGCGAGCTCGAAATACTCGCATGAATGTCTCCTGGGCTAGATCCTCAGCCATATCGTGACGAGGCCCTATCGTGTGCATTAAGCGAACCAGCCTTGCCTCATACCGACGCATCAATTCGGCAAACGCGTTTGCGTCGTCATCTCGCACGCGCAGCATCAAGCGAACGTCCGGGTCGGACTGCTGATAACGCATTGCGGTGGATTCGCTAACGGGCAAACTGTTTCCGATTCGAAGGAGCAATCAGACGAATAACCCCATTCTACCTTTTAAAAACCAACGGGAAGCCCCTGGGTTTCGCCCAGAATCCAAAGCAAAACAAACTGTTTCGATCCCTCGCTTGACAAATGGGGGGTCGTCCGTCAAGTGAAACAAGGTGTCAGATCTCAAGCCAGAATCTCGTGAATCACATGACCGAAGTCTTGCTCCAATCGCTTGTGACCGGGAACTTGCAGGCGATGGCTGCTAAGCCCCAATTGATGTAATAGCGTCGCATGAACGTCAGTGACGTAATGCGGCGACTCCGATGCGTGAAACCCAAGCTCATCCGTCGCACCATGGACAACGCCACCTTTCACTCCGCCTCCCGCCAACCAAACGCTAAAGCCAAAAGGATGATGATCGCGACCATCCGCGCCCTGCGACCCCGGCGTACGACCGAACTCCGTTGCAAAAACGACCAGCGTTTCTTCCAACATTCCACGTTGCTTCAAATCTTGTAGCAGACCAGCGATGGGTCGATCGACTTGCATCGCCAGCTCTGCATGCTTGTTTTTTAGGTTCGAATGCTGGTCCCAAGCGCCGGCAGCACCATCTCCATGCATGATTTGGATGAACCGCACACCCTGCTCGGCAAATCGACGTGCTGCCAATAGCTGCTGCCCAAAAGCACGCGTCTCTTTTTGGTCCAAACCGTATAGCCGTTTCGTTGCTTCCGTTTCATCTTGAAAACGTATCACGTTGGGCACCGCCGTCTGCATGCGGTAAGCGAGCTCATACGACTTGATTCGCGCATCGAGCGCTTGATCATTCGGATAAGCTTCGCCGGCCAAGCGATTCAATCGACCGACCAGATCGAAACTCAATCGCTGTTCCCGCCGCGTGAGTTGACCTTCCGGCTTGGCGTAGTCCAACGGATGATCGGGATCGACTTTCAATGCAACTGAATCATAGGCGGGACCGAGGTAGTGCCCGTCACGCCGATCAAAAAATCGCGGGCCCATGCTGATGAATTGAGGCAGATTTTCATTCAGCGTACCCAATCCCCAGTTGACCCAAGCTCCAATCGTCGGCACGCGTGGATCCAGCATGTGCCGCCCCGAATGGAATTGCACCTGTGCGCCATGATTGTCATCGGTTGTCCACATGGACCGAATGATGGAAAGATCATCCACCCTCTGGCCAAGATGCGGAAACCAATCGCTTACTTCGATGCCGCTTTCACCGTACTGCGAAAACCCAACTTGCAACGGGTAGATCTTATTGCGTTGTTGACCGTTGGCATCGTTGACGACGACAACTCGAACCCGTTTTAACTTTTCAGGATCCTGCACGCTCTTGAAAGGAGTTTCCGAGATCGACTTTCCGGCAAACTTGTTGAGGGCCGGTTTTGGATCGAAAGACTCCATGTGGCTCACGCCGCCACGCATAAACAGCCAGATCACGTTCTTTGCCTTCGGCGGAAAATGCGGCTTTCCGTTGTGCCGATGAACCGTGTTTGCGTCGATGCCATGTGTGTCCTGCTGCAACATGGACGCCAAGGCTAAACCTCCAAATCCCAACCCCGAACGCAACAGCGTACGGCGACACAGCAGGTTTTGCGAAAAGGCTCGTTGCGTTGGCTTCATGAATTCAGTTTTGGATTGACTGGACCTTTCGAAATTCAATTCCATTCACTTAATGCTTTAACGAACCGTAACAAAATCATTGTGATTCAGAATGGCATGGACGAATCGTTCGCGAATTTTACGCTCGGAAGGTGCTTCATCATTCTCGTTTCGCAAATCTGAAAACGCCTCAAAAAATGCATCGCATTCAGACAGCTCCGCGTGCGTCACGGATCGTCCAAGCAAGGATCGAAAGACGGCCTGAATGAAATCGCCTCTTCCAATTGGTTCTGTTGAATTGGAGCCACTCAGACGCTCCGCAATATGCTTAGCCATCTGCAATGCCAACTTGCTGTTTGAAAGCGCGAGGGCTTGTTGCGGAACAATGCTCTCACTTCGCCGGTAACACTGAAGCTCGTCCGCATCGTCAAACATCTCCAGGAACTTATCTTGCTGGTCACGTGAATGCTTGAAGTACAGACTCCGTCGGCGAGAACGATTTGAAGGATCGATTGCAGGGCCGCCGACAGTTGTGTCCAGTTGATCTGCAAGTTGAAGAAGGGAATCCCGAACGACTTGCGACTCCATCCTTCGCGGGTTCATCCTCCAGAAATACTGATTTGCAGGATCTTTCTGCTTCGTTGCTTCGTCGGCATGAAGTGTCGAAGAACTCAGGCGATAGGCTTTGGAAGTCACAATCAGACGGTGCAAGTGGCGAAAGCTCCATCCGGAAGCGATGAATTCACTCGCAAGATAGTCGAGCAATTCTGTTTGCAGAGGTTCCTTGGTGCGCAAGCCGAAATCAAACACCGAATCGACCAGCGGCGCGCCGAAATGACGCAACCAGACATGATTCACGGCAACACGAGCCGTCAATGGATTCTCCTCGGATGACAACCAGCGAGCAAACGCGAGCCGACGTCCTGTACTCGTCGACGAGTAGTGTGCTGGGTATTCCGCTTCCTGATGAGCGGGTGACTCGAGCGCTTTAAGGGAGCTGCGAATCGACTCGTACTTGGGTGGATCAGAATCTAAAGTCGCGAAACGGTTTGTCGCTTCCGTCAGTCGTTTGTTTGCTGCAGCGAGTGCCTTTGCATCCCCTCTCTTTTCAATCAATGCAAGCTGGCATTCGGCAATCGTCTCCTCCATTTGTCGTTGTGCAGCCAAGCGAGAGAGTTCTACCGCGTCACCGGAACCTGTTATCAGGCTTGCACGATCCGCCTTCCATGTGGCGACGAAAGAATCACGACGCGCTTGGGCAACGGTTCTTTTGGCCTTCGCTATCGCTACCGCGTCTCGGCCCTTTACTTCATTGCTTGCTCCAGTGGCCGATTGCAATTCGGTTTCTGAATCGAGCGATCGAATCGCGATCGAATCGAACGCCACCGTCGCATCAAAGCCAGACAACGAAAGGAAGCCAGCACGACGATCGGGGAATTGATAGGCGAACTGAAACTCACCGTCTAACCAGACATTGACCAGTTTGCCACGTATCGCCATACGCAACGTGTAGGGTTTGCCAATCTCAATTCTGCGTGCGCGCCTGGCTTCGCTTGGGTAAACGGACTTTCCGTCTCGTGTATATGCGGCCTGAACTTTGGGCCCGGGGGCATGGGCACTCGTGTAGACATAATTGGCATAGGACAGATCGTCTGATTGATCGAGTCGAAACGTCACCGACTTGTAGGTCGACCCACCGGTCGTCGTGTAGCGACACGTCAGCTCAAAATCTCTGGGCAACTCCCGATTGAATCGCAACATCGCTGTTTCACGGGTTGCGAGCGTTTGCCGAACGCTTCCATTGTAATGCTCCCATCCGGGACCGATCACACTCCATATTTCCGTGTCGAGTTCGTCGAATGAATCGGTAAACTCAAAGACGCCTGGATCATTTGATTCCGCTTCGCTTTCAGGTATCGCGGACGGGCGCGCCGATTGATGTTCCATCTTTCGAATGGCTTCCGTCAAATCTGTCTCCGCCTGCGTTACATCTGCATCCAGTTGATTCAAGCGATCTCGGTAGACATAGCTGCGAAGGCTTGGCGCGTACGATTCGACTGGCAGGTCGATCTTCTCAACTTGAAAAGCGAATGGGCTCAGGAGATCGGGCACACCTGGCTGGATCGGATGATCGGTTTCAGGCGACTTAGGATCACCACGGCGATGTACGTATGTCAGCGCGTCTGTGTGGTCATCAAACACACGCGGCAATCCATCCTTTTCAAAATCCGTCGTACCTGGAACGGGGTCCAAACGAACCTGATGCGGCTCAAAGATCGCACGCATGCGGTAATAGTCTAGTTGTGACAACGGATCATATTTGTGGTCATGACACTTGGAACAATTCATCGTCAAACCGAGAAAGGCCTTGCTTGTGTGCTCAATCGTGTTGTCGAGCCAAGTCGTGCGATTGAAGAGGTAGTAATTGCGGGCCAGATAGCCTGTCGCAACAACGACATCTGGATTCACTGGATCCAGTTCATCACCGGCGATCATTTCCAGGATCATGCGATCGTATCCCTTGTCCGCATTAAGAGAATCGACGATCCAATCACGCCAACGCCACATGTGTTTCTGGCTGTACCGCAGCTGCTTTCCCAAACCGTACCAATCACAGTAGCGCCAGATATCCATCCAATGTCTTGCCCAACGCTCTCCGTGCTGTGGACTGACCAACAGTTCATCGACAATGTCGGTCCAAGGGCGCGCGTCCTGCAGTTGCTCAAGCGTAGGTGGCAAACCGATCAAGTCGAGATACAAACGACGGATCTGGAGACTGCGTTCTGCCATGGGAACAGTTGTCAATCCAATGCGATCCCGTTGAGTCTGCAATAGGGCATCGATCGGATGGCGTTGACGATGAGGATCAACGCGTTGCTTTGGCCTTACCGAACGTTGGATGGGTTGAAATGCCCAGTGTTCACTTGGGGCTAGCGGCACTTCTTCAACGGGTGCCTTTGCGCCCTGATCAATCCACTCCCGCAAGAGCTGGACCTGATCAGTCGTTAATGCAGAACCTTCCTCCGGCGGCGGCATTCGATCGAACCCATCGGCGATGATGCGTTCGACCAACGAACTTCGATCCGCCATCCCGGGGACGATCACTGTGCCGCTGTCTCCCCCGTCAATCATCAACTGCCGCGTTTCCAAACGCAGCGAAGATTCCTGCGCAAGGGCACCGTGACAGGCGTAGCATTTTTCCGCCAACAAGGGCTTGATATCGCGAAGGTAATCCACATCCGTTGCGTGGCAGGGTGCAACGCAAAACAGTGAAAACAAAATCGTGACAACGAGCGGTCGATGACGCACAGCCGAGCATTCAGGTGGGGAGGAAGCTGTTTGAACCTCCGATGATACCGTACATCACGTTCCGAGTGACGGTATTTTCGGTTTCGTCGTGTGGCGTCTAACCTACTTTTGCGGGAAGACAATTACCAATCGATGAGACATTTCGATCATCACACGACGACACCGTCGCCGATCACGCCATGTCGTGTCGGGTACCAGTCATGACAAGTCGTTACATGACCGACATGCGAAGCAAGACCTACGAATGCATCAACTTGGCGTAGTCTTCGCGAATGGGACTGAACACATCCATGACCCTGACAGGACCATCGATGGCAGCGGCGCGGTGTGGAACATTGGGTGGAATTAAGAACATATCGCCCGGCTGCACGGTCCGAGTTTCCTTGCCGATGGTCAGCTCGAGCTTACCCTCAAGCAAAATGCCGCCCTGTTCGTGCGGATGATCATGCAGGGGAATCTCGGCACCCGCTTCCATCTCCAAATACGACAACATCAAATTTTCTCCGTACGGAGTTCGCAACCAACAACCGGGAGCAACTTCTTTGGCGGGAATCGATTGAATGTCGATAAACGGCATGACTTTAGTCCTGCTAGTATGGTGAGGGGAATACGCGTTGCGATCCCTTGCCCATACTGGCCACGAAACGCCGGTCAACTCGAGACGTTAAGGGATCGAACACGCAGGCCAAAGCTTTGGAATCGTTAATGTGAATATCCGAAGCAATGGTGCTTGAAGTTCAATTGGAGGAAACGAGACGTGTCAGTCATGAAACCACCTCATCGGACCGTTGTCGCATTATGCCTGATCGTGGGGATGATGACTTGTGCATCGACTGCAGAACCGAATGACGCGCCGTCAAGAGTTGCAAACGGACTGCTGGCGTTTTATGACTTCCAAGGCGAAGGCTCCATCATTCGTGATCGATCGGGCGTAGGTCAACCGCTCGACCTTCGAATCGGACAACCCAAGGCTGTCCGGCGAAGTGATGGTTCGCTACAGATAAATGGCGAAGCAAAGATTGGCAGTCCTTCGCCAGCGACGAAGGTGACCCAAGCCGTCAAAAGGCGTCGCGAGATCACCATCGAAGCATGGATCCAACCGGCCACCGAAGACCAAAGCGGCCCCGCTCGCGTTGTGACGTTATCAAGAGATTCGAATGAACGAAATTTCACGTTCGGTCAGGACGGCTCAAAATTTGATGTCCGATTCCGTCATAAGAAAACCAGCAAGAATGGCCTGCCGTCGCTTTCCTCACCTGGCAATCAAGCTCGCGCCAAAAAGCTAACACACGTCGTATTCACCAGGACGCGAAACGGCCAAGCTCGTCTTTACGTTAACGGCAAACCCTCGGGCCGGACAACGCAAGCTGAATCACTGGAGAATTGGGACGATCGGTTCAAACTGGGTTTCGGCGATGAACTTACAGGTGGTCGAACCTGGCGTGGCTCGTTGCACTTGGTCGCCATCTATTCCCGTTCGCTGTCGGAGAAGGAAATCCAACGTAATTTTTCTGCGGGACACCGAGCAGGCATCGGCAATCACGATCCGGTCGCAGAGGCGCTTGCGATCACTCAATCACGAAGAGCCGAATTCTTCGAAACACGTATCGCGCCGATCCTATCGAACCATTGCCTGGAGTGTCATGACTCGGCATCGCGCGATGGCGGACTGGACTTGTCACGCAAAGGGGCAGCATTTGCCGGGGGAGATTCCGAAAACGCGATTGTCCCCGGAAAGAGCATTGAGAGCTTGGTGTGGACGTCGGTTGCTGACGATTCGATGCCGCATGACCGTGAACCGCTCAGCGCAGCACAAAAGAAGATCTTGAAACAGTGGATTGATGACGGGGCACACTGGTCGGTCGATTACGTCGATCCAGCGATCTATCGAAACGTTCGTCAGAGTGAAAACTGGGTCCAACGCCTCACCATTCCTGAATACATCGAGTCAATCCGCAGCACACTCGACGTCGATATTGCCGATGAAGCGTGGCGGTTGCTACCTCAAGACAAACGAGCCGACGGATTTCGAAACACCGCTTACAACCTCAACGTCGACCTAAAACATGTTGAAGCGTACGCGCGACTGGCCGAACTCGCGGTCGGAAAAATGGATCCGGTGAAGTTTGCGAGGCAGTTTTCTAGGAGCCGCCAACTTACCGATAACAACATGCGGGCTTTGATACGTGACATGGGAAAACGCGTCTTGCGTGGCCCATTGGATGAAAAAGAAGTCGTTTTGTATCGCGGCATTTCAACTTCGGTGGCGAGCGCTGGTGGTGACTTTCGCGAAGCCGTCGGGTTCGTCCTCGAAGCAATGCTACAGTCACCGAGATTCATCTATCGCATTGAGAACCAAGTGGGCGATGGAAACTGGTGGCCGGTTGGCGAGTACGAATTAGCCAACCGCGTCAGCTATATCGTGTGGGGTGCGCCACCAGACGCCGAACTGCTGAAGGCGGCCGAGTCTGGAGAGCTGAATGACCCTGATGCACTCCAATCGCAGATCGAACGAATGATGAACGACCCACGTGCCAAGCAACGTGCCGATGAATTCGTCATTCAATGGTTAGACTTGGATCGGCTAGACAACCTCCGCCCAAACGCGGAGCAGTTTCCCCACTGGACGAGTGATCTGGCCGACGACATGCGTACTGAAACAATCGAGTTCTTTCGGGAGATTGTCTGGAAGAGCGAACGGCCGCTTTCCGATTTGCTAAGCGCTCAGTTTTCCTACATGACACCCGCACTGGCGAAGCACTACGGGATCGACGCTCAGGGAGAGACGTTCGGACGATATGATCTTGCGAACATACCCTCGCGTGGTGGCCTGCTCACACAGGGAAGCGTGCTCACCATTGGCGGTGATGATGCTTCGATGGTCACTCGAGGCTTGTTCGTCTTGAACGATTTGCTGTTCAGTGAAGTGGGTGATCCGCCGCCAGGCCTGGATACCACACCGGTACCCACAAGTCCGGGGAACACGCATCGTGCAATCGCCATGGAGCGGATCAAGAGCGAGTCATGCGGAGGTTGTCATTCGAGGTTCGAACCACTGGCTTTCGGTTTGGAAAAATACGATGGATTGGGTTCATTTCACGAGCAGGACGAGCACGGGAATTCGCTTCGTGAAGATGGTGAGATTTTGTTTCCCGGTGAGGCAACATCAACGCGATACTCAAACTCTGCCGAGATGATGACGTTGCTCGCCAAGAGCGAACGCGTCGGAGAATGCTTGACGAGAAAAGTTACGCAGTTTGCCATTGGGCGGCCTTTATTTGCTGCAGATGCTCGTATCGTTCGCGAAATCCATCGCGTTTCAAAGGAAAAAGGAGGCACGTACCGAAGCGTCGTGACGGCGATCGTCATGAGTGATCTCGTCCAAAAAACACGCACGGAACCAAACAGTCAATCAACATCGCCGAACTAGCAAGTTTCTATCCACCGCTCATCTCATCATCGTTACAATGGCCGTTGCTTGAGTGCGATTGCTCGTCGCAACGCTTTATTGAGAAGCGATAGCGTAAACATTGATGACTGGCCCCCTCACCAACGCCTTATCATGTCCCAGCGTTTAAATCGACGAACACTATTACGTGGCGCGGGTGCCAGTGTGATTGGCCTGCCGCTGCTCGAAGAGATGATGCTCTCAACAGCGACAGCGGCTGTTGAAGCGGACGTTCCAGTCCGGGCTTTCAATGTATTCTTCGGACTCGGGGTTCCGGCACCGTTGCAAACAGAAGGATTTGATGGCGTACTCGAGCCATTGAAACCTCTCGGTGACAAGCTGTTGATCATGCGGAATGTTGACCAGGTCCGCTGTGACGAATCCGGAATCAACGCGCACTTTGACGGTGCCAGTGGTGCGTTCACCGCAACCCCGCCAGATGGTGAAGCCAAAGCGGGTGGCGCCTCAATCGATCAAGTGATCCGCAAGACGTATCACCCGGATGGAGTCCCACCTGGAATCGTTCCGACGCTTATCGGTGGGACGTTCTTCCGACGCAGTCGGGTTAGCCGATACGTGCACAGTTACAACCAAGATGGAACCGTCGCAGCCACCATCCAGGAGAAGCCGCGAGATTTGTTCGATCGCGTCTTTGGCAGAATTGAAACGGCAGGTGATCAGGATGCGCGAAAACAGCGATTGCGTCGCAGTGTTCTGGATGCCGTCGTGGACCAATATAAGTTTTATACGGGATCTAATTCACCGCTCGGTTCTGCATCGCGTGGTCGCGTAGCTGACCACTTGGATCGGATCCGAGAATACGAACAACGCGCTTTTGACGTTCGAAAGTTGGACGCCAATGCACCAAACCAACCTCCTCGGTCGAGTATAGCCCACGGCGGTCAAGCCGATCCCGGCGGCGAAGGCATCGACATGGAATTGGAAAACCTGATCGATGAGTGGCGATTGATGGCCGATCTATATGCTCTGGCAATCGAACTCGATCGAGTGCGTTTTGGCTCCATCACTTTCTTGGCGGCAGGCGAGCGTCTTCGGGTGACAGGCGACTATCGGTATGACGGCCGCTTGGTCTACACATTCAATGATGAAAAGCAGCTCGGTAAATCGGGCTCGGGCGGTTGCAGCCACGAATGGTGGCATCGCTTCAATCCCGGCAAGAAAAACGAACAACTTCGAGCTCACGCGCACATGAAAATGCGTGAGATCGCGTACTTCCTTGGCCGACTGGATGAGACCAAAGAAGCCAACGGTAAATCGATCCTGGAAAACAGTTGCATCACGGTGTCCACGGAATCAGGTGACGGTCGGCACGCGGATGTCAAACGAGAACTCTCGGGCGTCTTCCACGCCATCACCTCCGCCGGCGGTCGGTTCAAAACGGGCGAGATCATGGACGTCGCTCACGAAGGCATCGACGTTTACAACACGATGTTGCGATCGATGGGCGCCGAAGAAAGACTTGGACCGGACGATCGCGAGACCCAATGGGTAGACAAAATCATCGCCTAATTCCCAAAAATGAGCGTCGACGGTTCGTCAACGCGCCGTAACGGCCCACCCAGCCTACTGCGTCTTTTCTATTCCAATTTTGGTTGCTCCAATTTTGGTTGTTCGGGAGCATGTCGTTTGAGGAAGCGGATCCTCAAGAATAGCGATTGCCCCAGCGTCGACAGACGCTGCTCTGCTGGCGAATAATCCGGCGTGGCTCCTCGCATCACCCGAAGCTGCTATTAAGCTCAGCTTCCAAGGGAATTACGATGTCGGTGCGTCTACTGCATTCCCATAAACGGGTGGGCGCTACGTATCATCCAAAACAGTGTTCACGACTTCAAAGAAAAACCGAAATGAAACTCTCCGTCGTACTGATCGTATGCATTGTCCTTTCCACGACTTCATCGGCATTGTCTCAAGACAACGCCGTACAGACTGCAACGCCGCAAACGAACAACGGAGGAAAGACCGAAGCCAAGGATTCGCACACGGCAGCGGTCGAAGAGTTTTTTCTTGTCATGAAAATGAAAGAAACGACTGATAAGACGATCGATCAAATGATGTCCGCGCAACTCACTCAACAGCCGCAGCTAGCGGCGTTCAAAGATGTCATGCTCGACTTCTTGCGAAAGCATGTGTCCTACAGCGCATTGAAATCCGATATGGTCAAACTCTATCGAGACGCGTTCACAGAAGAAGAAATCCAACAGCTCACAGCGTTCTATCGCACACCCGTCGGCCAGAAAGCCATCGCGAAACTGCCGTCATTGGCAACGGCTGGCGCACAGCTGGGCATGAGTCGGGTTCAAGCCAATATGGGTGAATTGCAGAAAGCGATTCTTGAGCGACAAAAAGAGCTTGAGCAACAACCGTCTCGGTAGCTGCGATTCTTGCTGACGGATGTCGAAATTTGGAAGCCGCTGTCTTTCCGTTCACGCTTTACATGAGATTCTTTGGTTCGAGCTTCCGGGCCAAAGTTGGGAGAATGCACATGATGCCGTTCCGAGCACAAGCGATGATCGCGATTGTCTTTCTGCTAACAATCGCAGACGGATCTATGGCCGTGGGAAAAGAAGATTCGAAACCGTTGAACGTTGTCTTCGTGCTTTGTGACGACCATCGGTTCGATTGCCTTGGTGCAGCAGGGCATCCGTTTCTGGATACGCCGCACCTCGACGCATTGGCCCGCGACGGCGCGACGATGACCCATGCCTATGTCACCACATCACTCTGCTCACCTAGCCGAGCATCGATTCTCACCGGTCAATACGCGCACAATCATCGAGTCGTCGATAACTATCATCCGGTCGATAGCGAATTGGTTTTCTTTCCGCAGCAGCTTCAGAAGGCGGGGTACCAAACGGCTTTTATCGGCAAGTGGCATATGGGCGGCGATATCGATGACCCACAACGGGGTTTCGATCATTGGGTCGCGTTCAAAGGGCAGGGGACTTACTGGCCAGATGGTCACGGAACCACTCGGGAGGTTCCCCAAACGACCTATGACGGATTCAATGTGAATGGAAAACGTGTCGCACAAAAGGGATACATTACGGATGAGTTGACGGATTACGCCATCGATTTCCTCGACAAACGTGATTCAAGCAAGCCCTTCTTTTTATACGTCAGTCACAAGGCAGTTCATGCGGACTTCGTGCCGGCTGATCGGCATCGCGGTCGCTATGACAAACAACCGTTGCCGATCCGTACGCCGAGTGATGCAGAAATGGCCGCCGGCAATCTTCCAATGTGGGTGCGTAATCAAAGAAACAGTCGCCACGGCGCCGACTTCGGCTACAACATCAGCGACTTTTCACCGGAGGTTTACTACCGACGCTATTGCGAGTCATTACTGGCGGTTGACGATAGTGTTGGAAGACTCCGAAAGACACTTGACGATCGCGGTTTAACCAACAACACACTTTTCATCTATATGGGTGACAATGGGTTTCAGTTTGGTGATCACGGCTTGATCGACAAACGAACCGCGTACGAAGCGAGTGCAAGAGTTCCACTGCTCCTTGCCGCTAAAGACAGGATCCCTGCCGGAATCACATTCGACGGATTGGTAGGCAACATCGACGTCGCTTCCACCGTCTTGGAAGCGACCGGATCACCTCCACTACCAAATGCGGATGGGCAAAGCATCTGGAAACCACTTCTACAGAACGATCCAGGCCAGCTTGAGCGCAAAGAACTACTCTACGAGTATTACTGGGAGCGAAACTATCCGCACACCCCGACTCTTCACGCCATCATTGGGGGTCGATGGAAGTACATTCGTTGCCATGGCCTGTGGGATCGCGACGAACTCTATGACCTGAAAAACGATCCAGACGAGATGCGCAACCTGATCGAGCAATCCGAACACGCCGAACGCATCTCAGCAATGAACCGCAGGCTGTGGAAACTCCTTATGGAAAGCGACGGAAGTGAGATGCCATTGCTGGAGGATCGCGGGCCGCGATTCCCCTGGCGACATCCCGGTCACTCAAGGCAAGCACCGTTCCCGAAAGAGTATTTTCGGACGAGCGAAAGCGGAGATTGACGGATCAGATTCGAAGATCCGCATCACTTAACGCGGCGACGGAAACACGTCGCCATTCCCATCCGCTCTGTCTGGACGAGATCATTGGATTCATGCGGTATCTCGCTCGAACCCAAAAAGAGACGACCGTCGCTGGACAAGCGATTCACCATTCGTTCAAGGACTTGCGTCGCAACATCACGTGGAAAGTAGATCAGAACGTTTCGACAGAAGATCAAATCAAAGGGCCCAGACGGTTGAACAGCGGATGTTAAATCACCAACTTGAAATTGAACCATCGCGCGAATTTCACTTCGAACCGCCCACAGTTCGCCTTCCCGAACAAAGAATCGCTCCCGCTGCTGGGGCGACGTCCCGCGACTCACTTCGTGATCTTGGTAGCGTCCTTGTTTTGCCGTCGCAATCGTTCCACTGGAAACATCGGTGGCGATGATCAAAATATGCCACTCTTTCAAGTCGGGCAGTGATTCGACGAGGGACATTGCGATGCTGTACGGCTCTTGTCCCGTGCTACAAGCAGCTGACCAAACCCGAAGGGTTGGCCGTCTTGTAGCCGATGCGTTACGAATCTCAGGTATCAGGTGATTACGAATTGCTTCGAAAGGTGATCGATCTCGAAAGAAAAGTGTTTCATGCGTCGTGAGCACGTCAACGATGCGATCACGTACCCGTACACCAGAAGCGCTTTCCGCGATCTTCAAGAGCTCGTCGTAATCCGAAACGCCAACCTCTTGTAGCAGCGGACGAAGCCGGTTGGTCAACAGGTAAGCTTTGTCCGCACCGATCTCAACGCCGCACCATTGCTGCAGACGTTGACGCAGTTTGGCAGTCGCGTCGCTACCTGTTTTGGGGACGGAAGCTTGAACATTCAACGATTGCGGCGTCACGGTGTGATCAAACGTAGCCATAAATCAAATCCATTTGGCAAGAAGCATCGGTAGACACTGCTCGCCCAATTGAAGACAAAGTTGTTAAGACAAAGTGTTATATTGTCCGGCGACGGAAGGCTTTGTGCCAAACGCGGCTGCTCCCGTAGATCCGGTGGATCGACCGATTTGATTAATCCTCGATGACAATTCATCAAGAGAGTACTGTTCACAAGATGTTCCGGATTTGACAACGGATCGAGGCATCCCATAGACAGTTGAACTTGCCTCATCCTGAACCCAAATGTGACCACCTCGTTTAGCGATCTCTGCGGAACCCTCCATCCCATCATCACCCATGCCGGTCATCACAATGGCAATGATGCGTTGTCGAAATTGCTGCGAAGCGGACTCAAACAGTACATCGACGCTTGGCCGACAGCCCCTCACTGGTGGATCATCGGTCACGCTCAATGTCCAAGCACCGGGATAGCCATCGACTTTCATCTGCTTCCCACCGGGTGCAATGTAAACGTGCCCGTTCTTGATCGGCGTACCATGCTCTGCTTCAGCCACCTTGAGTTTTGAAGTGGCGTTTAGATGATTTGCAAGTGATTCCGTAAACAAGGGTGGCATGTGTTGAACGATCAAGATCGGAACGCTTACGTCCGCATTGAGTGCCGGGATAAGACAACCGAGTGCTTTCGGGCCACCGGTTGAAATACCGATACAAATAGCGTCTGGGTCGGATGGTATCTCGCGACTCCCCGTCAAGCGACCATTGCCGGAATCGTCTGCGACGTTCGCATTTGAAGGAACGCTTGACGTTATCGACGATTCACGGATTGCGGGTCGTGGCCGATCTGCTTTGTTTTCGAGAGTCGGTTGAGACCGTACTTTGTTCGGCTCTGTTATTCTCGATGGGGTTGCCTGTGAGTTTGTCTGTCGGCGTTTGAGCACTTCGATGCATCGAGACAATTGCTGCTTGAGCTCCGCTTGATTGTCGTTAGCATTCTCATGATTCGGCTTCAGAATGAAATCGAACGCACCCATTTGAAGTGCTTGTGTCGTCGTCGAAGCCCCGCTCTTCGTCAGTGAACTGACGACGATCACGTTGGTTTGAATCTTTTCTCGCTCGATTGCCTGCAGGACTTCCAGCCCATTCATGATGGGCATTTCGATGTCGAGCGTAATGACGTCCGGTCGAAGCCTCCGAATTTTTTCGATTGCGACCTGACCATCCCGTGCGACATCAACAACATCGACGCCATCAAGATCAGCGAGAGAGTCTCTAACGGCTTTGCGAAAGATGATTGAATCGTCGACAACGATAACTCGCAGACTCATGCCTCGATCCCCCGATCGTTTGTTAGTGGCAATCAGCTGGATCGGGAGCTGGTAACAGCTCCCGATCCGCTGAATTCCTACTCAATTGCCTTAGGAAGCAGCGACAACGTCGCGTTCAATGCGGAACTGTTGGACAAGACCCTGCATTTCAGATGCGAGGCGAAGGAGTTCATCACCCGACGATCGGCTGTCGTCCGCGTTCGCAGCAGTCTCTTGCAGAACACCGTCAACATGGCTGATGTTTTCAGTGATTTCGCGGCTTGCTTCTGCCGATTCGGAGACGCCACGAGCGACCGTTTGTGCCAGGTCAGCCGCGCCACCAACGTGGCCAGCAATTTGCTGAGTCGTGATACTTTGCTCTTCCACCGCAGAAGCGATCATCCTGCTCAGCTCGTTTACACGGCCGATCACTTCGCTGATTTCCTCGATCGAATCGACGGCTTGGCCTGTGCTTCGTTGCATGACCTCAATTCGATTTCGAATGTCATCGGTAGCTGTTGCCGTCTGCTTCGCGAGTTCTTTCACTTCGGTCGCGACCACTGCGAATCCCTTTCCGGCTTCACCCGCACGAGCTGCTTCGATTGTTGCATTCAATGCGAGCAGATTTGTCTGTTCGGCAATGTCCTGAATCACTTCAATCACTTTGCCGATCTCATCAGCGGCCGTACCCATGTCGCCAACTTTCGCGTTGGAGACCTCTGCGGCGGATGCCGCTTGGCTGGCGACTTCTGCTGATCGCTCAGCGTTTTCCGCAACTTCGGAGATCGTTGTTTTCATCTCTTCGACGGCCGAAGCAACAGTGCTGATACCAGCACTCATCTCTTCTGTGCTGTGCGCCATGTTTTGCATGTTGATGCTCAATTCTTCGGCTGCACTGCTGACCGTTGCCGACTGAGTCTTGCTCTGGGCTGCTCCAACGCTGAGGTGCGAAGCCGACTCACTGAGTTGCGAACTGGCTTCGCTAAGCGTTCTCGCGTTTCCAGCGATTCCACGAACGATGTCGTTGATGCGTTGGGCAAATCGGTTGAAATACTGAGCCAGGTCGCCGAGTTCGCCAATTTGGTTTTCGTCCAAACGGCGAGTCAAATCGCCGTCTCCTTCGGCAATATCGCGAATGGTCTCAACCGTTGCGTCAATCGGGCGGATCAGTGATCGAGTGATGATCAAGGCAACACCGACAACGGCGGCGATAGCAAGCACGGTGGCAATGGAGCCAATGTAGATCATCGAGGATTGCACGGATCCCGTAACCGTCGCCATATCAGCGAGCGCTTGGAATGCCTCCGCGGTGGTCACCTCGGAAACAATGGCCCAACGCAAACCGAGCAGCTCGACGGGAGCGAACGCACTGATCACTTCTTCACCCAAGTAGTTCTCGGCGGTGACAATCCCAGTCTCACCGTTGATCGCGTTGCGAACGGGTTCGGTTTCGATGCGGTTTTTGCTTTCCCCTCGGAACGCGGCAACCAACGAGTGGTTCTCTGGATCTCGTACCGAGTTACAACGTTGTCGAAAGTCGCTGCCGACGATCAGTGTTTCACCCGTTTCTCCAATACCAAAATCACGCGCCATCAATTCGTTGATTCGATCGACTGGCATTTGGAAAATCAGTACGCCGATGCGTTCATCACCATCAAAGATAGGGCTTGCGATAAAACTCGCCGGAGCCTCGTAGCTTGGCCAGTAGCATTCAAAATCAACTAACACAAATCCATTCGAGTCGTTCAAACGCTTGGCGTCACGAAATGCCTTCGCAAAATTCGTCTGCGAGAAAGGACCATCGATCAAACTGGTTGCGAAATCCAGCTCTTTGAAGACGCTGTAGACAATATTGCCGGTCTTATCATCGACAAGAAAGATGTCGTAGTATCCAAAGCTATCGAGAAAGCCACGGATGCTTGGATGGTATTTCGCATGCAATCGGTCATAGACGGTTTCATCCTCGGCACTGTCAAGCAAGTGCTTATTACCCAATGGGTTTGGGTTCTTGCTGATATAGCTGTTCTGCAACGCGACCGAAGGTCCATCCAGTTGTGCGAGACGCGAGAGTGCCCCCGGGTCCTTATCCTTGTTTTGTGACTTGTACTCAGCCGCGAAACTCTGCTCGTAATAGCCAGACAGACCTTCTCGCATTTGATCCAAATCGTTGCGTTCGATCTGGCGTTCTTCGCTGTATTGCGCGAATGCGTCGGAAAATTCTCGCATCGCATCGACGATCATGACGTCGTTGCTAAATGTGACCACTTGGTCGTGAATCGTTTCGAAGTAGTCTTCGATCTCTGCTTGCTTGACGTTGCGAGCTGCCGTGAGTTGCTGCTCGATCTTGGTTCGCAGGTCTTCCGAAGCGCGTTCGCTGATTTCCATACTCCCGCGGCGCGCGTTCCACAGGTTCAATGACGAAATTGCCAGCATGGGAATCAACCCACAGGCGAGAAAAGCTGTGACGAGTCGTCCACGAATACGCATATCTAGAAGTCCTACGCGATGGAAAAGGTTGCTATGATTCACTCCGACCTGACGGCCGAGTTCATTCATTCAAATGACAATGTGAGTTGTTGGTGGTCCGATGTGCTCAATCAGCTGTTCGCGAGTGCCGCTTCTGAATGATGCTCAACGACTTCGAGCAGGTGGAGTGCATTCAGAACGACGACGATTTCTTCGTCGCGCAGATAGACCGATTCAATGAACTGGCGATCAATCGATCGAACATTGGAAGGTCGCCGCGAAAGTTCCGACGGATGCACCGTCAGGATGTCTGACACCTGATCAACCAGTACTCCGATTCGCTCACCATCGATATTCAGAATGAGATTGCGTTGGTGAGTCCCGGTATCATCTCGTTCGATGCCGAATACACGGTGTGGATCGATTACCGTGACGACATCACCGCGTAAATTCACAACACCATGGATCATCGGCGAAGCTTGAGGCACTCGCGTGATTTCCAAGTGCCGGTTGATCTCTTGCACGTGTGAGATTTCCACGCCCAGGATGATCTGATTCACACGAAAGGTCACCAACTGAATGGTTTCCTGAGGTGCTTCCGTTTTGGTTTCTTCGAGATTGTCTGTCATACCCGTGTCTCCACCGTCTGTTGTCGAATGCTTGCCAGTAGTTCTGGCTTATTCATCTTGACCTGGTAGTCGCTCACTCCTGCCTCTTTGCCACGTTGGATCGACTCTTCGTCAGCGAGACTCGTCAACGCAATGATTGGCAATTCGGTGAATCTTGAATCTGCGCGAACACGCTTTGTCAGCGCGATTCCATCGAGGTTTGGCATTTCGACGTCCGTGAGCAACAGATCGAAATCATTCGGGCGTTCATAGAGTGTGTCCCAACCCTCAGCACCATCCTCACATTCCGTGATTTGGTGCCCCTCGTTTTTCAGCGTCCGCGAAAGAAAACCTCGGAAGAATGGACTGTCTTCACAGATCAAGATTCTAAGCGGCCGTTGTTTTTCTTCCGCGTCACCCGAAGACTTGAACCGTTCGAACCACTCTGGACGAGCACTTTCGGTCATTCCATAGAGATCCAAGATCCGCGTCGTGCGTTCCTCGATTACGGTGACGCACGCAACTCCATCCTGACCACTGACTTGGTCAACTAACCCAATATCGCAATCGCGTATATCGTTCAGGTGCGGTGCAATCAGTCCTACTTCGTGATCGCAAACCTTAAACACGATGACGTGCACATTGTCCGTTTCATCAACTTTCTTTACCGGAATGACTTCATCGACGGAGAGCATCTTCAATGTGCCGCCGCGATATTGCAGAACGCGTCGATCACCGATGGAATCAAATGAATCGTTGTGCACACGCTCGATGCGGCTGACAATGTCCATTGAGACGGCGAAGTGGTCATGCTGGCTGAGTGAGAAAAGAACCATTCGCTGTCGGTCGCGGAGACCGGTCGTCATTGATTCGCGTGTACTTTCGAGACTTTGCGGCTCCGCCTCGTTCGTGATCGCCATGCGACTGGCGATCCCCGTAGCGTCCAGAATCATGGCAACGCGACCGTCACCGAGAATCGTTGAACCGGCCAGCAACGGCAGGCTTTTCAAGTGCCGACCAAGTGGTTTTACGACAATCTCTTCGCTGTCCAGGACACGATCAACCGCAAGTGCAAATCGACTGCGTCCTGCTTCAACGACAACGAGCTGGCATTCATTGCTTACGGTCCCATCGTGATCCACCTGAAGGCTTAACGCTTCATGCAGACGAATAAGAGGAATCAAGGACCCACGCAGTCTGAGAACTTCCGCATTGCTAACCGTTTCAATTCGCTTTTCTTGACCGCCAGTTTGCACTAGCTCAACGATGTTTGCCTGTGGCAACGCGTACGGTTGATTGTTGACCGAGACGATCATGGAAGGAACGATCGCGAGCGTCAGAGGCAGTGTGATCCGAATCGTCGATCCACTTCCTAATTGCGATTCCACTTCGACGCTGCCGCCAATGTTTTCAATATTGGTTCGAACGACGTCCATGCCAACACCGCGTCCACTGACATCGGTGACGGAGTTTGCGGTTGAGAACCCGGGTGCGAAGATAAGGTTAACTGCATCCTGATCACTCATCTGTTGGGATGCTTCTTCTGAGATCACTCCTTTCTCAATCGCTTTTTCACGCAACCGCTTGGGGTCCATTCCGCCGCCGTCGTCCACGATCTCGATCATGACCTTGCCGGCTTTGTGAAACGCTCGCAGGATGACGGTTCCTTGGGCCGGCTTCCCTGCATCAACGCGAGTTTGAGGCATTTCGATTCCGTGATCACAGGAATTTCGCACAAGGTGCGTTAACGGATCAGCGATTGCCTCAACGATGGTTTTGTCCGTTTCAACTTCCGTACCCTCCATCTTCAAGCTGATGTTCTTGCCAAGAGATGCGGACAGATCTCGAATCACACGTGGAAACTTATTGAATACGTTTCCAATGGGCTGCATCCGAGTCTGCATGATGGTCTCTTGCAGCTCAGTCGTCACCTGATCCAAACCACTCACGATGGCGTCAATGTTCGAACCGTTTGTCGATTGTTCCGCAAGAACACGCAGAAGTTGATTACGGCTCAGAACCAACTCACCGGCGAGATTCATGAGACGATCTAAGACTCGGACGCCAACGCGAATCGTCGTATCACCGCTGCCAGCACGTGAGGGCGCGTTGGGAGCTTTCTTTTTCGGTGCCGGGGCGGGCTGCGATTCCGCAGTTTGTTTTGTGGGTTGTGGAGTTTCGGCAACCTGTTTTTGAATGCCATCTTCGATGGATTCGAGTGCTGCTTCTGCACGTTCCGCAGGCGGAGCATCTACATCCGTTTTTGAATCGTCTTTTTCGCTCGATGAATCATCGCTGGGAGTTGCATCGCTCTTCGCGGGTTCTGAACCAGCATCATCAGCAGATGGTCCAGCCAGCAACTTGTCCAAGCTGTCACAGAGTTCTGTGTTGTCGGTCTCGTTGCTTGTTTCGATGGCGTCGATCAGTTTTCGAAGCCGGTCGGCAGCCTTCAACATCACATCGACATTGAATGCATCGGGAACGAGCTGATGGTCTCGGACCTTACCGAGTACATTCTCGAGACGGTGGGCGACCTTATTGATTTCGACCAGGCCGAGGAATCCAGCCGCGCCTTTGATTGAGTGGATCGCGCGGAAAACGGTATTGACCAAATCGTCGTTAATATCCGCGCCGAGTGCTTCCACTTGAAGCAGCTGCATTTCAATGTCGCCAAGATGTTCGTGAGCTTCTTCAACAAACTCAGCGATCAATTCCGCATCTTGCATATCTGTGTGCCCCAAGTCGACTCAAAGGTCGTCGTGCAGGTAGGAGACTGAAATCGTGACGGCTAAACGGTCACAAACGACGATCCGGCAGTGAGGGGGGAATCGACCATTCCTCCCAAAACCGCGATCGGGTTAGCAGCAATCGCTAACCGCTTGGCTAGACCGTTGAACTTTTATTCATCTCGAAGACGTGATGAGCAACGGAAATGCGGCAAGATTGACGATCAGGCAGAGAGCAACGGTGGCGTGACTTGCGCGTTCGTTGCAGCACCAACAGGCCGGTCGTGGGGCTTCAAAATGAGCAGGTGTTGATTTGTTCAAACTGCTTTATTCAGTGCTAAGTTCTTTTAGGTTTCGCCGGAAAACCGACGTATGAACAGTGAGTGACTCAGCTGTGACTCACAACGAGAACCCTGCAGATCGAATGGTGAATTGATGAAAGCGTTGGTCGTAGATGATTCAGGTGTGATGCGAAAAATCATCGCGAGAGGATTAAATGCTCTGTGGGTGAAAGACATCGTGGAGGCCGGTGATGGTGTCGAAGGCCTCGAGGCATTCGGTACGGGTGAGGGTTTTGACCTCATCCTCACCGACTGGAACATGCCACGAATGAATGGCCTGGAGTTTGTCGAGGCGATCCGTAAGGCTGGGCACAAAGTTCCAATCGTGATGATCACCACGGAAACGGAGAAAGAGCAGGTCGTCCGAGCGATTCAAGCTGGCGTGAACGATTATCTGGTAAAGCCTTTCGACCAGGAAATGTTGCAGCTCAAATTGGAACGGGTCATTCCTAATCCAACGGCCTAATCAGCTGGAATTTCACGACTTGGAAGCTGGAGTTGGAACCTTCACTCCAGCTTCCTTTACTCTAAACAGCGTTTGCGCGATAAGACTCGCGCATCGCATCCACCAAGTGGGGCGGAAATATGACTCTCTGCACGGACACCGAGTCGGCGATCGTCGATGCGATTGACCAATCGGCTCGCGAAGTCTTCCAAATGATGGCAGGCGTTGAACTCACCTCCATTGATTCGACGTCTGTGAATGCAGGCGCGCAATCCGCAACGCCTGAATGCGATGTGACGGTTGTAATGGGCCTATCGGGTGATCTACAGGGATCGATGATCATCAACATGTGCGAGACGACAGCCAACGTTTGGACCGGACATCTATTGGGTACAGAAACCGATTCGATTGACCAAGACGTCATCGATGCAGTCGGTGAACTTGGAAACATGGTCGTCGGCGGAGCCAAGCGACGGCTGGTCGACTTTGATCTCACGATGTCGCTGCCAAGCGTTCTCCAAGCTGGCATGGATCGCATGCGATTCCCGTCGAACCTGGATCCCATCCGACTCAACTATGAATTTGAGCATCATCCGCTCTGTGTGCTGATCGCCCTGAATAGCGCCTCGTGAAACCGGATTCAGAAATCGCCGTCGCCCAGAGCGTGATCGACGGCGTTTCTCCCGTAACTCTCGTCAACACTGGCAACCGCGCCGATCGCTGAGCGATCGGCGACATCGTCACACAAGGCGCGACCGAAGGCGCTTCTCTCTGCATTAACGACGCTGACTCGCGCCTTCGCAGTTTCACGTCCGCGTTTCGGATGATGTCCTGATCGAACTTGAATGAGAGTTCGAGAGATTTTCTAAATTCCTGCGCGGTTTAGATAAGATATTCCGGTTGGGTGGACGATACGGACCATGACGGACACACAAACCACCCGGGAAGACTGACGTGCGCGTTCCCTACATTCTCTTTGCGATCATCTTCTGCTGTAGCTCACTCTCCTCCGGAGTTTCTGCGCAGCAACCGGGCCCACCACCTGTCTCGCCCTATCAGCAACGGCTCTCGCCGTACTTGGACCTCCTGAGAACGGACAACAGCGTTCTCAGTCCGTACCACTCGTTTTATCAACCACGACGTGAATTCAGCCAACGGTTGCGTTGGCAGTCGAGTCGTATTGGCCAACTCGAGCAACAAACATCTCGGTTTCCAACAACGACCTCAAGACGATCTCCCACGATGCGTATGCCGACTGGCCGTGGTGGGAGATTTCAAAACTTCCTTCATTTTTACTCGATCAGTCCTCCCTCACAATCTCGCTGAGTCGCTTCCGCTTAGCGGAACATCGACGTGAGTTTTGAGAGAAACACCGCAATCGTGAAATCAACCAGCCGCATCTATCGATCACTCGTTGCCAGTTGGCTGCTAGGCAGTTTGCTTGCGGTATCGGGATGCCAAGTGATGCAACCGACGGCGGCGACGGTAACGGCCTGCGACGTGCCAATCGATCCAATGCTGCCACGTGAGTTGGACAAGGTCACGATGCCGATGTATCGGATTGAACCACCCGATATCCTCAGCATTGATGTCGCTCAGCAAGTTTCACAACTGACGTATCAATTACAAGCTGGCGATATCGTTGCGCTGAGTGTCTTAGGCACGTTTCCTGACGAACCCATCGCTGGAGAGTATCAAGTACTTGCGGGTGGTGTGATTGAGTTGGGATTCGGATATGGAGCTGTTGAAGTGACCGGCTTCACGGTCGACCAAGCCAGCAAATTGATCGAAACCCACTTGCGGAATCAGTTGCGCGATCCGCAAGTGTCTCTTACGTTACTTGACGTTGGTGGCATGCAACAGATTTCTGGTGAGCATCTCGTTGCCGCAGACGGCACAATCACACTGGGGCAATACGGTGTCGTCAATGTTGTGGGCATGACGCTTGAGCAATCGCGACATGCCATCGCCGAGCATTTGTCGGAGTACTTCACCAATCCTCAAGTGTCGGTCTCCGTGTTCTCGTACAACAGCAAAGCTTACTACGTCATCACGCAGGGGGGCGGACTCGGAGACAGCTTGGTTCGGTTGCCATTCACCGGCAACGAAACGGTTCTAGATGCACTGTCGCAAATCAACGGAACCAGTTATGTGTCCTCCAGCGAAATGTGGGTGGCGCGTCCCAATCGTGAATGCGGTGTTACCCGCCTACCGATCGATTGGCAGGGCATCACGCAGAATGCTGACGTGACGACAAACTACCAGCTCCTGCCTGGTGACCGGATCTTCATCGCTCACAATCGCTGGGTCGCATTCGACACCCAACTTGCCAAGTTCACTTCTCCGCTGGAGAGGATTCTCGGTTTTACCTTGCTAGGAACGGGTACGGCCTCTCGTTTGTCGGGTGACGTGCTCGGCAATTCGCAAATCGTGATTCCGTAGTTCCGATCACGTTGATCGTGAAATCCCCTTGAAAGGCGAATCGTCTTGAAAACGCACACACCGCAACGAATAACTTGGCGTCTGTTGACGCTTAGTTTTGCGGTGTTGCTGTGCACTGGCTGTCACCACCTGGGCTTACAACCTGTCGATCGTCCTTTGCTGAAACCATCCGAATCCAAACCATCGGTGATGCCCCTTGGAGCAGGCTACTGCGAAACGAATTGGGCGCCGCTGATGACGATCGACAATGTGATTCACTCGGAGATCATCCTTGAGTCACCACCGGAGATCGTGATTCCGAAGGCGGACATCATCGAATCGTCGCCCGTTTCTGACGGACGATTTTCCGGCCATCCGCGGAGACCTTATCCCCCGTTGGATTCGCCTGAGCGAGATTCCATTCAGCCAGCGAAGGCAGTTCAGGAACAACGCGGTGTTCCCGCTCAGGTCGCAGCAAAAATCGAGCGAAACTTTTCACAAGCGTTGCAGCACAACGAGCAGACAACACTGGAACAACCTCGGTTGCTACGAGGTCATCCAGACGTCTACGTCAGTCGCGCACCGTCTATGACTCTTTCGCAGATGATCCACGCGAACCGTCAGCCTGTTCAGCGCGTGTCACATCACCAATCAAGCGGGCGCGGCAACTCCGTGGTGCAGTCGGCCGGTGACGTCGAGACGATTCTTGAATTGCTTCATTCAGAACAGATTCCGTCGGAAACGGTGAACAGAGGGCGATAAGCAACTCCATGGCTACGGTAGCTCTGACAGACAAGGAAGTCTTTCAGCCGCGGATCGTCCCATTGGATGATCGGCACGGATGGGGATTTGCGCTGTTGGTGGTCACGACAGGAACGCTCTTTCTGCGACCAGCTGACTTGGTTCCTGAATTGGACAAGCTACCGATCTATCAGTGCATGATTATTGCTTGCCTGATCGTATCGGCGCGAACGATCTTGAAACAGTTAGCCAAGATCCAACTGAATGACCAACCGATCACGGCTTGCCTGTTGTTGCTGCTAATTGCTGTCGGCGTGTCCCATCTCGTGCACGGATTCGTCTGGGGCGCCCGAATGTCCATGATGGAATTCAGCAAGACCATTGCGTTCTATTTATTGGTGACAGGCTTACTCAACACGCCGCGGCGACTGTATCTGTTTACAAAGTTCTTAACACTAGCGATCACATTTGTCGCAGCATTGGCGCTTCTGGATCGCTTTGAACTGCTTGATATCTCTGCACTCGAACCCATTCAAGATCGCGGAGTCGGCGAGGACGCGGGCATGCTGGATCGCATTCGCGGTACCGGCATCTTCAATGATCCAAACGACTTCGGATTGATCCTCGTGACAGGATTGATTTTGAGTGTCGCTTTTCTCACTCGCCGCCGCATCGGATGGCCACGGCATCTTTGGCTAGTGCCGGCCGTGTTGTTGTTTGTTGTTCTCGTGATGACACACTCACGTGGTGCATTTCTGTCGTTGGCTTGCGCAATTCCAGCCGTATTCGCCTATCGAAAAGGGCTTCGTATCGGAATCGCATCGCTCATCATCCTGCCACTTCTGACCGTCGTTATGTCCGCGCGGATGTCTGACTTCAATTCGATCCATGATGGAACCGGACAAACCCGGATCCAGATCTGGTCCGACAGCCTATTCATATTTCGACAGTATCCTTTATTTGGACTGGGGGAAGGACTGCTGGTGGAAGAACTGGGAGTCGTGGCGCACAACTCTTTCATCCACTGCTTTGCCGAGCTTGGTTTCTTCGGTGGCACCGCGTTTGTGGGTTGCTTTCTCGCCGCCGGCTTAGGTCTGTGGGCATTAAGAAATGCTCCCATCGAAATCCGACGCATCGCTTCTATGAAACGCGAATCAAACGACATCGCTCATTTGCGCGTTTTCCTGTTCGCGGCATTAACAGCGTACGCTGGCGGAATGATGGCTCTATCACGTCAATTCATCACGCCGACCTATTTGGTGCTTGGACTGGCCGGCGCTGCACAATCGATCCAAGGCGTTACCGAAACCGTTCAAAGACAACAGGACAAACGCTGGTCGATCAACAATCGATTCGTACTGACAGCGACGGCCACCAGTATTGCCTCGCTCATTGTTTTTTATCTCGCCGTCAAGATTCTTATCCGGATTTGAATGGCGGAAAATCGCCCTTACGTCAATGACAACACTCAACTCACAGCACTGGCAACGTGATTCGGCGGAGGTTCCCGTCGTCACTCCCGTTGCGCCCTCGCTCGACGATGTAGCGAAAGCAGTACCTGCTGATGTTGATTTGATCCGAACACGCATCCGCGCGCGTTCCGGTTTTGCCGGAATCGACTGGAACGAACTGTATCGAAATCGAGATCTGTTCCGATTCCTTGTTCAACGCGAAATCAAAGTTCGGTACGCACAAAGTGCGATCGGAATTGGCTGGGCGATTCTGCAGCCGCTATTCACGATGATCGTGTTCACCGTGATTTTTGGTCGTCTTGCAAATGTCGATTCGGATGGTGTCCCCTACGCGCTGTTTAGCTTTATCGCCCTCGTGCCGTGGATGTACTACGCAAACGCCATCACGGACGGCGTGAACAACTTGATTGTGAATTCACCCATGCTCAGCAAAGTGTATTTTCCAAGACTGCTGATGCCGCTGGCGTCCAACGCCGCACGACTGATTGACTTTGCTGTAGCCTCAGTTGTGCTAATCGGGCTGATGAGTTGGTATGGAAAGGTCCCGAACTTGGGAGTCTTGCTGATACCTTGGCTGATGATTGTCATGGTGATGTCAGCGGCCGGTACGACCTTTTGGCTCGCGACGTTTGCCATCCAATTTCGCGATGTCAAACACGCGATGGGTTTCGTCGTCCAAATCCTGATGTACGCGGCTCCCGTCGTTTATCCCGCCAGCTTGATTCCAGATGCTTACCGTTTTTGGTACTCCATCAATCCGATGGTTGCAGTCGTTGAAGGAATGCGCTGCGGACTCGTGGGTTCGGTCGGCATGCCCTGGATGACCATCGTCGTTGGGAGCTGTAGTGCGATGCTGTTGTTTTTCAGCGGCATGTTGTATTTCAATCACAAGGAACGTCAATTCGCAGACGTGGCGTAGCGGGAAAGACGAGCCCCAAGTCGACATCCGCACGTAGGACTTTTCGGAAACCAGAATCAAGGATCATGACCGAGCACGCGATCATTGCCGACCGAATCAGCAAGGCCTATCAGGTCGGTGCGCACCGCGCGCGTCCAGACACCTTGGTTGGCACTCTGCAGTCCTGGCTGGCGGCACCCATCAAAAACTACCAACACATTCGATCGCTCACCAATGCCGGCCGAGGTCGACGTCCAACGAACCGCGAAACTCTTTGGGCCCTACAAGATGTTTCGTTTGAAGTGCATCCTGGCGAAGTCGTGGGCATCGTTGGACGAAACGGCGCCGGCAAGAGCACGCTGCTGAAGATTCTGACACGAATCACGGATCCCACCTCCGGCTCCGCCGATATGTTCGGTCGTGTATCGAGCCTGTTGGAGGTAGGAACAGGTTTTCATCCTGAGTTAACGGGGCGTGAAAACGTTTACATGAACGGGACAATCCTGGGCATGACCAAACGCGAGATCGATCGCAAATTCGACCAGATTGTTGAGTTCGCTGGCGTCGAGCGATTCTTGGAAACACCGATCAAACGTTACAGTTCGGGTATGCAGGTCCGATTGGCGTTCTCAGTGGCAGCTCACTTGGAACCGGAAATCTTAATCATTGACGAAGTCCTTGCGGTCGGGGATGCCGAGTTTCAAAAGCGCTGCATTGGCAAAATGCGCGAAGTAGCCGGTGGTGGTCGAACAGTTCTGTTTGTCAGCCACAACATGTCGGCGATCGGTCAGTTATGCACCAGCGGTATGTTGCTGTCTGACGGAAAAGTCATGGCGCGTGGTGAACTGCATGAAGTCATCGAGGCCTACATGAAGGACCTCTTTCACACCCATTCGGAAGTGGGAGACGACTCCACAAACGTCTCCGTCAAAACCTCCATCAACGGATGCGAAGACGAGCACGTTTGGGATCACGGTGCGAGACTTACCGTTCACGTCACCGTCGAAACGAAAGAGACCATGCAACGGCCGGCAATTGATCTTTATTTTCACTCATCGTCCGGCCGTATGATTTTTGCCCAGAGCGATCGCTTTGTTGATCAACCGATGCAGTCTTCAAAACGATGGAGTTTTGAATTTGAGTTCATCAACAACGGATTTGTTTCCGACTATATGACGGTCGATGTCGGTTTCCGTTACTGCTCCAGCACGCAATATCTCGGGTTGTGGCGTTCGGTTGCTGCAATCGCCCTGGGACCGGTTCCGGTTGGCCATTCACATGGTCGCGAGTGTCCTGTTTCGGTTCCATGTGCTGTTCAAGTTCAGGAGATGGCAGCGTGATCATCGCGGCACCAGCCATGCAGACACCCACGTGGTGCCCACCGCAGTCCATGTTTCGCATCTGCGATCCGAACTGCGATTTTGTGGAACAAGTCTTTGCGTCTCGCACGCTCTGCGATCAACAGGGACAAGAACACAAGCTGGACGTGTTTATCCCGGCTGAGCAAGGAAAACTCCTTTACAGTGTCGTGCGTTACTTGAAGCCCCATCGCACGCTTGAAGTTGGCTTGGCCAATGGAGTGTCGGCACTTCATATTGCCAAAGCCCTAAGCGACAACAGCATCGGTCACCACACGGCTATCGATCCGTTTCAGTCAAGCGATTGGAATGAACTGGGCATGACGTCCCTGAGACGCGCTGGATTGGCGGAATGGGTCTCGCTTGATCCGCGACCCTCTCATGCCGCCATTCCCAATTTGGAATCAGCAGGCCACCAGATTCAATTCGCGTTTATCGACGGTAGTCATTTGCTTGACTACGTGATGGCTGACTTTCTGGGAATTGACCGCATCCTTGCTGTCGGCGGAATGATCGCATTCGACGACTCCGATTGGCCATCTGTAACTTCAGTCATTCGATTCGCCATGACCAATCGAGACTATCGGGTCTTCGATCCGGGAATCGTCATCGAACCGAGCCCTGGCCATCCGAAGTCGTGGCTTGCTTGGATTCGGAGACGATTGCGTCGTTCTGCATCACTGAAGCGCATACTGCGTCATGATTTTTTGTACCCGTCGCATGAACTTGGCATCAACGGTCGCTGTGTCATTCTTCAAAAGACGTCGGAAGATAGGCGCGACAATCAGAGTCGCCAACTGTGCGACTTTTAAATCACACTCTTCCGCGACGCCCACTCACAACAGGTACCGAGTCGAAATCTATGGACTGTCTTCACGCTCAAAAGATCGAAGCTTCGCTAAAAGATGACGATTTGGTGATCGACGTCGGTGGCGGCATGGCGGCGTTCGCGCGAGCGGATTGGATCATCGATGCGCTTCCATTCGACGAGCAGGGAAAACTGCTTCGTGAATCCGACACGCAACGTAGCGTACGATTCCAACGAAACACGTGGGTTCAGTTCGATCTATGCAGCCGTAAACCTTGGCCGTTTGAAGACAAACAATTTGACTTTGCGGTTTGTTCGCACGTACTCGAGGATGTTCGCGACCCCATCTGGGTGTGCTCGGAAATCTCGCGTATTGCAAAAGCTGGATATGTGGAAGTCCCGAGTCGCGCGCTAGAGCAATCAACGGGAATCGAACACCCAAAACTGGCCGGCTATTACCACCATCGTTGGCTGGTTTCAATCAACGACCAGGAATTAGAATTTCGGCAAAAGCCACACCTCCTTCATGTCACGCCGAGCGCGATTGTGACAAAAGTGGGCTTTTGGAAGACGATCAACCCGAAACATCAATTCGAAACGTTCTATTGGACGGACGAGCTTTCGTGCTGCGAGATTCTGGAATTCGATGAAGCGGAGGTGATCCGCGAAATGAACGATCAAGCAGAATTGGCTCGTCAATTGCCAGACTTACTCGTCACACCGGATGAGTCTTGGAAGCGTCGGATGCAACGAGCGGCCTATTTCCTTCGATTGCGAATGGCTGGCTGAGTCGATGCGTAACCCATCTCGTACCGGTCTGCGATTGTGCGTTGCGTCTTCTGGCTTGGGGCATGTTAAACGTGGTATTGAGACTTGGGCCGCCGATCTCGGCAACGAACTTCAACGCCGAGGCGAGCAGGTGTTGCTGTGTAAGGGGGCAGGGCCAAGTCGCGAGTCTTTTGAGCAAGTGATACCGTGCTGGACAAGAAACTCATCTCCCGCCAAACGCATGCTCGCCTGCTTACCGAAGTCGGTGGCATGGCGGATGGGAATGGGCAGCACGTACGGAATCGAACAAACAACGTTTGCTTGGAACCTCATTCAAATCTTGCGCAAACACCAAATCGATGTCTTACACCTTCAGGATCCGCAAGTTGCTGTCTTGGTCCAGCATGCGCTGCGCTTGGGATGGATCTCAACGCGCACGATTTTGAACCACGGTACGGAAGAGCCTTCGGAGTTTCTACGTCGTATCAGCTACGTTCAACATGGAGCACCTTGGCACGCCGAACAAGCCAAGGCGGATGGCGTTTGGAAAGAAACATGGACCACGATCCCCAATTTCATTCATGAAGAACGATTCCACCCTGGCGAGTGTCCAGAATGGCGGTCGGAATTGAGGATTCCGCAAAACGCGGTTGTCGCGCTTGTGTCTTCCGCGATCAAGCCAAAGCATAAACGGATCGACCAATTAATCCGCGAGTTTGCCATCGTCCTCCATCAGCGAGCCGACCTTCCTCTTTGGTGGATCATTGCCGGGAGTGGCAACGAAGAGACGGACGGGATGATAAAGCTCGGACAGGAATTGCTGGGAGATCGAGTGCGTTTTCTCGTTGGTGTTCCGTTCGAACGAATGGCCTCACTTTATCGAGCTGCCGATATGCTCGTTCACGGCAGTTTTAAGGAAATGATGCCTCAAGCACTGCTAGAGGCGACCGGTAGCGGCTTGCCCTGCATCATCCATGCTCATCCCGTTATGCAATGGATGATCGCTGACGGTGGAGTAGCGGTCGACCAACGCGTCGATGGTTCTGTGGCGCAAGCGATCATCCGATTGACCGAGAATCATCAAGAACGAAAAGCGATGGCGAAGAATGCACGGGATCATTGCGTTGCAAACTTCAGCCGTGAAGTCGTGATCGACCAGATCACCAACTACTACCGCCGCGTCGGAGTGCCGCAACGGTCACGCTCGGCGTGACGATAGTCGCCGAGCGATCCGCGATCGTAGCGTTTCCGTCCTAGTGGACGCCATGCAATCTCGATTCCGCACCGAGCCGGTGATCCGCATGCGGAGCATGCCCTACGAGTACGTCAAATAGTCGCCGAGCGCTCCGCGATCGTAGCGCTTCCGCCCTAGTGGCCATCTAGGCGCTACTGACTCGTCACCTCATCCATTGAAGGAGAAGTGATGTCGGTCGCGTTCGATGCATCGCGAACCTGTAGAACCGTCGTCATGCGGAGCATGACCTACTTTGGCTCACTTCGTGTTGTTCGATTGGTCGATGATGGATGTGCACTGTTACGCAGGGAAGCTATGCCCACACCATCGATCAGCGTCGTTATTCCAGCTTATAACGCTGAACATACGATTCGACGTGCTATTGATAGCATTTTAGATCAGCAGTATCCGGCAAGTCAGATCATCGTGGTCGACGACGGCAGTGATCGATCATTGCAGCCGTTTCTGCAGGAATATGGATCGACGGTAACCCTGCTTCGTCAGCACAACGCTCATGCTGCTGCCGCGCGAAACACGGGCATCGATCACGCCAACGGCCAGTGGATCGGGTTCTTGGATGCCGACGACTACTGGGAATCAGAAAAGCTGTTGAAGCAGGTTGAGATTATCAATCGGCACCCGGAGGTCGCGCTCATTGCTGGCCGTCACTTTTTACACGCCCCCGGTGACATTCGTCAGTTGAGCCGCAATCGAAAGCGAGCTTGGTTTGATCGCGTCGTGCAACGCTCCGGTCCGAATGCTTTTCTTCTGGCGACGATGATCTGGACGGGAATGGTTTTGGTGAAGCGTTCCGTTCTTGATGAACAGCGTTTCGTTTCCGGTCTGGAACCGGCGGAGGATCGCGATCTGTGGTTTCGATTGGCGGCCAACCATTCGATCTACCTGATGTCGCAGCCCTTGGCAACGGCGGTGCTGGAACCCAATGGGATTTCAAGAAGTGATATCCATCACGACTGTACCAAAATGCTGGAGGTCATCGAGCGTCATCATGATGCCATCGGATGGCCATGGAGATCTATTTGGCAATCGTACGTTCGATATCGTTGGGCCGCGATGGAGACATCACCGCGATCGGCGTTGCCGATCTTGATTCGGTCAATTGCAACATGGCCAGCACCTTATTTCGGACTGCCCGCGATGCAGCCACTCGGTCGGCTGCGCCGACTGATCACGCTTTTGCGTACGCCCTGGAATGAAAAGCGTGCACTTGAATCGCGGCCTTCCAAGCGGAGGGCGGCTGCGTGAGCTTTTCCTCCGTGTCACGAAACCGTTCGGTCCTTGCGCAGCGAATGAGATCGACGGCGAAACGAGCGTTATCCTTGCACGTTCCCGTCGGGCGTGTCGGCAAACCCTTGTTCGCGTCGTTGTACCGACTGCACGTTGTCGCTCGCGAATCGATCGGTTGGGCGACTCGTTTTATTTGGTACGAACCTCTCTTTCGCAGTCAGTGCGAGCGAATCGGTAGCGGCTTTTCCATGGAACAACTGCCGTACCTTTTGGGACGCGGTGAGCTCCGCATTGGAAACGACGTTCGGTTGTCAGGCAAGCCATCGATCCAATTCAGTTCACGCTATGTGTCTCGCCCTCGTTTGCAGATCGGCGACGGTTGCTTTGTGGGGCACAATGTGGCCATCACCATCGGGGACTCGGTTGAGATCGGCAATCACTGCTTGATCGCGGGCGGAGTGCGAATCAGCGATTTCGATGGCCATCCGATGGATGCAATGAAACGTCGCGATGATCTCCCGGCTGATCGTGATCAAGTTCAACCGGTGATGCTGGGAAACGATGTTTGGATAGGACACAGCGCGGTGATCTTGAAAGGCGTACGAATCGGAGATCGCGCGATCGTTGGGGCGCGAGCCGTTGTCACACGCGACGTGCCTGCTGACGCAACCGTTGTGGGCAATCCTGCGCGAGTCATTCGTTCACGCGAGGCAGCCTGAGACAAACCATGTACGATCCGTCCTCGATGCCGCTACCTGTTCCCGATGGAAACACCGTCGTTGATGGTGCATCGGCAGCTTGCGCCAACCCAATCGCATGGACAAATACCATCCAAACGAACGGTCGTCGACGCATTGTCCACATCTCCTTGGGCACAGATGTCGGCGGGATGGAAAAACTGCTCGTCGAGTTCGCGCGGTGGACGGATCCGTCGCAATACGATTTGCACTTCATTTCGTTGCAATCAAGTGGCGAAGCGGCCAAGCAGATTCACGCTCTTGGCTTGCCCGTGATCGCGTTAGGCAAGCCGTCCGGTTTTCGTCCTGATGTTGTCGTAGCTCTTTCGCGCCAACTTCGTCGAATGGCCCCGGACGTTGTTCATACACACAACACCGCGGGCTTTTTGTATGGCGTTGCGGCGTCGACCCTGGCGCGAGTCCCGATGGTGATTCACACACGGCACGGCCAACGTTTTGAAGCACCCAAACGTCAAACCCTTTCGTTCCGCTGGCTCTCTCGTTGGGTCGATCATGTCGTTTCGGTTTCGAATGACGGCCAGCAACTAACGATCAAAGAAGGGATCTCCGCCGAGCGGACCTGCACGATACGCAATGGCATCGACCTGAATCAGTTTCCTTATGTCGGGCCAACGGCAAATGGTCCAGCCGTATTGGTGGCGCGATTGAGTGCCGAAAAAGATGTTGCGTGTTTGATTCGAGCGATTGCGATCGCACATCAAAAGCGACGAGACCAAGAAGCAACGATTTCTCTGAGGATTGTCGGTGATGGTGCCGAGCGCCCTGGTCTCGAATCGCTGACTCGAGAACTTGGACTATCTAAATCGATTGAGTTTCTAGGTCAACGACGAAACATCCGTGAGGCCTTACGTGGCGCATCAATGTTCGTGCTGCCGTCGCTGAGCGAAGGAATCTCCTTGACATTGCTCGAAGCGATGGCTTGTGGCTTGCCCGTAATCGCTACGCACGTTGGCGGGAACCCTGAGGTCGTCGTTCCTGATCTTACCGGCATGCTCGTGCCCGCCCGCGATCCAGAAGCGATAGCAGATGCGATGCTGGAACTATGGCGTGACGAAACGATGGCGACTCGCTACGGGCTAGAAGGCCGGCAGCGCGTCGAGCTGGAATTTGGCATTCAACGGATGATTCATGAATACGAGTTGCTTTACCAGACCGGGGATTCCGCGTCATGATCGAGCAACTCTATCGCCATATCATTTTGCCCGGATTCGAACGAGGCTGGAAAGGACGCAAAACGTTTCAATACGGGAATCAGCTTGAGGCATCGCAATGGTGGACACCGTTGCAGTTAAAACAGTGGCAACTGAAAAATCTCCGTGCGCTCCTACAGTACTGCCAGCAGCACTCCGCCTATTACCGCGAAACGTGGAAGCAAGAGAATCTTCAACCTGATTCGATTCGCTCATTGGAGGATTTCGCGCTACGGTGGCCGGTGACAACACGCGACACAATGCGTCAGCAGCAAACACGAATTCGCTCGTCGGAAACGCGGCTTCGACAGGTCGCAAAGTCAACGGGTGGATCGAGTGGGAAGCCGCTGCAATTAACGATTGACTTGGATGCAAATGACCGCCGAGTGTCTGCCGCCTATCGCGGATACAGTTGGGCGGGCGCCTATCCGGGCACATCACAGACACACCTTTGGGGTGTCGATTTGAAAGCCAAATCAAGACGCTCCAAATACAAAGACTGGCTCTACTCGCGTTTCCTCCATCGTCGCGACATGCTCAATAGTTTTGACTTGTCGCCGGAAGCGATGGAGGCATATGTCTCGCGAATGAATCGCTATCGCCCGAGAGTCTTGGTAGCCTACACCAACCCACTTTACGCATGGGCAAAGTTCATCGACGAACGGAAATTGACGGTCCATCGCCCAAAGTCAATCGTCGTCGGAGCGGAAAAACTCCATTCGTTTCAAAGACAAACCATCGAGAGGGTGTTTGAGTCAACCGTTTTTGAAACGTATGGTTCGCGTGAGTTCACGCTGATCGGGGCAGAGTGCGATCAACATAAAGGGTTGCATGTGACGAGTGAGTTGTTACTCGTCGAGATAGTTGATGACGCTGGCCATCCTGTTGAAGCGGGAGAAGAAGGCAACATCGTTGTCACGGATCTCTTCAATCATGCCATGCCGTTCATTCGGTACGCGATTGGTGATCGTGGGATCGCGAGTGCGGAACCATGCCCCTGCGGACGCGGATTACCGCTTATCAAAGAAGTCGTTGGACGTCAGCTCGATATTTTGATTGCCCCGAACGGCCGCCAAATCCCGGGTGAATTCTTCCCACATCTGATGAAGGACTTTCCGGCGATTGAGCAGTATCAAGTGACCCAGCCTCAACCGAATCGTCTGTTGATCAAACTGGTTGTTAATGCGACCTGGAATGATACGAAACTCAAACGCCTGAATGAAAAAATCGAGTTAGGTCTCTGTCGATCGAATCTCGGCTTCAGCATTCAGCATGTTGACTCGATCCCTCTTACAAAGGCGGGCAAGCGGCGAGTTGTGGTCGGTTACGAACCATCCCAAAAACCTGCTGCACTTAGCGCGTAATGGAGGCGAGAACTCGATGAAACGATTTCTGGTCGTCTCCGCATTCATCTACCTGGCGGTTCTGCTGATCGGATGGATCTTCATTCACTTTGACCAGGGTTCCAATTGGCTGGTCACGTTGTTTTTGTTCTCTCCCAGGTGGGTTACGGCTGTTCCCATGGCGTTGCTTGTTCCGTTGACAATGCTGTTTTCATTTCGATGGACGCCGCTGTATCTCATTCACGCTTGGGTGATCGCATTCCCCATTCTTGGGTTCCAATTCTCAGTGCCTTCGGAGCCCAATCGTAAAGAACCGATCATTCGCGTCATGACATGCAACTTGGGTGGCGGGCAGATTTGGCGAGACGAAATCGTTCGTTTTGTGCGAGAAAAAGACATCCACGTGTTGTTGTTACAGGAATGTCCCACATCCCTTTCCATGCCGCTTTTTGCCGAGCTCGGTTGGCATCACAAGCAAGAGTACAACATGGCGATCGGAAGCATTTGGGAACTTGGAGAGACAACCGTCATCGCTCGCCAACCACGTGAGAATTACGAAGTATCGGCTGCGATCATCTGCACATTGGATTTAAAACCGAGTCTCAACCAATCGAACTTGCAACAGGCAGATACCGATAGCGCAGTTGAACCATCTCATGCGATCGACGAAACGAAAGCGGAAGAAACTGTGCAGTTGATCTGCCTTCACCTTCCGACATTCCGTCCGGCGCTGCAGAAGGCTCGCAGCTTTGACCCCGAAATGGGAACCGCGATTACGGAGATGGGACAGACGTACCGAAAGATTGCCGGGGACGTTCATCAGTTTGCAGAAACCGTTTCTGGCCCCCTGATCATTGGTGGCGACTTCAACATCCCTGCGGAGAGCGCGTATTACCGTGACTACTGGTCCGAATGGAGCAACGCCCAGGATATGTCAGGTCGTGGTCTCGGATACACCAAGTTCACTCGGTACCACGGTGTGCGAATCGACCATCTGTTGGTGAGCGATCATTGGAATGTGTTGAGCTCACGCGTCGGTGCTGACTTCGGTGGTGACCACCGGCCAGTCATCACGGAACTAACGCAGCGATAGCTCATCGAAGCTCTCAATTATTGACCTACAACCAGACGCACGGAAGCATGAATCTGTTACTGATCACCTCGACGTACCCAACGCCGAATCGCCCGCGGCAAGGTGCGTTCAACAGTGCCATGGTTCAGTCACTTCGATCGCGTCATCAAGTTCGAGTGATTGCGCCGATCCCATGGACGCAGTCAACGCGTGCTGCCTTGTGGAACCATCTCGGCGAAGACATCGAGGGGACGATTCATCCGACCTTTCTGTATCCCCCCAAAGTCTTGCGTCACCACTACGGGTCGTTCTATTGGCGATCGATAAGACCTGCGCTTTGCAAACTGAAATCGGAAGGATTCCGTCCCGATGCAGTGATGGGATATTGGTTGCATCCGGACGGAGAAGCGGCATTGCGTGCGGCTAATTTTTTCGGCGTCCCGGGTCTCGTTATCAGTGGTGGTAGCGACTTGCTTCGCTTGCCATCCGTTTCATTGCGCCGGAAAGCGATCACGCGTGTGTTACGCCAAGCCGACCGGATCATCGTCGTCAGCAGGGACTTGCAACATCGAGCCGTTGCCTTGGGTGCCTCCGCCGATCGCGTCCACTTGGTGAGGCGCGGCGTTCGGCAAGATCTCTTTTTCCCCACGGATCGAACAGCGGCAAGACGAGTCACCGGTTTATCGACAGACAGCATCGTGCTGACGTGGGCAGGTCGCCTGGAGCCGGTCAAGAACCCGGCAATGTTGTTGTACGCAGCGAAAGAATGGCATCGCCGATGGGGTGATCGACTTCGCGTACAAATGTTCGGGGACGGGTCCATGCGGTCAGAACTCCTCTCGCTACGACAGTCGCTTGGATTGCGGGAAACCGTGGAAATCCGGCCTTCGATTTCGCAGTCCGATTTGGCACTCCGGTACCAGTCATCCGACCTAACGGTTCTGACCAGTCACAGCGAGGGAGTTCCGAATGTCTTGCTGGAGTCTCTGGCTTGCAACGTTCCGTTCGCGGCGACGGACGTAGGGGGCGTCTCAGAAATTGCGACCACCGGAATCGACGCACTCGTTGGTGATGGCAACATTCAGCAACTCGTTGAATCGGTTATTCACCAGATCGAAAACGCAGCGGCTAAAAAGGCAATCAAACGTCGTTTCGTTCCGCAGGGTCTCGACAGGGCGGCCGACCAGATGGAGCAACTGCTCCTGCAGGATTTACCAACGCACCGCGATCGCGCTTTGCCGACGCCCCTCGCAGTGCCATCCATGACGGAATCGCAAATTACTGGGTCGCAGATTCCTGGGTCGCAAATTTCGGGCGCACCGACTGCTGGTCCAAGCTGGGCGGAGGCGATCAGATGAACCGTACAGCGCGAATCCCAGCACCGTCATCTCGCTTTGCGAATTCACGTTCAAAGGCACAATCGGTTTCGACACACGAATCCGAGCACACGCACGCGAGTTCGACCCGTCGCGTGTTGATGATCAGTTATGCGTTTCCGCCGACCGGTGGAGGTGGCGTTCAGCGCAGTGTCAAGTTCGTCAAGTACCTTCCACAATTTGGTTGGCGACCGACCGTCCTAACAGCGGCGAACCCTTCGGTACCGGTACAAGACCAAGATCTGATGGCGGAGATTTCATCGGCGTCAACACGGATCCTCCGTGCCAAAACACTCGAACCGAACTACCGACTGAAATCGACCCTGAAGAACTCGGGTGAAGGATCGGGCCGAAGCGGTCTACGCAGCTTCGTCCGGAAAATTGCGATGCAGGTTTTGCAACCGGATCCTCAGGTGCTTTGGAACCCCAGTGCCAAGCGCATGGCTGCCCGCGAACTGATGGGCGACGGGCACTACGACGCCATCTATGCGACAGGCCCACCGTTTTCGTCATTCTTGTTAGGCCGAGATTTAAAGCAACGTTTTGGTTTGCCATTAATTGTTGACTTTCGAGATGAATGGCTATTAGCGTCACAACATCTCGACAATTACTCGCTAAACAAGCGTTCGTATCGTCGGCAACTTCGGATGTTATCTGCTGTGTTGCGAAGTGCGGACGCGGTTGTCACAACAACGAAAGCGAGTGCTGAGGAACTGTCATCGCTTTCCGAATCATGCGGTGCCGAGCCCATGACTCGATGTATTTACAATGGCTTTGACCCGAACGATCTCCCTCGCAGTTCACGACATCCAACCACAAGTGATCGTTTGAGAATCGTCTACACGGGGACACTTTGGAGACTCACCGATATTCAACCGTTGGCCACCGCCCTGCGTAGCCTCGCAGAAATCGCGCCGCATGTTGCCAACCGCGTCGATTTAATGCTGGTAGGAAGACAAACACCACAGCAACACGCCATCGTGCAGCAGCTAGAAAGCACTTCCATTCGCGTGCAATGCCACGACTACATGCCGCACCGGCAAGCGTTGGACATCGCATCCTCAGCCGATGCATTACTTTTACTCTTGGCCAATGAGGAGGGTGCCGAGCGCGTGGTACCCGCAAAACTGTTCGAATACATGGCGCTGTCAAAGCCGATCTTGGCAGTTTGCCCAGAAGGTGAAACCAAGCAGTTGCTGCGAGAGAACGGCTACACAAGCCATTTCCATCCCAACGAAGTCGATGACATTCGGCAATGGTTGATGGCGTATGTGCCTGCTGGCAATCAGTTGCAGCATCTGGATTCGGGGCATCGAAAGATCGACACCGGTTTCTCACGAGTTTCGCAGACACATCAACTCGCCGAACTGCTCGATGACGTGGCCGCTCACAAGGAGTGTCTCCCCACGTGAAGGAACGGGAAACGGATTCGCCCAACATCGGATGACGTTACCGATTCATTGACCCATCTCTCGTGACCGTTAGCGCATAAGCAAGGAGGCTTAGCGTGCATGTATCCTTGATGCTGTTTTTTTGGGCGTCATTACTTGGTGTGATCTACACCTACGCTGGTTACCCGCTGCTGGTCTGCGTAATGGCGTGTTGGCAACGGCGAAACGCGACGGATCAGGGTGCGCTCGTTCCCGATCATCACATGACGCACGAAGCGTTGCCGCTGGTGACCGTCTTGATCGCAGCACATAACGCCGAGGACCATATCGCGGATCGAATCGAGAACATTTTGCAATGCGATTACCCGTTTGAACGATTGCAGATCCTCGTGGCTTCCGATGGAAGCACCGATGAAACGGTTCAAGTTGTCAAACGGATGCAACTGCCCAATACTCGGACGATTGCTTATCGACACCGACGAGGAAAAGTCGCGACGCTAACCAGTGCAATCGCCTACATCGACAGCGAAGTGGTCGTCTTTACCGATGCATCCAACCGATTCGATTCGCAGGCGTTATACCGTCTGGCCAATCACTTTCGCGATCCAACCGTCGGCCTCGTCACTGGTAAGGTGTCGATGGTCGATGAGCATGGCCGACCTGCTGAGTCACTCTATTGGCGAAGTGAGATGAAGGTACGTCAAAGCGAAGCGGAACTCGGCATCATGCTTGGTGCCAGTGGCGCGATCTACGCGGTTCGCCGATCCATGTTTGTGCATCCTAAACGCCCCATCATCAACGACGATCTGGTGATTCCAATGTTGGTCCACCTGAATCACGGGTGCCGATTCGTTTTTGATGAAACAGCACGTGCATACGTGACTAACATGGGAGGCATCCGCACGGAATTCAATCGCCGTTGTCGCATTGGATCGGGTGCGTTTCAGTGTCTTCCCGTTTTGAAAGACTTGCTTCTTTGGCGTCATCGAAGGCACGCGTTCGCATTCGCATCACACAAATTGATGCGATGGGCCTGCCCATTCTTGCTGATCGCGTTGTTCTTCAGCAATTTCGCGTTGATGGCGGCCGAAGGATACGAAGCGTTTCTTTGGATTCAGATCGCCGCCTACTCACTGGCCGTGGCGGGACTGTTCGCTCCGCCACGCGGACTGATTCCTCGAATCGCCCGCACAGCTTCGTCGTTTCTTTTTATGAATGTAGCCTTGCTGGTCGGCTTCATCCAATTCGCGTTTGATCCACGAAACGTGACCTGGAGCCCGACACCGCGCCCAAGACTGAATGAGTTGCAGCCAACGGAGATAAAGCGTTCGGCCTAGAAAGATCGATCCAAAACCAGAAGTTCAAAGCGCCGAAAGTGGGATCCGAACCGACGATTCGATGCGAATGAGAAAAGAAAAAAAGATTTTTTTCTTGCGGCGAACTGACTCAGAAAGGGCCATCGCAATGGGCCTGAGAGCAAACAAAGAGTGCCAGCAGGGAGGCGACATCGCTGGGGCAAAGCAATGACACACAACCCCGCTGGCACAAGCTCATTGTATCAATTTCGGGCGCGACACGTGTGGCGGAGTGAAAAACCGAGTCGCGAGGAAGACGTTTGCAGTTGAAAGATGGGCCCTGTGAAGCGGCGAAAGGCGTCTCAAACACGCCTCAAGATGGCAGTACCATACTCTGCCCAATTTACCGTTTCAACCCCGTATTTTCCGTTCACTGCGCCGTTCACTACATTCGATCTGGCAGCCGACTTGTGAACATTCTTTCACGCTTTCCGTTTCGACGCATCGGTAGTGCATCACGTGAGGCGGTACCGTCTTAGCGAGGGGCGACCGGACAGCGTGAACGGAGAAGTCATCTGCCGCGGTGTGCGAGAAAGATCGTGCTGTGATGTGATCACTGCTTTATGAAGAAGCCGTAAAGCAGCCAAGCCACCCGGGTCGATGCGCGGCAAGCCAGCCGCGCGTGCGTACCACCAACGCTTCAGTTGGCATGGTAGTTTCACTGAGGTCGAGTTGCGATTCGTCGGTTTGCTTGAGGTCCTTTTAAAAAGACCGTGACATCCTCGTCAAACGACATGCCACTTTGAATCGTCTTTGTCTCGAGCATCGCAAGATCGCTGGATGGTGCTGCATCCCTCTGTACGGAGTTCATTGTCCATCCTAGGATTTTGCCCGTTGGAGATTTTCAAGGTCGTCTTCTCCAAAGATCTGATTAACGTACATCTATGGCGTTCTGGGGGCGTGTGATTGGGGCATTCACACCTTGTGTCCCCCAGGACGCTTTTTTCATAGATTGATGGACGCACATTGCTAGATGGCGTCGGATGGGATCTCATCGTTGCGATGGCGTTTGTGGAGATACATCTTGATCGGCACTTCGCCGAATCGCAGATGGTCACGTAGGACGCCCAGCAGGTAGCGGCGGTAGTCGTTGCTAAACGCCCGCGGATCGCTGCATATCAAAACAATCGTCGGCGGCTGCGTGGCCACTTGCGTCGCGTAGTAGATCTTTGGGCGACGGTTCTGAAACAGCGGTGGCTGATGGGCTTCGATCGCAGCTCGCAGCACACGATTTAATACGCCCGTGGAAATCCGCTCACGAGACTGCTTGAAGAGCATGGTCGCGTGATTCAAGAGCGCCTTGACGTTCTTTCCCGTTTGACCGGTGATAAACGCGATGGGGGCGTAAGCGAGCGTGGGGAATTGAGCACGCAGGTAACGCACCCATCGATCCGTTGTGACCTCCCCGTACATCTGGTCCCATTTGTTGATCACAAAGATACACGGCTTGAAGTGTTCCATCACGTAGCCGATCAACTGCTTGTCGACCTTGCTGACCGTTTCGGTTGCGTCAAAGAACATCAGCACAACATCAGCTCGGCGGACACTCCGTTGGGCGCGATGCGTGCCATAAAATTCCAGGTCCGTTTTCTGGCTTTTTCGCTTCCGCAAACCGGGCGTGTCGATCGCGATAAAAGTCTGTCCATCCAGCGTGAACTGCACGTCGACACTGTCACGCGTCGTTCCAGGCACTTCGCTGACGATCATCCGTTCGGATTCAGCCAATGTATTGACGAAGGTACTCTTTCCGACGTTTCGGCGACCGACGATCGCCAATTTCATCCGCGGTGCTTCGACCGTCTCCTCGTCTTTATCCGGCAGACGATCAACGATCAGTTCCAGTAGTTCGTCACGGTTTCGATTCTGCGTTGTACTGACGCAGAGCAAGTGGCCACGCCCGAGTTTGTGAAATTCTTCTGCTTGCGTGTCAAAGTGCGGCTGGTCGGCTTTATTGACAACCAAGATCACCGGACGCTGCAAACCACGCAAACGCTCGACAACATCTTCATCGAGTGGCATCAGGCCCGTTTGAACATCCACCACCAAAACGATCACGTCAGCTGACTGAATAGCCAGTTCAATCTGTCGCCGCACGTCTTCCGTTAGATCGTCTTCGTCAACGATCCCCATTCCACCGGTATCGACCAATTCGAAGTATCGATCGTTGGATTCGATAAGCGTCGTCATACGGTCGCGTGTAACACCCGCATAATCATCGACGATGGCAAGACGACGACGGGCCAGCCAATTGAAAAGACTGCTCTTGCCCACATTCGGTCGACCGACGATGGCAACTTGAGGAACGGGCATCGGTTAAGTGACCTGATGAGGTGGGGCGTGATTGGGCGATCGATCAGAATAGTCGGTTTATCGGAAATTCGTTAGGCCCCGCGGCGGCGCGAGGCGGCGGCTCAACGTCGCTACCGCGATCGGAAGAAGCAAGGAAAAATGAATCCAGTCTGTGGTACACTCCCGGCGGATTGGTGTGCAGTTGAATCACGAGCCGAGCACAGATGGAAGCAGAACAGATTCAAGAAGAAGTCGGTGCGCTGGCCGCCCACCTGCAACGGATTGGCATCAGGTGGCTGCCAAAGCCACAGCCTGAATCGGTTGCCAAGTTAAGCGCTGAAATCGTCGGCGCCGTTGAGGAGCTTCCCGCGTCTTCGCCCGACCTCTCGTCCGCACCGCCCGCTTCTCCCACCGTTCCTGCCGGTCCGCCGTCGACGACATCCCGATCCGAGGAACCACGCAACCGGCCTCCCTCCGTTCGTCCTGCCAACCGTCTCGCATCTGTCGCTTCGGTGGAGGTTTCAAAAGAATCGTATCCCGGCGCATCACTTTCATCAGACGATCGCTCATCGGCTCTGCAACAACTTCAGCTAGAGGTTGCCGAATGCACGCGTTGCGAAACGTTGTCTTCGTGTCGCAAGACAACGGTTTTTGGTGAAGGCGCGTCGTCGCCTCGATTCGTCTTTTTCGGTGAGGGCCCCGGCGCCGACGAGGACCGAACCGGCCGACCCTTTGTTGGTCGCGCCGGTCAGTTGCTAACGAAGATGATCGAAGCCTGCACGCTCAAACGCGAACAGGTCTACATCTTCAATACTGTCAAGTGTCGGCCGCCAGGGAACCGAAACCCCGAACCCGACGAACTTGCCAACTGTCGCCCGTACTACCAATCGCAGTTCAACATCCTTCGGCCGGAATACATCGTTTGCCTCGGGTCGGTCAGTGCCCAAGAGTTGCTTCAAAGTCGCTTGTCGGTTGGGCGACTTCGTGGCACGTTTCATCAGTACCACGACAGCAAAGTGCTTGTGACGTATCACCCGGCTTACTTACTGCGAAACCCTGCTGCAAAGAAAGCGGCCTGGCAAGATTTGCAATTGATGCTGCGTGACGCCGGAATTGATATCAAACGGTAAAGCGTTTGACGGAACGACCTTCAAGACAGAGTTCTCGGGGTCGGAGAGACATGTGGGACGGTTCCTGAGAAGTGATGGCGAAGTTTCCTCTTGACCTTTCGGGTCTGATGGGAACAATTCACCCACGGTCGGGCAAGGAGCGTCGGACCGGCAGCGGTGGAACTGCTGTGAAACTTGGGTGCGTCTGCATCTATCCAGGCGATGAGCAAGGAGGCCATCATGCGTCACGGATTCGATTGTTCTCAATCCTTCGAGCCACTCTCTGTCTTTCCTAAGGCTCATGAGGACTCGCCGCCAACGGATTCGCCGAGTTCGAAAGCCCCATCATGCGGGGGAACTCAGGCATCGCTTCGCGAGCTGATTCCTACCGCAAGAATCGTTGGCGGACCCGATCTGATCTTTGACGAAATCGCGAATCGCGGAACAGACTGCGCGGCTGGTCAATTGGTCGTTTACCGGATTGGTGAAGACTGCCCGAACCGCTTAGTTGCCGACGCATTGGCACGCGGCGCAGCGGGAATATTGACCGAACAGTTGTTACCGTGCCCGCTACCGCAATGCGTTGTCGGAGATGTCGAGCTGGCGATCGCGGAAATCCGCGCTCGACAGTTGGAATCGCCCGATCGAAAGCTCTTGACGGTCGGTGTCATGGGTTCGGCTGGAAAGACCAGTACGACGCTCTTGATCTCGTCGTTGCTTCGCGCGTCGGGGATTCGAACAGCGTACGTCTGCGACCTGGGTGATAGCGATGGAGTTGTGCAGTCGACTGGCGATAAGCGTCTGGCCGTTGGGGCTCCATTGATTGAGCATTTAAGCGATTCGGTCGATGCCGGCAGCCGCGCGGCGATCATCGAATTGAATGAAGAACAAGCAAGACACGGCCGGTATGACTCGGTGCAGTTTGACATCTTGGTTGTAGCCGGTTCGGCAAATTGCTCGAGTGACTTTGGTCCTTCAGGACTTCAGTGCCTTTTGGATCGTGTTACGTCGGACGGTGTCGTCATCGCGCCCGGCGATGACACGCGCGCGACTCGTGCAATCCGCGAAAACGAATGCAACCTTCTGACCTATGGAAGCACACGCGGCAGTGATCTGGCCGTCCGTCTTGTGCAGCAGTCCGGTGGCATCAGCACCCTGTTACTGAATCACCAAAATACAACCGCCGCGATGGAGACCACGCTGTGTGGTGAATCGATGGCGGCTAATCATGCGGCGGCGGCCATGGTGGGGCTACTGATCGCTGTTCCGCTAGAAGACATTGCGGAGCGTTTGGGAACGTTGCGAGAAATTCCGGGACGCGGTCAGCGTTTGTCGGACATGGAGCGTGCAACCGTTGTGGTTGATGCCGGCGGAACTCCCGAACGTGTCACGGCCTCACTGCGAGATTGTCGCGCGATGAAGTCCGCGGGTCGGGGGCAACTGTGGTGCATCTTATCGATCGATGAAACAATGTCTGACGAGACGCTCGCTCAATACGGTCGACTACTCGAAAAGTACGCCGACCAAGTCGTCGTGACCGCACGCACCGAATCGCAGTCAAAGTTCTTGCAACGCTCACACTACATTTTGGATGGCGTGCAAAAGTGCGCCGCATTTCGCTTGGTGGCCAACCAGCGACGCGGTGTCGAGTGGGCTGTCGAGCAGGCTTCTCCCGCGGACACCATCGTGATGATTACCAGCCAGGGCGGTCAATCAGCAAAAGAACAACGTCACGAAGTTGAACGAATCAAACGCTGGTTGAACCCACCCCAACTAAAAGTCTTCAACGGATCCTAATCACGCGGCGTGCTCCCGCGGGCGGGGCGGATTCAAATCCAGAGTGCACGAAGGAGTCGAGGAAAACGCGAGCGTTTATAGACGTAGGCAATGCAGCATCAATGCTTGCCATTCCAGCCATTGGGCTCGCTTGCAGTCCTCTCGCGCATTCGACTTTCCATTGACTGCACGACTGCACCGATCAACAAATTGGAATGGATCGTCATATACGCCATCGGAATGCACTGCCAGCGTGTCGAAGACGGAATGTTGACCGACTCGCCGGAACCAGTATTTCGCGTTTCCGAAATCGCCTTCCCGCCGGTGCATGATCCCATGCCAGAAACTGCCTTCGGCGGTGTCGATGCTTTGACTGATCGTATGGCTGCGATCGAGGTCGCCAGCGAGCAGCCACAGCCCGCTTTCGCAAAGCGCTCGTGCACGAGCCGAGAGTTCGCCAAAGTCCGGCGCTGCCAAAGAATCGATCCGAGCGGCAACGGCGGTATCCTGCGGGCTGTCACCCAAGTCCGGTAGCGGCGCTTGCTCGATCAACTCCAAGATGCCGGCAGGCAGCCTAATGATCTCCGAGCTCGCGAATTCGTCCAGCTGAGGCACTCAATTCTCCGTGGATCCGTCAGAAGTTCAGGTGAATGGGAAAGCCGCGAGACTACCGATCCTGTACCTCGATTGCTAGACTGTTGGGCTCGATCAATCGACGGTCAGCGAACCTTGCCGCCTCACGATCGCCCAATGGACGGATGACAGGACGCCACACTACGGGGTCTGTCGTCTCCCCCAATCACGTTCAGTGACTCTCCTAATTTGTATCCAACCCTCTCTTTTTCCCATTCGATTTTGATGAGTAACGGCGAGACTCCGGAATCAGCCAATGCTGAGTCCAACAAGGACGTTGAAAATCAGTCCACCCCGAACCCGACCCCCAGTGATGTGGCATCCAGTGATGTGGCACCCAGCGAATCGGCTCCCAGTGAATCGGTAAGCGAGGCCGCGACTGCTGCGGAACCTATTGAGAGCGTCACATCGGCGACCGGCGAAAGCCAACCGGCAGCAGAGACCGATGCAAAACCAACCGGCCCGTTGAGCAAATTGGCACGCGGTGGCGGCCCTCTGGCTGCACGTGGATTGGGTGTTAGCAAACCAGCATCACCGGCAGTTGATACGGCGGCCCTTGGTGCCGGTGGAAAACCCCAATCTGGGAAGCCGTCTGGGAAGCCAAAAAAGAAGAACAAGCCAACCGGCGGCAAAGCCGAATCGGCTTCTGACTCGACAGATGCTACCCCGGAAGGCGGAAGTAAAGACGCGAAACCACAGGTACCATCCAAGTCACCGCGAAGAGCTCGCGTTGCCCTACCGAATCTGCGGCAAGGGCTCAGCAGCGACTTACAGGCCGAACTTGATGCCGAGCTGTTGGCCGCTGACGTCGATTCGATGCTGACCGGATCGGCAGGCATGGCGGAAAGAGCCGAACCGCTCGCTGAAGGCGCTCGTGTTCATGCTCAAGTAATCAAGATTCACGAGGACAACGTTTTTGTCGCCCTCGGTGGCCCTGATGAAGGCGTGATTCCGTTCGTCCAATTCAAAGAAGAACCGGCCGTCGGATCTTCCGTGGAAGTTATCGTTCGCGGGATTAGTGGCGAGGACGGACTCTACGCTTTGAGCTTGCCCGGCGGAGCGATCGAAGTCAACGATTGGGAAGACCTGGAAGAAGGCACCGTTGTGGATGCAACGGTCACCGGAAGCAACACCGGTGGACTGGAATGCAAAGTCGGCGGCGTGAAGGGATTCATCCCGATCAGTCAAATCAGTGAGTACCGCGTTGAAGACACATCGGAGTTTGTTGGGCAGAAGTTTCTTTGCGTGATCACCGAAGCGAGCGAACGTCGCGGAAACCTCGTCCTCAGTCGTCGGGCGGTTCACGAACGCGAGCGAGAGGAAAAACGCAAGGAGCAGCTTGAGAAAATAGAAGTCGGCGACCTCATGGAAGGGACCGTCCGAAGCCTGAAAGATTTTGGTGCCTTCGTTGACCTCGGCGGCCTAGATGGGTTGATCCATATCAGCAAACTGAGTTGGGACCGTGTCAAACATCCCAACGAAGTCTTGGAAGAGGGACAAAAGGTCAAAGTCAAAATTGACCGTGTTGACAAAGAGACAGGCAAAATTTCGCTGTCCTATCGCGACCTACTCGACAATCCCTGGGATACCGCCGAACAAGACTTCGGTGTCGGGACGATGCATACGGGCACGGTTAGCCGAATCGCCAATTTTGGCTGTTTCGTCAAACTGGCTGCCGGTGTTGAAGGGCTCGTCCACATCAGCGAACTCGCGCACCATCGCGTGTCAAAAGTCGATGCATTTGTGAGTGAAGGTCAGTCGGTCGAAGTCAAAGTTCTTTCGTTCGACCGTGAGACGCAGAAGATTGGACTTTCCATCAAAGCCGCCCAGCAGCCGCCGGTCGACGAAACGGCGAAGAAGGATTCCGAAGCGGACGTCGACGAACCACCTCGCGAGCCGGCCGTTAAATCGAGTCGGTCAGGCCCGCTGAAAGGCGGCAACGACCGAGAGACCGGCGGAGAACGTTTCGGACTACGTTGGTGATCGTAGGTCATGCCCTGCATGACGAAGCTTCTGATTTCGTCATGCGCATCAAGATTCGTCATGCGAAGCACGACCTACATGACGAAGTTTTCTTTTTTAGTCATGCGGAGCGTGACCGACACACGCACGTAAACGCCAACGGTTACTTGGCGTCCCACCACCAACGCTGTTGCAACACAGGCTGGCTGGCTGACGGTTTTCCGAGGCTGTCTAGCGACGGGTAATCGCTGACGCTCACGAGCGTTTGAGCAGGATCAACAGCAACGCCACCGCTGGCCATCAACACGTTATGAATCTTTCGTTGATGCCGCACGGTGTGCAAGACAGCGATCGTCTCCACTTGCCGTGGTGTTGGCAAAACGTATGACGACCGGCTGGGGGAAGCAGCCAACGATTCCAACAACGCACGCTGCTCAGGCTGATCTGCAAAACGATGCAGGAGCTGCGAAATGGACGCTGCACGGTAAACCGATTCCAAAGATGCGTAGATTGGATACTCAGCGCGAATCGCGTTCCAATTCTTGTTGAAGTCAGCAACAAATGCTTCGCTGCGTGGATCACGAGTGATGTTGCCACGCTGACCGCTCGCGACGGCTCGTTCGTTTTGACCGCTCAAGCGAATCGGCGTGCCGGCAAGTTCAATGACCGTGCGGTCGATGTCTGCGCGAACCGCACGTGGAGCGGAGGTAAACCACAATCGCAACAACAGTTCGCTCGGCGATCCTTGTGCGATACTCGCATCGACCATGTCGAGATAATTCTTCGCGCCACGAGGCATAGGCTCAATCCCCAATGCCAGCTGTTTCATGTGCCGATCGGCTTCCACCATCAAGTAACCGATTGCCGTATCGCCTGCGGTGCCAAACACTTCTACGCGTTGCATGCCGAGGGCATCGACCATTTTCTCGGCGGCTTTGCCAATGGGGATTTGGTCCGTCTGAACACCCGTTGCGACCTTGGCAGCACGCTGAAGTCCTTCTCGGGTCGGATCGATTGTGCAACCGAATGGCTGTCGCTGCATCGCCGAAGCGAGTGTGGTGACAAAGAAATCCAAACGCAGCGGATTCAAACCCGTCTCGCGGTCGCGATACCAGCCGTTGTCGGACTCGACGCCACCGACCGGGCCAGCCAGGATCAAGTCATCGCCGTCGCGAAAGATGTATTGGATTTGAGACAGACCGGCCAAGTGCTGCATCGATTCGGACAGCGGCACGCCTTGCACACGCGACCGTGTCCACTCATTGAGCAATCGACGCAGAGATATGCATCGCATAGCAGATGGGTCACGCCAAGCAGCCGCAGCCGGTTCAACACCAATCTCGCTACGCAATAGTGATTTCAATTCGGCAACGGCGTCGCTGGACGCAATCGTTTCACACTCGCGAACGGTTCCCTCGGCATCGACATAAACACCCTGTGGATAAGGCGACATCGTGCTCGGTCCGCCCAGTGCTTCCCAAGTATCGGGCACCACCGTCGTTTGGATCAGATCCATCAAAGACTGAAAGTCCGCGAATGAGCCGCCTCCGGCCCCTGCATCGCTGATTGCGCCATTAAGCGTTGAGGAATCGGAGATTCCTGTCAGCGTTCCGGACGCTGCCGAAACTTCGCCACTGCTGCTTTGAGCGGATGAAACCTGCGCCAGGATCGCGTCTCGCTGATCGGTTGGAAGTGTTAGCGCCGTTTGCAGTGCGGCACCAAATTCACCACCGGCCAAGTGGGACGAGACGTCCTGCGCCTGCGACGGGCGGGTCGCAAATGTGCAGACAAGGCCAAGAACTAGCACCGCAAGAAGCGATCGAAACGAAAATTGCATGAGAAGTTTCCTATCGGCTGAGTCGCCCTTGAGTATCGTCCTGGAGCCTGTTCTTTGCAAATGGTGTTCCGTTTGCATCCACCGCCAATTCGCAAAGACCCGCGCCCGACTGCCGCATCGCCCCGCGCCCGACTGCCGCATAATGCAACAGCCCGCACGTTTCAAAACGCAACAATCGAACATCGCCGGCGTTCGTTGAGACCGAAGTTCGTTGAGGCCGGCGTTTTGCCCAGCTTGGTTACGATCGCGGCGCGAGCGACGGCCATCACCGAACTGCGTAGGGCCTCCATTCGCCCTTTTCGAGCCGTTCCTGGGGCACGAATCGCGACTTGTAATTTAAATGGCGATTCAATTCGACGTACATGCCCAGGTAGACCCACTGGCGTCCCGTCGTACGAGCCCATGAAATCTGCTCCAGAATTGCTAGCGTTCCAGGACAAAAACGCCCAGCGGAGGGATCAAAGTACGTGTAGACCGCCGAAACGCTCGACTTGCCGATGTCCACGATCGAGACCGCGATCAATTGTCCATCCAAGCGGATGGCGAGCTCGCGTGTTTGACAACGCGAATCCACCAGAAACGCGCGGTAATCATCCACGTCGATACGCCGGTCATCCAGTTCCAGGTGCCGACACTTCCGATGCATGTTGTAAAGGTCAACACGTCGATCATCGACCTGCACGGGCCCCCAACGAAACGTCAAATCACGCCGCCCACGCTGCAATACGCGACGCAGGGATCGTGTCCATTGGAACCGCTCGACATCGACCCGCGTTGGATGACACTCGTGGCATTGAGGGCATTGCGTGCGATAGAAAAAGTCACCGCTGCGTCGAAAACCGCCGGCCAACAGATCGTCGGTCGCTTCCGGGGTCAATTCACCCAGAGGCAAACGCAACGGCATCCTCGCCACTTCCTGCGGCAGGTAAGGACATGACTGGTGCTGATCCTGCACAACGATTAGAGGAACCGTCACGACAACCCCGCATCCCTGAATGAGAAAGACCCCGGTAGTTTACCAGGGCCTTTCCTTCATGAGAGGCATCACGATCTTAAGATTCGAAAATCCGATGCGTGAGCGAGTGGGGATGCGGGAGACCGCAATGATCAGTCCCACCACCACTGGCCAGGAGCGAGGTCCGCAGGACCGGCGGCTTGCTTTGCCTTCTGGTTCTCACCAGCCCGATCGATCACAAGGTGCTCGCTATCGAGTGCAACGCGAGGTCGCATCTGAACACCGCCTCCCAGTGGCGTCATCAGAGTGCTGCCCTTCCAAATGGCATTCACCGCCGTTTCGACTTGCGTGGGTGCCACAAAGGTTTCAACCGAGTACTTCGACTCGTCCATCAACACGGGCATTTCCCAGCCGGCTTGGCCGTAGAAGTCTTGCTCTTGGATGTACGCTGCTGCGATGGCGACGTCGATCAACTGACGCAGCTCGGCGTAGATTCGAACCTTTCCAGCGATCTCGTTGAACTTCTTGGTGAAGTCCTGGCAGAAAGCTTGGCTGGCACGATTCACGCGACCGCTTGCGACTCGCTGCCCGCCTGCAACGCGTTCGTTTTCGCCGACCAGCTGAACGCCACGCTCTTTGATCTTCATCGCCAAACCATCTTCACTGACGGCAATGCCGTCGTAATTCGGCTGGAAGTACCATCGCTCCATGGCGTTGGCAGCCACCGCGCTCGGGTTGGCTCGTTCGACGTAGCTTTGCATTCGAACCGGCAAACGTTCCAGTCCAATGCCAACCAACTTCATTCGATAATCGGCTTCGACCAAGACACGAGCGAAGTGCGTCGTGGTGGGGATGCCTTTAAAAGTAACCGTTTGCAGACCGAGATTCTCTTTCAGTCCCATCGCCAAACGACGAGCATCGCTCGGACGGACTCGACCGCGAACCGACGCCAGGAATTGGTTCATCTGTTTGAGGCCGTCGGCTGTCGGGTCGATCGAAACACTGATGATCGAAGTGTTGGGTGCACCCGGACCAAACGCACGTAGTGCGGTCACCAAGTCTTCCAACAGCACTACCGGCTGTCCCGTCTCCATCCCAATCAATCGCTCGGTTGGATCCGCAAAGAAACCCTCTGCCGGACCGGCGATCACGATGTCTTTCGTTTCGGGGTAGTAAAAGACGTATTCAACACCCGTCAAACCAGCGAGTGCCTTGATTTCATCGGTCAACGGCTGCCCGTTGTCCAACAGCTCCGCAATCGCAGCTTCCAGACGATTCAGCGAGACCATACGAAGCTTGCTCGGCTGCATCACATTGGCATCGCGATTGGCCAGAGCTACCGCCAGTCGCTGTTTCGCCAATCGAGGATCAAACTGCCGGACACTCAAGACGCCTTTCGCATCAACGTCGATACCCGCGATCGGATCACCGATCAGGGTCGTCGTCTGTCCACCTCCGGCACCGCCGCCGTTGTTCGCAGACGCAGGACCGGCAAGGAAAGCCGCAAGGAGAATCAGGCCAAGGCCGAGCAATGGCCGAAAAGATAAAGAGAGTTTCATGATCAAGTTGGGCTGGCAAGAACACCAGAGCAAGAGGGAGACTCTGCCTGAAATAGGTCGGGCACGACAAGTTCACCCACTGAGTCTAGTTGAGCCTAGTAGGTGTCTCAACAAAATTCGGGCAGATGGTATTCAGTCCGTATCGTGCAGATTATTCCAATTATTCAGAAGCGCGAAGCGATTGATTGGTTCCGTTTTCGGAGGTCATACCCTGTACCTATCGCAGATCTCGCCAGATGTCGCAGATCGCAGCGAATGCAGTTGGGTCAGACTCCCCAACAGATCACGGAGCGATCGGCGAGGATTGCTATTATTTAGCGGCTTCGGAGCGTGTCGACAAAGAACCAGGTATGAAGAAACAGCCACGGCGCCGGCCGAACCCACACCGCCCCCCCCCAACAGGAAGCCACCCCGAATCGCAAAGAATCGGAGGAACAGGCCAAAGGCCCGCGAAACCACACACTCGACTCACTGCGCGGCCTGGCGATTGCACTGATGATCGTTGACCACGTCGTTGGGATCGTGATCGGGCTGAGCATTCAAGATTCGATCATCCGATTTTGCACTCGCCTGGCGATGCCACTGTTCTGCGTTTTGATGGGCTACTTCCTGCGTGAGGATCGGCGATTTGAATGGCATCGTCCGGCGCAAATCCTAGCTGCGGCATTCGCCGTTAACATGCTTTTCTTTCCCTATTACGGAACCATCGAGATCCTGGGAACGTTGCTGCTGGCCTATCTCGCCTTTGTGGCAGCCGGTCGTCACTTTCCCTGGTTCGTGCTGGTGATCGCGTTTTATCGCTTCGATCCGTTGCGATCTTACTTTGATTATCCGCCGACGATGGTGATTGCTTTTGTGGCTCAGGGAGCGATGCTTCGCCGCCACGGGTTGGTCCCGGCATTCGTCAGCGGAATGTGGCTTTCGTCCGGAGCCGTCTGGATCCACGCCTTGGAACCAAATTTCGTGAATCATCGGCTGTGCCTGTTCATCCTACCGGCCACGCTGCTCGTCTATTTGGGCCAACGCTTCCCGACGGTCCAATTCCCTGGGTTCGATTGGCTCGGCCGCCATCCTTTGGCGGTTTACGTCGCGCAGTACTACCTCGTATTTCTCGCCGCCCGAATCGTCCAATTGGTTTGACGCTGATCGCTCTGCGGTCGATGCGTTTCTATTCTCGACGGAACCCACCCCAAACACGGCGCAATCGGCGTCTTGGGAACTCGCACAAATCGGCCATCACTTGGGCGATAGGCGGGCCCGCCTACCGCTCGCTCGGGCAAAGCATAAAATCTGCCGGCAAGCGGCGGTGTTGACGCCGCTCCCCCAAACCTCGAAACCGAACCTCAAAAACAACGAAGCGAACATGAGTGGTGACTGCGATTTTGGTCTGATTGGATTGGCGGTCATGGGCGAAAACTTGGCCCTGAACGTCGAAAGCCGCGGCTACAAAGTTGCGGTCTATAACCGCACGACGGAGAAAGTCGATGACCTGATTGCTGGTCGCGCTGCCGGCAAAAACTTCGTTGGCACGCATTCCGTTGAAGACTTTGTCAAAGCCGTCAAGCGGCCTCGCAAACTGATGCTGCTCGTCAAAGCCGGACCCGCCGTCGACAAAATCATCGAGTCATTGATTCCGCTCTGCGAACCGGGTGACATCATCATTGATGGTGGAAACACGCATTTCGTCGATACCGAACGACGGACCAAACAAGTCGAAGACGCGGGGCTGCTCTACGTTGGCTGCGGCGTTTCCGGCGGCGAAGAGGGTGCTTTGAAGGGTCCCAGCCTCATGCCGGGCGGAAGCAAGGAAGCATGGCCTCATGTCAAAGAGATGTTCCAAGCGATTGCCGCGAAAGTCGGCCCCAACGAAGACATCCCGTGTTGCGAATGGGTCGGTCCGCGAGGCGCCGGGCACTACGTCAAAATGGTGCATAACGGCATCGAATACGGCGACATGCAATTGATCTGCGAAGCGTACCAATTGCTTCACGAACTCGGAGGCCTTTCGAACGACGAACTGTACGATGTCTTCGAATCGTGGAATCAGGGTGACTTAGAAAGCTACCTCATCGAGATCTCGCGAGACATCTTTAGCGTGAAAGACGACCAGGGCGGCGACGGATTCTTGGTTGACAAGATCCTGGACGTGGCCGGAGCAAAAGGCACCGGCAAATGGATGAGCCAGCTGGCGCTCGACCTGGGAGTTCCCAGCACGCTGGTAACGACAGCCGTCTTTGCCCGAGGCCTATCCGCACAAAAAGAAGCTCGAGTCCGCGCGAGTGAAAAACTCGACGGCCCGAGCGATGCGATGAACCCGGAAATGACCGCGTTTGCAAAGTCGTTGGTCGGTGATCGGGTCAAGTTCATCGAGGCGGTTCGGCAAGCACTCTATGCTTCGAAAATCGTCAGCTACGCGCAGGGATTCGTCCAGCTGCAAGCCGCTTCGGATGAACACGACTGGGATTTGGACTACGGCAATTCCGCGTTGCTGTGGCGGGGTGGATGCATCATCCGAGCAGTCTTCCTGGATCGCATCAAAGAGGCGTTCGATGAAGATCCCAAACTTGAGAATTTGCTTCTAAATCCATTCTTCGAAAAGGCGATCGAAGACGCACAAGAGTCATGGCGATCCGTCGTTGCGGCGGCGTCGATCCTGGGCATCCCGGTACCAGCATTCAGCACGGCTTTGTGCTACTACGACGGCTACCGAATGAGTCGATTGCCGGCAAACTTGCTGCAGGCTCAGCGAGACTACTTTGGAGCCCACACGTACAAGCGAGTGGACAAGGAGGGCACGTTCCACAGCGAATGGCTTCAACTGCGTAAGCAGCCTTCGTGACGCGTTTGCAGCGGATTCATGTTGGGCATTCTCCGCCTGCCGAAGGAAGCGGATTCTGCCCGATCGCGGAATCGCGATGGTCACGTGATCGAGATGGCCACACAACAACCGACTCACGCGACGGTTGGCGGAGCGATCGGCGACTATTTCCGCTCGGGTGAACTATCTGGCTAACAGCTGCAAGAGCTGTAAGAACGGATTTACGTGTCCGGAATCGCGCTGGCCTTTCGCCAGATCGATCATTTGATCGATCTCACGGCGAAAGGCGGTTTGCCCAACGCCGATGCGGCTGGGGACCTGCGCAATTCGCTCGGAGAGCTGACGCGACTCCTCCTCGCTGCAAAGAGTGCCGTGGTAACAGCTGCGCAAGGCTGACAGCACGGTCGCATCTCGTGCCTTCACGCCCGATTGCTGAACAAATTCCAGGATGGTGGTGGCGATCGCGTGACCGACGTCAACGGGCTTTTCCCGTTCGTTCCTCGTTCCGGAGTTATTCCTCGTACCGGAGTTATTCCTCGTTCCGGAGTTGTCTGGGCCTTGGTGTTCTCGTTGGTTCCGATCTGCAGCTGCAAGCCGACGTGCACGTCGCTTAGCGGAAGCCTTCAGCTTCTGCTTCATGTCCTTGCGGGTCGTCATGGCAGGTCCAAGGCCGGAAGCAAACGACGATCGCTCGGCGAAACATGTCTGTCCCCCCGGCGTCCCGGCAAAACGCCGGGAAGACCCAACGCAAGGTTGGGCGGTGCCGACACAACGTCGACTCGCCGCCCAATCCTGCAAACTGCCGGATTGAGAGGCTGGAGCTACTTTAAAAGTTGGTCAAGCTCTTGCTCCAACTCCGCTGCTCGAACGTTGTGACGCACCACTTTTCCCGTCTTATCGATCAACATCATGGTTGGCAGAGTCTGGACGCCAAACTGCTTCGCCAGACCACTCGATTCCAACCCGCCGGGTTCGTAGAGCTGAGTCCATGGCAGTTGATTCTGCCTCAAGAACGCATTGGCTTGCTGGGCCGTGACATCCACATTGACGCCGACCAATTGCAAACCCGCGCGCTGATAACTGGCTTGCAATCGCCGCAGCAATTTCATGTCCTGCTTGCAGGGTTCACACCACGTTGCCCAGTAATGCAAGACGACCGGCTTTCCACGCAAGGAAGCGAGTCGGAACGCCTTTCCTTCGATGGTCTCACCGCGGAGGTCAATCTGTTTCCCAACGGACTCCAGACGCCGAACAGCGCCGGCAGCCTTTTCTCCTGCGTCCGTGTTGGGGAAAGCGCTTGAAACCCGCTTGTAGTACGTCAGCGCCTCACGTTCTTTGTCTTCAAACTCTTTGCTCAACGCGAGCTGCAGCCAAGCCTGTGCGGCTTCGGGCGTGGACGGGTACAGATCGACAAAACCAGTGAGCGAATCGAGGTACCATTCCTGCACTTTTGCGAAGTCGGCATCGGGCGTCTGGCGGATCACGTACTCGGTCGCGATCGCTTGAAAATCAGCATAAGACTTCAGGCCCGCGTCGTTGCCACCGAACTTCCGCGCAACCGATCGCAAGCGGCGAGAACCGTCTGGGTACTCGCCTGTCTGCGCGGCGACGCTGAGCATGTCGACCAGTTGCCGGACCCAGGTTTCTCGTTCATCGGCCGAGCGAGCCGCGGCGATCAAACCCTCGACGATATCTGCCCGTCGATCGTGGAGTCCGGCGAACTCTTTTTTCGTTTTGGCAGCCGCGAGCAGGTCGTCGATTTCCTCAAGTTCAGCGACGTATTCCTGCGTGCGTGGTTCGATCTGCGAGGACGCCATTCCGGCATCGATGGCCGTGCCACCAGGAGTAAAGAAATTGCCCGTGCTCTGGGCGATCGTGTCATCTCCATTCCCCACCGATGGCAGGTCGACCATTCGCCAGGCATCGCCGACACGGATCAGCGTGCCGACCATCAATTGGCCACTGCGATCGCCTTGTTCGAACATCGCGACTGCGTTCTCGTAAATGACCAGATCGCGTGTGGCGCCATCAACACCTGCCGGCATGGCACCTGGCGCGGAGGCCGCAAATTGCACCCATCGAGCGTTCGCACCGATCGACGTTTGCCGCTTGGCGAGGTCGGCAAAGTCATCCGCAGCTCGCTTCGCTTTGACCGCAATCTGCTCCCGTTTGGTCGATCCCAAACCGAGCGATTTGAGCTCGTCGTTACTGATGAGCAGTCGGGTGAATCGGTCGGCGTCTTTCTCCCGTAGCGCAGCGACGACCTCGGCGGTGACCTCTTCCGCTGAAATCTGCTTCCAGCGATCGATCTGACCATCTTCGTTTTCATCGATTCCCCATCGGCTTCCGCTCGTCGCAAGCCAACGATACTGATCGGCTTTGCCGTTTCCGTCTTCATCGATATCGCGATAAACCTCGATGCCGTACTGGAAATAGCTCCAAAGATCGATCCGCTTGTCCTTGTTGGTATCAGCGAACCGCCTCAAAACGGATCCATCCGGACCGAGAACTTCCCAGCCGGACCAGCCCTTCCGCTCCAAGTCAACAACCTCGCAGCTCTCAAGGTCGGCTGCGTCGACTTGTTCGTAATTCACACCCGGCTGAACAGGTTTCAAACTCAACGCAGTCTTAGCGGTCGGAGGTGCCGCAACGGCGGAATGAAGACAGCAGCACAGAACGAGCGGCAAGACCGCGAGAGAGCGATGACAGAGATCCATCGGGGTCAACGACTTCATCATGAAAGCGATTCCAAGGAGGGTTGCGTGCATTCGAATCGAATGCGGTGAGTTTTAAGCGGCAAGCCCTATTTTGACGAACCTTTCCGCCCATGAAAACGTCGATTTTTGCAAGCGCGGGTGCTGCTTTTGACGATAGGCAAATCTACAGCCATTGGGCGATGCGATATCAGGTCGAATCGAGAGGCGAGAAGGCGTGCGGCTGAAACGCGATTGTTGTTTGAGAACGGAAGTTGTCGCGTCGGTTTGGTGAGTTTTCCAGCCAGCTTTCAGCAAGGTTGGAGGATCGTTTTGCCGACTATTGAGGAACCGTTGACACGGATTAGACTTTCCGTAAACTTCGTGCCTCACTTGGCTTCCGCTTCGGCGGCAAGCGAACGGGCGTGTAGCTCAGTTGGTTAGAGCGCGTCGCTGATAACGACGAGGTCCCAGATTCGAGTTCTGGCACGCCCACTAAACGAAGTCTTTCGGATTAGACTTTCGGCTTTCGACACAGGTTCTTCCGTCGAAAGCCCAAAGCCTATAGCCTAAGGCCTTGCCAGGGGGTGTAGCTCAGTTGGGAGAGCATCTGCTTTGCAAGCAGAGGGTCGTCGGTTCAAGTCCGTCCACCTCCACTTAATGCGAATGGAATTCGCGAATCGATTCGACTCGGAATACGAAGATCGGGAACCTGTAGCGTTTGAGGAACGTCTAAGGTTGCCGAACGGTTCCGAGTCTGAAAAGGTTCGAATTTCTGCGTTCTACCTCCTTGCCTAAAAGGCTTGAAGGTGCGAAAAAGAGTGCTTCGCCGAGTCCTATTACGGATTCAAAAGAAACTCTGAATTTTGTGTTCAGACTCGGTTGACGAGAGATATCCAGGTCGGTATCTTTCGCCCCTCGCTCGCGATCAACCGCGTGCTGCCCGTTTGGGCGTCACGCGGCTGCTCTCGAGTAGCGTCCCTTCGACGTCAGGCTCAATGAGTCGGTTGAGGGTATTGATTTTTGACAATTTGGTTGTTTGGTAGTTGGCATCTGAAAGATCCACTCTCCGATGTGAGTTGGTTCGATTGGGCGTCTTCGTAAGAAGGTGTTGAGTCGTCTGATGATCAGAAGAGGTGGACTATAATTTGATTCTTTTAGAAGCGTTGTTGGTTCGTCATGGTTGATGGAGTTTTCGAACTCTGATCAGCAAGGGCGAGACCGACGTGAATTCTGATAGGATTCTGTGCAACGACCAGTTTTGAATCGTCTTAGTGAACGGGTCAAGCTTGCTTGAACTGTTTGATTGAGGCGAGAAGAAGTTGGTCTACATGTGATATCGTTATGTGGAGAAACTGACGAGATTCCGAGTTCGGGATTTCGACGGCCAATCTACTAAGGGCGCATGGGGGATGCCTTGGCGTTAAGAGAATGAAGGGCGTGGAAGTCTGCGAAAAGCTTGGGGGAGTTGACAAACAAGTAATGATCCCGAGATTCCCGACTGCGGCCAGCTGAATACATAGGCTGGTTCGTAACAACCTGGTGAACTGAAACATCTAAGTAACCAGAGGAAGAGAAAGAAAAATCGATTCCGTTAGTAGCGGCGAGCGAAATCGGAAGAGCCCAAACCGTGAGGGTTTCCCTCGCGGGGTTGTAGGACTCCAATATCGGATTGTGTGTTGTTAGTGGAAGATTCTGGAAAGGATCACCACAGAGGGTGACAGTCCCGTACACGAAAGCGAGCACACACCGTAGGAGCACCTGAGTAGGTCCAGTCACGTGAAACCTGGATTGAATCTGCGGGGACCATCCCGCAAGGCTAAATACTTCTTAACGACCGATAGTGCACCAGTAGCGTGAGTGAAGGGTGAGAAGAACCCCTGCTAGGGGAGGAATGTGAACCTGAAACCATGTGCCTACAAGCGGTCGGAGCCCTATGGCGAGTTTACTCGCAATGGGTGACGGCGTGCCTTTTGCATAATGATCCGGCGAGTTGTGGTATGCGGCTTGGTTAAGCGCTTCCGGCGTGGAGCCCAAGGGAAACCGAGTCTGAATAGGGCGAAATTGTCGTATGCTGCAGACGCGAAACCTGTGTGATCTACCCATGAGCAGGTTGAAGCGCGGGTTAAACTGCGTGGAGGACCGAACCCACTTAGGTTGAAAACTGAGGGGATGACTTGTGGGGAGGACTGAAAGTGTAATCAAACCAGGAGATAGCTCGTTCTCTCCGAAATATCTTGAGGGATAGCGTCGAGCCACTACTTTACGGGGGTAGAGATACTGAATCGGCTGGGGGCCCTTCCCGGGGTACCCCACCGAACCAAACTCCGAATACCGTAAAGATTATCTCGGCAGTCAGTCCCTGGGGGATAAGCTCCAGGGTCGAGAGGGAAACAACCCAGATCGCCTGCTAAGGTCCCGAAGGCATACTTAGTCACTAAGGAAGTTGAAATGCTGTGACAGCTGGGATGTTGGCTTAGAAGCAGCCACCATTTAAAAAGTGCGTAACAGCTTACCAGTCGAGCATTTCTGCGCCGATAATGAACGGGAGTAAGTATGACACCGAAGCAGCGGGTTCAAGCTTTTGCTTGAGCGGTAGGAGAGCGCCGATGACCAGATACGAGCCGTACGGTAACGAGCGGTGTTGGGGTCATCGGGTGATTATGCCGGAATGAGTAACGATAAAACAGGTGAGAATCCTGTTCGCCGAAAGCCTAAGGTTTCCTGGGGAAGGCAATTCCGCCCAGGGTTAGCCGGTACCTTAGTCGAGGCCGAAAGGCGTAGACGATGGATAGCAGGTCAACATTCCTGCGCCGGTTGTGTATTCGATGTGGGGACGGCGTCCGAAAAGTGAGCGGTACGAATAGAAATGTCCGTAGCGAAAGCTGAGATATCCAGGGTTAAAAGACTGGTGTTCATCAAGGCTTAGCTCGAGAGCGTTTAAGTTCTCGAAGTCATTGGAAGGACGTCCAAGAAAAGCCACTAGGTTAAGCAACTGACCGTACTAAAACTGACACAGGTAGGCGAGAAGAGAATTCTAAGGCGCTCGGGAGAACGGTGGTTAAGGAACTCTGCAAAATGGCCCCGTAAGTTCGCGATAAGGGGCGCCTTCTTTGGTTCACGCTGAGGGAGGCCACAGAAAATCGGCTCTAACGACTGTTTATCAAAAACACAGGTCTCTGCTAACACGCAAGTGGATGTATAGAGACTGACGCCTGCCCGGTGCTGGTAGGTTAAGGAAGACGGTTAGCGTAAGCGAAGCTGGCGACCGAAGCCCCAGTAAACGGCGGCCCTAACTATGAACCTAAATCGTAGTTGTAAAATTTGGCTATATGCTGGAACACCTGAGTATCCAAAGGTACTCGTTCGCAATTCAGATCAGGTCTAACGAAAATTTGATTAGACGTGACTGGCGAGCAGTGACAATCCTTTTGGTGCAGGCAATCAGCAGGAAAGACAGATTGAGATGCTTACTTTAGATCAAATCGATCCGGCGATCGGTCATTACATCGCTGGTTTTGTCGATGGCGAAGGTAGCTTCATGCTAAAGTTTCGTCCTCGGCCCGATTACACCACTGGCTGGAAGGTCTCTTTGACCTTTAACGTGTCCCAGAAAGACGAAGTCATTTTGGCTTTGATCAAGAGACACCTGGCTTGCGGAACTTTGTTCCAGAAAGGTGGTGGCGTTTGGATGTATGAGGTTAACAATCTCAACTCCTTGCGTGATCATGTTGTTCCATTCTTTCGGCGATTCGGCTTTCTTTCGGGAAAGAAGAAACGTGACTTTGCTACATTCCGAAAGATGCTCGAACGAATCCTTGAAGGTCAACATAAGACCGTAGAGGGGATCGAGGAGTTGTTGCGTCTACGGCGTGACATGAATGACGGTGGTAAGCGTAAGTACAGCGAGGAATTTATCCTCGAGTCCTTACACTCAAACTGAATCCTCAGAGACTACACGCCAGACGTGTTGGAAGTGATAACCCCAGCACGATGATATAGTCCGAGCTGCATGGCGACATGCAGAGCTGAGCAGAAATGACTCGGCCCGCTGGTTCACGTCTTCCTCCGAAGCGTGTTCCACGAATGCGGTAACAAAACTGGAGGGTCCTAAGGTAGCGAAGTTCCTTGTCGGGTAAGTTCCGACCTGCATGAAAGGCGTAACGATTTGAGCACTGTCTCAACCACCGACCCGGTGAAATTGTAGTCGTGGTGAAGATGCCACGTACCCGCGGTTAGACGGAAAGACCCCGTGAACCTTTACTGTAGGCTGATATTGGGTTGAGATATGTCTTGTGTAGGATAGCTGGGAGGCTTTGAAACCGCAGCGCTAGCTGTGGTGGAGCCGTTGTTGAAATACCAGCCTGGTCATATTTTAATTCTAACGTCGATCCCTTGAATCAGGGCGACGAACAGTGTCAGTCGGGCAGTTTTACTGGGGCGGTCTCCTCCCAAAGAGTAACGGAGGAGTGCAAAGGTACACTCAGCCTGGTCGGCAATCAGGCTTAGAGCGTAAAGGTAGAAGTGTGCTTGACTGCGAGACCCATAAGTCGAGCAGGAACGAAAGTTGGCCTTAGTGATCCGGTAATCCCGAATGGAAGGGTTATCGCTCATCAGATAAAAGGTACTCCGGGGATAACAGGCTTATCGCATCCGAGCGTCCACAGCGGCGATGCGGTTTGGCACCTCGATGTCGGCTCATCACATCCTGGG
>JBCDEM010000051.1:0-39964 GCA_039179795.1 Planctomycetota bacterium | reverse complement strand
TTGTTCGACAGCTTTTGAAACCATGAGTCCTTCCTAGACTGTGGGGATTCTCCAAGATGTCGCAATCTTAGCTTCAAATCCGAAAAACCACGCCCCCAATCCAAACTCACCCAACAAAAGCCGATTAGCGTTCCTGCACCCATTTCCCATCGGCTCGTTGAATCGGTCTTGGGACGAACCCACAGAATTGGTATGGCTCACACGATTCCGCCGTGTTTTGCGAAGAAGACGCGTTTCACGGCCCACTTTCACCCAACTCCGTACACAGGGAGTGTTCGCTCTGCGTTCGGCCCGACGTCCACGATCGATGACTCTGTATTTGATAGTCGTGCTTTTCTGCGCGGGTACCAACCCGCCCTGCCCTGCGCAAAACGCGGAACAGATCGTATCGGTAGATCAACGCGATCCGGCGGCGCTGGGAAGCCTTTTTGCTCACCATCGAGACTCCGCAGTTGAGAGAGTTTTTGACGTCAATGCGGGGCTCCAACCGCTGTGGACGTTTCACGGTGGCGCGATCTACCTGGATCGCGTCACAGAGGATTCTCGTGTGTTGATGCAAAACGTAGCCTCCCCTGGCGAGCAATTGAATGCTTCAGATTTCGACTTTGACTGGACGGTCGGATTCGACGCCTCGATCACCCGACGTTGGTGGGACAACGATGGGTTCGAGTATCGAGTGCTGTATTCAAACCAATTGGATGCTGGGGTTTCCGTCCCTGCGACAGCAACTTCCTTGCAAATCAACAGCTCGCCGCCCGTCTTCGTTCCAGATGTGTCCCAAATGAACGGAAGATACGAGACGGACCTTTCTAGCTTTGAAATCAACTATCACCATTGGATCGCGCGGTACGCCACAGGGATCCTCGGGATTCGCTACGCAGCGTTGGATGATGATCTGGATGTGCTATTGACCAGCGCGCCGGTGGACGCCGCCTACAACGTTCGAACAAGAAATGACTTGTACGGCGCACAAGTGGGAATCATCGGCGGTCCGAGGCTCTGTTGGAGTCGTGCCATCGTATCTGGATCGGCAAAGCTGGGTGTCTACGGAAACGACGCGAGCCATCGATCTTTACTCGACACCGGCGCAGCACAGTTCCCCATTCGAGCCTCGGCGGACAATCTTTCCTGGCTGGCCGAAGCAAATGCGCAAATGGAACTACCGTTGACCCGATGTCTTTCCTTGACGGCTGGATACACGGTGATATGGATCGATCAAGTTGCGATCGCGAGCGACCAACTCTTGCGATCTGACTTCTTTAACGGCACGGGTAAAAGCGAAAAGGGCACGGCTGTGTTCCACGGCGTCATCACGGCGCTTGAATGGAGATATTGACCGCCAACATTTCAACGGGGAACGGGCGTGACGCATGGTCTGATCAAATCCGCTACGGGATTCATCGGCCATCACCTTCTCAAATGCATGTCCTCGCGCTCTCTGGTACGACCGTGAAGCGGTTCAACAACAAAGCTCGGGGTCGCGCAACACACCCCGAGATCGATACGTGACATCTATCGACGAACACACTTCTGGGTGCTTCGCTCGAGGAACGTCTGGAACAGACCGCGCGATGGCATGTTCCGTAGGGTTGGTTGCGGCCATCGAGCGTCCTGCGGACGCAACGCGATTCGGCCTCGTGGATAGTCGGTAACTTGCCACGGACAGAGAGTAGAGATGGACACCGCTCCAACTAGACTGAAGCGGAAACACTGCCTCGAAATCCTCCCGCGTTTTTCAAACATCCACGCCAGATGACCCGATATTTGCTGCCCTCGCTTTGCGTTGCCTGCTCCATTCTCGCTCTGACACCCTCGCGTTTGCCAGCACAAAAGGCTGACAAACAAAACGAACAGAGTGAATTCAAATTAGAAGAACTCTTCCCAACAAAGAGCCTGTTTGGTCCATCTGCTCGTATTACGGCCTTCTCGCATGACGGACGATACGCCGCGTATCTTTACCGCCCGAATGCTGAGCGTCGCCACGGCAGCGACCTGTGGATTTACGACTTTAAGAAATCCGAAGCCCGGCGGATCACGGACATCGAAATGATGTCCAAATTCCAGCGTTCCGCTCGGATCGTCATCGAGGATCGCTTGAAAAATCACAAAGCCAGTGATGATGAAAAAGATAAAAAGGAAAAGCCAAAGAACGAACAAGAAAAGCTCGCAGCCGAACGCGAAATCTATCTGAACGTCAGTGACGAAGACGCAGACGACGAATACAGACCGGCCTACTCCGGCATTTCCTATTTTCAGTGGCATCCGACCGACCACACGCTGCTGTTGATTTCCGAAGGAGACGTTTACCTCTTGGAGAATCTGAATGAGCCCAAACTCAGTCGACTGACGAAGACCGATGAACGCGAGTCGCAAGTCGAGTTTCTGCCAGACGGTTCCGGGTTCACCGTTCGTCGCGATGACAAAGTTCTGCAAACCAAATTTGGCCAACACCTCGTTCAACAACTCACGCCAACGCTTCCCTCGAACGAGTCACTCAGCCGGTACACGCTCAGTCATGACGGAAAACGGATCGCACTCGTCAGCCGGATCGGCAGTCGGTCCGGTTCTCGAACCGTCGACATCATTCGCTACCGTGATCGATTCGCCAAATCCGATTCGATCTCGCGCACCGTCTCAGACGATGAGGTTAAGCCGCAGACGGTTAAGGTCTACCTGTTCGAATTCGATGCGGACGACACCGAAGAGGCTCCCCTCATGAAAGTGTTCGAAGAGACGATCGACGAACCGCGTGACATCATCAGTATCCCGAAATGGTCGCTCGACAACGAACGCGTTACGTTCTGTTTCTTCGACCAAGAAAACTCCGAAGTGCATATCAAGCTTGCGAAATGGCCAACGGAAGACGAGCTGGTTAAAGGCTTGGAAGAAGCTGAAAAAGAACGTGTTAAAGCGTTCAAAAAAGAGATGAGCGAAGCCAAAGAAAAGGATGAAGAAGAGGGGACGCCTGGACGTCGTCGGCCGGGAGGTGGTCGAACCGAAAAGCCCGCACTCGTCGATCATCCAGCCAAGACGGTCTATCAATTCAAACACTACGGCGGCCCCAATACACCATCGATGGTCTCGCCCAATTTTGCGGGCGACAATGACGACATTGTGTTTGTCAGTGAACAGAGTGGCTTTCGTCACGTCCACCGACTCGACCCGCTATACGAAAGTGTTCGACAACTCACAGCCGGTCGGTTCGAGGTCTACCCATTCCGCTATTCCGACGATCACAAGCAGTTGTTCGTGACATCAACAAAGGATTCGGCCGCGCGACAAATGGTCTACGTCTTGGACCTTGAATCCGGTGAGCTGACAAGACTCAATAAGAACGAAGGAACGTTCTCTGACGTCGCGGTAAGCAACGACGGCAAAAAAATGATAGGCAATTTCGTCCGGTACGGCCAACTCACGGAATTGATCGTACAGGACGGAAAGAACGTTCAACAAATCACGGATTCACATTCCGAAAAGGCCAAGAAACTCACGCGTATCAAGCCGGAGTTTTTCGAGTACGAGAATCGCCATGGCCATACGATTTCTGGAATGATGTTCAAGCCGAAGGATTGGAAGAAGTCCAAGAAGCACCCATTGTTGATTTATGTATACGGCGGACCCTTGGGCAGTCGTCATAGCGTGAACGATGGGAGTTACAGCTCGGACGCTTACTTCTTTCAAATGTACATGGCGCAAAAACACGGCTATGTCACCATCGTCGTCGATCCACGCGGCCAATCCGGCTACGGAGGACTCTTCGAGAAATCAAACTACGAACAGGTAGGTAAACCGCAAGTCGAAGACTTGGTCGATGGTGTTGATCACATGAAGGAAAACTTCAACATCGACGACGAGCGTGTCGCCATTTACGGCTGGAGCTTTGGCGGATTCCAAACGCAGATGTGTCTGTATACCGAGCCCGATGTTTTCCAAGTGGGGATTGCTGGTGCCGGACCGACACAGTGGGAAAATTACAACTCTTGGTACACAACCGGGACCGTGGGTCCTTCGCGAAAAGGAACCCCCGATCAAGAAAAATACTCGCTGATTCCGCTCGCGAAGAACCTCGAAGGACAACTGCTGTTGATTCACGGCATGGAAGACACCAACGTGCTTTTCCAGGACACGGTGGCCGTCTACCGGGCATTGCTAAAGGCAGGGAAAGAAACACATGTCGAGCTGTTCCTTGATCCAACCGGTGGCCATGGCCTCGGCGGGGATGTCAAACGCATCGGGCGGATGCGGAAGTACGAAGAGTTCTTGCTGAGGACGATCGGTCCTGGCAAGTAGCCAACCATGGATACGCGTCCATGGCTTCCCTGTCGACAGAGCCACCTTCTGCAGAGTCGCAGAGGGATTGGCTGACAACGGTTAGTCGCTTGAGTTTTTTAAGAACTGATCGCGTAACGCGAGCCATTGTGTCGCCATCTCTTCGACCCGGTCCGGGTCCTGAGTGGCGAGGTTGTTCTGTTCGGCGCGATCCACCGATAGGTCGTACAGTTCCCATTGGACCTGATCCTTCTCGATGACATTCGATCGATTGAAAGGGAATGGTCGTGATTTATTGGAGTGAACAATCTTCCAATTTCCGCGTCGAAGCGCTCGATTTCCCTCGTGGTAAAACCACAGGTCGTCGTGAACTTTGGAGTCTTTCTCAACCAACACGGACCGAAGACTGCGACCGCTCATGGATGGCCCTTCGTGGGGCTCGACTTCAACATCCGCTAAATCCAAAACCGTCGGTGCGATGTCGATGACGTGGGCAAGCGACGACCGGGTTTCGCCTTGGGCGCTGATTCCTTTCGGCCAATGCGCAATGCATGGTGTCGAGATTCCACCCTCATGGACCCATGTCTTGTGACGACGAAACGGTGTATTGGCTGCACTCGAAAAACCAGGCCCCAAGCATAAGTACGTTGCTGCCGATCCAGGCGATGCCGCCGGATCGTGTCCGTCACCACGAACCATGATCTCAGCACTCGCGCCATTGTCTGAGAGGAAACAGATAAAAGTGTTTTCGAATTCACCCATCGTTTTCAGCTGCTCCAAGACGCGACCGATTTCTTGATCCATGCGATCGATCATGGCGGCATGGATTGCCATCTTCGTGGCTTGGAATCGCTGTTGCTCTCGCGTCAATTTTTGCCACGGGAGCGGTCGATTGATCTCGCCGGGACCAAGCTGCTTAATCTGATCGGGAAAAGCGTACGGTGGCCCGACATCTTGTTCGAGCGGTGAAAGCTCCCCGATGGGAAAACCGAGTTCCCGTTGGCGTGCATGGCGTTCGTCACGCAAAACGTCCCATCCTCGCAGGTAACGATCTTTGTAACGCTCGATGTCTTCAGGTAGAGCATGAAGGGGAAAATGAGGCGCGTGGAATGCAAGGTAATGAAAGAATGGACGTTCAGGAAACTTCTGCGAGTGTTGCCTTAAACAGTCGATGGCATGATCCGCCGTTGCAGTCGTCCGATAGAACTTTGGATCTCGATCCTCTCGCTTGATCGACTCAAAGAACCCTGGGCCTCGCGTTGCCTCATCGGACAGATCGAATCCGTTTTTTGTCGGCGCCCCATCGATATGCCACTTTCCGGAATGATACGTACGGTATCCAGCTGTCTGGAGATGTTCAGCGAGAGTCTTTGCCCAGACCGGCCGTTTGCCACGCCCTCCAAAACCCTTCGGCGCTCCAGGCATCCCATCACGACGAATCTGCTGAGGGTAGTAGCCGGTCATCAGTGCGGATCGCGTTGGCCAGCAACGGGCCGTGTTATAGAACTGAGTGAACCGCAAACCGTCGCCTGCGAGTGCATCCAGATTCGGCGTCGCGATTTCGCCACCATAACAACCCGCATCCGAGAATCCCATGTCGTCAGCGATCACGATCAAGAAATTCGGTGGCGACTCGTCCGCATTCGCCATCGATGATAAAGGAAGCAACAGTACGACTGCGCAAAACACGGTCGAAACGGGTGAAGCATGATTCCGCATGAACGCTGCCAGTTGAGGGTGGATATTCGCGTCTGTTCCTGGAGATGAATCCGTCCGATTAGGAACGCACAAATCTAACCTAACGCGATCCGGATTGCTGCGTCCGTCGTCTAAATCGCGTGCGATTCAAAACGTCCACGATTGAATGGCCGTTCCATCGGCGCGTTGCAAGCTCACGTCCGTCACATCGACGACGCCGCGACCTCGTGACGGATCAATCCGAATGGACTCGATCGATTGATCCGATGAGAATTCAATCAGGTAGCGTTGAATCTGATCGTCATGCGTGACCTTGAACGTCGTGCTTCGTTCAGCCGCAAACCTCTGGTTCGGCGATCGCCAGAAGAACTGTCCATTTCCGGACGCAGTCGATTTCATCTGAATCTTGAGTGTGTAAGTCCCCGGCTTGATCGGCTTGGTAAGTTCCGTGCTCAGATACGGATCCTTCCCCGAACTGCTCACGCGAAGGGCGTTACCAACGATCGTCAGCTCGCAGGTCCCACCGGCGGTCCATCCGCCGACCGGCTTGCGGACCCGTCGCTTCCTATTCCCCTGAGGCGTATTCCCTCGAGTTTCGGCTCCCGCTCGAACTTGTTGCCCTGTGTCGGCAATCTTTTCCGTTCGAAATTTTTGAGCTGGAATACCTTCAAGTTCTCGATCGTATTGCTTCGGGTCAAATCTTGGATTCGGCAGCGGCGTGATCGCATTGGTTATTCGCAAATGCTCTTCAATCATCGCATCGAGTCGTTTGACAACCTCCGGATGCGCCGCGGCAAGATTACTCTGCTCACCCACATCATCACGGAGGTTGTAAAGCAAGTAACGATGTTCACCGACGGCACCACCAAAGAAGATCCGCGTCAATTTCCAATGATCGTCATGCACACTCACGGACGGTGGAATCCAATCCGGCACCGGTGGGCTATGCGGAAAGTAAGTAAAGATCCCATCACGTTCCAACTCTTGCCCGCGAAACAACGGGACCAAGCTGACACCGTCAAAAACTTGTTTCGCATCCACGTTGATTCCTAGCATGTCGACCAGCGTTGGAAAGTAATCGATGCTTTGAATCAACGTTTCATTTTTCGAACCTTCTTCGACCTGACCGGGCCAACAGATGATCGCGGGCGTTCGAATGCCACCTTCGTGCATCGTCGCCTTTCCGCCACGTAGCGGACGATTGCTGGTCGGTCTTTGGCCATCGACAAGGTTATAGGTGTTGCCGCCATTGTCCGAGGCAAACACGATGATTGTGTTGTCAATGAGTGCTAGTCTTTGAAGTTCATCGAGTAGCGTTCCCACCGCATCGTCCATGCTCTCAATCATTGCGGCATACGTGGGGCAACGTTGTTCATCTTTCGCGTCGACACGTTGGGCAGCTTGCTCGATCAATGACTGCTTCGCATCAAAGGGCGCATGGACGCTGAACATCCAATAGTTCAAAAAAAATGGCTCGTCTTGGTGCTCACGAATGAACGAAACCGCTTCCGTCGCCATGCGATCTTCGATGTGCTGGTCGGGAGTGTCGGGATCGTGATCGAAATCCGGAAACTTCCAAGGGGCGACGTAGCTGCCCGCTGGACCTGGCCCAGGCCAATGCGGGATATCAACGTCGAAACCATGTTGAAGTGGCGAGTAGGGCTCGGGACCAAGGTGCCATTTTCCAAAGTGGCCGGTCGCATAACCGTTGGCCTGTAAAACTTCGGCCAGCGTTTCGTGAGAAGGCGAAAGACGCGTAATCGAATCGGGCTGAATCGACTTTTGGTTCGGCGCCGCTCGCGGTTTCATGCCAACTTTCAACCGGACCAGGGGAGTGTGGCATCCTGGAGTCGTGATACCGTGACGAGCCGGCGACAACCCCGTCAAGATACTCGCCCGCGTCGGCGAACAGAGCGGGCTGGAAGAATACGCGCGCGTAAATGTCATGCCGTGATCGGCGAGGCGTTGAATATTCGGCGTTCGATAAAAAGTCGTTGTCCCATAGAGCGTCGTGTCACTCCAACCCAAGTCATCCGCCAAAATGAAGAGAACGTTCGGCGGACGCGTTGGCGAGGAAACGTCTTCTTCCGCCCGGCACGGCGCTGCCGCCGTCCAAAGGAACAACGTCCAAGGGAACAACGTCCAAGGGAACAACGTCCAGAGGAAAACAGCGCATCCCAAAAGGTTAAGCGGAATTCGACGCTTCCAATCACTCATAGCGGTTCGTCTCGGGTACGGAAGCAAGGGCCATTCCGTGGGCATGGGAAAGGGATGATCACAGAGTAAATGACGCTAGGTGCCGCCGCTACGATCGCGAAGCGATCGGCGAAGTATCTGGGCTGCGCTACGATCGGCGACCTCTGGTCACGCGACGATCAGCGACGATCGCCTCAGCCCAAACAAGAATCTGGCCCCTTCTCCCCCAGGACGCTTGGACCAATGGAAGATCGAATCAGAGAACTATCATTCACGAATTCTCGTTCGCCTTGGAATCGATCGTCGCTTTAGACGATGCTGGACGTGCGATTAGGTGAATTTAACAGCCTCAACGACCAGGCATCCACTTTCAATCGCCCGTTATTACAATTCAGAGTCTCGATTTCGTTCGATATCGCCCCACGACTAACTGTCGCTCTTTTGGGTTGTGCTTTTTTCTAGATGGGGCGTATGAACTAACGAGTTTTTCCCTTCTGAATCGCATACAACTATGTCATGCTTTTCGTTAACTGTATTCAGCTTTGTGACTCGAAACCCGAACCCAGGAGATGTGTCGTGAATCGAGGACTTGCGTTTTTAGGATTGGCTGTCGTCAGCCTATCGCCGCTTTACGGACAGAATGAAGAGACCGGAAGCGTTGCGGATCAGGCGACGCACCAGCAGGTCGGCACGATCACGTTGGAGGCAGATGCTCCAATGAACATCAACGCCTTTTGCCTGAACAAGAAAGGACAGATTGTTGCAGCTTGCGGCGTAGGACCCGGTCAGATTCGAATCGCCGACGATAGCGGCCGAGTGCTGAAGGCTTGGGACATCGCTGTCAAACCGGAAGCGGTCAACGTCGCTCCCGACGGAACTGTCTTGGTTGGCGGCGAAGGCAAGCTGTTCCGCTTCAGTGCGGATGGCAAACTGCTTCTTGAAGCCGATTCACCTCATGCGACCGCGCTGCGAAGCGATACGAAAAAACTTCGCGAGGAAGCGATTGCTTACTTGGATCGCAGTTCCAACTCCCTTGGAAATATGAAAGCCCGCATTGAGGCCTACGAGCAGATCATCACTCAACTCGAAGAAAAAGAAGAGTTGAACGAAAACGAAGAACGCATGCTCGAGATGTTGCCAAAGACACTGGAAACATTTAAGGAGCAATACGCGATTCAAGAGGCTGCGAAGAAAGAGTCTGGCGAAGAAGAGCCAGGCATTAGCGAAGAAGCGATTCAAGATCAGATCGAAAATCTTCTTAAGTCAAAAATGAGAATTTCGTCCGTCAGCGGTGATGAAAACAATGTATTCGTTGCGACCAACGATATCGTTGGCTATGGATTCGCAATCTGGAAAACCAGCAAGGATTTCTCGGGCGGCGAGACCATCGTCAGCGGACTTCGCGGCTGCTGTGGCCAAATGGATGTTCAATGCTGCAAGAACGGTTTGTTCGTGGCAGAGAATTCAAGACACCGAGTCGTTCGCTTTGACGCTTCCGGTGAAGAAACGACCAACTGGGGCGGTCGCGATCGCACGGGTGTCGAAGGCTTCTCAAGCTGCTGCAATCCAATGAACGTCTGCTTCAACGGTGCGAACGAGGTTTACACCGCGGAGTCCGGCTCGGGTCGAATCAAGAAGTTCGATGCCGATGGTAAGTTCCTTTCCTACGTCGGTGATGTCGAATTGGTACCTGGCTGTAAGAACGTTTCGATTGCCGCGACGGCGGACGGCGAGAAAGTCTACATGCTTGACTTAACTCGCAATCACATCGTTCTGATGAAATCGAAATCGCTGGCGGCTGATTTGGCGGCTGCGGGAGAGTAAAGATGCGATTGAAAACCTGGATTCTTTCCCTCAGTATCATCGTGGCAGCGGCCATCACGTCGCTGCCAGATGCCGGCGCGGGCGACGCTGATAAGAACGTCGACGGGTCGATCTCGATGATTGTGATGGATCCCTTGGCCGCTCCTTTGTCTTGTCCTTGCGTCGAGGGTTACGCCCAACGCAAGTACGAAGTGCTCGCTGAGCACTTGGAGAAATCGATCGGCCGTCCCGTTACGCTGACCTTCAATGAATCGCTGGAGCTCGCCTTGAAAAAGACGGGCGGTCGCGTTGACATCGTGATCGGAAAAGACTCTGTCGTTCGAGCCGATGCGAAGACAGTGAATCGGGACCTGAAACTCTTTGGGCGACTTTCGGATCAACAAGGATCGACCGATCAGTACGGGATGATCGTTGTGAACCGAGATGACCCGGCCAAAGTGGTGAAGGATCTGGACGGATATACCATCATCTTTGGTCCTAACGAAGCGGATGAGAAGCATGCAGCCCCGTTAAAGCTGCTGAAGAAAGCCGGGATCGCGATTCCCAAAACGCTCACCATCGACTTGGCGTGCAGTGATGGCGCCTGCAAGGTGATCGATCTGGGTCCAGAATCGAAAACCGCTGCTGTTATTTCCAGCTACGCACAGCCGTTGCTGGAAGGTTGCGGGACGATCAAGAAAGGTGATCTTCGAGTCGTCGCGAAAACGGCTCCTGTTCCTTTCATCAGCGCATTCGCGTCATCAGATTTAGACGATGGCGTTCGCCAAGAAATCCAAGAAGTGATCCTTGGACTTTCAACCGAGCCAGAGGTACTGCAGGCGATTGAGTCGCTTGTCGGATTCTTGCCAGCCAAGAAGCCCGTTGAAGCAGCAGTCGTCGTCCCGATCACAAAAAAAAAGTAACCGAAACACTCGGTGATTGGCCAGGCTGGCGAGGGCCCTCGCGTGATGCGCGAGTGCCCTGGCTGCCTGAGCAGCTTTCCAAAACTCCCAACGTCTTATGGGAGCTCCCTTTAGCCCGATCTGGCTTGGGAGGTATTTCCGCGACAGAACGCTATGTCGTATTTGGTGATCGAGATCTCGATGACTTTCACGATGTCTATCGCTGCATAGATGCTCAGACGGGTCAAACGCTGTGGGAAGTCAAGCGGCTCGCTATTGCAGCGCTCGACTATGGAAACTCTCCCCGCGCTACGCCATTGATCGATGGTGATCGCGTCTATTTTTGCGGCGCGATGGGGCACGTCCTCTGCATGAACCTCGCCAATGGCACCGTGATCTGGGAAACCAATCTGCTCGAGCGGTTTAAGCCAAAGAATGATCTGCCTTGGGGCTACTGCGCATCACCGTTGATCGTTGACGGAATGCTGATCGTGAATCCCGGCGCTGCCGATGCTTCACTGGTCGCATTCGACGCGCTATCAGGAGTCGTCAAGTGGCGATCAAAAGGGCGTGCTCCAGGATACGGATCGCTTGCGGTCGCCACGCTGGGTGGTAAGAGACAGATTGTCGGTCACGATACCGTGTCATTAGGCGGCTGGGACCTGGAATCGGGTGAACGCCTGTGGTCTATCACGCCTGAATTCGATGGCGACTTTAATGTGCCCACCCCTTTGTTCTATCGTGATCAATTGCTTGTGGTGACGGAGAATAATGGAGCCCGATTGTTTGACTTTTCCGATGACGGAAAGATCGTGGAACAACCGGTCGCAAGCAATCGTCGACTGCGACCGGATATGAGTACACCTGTTATCGTTGGCAATCGACTCTTTTGCGTTAATGCATTCTTGTATTGCCTCGACATCGACAACCAACTGGCAGAATTATGGCGTCTTCGTGATAAATCATTCGGCGATTACGCCGCCATGTTTTGGAACAACGATCGAATCCTGATTGTTGCCAACGGTGAGTTGATACTGCTGGGGACAGATGGAAGCGACGAAATCCTATCGCGACTACGTCTCTTTCCCGAGAATCTGCCGATCTATTCTCATCCGGCCATTGTGGGAAAACGGATGTACATTCGCGGCGAAACGAAATTGCTCTGTATCGAATTGTGAACCGTCTTGACCGGCGCTCGCGGTTAGCCGGAAGAGCTCCCGCCAAGCGTTGAATGAATAACGTCCAGACCACCACCGATTCGATCCACGATTTCATCAACGTCGTGTTGGGTCAGAATTAGCGGTGGCGATAGGGCCAAGGTGTTCGCGATCGGTCGAACAATCAAACCTCGACGCAACAACTCCCGGTGTACCCGCTTTGCCACGCCCTGGGCAGGATCAAACGGCTGTTTCGTTTCCTTGTTGGCAACCAGTTCGATTCCCGCGATCAGGCCCACGCCGCGAACTTCACCAACCAGTGGATGGTTCGCAATCGATTCACGCAATCGATCGTGCAGATATTTCCCAACGCGGGCGGCGTTCTCGACCAAGCCATCCCGTTCGATGACTTGGATGTTGGCCAGCGCGGCAGCGGCAGCGACCGGATGAGCGGAATAAGTGTATCCGTGCCCGAAAACACCGAGCTCTTCTGAACCGGATCGCAAGACGTCAAAGATGGCGTCGGTAATCAGGCAGGCCGACATCGGCACGTAGCCGCTCGTCAGACCTTTGGCGAGAGTCATAAGATCAGGTTCCAATCCGAACATCTCACTGCCGAACATTGTGCCGAGTCTTCCAAAACCGCTGACCACTTCATCCGCGATAAAGAGGACATCGTTTTGACGCAGGATTGGAATGATCGCTTCAAAATATCCGGCCGGCGGCGGCACCACGCCACCCGCTCCCATCACGGGTTCCGCGATAAACGCGGCAATCGTATCAGCACCTTCACGTTCAATCGTTTGTTCGAGTTCTGCCGCGAGCATCAGGGAATACTCTTGCTCCGACATCCCTTCTTCCGCATTCCAATACGGATGCGGACAACTGACGTGAATCACACTCGGGTCAGGCAGGTCAAAGCTCGTGTGCAGTTGCGGCAACCCCGTCAGGCTCGCCGCCCCCAACGTGCTACCGTGGTAAGCGCGTTGGCGTGAGATGATCTTTTTCTTGGTTGGCTTTCCGCGAAGATTATTGAAACTACGAACGATCTTGATTTGCGTGTCGTTTGCCTCGGATCCGGAACTGCTGAAAAAGACTCGGTTGAGCTTTGTGGGAGCAATTCTGGCCAGATGATCGCTCAAGCGGATCGCCGGTTCATTCGCCGAAGACATAAACGAGTGGAAAAAACAGAGCTGTTCCATCTGAGCGGTCACGGCCTGGACGATCTCGCGGTTGCCGTAGCCAACGTTAACGCACCAGAGTCCCCCGACGGCATCGATGAACCGATTCCCTTCGATGTCGACGACGTGGATCCCTTCCCCCCCCTGAATCACATGTGATCCATGTTGCTGATGATCATCAATCGACGTAAACGGGTGAAGAAAGTGTTCCCGATCCGACTGCACCAAATCCATCGTCATCCTCACTCAACTGCATCTCATGGCCGCGGTATCAATCGACGCGACCCAATCAAAGACCACCACGAACAACTGCAAACAAGTATAGTGTCCACTTGACCAAAACGGCATTGAAGGGCCTATCGAATGAAGGGTCGATCAATCGCACAGACACAAGAGCGATTCCATGAGAGAACGTTTAAGTCGAAGAAAGTTCCTGCAGCAGTCCGCCGCGGTTTCGGCAGTGTCGACGGCTACTTTCCATCGGGCTTCCGCTTCGGAAGCCCTCACATTCGATGAATATGAACGCATGGATGCGACGTCGCTTGCGGAGTTAGTCCGGGGAAAAGAAGTCACCGCATCGGAACTTTTGGATACGGCCTTGGCGAAAGCTCGAGCCGTCAACCCAAGCATCAACGCGATTGCCGGTTACATGGAGGAAGCCGCTCGTCGCTCGATCTCGGAAGGGCTTCCAGACGGTCCGTTCAAAGGTGTACCGTTTCTGTTGAAGGATCTTAGCTTTCCGATGAAGGAGACCCCGGCTTGCTACGGATCGAAGCTTTTCCGTGACCACGTTTCGGATCACGACGCAACGGTTGTGAAACGGTATCGCAGAGCGGGATTGGTTTTGTTTGCTCGGACGACCGTGCCAGAGCTTGGATTGCTACCGACAACAGAATCCACGTTCTCTGGAATCACGCGTAATCCGTATGATTTGGATCGGACGGCAGGCGGTTCTTCCGGAGGTAGTGCAGCGGCGGTCGCAGCCGGTATCGCGCCGATGGCAAGCGCTAGCGATGGCGGTGGTTCCATTCGTATTCCCGCTTCCTGCTGTGGCTTATTTGGCCTCAAGCCGTCGCGATCACGCATCCCCATTGGTCCGCAGGGATTCGAGGGATGGGGAGGGTTGGCGACACTTCATGCCGTCACCCGATCGGTTCGTGATAGCGCCGCGCTGCTTGATCTATCGGCCGGACCTTCGCCCGGCGATGCCTACCACAGTCCGTATCAAACAGATTCCTACGCCGAATCGATCCGGAAAGAGCCGAAGAAACTTCGTGTTGCCATGGTGCTCTCGATGCCACCACCAAACAACGAACTCGATCCCGAGTGTTTGCTGGCGGTCAATGAAACGGCCAAATTGCTCGAAAGCTTGGGCCACAACGTGCTGGATCAAACGGACTCGTTCGGTGAGTTTTTTGACTTCGCCCGACTTCGCGAATCGCATGGAATCCTGGTGTTAGTTGCGTTGCGGCGCAAGATTCTGAAGAGACTTCGTCAGCTTGGTCGCGACCTAAACGTCGGCGAATTGGAACCGGTCACCAAGTACTACTTCGACGTTGCTGCGAATTACACCGGAGTACAAGTGGAAGACGCCCGTGCTCTGTTCTTCGACGCTGGCCGATCGATGTCATCGTTTATGGAAAACTTCGATGTCATTCTGACGCCCTCGCTTGCGACGCCCCCCGTAAAACATGGCAAGATTACGCTGACCGGCATGGCGCAGGATGTCATCGATGGATTAGATGCGTTTACGCCCTACTCAGGACTTTCAAACTGGACGGGTCAACCAGCGATGTCCGTCCCGTTGGCTCAGTCGAAGGAGGGATTGCCGATCGGTGTTCAGTTCATGGGTCGTTTCGGTGACGAAGTAACCCTGCTGCAGCTGGCCGCCCAGCTGGAGCGGGCTCAACCATGGCAACAGCGACGTCCATCGCTTGGAGCGCGTCCATGACTTCGAACCGTCCCGAGCTTAAACGGGCAATCAATCGGTTTGGCTTCTTTGCGTTGGCATTCGGGTCGATGATTGGTGTTGGCTGGATCACAGGTTTGAAAGATCTGTTTGGACAGGCCGGTCCGGTTGGAACGTCAGTCGCCTTTCTGATCGGCGGAACGTTGATGGTTCTGATTGGCCTCTGTTACGCGGAAGCGATTCAACGAGCGCCAGTAACCGGCGGTGAAGTCGCTTATTCCTACCTGGCCTTCGGAACCGGACATGCATTCGCGATCGGATGGTGTCTAGCGCTCGGATACTTTGCCGTTTCCGCGTTTGAAGCCGTCTCAATCGGGATCGTCGTTTCGTACCTGATCAATGTCGACTACTGGCCACTGTATGAATTCAATGGATCGACGGTCTTTGGCTCGCATGTTGCGATTGCCGTTGTGTTCACGTTAATCATTGCGTCGATCAACCACTTCGGTGTGGCCTTGGCAACGCGTGCGCAAACCGTTTTGACGTTCCTCATTGTTATCCTAGCGGCTGCATTTGTGATCGCAGGAATCAGTCGCGGAAGCGTGACCAATCTGACTCCCGCGTTTGGGTCCACAGAAATGACGACCGCACTGGGAGGCTTGTTAGCGGTCTTTGTGACGGTCCCTTTTTTCTACGTTGGATTCGATACGATTCCGCAAGCCGCCGAAGAGAGAACAGAAGATTGCTCCACGAGAAGTCTCGGTAAGATGCTCATTCTGTCGATCGTTGGTGCTAGCTTGTTCTATGCAGCTGTGTTCTTGAGCGTTGGGATGGCGACACCGTGGCAATCGATCACTGATCAACCCTTGCCAACAGCGGCCGCGTTCCGACAGGCGTTCGACTCGGGTTTTTGGGAGAGAGTCGTATTGCTCGTTGGGTTACTCGGGTTGCTGACCAGTTGGAATGGTTTTTTTCTGTCCGGTTGCCGTGTGCTTTTCTCCTTGGGACGGGGAAGAATCATCCATCCGTCATTCGGGAACAGTCACGCACGGTTTGGCACTCCGACCGCGGCGATTGTCTTTGGAACGATTCTCACCATCGCAGGTGCGACGCTTGGAAAGAAGTCCGTACTCGTTTTCGTCAACGTCGGATCTCTCTGTATCGCCTTAGCGTTTCTCGGCGTAGCGTGCTCGCTGGCGAAAATCCGTCGAATGGATGGGACACAAGTCACCGGCCTCAGGCGTTGGCTTCCGATGATCGCCGGCGCCGGTGCTCTCTTCATCGTGGCAGCCATGCTGGTGCCATCGAGCCCAGCGGTCTTATCGTGGCCCGTTGAGTGGATCGTATTAGCCGTTGTTCCGCTAACCGGAATTGCTTTCTGGTTTCTCGCGAGCAAAATACGATTGAGCACAGATGAGAATACGCGACGCGAGCTGATGCTAGGTGACTGAACGTCGTGGATAAGGCCACGAGTTCCTCGATCTCGTAACTCCTGCACAGCGTTCCCGTGCGAGGTTCCTGCACACCGTTCCCATGCGACGTTCCTGCACAGCGTTCCCGTGCGACATTCCTGCACAGCGTTCCCGGACAGGGGATGGTACGATGGTGCGGCGAGTTTTCAGGCTCGATACGAATTCCCCTGAGATCGAAAAGTCAGATACGTTCATCGATGAGAAACAAAATGCGGACGCGGCAAATCTTTGAGGCACTTGGGTTCTTGCTTGTCATCATGACGGCCCACACGGCGGTGGTGGCGGCAGATGACGCAACCGAGCGACCCAATATCTTGTGGGTAACAAGCGAAGATAACAGCCATCATTGGCTCGGCTGTTACGGCAACCAAGACGCGAAGACGCCGAACATTGACAAACTCGCTTCTCAGGGAATTCGATATAAGTACGCCTACTCAAACGCTGCGGTTTGTGCCGTCGCCCGCAACACGTTGATTCTCGGTCGTTACGCGTGTGGCATGGGCACTCATAACATGCGGAGTCGTTATCCCATTCCGAGCGAGTTCAAAACGTATCCGTCATACTTACAGGATGCAGGTTACTACTGCGTCAATCGCTCCAAGACGGACTACAACTTTCGAACCGATGACAAGAGTCATTGGGATGATTGCAGCAGCAAGGCCCACTGGAAAAACCGAGCGAAAGGCCAGCCATTCTTTGCTGTCTTCAACACGACGATCAGCCATGAGAGCTGTTTATTCAAGAATAAGACGGACGGGTATCGCAAACAGGGACGGATTCCACAGACCCCAACTCGTGACCCCTCGTCGGTCAAGTTGCCGCCGCACTACCCCGACACACCGGAGATTCGCCAAGACTGGGTCACCTACATGGACATCGTGACCGCGATGGACGATCAAATCGGAACGTGGCTGAACGAGTTGGATGACGAAGGCGTTCGTGATAACACGATCATCTTTTATTACTCTGATCATGGCGGCATTCTCCCGCGAGCGAAGCGCTACATTAACGATACAGGGACCCATGTTCCGCTGATTGTCAGTTTTCCCGAACGCTGGCAGCACCTGGCTCCCGCAGCCGCCGGAACGGTCAGCGATCGGCCGGTTGCGTTTATCGATCTGCCACCGACGGCATTCAGTTTGGCCGGTGTGGAGATTCCAGAACAGTTTCAAGGCCGTGCATTCGCGGGCAAGGCAGCGCAAGAGAGCGAGCCTTACGCGTTTCTGTACGGACAACGATTCGATTCCCGAATGCTTCGCTGCGTTCGTGCCGTCACCGATGGCGAATATCGCTACATACGCAATTTTCATCCGCACCGTCATCGCGGCATCTTGACGGGATATCCTCACGGCCAAGTTGGATGGCAATCGCTCTACCGACTTCGACAAGCAGGCAAGCTGAACGACGTTCAATCTGCGTATTGGGACGTTCCGCAACCCGTCGAAGAGCTCTATCACACGGATGCCGATCCATGGGAACTGAACAATCTCGTCGACGATCCGAAGCAGCAAGAACGTCTCGCCCGCATGCGAGAGGCAACGCTAAACAAAATGCGTGAGATCGGCGATACCGGAATCGTCCCCGAATCAATGTACGAAGGAATCTCGCAGAAGAGCACGGTATACGAATACGTACACAATGATGATTTTCCCTATGAAGATGTATTGGGCATCGCGTTAAAGGCCGGCAGCGGTGAGGCAAATGCAATGAAAGATCTCCAGTCGGCCATGAAGCACCAGCATCCGGTCATCCGATTTTGGGGCGCCACCGGTTGCACCATCCAAGGCAAGGCTCCCGATGCTGCCATTGAAGCATTGAAACAACTGCAACAAGACGAGTCAGATTCCGTTCGCCTGGCAGCTTCGGAGGCACTGTTTGTATTGGATGAACGCGACGCTGGTTTCAATGGATTGCTTGAAATTATGAAGGAAACCAAAGATCCGGTCGTGTCGCTGGAAGCACTCAATCTAACGCAAGCGCTGGGCGTGATGAAGGACGTCCCAAAAGAGATTTGGGCACGAGCGAGTAAACAAGGAGGTTACTCCAAGCGAATGGCCAGCGACCAAGAGAACCCCAATCTGCAATGATTTCATGCCGCATAGGCTCGGATCCGCTTTTGAATCGCTGGCCTGATTACGTACTTCATCCAAAACGCTTGTCAGCGTTTCTGTTGATGTTCGCATTCATGGCTGCGCCGCATGCTTCGGCGCAGTCACTGGTCTATGAGTACCCGCTAGAGCCTGCGTTGACGACCAGCCCGAAGGCGACTCTGCAGACGTTCATGCAAACCTTTCGCGAAGGCTACGAAATCCTTCAACAAAACGGGATGCGACGGTCAGCAATTTCATCGATCGAAAATGAATATCTGACCAATCGAATCGTTGGATGCCTAGATCTTCGCGAGGTTCCGCCCGCTCTGCGTCATGTGCTCGCGGATGAAGCTTCCACCAATTTGAAAGAGGTACTGGATCGCATCGAGTTACCGCCCGAATCCGAATGGCCGGACGAAGAGCGAGTGGCTGAGGACGAAATCACCCGTTGGACGATTCCTCACACCGAAATCACGATCGCATTGATCGAGGTGGGCCCCAAGAAGGGTCAGTTTCAATTCACGCCGGATACGATCGAGCGAGCGACGGAGTTCTACGATCGTGTGAAACACCTGCCTTATGTCGACCGACCGACGACCACTCCGAACGTATCGACGTTCTTCTACGCGGAGCCAGGTTCGTTCCTTCCAAGATCGTGGATCAAGTCGCTTCCCGCGTGGGCCCACGAACGGCCAGGCGGCCAAGCCGTTTGGCAGTGGTTCGGGTTGGTGATCGTTCTTATCGTCGCGGTGTTGTTGATGCTTACGGCGTATCTGGTGGGAATGCGCAACAGCCGATGGGCTCGAAAGATTGGTGTGTTTCGATATTTGCTAACGATCGCATTTCCGTTGGCTGCGATGGCCGTCCCACTGCTTGCTCGTTCTTTCGTGCAGGATCAGTTGCGCATCACGGGCGGACTGTTGGTTGGGTTGACTTACTTTTTCAACGTACTGTTTCTGTTCGCTGCGATTGTGCTGGTTCTCGGATCGTCCGGTCGCGTCGCAGCCGTGGTGATTTCGATCCCGAAGTTCAAACCTGGTGGGATGGACGCACAATTCGTCAATTTGGCGTGTCGTGTATTAAGCATCGTGGCCGCGGTCGTGATCATGCTCGAAGGGGGTCAACAAATCGGGATCCCGTTGACCACGCTGTTGGCCGGAGCCGGCGTCGGCGGTCTCGCATTTGCGCTCGCCGCTCAAGACATGCTGAAGAACGTCTTCGGAACAATCATGATTTCACTCGATAAACCGTATCGAGTGGGAGAGCGAATCGTTGTGAAGGGGTATGACGGCGTGGTCGAATCCGTGGGTCTCCGATCCACCAAGATAAGAATGTTGACGGGTCATCTAACCACGATCCCAAACGAAGAAATGGCACGCTGCGATATCGAGAACATCGGTCGAAGACCTTCGATACGCAGAATCTCGGACATCCCCGTTCCACTCGATACTCCACCGGACAAAATCGCCAAAGCGGTTGATATCGTTCGAAAGATCTTGCAGCAGCACGACGGCGTGCACGAGGACTTTCCACCCAGAGTTTTCTTCAACGACTTTAACCGTGACAGTTTCAACATTCGCATGATGCTATGGTTTCACCCAGCCAACTACTGGGATTTCCTGGCATTTAGTCAGGATGTCAACCAAAAGATCGTGGAGCAATTCGAAGCCGAGGGGATTCCTTTCGCTCTGCCAACCAACTTGACTTACCTTGCACAAACAGATGATTCGGCGCTTCGTCCCGCCGATTCTTCCGACGACGGTTGAATGCCAAAGACGGTTGGACGCCAATGACGGTTGGACGCCTACGGCATAGCCAAGTGATGACGTACACCGGGTAGCCGTCTGCAGCGCGAAACAGCCTGTTTCACACACGCGAGTCCATTGCGATTGCCTGAATTCGACATATCAGGTAGCTACACGCAATCGATGATTTGACTGGCAACAAGAATCGTATTGCCGTTCGGTTTCGCTTTTGACATTCCGGTTATTGTAAAACAGCAATGCGTTGGGTCGTCCGTCTGTTTGTCTTTTCGACACTATTCGCAGGTGCGGTCGATACACCGTGCGCCGCACAGGAATTTCGGACCGCCCAGCTTTCGGGCGATGAGTTTGTTCCACCTCCCGATCAATACCGATGGCTTGGATCCGAGCAACCTCCACAGGAAATCGAGCTGTCTCGGTTCAAGAAGCAAGCGCTGCAAAGTGTTTCGATAACCGGAGGTGGCCTGTTTGAGTTTGATGACCGTGAGCTCAATAGTTCGTTCTTGGAGTTTGGCATTGGAAGCGGCATTCCGCTTGGTAGTTTCGACAACATTCTTGGCGTAACGCCGCGTGTTCGAATCGACTGGATTGACGCAACCTCTAGCATTGACATTCCCAAACATCTCTACGAATTCGAACTACAGTTCTTTTATCGACGCCCCATCCGAGAGCGTTTGTCGTTGATGACGATCGTCTCACCCTCCATTCGCAGCGATTTATCGACGAGTGATCGTGCTTTCCGAGTCTTTGCGTTGGGACTGGTGAATTGGCAGTGCATTCCCGATAAGTTGACGTTGTCTGCCGGGGCGGTCGTGCTTGGCCGGGCGGATCTTCCCGTCCTGCCCGCGATCGGCTTGGTTTGGACTCCCAACCGACGAACAAAGTTTGACCTTCGCTTTCCGCTCTCGAAGCTAGCCTATCGACTCTCAAAGCAGGGGGGCGAGAGTGAAACGTGGGCCTACCTGTCCGGCGGCCTAGGCGGAAATACTTGGGCGGTTACGCGAGCGAGTCGTCAGACGGATGAGCTCTCCCTGCGGGACTATCGACTGTCGTTAGGCGTAGAACGTCTCATTAACGGTGGCGGAGGATGCTTTGCCGAATTTGGCGTAGCGCTCGGTCGAAGGCTGGAATACGAACGCGACAGCACTGAGATTAGCTTGGATGAAGCAGCGAGCATCCGAGCCGGTTGGCGATATTAAAACCGTTGGAACGCATGTCCGTATCTGGTTCACCCATCACGACTCCAGAACGACGCTTCATCAAACGACCTTGGTCCGTTTCAACGTGAGCACGAGGCCTGCGGTCATCAACAGGTAACCGATCGCAAACAACCACCACCAAAACCCGCCCGGCCGATAGTCTCTCAACGTTTCATAACCGTTTGCGATGGCTGGCTGCATGAAGGAAACGAGCCCGCAACCAGCGCCGATTGCAAATAGCATCGCGGTGTGTGGGGTAAACACGGCTTCGCGGCTGGACATGGCCTCGCGCGTGGGAGCGAGTGCAAGGAATCCCCAAACAACAAACAAGAGCGCGATCGCGGCGGGACAGATCCACGGCCCCAACCAGACGCTTGGTATCAAAAATAGAACGTCCCATTCCAACCAGCTTCTTGGCCAGTCAATGAGAACTTTCAGCCAGGCGTAATAGAAGAGATCCCACATCCCGAAAACGAATACGAACGCGGCGAACCGTTTCGTGAACGTTCTTTGCCCAGCCAGCAGCGCGACGGTGAGGATCATGACAACCGTCGCTGCTTCTCGACTGAGCTCAAGCACCGGATCGTAGGAATCCAGAAAGCTGAGCGGGAATAATTCGAGCGGATTTTCGGGATAGTAAAGTCGTCGCATGTAGACGACGACGGCCGCTTCCAGCAGGGCCATCGCAATCGCGTAGCTACTGAGCAGTGCAAGAACTCGTTTGTGGTTCATTCTTTTCGATGCGGTCGGATCGCTGTTGATTAGGGGATAACTGGCGGGATTCGGCGATCTCTTCGAGACGCTGATGCACTTCATTGATTGTTCTGTCCAACGTGGAAGTGCCAGCCGTCAATCCGACGGTTTCGGCATCACCAAGCCACTCGGGATCGACTTCCTCGGCAGTCGACACATGCAGGGCAGGCACATCATGTTGGCGGCAGAGTTCAGCCAGCCGACGAGTGTTGTTGGAATTTTGTCCTCCAACGACGACCACCGCATCCACCGCATGAACGAGATCCATCATCGCTTGCTGCCGACGCTTTGTGGGATGACAAACGGTGTCGATGAATCGAATGTCGGCCGTTGAATTCTTCTCTTCGATCCGCTTCTTGATTTCTACAACGGATTGCGTTGGCATCGTTGTTTGACAAATGATTCCCAAACGATCGTGAGCATAACTCTGAACCTCTGCGACAGTCGCAATCACGTCGTAGCGATCAAGATCCTCAACGATTCCCACCACTTCAACGTGTCCAGGCTTGCCAATGACCAACACGTGACGGCCCTCGCTGGCCAAGTCCATCGCTGCTTTGTGAACGCGTCGAACGAGTGGGCACGTTGTATCAATCAACTGTTTACCACTCGCTTTGAGTCGTTGTCGCTCTTTCTCGCTGATTCCATGCGCCGTAATCAGAACCAGTGGCGTTGACGGAACGGAATCGCGTTTGTCCTCTTGAGACTGCCTGAAGCCAACGGTATCCAATCGCTCGATGACCGCCGGATTGTGAACGAGCTCACCATGGATAGTCACCTGTGACGGATCCAAAACTTGCTCGGTCAACTCCAAGGCGTCCCGGACACCAAAACACATTCCCATTTCGGTTGCTCGTACGATCTTCATGTTGCCGTCTCTCGTTGAATCCGTGTGAATGTCGAATCGTAGCTTTAAATGACAAAGTGATCATCGAAAAAAAGAGCGTGAAAGCTACGCTGGTGACCAGCCGCCCGAGAATCCCTTGTCGCTCTTGGTTTTTGCCTTTTGTTCCGCTTGAGCGTCGGCAACGATACTTTCCAAAACGCCGATATACTCGGCAAAACGTTTACGTCCGATTTTCGTGAGTCGATACATCGTCTGTGGTCGGGTTCCCGAATTGCCTTTCCAGATTTCCACCAACCCCGCCTCGCTTAGCACGGCCAAGTGACGACTTAAGTTTCCATCAGTCAGCGAACAGAGTCGTTTCACATCGTTGAACAACACACCATCTGCGTTCGCCGCCAGCGAGGCCAGGATACTTAGGCGCGCCTTCTCGTGCATCACGCGATCCAATCCTTCGTATGAGAATCGACCGTCGTTGCTTGAAGACGTCGACGCCTCGCTTTTCTTCGTGCCTTGTGATTTCTTTTTACGATTCACTCGTTCGCTCCAACGTCCAATAGAGGATCGACGCACAGAAAAGTTGACCGCCTCCAAACGAGACAGCCATTAACCAGGGAGAAAGTGCATTTTCGCCGCGGCCCCATTGCAGACAACCGCATCCACAAAGGATGAAGTAGAGACCTCCCCACGCCACTGGCCCGGGAAGCAATCGACACGATGCAAAGATGCCTAGCCCAAACAGACAGCACCAAAGTCCGGGGAGCATCCATGCGACGTCTGGTGCGCTTCGGTAAATACATGCCGTGATCAACGCCCCCACCACCAAGCAAGGGAAAAACTGTTCCACCGCCAAGCGTGTCATCTCGCGGGCCAATCCAGATCCAGCGCGTTTGGCCCGACGAATCATCTCGAAACCAGCGATCGTCACACTGATCAAGGCGATACCGATCCACAAAACCAAATAGCGTCCAAGGTTTTCCATCGGCGAACCAACCCAAAGCGGTTGAATCGCCGCTGTCGCGATCCCCAGCACTCCGGACAGACCGACCGTCAGCGAACGATAGCCACGAAAAACGCTGCCGCGGGCCATCTGCTGTCGAATATCCGAAATCTGCTCGAGCGCTTCGCGGAGCTCCATCGATCATGCCATGAGGATCATCACACTCAAATGCTTTGCAATGCAAAGTAGGCTGTCGAATGTCGATTGTCAAGTCAATTAATCTCGAGAGACAGTGCTACTCAGCCGGACCGATATACTGTGAAGCAATCACAAGATTGTCAAAGTAGACGACGTTGACCGGATTCTTCGTCCAACGATCGGTGACGTAGCTCTCCAAGGTCAACGCATTGGCCTTCAGGACTTTGTCCGTTCGCCAATTGAACCCGGTCCAGTGTCCTCGTAATTCGCCGTCAATCCAAAATGCTTGTTCGCCATCCGATTTCCCCGGTGTGTTATGCCTCAATAGAAACTCACAACAGATCCAACGATCCTTCGGAATGTTGGTCTGCCGCTCAGGCCGAAAGCCGTTGCCCCAGTAACGGCCATCCGGGCTCGCCTTCATTTCATGCCAGTAGCTGTAAAAATTCCATTTGCCGGGGGCAGACCATTTCCCCCAATTGCCCCACGGTTCGAGCGCCGTGGAAAAACGACGATCCCCAACCGGCAAATCACCAGCACCTCCAAATCCACTCCATCGATCGCCTCCCGTAAGCGATCGATTCGCGCGGAGCGTGACGAAGTGATGGATGTAATCACTGTCGCCAGAAAAGCGTGTGTAGAAACGGACAAACAGATCGTCCGTCGCCGGAAACCACTTCGTCAATCCACCGCCCGTGTCCTTACCTAAGTGTGCTGTGACCTTGAGCGATCGTGAACCCACGATTGCGTTGTTGCCGACAAGCGATTCCAGCGCGAGCACATTCCCGTTGGGATTTCGGGCTTCATCCCAATTCTCGGCCAATTCACCGGTTTCGAAAGTTTCCGCGAAAATGACGGCGTCATGTTTCATTAACGCGTCTTCTCCCGACAGTTTTGCAGCGAAGCCAGCACCACGCGGCAAAGGTGACTCCGCAATCGGGACGGACATCGGCTCGGTCGCCCCAATGCTCGAGACACAAGTAACATGTGATGCCAGCCAAAACAACTGAGCCAGCAACGCGTGATTGAGCTTCAAAGCAAACATAGCGAATCTGTGTTTAATCACTTCGGACGTCCGTCAAAAGACGCGAAAGAAGAAGGGAAGGATTGTGACGAAGAAGGAGATTAACAACGCGAGCGCAAACATCGAAAAGATGCAGAACTTGATCAACCACTGATGGCTTTTCTCGACTTGCTGAGGTCGCACACGATCGGACGGATCCGATGTTGGACTTTGGTAAGGATTCATGAATGATTTCAGTTGTAGGTCTTACTCTTGACTGAGCGTCAACGCCCGGATGACTCGATTCAATCGAAACGACCCGGAGGTAACAAGATACAAACCGATGCCGCCAAACACGATCAACGTAATCACCAAACGATTCAGCGAAATCGCGTTCTCAGGCTGAACTCGCGGAGCCTCAAGTAGCAGCAGCACGGCCGCGGCTAGGGGTAGCACGCCAGCGAGGATCGAGACGCGTCCGATCTTTTTCTCCATACCTTGCAGCTCATAGCGTGCACGAGATCGATAGTGCGTACCCGTCTGCCAACAAACTCGATAACCGTGCACGCAAACGAGGTAGGAAACGAACGCGTACGAATAGGTGGTCGCGATCGCGCCGGCAATCGCGAAGGAAGTGGCATAATGCATGCGATCGTCCGGTGATGGATCCGGACCAAACAGGCTGAGCAGCAGCGGGAACAGATAAACGCCTGGAAACCAACCCAAGACAGCCACCATCGTAAACTGCCGGGGCAGCTTGAGTAGCTGGCCGCGAAGTCGGCGCAGTTGGGAACGCGAAACTTCTTCTCTGGCGACGACGCGATGGTAACCGGCGGCGAAGCGAAACAATTTCCACGCGAGCCACCCGACGCAGGCCGGGTAAACCACGATGTTGTAAGCGAGCAATGCTTTTTTAAAGGCGGTAGGATCCGGCTTGATCCACGCATTGTTGTAAAGGATCTGCAAAACACTGCCCGCGAAATGCGGAAGCAAACCGACGATAAGAATGAGCCAAAACAACCACTTGCGAACAAAGGGAAACCAGTATTCGATGACGGGCGATTCGCGTCTTGCCCTTTGTAATTCTTCCAGTCCCTTAAGTGCGGTCGCCATGCCGTGGGCCGACGGAAATCGATCGGAAGGATTCGGTGACATCGCTCGACGCAAGATCTTTTCCAATCCGATCATCGGGCCGGATGCTCGCTCTGGCGGACCCGACTCTCGAATCTCCATCAAGTCCATTAACCGTTGCGACCCCGACGAGTGGAGGACCTCTTCCGCATCGGAATACGGACGACGGCCATGGGCAAGTTCCCATAACACCATCCCGAGCGAATAGAGATCTGCGCGTCGGGCGTCGATGTACCGAATTCGTCCCAACACCAATGCCACTTGTTCGGGAGGCATGTAAGCCAACGTGCCACCAACCCGGTCGGAACCCAAATCGTTCTGGCGATCTGCCAAATTAAAATCGGCTAATAACGGCGTTCCCTCGCGACTCATCAAAATGTTGGCAGGCTTAATGTCGCGATGCACGATTCCGCTGTCATGCGCGTGAGCAAGTGCTTCGGCCAACTGATAACCAATTCGGCAAACGGCCTCAATGGTCTTTCGTTCCGATGGACGAGGCTTTGATTCACCCGGCTTTGATTCACCCGGCTTTGATTCACCCGGCTTTGATTCACCGGGCTTTGATTCACCGGGCTTTGATTCACCGGGGCTTGTTTGACTCTGAACTTCACAAGCATCCACCAAGTCGGCTTCTGTCCATTGACCATCCGGATGTGCTGCCCAAAGCTGACGAATCAGCGTCGCCATGTCACACCCGTCAACGAACTGCATCCACAGCAATTGACATCCGCTTGCCGAGTCTTTCGCTTCCCCGTAAACACCGACAATGCTCGGATGTTCCAACTGAGCAAGTGAGCGTCCTTCACTTGCCGTTGCATGTTGGCCTTGGGGAAGAACGACCTTCACCGCGACTTTTCGGTCCAGTGTCAATTCTCGAGCGAGATAAACGGCGCCGAAGCTACCGCGTCCAAGCAACCGTTGAATTCGAAAGTCACCAATCTGGTCGCCACGCTGCAGCTTGTCGTAGCGGATAGGAAGAGCGGGAACCGGTTGTGGCCCAGACTCCGATTCGAGTGTTGCGAATGGATCCACCGTCTCCTCTTGAGAAGGCTCGATCGTGTCTTCATCGCCTGAATTCATGAATTCGACTTCGCCACCGTGCCCGCTTCAGAAGACGGGATTCATGTGTTTGCGTCACGCTATTTTTCTTGGACTAAGTGTATCATGAGCTTTCGCGGCTGCCTCCTGTCGTCACTGGCTGCACGTACGATTGTCTCCCGTCATTGCCTCCTCCGGTCATGGCTTCCTCGTGTGACGGGGCACCGATGAGATCCAATGACGAAGCCAACAAGTCGCGTTTCCTTTCTAAGCGTTCCGATGACCCGTTCGTTACACCCATTCCCATCAATTATTGCCTGCGGGGTTCAACAGGGATCGGCGTCGATTCAATGCCATCTCGCTGGCTGCCACATCCGTCTCCTTTCGGTTCGAAACGTTCGGGGATGAAGTGGACGGATTGTTGACGCCTCTTAACACGTCCGCAGTAAGTGAAATTCTCAACGATTCCAAATGGGTCGTCGTCGATACACGTCCTTCGGATGCGTACAACGGCTGGAAACTGAATGGGGTGCGACGCGGCGGCCATCTACCCGGCGCCATCGACTTTCCGGCGAACTGGTTGGACAGCGATAAGGAGGATACGGAAACGATTCTCTCCGAAGCATTGCAGACCAAAGGTATGACTCCGGAGCATCGAGTCCTCCTCTACAGCACGAACCAAAGTGATCTCCAACGTGTCGCCGGATTTCTGCAGAAACGTGGCTTTAAGGAGTTGCATGGATACAACGTCAATCAGTGGGCGATGGATCCAGAAATGCCTTTGATCAAGTACCCAACGTTTCAGTTGATTGTTCCTGCGATTGTCGTGAAAGACTTGATGGACGGAAAGCGACCAGAGACTTTCGAGGACACGATTCGCGTCAAGTTTGTAGAAGCCAGCTGGGGTGATGAAAAGGCCTCATACCGTCATGGGCACGTGCCGGGCAGCTTCCACGTCAACACGGATCATTTCGAGCCACCGCCATCTTGGATGTTAGGTGACTTGGGTGTACTGACAGGATTTGCAAGTCGTTATGGATTTCAACACGACGATACCGTGATCGTCACGTCCAAAGACCCCATCGCTTCGTTCCGACTCGCCGTTGTCCTGCGATCTATCGGCGTGCGAGATGTCCGTGTGTTAAACGGAGGGTTAGATGCATGGACTTCGGCTGGCTTTGAATTGGAAAGAAAGCGTCACGACGCACCCAAGGCGACCTCCTTCGGTACGCCGATTCTCGGACGATCGGAATTGATCTGTGACATGAAGAGAGTGAAAAATCAGCTTCCCAAATCGTCGTCCTTTACGGCGGTTGATACGCGCACCTGGGCCGAATTCATCGGCGAGGCGTCTGGCTATAGCGACCACAAACAAAAGGGGAGAATTCCCGGTTCAGTGTACGGGCAGCATGAATTCCGAGGGAATGATTCGATGAAGCCGTATCGCAACATCGACAAGACCATGCGTAATGCGGGCGAGATTCAGCTTCAGTGGGTGCGTTCGGGCGTCGATCCCACCAAGCACCTGTCGTTCTTTTGCGGGAGTGGATGGCGAGCCGCAGAAGTATTGACCTATGCAAACGTGATGGATTTCACCAACTGTTCGTTGTATAGCGATGGATGGATTGGCTGGAGCAATGACCCGTCGAATCCCACCGAAGTTGGTGATCCAAATGCAGACGGATCGTAGGTAAGAACGAGATCAACGATCCCAATTCGCATCGATGATTTCCTGAATCTTCGGGAACTCGCGGTCTGTCTCATTTAAGACGATTCGCTGCTTTTCCAATCGCGTCTTCAAATCCGCCACAATGTCGGCGTAGTCCGGGTTGCCGTATTGATTCTTCATTTCTTTTGGATCGACTTGCAAGTCGTAGAATTCCCACGCAACAGGAGTCGGTTGTCCACCGTCAGGCGTCGTTCCATAGAAAAAAATCAGCTTGTAGCGTTCCGTGCGAAGACCAAAGTGTGCGGGCACGCGAAGGTTGTGTGCCATATGCATCCAATAGCGGTAGTACGTTGACGTGCGCCAATCATCTGGCTTCGCCTTTCCATACAACGCTGCCGCAAAGCTTCGGCCTTGCATGTAAGCGGGCGTTTTTCGTTTGGCCAGATCCAGAATGGTTGGTGCAAAATCCGTGTTGTTGATCAACCACTGGTTGGTCGATTTCGCCTTCACAACGGATGGGTAATGGATGATCATCGGCATCCTCATCGCTTCCTCATACATCCAACGCTTATCCATCAGGTCATGTTCACCGAGAAAAAAGCCTTGATCACCCGTGTAGATGATGACCGTATTCTCCAGTGCATCAATGCTCTTCAGAAAATCGACTAATCGCTGGACGTTGTCATCGACGCCTTTGACGCACCTTAGGTAACGTTTCAGATACTTTTGATAATTTAGCGTTGTGTATTCCGGGTCACTCAGGTCTTGATCGATACCCAGCCGGCGCCCCAGTCTCCAACTCTCGTGCCTTTTAGCGAGCCCCGAGCCAAATCCACGACTGGCAACCGATCCAAAACCATCCGCTGGTTGATCGCGAAGATTATCCGGCTCAGCAATTGTGTCCTTTTCCAGGTATTCGTCGTACCGCTTCGCATTTTGAAACATGTCGTGCGGAGCTTTGAAGTGATGCATCAAGAAGAAAGGCCGCGTTCGATCCCATTGATTTTCCAACCAATCAAGACTGACGTCTGTAATCGCGTCACTGGAGTGATGTTCTTTTTTGCGGATCGTGTTTTTGGGCCATGGCTTCTCACCACGCACTCGAAATTCCGGAGAATAGTAGCGACCTTGCCCCGGCAGTACACAGTAATAGTCAAAAGCGGCCGGTTCCTGTTTCAAATGCCACTTCCCGATCATCGCTGTGTTGTAGCCGGCTTTTTTCATCTCGATCGGCAAGAACTGACGCTCCGGTGGGATGTTTCCGGTGAGATCAAGGACGCCATTGGTTTGCGGATACTGTCCGGTAATGATGCTCGCGCGACTGGGCGTGCAGATTGAGTTATTGCAGAACACTCGCTCAAACTTCATTCCCTTTTCTGCGAGCGCATCAATGTTGGGCGAGGGATTGAGTGATGCCAGATGTCCACCGTACGCGCCGATCGCCTGCGTCGTGTGGTCATCGGACATGATGAACAAGATGTTCGGTCGGTCAGCCAACGCGGAATCGGCGGCGACGGTCGACGCGATTAGCAATGCAATCAGTCGTATGCGAATCATGGTTTCTTTCGTTTTCCACCCAGTTGGTAGATTGGGCCTTCCGCGCGAATCTCGGCATGTAGAGCGATCATTTTTAACTTCATCTCCTTAAATCGCTCAGGTTCCTTATTCGAAAGGCCAACGGATTCAGAGGGATCTTTGACCAAATCGTACATCTCAAAACGGCCCAGATTCGCCTCCTTGATGAATTGCATGATGCTCCATCCATTCGGCTGACGGGCATCGTTAATACTGCCAGGGGCAAGCTGTGGCAACATACTCGCGACGATTTTGTAATCGCCATCACGCATCGCGACTTCGTAGCCGCCGCGGGCATGCCAGAGCCACCACATCATCGGACGCTTTCGTGAAACCGGTAGATTCGACGTGAGCGATGCCGTTACATCGACGCCATCTAAGGTCTGGTCGATCTGAAACTCGACACCAGCGGCCGAACACAACGTGGGCAACCAATCGGTTCCGTTCACCGGTTGACGAGTTTCCGTTCCGGGCGTGACTTTCCCTGGCCATCGTACGATCCCAGGAACGCGAATTCCGCCTTCATGAATATGACCTTTCGCTCCACGAAGCGGACCCGGTGAACCAAAACAAGTCGGTGTCCGATGTTCAGGGCCATTGTCTGAGGTAAACACAACGATCGTGTTTTCCGCGAGCCCGTTATCATCCAGATACTTCATCAATCGACCGATGTGGTGATCCAGCATCGTGACGCAACCGTAGTACAACGGCAGCTTGTCCCAGACAGGTTTTCGTTTGACCTGCGGACCCCCGAACCCCATCGTCTTTGCCGCTGCGATTGAATCAGTGTTTCGGTAAAGCGCCTGAAACTCATCCGCTGCGATCACGGGTGTGTGCGGTTCACTGAACCAAAGGCAGGTAAAGAACGGAGTGTTTTCTTCGCGTGACTCCAGCCAATCCAATGCTTCGTCGATGACAAGTTCACTCATCCAGCCATCAAGCTTGCCGGCCGTTTTCCCATTGCGTTTGAATGTGTCCGGGTCTTTTCCAAAGTTGGACGCATTTGCCAGCCAGTGATCAAAACCGTGGTCACCCGGATCGGGTTGATTGCCAGACTGGAAGTCCCCGGAGCAATGCCATTTCCCAGCGAACATCGTTTGGTAGCCGGCCGACTTCAACATCTCGGCAATCGTCACTTCCTCGGAGGGGATGTGAAGTGGCTTAAATCGTGCGAAGTCATACATGCCGACGCGGTAAGGACTCCGCCCGGTCAAGATACCTGCGCGAGCCGGCGAACAATTCGGGCTCGCCGCATAGCAATGCGTCAGCCGAACACCCTCGGAAGCGAGTTGGTCCAAGTGAGGCGTTTGAATCGCCTTGGAACCAAAACAAGCCAAGTCCGCATAACCCAAATCATCGGCAAGTAGAAAAATGACGTTGGGAGGTTGGTCGGCTTTAGCGGGCATCGCCGCAAACAACCCAATCACCAACGCAAAACCAAGCGACATGCATTTGGCAATCATGAATCGCGAAGCCTTATGACAGGTTTGGAAGAATGAAAAAAACGCTTTCTCGGTTCCAAGAGAGTACACCGCTTTGACGCGTGCGTGTTCGTTTCGCGGTGTGAAGTCCCGTAACGCTATCGGTCCAGCTTCATGTACTGATAGTTTCCTTCCGTCTGAAGTGGGAAATCGTCCGTTCGAAACGGCCCGACCGGGATCTCCGTCTCCCCATAAATCACGGGAGTAAACCACTCATCCCAGCCGTAACGTACAAAGGAAGGTTCTGTTACGTTGGATGACGAAACGACGATTGTCTCGCCGCGGGTCGTTGCCACAGCAGGAAAAAAGACCTTGTCGGCGCCGCAGACTTCAAATGCATCTCCATCGCCTGCACGCAATTCCACTGGCTCATTAAATCTCAATACCACAGCACGGCCATCTGGTTTCCCTTCGATCAATCGAGGAGCATCAGCGCGAACTGATTTTCCGTACACGTTTTTCAACGCGAGCAAACTGAGTCTCTGCCCAGCTTTATCTTTGGAGGGTGGATGGATGTTCGTCCGATGCCCACCGTCGACCAGAACGGCCATTCCTGTATTCTCGACGTTGTCCGCCACCCACTGCTGGGAGTCCCGCACCTCGGTCCAAGCAATCCGATGCTCCCGGTTCTTGCGATCCAGGTTAGGTAGCTGAACAAAATAGAATGGCAGAGCTGGATCGTTAAAGTCCTTCCGCCACTCTTCGATCAGTTGACTGAAGACCAGACGATACTGCGCACCGGCGTTTGCGTTGGCGTTGTTCTCACCCTGATACCAAATCACTCCTTTGACCGTGTACGGGATCGTCTTCTTCAACATCTCTTCGTACAAACCACCGGGGCGTTTTGGATAATCCCAACCAATGACCTCTTTAGGTTTGGGCGGTGGCTCACTGCCTTCACTTAACGCTGCTTTCTTCCGTTTTCTGTATTCCTTTGAAGCCTCCGTGTAGGCATTCAATTGCCGAATGTAGTCAGCTCTATCTTGAAACGCCCTTTCGCAGTGTCCATCAAAGGCCTTGACGATTCGATTCAATTCCGGATGCGATTGCAACGTTCCCCGGCTCATCCAAGCTTCGGCCGGTGAGCCGCCTGACGCACAGACAATAACCCCAACGGGAACATCAAGCTGCTCACGCAACGCTTTTGCAAAGTAATAAGAAGTGGCGGAAAACGTTCGGACGCTCTCGGGGGACGCTTCGAACCATACGCCTTCCTCTTCCAGCCGCGGGCCGACTTTCGGAATGGTGATGAATCGAAGCTCACTGTCGGCGGACGCATCCATGTCAGATTGGGTAACCTGCTTATACGCCTGCATCCCTGTTTTCATGTTGGATTGCCCGCCGGCCAACCAAACTTCTCCTACCAAAATGTTTTTTCGAACCAGTTTTTTTTCGGTCGAATCGACGGTCAACTGCAGCGGCGCCCGATGAATCGGCAAAGGCTTGAGGACGATCATCCAAGATCCGTCTTTGGCAGCATTCGTTTCATGACTCTGCCCTGCGAATTCAATGTGCACTTTTTCGAGTGGCGCTGCCGTTCCCCAGATGCGAACCGGCGCACCCTGCTGCAACACCATGCCGTCAGTGAATAAGCTCGCCAGCTGAAGATCGCTTCCCAATGCGGTCGAGCAGATGACGATCGTGGCAACAAACGAAGTCAACAATCGCATTCTGATGGTTCCGATCATTTGGAGTGAATAACTTTTCTTGAATTGATTTGTGATGCATCGCGTGAAGGGAGGAACTTTGCCAATCGACGTTTCTCGCGTGCGAAGTCCGTGTTGGCAGCCAGATTATTTCGTTCGTGAGAATCAACTCGGTGATCGTAGAGTTCCTCATCTCCGCTGACATAGCGTATATAACGCCAGTGTCGATCACGAACGGAATGGTTTTGGAATTGATATGTCGTGACAACGGCCCTGCCCGACTCAATATCCGGATTCTTGAGTAGCGGCACCAAGCTAACTCCTTCACAGTGCGCGGGAGCTTTGGAACCGCAAAGATCGAGAAGCGTCGGAAAGATATCCAGCAAACTCACGGCTTCGTGGCAGCGACGTCCCTCCGATCCAGTCATTCTCTGATCGACGATGATTAAAGGTACATGCGTCGCCTGTTCCCATAGGACACGCTTCTCCCAGTGCTCTTTGTGTCCAAGATGATAGCCATGGTCGGACCACAGAATGACGATCGTGTTATTTGCCATCGGTCCACGCTCCAGCGCAGCAATCAAACGACCAACCATTGCGTCGGCGAAGCTAACCGATGCTAAGTATGCCTGGGTCGCATCGTCCCATTTGTCTTGTTCAACGAGCCATCGGTGCCAAGATCGCTTGATCGTATCCGCACCGACGCCAGGCACATCGCTGAGGTCACTCGCTGGGTCTTGTGGCAAAGTGATCTCATGAATCGGATACGCTTCGAACCACTGCTTAGGGGTGTACCACGGAATGTGCGGTCGATAGATTCCGACACCCAGGAAGACAGGCTTGTCATGGTCACGCAACAGTTGTTTCTCAGCCCACGAGACGACTTTGCCGTCGCCCATTTCATCATCGTCGATATCAAGGGCATTCCAGTCAAAGCGACCGCCATAAAAGTCATTCGAGCCGTTAACCGATCGACGCGGAGGAACGTATTCGTCGGCAAGCTGCCGTGTTTTCGATGGAAAGTACTCATCCCAAGGACTGGCATCTAGAAATCCCTCGAGCATCTTTTCGGAAAGGTTGGCGGCGTGATAGATCTTCCCTCCTCCCAACACTTCGTAATCAAGATCTTGAAATGCCTCCGGGATCGTCTGAACCGTCTTGAGGTACTCATTGTCTCTCCAGTCATCTCGATTGGTGTACACACCGCTCGTCGCCGGCGAGACTCCAGTCAACACACTGACACGTGATGGATTGCAAACCGGTGCAGCACAATGAGCATTCGAAAAGAGAACGCCTCTGTCAGCCAACGCGTCAAGATGTGGAGTATGCGCACGATACTTCTCATTAAGCCCAAGCGCGTAATCATTCAAATCATCGATAGCGATAAACAATACGTTTGGTGGCGTCGTCTCCTTTGTTTCCGCGAAAACAAGTTCGAATTCGAGCGATGCCAACAACACCGTTAATACGAGGCGTACTACGGCAACCGATGAACGCATGTTGATCGGATTTCCAAGTCGCACAATCATGGGACTTCTAAGCATGAAGATGGTTGCGAAAGATGCGATGAACCTCAAAGACTGCGAACTCTCGCGTTGCAAGATCGTTCTTTGGTGCCAACGGGTCAACGCTTCAAGATCGTAACAGATTCACCCCACACCCTCGGCCCCTCTCCCCAAGCAAGTCTGGGTAAGAGGGGGAGCCAGCACGACGAACGACAGATAATTGCACAATCAGCCCGTCACCGAACTGCAATGCTTCTTCCTCGCGAAGAGTGCGAGGGAGCACAATAACGCAGTTCCGGTTTTTGCTTGTGGCTGCCCGTCCTTCCGATAATCGAAACTACTTGGAAACTGCCATGACCGCTTCGATAGCTTGCACCACAGAGTGCGGCGACTCCGTGCAGGGTGCGTGTCCGATGCCTTCGATTTCAACATATTGGCCGCCAGGAGCCGCAGCAGCCGCCTCCTTGGATGAAAGCGTTCGGACAATCTGATCCGCTGATCCGTGCAGAAATCGCATCGGAACTTTCGTTAAAGGCAGCGTGTTTGTGATGTGATCGACCGAGCGATTCACCAAGCCTGCACGTGCCTGGGGAGGAACGACCATGCTCGTCGCCAAGCCAAACGCAAACTGCTCCGATGGAATCGGTTTGGCTGTGTTTGCACGGGCTACCGCAATCGTTGCGGATGCTCGCGTAGCGAGGTCGGGCGACATCATCGCTGGTCCGAATTTGGCGAAGCCGGGACCGATGTATTTATTAGCCTCTGGTCCCAAAGCATGACCTGCTCCAAGATAAACCGCACCGCTAATTTTGCTGTCCCCATACTTGGCCAAGTAGTCGCCTAGGATAACCCCGCCAATCGACCAAGCGACCACGATAGGTTTAACATCACCTGTAAGCGCTACGACCGCAGCCACATCATCGGCCAACTGATCACCGTCCTGATACGCGGACATGTCCCCTGGCTTTTCCGAGTTACCATGCCCGCGATTGTCAAAGGTGATCAACCGATACTTCTCTGCAAGCGATGTTTCCAATAGAGGAAGATACCCCAGATGGCTTTGCACTAAGGCGTGGATCAACACGATCGGCCGACCATCCGGGTTCCCCCATTCCTGAACAGCGATTTTCACTCCGCCACCACCCTCGACGACATGAGTTGTACGGGGTGATGGAAGGGAAAATGCCTGCTTCTGCTGAAGCTCTGCGGCGTTGGCAAATGGCATCTGCCCGATCGTGGCTCCGAGGCTGAGCCCTATCATCATCAGCCCGCGCCGAATGTTTGTATTCATGTTTTTACTCCGGGAATAACTTTGAACCTGAAGAGCAGAGTGAAACGGTTGGACAAGCATTTGTTCATTCGAATTCTGCCCAACGAAACTCGATTTTGCCGGCAACACCCAAATCACGTTGCAGTCCTTTGCCTACGGACTTAAACATGTTCGGAAGCATGAACTTCATGACGAGTGGCTTTAACAGTCCCGTCCAATTGAAATACTGCTCCCACCGAATTACCGAGGCGTCAGCATCTGCTTGTACCGTCATCACTCCCAGCTGGTCTTTCACCGGAAGTCCAGGCGCCGGAATGGCCGAATAGGCGTAGCCATGTGCTTCGTCGTACCACACGATCTCCTCTGCAAATCGCCCCAGGCCAGTAACCGTGCAGTGTCGAACTGTCGGCTTTCCTTGCGCGTCGTATTCGGTCTCGACTCTCCGCATTCCGGCTAAATAGCTGACCAGTCGGTCGAAGTCGAACATCACCTCCAGCGCAGCCTCGACGCTGCCGGCGACGGGGATCGTCGTCACCGTTCGCAGTGGCGCGCTCGTATGCCGCTGGGGTTCAAATCCAAGCTTCGAACGAATCCGCGTTTGCTCGTTGCTCAAATCAATCGATGTTGCGATTGCCATGTCGTTCTCCTCACTATCACGACAACTTCCCGGAGTTCTCGTGGATATTGGTTGGGCCGGGACCCATTCGCATGCCGAACGAACTTCGACACTTTCCTCGCACTTATGGAATACACATTCCAAAACTGCACAAATAAAAACCGATCCTCAAAAAGTTTTTTTCGCACCCTCCGCGATGGCCTCAACAATTCGCTTGTTCTTGCCATTACGGGAAATGACCATCATGCCAAACTGTATCGCCATCAGCATCGCACCTGCCTCTTGTTCAGTGAGCCGTTCGCGAGAACGTCGGCGTCTCAGGGCGAACGCGGAACTCATCCCTACCCAAATACGACCGAGCGTGCGTTTAACGTAGCTTTGAGCGCGCACGTCGCCACGGCGGGCAGCGTTCTCTAACATCAAATTGGCAAACATGCAGCCCGGCATTCCAGCCGAATAACTCTCTTTCCAACTTTCGATCAAATCATCTATTCCTGGTGCGTCCTCGCTTGCCAGTCCCGTTAGAAACGTGTCTATCTGCTGTTCGACATAGTAGCGCAGTGCTTTTTCAAAAAGCTCATCTTTGCCGCCGAATGCGTTGTAAAGGCTCGACCGGCTAAGACCACTGTCGGTTACCAGTTGCTCAAAGCTGGCACCGGCATATCCTTCACGCCAAAACGTATCCGTGACACGCCGAAGCGTCTCCTGCTCGTCGAACTCTCTTGGTCTTCCTTTTGTTGTCATGCACAAACTATTGGAACGCGCATTCCAAATGTCAAGTCTGTTGCGACAAAAAGATCGTAAATGGCGCAGGCCAAACTCTTCCTGACGAGACTTCGACGTTGACAAAGATACGAATGCCTGGCGGCATCGCAACCGTGTCATCGCCCACGTTTTCTATTGAGGAAACGTTGGAAGTACCATTTCGCCCAGATAGGGATTCGTGAAAGTGTCCACAGATACGAGTCGGTCTCTACCATTCTCGCTTACGGGAAGATCCGCAAAGAACGACTCTGGAAGCCTCAGATCGAGCTCATTGCCGAGCGAAACGTTAAACGCGAGAGGCTCCTGCGTTGCGATAGATGGAGCCACCGAATCGTCGCGATGAGGCAATGCGTATCCAATAGCGATACCGAGCAAAATACAGATACATCCCACGACGGAAACTAAAGCGAATGGCTTTCGGGTTCCCTGATTCACAGCGGCACTCCTTTTTTGCGGTTCCAGCGATTGACATTTAAAAAGCGTATTCGCCCGCGTCGGATGAGCCAACGTCAGTTTTTGTACGCGATTCCGGGGCACTGCCTTGGATATTCCACTTCTGCCTCGAGCGCGTTGATCGGCGTACTGCTCTAGCTGTACAGCAGGTCGTGGAACGAATCCCTCCTGGACCCGATCCTGATTCTAAGGCTTACGCCATCGATCATTCGCCCTTCAGAGCATTACTAGTAACGGAACACGTTGTTCTTTGTTGCAACCGTTGTAACCGGCATAACCTCCGTGTTTTTCTATCTGGTTTTCTTCCGGATACGAGAGCCCTCAATATGAATCTGGCCGGGCGATTACTCTTCATCACGTTTGGGGCATCTAGGCAAGCTGTTCAATCGACAATGAGGGTCATTTTTCGCTTCGTGACCAAAGCGGCGCCACCTTGTTGATCGAAGACAAGGCGGATGGTTCAAAACCAAATTCGCAACGCATGAGTCCATGACGATCGAAAGTTGCCAGGACTTGTATTTCGTATCCAACGGAATAGCCTCGAAGTGTCACAAGAGATCAATCGCAGCTAACCGGATAGTGGCTTTTATTGAGATCATCTCTCTGCTCGATATCGGAACACTCTTTGCTAACTTCCCAGTATCACATTGCGGCGAGCTGAAGTATGGCTGGAATCGAGTATCGTCCCGAGATCGATGGATTACGGGCTTTTGCGGTCATTCCAGTGATACTCTTTCACTTTGGCGCAGATTGGATCCCCGGGGGATTCGTCGGTGTCGACGTATTTTTCGTAATCTCCGGTTTTCTCATAACATCAATACTCAAGAGAGATCTTGAAAACGGTACGTTCTCTATTCGAGACTTCTGGGCGCGACGTATCCGGCGAATCCTTCCCGCAATGATTTTTGTGACGGCGTGCACGCTCGCAGTAAGCCATGCCTTCGTTTTTCGACCTGAACAACTCAAGATTGGTGAGCAAGCTTTGGCTTCGGTCCTTTCGCTTGCCAATGTTTACTTCTGGCGTCACACAGGTGACTACTGGGGAACGGAGGCAGAGCAATCACCCTTCCTCCACGCCTGGTCACTTTCCGTAGAGGAACAGTTCTACCTTTTCTTTCCTTGCATTCTTTGGTTAATCTACAGATACCGACCTCGCTGGCTTCAAGGATTTGTTTTGGCAGGCATTGTCGGGAGCCTTGCACTCTTTCTTTGGGGTGTTGAAGCGCATCCTACGGCGACTTTCTACTTGCTTCCTACAAGGATATGGGAACTCGGCGCGGGCAGCCTGCTTGGTCTCAGGAAGTGTCCCATTGATTGTTGAAAGTTGAAGGATGGTCTCCCGGAAGGCAGAATTCTGCCTTTCGCAATTTCTCAATTTTCGTCGGCTGGCACCGACGGGGAGACCATCCATGAACGAAGTTAGTCTTTTGGAATCACT
>JBCDEM010000073.1:0-8895 GCA_039179795.1 Planctomycetota bacterium | reverse complement strand
GCGCAGTGAATGAGGACGGAGACGCTACGATCGGCGGAGCGATCGGCGACTATCGTCATGCGGAGCATGACCTACTTTGGGATGACCTACTTTGGGGACGGCCATGGACAATCTCTTTCTGAACGTTCCTGATTCGTTGCCGGACGAATTGGTGGATGTACTTGTCAAATCGGATTCGGTTCGGATCGAGCGAATCGTTTCGACTGGGCAAGGCAGCCCACAAGACTTTTGGTACGATCAGTCAGAGCATGAGTGGGTCGTTGTCTTGAAGGGAAAGGCAATGCTGGTGTTTGAAAAGGACGAACGTCAGTTGCTGATGGGGCCGGGTGATTGTGCTCTGATCCAAGCCCATCAAAGACATCGAGTCGCATGGACAAGCGCTGATGAGCCAACCGTGTGGTTGGCGGTGTTTTTTGTCTGAAGCGTAAGGCATGTTTCGCATGCCGTAATCTTGATACCGCGCTAAGCATGACTGACGGAGGTGAAGCATGACTCAGATTCGAGTCCCGGGACGTACGCTCCTAGGAGGCCTGGTTTTGGCGGGGCTATTCGCGAACTTGTCACTTTTGGCTGATGTTCCTTGGCTTTCTGATGACGAGATTGGGCAGCGAGCTTCCGGCTTGGTCGAGATCGATCAAGCGGTAAACAAGGACGATGAAGCGAAGGACGACGAAGCGAAGGACGGGGATGACACGGAAGGTGCCAACGCAAAAGAACTCGCCGCCGTCCAAGGGAAGTGGATTCGTTCCGTTGAAACAGACGGCGGGACGTTCAAGATCTTAAAGGAGCACTTCGGGAATAAGACGAAGCTCACCGTCTACGGACCCAAAGGAAAGGTCTTCGAGGAAAAGACATCGGAGTTTCGTCTTGAGATCCGAAACAACGTTCGCGTCTTTAAGTTCTTTAACAACCGCTTCACGGCTGGACCGAATAAAGGCCGAATGGTCAAAGCACCCGCGTCGTATATCTACCGCGTCGCGGGCGACACGTTTTTTGAGATTCGAGGGATGCTGATCGGCGATGACAGCGCGCCGTCTGTCACGACTTGGAAACGTTTTCGCATCGACGATTTGCCTTTACAGCCTATTGGCTAATGCGAATGCGGCGGGACTCGTCGTCCTCGTGTCTCGTTCGCTAAGGCTTGAGGAACTCGGCGATGTCGGGATCTAAAGCGAGTCGTTGGATTTCTTCTGAACGGCGACTGCTTGAATTGCCCGTTGATTTTACCTCGACGCTCATTTGACGGACGGTAAGTTCTTCGTCGGACATCGAAATCAGAAAGACACGCCCATCGGAAAATGGATGTGATGTTCCAGCAATGGTGATCGATTCTTCGTCACTGGAATAGTTGAAGCGGCGACCCGATACATTCTCGACGTAGCCGCTTACTTTCGAAGACGAAACTCCGCTGGAGGCGCTTGTGCTCGTCACGCTGCCGTCGCTGGGAATGTCCGTAAATAGAACAAAGGTCATTCCTTCTTCGCCGATTCCATAGCAGACGGTGTTTCCGTCGATCGAAGTGCCGCCTCCTCCGCTTGGTTGTCCACAGCCTGACGAGAGTAACGCAAATGGGATCAGAAGTGCGGTTCCGAAAAGAGCGGTCTTGTGCGAACTCATGGAGGTCTTTTCCTATCTGACGTGTACGAAGGGCGTAGAGGACTCGCTGGAATGCACCTGGATCAGCAAGAGAACGAGCTGCCAGTTGAAAGGCACAAACAGCGTCATCGCAGGGCGCGGGAGCATGCAACAATAGCCGTGCAGACGCATTTCCGCATGGGCTGATTCACGTCTGAGGATTATTCGCTGCCGGATATGCAGTAGAGTGCTTCGTTGCTTCGCAAGTAGAGCCGATTGTCCGAAACGGCCGGTGAGGCATTAAAGTCCGTTTCGTCATCGGGAAACACGTTGTGAGCGATCGGTTCGAATGATTCGCCCGGAGGGTAGACAATGGTGCCACTTCTTCGTGTCACGACGTAAATATGTTTCCCGATCAGGACGGGCGAGGCGTAAACAGGCCTGCCACTTTTGAGATCGCCGACGCGTTCGCGGTAAATCACTTCCCCATCCGTCGCAGAAGTGCAGTACGCGATTCCGCGATCATCGATCCAGTAGAAACGTCCCTCATGCAGTAGCGGTGTGGCGACGTAGGAGCTCGAGCGGTTTGTCCAAAGCACTTTCGAGTTGGTGACGTCTTTTTTTCCACCCGCTGTCACTGCGATACTCCCCGATGCACGATAGCCACCGAAGCTGTAGACGGTCTCGCCGTCTACGACGACCGATGGAGAAACGTTTCCGGTCATTGGGGTTTGGCAATACCAGATCAGTTTGCCCGTCTCGGGATTCATGGCCCACATTTCACTGGGAACACTGACAACCAATTCGTCTTTTCCACTGCTGGGTGAGACGATTCTGGGCGTTCCGTACGTGAGCTCTAACAGCGCCGCTTGTTGTTTCCAAAGCTCGTTGCCCGATTCTTTGTCCAACGCAACGATCGATTGAGCTTCTTCGGATGCGTTCACAATTAAATGATTCTTGTGCAGCAAAAGACTCGCAGCAGATCCCCATTGACGGTTACTGGACTCCTTTCCCACGTCGACGCTCCAGAGTTTCTTTCCGTGGAGGGTGATCGCATGCACGCCGCCTTTCCCGAGAAACACGTACACATTTTCGCCGTCGCTTACGGGCGTGTTGCTGGCGTAACCATGTTCGGTGATGTAGCCCTGATAACGATCTTCTCGATAATCGATCGGGAAATCGACGGACCAGAGTCGCTTGCCGGTGCTTTTGTTGAAGCACAGCACCTGACGCTTCGGTGTTGTTTGATCGTTGATAAAGCAGGTGACGACAAGTTTCTCGCCCATCAGGATTGGACTGGATGAGCCGGACCCAGGCAGTTTGACCCGCCATGTGAGATTCTGAGAATCGCTCCAGACGGTGGGTACGACATCCGTCGATTTTGCTTTACCGCCGGGCCCCAGGAACTCTGGCCAATCGGCGGCGTCGGAAGATAGGACCGCAAACAAGGGAATCGAAAGGGCCAATAAAACTTGACGCGTCACAGATACAATCCTCATTCGTTTCCCGAAAGTGCTTCGCCCTGGAAAGACGTCAGGGCAAAGCAATCATCTCATTGCGGTGAATACATCGCAATCGTGCGAGAACGTTACCCTAACTCGGGGCGTTGAGGACGTTCGGAAGATCGTTCACGTCCGGGACCTCTTCGTTCACGCCTCTCTCCTCCGTCGGCTCCAGCGTCGGCTCCTTCGTTTTGCGGGCCGCGACGACCACGACGTTCGCCTTCGACGCCTTCGCGAGGACCACCGCGTTCGCGACGACCGTCTTCCGCTCCATCGGCGGATGGACCTCCGCGACCACTTCGTCCGCGTTCGCCCCTAGCGCCGGGTCCCCCTGGTCCACCTCGTCCTGATTCCATGCCCTCACCGCGCGGACCACGACGCTCACCTCGTTCGTTGTCGCCACCCCGTTGGCCTGGACCTCGTTGGCCTGGACCCCGTTGATCTGGACCTCGCTGACCGGCACCTCGCTGGCGATCGCCCTGATCGCCTTGGCCGGCGCCACGATCGGAGCGGCCGCGCCCCATATTGTTGACAGCTGATGCGAACTCTTGCCGCGTAACGGTGCCGTCGTTGTTGGCGTCTGCTTGGTCGAAGATTCGCATCAACATCTCGCTCGATGGACCGCCACGCATTCCTGATTGGCGACCTTCGGGGCCACCTCGGCCTTGAGGTCCGCGTCCTTCAGGGCCACCACGGCCTGGGGGCTGAGCCAGCAACAAGCCGGGAGCAAGCAGTCCGGCGATCACGGCGGTTTGGAAGCTACGAAGGAACATTCGAACTCTCCTCGGTTCTCGATTCTGTTTCAAAAGGGGGCAGGACAGACGTTTCTGCCGAGCGAGTTGCAATGCGCGATCAATTCTAGAAGCGGGCCAGAATTTCTGTTCTTTTCAATCCAATCCGATATCGACCGCAGCCACGGATTCCAGAGGAAAGTCACCCAATGCGGGAAGAAAGCGTGACATCCGCGTTACTGAATCGTCCTTGATGATTGCAGGAGGAGATTTCAGGTGTTTGACGCGAAATGGGGTGAAATTGGCACCTTTTTCGACTCCGCGACGCATTAATGGATGCAGCTAACCCAGGATGACTCATGCCAGCCGCCGCCGAATCTTCGCCTTCTGAAAAACCCATTGCCGCGTTCATCGACTCGGCGCGCGGTGGGAACACCAGGACACTTGGGCAATTGCTGCAGTTGTATCGCAACTATTTAAGTGTCCTAGCGACCACCCAGCTCGATCGACGTTTGTGGCGACGTTTTAGTACGTCGGATCTGGTTCAGGAGACCATGCTGGCGGCACATCGTGACTTTGGGCAATTTCGCGGAAACAGTGAAGGTGAGTTATTGGCTTGGCTTCGTCAGATCCTCGTCAACTGTTTGAGCCACGAAGTGGAAAAAAATATCCATGCTCAAAAACGCGACATGCGACGCGAAGTCGACATGGATCAGATCGCGAAGAAGATCGACGACAGCATGGCTCGCATGTCGAATCTGATCGCAGATGATGCGGCAAGTCCCAGCCGGATTGTGGGGCAACGTGAATTGGCCGATGAGCTCGCAAATCAACTGAATCGATTGAAACCGAGTTACCGTGAAGTCATCGTGCTTCGCAATCTCCAGGGCGAGTCGTTTCAAGAAATCGCTGACCGCATGGGAATCAAATCCGGAGCCGCACGCATGCTTTGGACACGGGCGATTGCCCAGTTCAAAGAGGTGTGTGATCTCAGCGTGTCTGGAGGTGGCTGATGATTTCGTTTTTCGGTCGCAAGTCTGGTGACTTGCAAGAGACGATCGATCTCAGCGACGAACCGCTCGCCATCCGCCATCTCACGGAGGGGCAAAAAGAGGCGCTTGGCAGTCTGTTGGAGGATTATCTGACGGCGTTGGAGTCAGGAGTCCCGCCGTCGATTGACGAGTTAACCCAGGACTGTCCCGAACTGCGTGAAGCGTTGCATGCTTGTGTTGACGGCTTGGAGAATCTGCATCGCATGGCGGGAGGTGAACCGTCTGCGAGTGAAGCGTCAAGTCAGAATGCGCGTCAGCTCGGCGACTTTGAATTGCATGAGGAAATCGGCCGAGGCGGAATGGGTGTGGTTCATCGAGCCACTCAAACGTCGCTCCGTAGAACGGTTGCAATCAAGCTGCTGCCGCTGACGTCTGTTCTCGATTCGCGTCAACTCACACGATTCAAACAGGAAGCGGAAGCGGCGGCCAGTCTGCATCACCCGAATATTGTCCCCGTTTATTCTGTCGGTTGCGAGCGCGGCATCCACTTTTACGCAATGCAGTTCATTCAAGGGTCGTCCTTGGATCAATTGTTGGAAAAAGCGAACCGTCACTCGTTTGGTACGGATGCATCGGTCGACTCGGTCAAACATGCAACGCCGGTTCATTGGCGAACAGCGATCGAGCAAACCGCTCAAGTGGCCGATGGTCTGCACGCGGCCCATGAATTGGGTATTGTTCATCGTGATATCAAGCCATCCAATCTGATTCTCGATCAGGATGGTAAGCCATGGATCACCGATTTTGGATTGGCTCGCATACAAAGCAGCGATTCGATCACGCAACCTGGTGACGTCATTGGCACGATGCGTTACATGAGTCCTGAGCAATCGCGTGGTGAGTCGGCGATCGTCGACGGTCGCACGGATGTATATTCGCTCGGTGCGACGCTGTACGAATTGCTTTCTGGTGTTCCCGCATTTGAAGGTGAAGATGGCCCATCGATCTTACGTCAAATCGATGAGGGTGACTTTACACCCTTGCGAAAACGTTGCCCCGGATTGCCGCGTGATCTGGAAACGGTTGTCGCGAAAGCGATGGCAAACCGACGAGATGATCGGTACGAGACGGCTCAGGAGTTTTCGAATGATCTTCGCCGCGTGTTGGCCGATGAGCCAACCATCGCGCGACCGCCGACGCTGATCGATCACGCGGTTCGATTGGCCAGCAAGCACCGATTGGCGGTTTTGACATCCGCGATGATCGTGCTGCTAGCGCTCGCTGGATCTGCTTTTAGCAACGCACGGTTGGCTGTTGCAAAACAACAATCCGATAACAATGCGCAGCGAGCGGAGAAAAAGGACGCGATCGCGCGAGAAGCCATTGATCGGTTGGGAACGCAGATGGCGGACCTACTCGACGACATTCCCGCTGCAGATTCGGTTCGCCATCGGCTTCTGTCGGTCACGCTCGAATATTACCAGCGGCTTGCGGTAGAGTCTGAGCAGCAAGGTGCGACGGATCGAGACGGGCAACTCGATCTCGCGGTCATTCACGGGAAGATTGGTAGTTTCCAACGAGAATTGGGTCGGTATTCAGAGGCGGATCGTTCGTTGGCTGAGTCGCAGCAACGCTACGCCACACTCGCAGAACGATTCCCCGACGACAACGAGATCCATTTGCAGTGGTCGATCAGTCAAAACAATTTGGCAGAGAACTATGTGGAATCCGGTGATTTCGATTCCGCTTCGACATGGTATGCGAAAGCCATTCGCACACAGAATCGTTTGCGAGACGTCTCGGAAGTCGACGTGACAAGTGAGTTGGCGACGACGCTCAACAATCTCGGCCGTATGCTAACTGAGTCCGAGAACATTCAAGAAGCAGAGACGGTCTATCGTCGTGCGATTCGGTTGCTAGAAGAATCGAAAAATCAGACGGAATTGCGTTCGGTGATCCAGTCAAATCTCGCCGGACTCCTTGTGCGCATCGATCCGTCTCGCGCAACGGACATCGCGCGGCAATCCCTGAAGGAACAACTGGTTCAGTTAGAAGCAGATCCCGGAGATCCGAAGTTGGCAACACAAGCTGTGCTTACCTTGAACACCTTAGCGAGTGCGCAAGCAGCACAGACTCATCACCGTGAAGCAATTCAAACACTTCAACGGGCGACCGGGATTGGTGAACAACTTCGAAGTCGGTGGCCCGATCAAATCACGTATCGTCGCGATCTTGCGATGAGTCTGAACCAACTCGGTCTCAGTTTTTCGGCGATTGGCCAATCGGGTCGCGCCGCAGATGCTTTCGAGCAAGCGAGTCAACATGCTCGCGCATTGCTTCAAGCTTGCGGTGATGACGCTCAAATTCACAGCATGCTTGGATCGACGTTGAACAACCTTGCATTCTTGAAACAACAGTTGGGCGACACTCGAAACGCAAAAATTTTCTACAGCGAGGCGATCGAGCACCACCGAACGGCTGTCGCGCTGGCACCGCAAGTGCCGAGATACCGTGTTCACCTGAGCAAGTTGGAGCACAATCTGCAGAACCTAGGAGGCGAATCATGAGTCACTTCAAGAGTGAGCGCACTCTGCGATTGGAGCGGTTGGAAGTTCGTTCGCTTCTTGCCGGTGGCGTAATCGCATCGCCAATCAGTACGGACGCTTTCGATTTAAATCAACCGACCGATCGATTGGACAATGCACCGATCGAATCGCGTGACGGAGACAGGGACCGTCGCCCGGAAGATCGGGGTGATGATCGGCGGTCCGGATCGAGACAATCGTCGCAAAGGCCGTTGGGACCGCGACCCGATGGCCCGCGTCCCTCTTCGCCGCCGCCCCCATCCGCACCGCCGACTACTGCAGCCGGACAGGACAGTCTTGCCGGCCAACTCGCCCCACTTCTTAACCAAGGACTCGGTGGTAATGCACCGCCCAGTTCCAATCAGGGAGCGATCAATCAAGGTTTGAACAACCAAGGCCTCAACACACAGGCCGCGAGTAGCCAAAACATTAACAATCAGGGATTGGGTGGTAATCCTGGACCGTTGGATCAGGTTGTCTCGCAAGCGACGTCTCTGGTTTCCGATCGTCCAGCTGGCGCAGTCGATGCAGCGATCGCATCGCTTGTAAGTGAATCGAATAGTGACGCTGGTGAGAACGCGACGGATACCTCCGCAAGCGAAGTGACTGCCGAAGATGTTACAGCGCTCAACGCTGTCGAGGCTTCGTCAGAGTATGCGGAAGCGGTTGATGCCAACGTGCGAGTTTCGCAGGAGGACGCTGCGGACGGCGTTACGGTGACGAGCGATGAAGAGGATGTTGATGCTGCATTGATCGATACGGTTTGGCTGGACCCACTGGTCATCTCTTCCAACGATTATTCCCTCAACGATCGTCAGGCTGAACCGTGGAAGCTTGAGCGAACGTCGATCGACTTGCTTAGACAGATTCTCGAGCAAGAAATTGTTGAGCGGGTTGCGACCACGAATCCGATTTCGAAACCATGGTTCGATGGTCCCGGTGGTCTGATCGCCTTGGATCAAGTGGACCTGCCTGCGATTGTGCGACCCATTGCAGCGGCGAATGTTGACGTTGGTTTGGAAGCAACGGTAGCCTTGCATCGAACGGTCCACTTGGCGGATGTTGTCAGCCCGGCGATTTCCGGCAGCATGTTGCAAGCGATCATGGCAACGTTGGACGAAGTCGCGATGGTAGATCCACCACCATTGATGGCTGTTCCTCATTTAAGCGTACCGGTCGCGACGTACCCGGCGATTGCCGTCGCAGCAACAACCGTCGCTATCTCAACACGCCGAAAGCACCGCTTGCCAATGACCAATCTCCAATTCACAAAACGAAAGTGAGCAAGTAGGTCATGCTCCGCATGACGACAGAACGGAACCGCTACGATCGGCGGAGCGATCGGCGACTATGTAGCAGTAGGTCATGCTCCGCATGACGACAGATCGGAACCGCTACGATCGGCGGAGCGATCGGCGACTATGTAGAGTAAGGAAATGCACCCCAGGACGCCGGACCGGGCCGCTACGATCGGCGGAGCGATCGGCGACGATGTAGCCGTAGGTCATGC
>JBCDEM010000072.1:0-8919 GCA_039179795.1 Planctomycetota bacterium | reverse complement strand
GCAAACGACTTCTAACTGACTCGGTTCACAACGGACCGAAGAAGCGTTACCCAAGAAGGCGACCCCAGGTCAGCCGGGCTTCTTGAACAGAGCCCTTGAACATCGGCTCGTGCCTCGCGATGTCAAAGGCTTAATGGTTATGTGTCGTCTTTGAGGTGCCGTTTATCGTAACCCCGGCGACGTACGGTTGGCGTAGTGATGAACTCTTGTTGTTGGAAATCGGTGATTGCATCAGGAGTTCCAGCAGGAGCCGAACCGATCATCGTGGAATTGATCACGCGACGTTTTGATTCGTCGGGAGTCAGGATTGAGGCCGTATGGAGTGTGCCCTGCCAAGTTTGCTGATTTTGGGAAAACGGTGCGGACGAATTGTTGATGCAGATGATTTGGTAATCGGTTCGTGAAAAGCATGGAATGCGTGTAGAGTACGACCGCAATAATTCATAACCGGACTGAAACATTGGATTGTGTTTGGCCATAAATTCCTTGGGCGAAAGGCCAAGATCGAACGCGCATTTAGCGTAGTCTGAAATCTCCAATACGGCGTCCACTTCGCTGGGCTCGTAGCCCAACATGAGGAAGCATTCATCCGGGCCGCCATCAAGATGAGGTCGTGTTGTTTCTTGTTGATCGAATCGGGCGGCAGACAGGTAGATCAGCGTGCTTTCAGTTTTGGATTCGTGAACCCCGGTCATTGCTCGTTTGAGATCGACCATCAGTTGGCGGAAAGCAACGGAGTCAATTGAGTTGCCAACGTTTACGAGGCAAAAGCCCGGCGCATCAAAGTGGGTGCGGCACGTGCGATCGTAGATGTCCGTGGCGATTGAGTGCACGTTCAACGACGACGGACGCATGCAAATCGATTCGTGCGACCATGTGACTGCGTCAGCGTTCATCGGATTCCATACACATAACGGCGGTCGTAACCGAGGACCGCCAATGTGGATTCCATTTGTAAGCGTGTCATGCGGTCCTTCGGTGCACGACATGGTTCGTCGTCACTACTGGTTTTGGCGGCTTGCAACATACTCAATGAAATCAGTATACGAACTCCGATCGAAATACGCCTCTCCGCCTCGTAAGGCCGCGGCGATTCTTGCATCACGATCCGACTCATAGAGCTCTCTGTACCAAGCGCCTCCCTCGGTCAAGCGTGCGTATTCGTCCCAGAGATAGTCGATCGAATTACGGTTTGGACCTGACTCCAACATGCTGTCAAGATCACGATGCAGTGACCTCAGTTCGGCGATAGACATTTCCTGTTGGGGAATCGCAGAGCCGTGCAGGTTGTGCGTGTAATATACGAGCATCGCCCATTCAAGCTCGGTAATATCGTCAGGCGGGCGCAAAACAAGTAGGTCGATCTTGTGAAGAAGTGAATCAGCAAGTCGAACGCGAATCAGTTGGTATGCGACCGTACCCATCACCACTGTTAACAACGCCACAAGCAAAACGCCGGCAACGCATTTAGTTTTTCGTAGTCTTGACATGCGATTCGCAGGATGAACGTAACCGATCACCGAGGATCGGCATTGTGGTTTCCATTTTGACGCCCGGTCCTTCGGTGTGAAATGAATATCTCAACGGACAGGCACCAAATCGTTGCGCTTGTTACTTGCGCACCAATGGTTGTCCCACCGTTGAGCCCAACGACCGGACGTAGTCAACTGACTACTGTTTGCCGTCGGTTGTTTTGGATGCTGGGGTCATATACTCAGTTGGAACAAAAGACAAATTCGCCGCGCTCGTTGTGCACCGACCTCGGTGGCTTGCGCTGGCGGGCGATACGGTTGGTCAATCGTCACGCTAGCTTCAGTCGGGGAACGGCGGGGCCGCGCGAACGACTCACCACTTCAAACATGTCACTTCGCGGCCTCCGTTGCAACCGATGGTTACGCAGCCCATTCAGAGATCGGCTCCATCTGAGAGATGATCGGGTGCAGCAACGAATAGATCAACCAGTAGAAACAAACACCTATGCTGAAGCACTCAAGTTGCGAATGATCCCACTTCCAGTGCCGAGTGATTGCAAGTAGCGCCCAGCATGCAAGAATCGAATAGGCAGCGATGGTTTGGTTGGGGTTGTCTAGTGCGAGGTAGAGGCACTTCACACCAGTTTCAACCAACGGTCCACCTGAAAGGCTGTACCACCAAATCCATTCCATCGTCAGTGCGAAAGGAAAGATGGCAACCGTAGTTACGACGGCGGCTTTGCCCGGATTTACGCAGTGCTGCGAGAACGAGCCTCTTGCCGCACAAATAGCGGCGAAAGCGGCGAGTGTTGAAACTGCGGCGACATTCCAAGCGTACTCCAGCCAGCCCTCTGCGAACGGCAGGTAGTCCCAATTGGGATCTCGTAGTTTGCATGTAGCGAAGCTTAGGCCTGCGACCGTCGCCAGGTAAAGCAAACCACGCATTGAATAGCGGAGACTTTTCATTTCGGCATGCGTCACCAACTACAATGCGTAACGGTTGCAATCACCCGGTCGCGACGAGAGATTCTCAATTGTCAAAACGCCCGCCTTCGCGACTCGGGTGGACATACTCTTAGGCGGAGCGGTTGATTTTGAATTGAAAATGGCTTCTCTCGATGTAGCTCACGAGCTGAATCACGAGGATTCGCTCATCCTTTAGTGGTCGTAACCGACGCTGTGGAAGTTGCGGTTCGACAATACATGCGAAAGACGCCTCATGAAGTCTAATACGCCTGCAAACGTGCCTGCAACCATTTCTCTCCCAACGACTCAGAAGATCCCCTCCACGCTCCGAATTGAGAAGATCCACTCTGCGGATCAGAATCAGCGCCCGCATCGCGGCTTAACGCAAGCGTCACCCATCGCTTGACAAGCAAGCGTAAAGCGATTGCTTGGTTATTTGTGTTCTCGCTTCGTCAGTGAAGTAGAAGGATTATTCTCTCGCGTTGCGTGCGCGATTATGCGAATTAGCCACTCGACGATGTAAGCGATTGCAGTTGTTCCGACCCAATGTGCGAACACAATAGGAATGGCTAAATACCAGTACTCTGTGACGAACAATCCAACGTAAGCATACCACAACGGAACATGTCCCCATGAGACGCTCAATTGGAAAAACTCGATTGTGGGTATAAACAACGCGCAGACAAAGACTGCCACAAAAACGACCGCAAATACCAAGTCGTTTCGACGACGCCTAAACACGACATCGATGTTTGATTTGATGTCCGTGCCGTTTTTGGGGGTTTCATAGGGGTTCGTCAATACGCACCGTCGCAGGTCGATTGCTCTCTTTCAACAAATAACGTCGTCGGATCACCGGAACCGCGAGGATGAGCAACCACTGTCCAAGGTTAACGCGAGGACGCGGTGCATCCGGTCGTTCTTCGTATAACGAAGGCGGTACTGATGTACAAAGAGTTTGTTTGCCTAAGCAAAACTCACGATCAGTCTTCGACTTTTTTTCGATATGAGCACACGAGCGCGCGTTTGGCGGCCGAGGCATTAATTTCTGGGTTCTGGATAGGAGCCATTCCACACATAGCCCTTGTTGTCATCACGCGCGTCAACAAAATCGACACTCGTCCCGACCGGAAGGTCTGGTTGGAAGGCCTCCTTCGGAAACTCGGGAGACAACTCGATGGATACACGCTCTGTTCTGGTAATCACCTTGGCGACCGTACCGGTGTCAAGCGTTTCGACCATCGTGAACACCCCTGAATCCGTCAGCCATACGCCATCGACTCGACGGGCATCAAGTTCAGAAGCCTCAAGCTTAAGCGTTACGTACTGTGTTCCCAACAACGGATCGGGGGCGTGCGTATGCAATGGCCTTCCGAGCAATAGATCCCCCGCACCGACGACTCGCACGATCGACACAGGCTGAAAACCCTTGTTCACATCCAACGCGATGGTGAATTCGCCATCTTCTGACTTGCGGCGAATCTCAACGATTTCTCCGAGGGCGGACGTTTTCGATTGATAGCTCGCAGTCGCAACGACCAGGGATGTAATCGCATCTTTTCCCAGTAGACGACCGTCAAGAAACCATCCACCTTTCAGCCCGCGTTTCACTCTCTCAATTTCCACTTTAGGCGACCCAACATGGACACGTGCGAGAGATGGTGGTCGTTCGATCTCATCTCGCTTCTTGCCCATCACACTATAGGTGACAAGGAATTCTGGGCCAGCGGTCCAACGGTGACGAGCAAATCCAGACTCTACTAGCGATTGCCGATCCTCTATGTCGAGAAGGTCACCTGAACGAAAAATGCGAACGTCGTGTTGCACTCGCGACTCTGTTTTTCCCTGAACGACGCGTTCGACGGTGGACTTGCAGACAACGTCTGAATGCTGCAGCGCATTGGCTGTTCGCTGAAGGGCCTCCAAGATCTCCGCGCCTTCGTACTCTTCACCAACTGATGTCGACGCGGAAAGTCCGCTGAGGGCAAACAAGATAATCGTCGAGTAAAGAGACTTCATGGTGTGAATTCCTCCGCGGTCTTGTCGCGACTCGCCTATTACAGCCGCGACGGATATCAGAGTGCAAGCCGGTACGAGACACTTTATGACGAACGGTGGGGATTACCCGGTCGCCGCGAGTGATCCGACAATTGCAATACGCAAGATCGGCGACTCGGGTACATCCGTTAGTTATGCCCGATTGTCTAGTCAGTGAGATAAGCCAGGCATCTGGTCACGAGTGCTTTCCTGAAGTGCGTTCATGGTCTCGATTGATTCAACGATTCCAATGAAAATCTTGCTTTTGTATTTTCCCTTACCAGCAATTCGGACTGGAGTAGCTGCCCAGGTGCCATTCCCAAAAGCAATGTGAATACTCACAACTTTGTCATTCTTGATCGCTAACTCCAACCAGAACTGTGGGGCCCCGTTAACGTGATACGTTAGTGTCCCACTGCCGTTTCTAATGCGATTCGACTCGCGCGAACCTTCCCGTCCGACACAATGATTACCGCGTTCAAAAATCCGCCCAAGCTCACTGATTGGCAGATTATCAGTTTTTGCATTCTGCTTCGCGAAGAGGTTCTCCAGTTCTGGAACCGTCATGCCCAGCTCGATGCCGTAAGTCTTTTTCCAGTCTGTTTTGAAAGTTTGGAAGAATTTGGACTTAGTAATTGAATCAGCATCAAACATATCCACTTCGGCCGATGATTGCTGCACAGTAAAGCGCGCGGGGTCTTGCCCGAGCGTGACGCCGGAAAGTGTGATGAAAATTAACACAAATTTAGGAAGACTGTAGTTCATTACCATAACTGTTTGCTGGCATTACGGCGGGGATCACCGGGGACGAGCGGGACGAGCGGATACGCAAACAATGCCCAATCGCGCCGCCGAGTCCTCATCATGGGGATATCGCAATGGTCCGAATTGCTATAGACGTCGAATCTGATCAATCAGTTTTACAATCGCACAAAGCATCCCAATCACCACAGCAACGAGAGCGCCGTAAGGCCCAAACGCCATGTAGCCAAGTGCAGCACAGATCACGCAGTATGCGAGATACATGTACTCATCACTAACGTTGCGATTAAGCATCGGATTCAATCACTCAAGTCCAACGAACGGTGGCGTTCAACGGGGGCCGCGCGAACGAATCACCACTTCAAAAACGTCAAGTCGCGGACTCCGTTGCAACCGATGATTCGTCGCTCTTGAGCCACCCGACGTATTGTATCAGCCATCGGATTGCGCAATCTCTAAATTCAAAATTCTGAATCCGCCTGAGGTCTAGATCCGTGGCTTTGATCGAGAGATTGTCACCAACGTCGATCGTCAGTCCATCGGGTCGTCGATCTTCGTCACGGAGTGTCATGCACTTTTTGCCACGATTGCATGCGATTTCCATCACACAAGTGCGTAGATACCATACTGTTCGTCGGACCAGGTAAGGTGGCCGCAATCCGACTCGAAAGCACTGACGGTCCTACTGTCGACGCTCGGTAGGATTCGGCGATGCCGAGCCACAATCACCCAAGGGCCTTTCGAGAATCCCCGGTTCGTCGAGTTATTGCGAAAGGACGTGCCCGACCGGTGGGCCTCATCAGTATTCGGTGTGCTTGCCCCACCCGGTGTTAAATATGACACGACGTTCCAATGAGCGCCGTAGCAACACGTGATGTATGCGTCGCAGGATCGACTGACGGAATAGTGCCCTTGCATGTTGTTCATCTTCCGATTCGGGATCACCAAGACGAGTCGTGCGTACATAAAAGTCTTCGTTCGCAATTTCCGTTAGTCTTGTTACTAGCGACACAAAAGCCTTGTCCGGAATCAACAAGAAAGCTTGGTTCACAATCTCGTCAGACGACTGGTGGTCAACCAAAGTTTGAATTGTTGCGTCCACAAATTCAGAGTCGGTATAACCCCCACGCCAGTAGTCCGTGGCGAGTTGCCTGACCCCGCGAGATTGCATTATCTGACATTGAATCTGTGATAGCAGGGCGAGACGACATACGGTCGACGAACGGGTCCGATTACCGGGTCGGAAAGAAAGTTGAACGAGTGAAGCGAGGCAACGAACTTCTGACTCGGTTCACGACGGGCTGAAGAAGCAATACCAGATCAGCCGGGCTTCTTGAACATCGGATCGTGCCTCGCGATGTCAAAGGTTTATTGGTTATGTGCATATCCAGTCACCGGGATCATGGCACAGAAACCGTTACCAGGGAAGGTTCACCACCACGAAACTCGTAGTGTATGTAATGCTGGTCAGCTTCGAGCCGAATCCAGACACGCGTTTCGCCAAGAAATTCAGCCTCCCCCTCGCTTACGTTGATTTGACGATCTGCGGCGCAAGCTCACCCACACTGAAAGACACGGCATTTTCATTCAGTTCGTCTCCTCGCGGAGCCGCAATAGTCAAACGCCCTAAATGCAGGCTCCGCGCCAATGAACACACTGGAATCATTGGAGCTCTCCAGGTGGACACCACGGCCAAGCTACAGTCGGGCTTCTTGAACAGAGGCCTTGGGCTTCGGCGTAGCGGGATTTGGAACTAGCCTTCTTCTCGCCTCATGTTGTTCACTTATCGAGTCTAGTCTGCCTCTTACCACCACGCGAAGTCAAAGCCTTAATCGTTATCCATCGCTCTGGTTTTTGAGTAGGAACTCCGTCAGTGAAACGGAGATAAAACTACCACCCCCATACAGTGATCCAACAACCGCGGGAGATTCAGAGCAGTCGTAATCGATATCCAGCATACGGTCCGAGTTGCACGTCGATAGTGTGAACGATCCACTGGCGGTGTGAGTCGTACCCTGCGTGTGTAAGATCTCGCCAATGGAAGCACTTGAATGTGTTGACAATCCGAGAAGAGGTAATGGGTTTACCATCGACAAGAATTTGAAGCTGCGACGGGGAAAGGAAAACGCGATGTCCGGCTTCCGGAGGAATCTGCCATTCCATCGTGACTCGGCATTTGGCAAGGACCGCGAGGAGGTCCACAACGTCCTCAATGCGAATCTTACGACTGTGCGACATTGTTGGTATCAGCTCGTACGGCAAACGGCGGCGTTGACCGGGCGGCGTCAATGTGGTGTCCATGTGAATCCGCCCCATGCGTCGCTTCGGTCCAACGCATGGTTCGCCGAACTATCCACCTGATGGGTCGATGTACGTTACGACATTCCCGTCTTTATACACTCGAACCGATCCCGTTGCCTGGCTTACAACGACCGCAATGGCACTTGTGCTGCGAGTAACCGCCGCTGCCGCCCAGTGACGCGCTCCGAGGCCCTGCGTCATGGTAAGCTCGTCGGGTGAAACCTCCAAGATTTGTCGGCTGCGTACGATCACGCCATCACCATCAACAATAAACGCGCCATCGAGTTTCGCGAGTTCTTTGGCGTCATCTTGGACCCTCGGATCAAATAGATTTCCGTACTTGCGAGCATAGCCGCGAAAGGGGTCTACACCACTGTCGAAAGACCGTTCCAAGACTTTTTGGGTGTCTCCAACAACGAACATGGTTCCAGTCGGCTGTGCGGAACGGCCTTCACGCCCGATCTGAATTGCCACTTCGATGATGGTTTCGACAATCTTGTTTAGATCAGCCACAAAGTACGATTGGCAAGCGTCAGTTGGCGAACGCCCAGTGTCACCGTCACCGGGACCCGTGAGTTAAGCATCCATTCGTGAAAACTGACCAACGGGGATCCTTGTGCGCGCGATGGTTACCTGCGGTTGTCATCACCACCGAGACGTAGGACTAAGAACGCTTGGCGCTTGCGCAGCGTCTTCGGTCTTGCTTCATTGAAGCATCAAAAGAGGCTAATTCTATCCCCAAATCCTCCAATTGACGAATGTAGTCGTATTTGTACGGACGGATGCGTTGGTCAACGCCCTCGAAAACGCAAGTTGCGAACGTCTTCAGGCGATTCATTCGAATCTGATTAATGGAGAAGCCCAGATTCTCAACGGTCACGCGTGCTTCCGGCTCTTTGAAGGCACGAATCTCGTCACGATACCGGTGACCTTCGGAGTCCGTTATATCGAGGTAGAACCATGGCATCATGAACTCATTGCTGACAGTGGGACGGGATTGATCATTGCGGGTAAAGAATTCATGAATTCCGTGGTTTGAGGTGAGTCGGCTGGATACTCCTGCTGACTCGGCCGTGATCGTTTCTTGCGAAACGTCACAATCAGTTGTCGTTCAAAACACTGACACCCCAAACCCCTCACAAAAGTTACCAGTCGCCACTGGTCAAACCACGGACTTCATAGTCGCCCCGCATCACCGGGCCGGGAAAGTTGAGTGTCCATTCGTGTAAACGCGCGAGCCCGGCTCCGTGTGAATGCGATGGTTCAAGTAAGCCGCTGTCGCGGCGGGTTGGTTGGTTTGGGTTCAGTGTAGCGGCGTGGTCGGTCGCGAGCCAATTCGATCGGGAATGTTTTCTTGTTGAACCTTCTTTCCTCAACAAGG
>JBCDEM010000019.1:0-148890 GCA_039179795.1 Planctomycetota bacterium | reverse complement strand
GGTGGACGTATCGATTACGTCTACGGTACTGATGGACCAAACACACAATCGTTTGGTACTGGTGAAGGTTGGGATAACAGCTGGGACAACGGTCCAGATGACAGCGGTTATGGCCACGCGTTGCCACAAGTCTACGGCGAAGTTGCCTATGGAGACCTGTCGGTCAAAGCTGGTCACTTCTACACCATCATTGGTTATGAAGTCGTGACCGCCCCCGACAACTTCTTCTACAGCCACGCCTACACGTTCAACAATAGCGAGCCTTTCACCCACACCGGTGCATTGGCAACCTACAACGCTAGCGAAGATCTGACTCTGTACGGTGGGTACGTCCTCGGTTGGGACAGCGGCTTCGATGACAATGGGGACTCGTTCCTCGGTGGTATCTCGGCTCAGCTGACCTGCGACTGGAACTTCACCTACGCCACCGTCGTCGGACGTTTCGGCGAAGCTCGTTGGCAAGGTGTTGAAACTGGCTACATGCACTCGATCGTGAACCAGTACACCCTTTGCGAAGACCTGCTGTACGTCTCTCAGAGCGATTACCTGCGAACCGACGACGGCGCTGGCGTTCTGAACCGTGAGACCTACGGTTGGAACAACTACCTGATCAAGACGATCAACGACTGCTGGGGCGTTGGAACTCGCTTCGAGTGGTGGGCGACACGCAGCCAAGCAAACGCGGCTGCTGGTCGTAGCCACATCTACGCGTTGACCGCAGGTGTGAACTACCGACCTCACGCGAACTTGATCGTCCGACCTGAATTCCGCTGGGATTGGGACGATGACCGTGTCGCAGGCTTGGAAGATGGCGACGACAGCCAAACGACTTTCGCCGTCGACACCATCCTGACCTTCTAAGTTAAAAGAGTCAGCCGAAGAGGTTCGCTCACCGATTTTCATACGATCCTGGCCATCGATTTCGATGGCCAGGATTTTTTGTGCGCGCTGTGAAGCTGGGGCAAAGAAAGCAATGGGGGAGAGTTTTCTTCCGATCCGATGGGCAAAGAAACGAAACCAGATGCCTAGACAATGTGCTGCGAGACCGACATCCCTGCACAGCTTCTAAGCAGACGGCGTCATTCCGGATCCGGATGGTCAGGTTACGTGAGAAAAAGATGAGGCTGTAAATGCTGGCAATAAAACAAGTTCGAGTAAAAAAACCGCGAATGACCTGCATTTGGCGCGCAGCCTGCTATCAGTTGGCACGACCGAACAAGATCCTCAGTGATCCGGCGTTCATACGATCTACCTACCGCTGTTCTGTCGCCGCACAGCGCTTGCTGTGCGGCGGCGGGACACCCGGTAAAACGCCATCACCAGAAGGTCCATGTGAAGACTTCTTGACGATTACCCGAAAGAACGAGTCTCCTTTTTTCTTTGAGTGTCCGCCTCACTGGAAGAGAAAAGTGGTTCCGCCATCAGGTAATCGTTGAGACGCTTCCGCGAGAGCCGACTCCCATGGGAGTCGGCTCTTTTCGTTTCTACTCGATCCAGATGCATCCAACGAACTGCATCCAAAACGACCCGTCATTCCCGCAGAGGTGGGGCGGTCTATATATTTTCAGTGGGGCCGATCGCCGTTTTGACGTCGAGCAACTGGGAATATCGTGAAACTGATCATCGCCATTATCCAGCCAGGGAAACTCGGGGCCGTGAAAGAAGCTTTGACGCGGGTCGAGGTTTTTCGGTTAACGGTGATGGATTGCCAGGGATTCGCCCGCCAGCGCGGACAAACTAGTCCACACCGAGGTCACGAATTCAGCGTCAATCTTCTGCGCAAGCTTCAGCTTCAGATCGCAGTCAATGAAGAGTTCGTCCAGCCAACGGTCGACGCCATCGTCGAAGGCTGCCGCTCGGGCGAGTCCGGTGAGATCGGCGACGGAAAGATCTTTGTCCTGCCGATGGATGACTGCATCCGCATTCGCACCGGAGAAACCGGCAGCGAAGCGATTTAGTCCGCCTGATCTTTGATCAAGCCACTGATCGCCGACCACCATGCACGAGGGTGTAAACGCACGGAACGAGCACGAGCGTCAAAACGGTCGAGACGATCATGCCGCCCATCAAGGCGCGAGCGAGTGGAATCATGGCTTCGTTGCCCGGCGTCCACTGAATCGCGAGTGGCAACATCGATGCAACCAACGTGAGCGAAGTCATCAAGATCGGACGCAGACGAACCTGTGCCGCGGCGAGTGCTGCATCGGCGGCTGGCGCTCCTTCAGCTAGTCGACGATTCGCGAACTCGACCAACAAAATCGCATTGTTGACCACAACACCCACCATCATCAACGTTCCCATCAGAGATTGAATGTTTAGGTGGGTTCCCGTTCCAAAGAGCACCAACACCACACCGCTTAAACCGAGAGGAACAGCCAACATGATGATCAGCGGATCGGTAAACGATCGGAACTGAGCCATCAGGACGAGATAAACCAACAGAGCGGCGACCAACAAACCTGCCCAGAGTCGCGACATTCCCGTTTTCATCGTTTCGACGGGACCTCGCAGACGCGTCGAGACTCCATTTTCAAATTCAATCGTCGCCAATGCACGTTCAACATCACGCGCGACCGAGCCGATATCGCGCCCTGAAACGTTGACGTGAACATCGTTGACTCGAGCGATGTTGTAGTGCGCTATTTCCCCAGGAATGCTCACTCGATTGACGGTGGCAACATTCGAGAGCGGAATCGTGCGTGGGCCATCAGGCGTGTTAAGCGACAATGGAATATTTCGCAGATCATCCAACGATTCAATCTGGTTGCTCTCGTATTGCACGCCCATGAAAAAGTCGACACCTGTTTTTGGATCGATCCAGATCGTCGGTGCATAACCAACGCTCGAACCCATCGCCGTCAAGATTGTCTCGGCGACTTCTTCTTGATCCAAACCCAAGTACTTGGCTCGTGTGCGATCAACCTGGACATCGAACTGCGGATAGTCCAGCGACTGCGCGATCTGCACATCAACCGCACCTGGAATCTCTCGAACAGCTGCAACGACTTTCTCCGCGGCATTACGACATTGACCGAGCGTACCCGCAGACACCTGAACGCTGATCGGTGTCGGCACACCTCGGTTGAGTGCCATGTTGACGATTCCACCGCTGACGAACAGAAACTGCTCGGTCGGATACTCGTTGGCCAATTGATCTCGCAAGCGTTCCACGTAGGTTTCGGTCGATTCCCGCCGCCCCGAGGGCTTTAAATTGACGATGATGTAAGCAGTATCCGGCCCCGAATTGGAGCTGAGTACGGTGGAGAAACCGGCGCCTTTTCCAACCGGCAATCCGATATTGGAGATGATGGTCTCGATGCGCTCCTTCGGGATCACACCTTGGATCGACTCCTCGATGCTGGCGACCAAGGCTTCCGTTTCTTTCAAGTCCGAACCGGGTGTCGTCTTCAATCGAATTTCGAAACTTCCAGCGTCCACGTTCGGAAATAACTCACTTCCAAGAAACGGCCAGAGTACGAATGGGCTCGCAGCGACCAAGACAATCACTAACGTGGCTCCCATGGGTGCTCGAAGCGTTCGCGCTAAGAGCGTTCCATACAGACCGATCGTTTTACCATCGGTCGCTTCTCCTGATTCAGGATCATCAGATTCTGATGCAGGTGTCCGAACAAAACTCGCGCAGTAAGCCGGAACGACCGTTAATGCGAGGAAATAAGAAGCTCCGATCGTAAACGTTGCGGCCAATGACAGAGGTTCAAACAGATACTTGATCATCCCGGATAGGAAGATCGCGGGTGTAAACACGATCAACGTGGTCACCGTACCCGCAAAGATCGCCCCGGCCACCTCGTGAGCACCCTCGCTTGCTGCCGAAACGGATGACTTTCCCATGCGTTGGTGGCGAATGATATTCTCGACAACGACGATCCCTGCATCGACGACCGTCCCGATGGCCAATGCAATGCCACCCAACGTCATGACGTTGATGGTTTGGCCAGTGAATGAAAATCCAAGCGCACCGATTAGAACGGCCAAACCGATCGTCGCAAGGATCACGAAGGTTGGGACGATCCGGCGAAGGAACACATAGACGACAACGATGACCAGGATTGCCCCCAAACCGAGTTGTCGATAGAGGTTGCTAATCGCCGTTCGAATGTAGTGCGATTGATCCGAGACCAACTTTACCGAAGCGGCTTCCGGTATATCACCACGTTCTTTCATCTTTGGAATCTCCGTTCGGATTCCGTCATAGATGCGATCAACGACTGCGATCGTGTTCTCACCGGGTTCACGTAGCAGCGGACAGTAAACGCTTCGCTCACCGTTGACGCGCACGATGTTGTATTGCAACGCCGCATCATCAACGACCCGAGCGACGTCTCGAATGTAGATTGGACGTTCATTGCGAACGGCAACGGGGATCGCTTCGATTTCCTCGACAGTGGGTAGAGTATTACGAGGATGAATCTGATAGTCCGTCCCACCGAGCCGTGCGGTACCCGAAGCGAGTACAAGGTTCGATTTCCGCAGTGCCGTGACGACATCGGTCGCACTGAGGTGATGACCTTGCAGTTTCATTGGATCAACGTAAACCATCATCTGACGGAACTTTCCGCCAAACGGGTGTGGGATCTGAACGCCCTTCAATCCGCCCATTTTGTTTCGAACGGCGTAATACCCGATCTGATAGAGCTCGGATTCACTCAACCCTTCACCGGAGATCGCCGCCAGCACAACCGGCAGGTTCGACGGTTCGCTCCGCAGCGTGAAGGGCCATTCGATACCGGGAGGAAGATGGAACATGTCGCTCGCTTCCAAGTTCACGATATCGTTCATCGCCGAACTTGGATCGGTCCCGGGTTGAAAGAAGACCTTGATCACCGCTGCGCCGGGAACGGTTCGAGACTCTTGATGTTCGATCCGACCCGCCAAAGTCAACGCACGTTCGACACGCGATGTCACCGACTTTTCCATATCCATGGTTGGCAAACCTGGATAGGAGAAGAAGCTGACGACGACCGGCTCTTTAAAGTCCGGCAAGATGTCGATGGTGATCCGTGGGATGACTGCCGCTCCTAAAACGCACAAGCCGATCGCCACGGAAAGTACCGCGAATCGATTGTCGAGAGCGAACGAAATCAGACGCATGGTGAAACGGTCACGAACGAGAATAGAAACAGAAAGTCACTTCGGCTGAGCGTTTCTCAGACAATGACGAAGCGGGGCCGAAGAGCCATATCACTCAGGTGGCAAGACACGCACGGCTTGCCCATCTTGAAATCGTCCTCGGTGCGCATCGATCACCAGTTGCCCCGGCTTCAGTGGTGACAATACTTCGATCCAATTCCCTTCATCCGCACCGGTCGCCACTTCGACCATCGATACCGTTTCGTCTTCTTGCAAGACATAAACAAACGCTTTCCCGCTCTCATCAAATCGAATCGAACGGGCGGGCAGCACTGCAACATCGGCATCGGTGGCGAGTGTGATCGTTGCCATAGCGAACATGCCCGGCACAAGCTTACGTTCCGGGTTGTCTACTTCGGATTCGATCAACATGGTCCGAGTGTCGGTATCCAGACTTCCGGAGACGCGCGTGACCTCGGCGGCTAACGACTCCTTCGGGAATGCGGGAAACGTCAACTCAATGGAATCACCAGGATTGACCAACGCGGCGTCCGCCTCCGGAACAGGGATGCGAACACGCACTCGATCCGACTGATGAATCACAAACAGGGGTCGGTTGGCGGGTGAGTGATCATCCGGAATGACCAAGTCGCCCGGGTCGACGTGCCGCTGCGTAATAACCCCCGCAAAGGGTGCACGGATTTCGGAGTACGCGAGCATCACCTCGGCTTCTTCAAGTTCGCGCTCGGCAATCTCGGTTTCAGCAGCCGCAGCCTGAAGATCGGCTTCTGCTGCCGACTCTTTTGCTTTAGCAACGACGACGTCAGCCTCGGTCGACACAACGGCGGACTTTGCAGCTTCCAAGTTGGCTGTTTCCGCGTCGCGTCTCATGGTGACTTCGTCGAGAACACGTTGCTGAAGAGACTGTCGTGCAACCAAATCAGAGGTTCGTTCCAACTCAGCCTCAGCAGCTTTCAAGGAAGCCGTGGCCCGAAACAATTCGGACTTGGACTGTTCCAAACGAGCTTCGGCGGACTTCACGTTGGCTTGCGCGAGAGCGACGCCTGATTCCGATTGCAACTCCAATGCTCGGTTTCGGTTCACCCGCGCGGCGACAACGGCGCGTCGTTTTTCCATCTCGGGAACCGAGATGGTGGCCAGGACGTCTCCCGCTTCAACGACGTCACCGATGTCCGCCTGTAGCGATTCGATGTAGCCGCCAACCCGAGCCTTTAATTTGGCTTCAAACAGTGGATGCACGGTCGCAGGCTGAGCTGTGGTCTTTCGCATTTCCTGCTGGAGCACTGCCACTGTTCGCACTGCGGGGCGGGGAGCCGTCGACGAGGACGGAGTATCGGTCACCGCCACATCGCCCTCGGAAAGACGGCTTTGGTCGCAACCGGTCATCACGATCGCCAGCCAACAGGCAACAACCGATAGCTTGTGTTGGCAGGGCAACTTGTCCGGGTCAGAAAACATATGCATTCGGGGCGCGTCCGAGCGAAAAACGCGTAGAGAAGCGGGATCAGTCGCATCTTAATCAACGGTCCCGGTTTTGACGCTGCAAGACTGGCGGTTTCCGACCCAAATCCATCACATCTTGCCTGATCGTTGCGACAACAGCACATCGCAATGCAATCCGGATTGATTCGAGCGATCCGACCCGGACGTCTCGAATGCATCTGCCGATCGAGCATCCTGGAGGTACCGAGTTCCGGATGTTCATGATGAAGCGAAAGAATCGAGAAGGTCTGTTTGCACTGGTTTCTGGAAGCCTGCTGGTCAGCGGATGCGCGTTACCGGCTGAGTTCCGCATACCCATGATGCCGAGCCGAAAAGCCGCAGCAGAATCCCAAGAGGAGTCCAACGAATTCCGAGTCGCGAGCTTCCGCTCGGTCACCTACGACGACCCTGTCCCGAGCGGCGTACCCGTCGTTGCGGAATGGGCATCGGCGGCCAAAAAAGTAGAAGAGCTTCGGCAAGAATCGACCGGTGTTGCGAGCGAGGTTGTGAAAGCCGCATCCGACGCAAGTCCTATCGATCCTCTGCCTGAGTTGCCGACGCTAGCCGCTATGGACTCGGTATCCCCGGAGGAACAAGCGTTGCCGGATCCTCTGCGAGCGAACGAGTCAATCTCTGCAATGGAAATCGACCTCGCGTCCGCGCTTGCGACCATCGGCGGACGTCACCCGGCAGTCGGCATCGCACGATGGCGGGTTGAAGAAGCCTACGCGCGTTTGGATCAAGCGAAGATCCTTTGGGTGCCAACGCTCAACGCCGGATTGAGCTATCACCGTCACGACGGAAACTACCAGGCGAGTAACGGTGACATCGTCGATGTGAACCGCAACTCTCTTCAGGCTGGATTGGGTGCGCTGGCGACCGGTGCGGGAACGACGCAGCGACCAGGCGTCGTTGCAGAGTACCATCTCGCCGATGCAATCTTCCAACCTGACATGACGGAAAAGCAAGCCTGGGCATCGCAACACGCGGCCGATGGTGTCAATCAGCGACAAATATTACAAGCGGCACTCGATTACCAACGTTGGCTCGCGGCACATCTGGACTATCAGATCGTCCAGGAAGCGTTGGAACGAACAACGGAATTGGCAAAACTGACAGGTGACTTTGCAGCAACCGGGCAGGGACTCCGCGCTGATGCGGATCGCTTACAAACGGAGCTCGCATTGATCGAGGGAAGGCTGCTTGAATCCAACGAGCAAGTTGATGTCAGCGGTGCGAGGTTGATCGAAACCCTGAGCCTTCCGCGAGGACAACAGATCATCCCACGTGAGCCAACGATCGCGCCCGTTGAGTTCGTCGCGATGGCGATGGACAAGAGTCAGTTGATCGAGACCGCTTTGGCATCACGCCCCGAGCTGCGGGAATCACGAGCGTTGGTCGCCGCCGCATGTGCCGCGCATCGTCGTCAAAAATGGGCGCCCTTTGTTCCTAGCGTTTTGCTCGGATTCAGCTCGAGCGGATTCGGTGGTGGACTTGGCAACAACCTCGACAACGTAGACGGACGGTATGACTTTGATGCCGCAATCACTTGGCAAGCAAGACAACTCGGACTGGGAGAAGCCGCGGCACGCCGGGAAACTTCATCGCGAGTGCAACAAGCGAGATTTGAAGCGGCACGCGTCATGGATCAAGTGGCGAGAGAAGTCACCGAGTTCTACAGCCAAATTCAGCATCGAACGAAACGAATCGAGCTGAGTCAGCGTGCGACCCAATCCGCTAAAGACTCGTACGACCGTAACCTAAGTCGGATCCGCGATGGGCAAGGACTGCCAATCGAAACACTGCAATCATTACAGGCTCTTGAACAATCGCAGCGTGCTTACGTGCAAGCTGTTCTCGAATACAACGAAGCCCAATTCCAACTACAGTGGGCATTGGGATGGTCGGTGACCGGAGAGTAAGGTCATCGCATCTCGCGTTACGATACGACTAGTCGTTCTTTCTTGCCTTGCGTTTGGCTTCAAGCAAACGTTCGGTATAGGTCGGTCCCTCAGGCTGAGTCGATGCCGGCTTCTCGGTCTTTGGCTTTGCCTTTGGTGTTGAGCCCTCTTCCGCAAACTCGTTTGCTTCCGCTGAGTCGACTGCCGTTGGCTCAAAACGGACACTGGCACGTTTTCGTTCAAGGGAATCGCCGATCGAGTCCTTTTGCTTTTTGAGTGCGTCCAAGCGGGCGGTGACGGCCGTTTCTTTCTCGTCCGGCTTGCCACGAAACTTGTTCAACGCGGCGCCGACCCAATGGAAGTTAACGGCAACACGACGAATAAAAATGTCGCCCAAGAACAGACAGCATCCCGCAAGCACAAACCACGGCCAAACATCCTTGATACTGCTTGCCAACTCCAAGCCACCTCGGAACGCGTTGACGTCGACCAATTCTTCGCTGGGACGTTCTCCCAGTGCCGGCATGACCTGACCCGCTTCACCTCCTCGAGGCTCGATTGCAGCCAGCGCTTCAATCAGGGCTTGGTTGGTATCACGAACCCGAAACTCTTCGCTGTATGGAACGGTGACACCGGTCGTGAGAGGCGCCTCACCCGCATCGGGTAGAACATTCACGAAGTAACTACCCGCTTGGTCGCCGGGAAACGACCCAACGTATCGACCGGGCGCTGTTTGACGCATGCGAAGAGGAATCGGTTTCAGGTCCGGTCCTAACACCGACGCGTTCATTTCCAAAAAGTTCTTGAACGAGTCGTCCTTATTGAGTGCGTTAACGACAATCTGGACTTCCCCGTCGCGTACCTGTGTCGCGATCGAGTACTTGCCGGTATCGCCGGTTGGCCGCATTAACCAGCGAACGAGCTGGCTATAGAATTTTTCGTAACCAGCCCACTCCGTCCAAGCCGAGGTCCAGCGGGCGCCGGCGTCGGTCGTCAAGACAGCTGTCCGGCCTAATCCGTATTGCCAAACCGCCAAGATCGTCGCATTCTCGGGTGAGTCGGGTTTTGGCGATCGCACGAGCACTTGAGGCAACGAACTATCTTTCACCTGCGTGAGAACGAATCCACTCACGGGAGGCAAAACCCGATCGATGCCATCGAGCAACGGGTGAGGGAAGATCACTTCAGGAACGGCGCCGTTTTCCGGTTCGTAAACAAGTGGCCGAGAAACGCGACGTGCTTCGCGTTGAAAAATTCTTGGTAGGGCTCGTCCGCTTGAGACCGCGTAATACTTGCCGCCGGTCGCCTGCGCGATATCTTGCAGTCGCTTGCTTTCGGTACGACCGTGCGATGCGACGGCGACGGTGCTGATCGTGATGTTGTTCTTTTTGAACGAATTGATTGTGGAGGGTGACGGGTCGGTTGGGTCACCATCGCTAATGATCACGCAGTGTTTGACCGACGCATTTGTCCTCGCGAGACCGGCAACCGCCATCCGCATCGCGGGATCAAACTGCGGCATGTCTCCCGGCGTCATCCGACTAACGGCAGCCAACATCGCCTTGCGATTGGGTCCTACTTCCAACAGACCATTTTTTCCACCCCACAACCAAGCGTCGCCACCCATTGTCCAGTGCAGGACTCCCCCGTAGTCAGCCGGTCCCAGCTGTTCGATGGCTGCTTTCGCAATCACTTTTTGCCAGTAATTGCCTTCCGCCATTTCACTCGCGTGCATGATCAATGCGAGTGCCCCAACGGCTTGGATCTTAGTGTTCTTGATTTTGAAATCGACCGGCATCGCTTCTTCCAGCTTCGTACCGATCCATCCGCCAGCGCCAAATGCTTCGGGTCCACCAATCATCAACAGACCTGCACCGAGCTGCTGTGTGTTGCTGACGAGCATTTCGATCTGTTCGTCCGTGAAGGAAGAAATCTGATCGGTGCTTTCGCCAGACACACGGGGTACGCCAGCCAAAATTACCGCGTCATACGCTTGCAATTCCGCAAGTGAACCAAACAACGAATCACTCGCCTGCGTGACCACTTCGATGTTGTTGTCGCGAAGCGATTCGATCATCAAATCGAAGTCGCCCAAACGATTACGATCTTCAATCACCAAGACACGACCTTGACCACGAACATAGGTGTAAGCCGTCGCGGAGTTGTTTTGGTAGAGACCGTCGTCGGACTCGCTGTTGGGGACGAATTCAGCGTTGTAGACATACGCTGCTGGCTGCTCGATCTGGTGACGCATCGGAAAGATGTTCTTTCCCGGTTCGAGCGTGATGTCTTCTTCCAATAGCAGCGTTTCTTCACCGCCGACTTTTTGCTTCACGCGAAGTCGACCACTTACCGGTTGATCGTTGCCGCCATCCTCGTAGCTGTTTACAACGACACGAGCTTCAAACGGCTGACCCTTCCGAATGTTGGTTGGAAGATCGATCTTCTCCACCAAGACTTCTGCGCTAGATTCGAGCTGGATCGGGACAACATCGATCCCGATTCCCGAGGACGCCACACGAGCCGCGAGTTTTCTGGCCTGACCGAGGTTCTCGTTCCCGTCGGTGACAATCACAATTCTGCGCGATGTGTCTTCCTCCATGGCCGCTTGTGCAAAGTTCAGCGCGACTTCCAAGTTCGTTGCATCACCCGGTCCGCGGAAACTTTCCAAACGCTTCAAGTAGATATCGTCATCGAACGGTGGAATCTCGATCGTCGCGTCACGACCAAAAACGATCACGCCGGCGCGATCCTCTCGGGCGCGGTCACGATGGCGACGCACGTTGCGAGTGACGTATTCCAACATCACCTGCCGCTTGGCCTGCGGGATACTCTCCGATTGGTCCAGCAAGTACATCACCGTGACGCGATCGCTGACCCAGACCAGTTGCACACCGGCTAAGGCAAAAACGATGGCCGTCCAAACGGTGCTGCGGAACAAGATGGCGATCCAACGCCGGACTTTTCCCAGTGCTGCCAAAGACCCATAACCGATCCACAACAGTACTGGTAAAGCGAGCATCAACCACAGATAGTTGGGATGGTCGAAACCAAGCCGCAATGCAAACATGAATTCTGCCTGGAAGAGAATCAATCGAGCAGACTAGCCACCACTTGTCGCGACGCCTGCGCCCTCTGATTGTGGCCTACCATACAGCAGTGACGCAACTGAAACGCTGGCCAGACCGGCCACTCCGCCGAACAAAATCGTCAAACTGAACGCGACCGCCGGCAACGCGAGCATGTCGGGTTCTCCCTCCGGTGCCAAAACCACCGCCACCACACTGATGACATTGTTCACAAAGTGCCCCAGCATGGCGGGAAAAAGCGACCCACTCTGCCAACTGACCCAGCCCAAAAAGAGCCCGAGCGGCAGCACCGCGACAACATGCACCGGATCGATGTGGAATGCGGCGAACAACAGCGACGCGACAAGGATTCCCAATAGCGGCCCAAAACACTTGACCAATCGCGTCTGCACATAGCCTCGAAACAGCAGCTCCTCGCAAATCGCTGGCGTTGCACCAATCATCAATGCGAGCGGAATCAAGAAACCATTTTGTCCATGGTTACGGAAAATACCCGACATCTGCTCCAGCGTTTCACTCTGATCCAAGAACAGGCTGACCACCAAGCCGGACACCATGCCGACAAACGGAGTCGCTGCTGCGGCCGCAAACCAAGTCCAAACCGGCCAATGACCCGATACCAGCCCCAGTCGTTCTCGTGTGGGTTCGGGCGAAAGGAAAGCTGCCAGGATGCACGGAGCGACCAACGCCATCTGCGGCAAGACGACGATCAGAAACAAACCGATCCTCGATTCGGAAACCGCGGCAAAGGAGGCAGGATCTCGAAGCAATGCCAAGTTGAATTCGCCGTGGACGACCGCCAACGCAATCAGAGACATCACGCCGCTGAACAAGATAAACGACGCAAGCGAAACGCCAGCGATCGCAAGCGGCGTCCACCATCTCACTTGATCAGGCGACTTCGCGACCGGCACCGACCCGCCATCGTTGAAACCATCATCATCCGGCCAAACCTCGCTTGGCCTGAACTCGCCGGAGCGAGGAAATGTCTCAAAAGGATTCGTGTCGCTCATCAGCCGTTCGCTGTCCATCGATTCGGATTGTTCGCTATCGCACTATAGCTGCACGCCCACGAAGTGTCAGTCTGCGTGCGGAACCCCAAAGGCAGGAAACCCACCGCAGCTAAGCAAGTCCGGCCGTTTCCGACAGCCCAAACATGACATTCATGTTTTGAATTGCCGCACCGCTTGCGCCTTTCGACAAATTGTCAATGGCCGAAAGCAGCACGATGCGTTCACCGGCATCACGGGCAGAGATTTGCACAAAGTTGGTACCACTGACATGCTTCGTTGCTGGCAGATGGTCCACAACGTTGACAAACGCCGAGTCCGCAAAAGACGTCTTCCAACACTCCATCACCGCCGTCGCTCCACCGCCACCGCGGACATAGATGGTGGACAATATCCCACGATCCATTGGTGTCAGATGCGGCGTGAAGAGCGTTGAAACGGACGTCCCAGAGATCCGATGAATCAAGTCATCAATCTCTGGTTGGTGTCGATGACTTCCTACGGCATAAGCGCCAATCGATTCGTTCGTCTCGCAGAATAGCGTCGCTACTTTTGCACTACGACCCGCACCACTGACACCGCTCTTCGCATCAATGATGATGTCACTCGGATCGATGACGTCATGACGCAATAACGGGGCAAGCGGAAGGATCGCTGACGTCGGGTAACAACCAGGGTTTGCAACCACGTCCGCTTTTCGAATCTCATCCGAGAAAAACTCAGGCATCCCGTAAGCCGTGTTGCCGACTCGTTCGGGCCAGGGATGTTCGACGTTGTACCACTTCTGGTAGACATCGACGCTTGACAATCGAAAATCCGCACTGAAGTCGACCACCCGCAAACCAACATCAACCAACTGACGCACCGTGGCGGCCGACGCACCATGCGGCAGGCAACACATGACCACATCGCACCGGCCAGCCAACGATGAGGGATCCAGTGTTTCAATCACAACCTCTGTGCGGCCTGCTAGACATGGATGGACTTGCGACAGTGGTTTTCCCGCATCGCCGCGACTGGTAGCGGCAACCAGAGTCGCGTTTGGATGGACCATCAACAATCGGGCTAGCTCCAACGCCGTGTAACCGGTCGAACCGACCACTGCAACTCGAATCTCCGACATGTCTACTCGTGATTGTTTTAGATAATTGGATTGAGGGCTGCTTTACAGGATGTCTTGGTCGACCGATGCCCGTTCATCGACGCTCAAGTCATACATATCGCGGATCAATTGTTTGTCGCACTCTCTTTGCTCGACGTTTCTTCGAGCAAACATTCGCCGTTGCGTATTGATCATCACGTCCGCCGGCAACAGAGACGTCTGTCCAAACAAACGGGCGTAATTGACGTAGCTGGGAACATTGGATGTGACAAAGCCATACATCATGCTGCAAACACCGATGACCTTGCCGGTAAAGATGCTCGTGTTGATCGCCGTTTTTGAATAGTCGCCCACGAAACACCCCAAGAACTGCATCTCGGTAGGCACCTTCGTTTCACCGTATTGAATGTTGATTGTTCCATAGGTGTTTTTCAAATCGCTATTACAAGTACCAGCACCCAAATTGATCCAGCTGCCCAAGTAACTGTGTCCCAAGAAACCGTGATGCTGTTTGTTGGTATAAGGTTCAATCACGGACGCCTCGACTTCGCCGCCAATCTTGACCGTGTGACCGAGTGACACGCCATCCTTGAGTGCGGCGTGCTCAATGACTCTCGCGCCCGGCCCAGCGTAGACAGGTCCGGACAAGTAGCAGAATGGCCCGACCTGAACGTTCTCTTCGAGCAAAATAGGACCCTCCGAGGCGTCAACGACCGGGTACTCCCCGATCTGGACGCCAGGGCGAACAAATAGACCATCCGAGATTTCGCGGTAGTCTCCATGCTCCAAACGCCAGTTCATCGCTCCGGGCATTTCGCGCATGTGATGCTTGATGACGTCGTGCGGCCAATGAAATGCCTCGATCGACGCGTCCTGTGTGGCTGCCGACCGAACATGCTGCATCAGTTGCTCCCAACCCTCGTCGGAATCCAATGCTTCAAGGGCCTGCAGATCGCTTGCGATGACGCGTGCTGCCAAAATCGACTGATCTTCCGGATCCAATACGACGCACGTCCGATCCTCCGCTGCGATCTTTTTTAACTCTGCATCGAGCCCCACGCTCGGGGCAACTCTTGCGTTAACCAACAACAACCCATCCGCATCCGCTGGCATTCCGTCGATGCCATGCAATTGGAAATCGAGTTCCTGAATGACACGCAGGTAAGAACGAATCGAACCACGCAGCGTGCCCGGTAAGCGTCGGAGCCAATCGATCAACCGAAAGCTGGCCGAAGTGATCGCGTAGGCAGGTCGAGCCTGGACGATCGGTCTCAAAAGATCAACTCGTTCGTCTTCGAAACAGAGAATCTGCATGGCGCGCTGGTGAGATTCCAAGAGGACAGCGGACTGGTTGTAACGATGGTGCAGTTTAACCGTTTCCCCAGCGACGTCTGTCCCACATGCAAAACTTCTAACAACCGTTCCTCACGGTCGCGTGATTAGGCTCGATTCACGTTGGCCGCCTTCGGCCTTGGAAAATCACCCAAGAGAATCACCGAAGAAAATCATCTGCAACGCGATCCACGCAGGCGACTCTTGCTCTTTGCGAAACACCATCGAAACACCTTCATCCTCCTGACGTTGGCATTGTCTATCTGCGCCGGGATTTCGTTCGTTCCGGCAGGCGACGAGCGACCCGATCCTACGGCCTTGATCACCCAATTGGACAGCCCCATCTATGCTCAGCGTCGTGCCGCATTTCGATCGCTCTTGCGTCAAGGAGTCGACGAGGACGCAACGATTTCCTGTCCAACGGTTCGCGCAATTCGCACAGCTTGCCAGCATCATTCATTGGAAGTGCGTCTATCGGCAATCGCGTTGTTAGACCAAATCAACTCTCACCAAATTGACACGAACCTGACACGTCTGCGCGACCCAAGATTTCCCGTGGATTCCATCCAGATTGACGGGTGGGACGCCTTCGCAAAGCTTGCCGGCGATGACATGTTGGCGAGACAGTTTTATGTCCGAGTTTACGAACGCAAATCGGATGCATCCCAAGTGGCTCGCGTTCGCGATGGTCGACAGCCCGCAAAACTGAACCGGGACGACCGAGTGGGCTGGGTGATGGCGTTGTGGTTCGACATGCAGGAAATCCAGGGGAATCCAACGGCCCGATCAAAACTGGGCGTCTTGCTCAGTCAACCGACGCTGGGCCCGGAACTCAGCAAGCATCCCCATTCGGCCATCCTGTCACGGATGATTGCTGTTTGGTTGAAAACGACTCCAACGACCGCGGTATCGGTCTCGCAGAAATTGCGAATCGCACTTCGTTACGACCAACGCGTCATCGCCAATCAACTGATCGAAGAAATCCTCGCAGACGAACGCGCTTGGCCAGAATCTCGCATGACCGCTCTGCTTGCCGCATGTGTTCTTGAGCATCGCGACACCAAGCAACTCGCTCACGGTTGGCTGGAGGATCGGCGAACGGGATGCGTTTGGAATCTCATCGCGAACGAAAAGAAGCGGATCCGTACGCAGGTCTGCGACGTCGCGATGGTCGTCCTGCTGCAGACGCGTGGCGTCGATCCGCGAGCCGCTGGTTTTGATTACCTGGAAGCGGACCCGATCTTGATATTCCGAGATCACAGCCTGGGATTTCCGGACGAGAAGACGCGGGAGTTGGCTCATCTGCGAGCCACTGAGCTATTGGGGCGGGTTTCGACGAGTGAATGAAATCCCATAAACGCTAACGGCTCAGGGACGCGAAATAAGCGCAGAGCCGCTGACCGACTTGTCTGAATCGGTCGGTTCGTTCATGTTGCTGCGATGTCTCAAGAATTGCTTTTCCCGAAGGGCCATGTCTATTTGATTGGGGCTGGCATTGTTGGCCGGGCGATTTTGCGTGCTCACGTGCAGGCACGTGTTTCCACTTGGATCATCGATCGCTCAGCGGAGATTGTTCACGCAGCGATTGATGAGCTTGAGATTGATGATCAGTGGCAGATTGGTCCACCCAAGCAGTGGTCGGATGATTGCTGGGGTATCCACCTGCAACACGGCGACGACCAGCAACCAAAGAGCCGGTCGATGGTGATCGAATCAATCGTTGAGAAACTGGATGTCAAACGTGAGTTTTATTCGCAGGCTGAGTCTCGATTTGGTCACGATGCTGTGCTGTGCAGCAACACGTCCAACTTACGGATCAGCGCGATCGCCGAGTCACTGGATGACGCAAGTCGATTCGCGGGCATGCACTTTTTTATGCCTGTCGACCAACGGCCTGCCACGGAGATCGTACGTGGCAAAGAGACTTCACCGTCGACGATTAACGCCTGCTGCGAACATGCGCAACGTATCCAAAAGACTCCGTTGGTCGTTGCTGATGGCCCCGGTTTCATCGTCAACCGGATGCTGTCGCCTTATCTGAACGAAGCATTGCTACTGCTTTGCAGAGGTACAACGGCCGCTCAAATCGAACGCGCTGCGCACGCGTACGGCATGCCTATGTCGCCCTTAGAGTTAGCCGACTACATCGGTTTGCGAACGATGTTCGATGCCGGGCGGGTGTTTTGGCAAGCGTTCCCCGATCGGCTGAGCCCCAGCCCAATGCTTGCGGGCATGATCAAACGGAAACGATTCGGTCGGGCCGTCGGCGCAGGGCTGTACGACTATCCCGACGGAAAACGATCAATCGAACTGTCGGCGGAGACGACCGAGATCGCAACGAAGTACGCGCGACATGAACAGGAATTCGAGGATAGCGATGTCGTCGACTTGCTTTCGATTCCAATGTGGATCGAAGCCGCACTCGCATGGCGTGACGGAGTCACTGATCAAGCGACCGATTTTGACTTGGCAATGCGAGGCGGATTGGGATACGACCGAAATCGAAGTTGGATCGATTTCTACGACGCGCTGGGCAGTGACAGAATGCTTGCCGCGATAACGCGATGGTCACCCATGACCGCCGCCATGAATTCACCGCAGGAGTTGCAGGAAGCACTCCGAACGCAAACGCCGTCCCAGACGCTACAGCATTTCTCCTAGCATCTTGGCGTTATCTCTCCACTGCGAATTAGCACGCTATCCGTCGCGTCCCAAGCCGCAAAACGGGATGGCTCTCTAAGTTGGTTCCGCTTCCATGTTGCCGGCAACTTCGGTTTTCGCGTCATGTTCGCGATCCCAGAATGTCAGGAAGAAGACGACCGCAATCGCCAACGCGAACCCGGCCGGCATCAGCCAAAACATCTGCGCGTTTTCGGACCATCCAGCTTTTGTCGTTGGGTCGAGTCCAATCCTGGTTCCCCAATACCCATACAGGTAATTGCCGACCAACATTCCGACACCATATGTCAACAAACCGACCAACGCCTGGGCGCTTGTCCGCATTTCCTTCGGCGCCACTCGGTCTGTGTAGAGCTGTCCAGTGACGAAAAAGAAGTCGTAACAGATGCCGTGCAACAGGATGCCGACGACAACCATCGCGACATTGGATGGCATTAAACCGAACAGAGCATATCGAAGAGACCACGCGAGCATCCCCACAAGCAACATTTTCTTAACGCCCAATCTCGCCAAGAAAAACGGAACGAGTGCCATGAAAAAGATTTCACTCACTTGCCCCAGCGCCATGACGCCACCGGTGCTTTCACCAAAATGCATCTGATAGACAAAGTCACCCGTCCTTCCGTAGTAAAACGCAAGTGGAATGCAGATCAAGAACGAGCAAACGGCGAAGACCAAATACGAAGGATTGCGCATCAAATTCAGAGAGTCGAACCCGAGAACCTTAACGACATTCATCGGCTCTCCTTTCCCTTCCGGCGGAGAAGCAGGCAGCGTAAAGCTGTAAATGCCGTAGATCACGCTAACAATCGCGGCGACTTGGAATTGAACATTCGTGGATCCGCCGTTCTCGATCCCCGGCAAAACGGGAAACGCGACCAAACCAAAGAACGATTCCGAAATCACCAAACCGGCCACAATCCAGCCGATGGTTCCCCACAAACGTATTTTTGGAAACTCGGACTCAATATCGTCAACGTTTTGAAACGTGATCGTATTCACCAATGCCAATGTTGGCATGTAACAGATAAAGAACGTCAACAAGGCCCAAAAGAGCATCGTCGAATCCGTGAGCGTGCTGACCCACCACAACAATCCACCACCAACAAGATGCAGGATCCCGTTAAGACGCTCCTTGTTCATCAACCGATCACCGAGGAAACCAACGATCAGCGGGGCGAAGAGCGCGGCCCATGTCTGTGTGGCGTAGCTCTGGCTGACAATCGCGTTGACGGTGTCCACCTGCTCAGCGAACAACTTGGTTAAATAAGTTCCCATCGTGACGAAAAAGACGCCCCACACAAAGAACTGCAGGAACATCATGATGCACAGGCGAACTTTAACGAACATCTTTCTCTAACTTTCAAAACGACCCGAAGCAGCGCATAGAAGACGGCGTTTAACGAGGTCCCGTCTTCGAATGGAGAAAGATTCTACTCCAGATCCTTGAGCACCTGTTGTGCGGGGACAGGTTCTATTTTCTCGAGCGGGCTGTCGTCGCGTGCAAAGAACATCAGATGTTGCCAAGGCAGCTTATTGAACTCTCGAACCAGCTTGAATCCGTTCGCCTCGTACTCCTTCATGATTTGCCGCTTGGACATTTTGTGTAGAGGCTTGATGGGTACGGAGGGATCTTCTTCTCGGTATTCGAGCAGAGCCACGACGCCTTCCGGTTTCAATGACTGGCGAATGGACCACAACATCGATTCGGGATGCGAAAACTCGTGATACACATCGACCATCAACACGACATCGACTTCCCCTTTAGGTAGTCGGGGATCGTCGACCGCGCCCAAAATGGGCTCGACGTTCGTCAGTTTTTCGCGTGCTGAACGAACTCGGAGTTTCTGCAACATTTCGCGTTGAATATCGACAGCCAACACGCGACCGTCCTCACCAACATCCCTGGCCATCGGTAACGTCCAGTAACCATTGCCACAACCGAGATCGCAGACGACCATCCCGGGTTTCAGCTTCAGCTGTTTAAACGACTCGGAGGCTCGTTCTTCGTCGTCGCGTTCTGGACGTATCAACCAAGGAGCACCAAAGTGCGACATGGGTTGAGCGACGATGCGGCCAAGGTAGGTCCGCCGTGCTTTTTCCTCCGGACGAGGTCTTTCAGAAGTCTGTCTGGCCTCATCGTCCGCAATGGCCGGATGCGGGATCAAAGCGAAAACGACAAGCAGCGACCAAATCATCCATCCCCGATCAAAGCGATCACGGCGATCATGCGACGCAGAGCGACCGGGAAATCGGGATCCAGGCCTACTCTTCGTTTTTGACCGTGAGTTCAAACTCCGGCTCAAAGGCGTCATCAAAACTGTAGACGTCATTAAAATCCTCGCGGCGATCGGAATCACTTTTTCGCATCTGTTCGATCCGAATCAGATTGTAAACCAGCTCGCCAAAATCACTGGTGGATTCGATCCCCCACGTGGACAGTACGATCTTGGCCAGATACCCGTACTGTTCGATGGCGTACAGCCTGCAGGCTTCACATAGCTGCTGCCCGGTGACATGTCGCGGATCAGATGCACTGGTGCTCTCATCCATCCCCAGGTGCTCATGTGCAAACTGCAGTGCCTCACGAATGAACTGATAAGCATCCAGCTTGAACCGTTTATCCTCGGCCAGCAGATCTCGCATCGCTTGTAGGGGAGACTTCATGTTTTTGGGCGAGCTCATGGATGGATTGGTCGCTTTAAGACTCAGCATCGCGTTTTCGCTGTGAATGCTTGCGACCTTTGCCGTGTTTGTTTGAGTGTTTCTCTGCCTGACTTATCACGCTGACGACTTGATCACCACCGATCATAATCCGGCGGTTGTCTTCGGTTTTTACCATCAATTGCTGGGATAAAACGTCCTGTGCCAGCACGCTCACGCTGCCCTCACGTGTCATGACGACACTGCCGACGGCTGGCAATTCCTGAGCGAGTGATTCGTAGGTCTCGAATTCGTAACGTAAGCAGCATTTTAATCGGCCGCAACGGCCAGAGATTTTGGACGGATCGAGCGTCGCCTTCTGCAACTTGGCCATTTTCATCGAAACCGGGGGCATTTTGCTGAGGAAAGTCGCACAGCAAATCGGCTGTCCACAGTCTCCATAATCCGCCAGCAGCTTGGCTTCATCACGCACACCAATCTGCCGCATTTCGATGCGGGTATGAAACTGCTTGGCGAGATCCCGGACCAATTGCCGAAAATCCACGCGACCTTCGGCCAAGAAGTAGACCACCACACGTTCGCCACCGAGGATCCGCTCCACGTCCACCAGCTCCATTGGCAGCCTCAGCGCATCGACGCACTTTTGGCAGACCTGCAGATCGTCAGACAACTGCGTATTCAACCGAGCTTCCTGGGCTCGATCTTCCTCCGTTGCGTTCCGCAGAATGGTGCCTTCGCACGGTTCGACCATGACGTCCACAGCGACGGGTGTTGCTTCACACAACACCGTCCCCAATTCCGTGCCGCGACTCGTCTCCACCACGACCTCATCTCCGTAACGGTAGAGGCCCACGGCATTCATGACACCCAGCAAACGCATCGAACCGAATCGGACGACGTACTGAAGGGGCGGTGGAACAACGCTTTCGCTTTCACCATCGGATTCATCTGTTCCCGACGAATCAGTCATTCATCCGTCTTTTCTTCCGCTGACTCTTGGTCGGAATCCGATCCGTCAGTTTCTTTCGATGCGTCGTTCTCGGATTCAGCCTCATCCGTTGTCTCGTCTTCCGCTTTTGCTTCCTCTGCGGGGATCGGTTCTGGCTCTGTCCAATTCCAGGATCGTCCAGCCATCACGATTCCGTCCTTGCGTGTTCCCGCAAACAGCTGGGCATCGCCATTCCAGCACAACGTCCAAACACCGCTTTTGGCATCCATCGAATCCGTACCACCGGTCGAGGGAAAATGAAGTCGGCCGCCAACTTCACCCGCTGCGACCTGACCACTGGCTGAAACCGCAAGTTGGGTGATCCAATCGCTCCCCTTCGCGACACTCTCCGGTTTTGCATCCGGCTTCGCTTCGACGCGATAGAGGTGTCGGTCGCTGCTGCCGACCAGCAGCGACGTGCCGCCATCGATGTAAGCGACGTTCCAGGCCGTTTGTTCGCTGACTTTGATTTTGCCGATGGCTTCCAGGGCAGGGAAGCTAAGCAAGTGAACATGGCCACCTCCATCCGAAGCAGCCAGTTGCGAGCCATCCGGGGAAATCGCCAGCCCAGTCACCGCATGACCGTCCAATTCCACCGACTTGGAAACTTTCGCTTCCTCCAGATCCCACATCATGACTTTGCCCGCTTCATTACCGGCGATCAAGGCTTGATCGTCCGGTGTAACAATCATTGATTGGCACCAACGCTCGAGTCCTTTCTCATGCGTTTTGATCTCGGAATTTGAGGGATTGAACACGATCAAATTGCCGCGATAGTCCACGCTCGCAACGTGACTTCCATCGCTCGTGGACACGACACACCAGACGGCCGCTGGATGTTTGTAAAGAGGCTCCAGCACCGTCGGGTTTGCAGCGGGAAAGGAATAGACCGTTGCTTCTCGCAAAAGCAATCCGTCCGCCGTCGCGGCGACGAATCGGTCTGACGATCCCAACTGAGCAATGGATGTGACCCAAACCGACGTGGCGGGAGCGTCCGATTCGTCCTCGCCAAAGACAGGGTCAACGGAAAAAGCGACTACGAGGATCCATCCAAAAACCAACGAGTATCGGCACATACGTACAAGCCTGACCTAAACATTCGGGGGGAGCTGAGAGAGCCCGATTTTAGCACGATTGCGCAGGCCCGGCACATCAGTCGCCCGAGTCGCCGATCGCTCCGCCGATCATCGCGTCTCATTCGCGATCGGCAACCATGGCGAACGGCGACGCTGCCTCATCCGCTACGGAGTGCAGTGGGCCAGGGCTAGGAGTGCGTAAGCGGTGACCAATTGGCGATCGCCTTCCATCCATCGCTCACTTCCATCGTTGACCCACGAGCCATCGGATTGCTGCATCGAAATCAACTTTTCCGCGAGCTCTTCACGCCAAACATGCGGTTTACCTTCCGCGTCATCGATGATGTCGATTTCGGCCGCATCAAGTGCTTTGGCAAACGTGTGGTAGTAGTAGAACAATCCTTGCTTGCCCATGTTCGGATTGTCTTCCAACGTGTATGTCTTTCGGATGAAACTCATCGCTGCGGCGACACGTGGATCGTCCGCTGTCAGACCGGCATAGATCATGCTTTTCAGTCCGGCGTAGGTCATCGACCCGTAACTACGCAGCCCGCCAGCAGGGGTCTCGCCTGCTTTACTTTGTCCGCCCGCGGCAGGCGTGTAGTAAAAGCCGCCATCGCCGTCCTCACCGACACGATCCGGTGCGAAACGAGTGTCGTTCCCTTGACCGGCGAGATTCTGCGTTCGAAGGACAAACTTCAACGCCTTTTGAATCGATTCGTCATCCGCATCATTTCCAAGTTCCCGCAACGCTTCGATCAAAAAGGTGGTGTTCGATAAGTCGGGTCGCTTTGAGCCACCGTATCCGGCGCCTCCGTACCTTGGATCCTGCTTGGTCACGCCTTCTTCCTTGTCCCACTGAAGACCCTTCAGGAAAGCTTCGGCGCGATCCAATGCACTATCGTATTGACCCTTCTGATTCGCCTTAATCAATGCGGATACGGAAATCGAAGTTTCATAGTTGCGGTGACTCGAGCCAGTCTTATAGATGCCTCCATCCCCTTGGAACTTTGACTCCAAGTACTTCAGGGCTTTCTGAACAACGGGATCGTTGACTGCAGTAGGTCGGTGTTCCAGGATCGCGCGAACACAGATGCCGGTAACGGCCGCTCCCGTCTCCGGGCTGAAGGCGCCATTGTCAGCCTGACCCCGAGAACGCAAAAACTCGATTCCACGCTGGACGGATTGATCGATTTTCTGCTGGAGTTCATCGTCCTGGCTAAAGGCAGAGAGGGGCAAAACAAGCACAAGTGCCAGGGCGGCCAATGATGCAAAACATCGCATGGGACACATCTCCGGGTATTTGGTAGGGACCCCGACAAAGTGCGGGACCGAAATAATCAGTCTGGGTCTGGGACTGCATCATATTTCGCAGTCTACGCAGGATGCAGTCGGGTGTCGGAAAAGTCGATCCCCGAATAAGAGCCGGCCGGTATTTTCAGCAGCCAAGTCGCAAATTACGCCACTCCGTTTTCGTCGCCCAAGCAACGCACCATGAGTCGCGTCATGCCACACCGCATCGATTCGAAATCGACACCGCGACCAGCGCTTCGGCGGCACGCTCCACGTCGCGTCGCGTCCACCCCAACACAACAGCAACCGCTGCCTCAACAGCAACCACCGGGCCAAACTTCTCGTGAGCTGCCCGCACGCAACTCAGATGAGCTTTCCAAGTCGGCGATCCAGCCATCTGGGTCGATCCAGCCGACTGGGTCGATCCAGCCATCTGCGTCGATCCAGCCGACTGGGGAACCTACGCCCGATGCCTGGCTAAGTTTGCATGCTTCGGAACTGATCTCTCAACTGCAGGCGTGGGCCTTAGAACTCGACGATCGGGAAGCCAAGCTTGATGAGCGAGAATTCACGCTTGAACAGCGCTGCCGAGCGGATGCGAGACAGCAATGGCGACGTCGGATGCGATCGGTACGCTCCTGATCACTCGCCCGACCAAATCGCGGAAGTCCATTCAACTCGGGTGGAGTTTTCCGTTTGGGCAACCTCAGGATATGCAAATCCAATGCCGTTCGAATCGATCTCGGTGTCCGGGTTGTTGCGGATTTGAGCCAAGCTGGCGCAAAATGGGAGCCCTTTCGACCCCAAAATCCCGCAACCGGCTCATCTCCTGGAGATCGTTATGGCTCGCCCCGTCACCCTGTTTACCGGCCAATGGGCCGACCTCCCCATCGACGAAATGGCTCGCATGACGGCCGATTTTGGATACGACGGGATTGAGCTCGCCTGCTGGGGTGACCACTTTGAGGTCGACAAAGCGCTGGCCGAGGATGACTACTGCGACCGTCGTCGGGCATTGCTCAACGATATCGGCCTCGAGTGTCATGCCATCAGTGCTCACCTGGTCGGCCAAGCCGTTCTCGACAACATCGATGAGCGTCACCAAGCGATCCTGCCGGAATACGTTTGGGGAGACGGTGACCCAGCCGGTGTGAATGAACGCGCCTGTGAAGAGCTCAAGAACACCGCCCGTGCAGCACAGAAATTCGGCGTCGATGTGGTCAACGGATTCACCGGCAGCAGTATCTGGCATCTGCTTTATTCCTTCCCGCCAGTTCCACCCAGCATGATCGATGCGGGCTTTGACCTGCTGGCTGAACGTTTCAATCCGATCATGGATGTCTTCGGAGAATGCGGCGTTAAGTTTGCCTTGGAAGTTCATCCGACCGAAATCGCTTTTGACATTTACACCGCCGAGCGAACACTCGAAGCACTCGGACGACGTGAGGAATTCGGATTCAACTTTGATCCGAGCCACTTGATTTGGCAGGGCGTCGATCCGGTGCAGTTCATTCGAACATTCCACGACCGCATCTATCATGTTCACGTGAAAGACGCGATCGTGACGCTGGACGGAAAGAGCGGCATCAATTGCAGCCATTTGAATTTCGGTGACGCGCGACGCGGTTGGGACTTCCGCAGTCCCGGACGTGGCGGTGTCAACTTTGAAGAAATCATCCGAGCGCTGAATGACATCGGATACGACGGACCGCTTTCGATCGAATGGGAAGACAGCGGTATGGAGCGAACGTTTGGAGCACGGGAAGCTTGTGAGTTCACTAAGAAGCTTGACTTCTCACCGAGCACTCGAGCCTTCGATGCGGCGTTCGATGAAGCGAACGAGTGATTCCGTTGGAGATCGGCACCGGCGATGATCGAAATTTCCATCAACGGGCAAACCGTTGAAATCGAATCAGAGATGACCGTCGAGCAAATGCTCGATACCGTCGATGTACCGCCGAATTATTTGGCCGTTGAGATCAACGCGGAAGTGGTCCCGCGCGAGGATTACACGCGTCACATCGTTCGGAATGGTGATCACGTAGAAGTTGTGACTCTTGTTGGCGGAGGCTGACTGTTGAATTCCTCGCAATCACCGACTGATCTGCCGGCTGCGGATGAGAATGCGACCGATGCATCGCAACGTGACGACGGACATCTACATGTCGGCGGGCACACGTTGTCGAGCCGCATGATTGTTGGAACGGGTCGCTACGACACGATGGAGCAGATGCGGGATTCGCTGGATGCGTCCGGATCCGACTGCGTAACCGTTGCGGTTCGACGGGAACGACTGTACGACCGCAACGGGCAAAACATCCTGGACTTTCTCGATTTGGATCGGTACACACTGCTTCCCAATACGGCCGGATGTTACAACGCGACCGATGCTGTGCGTGCAGCGCGGCTCGGACGCGAAATCTTGAAAACGCTCGGAAATCCAGGAGCAGACTGGGTCAAGCTGGAAGTTCTCGGTGACAGTCGTACGCTCTTGCCCGATCCCGTGCAGACAGTGATCGCCTGCGAGCAGTTGGCGGCAGACGGGTTTCAAGTTCTCTGTTACACGAGTGATTGCCCCGTTACCGCGAAGCGACTCAAGGATGCAGGTGCTGCCAGTGTCATGCCAGCGGGCAGTCCCATCGGCAGCGGGCAAGGACTGCTGAACCCAAACAATTTGCGAATCATCTTGGAGTACCTCAAAGAGGATGACCCGCAATACCCGGTCATCGTTGACGCGGGAGTTGGCACTGCCAGTGACGTCAGTGAAGCGTTTGAATTAGGTGCCGACGGAGTCTTGTTAAATACCGCCATCGCCCATGCCCGCGATCCGGTGCGGATGGCCGTCGCCATGCGCCATGCCACGATTGCTGGCCGCCACGCTTTTTTGGCCGGACGAATCCCAAAACGTCTCTATGGCACCGCGAGCAGTCCGAGTGAAGGTATCATCAGCACTCGACCGTATGGAACTTAGCTGCTGCAACCCATCCAATTCGAGACCCTTATATGTCTGACTCTTTCGACGAGAATCCGAATCCGTACCAGGCTCCTCTGACTGATAGTGATCAACCGTTGCCGACTCGGCCTGGCGGACCGGTGTTGGCCCGACGACTGACCCGCCTGGCCGCAGCAATCCTTGACGGGATCATCAATATGGTGGTCTTGCTGCCGATCTTCTTCTTCAGCGGTTTCTTAGATCGATCCCTAGAACAGACGGTGACGTTAACTGAAGAGGCCATCTACGGCATCGTTGGCGCCGTGATCTATCTCGTAATTCACGGATACCTGCTTGCGACGAAAGGACAAACGGTTGGCAAAATGCTGCTGAAAATCCAGGTCGTCGACTACCAGAGTTCCCAAGTGATCCCCTTCGGGAAAATGGTTGGATTGCGTTATCTGCCAATCTGGATAGTCGGACTTATTCCTTTTATTGGCAACGTTCTTGTACTTGTCGACGTCCTCGCGATTTTTGGCCAGGAAAGACGCTGTGTCCATGACTTGTTGGCTGGCACAAAAGTCGTCGAGTGCTAGCGACGAAGATCCGAGGTGATCTATGTGTCGAAGAGACGCCACGGTTAAGCAATAAGTATTAGCCGCGTCGCGGGAACGCGGCGGGTTGCCCGTACCAAGCTGGGTGATAACCATCTCGCACGGCAAGCAAGACCGCTTTGCCGTGCAGATGCTCCGGGCCGTGCGTGTAGTCCCATTCCAAACGCTCTTCGTAGCGAAGGACTCTTAGCTTGGATTGCAGTGCCCACTGAACCAATTGGTTTGGTGCAAAATAATTCACGACAGGGCCGGTCGTCTCACTTACCGGTGCATCACTTGCGAGACCCGGCATCTGGCCGCTGCCTGGATCTTCGGTCGTATGCACTTCGGCAAACAGAAATCCCTCGGGTGCCAATGAGGCAACCATCTGATTCCAAACGGAGACGGAATCGCTGGCGGGAATGTGATCGAGCACAGTGGTTGCAACGATCGCATCGTAATGATCCGTTGCGTACTCAAACCTCCGGACATCTGCGACACAAGCTTCGACTCGATCACCGACATCGACGGCATTGGCACGCTCCATGATTCGCTGCAGGCCGCGTTCGCTCAAATCGACCGATTTCACGTGGTAGCCGGCTTGCGCCAGTGCCAAGGTATCTCGACCAGCACCTGCCCCCAGGTCGAGAGCCTTGCTGCCCGGATTAACGTTAATCTGCTGCAAAAACGCGTGAACCGCGGACGACGGCACCGATCCGTAGGCGATTTGTTCACGGTCGTACGGTTCAAAAAACGGATCGGCCTGTGTCGGCATGACGCAACTTTCGTGGGTGATGGGCAGCAGTTCGAGTAACAGTGTAATGGCGGCGGCAAGCCGCTATTCCGGCAGTCGCATCGGTCTGCACGCGATCGCCTCGGCGGTTACGATGACGCAACTCTCGCCTGCCTCGGAGCTCCTGCCCATGCCTCACCTCTCCAATGACTGTCGGCCGTCTATCTACGGCCAATTCCGACTGCTGCTCGGTTGCAATTCGCTTGCGGCGATTTTGTTCTTGGCGACTCACTTTGCCGCCATGCCCGCAGTTGCATCGACGGTCGAAGTCATCGGTCCGACGAACCGGTTTCCCGTCACTGGAAAAGAAACCGATTGGATCGACGGCGACTACGTGATCAAGAACGATCACATCGTGGCCGTCATTGCGAGGCCCGGCCCCGTTCGCGACGCCAACATGACCACACGGGGAGTCGGCGCCTGCCTGATCGATTTATCCCGCATCGACAGTCCGTCGGATCAACTGAGTTGCTTTTATCCCCTGGGTGGTCGTTACCAGTTCCATGACGATCAGTTGATTGAGATGGGCGAACTCGAAGGCGGCGGAGTCTTCTGGCGATGCCAATCATCGCGTCCGGTCGCGGACAACCAAACCACCGCAACAATCGAATACCAACTCCGCGACGGTAATCCTTTCCTTACGGTCATCACCACGATCGAAGGCAAAAATGCGAATGGGGTGAAAGCCAATGATGCGGTCCGCGCAGATCGAACGTTTCGGTTTGACACGCTCGAAGGAACCACGATTGCCTACTGCGAAGACGAGCATTTTCGACAAACTTACGGATTCGAGGCGACGACGGGATCAAATTCACCGGCGTGGTCCAAGGATCGAATGCGTCAGATCCAACGCGATGACTCAGCCATTGAAAAAGTGGATGGCAAAACGCAACGAATCACACGCGTCTACCCAGCCAGTTCGCCACTGGACCTTTGGGGCATCACACAGCAAGCCGCACCGCAGACGTTTCAAGTGGTCAATGCAGTCGGTGTCCAACCGCGGATCAAGCTAACGGTGATCGAAGGGAATGTCGGACCGGTCAAGAAACCGGCTTGGCGTTCGTCTGAAAATGGCCGATCGATTGTGCATCTTCCATCCGGCCAATACTCCATCCGTGCCGAAGCGATTGGTCACGAACCAATCGAACGATCGATAACCGTGACGGATTCGGCCGCAACGCATTCGCTTGAACTCGGTGACGCGACGGCGCTCATCGCTGATATCCGCGATGAGAATGGGAAGTCGATTCCATGCAAGATGACGGTCTACGGAATTCGGGTCGGTGGCAAAGCGACGGAAGATCCCAACTTTGGATTGGATAGTCAGAGCGGTTCGGTCGGTAACTGCGTCTACAGTGCCAACGGACAGTTCATCCGCTCGATCCCACCGGGCAACTATGACGTTCTGATCAGCCGCGGGCCAGAATACGACGCCGCTTTTGAACGTGTTCGGATTACAAGCGGAAAACGACACACGGTGACAGCCGTCTTGAAACGTGTTGTGGATACGACCGGTTGGATAAGCGCGGAACTTCACAGTCACAGTAGCCCATCGGGTGATAACACTTCCGATCAGCTTGGACGCGTTGAGAACTTGATCTGCGAGCACCTCGAATTCGCTCCATGTACCGAACACCAGCGGATTGAATCGTACGAAGACCAGTTAGAGATTCTGAAAGCGGCTGCGTTCATGGCGACTTGCAGCGGAATGGAACTGACAGGATCGCCGCTTCCCATCAATCATCAAAATGCCTTCCCCTTGAAACTCAATCCATTCGCTCAAGATGGTGGTGGACCGAGGACGTCCGGTAATCCGGTCAATCAAATTGCAAGACTAGCGATGTGGGATGACAACGCGGACAAAGTCGTCCAATCCAATCACCCCAATCTCACGCAAATGCTCTTCGATCGTGACCTGAACGGAACCGACGACGGTGGATTCGCAAAAATGCTTGACTACATGGATGTGATGGAAGTCCATCCGCCCGAAGACATCTTCTTGACAGACGAAAAGATCGCCAAGCTGGACAACCCAGGTAAGACTCGCATGAAACCATGGATGGATCTGATCGCTTCCGGCCAGCGCATCCCGGGCGTCGTTAACACGGATGCTCACTACAATTTCCACGGCAGCGGATGGCTAAGAAACTGGATTCGCTGCAGCACGGATGATCCGACCGAAATCAAAACAGAAGAGATGATTAAGCGCTTGGAGAAGGGCGAGATCATCATGTCAACTGGGCCGTTCATGACGGTCGCGTTCCATCACGACGATCTGGATGAACCAGCTGGCATCGGCGACTCAGTCACGATTGGTAGCGCAACAGGCGAATTAAAGGTGCGCGTGCAGTGTCCGAATTGGTTGGACGTCAATCGAGTGGAAGTGTTCATCAACGGATCGATCGAGCCGTCACTCTCTCGGACGCGTAAGTCGCACCCGCAATCCTTCGCAGATGGCGTCGTCAAGTTTGATCAAACACTGCCGGTTGAATTGCCACGTGACAGCTTCATCATCGTCGCAGCAATCGGAGAGAAGATGGAATTGGGACGCGTGTTCGGCCGCAAGTCGGGTCGACGTCCTCCCGTGGTTGTCAGCAATCCGATCTACGTGAGCATCCGCTAATAGACGTCCCAAAGCCGCCAATTTCACGGTCTCCCGCCCTCACGATTCCGTGGATCGCCGTATTTCGCGGCGGATCTGGACTCCCTGACCTGTCAGTGGGCCTGCCGTTCGCGTTGCCCCTTGGCGGGGAATTAAGTTACCATAGGTGCAGGTCGCTAATGGCGATCCCCACCTTAAACGCCTGATCATTACGATCGGATGCCCACCTATCCTCCATCATCGGTGCCTGATCATGTTGTCGATCCTTGGCCAGCCGAGCCGTTACTGTGACGGATTATCGCGTCGGGGTTTCTTAAAGATTGGCGGCTTATCGTTTGGAGCCGCAGGCCTGTCCTTGGCCGATCTGTACCGAGCAGAAGCCGCAACGGGATCATCCTCACACAAGTCGGTCATCAATATCTTTCTTGCCGGTGGTCCTCCCCATCAAGACATGTGGGAGATCAAGACCGAAGCTCCCAGTGAAATCCGCGGTGAGTTTCAGCCGATCAAGACGAACGTTCCCGGTATCGAGATCTGTGAAGTCTTTCCCAAACTCGCCGGATTGATGGACAAGGCTGCCGTCATTCGCAGCGTGGTCGGCTGCAGCGGTGGACACGACGCCTACATGTGCCTGAGTGGTTGGCATCCGAACGACTTGAAAAGTATTGGAGGTCGGCCATCCATTGGAGCAGCCGTCGCCAAGTTGTATGGCCCCGTTGATCCGTCGGTGCCTCCAAACATTGGACTGGCAAAACCAACCAAGCATGTGCCTTGGAGTGATTCGGGACGATCCGGTTTTTTGGGCTCGGCTTACACGCCGTTCAAACCCGACGGACCCGGCATGGCCAACATGACTTTGAACGGAATCACACTCGAACGGTTGGCTGACCGGCGCCAACTGCTCAATCAGATCGATTCGATGCGGCGTGACATCGATATCACCGGCGCGATGGAAGGCATGGATGCGTTCGGACAGCGTGCTCTGGACGTCTTGACGAGCAGCAAACTTGTCGACGCTTTGGATCTTTCAAAAGAAGATCCCGAAGTGGTCGAACGATATGGAGACGGCAAACCATACAAGTACCAGTACGACGGTGCGCCGACATGCAATGAGCAGTTGTTGATGGCCCGTCGATTGATTGAAGCCGGCGCGCGAGTGGTCAGTTTGAGCTTCGGACGTTGGGACAGCCACGGACAAAACTTTGACTTGGTCAGAGATCATGGCGGAAAGCTTGACCAATGCCTAAGTGCCTTGATCGAAGATCTGGATCAACGCGGAATGCTGGATGATGTCACCATCGCCGTCTGGGGAGAGTTTGGACGCACGCCGAAAATCAACGGTAATGCAGGCCGGGATCACTGGACACGAGTGAGCTGTGCTTATCTTGCTGGAGGCGGCATGCGAACCGGTCAAGCGATCGGAGCGACGAACCGCTTGGGTGAAGAGCCCGCCGAACGCCCCGTGCATATGCAAGAGATTGTGGCAACGGTCTATCACAACCTGGGGATCGATACGTCTTCAGCAACCATCATTGACCCAACCGGACGCCCACAGTTTTTGGTTGATCACGCTCCCATCGCTGAGTTGATTTAAGAATGATGGCGACGAAGTCATTCTTCTCGATCGCCGCGATCATCATCGCGAGCTTGATCGGTGGCGCATCCGCCATCGCCGACTCCGGGCCCTCTGCGTCGATCGCGTGGACGGGAGTCACGATCGACGGAAATGAGCTTTCTTCATTGAGCGGGCGCGACGCGCGTTTGCAACTTCTCGCGACCGGCACTGCGGGTAGCGGGCAATTGCATGACCTGACCAGACAAGTCGAATGGTCGTCCGAACCGGCCGGCATTGTCGAGATTGGTCCCGACGGACTCGTAAAGCCACTCGCCGATGGAAAGGCGGACATCATTGCAACGATCCAAGGTGGACCGTCCGCGACGACGACCGTTTCAGTCAATCACATGGGAAACGAAGCGCCTATTAGCTTCTCCGGAAAGATCGTTCCGATCTTTACCAAACTCGGATGCAACGGCGGCGGCTGTCATGGCAAAGCCTCAGGGCAAAACGGCTTCCGACTCTCGCTGCTCGGCTTTGAACCCAATGAAGACTACGAGCGTCTGGTTCGCGAATCACGAGCACGACGCATTTCCCCAGCAGCACCAGAGCAGAGCTTGCTGCTGACCAAGGCTGTCAACGAATCGCCACATGGTGGTGGGCAACGGACAACACGCGACAGTCACGAGTATCGATTGCTCAGTCGCTGGATCGCTCAAGGCATGCCGTATGGCAGCGGAAACGAACCAACCGTGGTCTCGATCGCAGTAAGTCCCGATCATCGCAGACTACAAGCGGGTGATAAACAACAGCTATCGGTCGTCGCCCATTATTCAGACGGTTCGATCGAAGACGTCACTCGCGCCGCAGTATTCGAATCCAACGATACCGAAATGGCAGAAGTGTCGGTCGCGGGACTCGTCAAATTAAATGAACTGGCTGGCGATGTTGCCGTGATGGCTCGATACCAAGGACACGTCACGGTGTTTCGGGCCGACATCCCGATGCGTGATTCGCTCATGCCGGATGATCTATTCCCGGAACCTAAAAATATCGTTGACCGATATGTCTTCGAGAAACTGAAGTCACTCGGAATTCCGCCATCGGATGTCTGTGATGATGCGACATTCCTACGACGCGTAACGCTGGACATCACCGGTCGCTTGCCAACGCTCGATGAAGTCACAGCGTTCCATGCGGATACTTCGGCCGACAAACGTGAACGTTGCGTCGACCGATTGCTCGCGAGCCAAGACTACGCCGAGTACTTTGCAAACAAGTGGAACACGATCCTTCGGAATCGCCGAACGACGGGTGAATTACGCTTCGCCAACATGGCCTTCCATCAGTGGATTCGTGAGAGCCTTGCGGAAAATAAGCCGTACGATCAGTTCGTTCGCGAAATCATCACGGCCTCCGGAAGTGTGGCAAGCCATCCGCCCGTCGTCTGGTTTCAGCAAGTACCGGACGTGAATCAACGGATTGAGGACGCCGCGCAGTTGTTCCTCGGTCAACGGATCCAATGCGCTCGCTGTCACCATCATCCTTACGAGAAATGGAGCAGGGCAGACTACGCGCAAATGTCGGCTTTCTTCTCAACCGTCTCTTCAAAGCGGATGACGGATCCGGCGGAGCCAACTTTCTTCGCGCGGTTCGGCGGCGTTTCGGCACGGCATCCTAAAACCGGTCAGTCACTTGCCCCAGCGGGACTCGACTCCGGTCAAATGTCAATTCCTACGGAAGACGACCCACGGGCTCATTTGGCCGACTGGATGACCGATCCCGAAAACCCGTTTTTCGCGCGGTCGCTCGTCAATCGTTATTGGAAACACTTCATGGGCCGTGGCTTGGTCGAACCAGAAGATGACCTGCGAGTCACTAACCCTCCGTCGAATCCCGCCTTGATGGACGGCTTGGCAGATCATTTCGTCGCGTCCGGCTACAACACCAAGGACTTAATTCGCACGATAACGACCTCTTGGGCTTATCAATTTGACAGCGAAGCAGTCAACGAAAACTTGGCGGACAAACGCAGTTATTCGCGGTTTTACCCCAAGCGATTGCAAGCCGAAGTTCTGCTGGATGCCATTGATCACGTCACACTTAGCAAGACCCGGTTCGCCGGAATGCCGCCAGGTATTCGAGCCGTTGCACTACCCGATACCGGTTTCGGATCGTACTTCCTGAGCGTTTTTGGCCGTCCGAGTTCGACGACGGCGTGCGAATGTGAACGGTCGCAGGAACCAAGCCTTGCACAGAACCTCCACCTGCTGAATTCGGAAGAGATCCAAGGCAAGTTGTCCGCCGACGCCGGCAGAGCCGCCGTGTTGGCAAACGACACGAATCGATCAGATCGAGAAAAAGTCACCGAGTTGTACCGGATTGCACTCGGACGTCATCCTAAGGACGGGGAACTCAAAGCAACACTCGCTTACCTGGCTGGCAAAGAAAACCGCCGCGAAGCATTCGAGGACGTTGTTTGGTCATTGATCAATTCAAAAGAGTTTCTGTTCAACCATTGATTATCAGTCCGGATTCAATTTTCAATCATCGTGCTGGGTCTTTCCTCACACGATGTGCGCTGCTCATCGGCGCGTGGCTGGCTTTCCTTAGTTCGCCAGCGACGGCGCAATTCTTAGCCGTCGAGGTGCGCAGCTTTTCGCAGGCCGGCGGCCAAGCGGGTACCAGTTTCAACTTGAAGGCGACATCCGGAACGAATCTCGATGAACTTGCCACGCTGATTTCCACGCACCCTGGAATCACAGCTCGCTTTGATTCCTCGCCAAGACCGTTCACCGATCAGCCGCGACGGGATGAAGGCAACCTCGTCGTCAGTATCCAGCCAGATGTTCCACCCGGTCGCTATGAAATCAGCCTGGTTGGACGTCATGGAGTTTCCAACCCGCGCGCGTTTATCGTGACACGGCACCCCTTTGAAGTCGTTTCGACGGTCAGCCACTCTTTTGAAGCGCCCACACCGCTGAAAGAAAAGACGCTTTCGCAAGCCAAAGCCACACCCGCCGAAATCGACTACTACGAATTTCCTGCCGTGAAGGGAGAGTCGTACAAAGTAGATCTCGCGTGCCACCGGATCGACTCCCGAATGATCGGTCAGATCACACTTTTCGATCCAAATAAACGACAAGTGATGCTCACGCGTGGTTCGGATGAGAGCGATGCATCATTAACGTTTCGAGCAAAGACAGAAGGTACATACCGTCTAGCGATTCATGATTTCACTTACCGCGGTGGTGATGAGTTTCCCTATCAAATCATCGTTCAGTCGATCGATGGAACTCGCTCTGAAATGCAAACCTCCGCAGGACCCAACAAGTGGTTATCGCGCGCAGCCAGCGTTTCGGATGACTTGACTTGGCAACTCGAAAGTTCCGCGGCATCCGGTCCTCAACGTGTCGATATTCCACTTTCGTTTGTCGGTCATTTTCCTGAGGATCCAACGGATACGGTCTTTCAATTTTCCGCATCAAAAGATGAACTGTTAGTGTTTGAGTTGATTTCGCATCGTGTTGGCCAACCGACTGATGCGCGGTTGATGGTTCAGAAGATCGAGTCAGCGGCAACCGGCGACAGTCCGCCGAAACTGAAAACTCTGTTGAATACCGACGACAGTCAAGCCATCAGCGATGGGGCGATTCAGTTGGCCACGAAAGACCCGGTGGGTCTGCTGAAAATTCCAGAGACGGGTGACTATCAAATGGTGCTTCGTGACTTGGACGTCGGCCGATCATTGAGCAATCAACAGTCCTTTCAGATCCATGTGCGACCCGCGAATCCACGTTTCGATTTAGTCGCCTACCGCGTATATCCGCACAAGGACGTTAATGCTTCCCAACCCGCAGGCAGCAAGCTGTTTCGAGGTGGTTCGGAAGTGATCCGAGTCATGGTGATTCGGCAAGACGGTTGGTCGGGCCCCATTCAAGTGAACGTGGAGGAGTTGCCGCCCGGGGTGAATGCGAAGCCGGCGATCATCGCTGCGAACCAAACGCAAACGCAGATCACACTCACGGCGAATGAGAACGCAGCCAAGAGCGTGCGGAAGATTCGCGTTGTTGGTCAAAGCGTTGATGGCTCCTTCAAGGCGACTGCAAAGACAGCGATCCTCACCTGGGGAAAAGGGGCGGGGCGTGACTTCATTCGTTCGCGTTTGACCGATCAGTTCCTGCTCGCCGTTTCGGAGGTCGATGTTTCTCCACTGACCATCGATCTGGGCAACGGCGAACCGATTGAGGTCAAAAAGGGACAGGCGATCGGCGTCCCCGTCAAGTTGATTCGCCGTGATGGGGGAAAGGCCAACGTCGTTCTACGGGCCCGTGATTTTCCTCCCGGCGCAAACGGCGCTGATTTGACGATTGCCGCTGACGCAACCGATGGCACGTTTCAAGTGAAAACCGGCAACACTCCGCCCGGAACCTATTCGCTGTGGTTGCAAGCCGAAACTAAAATCAAAGTGAAGCCGAATCCCCAGCGCCTCGAGCGAGCGCAAGCCTATCGAGCTCAACTGCAATCCCTGCAGGAAGACCCGGCACGAGCTGCCGAGTTGGAGGCGATCAAAGCAGCCATCGTTGAGGCCGACAAAGCGATCGAGGCGGCAAAAGCACTGGCGGCAGACCGTGAATTAACTGTTTATTTCCCCACCTCCAACGCGACCCTTCGAGTTGTCGAACCATGACGCGTTTCTTGCTCCCGACGTTTGTGTTCCTTTTATCCGCCAATGGATTTGCAATCGACTTACCGTTGCCGGTGAGTGATATCGCGAGAGAGGAGCCGGTAGATTTTCAAACGGAGATCATGCCGATTCTGAAACGGAATTGCCTGGCATGCCATCACGAAAAAGAAGCCGAAGGCGGCTTGGTGATGGAAACCCTCGAACACATCCGGACCGGTGGTGACAGCGGAGAGGGTGTCATCGCCAACGATGTCGATGCGAGCTTAGTCTTTGTTCGCGCGACCGGCTCGGAAGAACCGCTTATGCCGCCAGAGGATAACTCGGTCGGAGCCGAACCGCTGACGCCCGAAGAGTTAGGACTGTTAAAACTTTGGATTGAGCAAGGTGCCAAGGGCAGTGACGTCACGACGTCAGAGATGATTCAGTGGCAACCGATCCCGGAATCAATTCGCAGCGTTTACGCAATGGATGTCTCTGCCGACGGTCAATTGGTTGTCGTCGGTAGGGGCAATCGCGTTGTCTTGTTTGACTTGCAATCGAAACAAGTACTCGGAAATCTGGTCGATCCCAGTTTGCAGATGGGCGACGTCGCCGATTATGACTTGATTCAGTCGGTAGCGGCGTCACCTGATGGCAATCGCATCGCGACGGGTGGTTATCGCGCGGTCCGAATTTGGAAAAAGGAACTCGCCGAAATCAACCCCTCTACCACTCCACTAAGTAACGCGAGGGATCGGATCGCAGTCAGTCGATCCGAAACTTTGGTCGCGTTAAAGAATGCGATCGGCGATATCGAGATTTGGGATCTCAGCAGCAATCAAAAACAGCGAACGCTTACCGGCCACACCGAACCGATCGTCCAGCTCGGCTGGACAACTGACGACGCGGTGTTGTTCACGGTGGATCAGTCGGGCCGAATCATCGCGTGGGATCCCACGCAAGCCAAACCATTCGCGACCGTTGCAATCAACACTGCAACACTTGATCTGTCGGTAGCGAACGACAATCAACACGTTGCAACCGTCGACATCACTGGAAGAGTGCATGTTGCACGATTGGCAGATGACCGTCGTTCATTTTCGATCGTCGAAGGAATCGCGGCCGACATCAGCGATGCTCGATCCATCATGTTTGCGGGAGACGAAACGCTTTCGTTAATCGTTGCGACATCCGCGGGACCGGTGAAATGCATTTCGATGGCATCCAAACAGGTTACCAGCCAGATTCAACACGGTGCCGTCGTCGATGCACTCGCTGTAACCACTGACCAATCGAAATTAGTCACCGGAGGAACTGACGGAATAACCAAGGTTTGGAACTTGGCCGACTCGAAAGAGCTTGTCACGCTGCAGGGTCAGTCAGAAACCAAGCTCCTTGTCGCGCGAGTTACGCGGGATGCCAACCGGCAAAAAGCGATGGTCGCGAGACTGAATAAGCAAACAGAAGAATTGAAGAAAGCGCTTACGAAAGAAGACGAAGTATTAAAGAAAACAACCGAAGAGCACGAGAAAGCAAAAACCAGTTTAGCGGCGGAAGTGAAAAAACATGACGACGCGGTCGCGTTGGTCACCAAAACGCAAGATCGAATCGACAATGCAAAATCACAAGCCGAACAATCGCAGTCCATGATGACGTCGGCAACCAAAACGCTCTCCGAATCCCAGGCAAAATCCGATTCAATCGTTCAAGAATTGACGGCGGGACAAGCTCGCTTGGTCGCGACCGAAAAGGAAGTCGCGTCGCTGCAAAAGCAGATCGATGACCTGATGGCGAAGAAAACGCAAGCCGTTGGCAAAGCCGATTTGGAAAAGAAGAAAATCGCTGAAACTCAAGCAGCCAAAGATGCAGTCGCCAAACAGATCGCCGATGCGCAGAAGGAAATAGAATCGGCTAAGAAGCTTGCCGCAGACGCGAAGACTGAATCAGAGAACGCCACCAAAGAACTCGCCAATCAGCAGAAAGCTGTCACGGAGGCGGTGGAAGCCAAAAAGAAAAGTGAAGCAGAGTTAGCCAAACGCAAGCAGGCATTCGATACGGCAACGAGCGCGAGAGCTCGCGCGGCCGGTGCGATTCCCGCGCACCAGAGTGTGATCGACCAAGAATCGCGACGCCAACAATTGCTCGACCGACAACTTATCACTGCTCAGTCGTTGCTGAACCCATCTGGAAACAGTGTCGTGAACATCGACATTCAGGCAGACAGCTCCACGGCGATCATCGCTTATCGCGACGGTTCTGTTCGGCAGTACCGACTTGACAATGGCGAACCGCTGCTGGACTTTCAGACGATTGGCTCACGGTATCCCACGCAAGTTGCATTCGTAGGCGATGCATTGGTGTCGTTAACGGAAACAACGGTTCCCGCAATGGTCCAACATCAGCCGCGCTGGGTTCTGGAGCGAACGATTGGTACAGCACGTCCGGAGTCCATGATCAGCGATCGCGTCACCGCGCTCGATTTTCATCCCAGTGGAACAACGCTCGCGATCGGCAGTGGACCACCGAGTCGGTTCGGAGATGTGAAAGTCGTCGCCGTCGAGACGGGTGAATTGGTACGTGATCTTGGAGAAGTGCACAGTGACACCGTATTCGGTATCGCATTTTCACCGGACGGCAGACAGCTTGCCTCCGCTGCCGCAGATAAGACGATCCGCGTGCATGACTTGGCGACAGGAAACCTGGTCCGTTCGCTCGAAGGCCACACGCATCACGTCCTTTCGCTCGACTGGCAGGATGACGGCCAGACCATTGCCTCGGCGAGTGCCGATCAGTCGATCAAAGTCTGGAACGTTCTGACGGGTGAACAGCGGCGCACAATCTCCGGGTTTTCGAAAGAGATCACCGCAATCGAATTCGTGCAGGCTTCAAACCAGGTCGTTTGCACCTGTGCGGACGGCAATCTTCGACTGAGCAACACCGGAGATGGCAAGACTCTGCGAAATTTCAACGCGTCAGGTGACTTCTTATTTTCTGTCCAAGTGACACCAAACGGACAACACGTGATCGCGGCAGGCCAAAGTGGATCCGTTCGAATTTGGAATTTAAATGACGGAAAACTGATCCACGAATGGAAGTAAATTGGCGATTCGGACGACTTCTCCTCTGTTTTATTCGAAGGCAGGACCAATTGGTCATGCGATTTGCACATCGCTAGCGAAAGAATGAGTGCCCGAAACGACCAGCGCGTGATTTCGATTGAACGGGTACACTGTTGAGGTTAAATCCACGAATCGGAGTGTTGCCATGCGACGTTGGTTGGGTGCCCTATGGGTCACATGTTGCGTCGGTGTATTAACGACTGAAGCTCAAATCGTCCACGTCGGACCCTTCGGAGGAGTTCGTGTTCGAGCTCCGTTTGCGTCGGTAGATGTCTTACCGTACGGCGGTGCTCGCGTTCGAGCTCCGTTCACAGCCGTCGATAGTGGGGTCTATCGTTATGGCGTTCCCGTTTATGCCGGGCGTGTTGCCGTTCCCGTGCACCCGTTCGTTGCACCCGTGCACCCTCTCTTGGGCCCCGTGCCACCGTTCGTCGCACCCGTGCATCCGCTCGTCGAACCCGTCGTTCCAGTTCCTGTTTTGCCGGCTTTCCCAGCGTATGCATATCCAGAGGTTGTTTACCCAGAGCCAGAGGTCGCCGCACCAGTACCGCGCGAAGCGGAGAGGCCGATCGTAGGGATTCTCGACGATCGATTGCGTGCAGCGGCCGTGCGTCTGGATCACAGCCTTTCGCTTCGACGAAGTGATGGTGATGTTTGGCAAGACTACCTGGCGCCGATGTCGATCGTCGAAGTGATCGATAAGGGTGGTGATCCCAAGTCACTCAGCAAACTGATCAGTAACTACAACGGTGTGGTTGCCAATACTTCGTTGCGTAGCATTCGCAACGCAGCCGGTTTCCGCGAGACGAGAGAACTGTTGCAACAGTTCATTGACCGGCCCTACGCGACTCCGCCCCAACCTGTCGCGCCACCACAAGATGCACCTGTCCCTGCACCCGATCCGGCGCCCATGCAGGCTCCTGTGCTGCCGCCACAGGGAGAGCTGAATGAGATTCGATCAAACGCAGAGCCGAATCCGTTTACGCAGGACACTATCCCCGCATCGAGTGGTGCACCAGCTGCCGAAGAACTTCCTCCGCCGGCCGCTGATGCTGCTCGCATTCCGGCTCCGGCAGCTCCCGTCGCGGAAGAAGCTCGCGCCCGCAAGCCGGTTCCGATCTAAGGCAATCGGCGACCCGACGCGTGAGCGAGTGGTCCTAGATAACCACTCGCTGACGCGTCGGGTTTTTTATTGCGCGTCGCTATTTCTACTCAACACGATTTCGAATCAACGTGGCGTTCTTCTCTTGATGTCATGATCAAGTGCACGGCATCGTAGGTCGCGTGTGCGACGATTGGGATGAGCAGGTTTTCGGTGTAGATGACGAGAGCCCCGAAATAGAGCCCAATGATTGTCGCCAGCACGATGTAGAGTTTCGTGACGGGGTGAAAGACTCCAAAGACCACCGATGAGATGACCAGTGCGGAGCCGATCGCCCAAGCTTCATTCACGTTTGGCGATATGGATGAGGCGATTCCCTCGAGCCAGTACATCAGCCAGCCACGGAACAGAAGCTCTTCACCAATCCCCGCACAAAGACTGACGACGATCAACTCGGATGGCCGAAGCTGCAGCAACGTCTTGATCATCCCATCGTTCGTCAGCGCGTCCAATTCTTGGATCGGCTTCCACGGAATGCGGACGAGAAGAGAGATCAAAATCAGAATTGGAATCGCCGCCACGATTCCCCACAGGACGCCCTGAACGATCGGCCGCCACTGTTCCAGCTCTAATTCCGGAACCAGCTGTCGAGCCGAAGGCCCGATTGCCCAACCGAGAATCAATGCGACAACAGCCAGACCACACTCAAAGAGGACGGCGGTTAAGAAGACTTCATCCGGCGTTTGCTCATCGGCCGGTTCGCTTTCATCAACGGACATGCCTCTATTTTGCCAGGATTCTCTTCGACGCGTCAGTGCCGACCAGCTCTCGCCCATGCGGGTGGATCACAGGGCAATCGAACCTCATAGCGAGAAAACCCCCGCACAGTTGAAACAGTTGAAATTGAAAGAGGATTAATGGCGCGGCTCAGTTTTCCCCCGGACTGACTAGCATCCATTTCTGAGACGACCTAGATTGGTGGGATGAGTCAGATACAGATCGAGTTGACCGAGACCCAGCAGCAGCGGATTGCCAAGGCGATCGCCGATCCTCAACGATTTGCGATCCTGGCGGCCATTGCTCATCACGACGAAGTTCCATGCAAGTCGTTGGTTTCTGAATTTTCGATCACGCAAGCGACCATTTCCCACCACTTGAAAGAGCTGGTCGCGGCAGACTTGATCCATTCACGTCGCGAAGGCCAATTGGCGATTCTTCGCTGTCGTCGGGATGTCTGCGATGCGTACATCCAAGGACTGACTCAGCGATTGGTTGATCCCGGCAAACTGTCTTGATGTCCGAATCTTTGACCGCACAGTGCTTGATTAGCTTTGGCAGTAACTTGGGCGATCGCCATGCGCTGATCGCGGACGCAGCCAAACGCATTTCCGTGAGTCCCTGGGTGCACGGACTGCAAACCAGTCGACTGTTTCAAACACCTCCGATCGGCGGACCCCAGGGCCAGCAGCCATTCCTGAATGCGGTGGCTGCATTTAACACATCGGCTTCGGCAAGGCAGATCCTCGAACTGCTTCAAGCGACCGAACAGGAACTCGGTCGTCAACGAAGGGAACGTTGGGACGCACGTTCAATCGATTTAGATGTGATCCTCCACGGCCAATTGGTCGGTGGCGGAACGGGGCTGATCGTTCCGCACCCGCGGTACACGGCGCGCAGATTCGTCCTCGAACCGGCTTGCGATGTTGCCGCGCATTACCGTGATCCGCGTTTTGGCTGGACGCTGAAACAACTCGCTGAGCATTTGGATCTCGGGGCCCCCTCGCTCGCGCTTGTGGGAGGTGATGTTTCTACACGCGTGGAGCTGTGTGAGAGACTGAGTGCCGAACACCAGATTCAGACGTTTGCCGCACCTCCGCTAAAAGCCCCCATGGCAGTCGTTGGAAACGCCCCCGCGATGGGACGGCCATTCGACACCGATGAAGAGGCCCCAACGGCTCCGCCGATCGAAATCGAGAACGACGACCCATGGGTTTCCGCCTACGTCCCCCGGTTTACCTCGTCTGCCAAAGACGATTCGGACTCCAATTCACGCGGAATCCCTCGATTGATTGCGCGGCTGCAGCATGCGACGGCGGAAACGTGCTGGCCGGCACCGCATCAGATCTGGCCATCCGGTTGGGACTGGCCGGAATACCGGCTGGAGATTGACGATCTTGATTGGGCCGTCAGTGAGATTGCTTCAGCTCTCGATTCGATGCGTTGCCCGGTTCACGCCGTGACCGATGACGGTCGTTGGTGGTAACCGGTTAGGCAGACTTTTAACTTCTTTTCGAATGTGAGCCTCCAGCGTGTTGTCGTTGGACGCAACGCGCAATGCGGCACAATGTCGCGACCGTGCTAAAGGCCCCTGATTTATGCGGCACAATGTCGCTCGATTTGGTCGTGGCATTGCCACTAGCCGATGAAAGATCTCATACTGGGGATGTAGCACAGGCCCCACATCTTCTCCGCCTGATCAACTCCTTTTGTTCGCTACCGAACCCTTGGGCTAACCGGATATGCAAAGGTTTTTGTTTCCTCGCTGGATCAACCCTCTATTGGGCGTTTTGGCCATCGCTGGCGCTGCGGGTGCAGTGTTTACCGGTGCGATGGGTGGATTGATTACTGATCCCGAGACGCTCAACGTGGGCTACGAGCCCGAGCAACCGGTCCCTTTCAGCCATGCGATCCACGCGGGTCAGCTGAAGATGGACTGTCGGTACTGTCACAACACCGTGTTCGAGGCAGCTCACGCCGCCGTCCCACCGACGGCGACATGCATCAACTGTCATAGCCCGGCAAATGATCAGGGCATCACCGCTTTGACCGCCGTTCACACGGAGAGCCCCAAGCTCGCACCTGTTCGGGAGAGTTGGGAGACCGGCCGAAGCATCGCGTGGAAGCGGATCCACAACTTGCCTGAGTTTGTCTACTTCAACCACGCGGCCCATGTGAATTCGGGTGTCGGCTGTAAGTCATGCCACGGTCGAATTGACCAAATGGAAGTCGTTTACCAACACGAGCAGCTATCGATGGCTTGGTGTATCGAATGCCATCGCAACCCGGATAAGCACCTCGTGCCTCTCGATAAAGTCACCAAACTCGATTGGGAATTCGAAACCGAAGAAGAACAGGCGAAGTTTGCTGCGGAGCAGCGGAAGAAGTTGAACATCAATCCGCAGGACAACTGTGCAGTGTGTCACCGCTAATCTCCGTAACTGGGACGCGTGTCTCAACGGAACTGCCGAAAATCACATTACCCCATCCACTCACATCGTCAAAAAATGACTTCCAACGATTCGGCTTCTACCGAAACTCCTAGCCCTGGAAAGCATGGCTACTGGCGTAGTCTTTCGGAGTATCACGGGCGAGAAGAGTTCGACCAGTACTTGCATCGCGAGTTTCCAGTCGGCGCATCGGAACTGCCTGACGGTGTTTCGCGTCGACGATGGCTGCAGTTGATGGGTGCCTCGCTCGCGATGGCGGGGGCTGCTGGGTGTCGTTATCCCGAAGAAGTCATCGCACCGTTCGTGATCCGACCAGAGGGTCGAATCCCTGGAGAGACTTACAGTCGTGCGACCAATATCGAATTAGCCGGACGCGCTTACAACCTCCTGATCAACTGCGTTGATGGCCGGCCGGTCAAGATCGAATGCAACACCGATCACCCAAGCGGTGGTGGAACTGACACATACGCGCAAGCGTGCATCCTCGGACTCTACGATCCTGACCGTGCACGATTTGACAGTGGCGAAGTTATCACCCGTGACGAGAAGCGAAGGATCCCAGCATCATGGGCTGACTTCGACGATGCTGCGTCCAACCTGATGGCCGCAGCCGGTGACGGAGCATCGATGGCGGTCCTAATGTCGCCAACGCAATCGCCATCCGTTTTGCGTTTGCTCGGCAAACTGAAAGAAAAAATGCCTGCGGCAACGCTGTGTGCTTTTGACGGTGTGCATGGTGATGCAATGCAGACAGCAACGACCAAGCTGTTTGGGCAGCCTGCAAAGCAAGTCTTGTCGCTTAAAGATGCGGATCTCATCGTTTCGTTGCAATGCGATGTTCTGTCAGCAGCCGGACCGGAAGTTTCGTCCCAGTTTTCGAGTCGACGGGATCCTGACGAAGGCAAGATGAACCGCCTCTACGTGGTTGAGGGTGGTTACACCACGACAGGAGCCGCCGCGGACGCTCGCTTGGCTTTGCGTCCCAGCCAGATGAAACCGTTCCTCGACGAACTCGGTCGTCGAGTTGCTGCGCTCCAGGATGGCGAAACGCATGACCATCCCGAAGACGAACCAGCCTTTGACGCAATCGGGAGACCCGAACGACTTGAACGCTTCTTAGATGTGCTTGCGCACGACATTGTCGACGCCGGTGACAAAGCGGTCATCGTCGTTGGTGACGCACTTGGGGCCGAAGCGATCGAAGCCGGCGTGCGAATGAACCGCAAGCTTGGCTCTCTTGGTGAATTGCAGAAGTTTGCCCCGGTCGCCAAGGGCGATGTAACGCTGAAAGACCTGGTCGCCAAAATCGATAATGGTGACATCAAGAATCTGTTGATCCTCGGCGACAACCCCGTCACGACGTCGCCAGCGGACATCGACATGGCGTCCGCCATCGCGAAAGTTTCTGCCGCCGGGACTTCGATCTACCTTGGTGAATACGACGACGAGACGAGTCTTATTTGCGACTGGTCATTACCGCTTGCCCACCCTCTGGAATCGTGGGGAGACGTCGTCAATGACGAAGGCTATTACGGTGTCTGCCAACCACAGATTTTGCCGCTGCTTGGTGGTCGAACTTCCTTGGAAGTGTTGGCCCGAATGCTTGGCGAAGACGAAATCGACCCACAGTTGATCGTGCGTCGAACCGCCGACTCTTTGGGTGCCGGTTCGCTGAGCAATCGTCAGTGGCGAAAGCTGCTTCATGATGGGTACGACGAAACGCTCAAAGAAGCGGATGCCGAGCTAACCATCCAGGGCGATGACCTAACGCCGAGCACGGCACCTCCCGTTGCGGCTACGGAAGTCGACAAAGACAACATGGAGGTACTCTTCCAAGTTGCAGATGGTCTCTACGACGGTCGCTTTGCAAACAACGGTTGGCTGCAGGAGCTGCCTCAGCCATTGACGAAGGTGTGCTGGGATAACGCCGCTGTCATGAGCCCGGCAACAGCCGCAGCGATCGGATTGAAACACGGGCTGTTGATCAATCTGCGAATCGGTGACGCCAAGGTCCAGTTACCCGTTTACGAAATGCCCGGCTGTGCACCCGGTGTGGTCACAACAACGATCGGCTACGGTCGCGAACGAGCTGGCATGGTGGGCGGCTACGCCGAGAAAGACGTCCCCGTGATTGGTATCGACGTCAATCCCATCCGATTCAGTGACGCAATGTTGCTGGCAGTCAACGTCGAGGGTCGTCCAAGGTTCGAAGAGTACGACCTCGCGACCACTCAAGACCACTGGGCGATCGACGATATCGGTCGTGATGAAACCGAGTTACGAAGTTTTTCGTTGGTTCGTGAGGGCAGTCTCGCTCTCTGGGAAAAGATTCCGGACTTCGCAGAATCGAAAGGCACGCACGTTCCACACGTTGGCGAAGACGGCTCGCCTTTCGAAGAACCGCTCAAGATCATCAAAAAGGAATCTGAAGACGGCGGACCGATGGTGCCTCAGTGGGGCATGTCCGTCGACCTGAGTAAGTGCACGGGATGCAACGCATGCGTTGTCGCTTGCCAAAGCGAAAATAACATTCCGATTGTCGGTCGCGAGCAAGTGAAGAACAGTCGCGAGATGCACTGGCTTCGCATCGACCGCTACTTCCAGGGTGATGAAGAGAACGCAAACGTTGTTCAAACACCGATGTCGTGCAGCCACTGCGAGACAGCACCTTGCGAACAAGTCTGTCCCGTTGCAGCAACGGTTCATACGAATGAGGGCATCAACGCGATGGCCTACAACCGATGTATCGGAACGCGTTACTGTGCCAACAACTGCCCGTTCAAAGTTCGTCGATTCAACTACTTCAACTACAACGAAGACATCGGCGTCGGGTACGGGGTCAAAGCGTTCCCCGGTGCCATCGAGAACGCCAATCGAAAACTGCAAGCACTCGTCGTCAATCCGGACGTGACGGTTCGCGGTCGTGGTGTGATGGAGAAGTGCACGTACTGCATCCAGCGAATCGAAAAAGGAAAAATCAAAGCTCGTACAGAAGGCCGAACCGTTCAGGACAGTGATGTTGTCACGGCTTGCCAATCGGCTTGCTCGGCGAACGCCATCGAGTTCGGCAATCTGGCCGATCCTGAATCCGCTGTTTCGAAGAAGCGAAAGAACAAGCGAAGCTATGGCATGCTGGCCGAATTGAATGTGAAGCCAAGAACGGAGTATCTCGCTCGGATCCGTAACACTCCGGTTCGTCTGATGACGGCGGCACAGATCGATGACTTGAACAACCTAGAAGCACCACATCACGCCGCACATGGTGAGCACGGTGACGGGCATGGCGAGCATGGCGACGGGCATGCTGATGGCGTTCACGGCGAAGACGGCCACGATGATCACAGCGGCGATTCGGATTCGCATTCGGACGAAGAGAAAAAAACTGAAGGTGCTGCGGCAGCCCACTGAGGGATTGCCCCAGAAGCCTTGATTACGAACAAAGACTACCTCCGGTGAACTGAAAATTTTATGTCACTTGCCATCCCAAACGGCCTGGACAACTCGAGAGAAAAGCCAGGCGAACGCGCGCCGTTGGTGCTCGGTGATACGGACTATCACGACATCACGGAGACGGTCTGCCAAGTCGCCGAGCGGAAGCCGAGCAAGGGCTGGGTAATCGGTTTTTTGGTTTCTTTCGCGCTGCTGCAGTGGTTCGGGCTATGCATCCTTTACTTGCTGTACACGGGTGTTGGTGTTTGGGGTAACCGTTCACCGGTTTTCTGGGGATGGCCGATCGTTAACTTCGTGTTCTGGGTTGGTATTGGCCACGCGGGAACGCTGATTAGTGCAATTCTGTTCTTGTTCCGGCAAGAATGGAGAACGAGTATCAACCGCGCAGCCGAGGCGATGACGATCTTTGCCGTCGCTTGTGCGGGGACGTTCCCTGGCATTCACGTCGGTCGAGCTTGGCTCGCGTTTTGGCTCGCTCCGTACCCCAGTTTGAACTTGTGGATGTGGCCGCAATTCCGCAGCCCACTTCTTTGGGACGTTTTTGCCGTCAGCACATACGGCACGGTTTCGCTCTTGTTCTGGTACATGGGCATGGTGCCCGACCTGGCGACGTTCCGCGACCGATCAAAGAACAAATGGCGGAGAATGGCCTACGGGATTCTCTCCCTCGGTTGGACCGGTTCGTCACGTCACTGGATGAGGTACGAAAAAGCCTATGCCTTGCTGGCTGCCTTCGCTGCTCCTCTCGTTCTTTCGGTGCACACAATCGTTTCGTTCGACTTTGCCGTGTCGCAAGTTCCCGGTTGGCACACAACGATTTTTCCACCGTACTTTGTCGCCGGAGCGATTTTCAGCGGGTTTGCAATGGTGCTGACGCTGATGATCCCTTGTCGCAAGATTCTCGGTCTTGAAAAGTTGATCACGATTCGGCACATGGACAACATGTGCAAGATCATTCTTGCGACCGGATCGATGGTTGGCCTCGCATACGGGACGGAGTTCTTTATCGCTTGGTACGGTCAAGTTCAAGCGGAGAAGTTTGCCTTTCTCAACCGAGCATTTGGCCCTTATGCGTGGGCTTACTGGACAATGATCACTTGCAACGTGATCAGTCCTCAATTGTTCTGGTTCAAGAAGATACGAACGACGCCCTGGATGATTTTTATCATCACGATCTTTGTGAACATCGGGATGTGGTTCGAACGATTCGTGATCACCGTGACCAGTCTTTCACGTGATTACATCCCAAGTGCTTGGGCGTACTTTTCACCGACCTGGGTCGACTGGTCGATGCTGATCGGATCGTTTGGATTGTTCATGACCCTGTTCTTGTTGTTCTGCCGATTGATGCCGGTGATCAACATGGCAGAAACCAAGTCCACCCTTGCCAAGCAAATTCATTTGAAAGAGCACGGATATGGACACCATTAACACAACGCTGTGTTCCAGCGTTGATCTATAAGCTGGGATTTGTCGCCTGAGAAACCAGACTTTAACCATCACGAATTGATGTCAGAAAACAACGAAAAGAAAGTTCACGGATTAGTCGCCGAGTACACCTCGGTCGACACTCTGCTGGACGCCTGCCGACGGGTGAGAGACGCCGGTTACAAGAAAACGGACGCATTCGCGCCGTTTCCGGTCCACGGCATCGACAAGGCTCTCGGAATCAAGCCAACAATCCTGCCCTGGATCGTGTTGGCTTGTGGCCTTGCTGGCACAACCACCGGATTGGCGATGCAAATCTGGATGAACTCGATCGACTACAAGTACATCATCTCGGGGAAACCGTATCTCTCGCTACCGGCCTTTATCCCTGTCGCCTATGAGTTGACGATCTTGTTCGCTTCGTTTGGAGCGTTCTTCGGTATGTGGGCGTTGAATGGGCTGCCCCGATTCAGCAACCCCATCTTTACGGATCCCCGCTTCGACCGTGCGACGGACGATCGTTTCTTTCTGTACATCGACGCAAAGGATGATAAGTACGACGAAGGATCCATCCGATCTCTGTTTGGGGAGACAACCACGGATTACATCCAAACGGTGGTCGATGACGATTCGTCGCCGAAAGTACCGAAAGGAATCTTCGTGGCATGGGCCGCGGTGGCAAGTTTCTCCGTCATCCCGCTATTGATCGTCTTGAAGATGCGGGTGACCAATAGCCCAATGCCACGTTTCCACGTCTTCTTCGACATGGACTTCTCGCCAGCGAAAGACGCTCAGCAAACGTCGACGTTGTTTGCGGACGGACGTGCGATGCGTCGAGATGTTCCTGGCACCGTAGCACGAGGAGAGATCTTTACCGACATGGATTTCATGACCGGTATCGACATGGATTTGCTAACGGAAATGAACGCGGCGAAAGCCGAGCAATTGGTCAGCACCTTCAACAATCCGCACTTTTTGCAGGACGACGAAGAGATCAACGTCGAGAAGCCCGAAGAATTAGAGATCGACGAACCGGCGCCACCCACATCGGAAAGTGTGATGGATACCACGCCGTGGCTCAAGAAAAATCCAATGCCCATTGACGCCAAGTTGCTGAAGCAGGGCAAGGCTCAGTTCGAAATCTACTGTGCCGTATGCCACGGTTTAAACGGTGGAGGAAACGGCTTGGTCAATCGTCGGGCTCAGAAGATCCTGGCAGCCACCTGGATTCCACCATCCAAACTGAATCAGCCCGGTTTGATGCAAGACGTTTATCCGGACGGAAAAATGTTTAGCACCATCAGCAACGGGATTCGAAAGATGCCCGGCTACTCGGCTCAGATCAAGACCAAAGATCGCTGGGCTATCGTTGCTTACGTTCGAGCATTGCAACGCAGTCAAAACGCCAACATCGATCAGGTTCCCGATGAGAAACGCGAGGAGATCTTGATTGAACAAGAGGAAGTAAAGCAAAAGCTTAAGGAACAAGCCGAAGCTGAAGCCAAAGCCGCTGAAGAAGCTGCGCAGAAGAATTAGAAAATCGACGTCACCGACTGATGTCTAACTAACAAAGACAGTCCAACCCAAAGACTTAAGCACCCATGTCCGAACACGACGCTCACGCAGTTAAGGCCGCCGACGACCCGGCGTTTCAATTGCCGGCAACATTGTCGTCGTTATCGCTTCCGCTATGTATCGGTGGCGTCGCCGCGTTGCTGATCGGCTGGGCATTCGGCAGTTCCATCGTCAGTGCTCGATTCGGAATGAGCGCTTATTTGACAGCGTTCATGTACTGTCTAACCATCTCGCTTGGTTCTTTATTTTTCGTACTGATCCAGCATCTTGTTCGTGCGGGATGGAGCGTTGTCGTCCGCCGGATTGCCGAACTGTTTATGGTGATGGTTATCCCACTGGGTGTTCTGTTCATACCCGTCTTAGCAACCCTCTTATTTGGTGACGGAACACTCTACAACTGGGACGACCCTAACTACGCGAGTGAGAACCACCTGCCGAAAGACGCATGGACCGAGAAAATCCGTTGGTTGAGTCAGGATTGGTTCACTGCACGCGCCATCTTTTACTTCCTTGCTTGGTCCACTGTGGCCGTTTGGTATTTCCGACGCAGCGTGGAACAAGATGAGACCGGCGAACGAGCCGTCTCTGATCGAATGATTTACTGGAGTGGCCCGGCGATCATGGTGTTCTGTGGCGCCACGTCGTTCGCCGCCTTCGATTGGGTGATGAGTTTGGCACCCATGTGGTTCTCGACCATGTTTGGCGTTTACATCTTCGCCGGGAGTGTTCTGTCTGCGCATTGCATGATCTGTGCCGTCAGCTTCTTGCTCCAAAGAACAGGTGCGATGCGTGATGAAGTGACCATCGAGCACTACCACGATCTGGGTAAGTACATCTTCGGTTTCGTCTTTTTCTGGGCCTACATCTCGTTCAGCCAGTACCTACTGATTTGGTACGGGAACATCCCTGAGGAGACGCACTGGTTTTATGAGCGACAATTGGGCGTGTGGGGAGCCGTCTCCATTGTGTTGATTCTGCTTCACTGGGCCCTACCATTCCTTGGGACAATGAGCCTGCACATTCGGCGCCGGCCGCCTCTGATCACCTTCTGGGCGGTCTACATCCTGGCCATGCACTACATCGATTTGTACTGGATGATCATGCCCGAGGCACACCTCGAAGTGGGGGGAGTCGCCGGGATCGTTTGCAGTCTGTTGTGTCTCGTCGGAATGCTGTCTTTGATGTTTGGATTAGTTTTGAGGGTTGCCGATCAGACCAAAATGGTCCCGGTTCGCGACCCAAGACTTCAGGAATCGCTCGCTTTCGAGAACATTTGAGTTGAGTCGCAGCGGATTGGTTGTGCTCGTTAACAGTCATCGGTTTTTTAAGTAGTTGGATAGATCACGAAAATGGCAGCCTACGACGATCTAGATGTCAAACGCATTTTTGCGGTCGGAATCTTTTCCATCGTGATCACCGCCGTTACCGCGTTGGCAGTCCAGGTTCTGTACTTCGCCTTGGTGAAGTGGCAGGACGCCGAGACGAAAGCAGCGAGCAATTACGGACGGCAAAACCGAATCCTGGCCGATCAACAAGAAGAGATTTCCAATTACGGGATCGACGCCGAAACGGGCAATATTGTGATCCCCATTGAAGAAGCGATTCGTTTGATGGCAAACGAGTCGGAAACGCAAGAGACCACTGAGGAATCGAGTGACGAAACTTGATCCGGGCCTTCGGGCCTGCCGGCTAGCGACCCTCGCCGCTTTGGTGATTTGCATCACCGTTGTTGGCTTGGAATCCGCGCCAGCACAGGGTCCGGTTCGGAATAGCGATGGTGTTGCGCTAAACGACGGCATCCCCCGCGAAGTCGAAAACGTCACGGTCGTTCAGAAACTTGGCGATCAAGTCCCGCTCAACTTGCCACTGACCGACTCCATGGGTCGCAAAGTAAAGACGGGATATTTTATCGATGGGAAAAAGCCAACCATCATCACGTTGAATTACAGCAACTGCCCGATGCTGTGCAATGTGCAACTGAATCAACTAGCCAAATCACTCAACGAGTTGGGTTTAAAGATCGGCGAGGATTTTCAGATTCTCACCGTTAGCATCGACCCAAAAGAGACGACGCCGAAGGTTCGAGAAACGAAACAGAAGTACGTCGAACAAGTCATTCGTCAACATCCACTCGCTGAAGACGGCTGGGCATTCTGCACCGCTCAGCAGCCGATCATCACGCGTTTGGCAGACATTCTTGGCTTTCAATACACGTACGATCGAAAGTCTGGTGAGTACTACCATCCGGCCATGCTCGCGTTCGTTTCGCCCGAGGGTGTAATCTCACGTTATTCATTAGCGGTCGCATTCGAGCCGAGTGATCTTCGAAAAGCTCTTGTTGAAGCTGGCGAAGGTACAGTCGGTTCTCCGGTTGATCAATTTGTTTTGTGGTGTTTCAGCTACGATCCGAACAGCAACAGCTACGTTCCCCACGCTTGGAAAATCATGCGTCTGGGAGGAGCGGCAATGGTTTGCGCGATGATCCTTTTCTTAGCGCCCTATTGGATCGGTCGAAAGCGTGGACCACGAACGGATCCGGAAAACTTTACCGGTGCAGAAAAATCGGCCGAAGCGCAAATCACTTAGTTACTACTTCCCTTTGTCATAGTCATGTTTGCTAATTCCACCACATGGTCACTGCTCGCTGATTACACCGAGGAATACGCTTGGTTTCCAGAAGCAGCATCGACGTTTGCGAATGACATCGATTGGTTGTTCTGGTTCATCAGCATCGTTTGCTTGGTGTTCTTTATCCCGATCGCGGGAGCGTTGTTTTACTTTGCCGTGAAGTACAACAAACCGAAGGGGGAAAAGGCGGAAAGTAACACTTCGCACAACACTCCTTTGGAGCTCGCCTGGTCGATCGGGCCGTCATTCTTTCTGGTCGGTATGTTCGTTTTGGGCGCTAAGTCCTATCTCGATCACCGCACGGTCCCCGATGGTGCCTACGACGTTGGTGTGCAAGCCTTCAAGTGGGGATGGACGATGGATTACGGCCGAGGCACTTTTCACCCCGAGCTTCACATTCTGCTCGATGAGCCGACCAAGCTTTCCATGCGATCAAGCGACGTGATCCACAGCCTTTACGTTCCAGCGTTTCGGGCGAAAAAGGATATCGTTCCCGGACGGTACAACTACATGTGGTTCAAACCGACCGTCGCCAGCACGAAAGTGAGCGATCAGAGGCTCCAAAAAGCAAAGACGAAAATGGAAGGACTGGGACAAGGTTGGGACTACGATGAGCTGCAGTTCACACCGGATGGATATTCATTCTTCGATCTTTATTGCACGGAATATTGCGGCAAAAACCACTCGGAGATGCAGACCGTTGTGGTTGTTCACGAAACGCTTGATGACTTAAATGCGTGGATTAAGAAGTACAGCAAACGGGGTCCTGATGTGGATCCCGCCACTTACGGAGAGGCTCTTTACGAGCGTCGTGGATGTGCTGGCTGTCACAGTGTCGATGGAAGTAAGCGAGTTGGGCCGTCGTTCCAAGAGAGCTACGGTAATCAGCGACCGCTCGCGAACGGAGAATCAGTACTAGCGGATGAGAATTACATACGCGAGTCGATCCTTTATCCAAAGGAGAAGGTCGTCGCCGGGTACCAGCCCGCAATGCCTAGCTACAAAGGCCAATTAAGCGACGATGATATTTATTGCTTGATCGAGTATCTAAAAACCGTTTCGGATTACTACACACCGGAAGAACCAGCCGCTGAAGAGCAGGCTTCCGAAGATGCGACGGTTGGTGCGGATGAAGTTGAACCATCGGAAGAGAACGAAGAAGGCACAGATGAGTCAGTTGACTAACCATCACACTTGGAACTCATCGGTTAAGACAAGACACGATTACATCGCAACGCATTAGCGTTTTTAATATTTGAAGAGGTTGAGAAATGTCGACTGGATCCCTCCCTGCGGGTGAAATTCGAGACCCGGGCTTTCCGACGAGAAGCGAAAACTACCTGACGAATTCCAAAGGAATCCTCAGTTGGTTGTTTACGCTCGATCACAAACGCATCGGTGTGATGTACTTGGTCGGTGTTGTCGCTGCTTTCGCCTTCGCCGGTGTTTTGGCGTTGATGATTCGCTTGCACCTACTGCAGCCAGAAGGTGCACTCTTCAAGGGTGCGGAAGCAAACAACCAGTACAACCAAGTGTTCACCCTTCACGGGGCGATCATGGTGTTCCTGTTTATCATCCCGAGTATCCCGGCAGCACTCGGGAATTTCTTGGTTCCAGTGATGCTCGGAGCGAAAGACGTCGCCTTTCCGAGGATGAACCTGTCCAGTTTTTACCTTTGGGTATTCGGGGCGATCTTCTTCATCGGTGCTCTTTTCGCAAGCGGATTGGATACCGGTTGGACGTTCTACACACCGTACAGTACGACGACCGACACGTCGGTGATCTTGGCGACGACTGGCGCCTTCATCTTGGGCTTCAGTTCTATCTTCACCGGCTTGAACTTCATCGTCACGATCAACACGATGCGTCCTCCAGGGATGACTTGGTTTCGCATGCCGCTGTTTTTATGGGCAACCTACTCAACAAGCATCATCCAGGTTTTGGCAACGCCGGTCCTCGGAATCACTTTGTTGTTGCTGATCGCTGAGAGGACGATGCACATCGGGATCTTCGACCCGGAATTCAACGGTGACCCGGTCACGTTCCAGCACTTCTTCTGGTTCTACAGCCACCCGGCTGTTTACATCATGATCCTCCCTGCGTTTGGAGTGATCAGTGATCTGATCAGCGTGCATAGCCATAAACGAATTTTCGGTTACCGGTTCATCGCCTACTCCTCGATCGCGATCGCCTTGTTGGGTTTCTTGGTCTGGGGACACCACATGTTCACGGCCGGGATGGGATCGTTGACCACGATTATCTTCAGTGCTTTGACCTTTACCGTCTCGGTGCCTTCGGCGATCAAAGTGTTCAACTGGCTGGCGACGATGTACAAGGGCTCAATCAGCCTGACCACACCGATGTGTTACGCCATCTCGTTCATCTTCCTATTCACGATCGGTGGTTTGACCGGATTGCACCTTGGAACACTGGCGACCGACCAGCACCTGCACGATACCTACTTCGTCGTGGCTCACTTTCACTACGTGATGGTGGGTGGAACGCTGGTCGCATTCCTTGGCGGACTGTTCCACTGGTGGCCAAAAATGTTCGGCAAGCTGTACAGCGAACTGGGCGGACGAATCTCGTGCGGCATCATTTTTGTCGGTTTTAACCTGACATTCTTGCCACAGTTCGTCTTGGGAAGCCGGGGGATGCCCAGAAGGTACGCGACCTACGACCCTGAATTTGCGTTCCTGCACCAGATGAGCACCGTCGGGGCCCTGCTGTTGGGTGTGGGTCTGCTGTGTGCGTTAATCGTGCTGCTGCACTCGCTTTTCCGAGGAAAACGGGCTCCTGCGAACCCATGGGGCGGTGCAACGCTGGAATGGCACTGCACAAGCCCACCACCTTTTTATAACTTTGAGCGTGCTCCGATCGTTGGCGATCCCTATGATTTCACCCCCGTGGAATGGGATGCCGAAAATGATCGTTACGTCACGGTTGAACCCGAGCGAGAAATCGTACCGGATAAACAACCGGAAACGGCACCTGCTCACGCAAGTGGTGATCACTAGAATGACAACCTGTTGGCTCGCCGAACGATTCGGCGAGCCGATTGTTTAGCCTCCACCGGCACAACGCATTTCCCAAGACGACCTTGCCCCCATGTCCACGATTGAAGCCGGAGCGGAATCCGCGAGTGATGCACACGGCCATGATCACGACCACGATCATCCGCCATTTCTCGCACACCATTTCGACACGCCTGAACAGCAATTCGACAGCGGTAAGCTGGGGATTTGGTTATTCCTCGTCACGGAAATCCTCTTCTTCAGCGGGATGTTCTGCGCGTACGCGATTTTTCGAATGCTCCGTCCCGATGTGTTCGAAGGTTGCAGCCAGTTTTTGAATACCAAGCTGGGTGCGATTAACACCGGTGTCTTGTTGTTCAGCTCTTTGACGATGGCTTGGGCCGTTCGATGTTCGCAAATTGAACAGCACAAGGGATTGGTTGCGATGCTGGCGACGACGCTTTCGTGTGCGATGATGTTTTTGGGTGTGAAAGCGATCGAGTACTCACACAAGTTTGGGATGGGTTTGTTGCCGGCCGGTTTGTACTTCTACAATCCTGACAATCCTCATCCGGAAGGACAGCCGAATTACCTCCTCTACATCTGCGCACCATTCGCTTTGATCGCGATCGGCGTCATCATTTGGTTGGTGATGTCCATCATCAACGGCAATAAGTTCCACACCGCAATCGCCAAGCCACTAACGGTCGTTTGCCTGAGCTTTTTCATCGGCATCGGTTTAGGCATGCTGTTGGAAAGTGAGGGAGCAGAATCGCACGCCGAACATCACGGCGCGGTTGGACACCATGACGAGGATCATGCTGCGGACGGGGATCATGCTCACGGAGATGAGCATGCGGCTGCCGAGGGGGATCATGATGCTGAGCACGGCGATGAGCATGAAGGGGAAAACCCGAGCGAAGCGGATAGCCCAGAAGCCTCAGCAGTACCTGCTGAAATCGCAGCGACCGAACCAGAAGGAACGGTAGAGGCCGGGACCACAGAGAGTGAGACCGGATTGCTCGAGCGTTTAGCAACGGATGAAACCAATTCAGGTGTCCGAAGCGAATTGGAAGCTCGACAAAGACAAGCTGAAGTAGCCGGAAGTGCGGTTGTCACCGATGCTGATCAAGTCTCGGGTGCGATCGCAAGTGTCGAGGGTGAAGTCCTCACTCAGCGACAGGCGGGCGTATTCTTTAGCATCTACTACTGCATGACCGGTATTCACGCGATTCACATCCTGGCCGGAATCGGCGTGCTGGTTTGGCTACTTGTTCGGGCTGTCCGACAAGACTTCAACCCTCAGTACTTCGGACCGGTGGATTACGTCGGCTTGTATTGGCACTTGGTCGACCTTATCTGGATTTACCTATTCCCGCTGTTGTATCTGATTCGATAGATCGGCGTACTCCACAACAAATCAATCACTCGAATTTCGAACACTAGGTTTCAGCATGTCGGCTCATGGTCATTCCGAAGACGGATACGATTTTGCACACCCAATGCCGGTCCCGATGTTGTTAGGCGTCTTCGGAGCGTTGGTATTTCTGACCATCGTAACAGTTGCCCAGGCGAGCTTTAACTTCGGTAAGGCTGATATTGCGATTGTGATGGTGATCGCCACGATCAAAGCGGGTTTGGTCATGGCATTCTTCATGCATATGGCCTTTGATAAGCCATTCAATGTGATCGTCTTTCTGGGATCGTTCGTTTTTGTCGGTCTGTTTTTGATCTTTACGCTCAGCGACAGCGCCCAGACATCTCCGTCATTCGAACCGAAGGCAGATGACGTTGTGCCGGCGGCGGTGACGGCGGAAACTTGACTTAGAGCGCTCTCTCCCGAATGATCGGGGTGATCGCCGACGCTTGCGTACGACCCGCATCAGTGGCAAAACCTGCCGTTCGGCCCCCCTGGGGAGCATGGGATGACTGTTTTAAACTAGGACAGGACATTTCGGCGACGGAGATTGATAAAACCGCCCGCCATTCTCGCTCCCAACGTAGCCTTCCATGGCCCTGATCGTTCTCCGCTGTATCTTTTTGCTCTGTGCCGGCGGTGTGTCGGTCATCATCAACACGTCGTTGTCTGACACGGCCACCGCCGTTCCATGGTTGGTCTTTGTCGGCATCATGTCGTTGGCGGTCGGAATCGTGGTGGGTGACATCTACATTCCGAAGAAGCGGATCGATACGATCTCGTCGGTCTATTTTGGCGTGCTGATCGGTGTCCTGCTGACATATGTCCTTTCGATCGCGCTAGCGCCCCTTCTGCAGTCGCTCAATGCGCCGTTGATTCAGCTCGTTCTAGCGTTAGTGCTCTGTTACAGCTGCACCAGCCTGCTGCTGCAAACGAAGGGTGACTTCCGGTTCGTGATTCCGTATGTCGAATTCGTCCGGGAAGTCAAAGGATTCAAACCACTCGTTCTGGATACAAGCGTCGTCATTGACGGTCGTATCGCCGACCTGGTTGCGACCGGAGTTTTCGACAACCAGTTGGTCATGCCACGATTCGCGCTCAGCGAATTACAGGCGATTGCTGACAGTGGTGATAAACTGCGGCGGACCCGTGGCCGTCGCGGCCTGGATGTTTTGAATCGGATGCGAGCCGATGAAAACGTCGATCTGATGATCTTTGATCGTGAGCTGCCGGAGTTGTCCGGCCAGACCGTCGACCTCAAGCTTGTTCTGTTGGCCAAGCACCTGGAAGGAAAAGTCGTCACCGGCGACTTCAACCTCAACAAAGTGGCCAAATTGCACAACGTCCCGGTAATCAACCTGAACGAGATCAGCAATTCACTGCGTCCCGTCTTCCTCCCCGATGAACGATTCAAGATCAAAGTCATCAAAGCCGGCGAGGGTCCGGATCAAGGAGTTGGTTACCTCGAAGACGGCACGATGGTCGTCATTGAAGGTGGACGCAACCGGATCGGCCAAGAACTGGACGTCCGCGTGACCAGCACGTTGCAGACCAACGCGGGAAAAATGATTTTCACTAAGTTCGAAGGCTAGGCGATAACGCCCGAAGCATCGATGAAATGCTGGACTCATCTTCTGCTGTCTATTTGTGTTTGATCCCCATCGTATGGTGTGGTCTTTCCTGGCTGCTTTCTCGGATCAGCGGTTGGCATCGCCTCGCTGCACACTATCGATGTCGAGAAGTCATCGCCGGCGAATCCGCTTCGCTGAGGTCTGGCCGAATCGGTCCCGTGACGTATCACTCGTGTTTGCGTTTCCAGGTTACGGACGCGGGATTAGGGATTCGCGTTGCGCGTCTCTTTCGCGTCGGTCACGTTCCACTGTTCATTCCCTGGGACCAATTCCGTCACGTCAAAGAAGATAACCTGATGTACAGCCACAAGGTCAAAGCATCGGTTGGCGAACCTACCATCACACGTGTGACGTTGCCCGGCTGGGTGCGTTATCGAATGCCGATGTCGCTACGTCCTGTCGATCCTCGACTCTCGGACGGCTCGTGAGACCGTCGCCGATCGATAACGACTACCGTACGCTTTCATTTTTTGCCGCGTCCAACAGTTCTTTCAACTCGGCGACGATGTCTGGTTTTTCGTCGTACAGATTTTTGGTCTCGGCCAGATCATTACCAAGATGAAACAGCTGACCCGCAGGATCTCCTGGTCCGCGCCGAACGCGCTTTGGTTGAGAGAATCCACCTGAACCCAATCCATCAATCAGCTTCCAAGGTCCCTTCCGAATCGTCATCATGCCTCCGCCCGACCGCATCGCCAACGATTCTCGAAGCGGCTCCTTCGCTTCATTCAACATCGCTGGAAGCAAATTCACGCTGTCCGGTCCCGCACCCTCGGGTAGCTCTTTGTCGACGACAGCAGCGAACGTTGCCAACATATCGGTAAAGCAAAGTAATTGATCGCTGGTTGAACCGGCAGGAATCTTGCCAGCCCATTTTGCAATGAACGGCATTCGATGGCCGCACTCCCATGCGTCTGCTTTCATGCCACGAAGGCCACCGGAACTGTCGTGACCAAATCGTTCCACATCCTGTTCGTACCAAACCGGTCCGTTGTCCGAGGTGAAGATCACGAGCGTATTGTCCGACAGACCATTTTTGTTCAACGATGCCAGCACGCGACCAATCATGCTGTCGACCATCATGGCAAAGTCACCATACATCGAAGCACCGCTCTTACCGCGGAAGTCCTCGGATGGCAGCCACGGGGTATGCGGGGCAGGGTAGGCCAAGTACAGGAACAGCGGTTGCTCCGTATTGGCTTTCGCATGTTCATTCACGACTTCGATCGCTTCGTCCGTGAATCGAGGAAGCACATCTTTTAAATTCAAGTCGGGTGCGATGCCTCCTGCACGCCAAAACTCTCCCTGAATCTTGGTCCAACCTTCGCTGTTCCGTGCTTCGATGCGGTCGGTCGGTGGTTGAACGGCTCGGTCACCGGCAATGTAGAAATACGGTGGAATATCCGTTGACGCGCGGATGCCAAAATAGGAATCGAACCCGACGTCGACTGGACCACCGGGAAGGGGATTCTCGTACCCATTCTCGTTGAAACCGAGATGCCACTTACCGACCATCGCTGTGCGGTAGCCGCTTTCACTCAACAGTGAAGCGATCGTCATTTGATCAGGTTCAATCAACGCAAATTTCGGCCAGCGACCGACATTCGTTCGAAACGGGTAGCGTCCTGTCAAAAGGCCGTAACGAGACATGTGACAAAGTGGACCCGGGGCATGAGCGTCCGTGAAACGCATTCCCTCGGCTGCGAGCGAATCGATGTTGGGTGTCGGAATTTTCGATTCAGCGTTGTAACAACCTGGATCGCCGTAACCCATATCGTCCACCATGATGAAAACAATATTGGGCAACGAATCGGCGGCAAGTGCATGCGCTGTGAGCGAAGACAGCAACAACACGAACAAAAAAAGACAACGAAACATGAGATACCAAGGAAATAACGGAGTGGGTCAGTCAAAGATGACGCGTCAGATCTTGAATCAATCCACTCGCCAATGCAAATCGATCACTCAAGAGACCATGGATTCGTCGCACGATTCAATCCGACGCAAGGGAATCCAAAACCCGATTGTAGGCGGTGCGAATCGCCTTCCGAGTCTCGTGACTCGTGCTCACGATTGATGATGGATCGGACTGATTCATTAGAAATGCGAGGTTCCGCATCATATGCGGATCTTCGGGTAATTCATGTCGGGCAGGCGTATTCATTAAACGCAGATTCGCTTCCATTCCTCGAAGCGTTCGGTAGCCGTCGATCAATTGATTGGCATCGCGGTCATCGATCAAGCCAGCGTCTCGGATAGAGGTCATGGCCGCAATCGTACCTGGGCGAATGACCTCGGCGTTACTTGATGCAAAACGAAGCGTTAGCGCTTGAGCGACGAGTTCGACATCCATGGTGCCGCCCTCACCCCGTTTCAAGTTTTCAGCGCGTGCCGTCTTGGCCATGCGATCTCGGATCGAACGAATCTCTTCGACCATTTCCGGTCGCCACTGTGTTCCGACGATGACCTCTGTTACCGCCGCATCGGTTTTCGCCCGTAAACGACGGCTCCCCGAAATCGATCGTGCTTTGCAAAGCGCCAATCGCTGCCAAAGCGGTGCAGTGTTCTGTCGAAACCGGTCGAGGAACTGATCGATGTTCATGGCCCACGCCCAAACACCTTCGTCACCCGAATCACGTAATCGCGAATCGAGCTCATAAAGTCGTCCGCCATAAGACGGGTCATTCATGCTGGAAACAATTCGCTGCGCCAACTGGCTGAAAAACTGTTCGTTGCTCAGTGTCGACCGATGTCCGCCGACGCGACGTTGTGTTTCACCTTCGGCGGAATACAAGAACACTGCATCCAAGTCGCTGTGATAATTCGGTTCTCTACCGCCAAGCTTTCCAAGTCCTAACGCGACCAGTTCAACGGGCTCACCCTCGTCGTCCACCGGATCTCCAAAACGTTCCGCCAAGTCCGCTTGGTGATAATCAATGAATCGTCGAAGACATGCCTCCGCGGTGTCACCGATTGCTTGGTGCGTCGCCTCTAACGACTCTTTACCCAGCATGTCGCGAACACCGATCATCAGGTGCGAACTGATTTTGAAGCTGTGCAGAATCTTCTCGATCTCGGCCGCTCCACGGCAGAGTTCAATGGAGTGTGCGTCCAACCGGTCCGCACTTGGCAATCGATTCATCAGCAGCGAATCGATCAATTCATCAATCATGCCAGGATTATTTGTCAGGATGCCGCTTAGATATGGCGTGGTCGCACAAAGGCGAACCATTAACTCCATCGTCGGTTCACTGTTGCCAAGCAATTCCCACAACGTTGCTTTCGCGCCCAATGAGTCGGTCACCTTCACGAGCGACGCCAAAGCTTCGTCAGGATCCGGCGTGCGAGAAATCTGCGTCAAAAGCGTAGGGGCAATCGACGACAAAAGGTGTCGACATCGATGAGGTGAAAGAAACGTCACACTCTCGGTACTCAATGAGACCAAGTCATGCATCGCGCGGCGCGGATCGGTAAGCCCATGCTTTCGCATCGTCGAATCCACAAGATCGGGGTCTGGATCAGGATCCAACACCAACTCCATTTCCACCGCAACCTCATCATCCTGCTTCAACGTCCGCAGCATCAGGTGGTTGACCAGCTTGCGATTCTTCTCGAACGTGTCGCTGAGGAGTTGTTCGAAACGCTGCAAGTCACCTTCCCGAGGATTCGTAGACGAACGCACGCCTAATTGCCAAGCTATCCGTCCTCGTTGCCCGGGGTCCTCAGGCAATTTGGTTTCATGGCGTTCGGACTTCAGTGTCAGCAGATGCTGCAGGCGACAAAGACGCGCGTAGTTTTCCGACAGCAACGTGGCCTCGTCATGCTTCAGACAACCGCCTCGCTCCAGCGCCGCAATTGCTTCATAGGTATTGCTGCAACGAACGTCCAGCAACTCGCTGCCATGAAGCAATTGCAAAAACTGCACGGCCCGCTCCAGGTCATCCCGTCCGCCGGACGACTTGGCAACATCATTCCCGAAACCCAACTGCTCCGATCGTTTCTCCAGTTTGTGTTGAAGCGTGCCGATCTCGGCGAGATCCGCTCGTGTCAAGAATCGCGGATAGATCCAAGACTGCAGTCTCTCCAGCAACGCTGATCCCAGCGACGCCGACCCGGCCACGAATCGCGCCTTCGCAAAACTGAGACGTTGCGAAGTGCGTCCGGCCGTCTCATAAATCCGGATGGCCTCCCGGTAGCTGCAGATATGAACGCCGACCTCGTATCGCGGGCCGTTGCGAAGGTCGACGTCAAAACCGATCCGCTTCGTTCGATCCCGCATCAACAGATCGACAACGCTCGACACGACAGACTGGTAAAACTCGCGATGCCAAAGATTATTGCTATCGATCGAATCGTAGAAAAAGATCAGCTTGAGCGGCGACGAGTAACTCATCTCCTGGCCGCCGAGATTTCCCAATCCTAGAACGGTCAACTCAGGAATGGTTCCGTCCGATCGCTGAGGCATTCCACGTCGAGATGCGGCGCGACGAACGACAAATTGCAATGCGCCTTCCACGATCGCATCCGCGACATTCGCGAGTTGACGCCCGACCGCGTCCGGAGAAAGGCTGTGTGCAAATTCTTGATACGCGGCGCGGACGAGTTCACGCGAGTACAGTCGATTGATGACCGAAGCAGCTTCGTTCGTTTGATCAACGGCTTGCAGGTCGCCGACAATCTGCTGAATTAAGTCACTTCGCGTCGGAAGTGCCATTCGCTCATCGCAGACGCCTCCGCACACGTCCGGGTCTTCGACGACCCAACGTGACAGCGTTGGGCTGGAAGAAAAAAACTTCAGCATCGACGGCAGTGCTGATTCGTCCTCTTCAAATCGCTCAAGCAAAATCTGCGGATCCGAGCTGCCAGTGACAAACTGACGGAATTGATGAATCAAATCCGACATGTCATCGATCTGACTTGCCACCGCAACGAACCGCTGCTGTAGCGCATCGATGCTTTTTGCATTTGCCCCACAACCCATGACGGCTCGCCAGTCTTCCACCGCGCGGTCGATTTGATCCACGTTCAAGGAATGGAGCCACTGGACGGATTGCGGGTCGAACTCGTCCTCCGCATGCCCGTTGCCCGCATGCCCGTTGCCCGCATGCCCGTTGCCCGCCTGCCCGTTGCCCGCCTGCTGATCGGTCACCGATTCGTCCGTGGAAGTTTGGTCACTTGGAAGTTTGGTCACTTGGAAGTTTGGTCACTTGGATGCGGGGGAGTTGGGTCCATTGAGGCTGATCACGCGTTGGATTCTTAGACGAATTGAACGGGGCCCCGGAACCATCCGCGGTAGAAGCGCATCACAGCGCTGACGATCACCACATCGATCACCACATCCAGGGGCGCGAAGCGGTCACGCAGGGGCGCGAAGCGGTCACGATCAGCCATCGATACCGCCTAAGTTTAGGTTCGTGAGCAAACAACGTGTAGAGCGCCAACGTGACTGACTTCTATCCGCCCCGCTTCCCTGATGGAGCGATTTCGGGGCTGATCCGACGATTCACCACGTCGACAATCGTGGTTTTTGGGCAACATCGGTCGTGGCAAAAAGACATCGCTGCGTGCTGGAAAACACTGGCATTATTTGACGCAAATGCCTTACCTGAAACAACTTACAGCCCAATCGAACACCCTTCCCAACCTCCTCGGCACCCCGCCTGCATTGGTTCGGCCTTCACTGAACCGATCGCAACCAACCGGGATTCGAGGAGCCGCTGATGGGAAAGAAGATTAGCCAACGCAGTTTGCAGGACGACGCTTTCGACGCAGAGGAATCCGTTTCCCGAAGGACCCGTGTGATGGGCCAAGACTATGTCGATTCGCTCGAAGACGATCTTCCCATGGAGGACGAGCGATCTCGACGACGTGATGAGTCGAGTGCTGACCCGACCGAGGATCCCGTTCGCATGTACCTCATGCAAATGGGTCAAATCCCATTGCTGACTCGCGAACAGGAAGTCTCCGCAGCCAAGCAAATTGAACGAACACGTGACAGCTACCGTCACTGGATGTTGGCGACCGACTTTCTTCTGCAGGGTGCCTTGAAGTTGCTGGAGCAAGTCCGCGACAAGCAGTTGCGATTGGACCGAACCATCGAAGTCAGCGTTACGAATGCGGCCGAAAAGAAAGCGATCATGTTGCGGATCGTTCCTAACGTCAAAACACTCCAGCACCTGCTGAAGCAAAACCGCGCCGACTACATGATGGCGATCAATAAGAAGCTGCCAATGCGACAACGTCGTGCTGCGTGGAAGAACCTGGTGATTCGTCGAAACAAAGCTGTACGCTTGGTCGAAGAAATGAACCTGCGAACGGGCAAGCTTCAACCGCTATTCGAAAAGCTGCGTCGTGCGTCAACTCGCATGGACGAGATCAAAGCGTTGTTGGCCGACAAAGAAACGTTGACCCTGCCAGGTATGCCAACCGAAGCGGAATTGAAGAGCGAATTACGATACTTGATGCGATTGACTTTCGAGACACCCAAAACACTGGCTCGCCGTATCAAGAAGTGCGATGCACTACGAGAAGACTACGACGCCGCTAAACGTGTTCTGTCAGCAGGCAACCTGCGATTGGTTGTTTCGATCGCTAAGAAATATCGCAATCGAGGCCTTTCATTCTTGGACTTGATCCAAGAGGGCAACACCGGTCTGATGCGAGCGGTCGATAAATTCGAACATGCTCGTGGGTATAAATTCAGCACCTATGCAACTTGGTGGATCCGACAAGCGATCACACGAGCTATCGCCGATCAAAGCCGCACCATTCGCGTTCCGGTTCACATGATCGATACGATGAATAAGATTCGTCAGATCACCCGCGACTTGGTTCAAGAGATTGGCCGAGAGCCGACGGCAGAAGAAGTCTGCAAGCGAAGTGGCCTGTCGCTGGAAGACACCCGCGTGATCCTGAAGATGAGCCGTCAGCCGCTCTCATTGGATCAGCCGATTGGAGATCACGAAGACAGTGTCTTTGGTGAATTCTTGGAAGACTACCGAGATGACGATCCGCTGATGGAAACAAATCGCGAAGCTTTGAAAGCCCAGATCGATTCCGCCATGGAAACGTTGAACTATCGTGAACGTGAGATCCTGCGTCTGCGGTACGGCCTGGCCGACGGCTACACGTACACGCTCGAAGAAGTCGGTCGCATCTTCCAAGTGACGCGAGAACGTGTCCGCCAAATCGAAAGCAAAGCTGTTCGCAAACTGCAACAGCCGTATCGAGCGAAGTCGCTGGTGAGCTTTCTGGATGGTGCCGAGATCTCCGTCTTGGAAGGCAGCGAAGCCCTCTAAGAACGTCGTGGATGTGGCAACGTGTCCAAATCATCCACAAGAGAAAAACGAGGTGAGTGATGAGTGCAAATGGATTCAATGCCTCATCCGGTAACCTTATTCAACTCGTAGAGAAAGATCGCGGTGGCGACGGCAACGTTCAGACTGTCCGCACCCGTCTTCATTGGCAACGTGAGACGATCGGTTGCGATCCGTTCAATTGACTCTGCAACACCGTCGGCTTCGTTACCCACTATCAACACGACGGGACGATCGTCGTGCTCGAACGCTTCCAACGGCGTCGCCTCTCGCAACGTCGTCACGACGGTCCGAAAGCCCGATTGATCGGAAAGTGACTTTAACTGCTGGATCGGTTCGCTGAGGTCATAGATAGTCTGGCTAAAAACCGTGGCCATACTGACGCGAATGGATCGGCGTGAATACGGATCAACCGTTCTCGGGCCGATCAACAAGTCGGTTACGCCCAACGCCGTTGCGGAGCGAATGATGCTCCCCATATTCTCGCGATCACTGATTCCCAGGACTGCAAGAGCGAGCTTGCTGGGAACTGCCCCGAGATCCAGGTCCATCGCATCCATCAGCTTGGGTCGTCGACCGCATCCTAAAACACCGCGGTGAAAGTCGTATCCGACCAGCGATCGCATCTGATCCCCTGGCAATGAATAGATGGTCGTTTCGGGCTTCACAACTTCAATGGCCAGGGATTCATGACCGCGTTCGACGAGCACACTAAGGATCTTGTGTCGACTCTGCGCGAGACGTTGCAAACACCAGCGACCCTCAACGACGAACGTATCGGTTTCGAACGAACCGACCGATTGACCTTGAAGGTTTCGATAGGCGGCCAAGCGTTCATCTTGTGCGTCACCCAATTCGATCACTGCGGACATCCACTCGATCTCAACGCAAACATCATGAAAATAAAAACGGCTCGAAGCATCTCGAGCCGTAGTGTCGAAAATCTGTGATCGCATTCGGGTTTTGCATCGCGAGCCGCATCTTTCACGCGGATCGCCTGACGCCGCGATTAATAAACGTACTGCAACCCGAAGTGGATGCCTTGCAGGTAAAACGTGTTGTCCTTGCGATTCAATCGCGGGCGTGCCTCTCCCACCAACGGATCGCTCAAGTTGACGCCCAGATCGGGGTCAATCACACCCGAAACACGAACGGCGTCCGTCATCGCAATGATGTTGTAGCCAAACGTTGCTTCCCAACAGGGCCATCGTTGCCATCCGATCGAAAGGTCAATCTCGGGAATCCAACCGAATGTGTGGTCCGTGGACGTACCCGAGTTGGTCGAGCGTACCAATAAACCTTGAGGATCTTCGGAAACGACTGGCGGCGTGCCAACCGAGTTGATCGTGCTGCCACTCAGCGATGCACGTCTAGCCAGCGATCCAAAAGCGACTTTAAACAACGCATTGAACGACCAGCAACACTCACGGTACCGGGTTGCGATCCCAAACTGACCACCGTGAAATTCGTTTTCAACATCAAACGAATCATCGATCATCTGCGTCGCTTGCAACACTGGGTCAAACGATGAACTGGAAATCCTTAAGTCCTCGTTCAACATCATGTACTGATAGCCGTACAGAACATCAACCGTTGCTCCATACTTGCCATACCAATACTGGCGTACCGCTAGGTCAGCACCATAGACATTGCTTGACGTTCGGATGGAAACCGACCCGTTTTCTGTACGACCCGGAAATCCGATCAAGACAGCGCTCTGCTCGTTTGGAACAACTTCGACATCCAAAAACGGTCGTGCAATCACTGGCACGTCATCTTGATTGACAGAGAATCGAGCTGTCTCTTCGCCCGCGAACCAGCCTCGTAACACGAGACTTCGACATTGGCGTGAATCCAACCAAGTCCCCAAAGTAAATCGGCCGCCCACTGTCATGTCACGGAACAAGGCGTCCGTCGGAAACAGAATGACGGTATCGGGATCATCCAAAGTGCCAGCCGTATCAGGGTCCGTATCAGGACCAGTTGTTACCAAAGGCGGTAAACGATCTCCGCGACGCCATAGCAAAAGCAACTCGGCGCTACCAAACCATCGATCTCGATCAAAGCTCAGTGATGCATTGCCCATTCGGTACCAAGGGCGATAACAACCGATGGAATCGCATCCCATCGAGTCACAACCAAACGTGTCGCAACCCATGGAGTCGCAACCCATCGCGCTACATCCGATGGAATCACAACCAGGCGAATCACACCCATGCACTCTCGAGTGGAGATCGTGATAGACCTCGGTGTGCATGGGTGCAGGCTCCATGACTTCGCTCTGCACAGGTGCCGGACTCATGGGTTGCGGCTGCATGGGTGCCGAACTCATGGGTTGCGACTCCATGGGTTCCGGACTCATGGCGTCGGCTTGCGGCTCGCTTTCTGTCTCCTGACGCAACGCATGGGAAGCCGAATGGTGTTGGCGCATTCGAACCGGTGGCTCCAGCGTGATCACCTGGGGTTGTGCTGGCTGCCGAGCGACGTGCGGTCGGCTGACCTGTGGAGGAAGCAAGACAACTTCCTCTTCGTGATTGACCGGTCGCAGTTGTCCACCGGGCTGACCTGAGGTTCGAACGGACTGATGCGGATTGGATCGACGCGCATTCTGAGTTCGAGACTCGACGACGACATTCATCAGCGGCAGTCGCTTCGCCTGGTCGGCGTACTGCACCTTCGATGTGTTTTCGCCCGCTGCTTGCTGTTGCGACGGAGCCGAGGTTCCCGAGGCGCGAACCAGATTCCCAATTTCAATACGTCTCCCGCGCAGCAACTCCGCCATTCCGGCCTGCTGTGTTCCCGTCAATTGGGTTCCCGTCGATTGGGTTCCCGTCGATTGGGTTCCCGACGATTGGGTTCCCGACGATTGGGAGTTAGCCGCCGGCTCTTGGGTTGGATTTCCAGCAGGCGAGTTAGTTGAACCCGTATTGCGAGACTCAACCTCCGCTAGGGTAGGAGATTGATATGTTCCGCGATCCGGCGCTTTCATTCTCACTTGGGCAGAGGCATCGGTTACTAACAAACCGACGAGCGTCAGTGCGATCAGTCGAATTTGCCCTGTCGCCGTCAGTGTTCTGGTGAAGCAATGCCACTTGGTCGTCGTTTCTTGCATGGGATCTCAATCCGGCAATCATGAATCAACGGGGTTGCACGCGCAGACATCCTGCACTTCGTGCCCGTAGAGACTGATTCGTCCATGCAGGTCACACAGATTGAGCCAAATTGGCAAACTTTAACGATCAGGCGCAGTTTGCCGGCGCATCCTCCCCGATCCGCTCACCCAGCACGCTACGGGATGCGATAAGATGAGCGAATCGAGGCGGTAAACGGCTGGAATCCCGGACACACCCCCTCACCAGAGCTAATTCCCGGCTTTTATGCTGTCATCGTGACGACAATCGGGCCGAGTTTGGGGTACAGATTCGCCTCGCATTCGTTGTAATAGTGCGAGTAAGTTGAAAGTTTGCTCGCCAATGACGAAACTATTGGTAGGGCATTATTTTGCCATGCAACCATGATCCACCCGGTCGGGTGGAGTCTCAGACAGGGTCCTGTTCATGTCTAGCGTGCTTTCTTCTCCTCCCACCGACCAGCATCCTTCTTCGGATCCACCGCCTGAATCGGCGACGGACCAATCCGAGGTCGAAGCCTGGGCCGAGGAAGAACTCGAGGATGAGTCACTTCTTGAAAACGAAGAGGCAACGGCACTCATCGGTTCGATGCTGGTCCACCTGATCATCATCTTGATGCTGGCCCTCGTGCCATTGAGTCCGATGGTCGACAAAGAAGCGGTCGTGATCGTTTCTCCGCCGGAGTACTCGCAAGAGAAGATCGAGATGATCGATGAGGTCACGTACAGCGACGTGCCTCAAACCGAAGTGGGCGCGAACAGTATGGACGACATGGCGATGGCCGAAGCGTCCGCGGAAACATTTGCTGAAATCGCCGAGATTCCGAACCCCGTCGAGTTGGATCCAACGGACCTTGGCCAAATCATGGTCAACCAAGTCTTCCAGCAAGCGGTTGCACCTCTGGACAAGTTGGTCGATCAAAAAGGCAAAGTAGGGCAGGGTGCGCAGGGTGCCGACGGAGCCGTCGATCGCATTACATTTGAGATTCTCCAATCGCTCGAAGAACGACCAACGCTCGTTGTTTGGTTGTTTGACCAAAGCGGATCACTGCATCGTCAACGCCAAGAGATTCGAGATCGATTCGATCGCATCTATACAGAACTAGGAATTGCCAAGGAGAGCGGTGCGGAAGGTTTCGCACGTGATGACAGCGATTCACCTTTGTTGACATCCGTGATCGGCTTCGGCAGCGGCGTGACGCTATACACCGAAGACCCGACGGATGACTTGGATAACATTCAATCGATTGTCAACAACATCGAAGTCGATGGTTCGGGTCAAGAGATGGTATTCAATGCCGTTAATTCTGCGGCCGAGGAATACAAGTCGTTGCGACGAAGCCGTGGTCGCCAAGGCCCTCAACGCAATGTGATGTTTGTCGTCGTGACGGATGAGCGTGGTGACGATGCCAACATGCTGGAATCGTCGATTGCGACCTGTCGCAAATGGGGCATCCCGATCTACGTGATTGGCGTTCCCGCTCCGTTCGGTCGTGAACACACGTTGGTGAAATACGTCGATCCGGATCCAAAGTACGATCAATCGCCGCAATGGGCGCAAGTCGACCAGGGTCCTGAGACGTTCCTTCCTGAGAGAGTTCAGGTTGGATTTACCGGTAACTTCCAAGACGAACCTGTGATCGATAGCGGTTTCGGCCCGTACGCTCTTACACGACTGTGTTACGAAACGGGCGGGATCTACTTCACCGTCCATCCGAATCGCAACGTGAATCGTCGCGTCAATCGTGGCGAAATCGAAGCGTACGCATCGAACATGAGCTACTTCTTCGATCCCGTTGCGATGTCCCGTTACCGTCCAGACTATCTGTCGCCGCAAGACTACGTGACGATGGTCAAAGCGAGCCCGTTACGGCAGTCGCTCGTCTCGGCAGCCCAAATGAAGCCTGCGACTGGGATCACTCGGCCACAAACACGATTTATCCGCCGTGAGGAACCGCAACTCGTTGCCGACCTGACGCGGGCACAGCAAGATGCCGCAAAGCTAGAACCAACGCTGAATCGCATGGCTCAGACGCTGACACCCGGCATGGAAGGACGTGACGCCGAGGACAGCCCGCGTTGGAAAGCCGGCTTTGACTTGGCAATGGGCCGTGTGCTGGCTCAAAAAGTTCGTACCGAAACATACAACGCGATGCTCGCCAAAGCGAAGCGTGGTATGCCGTTCAAGGGCGAAAAGAACAACACGTGGGTGCTTCAACCGAGCGACGACATCTCGGTTGGTAGTAAGTGGAAGACTGAGGCCAAGCGGGCAAAAGAGCTATTGGAAGGTGTCGTTGAAGAGCATGCAGGAACGCCATGGGCATTGTTGGCTTCCAACGAACTCAGAACGCCAATCGGTTGGGAGTGGAAAGAGGAATTCACGGATCTCTCGCCGCCGCAGCGACGCAACCCGGGTAACAACAATAACAACAACCCGCGTCCACCACGTGACGATCAAAAGCGGATGATCCAGAAGCCACAAAAGCGGCCTGTACCAAAGCTGTAGTGGATCAGGTAGGGATGCCTCGAGGATGAATTCCTCGAGCACCCGTTCTTCGAACACGCTTTTTTGTGCTCTTTACTCTTTTGCAGTTGGCCAGCCAACTGCACGTGTTCTTCCGAACCGCTCCCGCGATTAGCCTTCTTGCTGGGTAGGGAATTCTCCCAACCCAATCCTTGCGATTGCCACAGCGAGCAGCAATACGGTCATCAATGAGAGAAACGCGAGGTGCACCCACACCGGTTCACTTCCAAATACGTTCTCCGCAGCGCTGCGAGCCTCTTCCCAATTCATCCAATCGGCAAGCAATCCTCTTAGCCGATAGTTGATCGTCAGCTTGTTGGCGACGGCGGGAACAAGCGAAAGCCCGAATTCAATGACCACCGTGTAAAAAACCGCAATCACCATCGTGCGTCGAAAAAAGACCGACCCGATCAAGACGTACAACGAAGCATGCGCAAAAGACGACAGGACACAGAGTACGCATAAGACACCCCACAGCTTAAGACTTGCGCCGGACCCAATCACGATGGTGCATAGCGTAATCGAGGTTATTGCGGCAGAGAGTGACCAAAGGACGGCCGTGATGTACTTGCCAAGCAATACGTAGGTTCGGCCGCTTTGCCGCATCGCAAGATAGATCCACGTTTGCCCCTCAATCTCCGTGCTAATCGCTGGCGTCGCCCAAAGGAGAAGACCAAGCAGACAGATCACCTCGGGTATGAGGAAATACAGTGTTAGTCCCCAATTCAATGGCTCGATCGATGCGCCGCTGAATCTCATCACGGTGATCAGACTGACCGGGAACATCACAAGCACGAGCCAGATTGCGCTCCGGCCAAGGGTAAGGGAACGTGCTAGTTCGAATCTAACGACATCTAACGTCAGCAGTGGGTTCATCAAGTCTCTCCACGATGATGACGTAGTAACGATTCGAAAACAGCTGTCAGATTTCCATCAGCCGTTTGAAACCGGTCAATCTCCAGGTTGTCTTCCTTGATCCATCCGGCCAAATTCGCATAAAGGGCGACCGGATCTCGTAGAGCAACCCGCAGCTCACGACGTTCATCCAATAGTTGCAGTGACTCCACCCAAGGTTCATCCGCCAAACGATGGATCAGGGATGCAGCATCCGCACCAAAAAGCGAAACTTCCTGAGGAGTATCGGCAAGGATCTGTTCGATTTCATTGGCGGTACCGGAAGCCAATAATCGGCCTCCGTAGATCAAGAGGAACGAAGAAGTGATCGCTTCGATCTCATGCAAAACATGGCTGGCAAACAGAAGACTCTTTCCATCCACTGCCCAAGTCTTCAACATCTCCGTCATCTGGTACCGGCCAACCGGATCCAATCCGTTGTAAGGTTCATCCAGAATCAGAAAATCCGGCCGATGGGCAACTGCCTGAGCGATTTTCGTTCGCTGCCGCATTCCCAACGAGTACGACCCCATCGGTCGATCCATATTCGCCGTCATTCCGACCAGCTCGAGACTCTCCAGAGCCATCTCACGACTTTCGCTGATTCCAATCCCATGCAATCGCACTTGATAAGTCACCCACTGTCGCGCAGTGACATTCGGGTAGAGCACGTCGGTGGCTGGGCACAATCCTATGCGACGTAGCAACCCACGATTTCGCCATGGATTGCTGTTGAAGACTCCGACCTGTCCAAGCGTCGGCCGCAATTGCCCCGTCAGAAGATTGATGAGCGTTGTCTTGCCGGACCCGTTTGGTCCAACCAATCCATATGCGCCGGCTGGCAGATCAATGGTCAAATCATTGACTCCGATCACCTGGCCGTAGAGTTTGGAAACATGCTGCAACTGAATCATGATTAAACACTCAGCCTCGCAACAATGCGTCGACGAACGATCCAAACACCGATCACAGTGATAGCGGTGAGCAGTGCCATCGCCGGTAAGACACTGCCGTCCGTTGGATCCAAACCGAACACCCAAGCCTCCACTTTTCCGAGTGTGTGATAGGGCGAAAGCAAACGCCAACGGTCGAGATCCACGCTAATCTCAATCGGCCCTGTCGATCCAGGTCCACGAGAACTCGGACGATTTCGAAGCTGATCATTCAACGTCAAGACTTGATAGGCAACAAATCCCATGATCCAGGTTGCGAACCAAGCGAAGGACGCATAGCGGCTTTCACTCGTCCAAGAGGAATAACACATCGCCAGAGCCGTGGTCGGAACAAGGAGCACGACCGATGCGCCCAAGATGCGTAACGGGATATCCCAAGTTTCCAAGAGCACCGACAAGTCCGGCGATAACAAAACTCCAAGTGCATAGGAGATAAGTGCCGGCATCGTCACGATCATCCCCAGGAAAAACCAAACGACCGCTGCTTTACCAATGATGTACTCGGCCGGTGACAGAGGTCGCGAAAAGTACAGTAGGTACGCCTTGCTCCGTAGGTCGTACGAAACCAACATCGGAGCGATCAGACCGATCAATAGCACCATCGCACCCAACTGCGGGTAGCGAAAGAACGCGAGTATCAGCGTCGACCAGACTTCGTGACGTACTTGACTCGGATCCGACAGAGCCACCATGGCCAGATCTGGTCTCTGCATCGGATCGCTCAGAACGTCCAGCAAGACTTCCTGCATCTGTGGGTCGGCGGCGAGAAACTCGAAGAAGAAGATCCCACCAGCAGGTAAAAGTGCCGGTAGCCAACCCAAAATCAAAGTAAGACGCAACCATTTGCGTCGCCAAACCAACGACACACCGCTCTGCGCGACAAATAATGGCCGCAGAATCCTGGGTGTGCGTAATCCTTGCCAGCGACGATAGCCCAAGTCATGAACCGGCATCGTTTACCTCCATCGTCGAAGCCGCTTCAAAGAAAATCTTGTCGAGGGAATTCTCCGCGGGTGCCATCCGGCGAACACTTGTTTCCGTTTCGGCCGCCGCCTGCCAAAGCTGCGGAATCCTGTCTGTATCCATGCCGGCCACTCGAAGTGACCCGTCCTCTTCTTCTTCGACGGAATAACCATCGACACGCAACCGACTCGCCAACGACGACGCATCTCCATAGACCGAAACATGAACGGTTGGTTCTGTCGGGCGACTCAAGTTTTGCAGCGTGTCGATAATCCGGACGCGGCCTCCGACCAGCATGATGACCTGATCGCAAACCGAACGAACGTCGGGAAGGATATGAGTTGACAGCAGAATCGACTTGCCGTGCGTTTTGTACAAAGTACGAATCCGTCGCAGCATCGATTCGCGCTGATCCGGATCCAGACCCGTTGTCGGCTCATCAAGGATCAGAAAAGGCGGATCATGAACGAGCGCCTGCGCGAATTTCAATTTCTGTCGCATGCCAGTTGAATAGGACTCAACCGGTCGATATCTCTCCTCTGCAATGTCACAAAAATCGCAGATCTCGTGAGCCCGCCGCAGTCCTTCGGTGCCTGGCAATCCGGCCAAATGGGCCATGAAGGCGACCGATTCAATGCCATCGAGTCCCGCGATGTAGCAGTCATCCTCGGGAAGGTAGCCGATTTGGTCGCGTATCTCTCGGACACGCTGTGGCCACTCCATCTGCAACACGGATCCCGTCCCATACTGGGTCTTGACCAGACCGAGCAGTGATTTGATCAGTGTGCTTTTTCCGGACCCATTGGGCCCCAACAAGCCGGTAACACCCGGTTCCACTCGCAACGACACATCGGAAAGCGCAGCAACTTCGGCATAGCGTTTCGTGACACCGTTGATTTCAACAATCGCGTTCAGATTTCGCTTCCTGATCAAAGTGTGTGTCGTTCGGTTGGACTATCTTAGTCGGCGATGACAGCGGCGCGCCAAGGCGTTCAAACCTTGCGGCGTCGTGCAATGACACACAACGATCACTGAATGAAGAGTCCATTGATGCATCGAGCGCTTCTATTCGTCGCCTGTTGGGTTTCCTTGGCACTCGTCGGAAAAACTGCTGAGCGACCCAACATCGTGGTCATCTTGTGCGACGATTTGGGTTACGGAGACCTTCAGTGCTATGGGCATCCACACATCAAAACGCCGAATTTGGATCGGTTGGCCGGCGAAGGTATTCGTTTCACGAACTTTTATTCTGCTGCGCCCGTGTGTTCTCCCTCACGCGTTGGACTTTTAACCGGACGCAGTCCGAATCGCGCGGGCGTTTACGACTGGATTCCCGAAGCCCGCAAATCGACGCCGAATCGACGTGAACTGGTGCACATGCGAGCCTCGGAAGTGACCATCCCAAAACTTCTCCGGGATGCCGGCTACCAAACCTGCATGGCTGGAAAATGGCACTGCAACAGCGAGTTCAACAACCAAAAACAACCCCAACCGGGTGACTTTGGATTCGATCACTGGTTAGCCACACAGAATAACGCTGCCCCATCCCATCGATTCCCACGCAACTACGTCCGCAATGGGACGGCAGTGGGGGAAATTGAATCCTTCAGTTGCCAGATCGCTGTGGATGAAGTACTGAACTGGCTGGAAAACGCCGATTCCGAACGTCCGTTCTTTTTGTACGTACCGTTCCACGAGCCGCATGAACCCGTCGCGTCGCCATCGGAGTTGGTCGAGCGGTATCGCAGCGTCTCAGAAAATGAGGATCAGGCGCAATACTTTGCAAATGTCGCGAATGTCGACGCTGCGGTCGGAAAACTGGTCGCCGGACTTGACCGACTAAACCGGCGCGAGAACACGCTGATCATTTTCACATCCGACAATGGCCCAGAAACCCTACGGAGATATCGAGGTGCCGGCCGCTCGTACGGAACACCGGGGCCGCTACGGGGCATGAAGTTGCACACCACCGATGCAGGCTTCCGCGTGGCTGGAATCGTTAATTGGAAGGGGCAGATCGAATCTGGACAAACCATCGATACACCTGTTTCGTCGCTCGATTTCCTACCAACCTTTTGCAAACTCGCGGGTGCAGAACGGCCAAGCGTCAAATTGGATGGTACAGACATGCTGCCTGCTTTGAAGGGTGGAGTGATCCAACGCGACAACCCGCTAATCTGGGCTTACTTCAATTCAATCAACGAACATCGTGTCGCGATGAGAGATGGAAAGTACAAGGTGCTGGCGAAACTCAACGGTGGAAACATCAAGAAACTCACCAACATCGCCTCGGAACTGTTGCCGACCGTGCGAGACGCCGAGCTGACCGACCTGGAAATCTACGACGTGACCAAAGATATCGACGAAAGTGACAACTTGGCGTCTGAACAGCCAGAACTTGCCATGCAACTCAAAGCGAAACTCGAACGTCAGTACCGAGCTTTGGTCAGCGGCTCTCACGTATGGTGAAAGAGAGGGTCGCGCGATGACGCTACGATCCATATCCGTTCTTAGCGGCGTTCATTCCCTTCCGACTAGTCTTTTACGCCCTTATTGAGACCCTGCTTCGCTTTTTGCAGAAACGTCAACGCTTCAATCGGCGTCATTTCGTCGAGATCCAAGTTCTGGACTTCTTCCAACAACGGATGATCGGCGAATCCAAACAGGGTCAACTGATACTGTCCCGAACCGGAATCAGCTCCGGGTGTTTGAATTGTCGGACGATCGAATGCGTCTCGATGGTCGGCTTCCAATTGCGACAGAACATCCTTTGCTCGCTCATTGACGGCGGACGGAATGCCTGCCAACCGCGCGACATGGATGCCATAGCTCTTATCGGCACCACCACGCACGATCCGATGCAAGAACACGACTTCGTCATTCCATTCCTTGACGGCAACATTCCAGTTGGCAACTTGCGTCAGCGATTCTTCCAGTTGCGTCAATTCGTGATAGTGCGTCGCAAAGAGAGTCCGGCAGCCGATCTGTTCATGCAGATGCTCCGTGATCGCCCAGGCTAAGGACAGACCGTCGTAGGTGCTTGTCCCGCGACCGATCTCATCCAAGATCACGAGACTTCGAGATGTCGCCGTATTTAGGATCCTTGCCGTCTCGACCATCTCCACCATGAAAGTACTTTGGCCTCGGCTCAATTCATCACTTGCACCCACACGAGCAAAGATCCGATCCGCGATCCCCACCTGCGCGGACGTCGCTGGAACGAACGAACCTGCTTGCGTCAGAATCGTGATAAGCGCGACCTGGCGGATGTAGGTGCTCTTGCCTGCCATGTTCGGTCCCGTGATCAGCAGAATCATTCCGGCTTCGGGAGACATCATGGCGTCGTTAGGAACGAACTCGCCTTGTGGCAACGTCACATCCAGAACTGGATGACGTCCGGCCTCAACTCGCAGAACAGATTCATCGAGCAGCTCTGGCCGTACCCAGGCGCGATGCGAAGCGATCTCTGCGAGCGAAGCAATCGCATCGAGCTCCGCAACAGCCATCGCAACTTCCTGCAGCGTGGTTAACTGTCGATGAGTTTTTTCACGCAATTGCTGAAACAGCCATAACTCTCGCGATGCTGCTTTCTCATCCGCTGCAAGAACCTTCTCTTCGTACTCTTTGAGGTCGGGTGTGATAAACCGTTCACAGTTCTTGAGCGTCTGCTTACGAATAAAGTGCTCGGGAATTCGATCGCGGTGCGTGTTCGTGACTTCCAGGTAGTAACCGAAGACTTTGTTGTAGCCAACCTTCAAATTGGGAATGCCGGTTTGCTCCATCTGCTCCTTCTGGTACTCGGCAATCCACTGTTTGCCTCCTCGAGCCAATTCGCGAAGTGAATCCAATTCGGAGTCGTAACCAGGACGGATGTAGTCTCCATCGGAAGCCGAGAGCGGACACTCATCTTCCAAGGCCGCTTGAAGGTCGTCTCGCAATTCGGGGCAAAGGTGGAGGTGCGACTCGATCGATTGCAATCGAATCGGTTCGCGTTGAGCTAGAGGAGTTTTCAGTTTCGGAAGCCGTGCAAGCGTCCGGGCGACTTGCTGAAGATCACGCGGACCGGTTCGCCCCGTCGCGATTCGCCCCAACAAACGAGTGAGATCGAAGGTTTGCTTGAGCGTGTCCCGTAGCGTCGCCCTCAGCGAAGTATCCGTCACAATCTCAGCAACAGTGTCTTGCCGATCATGAATCGCGCTCGCATCGATCAGTGGTGCGGCGATCCAATCAGCCAACAGACGTGATCCCATTGGAGTGCAGGTCCGGTCAACAACACTCAGCAGTGAACCTTCGCGTGATCCACTTCGCAGCGTTCGTGTGATTTCCAAACTTCGACGTGTGGCCGCATCGATCTGCAAGAACCCGGATCGATGATGGGCAACGAGCGCACGAAAATGATCGAGGTCACCGCGCTGAGTCTCTTGCATGTACGTGAGCACGGCGCCAGCAGCGCGGACTGCCGGAGTGTCCGTGTCATCGAATCCAAATCCTTCCAGGTTGTGTACTTGAAACTGCTTGCAAAGACACTCGCGGGCAGCGTCTTCCGCAAATGACCAGGCTGGTCGTGATGTCCATGCCCAAGGGGATGTCGTATCCGGATGCACACGTGCATCATCTTCGCGATACAAGACTTCGGCGGGTCCAATCCGGGCCAGCTCATCCTCCAGTCTCGAATACGGAAAGGTTCCCGCTTCGAACCGACCGCTGGAGATCTCAGCCCATGCCAAGCCAACTTGCGGTTCCCCGTTCTTGCCTGCACTTCGATCTTGAACCAAACAGATCGCAGCCAAGTAATTCGCTTCACGAGGATCTAGTAATCCATCGTCGGTCAGCGTACCTGCGCTAACGACGCGAGTGATTTCCCGACGTACCAAACCTTTGGCAGTTTTGGGATCTTCCACCTGTTCGCAAACGGCCGCCCGGTAGCCCGCCTTAATCAACTTGTGCAGGTAGGCATCGAGTTGATGATGGGGAAACCCAGCCATCGCTGTAGGATTGTCGCTATCTTTATCGCGACTGGTCAGCGTCAAGCCAAGAACGTCCGATGCAACTTTAGCATCGTCCAGAAACAGTTCGTAGAAATCTCCCATGCGGAACAACAGCAGCGCGTCACCGCACGCCGCTTTGGCCTCATGGTATTGCCGCATCATTGGTGTCATGACCAAAGATCGTAACGGCAAGCCGCGGCCAGCAACACCGGCCAGTCAGATGTACCGATTAGGCAAGAAAAACCGGTTTGAATACGAACCGGATAATCGAGCTCACATCTGGGAATAGCTTTTTGGAACAAGCACGTACTTGTGAATTTTGCTGACCGTTCCCTTGTATTTCGCGACTCGGCTCAGCACTTTCCAATCGGGATGCACACGAAACGCATCCCATGCTTTCCCACGAGACGCTTCGTCGGGGTACATCGTCAAATAGGTCAAGTTCGGCGTGTAGGGACCGACGATGGATTGGCCGATAAAAATCGGAGTGATCCCGCAGTCCAAGAAAATGGGAACCTCACCATTGTTGAACATGTCGACTTTCAAGTTGCCCAGCTTTTCGTTGGCACTTTCATAGATTCTCAGTTCGAAAACACGCTCATCGTTTTCAAGAGCGCCCTCCGGAACCTTCACTTCAGGCATGCAGGCCATCGCGACCAGTAATTCACTCTCGATGCGTTGGTAGGCTTTGTTTCTATTACCTCGCTTAAAAAACTCTTCGGCGTCCTTCTGGTACTGTTCATCGCTTTGCACTTGGGCGCGGCTAGAGCCCATGGCTGCCGGATCAGCGTACGGAATCACGACGAAAACCGTTTTGATTCCGGTTTCATCATCTTCTGAATTCGTAAAAACCCCCACGGGTCCAACGCCGCTCCTTTTGAGCGCGGGCAACAACGCTTCAGACAGATATTGATCGACCGCCTGCTCGTCACCCATGCTGCTATCGCCGTCGGCGCCTAGCACGTAACCACGGATCTCGTACAGCTCAGCATTCGCCTCCATAGAACTGGCCAACAAACAAACCACCGCACAACAGACGGACAGCGGACGCAGGAAAGAAGTGATCACGATCAAACCTCGAATACGATGAAACCGGCAAATCGCCAGCGGCGGAAATAGTGGACGCCGGCATTGTAAAAGATCAGGTCGCCATTCGCCCGCGTGTGCGGTAGCGGCAGGAACCCACCAGCATCATAATCGTGCCGAGAATCCGCTGTGGGCTGCAGCCGCGATCGCGGAACGATTCAACTACTCAGCAATCAGCTTCCAACGAGCAACCGATGATCGAGTTTCTGGACTCCCTGACATCGTTTACTGATTCACTCCTTCTTGCCGCAGCGGACACGCTTCCTGCTGGTGAAACAGGTGAGGTGGCGACGAAAGACGCCGAAGAGGTGGAATCTTTTTTCTCCTTGCAGGGGATCTTCACGCTCGGCATGCTCGTTCTGTTGCAAGCAGTCCTCGGCTTCGACAACCTGCTCTACATTTCGATCGAGAGCAAACGCGTTCCTGAAGAAGAACAGTCGCGAGTGCGAAAGCTCGGCATCGGACTGGCCATCGCGTTTCGCATTGTGCTGTTGATCGTGTTGGTCAAATTGATCGAAAAGCTGGAAAACTCGTTTTTCGATTTCGATTCGGACATCATCAGCATGGCCTTGTCCGGTCACAGCATCATTGTCATCGGCGGTGGTGCTTTTATTTTGTGGACCGCGCTCAAGGAGATTTATCACCTCCTGGCGATCCATGATGTAGAACACGCACCAGACAAACAGTCTCGGAGCACGGTGGGTCGAGCGATCACGCTTATCGTCATCATGAATCTCGTATTCTCTTTTGATTCGATCCTCAGCGCGATGGCGTTGACCAAGAACATCGCCATCATGGCAACCGCAATCGTGATCAGTGGACTTTTAATGATGTGGCTAGCCGATCACGTCGCCGAGTTCTTGAAGAAGAATCGCATGTACGAAGTCCTTGGACTCTTCATCCTATTCATCGTCGGCATCATGCTGGTCAGCGAAGGGGGTCATCTGGCCAAACTCGAACTGTTCGGGCACCACGTTACGCCGATGGCCAAAAGTACGTTCTATTTTGTGCTAGCAGTGTTAATCGTCGTAGATGTCGTCCAATCGCGCTACCAGCGAAAACTGCTGGCTCAGCAAGAAGCGATGAAAGGAACGTGAATCACACGCCGGCACGACAAAGCCTTTGTAGGTCATGCTCTGCATGACGACACAACAAAGACGTAATCGCCAGAACCGTACACCTACATAGTCGCCGATCGCTCCGCCGATCGTAGCGTTCCGTGCTGTCGTCATGCGGAGCATGAGTGCATCCATCTATCGATGTCACGTATCGATCTTCAATAAAGGAATGGAAAACGCAGACGGTGGCACCCCGATGGTGTGCGTTTACGCGGTGACGATCACAACTCGGGGTGCGCTGCGCGACCCCGAGCTTTGTTGTTGAACCGCTTCACGGTAGAACAAGAGCTATCAAGCGTCTCGATAGTCGCCGATCACTCCGCCGATCGTTGCGTTCCGCGCTGTCGTCATGCGGAGCATGACCTACTAGTGCTCAGCGCAGCGAAACTCTTGCTCGTAATCGCCAGGGAAAGACGATCCATGTGCCCTCATCCACCACGAAACGGGCGCTGCGATCGGCGGAGCTATCGGCGACTTTCTTTCTGTCAGCTGCTGCTGAGGTCCTTCACGCACTCGACCAACGCAATCGCGTTTTCGACAGGCGTCTCTTTGTGGACACCGTGACCAAGATTAAAGATATGTCCGGGCCGACCCGCGACTGATCGAAGCAGCTTGTCGACTTCTTCGCGGATATTGTCGGGATTCGAGAGCAGGATCGACGGATCCAAATTGCCCTGCACGCTACTGTCGTGACCGATGCGTTGCCATGCGACATCCAGTGGGATCCGCCAGTCCACACCTACCACGGTTCGCCGATCTCCTCGCAGCAGTGGCAGCAGTTCTGGGTTGCCGGTGGCGAAATTGATCACAGGCACACCCGGTGTGATGCCGGCAATGATCTGTTTCATCCAGGGCAAGACGTACCGGGTGTAGTGTTGCGGGGACAGACATCCCGCCCAACTATCGAACAGTTGAACACACTGCGCACCGGCGGCGATTTGATAATTCAGATACACCGTGATGGCTTGCGATAGCTTTTCCATCAAGGCAACCCAACCACCGTCTTCGCTTACCATCAGTTTCTTGGTGTTGACGTATTGCTTACTGCCGGCTCCTTCAATCGCGTAACTGGCAAGCGTAAAGGGTGAACCAGCAAATCCAATGATCGGGATTTCAGCGGGAATGTCCGCTCTTGTTTGCCGAACGGTTTCGTAAACAAAATCCAATTCGTCCGGTTGATCCAAGCCACGGACTTTCTTAACGCCTTCAAGGTCGCGAACCGGATTATTGATGACGGGGCCGTCGCCTTTGACAAACTCCAAATCAAAACCCATCGGTATCAGAATGGGTAGTAAGTCTGAAAAGATGATCGCTGCATCGACGCCCAGACGATCAACGGCTGTGCACATCACCTCGCTGCACAACTTGGGATTGCGACACAGATCCAAAAAGGACTGTTTCGCTCGCACTTCGCGATACTCCGACATGTAGCGTCCAGCCTGCCGCATTAACCAAACGGGTGTACGCTCCGTTTGCTCACCGCGACACGCCCGCATGAACAAGCTATTGACCGACGGGTGACTACTTTGGCTTTGCTGTGGCGCTGCGACACGCCAACGTTTGCGAGCTTCCACTAGCGAGACTCCTCGTTTGGCGGATTCGGCGACCAGATGTCCCATTTTCGGGTGCGCTGGCTCCAGATCAACGTGAAGATCACACTCTTCCAGCATCTGGGTCGTCGTGGGTCCGATAGATGCGATCACGGTCTGATGCAGACCATTCCGCAAATCATCAACCACGTTCAATTGCTCGGCCATCCGAAGCATGTTGACGACCTGATGGGCGCTCGTCAGCAGCAACATGTCTCGTTGACCGGCCGCAAGGGCGCGAACGTTTTCTTCAAGGTGAGATGTTTCTTCGGGAAAATCCCACCCATAAACTCGAACCGCTTCAACGGTCGCCCCTCGTGCTTCCAAACCGGCGACGAGCGATGCGTTTGTCACGCCATATTCCTGCAGTCCAACAATCTGGTTCGAGATCTGCACGCGCTCATCAATCGTCTGCAGCAGTTCGCGCCACGTATTGGGCTCCGGCACTCGATAGGTGGGCGTGAGACCGTACTCACGCATCGCGGCAACCGGTTTTGGACCCCGGCAAATTGTCACCACGTCAGACAACGAATCGAGAAACCGCTGTTGGTCGAGATGCCTCTCGATCGATCGAATCAAATATCGAAATCCAACACCCGTCATTAAAATGACGATGCTGATATGACCGGTCATCAGCCGGTAGGCAAAATCGATCGCCGCTCGGTTCGGTTCGATCGGTACTTCGCGCATCGATGGACTGACATGCGCGACCCCCCCGGATCGCTCGATCAATCGTTTCATATCGGCGGCCCGCCGACTTTCTAATGCGGCAATTTGTAGTCCGTTGAAATCACGTACCATCGATTAGTTCGCAGAGAGCAATCACAATCCAGAGCTGACCAAACACAGCGTGTTCAGCCTTGTACAAAGTAGTCGCAGAATCACACGAATGGACCCCGTTGTCGGTGACAAATCGCGAGTGTTTTTCAAGCCAATCCTGCTAGACGCATTGTAGGGAAATTCGGCGAAGTTACGATGACCTGCCGAATGACCCCGCACCCAACGATCACCACTCAACGATCACCACTCGGCATGCCTCGAAGTCCGATCAAACGTCCGCCCGCAAGCTTGGATATCAGTCGTTGGCTGAGAACCGTCGAACAATTGCCAGCCTCAATCACCGACGGGCAAGCCTCGATTGCCAAAGTGCCGGCCACGATCGCTGAGGCCCCATCGACCGGTTCAACGTTGTTTACGAACGACCAACCGCTGGAAATTGAAATAGGTTCCGGCAAGGGACTATTTTTAACCAACGCAGCCCGATCCAACCCGGAGCACAATTTCATCGGAATCGAGATCATTGCAAAGTACGCGCAGCACGCCGCTGGTCGTTTGGCGAAATCAAATCTCGAGAACGCTCTGATGGTTAGTGGCAACGCGGAACCTATCTTTCAAGAACGAATTGTTCAGGGAACCCTCGAAGCTGTTCATGTCTATTTCCCCGATCCCTGGTGGAAGAAACGGCATCGACAACGCCGTGTCGTTAACGAAGCCAGCGTCCGAAATATCTCTCGAGCACTTCGTCCAGGAGGACGTTTCCATTTTTGGACGGACGTTTTGGACTACTTTGAGATGGCCGTCGAAATGATCGCGGACGTCACGCCGGAACTAGGTGTTCCGATTCCCGAAGAAGAAATCGCCGCGAGCCATGACTTGGACTACCGGACGCACTTCGAGCGACGAAGCCGCAAACACCAAATACCGGTTTATCGAGTGCGCTACGAAAAGCGTGCTGAGTAAGTCTTTCAGGAAGTCATAGCCATAAAGTCTCACCGATAGCATGCAGCGAAACCGCTGGAAGTCTCTGCAGCGACGTATTAGTAGTTACGACTCAACCCGCCGCCCATCATCGATTCATCGATATCCAGGTTAACCGCATCTCCTGCTGGTGGCGGCTCCGGTGATGGCAAGACCGGCATGTCACCGCCTCCAGGAACGTCAACGGTTGGCGGTGTTGCTGGCGGCTGATCGGTCATGGGATCCTCCGATGGCAACATTGGCGTGGCCTGTTCCCCTTCCATGCCTTCCGCAGGTGGCGTCATGAAAGGTGGAGCGGTGGATTGTTCCGCAGACGGATCAAACAGTCCGCTCGTAAGCGGCTTCGGACCGCGAGCCTTGTGTGGGAACGGTCGAGGATGCAGGAACCGACCCACTTCATAAGCATCTCGAAGTGCACCCGGCGCCCAAGGACCTTCTGCCATCTGCACGCTGTTGTATGCCAACAGCGAACCTTTCTCACGATGAAAATCACGCAGCGCGAGGTTGTACGCGGACAGCGTTCGATAGAATTCCGTCGTACTCGTCACCGCTTGACGTTGGGCCTGCAACAGGAAGTTGATGTTGTCGCTGCCGTCACGGTAACGACGTTGCAACACTTCCACTTGCCGCAAGTCAGCCGCAACACGGTTGAAGTTCGTTTCTACTAAACGGTAGGCGATTTCCACTTGGCGAGCAGCATCGGACAAGTCATGACTGACGCGCAATTCGGTTTCTGAGAGTACGGCGCGTTCACGCTGCACACCCAAACGAGCATGAGCAACGGCGTTCGCTGCCGCACGAAAACCAACAGGGAAGTTAAGCTCCAAGCCGGCCCGACCTTCTTGGAAATCACCGCCGAGGATCGTGCCGTAAAAGTTGCTAAAGTTCCGCGTTGAGTTACCGATCAAGTTGTCACCCAAGCCGTTCCAACGATAGCTCATCACCAAGTCGAGTCTTGGTCGCAAGTTCAATTGAGCGGCGGTAAGCTCGAGCTCACGTCGCTGAACGGCCATTCGCTGACGACGAACTTCCACGCGACGCTCGAGTGCTTGGCCGAGGGCGCTGTCCCAATCGAAGACGACCTTGGCATCCGTTGGATCGGTTGAGGGACGAATTAAGCGTCCATCAGTCGCAGGATATCCAATCAGATATCGCAGGCGTTGTTCGGACTGATAGAGCCCTTCCGGTCCACCCAGTGCCGATTCGACTTGAGCTTGGAATTGGTAGTATTGACTTCGGGCTTGGGCTTCTTCATCACTTCGCCCAGAGCCAACCTCCAGTCGCACTTGCTGGTACTGGAATGTTTGCAAGGCAGCTTGCCGACCTTTGATCTGCGTGTCCAAAACACGGTACGCGGTCACTAAATCCCAGTACGCCTGTTCTACGTCCGAGACCAAATTGATCACAGCGGCTTCGAAATCGGCCAACGAAGTATCTTCGTTCAGTCGTGCGATCAACACGCCGTTGTATTGGCCTGGGATATTGGTCGGACCCGCGATGCGGTTGTAGGTGACACCAGCACCTTGAAGCAACGGTTGTCGCCATTCAGCTTCCAGCCAACCATCAAACGCACTCGGAATGTCACGAAAAACACCACCTAAGTTACTGCGGTCATAGTTCACGATGTGACGCAGCGCAAAGGATGCACCTGTCGCAGTTGTTTTACTAAGCTCACCATTGAAGTTAGCTGCTTGACCCGTAGGCTGGACAGCACCGAGAGCAAAGTTGGCAGGCGTGTCGACCTTGTTGAAGAACAACGAAGACGTGTACTGAGCGTCGAACGCAGCCAGCGCTGCTTCGGCACCTTGCACTGGACTGGCCGCGGTCAACCCCGGATCGTAAACGGTCGGTGTCGCGACAGGTGCCGTCACGATCGTTCCACCAATCGAGCGTAAGACCGGACTCTGAGAGACGGCTAAATTGATCGCTTCCTCCAACGACATTTCAATCGTTGGTAGCTCGGCAGGATCGTTTAACGAAAGTGGTCGCACGGTTGATTCGGCTGCGGCGGTTACCGGCGTGGCACACTCTTGCACGTCGGGATACTCAATCTGCAAGCCATGCCCATCGCTATACGACGCCTTGGTTTCATGTTTCGCTTCCGGCAGATGACGCAGCAGTCCACAGCCAGCCGTGACCGTCACGCCGACCGTACCGACGATGGTAGCGATCAGCCGTGACCAGGCGGTCTTACGACGCGAACGTAGATGTTTTGAACGGTGACGGATCGAACTTGCCATCTTGATGAACTTTGCAGTTTGGCGGGTTTTTACCGAGTGCCGGCGCATTTCCAGATTCAACGGTAAATGCCGTATCGGCTGATCACCCCACACAACTCGATCAACCGCACCGTGAATCACCCGCTCGCATTCAGACGAAACGGTACAGCCCGCAGGGTCATGTCAAACACTGACGGTTGGGCAAACCCTGACCAAAATCGTCGTCACTCGGGAACGAACGATACAATGAGTTCGCCGCCAATTCGTGTCCCGTTGCCCGATGCATCCATGAATCGATTCGCTCTCCTTTTCGCCGTTTGCATGCTGAGTCCGGTGACGCTGCTGTCCCAAGAAGAGGGGACTCGACCAAATCTCAAACAGATCATCGAACAGGTCCAACCCTCGACCGTGACGATTCAGGTGCTCGGTCGTGACGGAAATGAGATCGGCCTGGGGACCGGTTTTTTTGTCGATGAGAGCGGTTTGATCGCCACCAATTTTCATGTCATCACGGAAGGCCGTCCACTGATTGTGGAGCTGGCCTCCGGACGACGCCTTCCGGTGCTCGCCATTGAGGCATCAGATCGTCGGCGCGATCTGGCCATCGTGCGTGTCGACGTTGGTGACGATCCTGTCCCTGCGCTGACGCTTTCTGACGAAGCGATGCCGGAGCAGGGCACACAAGTTTTGGCACTGGGCAATCCGCTCGGCCTGCGCGACAGCGTTGTGTCGGGAATCGTCTCCGCGACTCGAGAGATCGACGGACGATCGATGATTCAATTGGCGATGCCAACCCAACCAGGCAATAGCGGCGGACCTTTGGTGAACTTGAAGGGTCAGGTCGTTGGAATCGTCAACATGAAATCTGCGCTCGACGACAATCTTGGCTTTGCCATCCCTACCGATCAATTAAAGGACGTTCTGTCACAACCCAATCCGATTGCGATCGACCGCTGGGTTCGTCTGGGACGCATCGACCCGGAACAATGGACTCCCGTGATGGGCGCCTCCTGGACACAGCGCGGAAACATCATCAACGCTCAGGGGCTCGGCAGCGGATTCGGTGGGCGATCGTTGTTGCTGTCGAACGAACCGATGGACGAAGAAGAAACGTTTGAACTCGCTGTCGACGTACGGCTAGATGACGAGAATGGTGCGGCGGGGCTCGCGTTCTTTTCCGACGGCAAGGACCGACACTATGGCTTTTACCCAAGCGGCGGAAACTTACGTCTCACCTGCTTCAAGGGCCCAACGGTTTATTCGTGGCAGATCCTGGAAGAAGTCACCTCGTCGGCTTACGTTCCCGGTGGCTGGAATCGATTACGTGTCCGCGTCGAGCCCGAGAAACTGCAGTGTTTTATCAATGGAGAATTGGTCATCGAATCCAAAGACCGGCAACTCTCCACGGGCAAGTCTGGGTTGGTCAAGTTTCGAAGTACCAAGCCAGAGTTTAAGAGCTTTCGCGTCGGCGACGCATTGCAAATGCCAACGCTCTCGGCCGATTCACGATCCACGTTGGATGCGTTGATTGAACAACCCGAGAGTCTTCCGGACATCGAAGTGGATCAATTGGTGGAGTTGGGCCGAGCCCGCAACTTCGTGACGCGCGAGATCTCGCAAGAAGTCACCGATCTTGAACGACGAATCGCCCAACTGCGTCGTGTCGCAGAAGACTTAGAACTGGTGCCGACGCTGCGAGAATTAGAAACCGTTCTGGACGACGAACAACCGGCTCACCACCGACTGCTTCGTGCCGCTTTGGTTATCGCAAAAATCGATCAGCCTGACCTGAGTGTTGAAGCGTACACCAAGCGAGTCGATGCGATGATAAAGGAGATTCGAGAGTCGCTCGCGAAAGGTGCATCCTCATCCGACCGACGTGATGCAATCCATCAATACCTATTTGAACAGAACGGTTACCGCGGCGGACAAGCCGAATACTACCATCCGGCGAACAGCCACATGAATGAGGTGATCGATGATCGCGAAGGCCTGCCGATCACACTTTCCATTCTCTACATGACGATCGGTCGTGCCCTGGATTTAGACGTTCAAGGCATTGGATTGCCCGGCCACTTCGTCGTACGAGACACCAGTGATGATTCACAGCTGCTGATCGATGTCTTTGATCGCGGCAAGACATTGAGCCGAGAGGACGCGAATACAATGGTTATCAACCACTCGGCCCGGCCCTTGTCCGATGCCGACCTTGAGCCCCAGTCGGAGCGCCAAATCCTCACCCGCGTCCTCACAAACTTGGTCGGTGTTGCCGGTCGACGACAAGACTTACCAGCGCTTTATCGATACTGCGAAGCGTTAGTTGTTGTGGAACCGGATGCGATCTCATCGCGACGCATGCGAGCCCAAGTGCGGATGATGACCGAAAGAAAGAAGGCAGCGTTATCGGACTTCGACTGGCTGCTTGAGAACGAAGTTTCAACGGCTGCGTTTCACGAAGCAATGGCATTACGCAATCAGCTGTTGAAGCAGATGGGCGCGGCAGCCGACTCGAAGCCATGACGACGGGTTCGCCCGCGGGTCACACAATGTGCGACGGCAGATTGGACAAGCCACCGAGGTCGTAAAGGTCACAACGTTTGCAGGTGATTTGCATCATCGCTGATCGATCCAAGATATGAGCGGAGACGCTATGATCGAGGAACGATCGGCGACAAAGTTTCTGGGCTTTGATGTAGAAGTCGGTCAGCTCATGATGCAGGCCTAAGTGACAATCGATATAGTGACATCGATGTCCACATGCCCCAGCCGATCGGCGACCGAGGAAAGCGCCCTCGGTTGCCTAAGACACTGACGGAAAACTAGTCCTTAACCAACACCGAGTATTCAGCCGACGGAACATCGACGACATACTCCGTCGCATTCGTATCTCCGCCGTACTCGCATTCGTACCAAGCACGATAGGTGACGTTGGCAATGGCTTGAGCCTGCTGCAAATTCGCTAGTGCCGTTGCATACGCTGCTGCTTCAACCGAGCAATTGTTCTTACTTGCATCTGGCATAACGGTCGGGCAGATCATCTGATGCGAAAGTGCTAACGACTCACCATCGCCGGAAGACGTCTCGCCCCATGTCGCCGTGTACGACATGAAGCCCGCGAGAAGAATACTCGCAGATCCAAAGCTAATCCATTTCTTTGTTGTGTAACGGCTCATTTCCAGGCCCCGACTCCAATAATCCTTTGTATATTTCGGCGATCCTTTCTTCGTCATGACTACCGCGGGTCACTGCCTGAACGAGGCCGTTGTAGTTGCGGTATCCGCGAAGGTAAAGAACCTCTTCCCCTGTCAGTACCTTCCCATCGACTTTCGCGACGTTGTTAGTTGAGAAAATCATGACGCTCGCAGTGATTGTGGTGGCAAGTAAACATGAACTCAATGCTGTCACTGCGGGCCAGATAAAAGCGCGATACTTCCGTCCCTTTTCACGTGCTTCGAGCGAGTGTTCTAGATCCACGCGAACGGTCTTCACCTCTGGCGGTTCACCGGTCTCGATGAGGCGGCGTTTCCATTCGCCAAACAAGATCAAACTTTCGGGCGTGTTATGACGTCCGAAGTAATACGCGCGGCGTCGGTAATACTTCTTCGCCGTTCCATTCGCGTCGGCTTTTGGGGGATAACACAAATCGGCTGCATCGCTCATCAGAATCACCGTCAAGGACCGAGAATGAAATTCGAAATCCTCCAGATTTTCAGGAATAATCGAGCAGATCGCAACAACTTGCCGTGCTAACCCGTACTTTTTTACGTCGAAATAGTTAACATCCCTCCATCAGTGAACAGATTGCCACGCACAAGCTCATTTCGCCTCAACAAGAGGCAGGAAAGATTCTGGGCGATCCGAGACGCCCAAAGACTGGAATCTCACGGGACTTCCGAGTTCAGTTGCGAATTCGCGGATGACTTCCCGAATCACAGCAGCCACAAAAAGCTTCCTAATTCGCACCGATAAAGGGTAGGGCAAGCGGGTGAGGTCAAAGCCAACGTGACCACGGAACTCGCCTCACTGCTGCTGGCCTGCTTTGTTTCGCTAATTCCGGTGCCGCGAGAGGATCACGAACTGTGGCTTTCGATCTCAACGAACTTATTGGCGGAGATATCGAAAAACTGCATCCACATCGTCGATCTGGACTCAAAGCGAACCGGTATGTTCAGGATGCTGATGGACCACGAATCGGCAGACTTTGATCAACGACGAGATGATCGTTCTATGCACGCGAATCATGTCCCGGCGGCGCATGGGTTCGCGAACGAAGCGTGACGGTGCAGGGGGATCGGAAAGGCACGCAACTACGGCTAGTGGAACGCCGATAATCGGCGCTCCATCGTCTGAATTGGTGCGCGAAAACAGCCACGAGACTGTTTGCAACAACGATGAACGAAGTGCTGGCAACTGAGAAAGCGATCAACAAAACCGCCAACCGTCGTTTGACAAGTCGAATCACGCCGATCACAACTCCCCAGCCTCCACCTATTAAACCGGGTCACCCAGCAAACGTCGAGCGAACGCTGCCGCGTTGGGCTACCTGAACGACCGCGCCGAACAGCGACTTCGATGTGACCAACGACTTCGGTGTCAGCCAACGTCGGATTGGTTCCCAACGAAACGCCGGAAACCCCAGTTTGTCACACCGCTACAAGGGGGCATGCAAAAGAATCGGTGGCAGATGCGAGATCCAAGAGTCGTAACGCGCTCAATCGCAAGGTTTATTCGTCGAATTCGAGTGCGTTACCCTTGAATTACCTAATTCCTTCAGTTGCAATACGGTTGCAGATGAATCACAGATGCGGCGGGGACATTACACGATGCAAACCGTTGGTTTTTGTTCGATTTAGCTCCTCATGGTTAGACGGCCGCTGCCACGAGGAAAAACTGGTCAGGCGGCTTTCATTCTGAAACTCGTTTTTCCAAATGGGAGAAACAAACATGCGTAAGTTGCTTCGCAACAAGAAAGGCCAGGGTCTGGTCGAATACGGTATCCTCGTTGGCGGTATCGCTTTGGTCGCGTTGGCCGCCACCGCCATCCTTGGTCACAAGACGACCGACCTGATCGGTACGGTCGCTGCAGCCTTGCCAGGTGCACACTCGGAAGATGAAGCACCGATCGTTAGCGGTCAGCTCGTCAACACGACGACCAACCCAGACCTGGAAGGTGGTCTCGTCCTGGATGCTACCAACGTTGGATCCTTCAGCTCCAACCTCGGTATCAACGGTGAAGGCCTCGTCATCCACGTCGGTGACTGAGTCGCTTAAGACGAGAGGGATCGTCCGGATGGATATTTGCGGGCGATCCTTCGTCTAAAGCTCGAGCATTGCGATGGAAGGAGGCTCTTTCGGAAGAGTCGTGAATCAGTGGATTGACTTCATTCCGGTTGCAGTGTGCTGCGTCGCGGCATTCATTGATCTTCGAACACGCGAAATCCCGGATTCACTGTGGATTTCGTTGCTGTTATTCATCCCCATACGTCTTTGGTTCCTGACCCCCGAGATTGTCATATGGCATCTTTTTGCCGGCGGTTTGGTGGCATTGGCACTTGGTTGCTTTGTTGCTTTCGGTGATCGTTTTGGTGGTGGGGACGTAAAGTTGTTTGCGGCAGTCGGTGCGTGGTATGGAATCTACGCCGTCGCTTCGATAGCGATGTGGTGTGCGATTGCTGGATTGATCCTTGCGGTAATCGCTCTTCTGCGGGGCAAAAAGGACTTTGCATACGGCCCGGCGATTGCCGCCGCGGTCGCTGTGCATTGGTTCGCACCCGATCTCCTCGCACAAATCGGTGGTTGGGCATAACAGGCAATACCATGACGTTATCGCTATCAACAGCCGAGGTTGATCGGTTTCGTCGGTAGATCTTTCATTTCAGCAATTAGACTTGATGCATCATGGCCAGACCCAAACGCAGACACCCCCGCAGCTCGATCATTCCTGCCTTGATGATTGGTGGTACCGCTATCGGGCTCATCGGTTTGGCGAGCTTAACCGTCGCTTGGTCAATGGGTTTCTTCGACGGTGAAGAACCGATCGATCGCACGGGACAGCTGGCTTTTCCAGCACTCTCAAGGCCGGTTTCTGCATTCGAACCAATCACGCGAGAAGACCTTCTCGATGCCCAGCAGCAATTGAACATCATCTGGATGCCGGAGTCCGTTGCTGACGTTGCATCACGCGATATCGGTGAGCTGATTGGCCGTGTGCTCAAGCACGACAAAAGCGCTGGAATGGTGCTGACACGATACGACTTCATGCCCGAGGGCACGAAGCCCGGTGTGTCTGCTGGCATCCCACCAGGAAAATTTGCCGTGACAATTCCGAGCAATGATATCCCGGGACTTGGGCAACTTCGAAATGGTGATCGCTTCGACTTGATGGTCGCCCTTCAAGAACAGGAAGGTGATCGGCAGACTACCGTCGGAAACTCCGAACCAGCCGCGGTATTTGGTGGCGTCAAACCACCGTCGCTTCGAGTGGGGCAACTTTCGCGACGACACGGTGTGAAGCGTCTTGTAACGGGTGGCCATCTCGTAACTCTCTCACGCGGAAAGGAACGGTCCGTCAGGGGAAGTAGCGGATTGACCGTGAAACCATCCACCAGCCGGACGTCGACAACGCCAGTCACATACGCAGAGATCGCGATCGATGAAGAAGAGATTGGCCCACTTACCGAAGCGATCTCATTGAACACTCCCATGACATGTATCGTTCGGAGTGGTCATCCGGATGCAGAAGTTGAGCAGGTGTTCAATCGCGACGGCTTGGTCCCCGTAATTACAACCGCCGCGAATATCGAAGCTTATAGCGAACTAACAGACGAAGCGCTGATCGATCAAGCAACCGGCCAACTTCACTACTACTACTTTTCCCCGGAACGGATCCCTGAGCACTGGCTGACCGATCCCATTGAGGTTTATGGGCGTGTCGTTTCGAGAACGCTGAGACGTGGTTCTCCAATCACCGAGACGGATTTGCTTCCTCCCGGAACCAAACCAGGAATCTCTGCTGGCGTGCCACCCGGCATGGTTGCGATGGCCGTTAGCACCAGCCAGATTTCGGGGTTCGGTGATCTCGTCCAGGGAGACCGATTTTCCATTCATGCGAAGGTACCCGAACAGGTTAGTCGGCCCATTGGCAACTCATGGGCGAAACTGCAAGGCGGCACCTTGGATCCAAGCATTGAACGGATGGAACGGATGCTTAGCACGGGTATTCGCGAAGTGGTTGGTGAAGCTGTATACCTCAGGGAATTGGAGGGCATGGCAACCATTGCCGTTCCCGATGATCGAGTCGCGGAAGTCGCACAACTGATTCGCGACGAATCCGAGTTGTTTGTTGTTGCAAGAAGCGGAGAAGAAGCACCCGCCGATAACATCTCTGCGTCGGATTCTCGTTCGCCCCTGAGGTTAGGAGAGCTTGGCGCCGCACAGCCTTCGAGCGATAAGCCGTTTCCACAAAACTCCGAATCGGGAACCCATCTGGTTTCGGCTCCAGTGAATCAAGTCGAGACACCGTCTCGTGTCGAAGTGCCCGTTTTGACACGTGATGTAGAAGCATTCGAACCGCTCACGATTGACGATTTTATCGATCCGGCTAGCGGAGAGATTCGCTATCTTTACTTCTCTGTGGATCGCATTGAGGAGGATTGGGGAACCGACATCAAAGCTTTGATCGACCGCGTTACAAAACGACGACTAAAGTCAGGGCGAGTCGTGTCATCGGACGATCTAGCGCCAGAGGGAACGATCCCGGGTCCGTCCGCGGGAGTGCCTCCTGGTATGCAAGGCGTTCTGGTTGACTCGTCCCAGATCCAAGACCTCGATCTTCTTAGTCCGGGCTCAACGTTCTCGGTCGTTTCTGCGCAGTCGATACCAGTGAACAGTCTTGGTGGTTCCCCGCGACGAACACTGTCGTCGGCGGATGCCGTGACAGAAGCAACCAAGTTGCCAGGATTCGGTATTGCCATCTCACAGACGGTGGCAAGTGGAGCGATGTTTTTGCGTCAATTCGACGAAGTTGAACGCGTCAAGCGGGCAACGCTTACCGACCGGACGACGCGAACGCTGCAGAATGTGCTGAGTGGAGCGCAAGAGACGAACGTTGACGAGAGTCAGCGGATTGAGAGTCAGACGATTACCGTCCAAAGATTCGCGATCGCCGTACCGACGAAGCAGGCACCACGGTTACTCAGTGCACTTGCTGAAAACCGATCTCTCAAGGTAAGCATTGATGGACTAGTCGACGTAAGAAATGCTGGCCAAAGTGATGTTGAAGATTCTTCGTCTCAGTTTCCTAGAACCTATGTTCGAGAGCATTTCTCCGGCAACAATCCGCCGAGTTCCGATGTATTTATCAGCGATCGGACCTACCCGTTGACCAGCCAAACGGACGAAACGCATGAATGAAGCTCCTTCAGCGATGAAGTTGCTTGTTCACGCGTCGAACGAAGCGACTGGACGTGAGATTGCCGATGCCTGTAGGGGGGCGGACGATCTGACGCCGCATTGTTTTATAACAACCGACCTGACACGAGCGGTCGACGTTTCGAGAGATCGTGAACCGCAGGGACTACTGATCGAACTTACGGGCGATCTCGAGCATGATCGCCAATCGATTCGTGAACTACGTGCCGTTGCACCCGAAATGGTCGTCGTGGGTGTCCACTCCGCCGAGGTCGAGAATGGTGGAGTATCATCTGGATCGATCGTTCAGCTTGTTCGAGAAGGGGTATCGGACTTTTTGCGTCGACCGATTCCAGCACTCGATCTACGTCAACTCTTTGACCGATTGCGGCCGGGAGTCGTCGTCGAGCGAAGCCAGCTTGGGACATGCATCGCTTTCATTAGCAACAAAGGCGGTGTTGGTAAGTCAACCATGGCTGTTAACCTGGCGATTTCCCTGGCGGCTCGTTACCCAGATGAAGTGCTGTTGATTGACGCTTCGCTGCAAATGGGTGTCTGTTCCGCATTGCTAAATCTCGAACCTACAACGACTTTGCTGGACGCTATTGAGCAGCGAAACAGGCTTGATGAAACACTGATTCGTCAACTCACGCTCCCACATGAATCAGGCTTGTTGTTGCTCGCCGCTCCAACGGACCCGGTTGCAGCGTCCGACATCGATGATCAATCGATGACGAGACTGCTGAATCTATCGAGACGATCTTTTCGGTATGTCGTCGTCGATACGTTTCCGTTGTTTGACCAGATTGTCATGACCGTACTCGATATCGCGAGTCGAGCATTCGTGGTGCTCGACAACGTCGTACCGACAATCTTGAGCGCTGTGCAATTGCTTAAACTGCTGGAGGATCTCCAATACCCCGCGCAGCGAACGGGTATCGTTGTCAATCGTTTCCAAAGGATTACCGGCAACCCATCGATCGAGGATGTTGCAAGCTCTTTGCGGATGCCTGTCGACCATGTGATCCCTTATGACCGACGCGTGATTTCAGCAGCGAATTCCGGAAAACCGTTCGCGGCCGATTTCCTTCGCTTCTCACGTCTTCACCGTTCGTTTGGCGAGCTTGTGAACGCCGTCGACGGGCTACAGACTTCGATCGAAGTGAAACCTGAATGAGTGAAAACGATAGCAGTTCCGATGAAGAGTTGCGGACTCGGCCAGCTGTGCTGCGATCCAAACTCAGCAATAAACGATTTAACGTACCTCGAGAGAGGATTGCTGAAAAAGAGTCGGGTGATAATGCCTTTACGCTGTCGCCCAGATTGAATCCGAACAAATCGGAAAGCGATTATTTATCGGTCAAGACTTCGTTACATACGAGACTGCTGGACCTACTTAACCAACCCCAATATCTGTCTGCCTCCGATGAGACGCTTGAAGAGGCGGTTGACGATTTCGTGGCAGACGTATTGGAGAATGAAGATCTACCACTGAATGAGTCAGAACGTGCGCAGATTGCTGACGACCTCATGGAAGAAACTCTGGGTGTTGGTCCGCTCGCACCGCTTCTTGGTGATCCTGCCGTTACGGATGTACTGGTAAATCGTTTTGACCAAGTCTACATCGAACGCTTTGGTCAGCTTGAAAGCACGAGTGTTAAGTTTCGAAGTAACGAGCACCTCATTAGGATCATTCAGCGTATTGCGGCTCGCGTCGGTCGTCGCATCGATGAGAGTTCCCCGATGGTGGACGCACGTCTTCGGGACGGGAGTCGGGTGAATGCAACTCTGCCGCCTGTGACCATCGACGGGCCGACATTGTCCATTCGAAGATTCGGTAAACGGCGACTCCGAAGAGATGATCTCCAGCGACTGAATATGTTTTCGGATCCTGTCCGCGTCTTTATGCAATGGATGGTTGCTGCTCGTTGCAACATCGTTGTTTCGGGCGGAACCGGTGCGGGGAAGTCCACGTTCCTGGGCGCCGTTTGCGAGGCCATTCCGGATAGCGAGAGAATTGTAACGATCGAAGATGCAGCGGAGTTAATGTTGGATCAAATCCATGTTGTACGCATGGAAACACGACCACTTAACTTGGAAGGTACCGGGCGCATTACCGCACGTGACCTGGTCGTAAACGCTTTACGCATGCGACCCGATCGAATCATCGTTGGCGAAGTTCGTGCAGGCGAAGCATTGGATATGCTGCAAGCGATGAATACAGGACACGACGGCAGCCTTACGACGGTGCATGCCAATAGTCCGCGCGATGCCATTTCACGACTTGAGACGATGGTTTTGATGGCCGGTGTTGACTTACCACAGCGGGCGATTCGAGAGCAGATAGCAGCGGCTGTCGACTTTGTGATTTCTGTGCGACGGTATGACGATGGTGTCAGAAGGGTCGAGTCGATTGCCGAAATCACCGGAGTTGAAGAGTCAATACCACAGATGCAGGACATATTCGTTTTTCAACAACAAGGTCGCCAAGATCGACGCATTCAAGGGCAATTTGCTGCCACCGGCATCGTTCCACGGCGCGTGCATCAATTGCGTGAGCGTGGTTTTGACATTCCTCTGGACCTTTTTCGTGCTGGTGCGGAGAAGTAAATCATGGCCTACGTGCTATTTGGCTTCTTTGGATTGCTGTTTATTGGTGGACTCGCAAGCATTGGCGTAGCGGTGCATCGTAGCCAGTCCGCGTCAATCTCGCGGGGACGTTTGCAATGGGGCTCTGCCTACATCCTCGAGGGTGACCAGCAGGCACAAAATAAAATCGAGAGACGCGTTCGCCGGAGTTCGGTTCTCAGACGCTATGCATGGATCGGTCTGCTCGTTGCGGCACTCTTCATTGTGATGTTGAGGTGGACCCTGAGTGTCCCTTGGCCATATCTCGCTGCAGTTTACGTGATGACGTTTTTATGCTGTTGGCAGATAGATTCGGTTTGGTTGCAGTATCGAATTGGCAAGTTGGAACAGCAACTTGCAGATTCAATTGACATGATGGTCGCGGGCGTGAAGTCTGGCAGCAGCTTGCAGTCGGCTCTCGAGACGAGCGTCGCCGAGGCTCAGCAGCCATGGAAACGGGAAACCGAACAAATGGTTAGCGCGATTCGATACGGCCAAGAGCCAGTTGATGCGGTGATGGATCTTTCCGATCGCTTGCCTCTTGAAAGCGTGACTCTGTTCAGCCAAACACTGGCCGTGAATTGGCGTGTCGGTGGAAAGCTATCCGTCACTCTTGCCAATGTCGGCCGTACCATACGCGACCGAATCGAGCTTTCACGCCGCATGAATGCGATGACGACACAAGCCCGGATCTCGGTGGTGAGTGTTATCGCTGTGACGTATTTCATCGGAGCGCTAATCTGGCGCAATGATCCCGAACGCATGAGTGGCTTTTTGACCAGTTTCACCGGGCAGTTTCTCGTCCCCATTGGCATGACGTTGCAGGCGATCGGAATTGTCTGGATCTCGTGGATGAGCAAGCCGAAGTTCTGATCATGTTAGTGCGACAAAAACAGAGCGAGACAATGCTTCGGAATTCTGCCGGTGCTAAAAGCCTTCCGTTTTTGCGGGATGTCACCCGGGCGAGAGTTGTGGAGGTGATCTCGTGACAGAAGCGATTGTGGTCCTCACCATCGTCCTCTGGCTGGTAATCGGTGTCGTGTTTTTGCGATTCGCGCTGGCTTGGTCGACCAGTAGTCGGCGTCTCGCGGCTGCCGCCGACCTGTTGGATCCCGATGAAGTTGAAATCGTCCAACGAAGAAGCTGGCTTGGTAGGTGGTTGTTTCGCGCTGGCTATCGAAGCCCCAACGCCACTTTGGTCTTCATCAGTGCGAATGGTATCGGATTGCTGTTTGGACTCACCGTTGCGATCGTGTTCTATCAATCCGCAGTCGTTTCGATTGGGGATTCGCTGTTGAGGGCGATTCCCGGTTCGGTTGGCGAGGTTTTCTTGCCGATCCTTTGGGTGAGCCCAATCCTCGCAGTTGGTGTCGTCGTTGGAATGCCAACCATTCTCGTCCGATCCAAGCGTCGCTCTCGTATTCGCCTGATCGAACAGGATCTCCCGCTAACCCTGGATTTGTTGGCGACTTTGGCGGAAGCTGGTCTGAGTTTTGATGCTGCACTCGAACGCGTGCTAGAAACGCAGCGGCACCGTCGCCCGTTGGCCGAAGAGTTTCGCCTGTTCCGATTGGAGATTTTGACCGGCCGAAGCCGGATCGACTCGCTCCGGCGGTTGAAAGACAACATTGACGTCGCTTGGTTTTCAATTTTTGTTTCCGCTTTGATCCATGCTGAGCAGATTGGCGCGTCGCTGGCTGGGACTCTCCGCGCTCAAGCGGACGACCTAAGGAATCGCCGACGCGAACGGGCTTTGGCTCAAGCGATGGCCGTCCCCGTCAAGCTTCTCTTTCCGTTGATTATCTGTTTCCTCCCTGGCATCATGATCGCGTCCTTAGGTCCGATTATTTTTCAAATCGTCCAGATGCTTGACCAGGTAATTGGAAATGGATTCGGGGGACTGTAATGCGATCAGCTCGCAACAAGCCGGCAATGCGATGGATCACCAGGGATGATGCTCGAGTTCTTTCTGATTCCGTTCAAGTTGCAGACACTTATTTCTCTCGCCTGATTGGACTGCAGTTCCGACGCACGATGCCAACGGGTGAAGTCCTTTGGCTCCAAGGTTGCAAGTCGATCCACACTGCATGGATGCGGTTTCGAATCGATGTTGTTTTCCTAGATGATGCGTATCGTATCGTTGACGTCCACACTGCCGTGCCACCGTGGCGAATCGTTCGTTCCAAGTCACGTTCTGCGAAACATGTTGTCGAGGCAAGACAACTCGTTTCTCCCGAGGTCGTCCAAATCGGAATGCGTACAGCCTTCGAACCGCTGGCGGGGGGTGACCAGCAGGCCGCATAAACGCCCCCCATCAGATGTACTTGCATACAGATTGCAAGAAGATATCCTCAGTTCATCGCATACAACGTTTCGTATAGCCTTCTCGGTAGGGGGCAATAATACGCGACGGTTCCTTTATTCCTATGATTCAAGATACGGAGAAACAAACATGCGTAAGTTGCTTCGCAACAAGAAAGGCCAGGGTCTGGTCGAATACGGTATCCTCGTTGGCGGTATCGCTCTGGTCGCGTTGGCCGCCACCGCCATCCTCGGTCACAAGACGACCGACCTGATCGGTACGGTCGCTGCAGCCTTGCCAGGTGCTCACTCGGAAGATGAAGCACCGATCGTTAGCGGTCAGCTCGTCAACACGACGGCAAACCCAGACCTGGAAGGTGGTCTCGTCCTGGATGCTACCAACGTTGGATCCTTCAGCTCCAACCTCGGTATCAACGGTGAAGGCCTCGTCATCCACGTCGGTGACTGATAGGCGATTAAAACTCGCTGGCGCGCAAGAATTTGCGTGCCGGCGTTTCTTTTTATTGTTGAAGGCCAGTCGATGAGTGGGGATGTATCCGCCGAGTCCAACATCCCGCATTCAACGCCATTGCGACGGTTTTCGATTTTAGGGTTTGGGCTCATTCTTCTCTCCGTCCTTTTGGTGGTATGGAAGTCTTCACTCGATGGTGCGTTTCAGTTCGACGACCACGACAACATCATCAACCGTGAAGCGACCTTGTGGCCGCTGACCGAGTACCTCGTCAACAACCGCCCAGTCGGACTCTACTCCTTGGCGATCAGCAAACACTGGAGTGGTAATTCGACGTTCGGATTTCATCTCTTTAACCTTGCGGTCCACGCGACCAATGCACTGTTGCTCTTCGCGGGCATTCTCCTTTCGCGCCGAATCTGGCTCTCGAATCGAGATATTGTTTCTGGTCTTTCGTTTTGGTGGGTTTCCACCGCGGCACTCGTTGCGCTCACCTGGGCAATTCATCCGCTTACCACACAGGCGGTTACCTACATCGTTCAGCGCTATGAGTCGTTGTCAGCAATGGGATACCTCGGCGCTTGGGTCGGGATTCTTATATTTCAGCTTTCTACATCCCGATCCACACGTTTTGCAGGCAGTGTAGTCGTTTTGTGTTCGGCCTGGATCGGTCTTCTCTCGAAAGAAGTTTTTGCGACTGCTCCTCTCGTAATCTTGCTTTACCAGAGACTGATCTCGGAAATGAAATTCGCGTCATTGTTTCGTTTTTCTTGGTACGTCTACCTGCTGATGCTATCACCATTTATTTGGTTCATACCGAGCGTTTCGCGGTGGTTTGATGTAGCCGGCGCCAGCGGAAGCAGTGGCGTCGGAGGGTCGATGGGATTCGGCATGCGTGAATTGAGTAGTTGGGAGTACTTGCGAACGCAGCCCGAGATCATCCTCCACTATTTGAAACTGTCTATTTGGCCCGACCCTTTGTGCATCGACTACCTGTGGCGAATTCAGAAGAACCCTGCCGTATTTCTTTCGTTGGGCGCCGTGATTCTGACATTGATCTCGATCGGTTTATGGTCTTACTGCAGGGGGACGATTCGAGCTGGCGTTAGCGGACAAACACTTGCTCAGACCCGTGCTCAAACGACGTTGGGATTGATCGGCTGGGGAGTCCTGGCATTCTTCTTTATCCTCGCACCCACTTGCAGCATTGTTCCGATTGTGGACATGGCGGTTGAACATCGGATGTATCTGCCACTGACCCTTGTTGTGGCAGGCATCGTTTTTTCCGTTGGCTATGTTGTCCGTTGCTTGTGGTCGAACAGCGAAAACAAACCGGTACTGGCGATCGGAGTCGGGTTGTTCGTAATCGCCATCCTGAGTTCCTTGGGATGGAGAACACACGTCCGAAATCTCGATTACCGTGATGAGCTGACGATTTGGATGGGGGTCACTGAAGTTTCACCCGGAAATCCACGAGGCTGGTATCACGTCGGAAGTCTGATGTACAAACGCGGTAACCCCGACGCCGCACTTCCCTACATGGTGAGCGCGGTTGGAATCGGTGGGACGCGTACTCCTCTCTATGATGTTGGCTTGGGAGATTGTCTGCGAAAGGCCGGACGGAGTGACGAGGCACTCTACTTTTATCGCCGCGCAGTGGAGAATCGTCCCAAGTTTGCCCAGGCTCACAATAATCTCGGTGTCCTTTACCTTGATCAACAGAACGACGACATGGCAAGGAAGCATTTTGAACTTGCTGCAGAACTCGAGCTTCCAGAAGCGATGAATAATCTAGCGACCGTTCTTGAGCGACAGGGCAACCATGAGCTAGCGGTCGTCTGGCTGCAACGCGCTATCGAAGCCGCAAAACGTGAAAACGCGAATGGGCTTTCCGAACTGATTCGTCGACGGCTTCGGAAGAGACTGGGTTCCGATTCTGACAATAATCGCGAAGGATCGGTGCCATGAGTGATGGTGGATCGCGAGTTTGGTTGGTGATCGCAGCTTACAACGAAGGAAATCGGATTGAGAAGACACTGTGTTCTCTCAGTGGATACAACACCATCGTTGTTGACGACGGTTCGAGCGACGAGACGTATCAGCTCGCGCTAAAATCCGCAACTTGGGTGCTACGTCATCCGATTAATTGCGGTCAGGGGGCGGCGATTCAAACCGGGATTGATTTTGCTCTAACCCGTCGTGCACGTGCAATCGTCACGTTTGATGCTGACGGTCAGCATGACCCAGCGGATTTACCGGAAATGCTAGCGCCGGTTCTTGACGGTTCTTGCGACGTCGTGCTGGGCTCGAGGTTTCGAGGTCAGTCCGTCAATATTCCGAGGATACGAAGACTCATGCTGCGAATTGCGACCTGGTTCACCCGGCGCACAAGCGGGTTAGAAGTCAGTGACACTCACAACGGTTTTCGTGTGTTCTCCAGCATTGCTGCTCGGTCGATTCGCATTCGACAACCGCGTATGGCTCATGCCTCCGAGATTCTCGATCAGATTTCATCGCTAGGTTTGCGGTACACCGAGCGACCCGTGAAAATCCGATATACGGCGGAGACGTTAGCGAAGGGACAAAAGACATCGGACGCGGTTCGGATTTCGGGACAACTTTTGGCTGGGAGAATCTGGAAGTGAACCTGTTTCAGTGGTTGACCGTTCCCATCCTTCTCACGCTCGCGTTGCTTGAGATCCGTGCGAACTTCAAGAATCATCAAGCGATACATTTTCTTCGTCTGTCCATTTGGATGACAGGCCTTGTGCTTGTCTTGTTTCCCGGGATGGCGTCCGCGATCGCTGGCGTCCTTGGAATCGGGCGTGGAACGGATCTGGTCTTTTACACGTTCATGCTTTTAAGCACTGGAGGAATGTTCTACCTGTACGGCCGCAACTACTTGCTAAGGCGAGACTTGGTTGAACTGGCCCGCCGTGAAGCAATACGCGGGGCGACACCTGGTACTTCCATCCAACCAAACCTCTCAGGAGCCGAATCAGAAATGGATGCTCGGGTAGAGGGATGACAGCCGATACGACGCACGAGCGAGATCATTGTGTATCGCAACCGACAGCGGAGTCGCCTCTCGGTCGGCAGCACTCGATAACGCTGGTTATCCCAGGACGTAACTGCCACAAAACATTGGAACGTTGCTTGGCGTCCGTTGTCCCGTTGAAAGAGTCAGGCGAATTGCTCGAGATCATTTTCGTCGATGATGGTTCAACGGATGCGACAGCAGAAATCGCGAATCGCTATCCGGTAACAGTGTTGGCGGGAACTGGCCAGGGACCTGGTGCAGCACGCAACCTCGGCTGGCGATCAACGCAAAGCGAGCTGGTTTGGTTCATTGACAGTGACTGTGTCGCAGAACCCAAAGCGCTCGAGAATCTCGTATGCCACTTGAAAGATGCGGACGTCGCTGGCGCCGGAGGAAGCTACGCGAATTTGTTTCCCAACTCGCTCATCGCATCACTCATCCATGAAGAAATCGTTTCAAGACATCTTCGGATGCGAGAGAACGTTGACTTCCTGGCCACGTTTAATGTGCTCTACCGTCGAAGCGTTCTGAATGCCACAAACGGCTTCAACGAAAAACTGAAACTTGCACAAGATGCAGAGTTCGCTTACCGAGTTCGGGATCACGGTTACCGCCTTCGATTCGAGATGCTTTCACGCGTGGGACATCATCATCCTAGGAGCCTTTGGCGTTACCTGAAGACGCAGGCTCGCCAAGGGTTCTACCGCGTCATGCTCTACCGTGCGCATCCATCAAAAGCGAGCGGCGATTCCTACGCCGGGATATTGGATTTCCTACCCCCAATCCTAGGCGCCCTGATCGGAGCCATCACTCCATTTGCACTTATCGCCGATTCCCGGCTGGGATTCATCCTATTCGTACTCGGTCTGTTGTTGGTGGCGCTTCAAATCCCGATCACAATCAAGCTAGTTAGACAGAGCGGTACTTCGATGCTGAATTTCCTTTGGCTCGGAAGTCTTCGTGCTGTTGCTCGCGGAATGGGGCTCGCATGGGGAGCAGGCTACGTACTGATCGACACGCTGTTTGGTCAGAAGCGAGTGTCGACAACCTCTCAGCCGTCGCCTGAACCATCACCGCGGTCGACACCAGAATCAAACGGGTGCTCGTCTACGGTTGAATGATGGGGCGGCTGGATCGTTCGCGTTTCGATCGCCGACCGTACTGAAGAGTCATTTAAAACAGTGTGATGCTAAGCGATTGTGGTGAAACAGATTGTGTCACCCAGAGGCACGAAGTGCGCGCGGAAACAAGAAATGAATTCATTGCAAGAAAGCGAACGAAACGAGTGAATACGGACTTCGCCAGCAGCCCGTTAGCCTTGAAGGAAAAAGTACTCAGTCGTATTCGCAACGCGATTGCCGCTGAGGCGAGAACACTTCTCGGTCTCGCGGAGCGTATTGATGACCGATGTGCTGTCGCCGTCGAGCAACTTCTGCGATGCAACGGACGTGCCGTCATCGTCGGCATGGGAAAGTCAGGACTTATTGGCAGGAAGATCGCAGCGACGTTTTGCAGCACGGGCACACCATCGTATTTTCTTCACCCAGTTGAAGCGTTCCATGGTGATTTGGGTATCGTCGCACCCGAAGACCTTGTGATCGCGCTTTCCTCAAGTGGAGAGACGGAGGAAGTACTAAAACTTCTCCCACAACTTAAGCGGCTAGGCGTCTATCTGATCGCCATGACAGGAAGCGAGACCTCTTCCCTTGCAACTCGTAGCGATCTCGTTCTAGAAGTCTCGGTCGAACATGAGGCTGACCCACTCGGGGTTGCGCCAATGTCTAGCACGACTGCAATGCTCGCCATGGGTGATGCTCTCGCGGCGGCACTTTCAGAGGCTCGTGGATTCACGCGTGAACAGTTCGCGATCTTTCATCCCGGAGGGAATCTAGGAAGCAAGCTCCTGCTACAAGTTGGCGATTTGATGCACTGTGGAGATTCCGTTCCACTGATCCAGCCGGATGCCCAATTGTGTGCTGCGATCTGCGAGATGAGCGACAAACGCTTGGGCGCCATCTTCGTCGTTGACGAATCAGGTAAATTGGAAGGCATCTTCACCGACGGTGATCTTAGGAGACTCTTGGAAAAGAACAATAATCCTCTTGCCATGCGAGTCGGGGATGCCATGACGCCGCGTCCGCACACCACTCAGACCGGTTCTCTTGCGGCTGAGGCGCTTCGAGACATGCAAGAGCGGTCCGTAACCGTCCTTCCAGTTATCGACGAACATCAAAACGTTTCAGGTGCGATCCACTTGCACGATCTCATTCGCGCGGGCCTAGCATGACGCCTGGCAAGCCGTCGGACAACGAAGGTCAATCGGTAAATCCAATGGTTGAGGATACCGAAGCGATCGAAACCGATGTTCAGCAAATATCGTCCGTCAGCGTGAGTGCCTCCACGGTATCTGAGCACGACAACGTATCGCTTCCTGAAGTGATCTACACCGCTGATTCATTACTCCGTCGTCCCGGTCGACTTATACGGGAGATGATTCATGACCTGTTGGCTTCCCGCGAACTAGCTTGGCGACTGTTTGTTCGTGACTTAAGCGCCCAGTACCGACTTTCGTACCTCGGGTATCTCTGGGTTTTTCTACCACCGCTGGCAACGATGGGAGTCTGGGTATTCCTAAACAAACAGGGGATCATGAGCGTTGCTGAGACCCCTGTCCCATACCCTGTGTTTGTGTTGACTGGTCTCCTTCTTTGGGAAGGGTTTTCAGCGGCACTCAACAGCCCATTGCAAGTGGTACGCGATGCTGCATCCATGTTGACGAAGATAAACTTCCCGCGAGAAGCGTTGCTAGTTGCAGGATTCGGGCATGTACTCTTTAACACCGTGATTCGACTGACACTGCTGGCCATCGTTTTCATTTGGTTTCAAGTTTCCGTCCCATGGACGGTCATATTGGCTCCGCTGGGTATGTTGTCTGTGCTCATGCTCGGCTTCACCATAGGGTTGATACTGGTCCCCGTTGGAATGCTCTACCAAGACATCAGTCGTGGCTTATTGATGGTGACAACTTTCTGGTTCTTCCTGACGCCGGTTGTTTATCCGCCACCAACGAGTTGGCCTGGATCGATTCTTAACTCCATGAACCCGGTGAGCCCCGTGCTGTTGGCGACGCGCGATCTATTAACGACCGGTGATCTTGCACGAATGCCAGAGTCTCTCATTGTCGCAGGCCTAACACTTGCGTTCTTTTTGATTGCCTGGGTTAGCTACCGACTGGCGCTACCACACCTGATCGCACGAATGAGTTCTTGATCCAATGAGCGAAGTGTTGGTCGATGTTGAGAACGTCAGCAAACAGTACTGCCGCGATTTGAAGCGTTCGCTGTGGTATGGCGTGCGGGACCTTGCGAGCGAGTTCACGGCCCAAGCTGCAAGCGTCAGTGAGCTTCGAAGCGGAGAGTTTTGGGCCGTCAACGACGTTTCCTTTCAGCTTCGCCGTGGGGAGTGCCTGGGATTGATGGGTCCCAACGGAGCCGGCAAGAGTACGTTGCTCAAGATGCTCAACGGACTGATCAAACCGGATGGCGGAAGCATCCGCGTCCGTGGACGTGTCGGGGCGTTGATCGAACTCGGTGCCGGTTTCCACCCAGTGCTCACCGGTCGAGAGAACATTTATGTCAATGGCTCGATTCTGGGAATGAGGAATCAGGAGATTGACAGTAAGCTCGATGAAATTGTTGAATTTGCGGAAATCGGCGACGCTATCGATGCACCAGTGCGCACCTACTCAAGCGGGATGCGGGTTCGCCTTGGCTTTGCCGTCGCCGCGATGCTGGAACCCGATTTGCTAGTAATCGATGAAGTTCTGGCCGTTGGGGACATTGGGTTTCGAATGAAGTGCTACGAGCATATCCTGGCTCTAATCGAAAGAGGCACTTCGATCATCTTGGTCACCCACAACGTGAATGATCTCTCACGAGTTGCGTCGCGCGGCGTTGTACTCGGCAGTGGGAAAAAGTTGTTCGATGGAGACCTCGAACGCAGCTTGAGTACGTATGAAGAACTTATCGCTTGGAATCGCTCGGAGTCGTCGGCCCTAGAGGTGACAAACGCGATGGTGGCCAACGTACGAATCACGGATGAAGCCGGAACGAATAAAAGGGAGTTCTTGACGGGAGACACAATTGGCGTAGAGATCGAACTTCGGTCTAAGCATCGGATTCCTCGTGCACGTGTGACGGTGGCCGTTGAGTCCCCAACTCACGGAATTGTGGCCTCGCTGTCGACTCCGTATACGGGATTCGAATTCGATTTGCTTCCAACTTCTACGACGATTGCGCTTAAGGTCAATCGACTGCCTCTCTTGGTTGGAGCCTATAGTCTCAACATAAGTTTGTACGGACAAGGAATCTCGGATTTCTTCCATCGGGCGACAGCTGTAGCACCCTTTCGAGTCGTTGGCCCACCGACAGATGCATTTGGTTTCGGCGTCGCAGGCCTTGTCGAGTTGGAACACAGCTGGTGCCTGCAGGATCGAAAGTAGCGGACGCGAAGCGGATGTTATTTTCGACAAATGCAAAGGAAAGCGTTTCCAAGTTTGCGGAACGTGTACGATGCCGGATGACCCATCACTCAATCTCCCTGATGTCACGCTGCCAATAGAGCAGTCACTCTGATCATGGCTTTAAAAATAAACACCATTCTGAGAAGTCTTGTGCGCAAAAATACTGCTGCGCAGTCGGAGCAGTGTTTTCACCCGGATTGGTCGCCAACGGAAATGCGATTGTTCAATCGCGAGAGTAAGGCCTATATCTTCCGTTCGATATGCTCCTTTTTCAGCACAAACACGATTGTAGGAGATTATCTGGAATTCGGTTGCTTTGGCGGGTACACGATGCGAATGGCGTGGGACTACACAAAGAACTTTCACAAAGACATGCGGTACATCGCATTCGACACGTTTGCTGGTTTTCCTCACGTTCATGGCCTCGATGAAGGAGGACACTGGAATACTGGAGATCTGTCGATCTCGGAAGAAGCATTCATTGACATTATGACGAGGCACGGGATTCCAAGGGACCGACTGACCCTCGTCAAAGGGGCTTTTGAAGAAACATGTAATGAAGAAACGCGTCAGAGACTTGGAGGCCGAAAAGCCAGCATCGTTTATATTGACTGTGACCTATACGAGTCGACAATTCCCGTACTCGATTTCATCATTCCCCAGTTGAACCGAGGATCGGTCATCGTTTTCGACGACTGGAACTGTTTCTTTGCGGATGATCAGTTGGGTGAACGTCGTGCGTGGTTCGAATTCCGACGTAAACATCCTGATTTGCGGTTCGCGGAGTTTGTGCAGACACACCTAGCAAGTTCTTTCGTGTTTCTGGGGTCAGGGGCCGCTGATTAGTGGTCCAGGAAGATGTCATTTTCTAGTTGCCAAGATGTGACTGCCAACCTTGCCCTTTCAGGGTTGGAGAATCGGAATGGATGAAGCTGCTGCGGAAGCGTTCTACCGCAAGGTCCCGAAGGAATCCGTCGCTTGCAACATTTGCGGATCGCGAAAAGTGCGGAAGGTAGGCATAGGTGACCGTTATGGCATGGGGCTGCGGACCGTGTTGTGTGCTGGCTGCGGCCTGATCTATGTCAATCCGCGTCCCACACGCGCCGCAATGGACGATTTTTATGAGCGACACTACCGATCCTTTTATGAATCGGTCGAATTCCCCACGAAAACGTACATTGCCGAGGGAGTGTTCGGTACACGAGCGTCGGGAATGGTTGGGATGATTTATGATCGGGGAAACCTCTCCGATGCGCCGCGAGTTTTGGACGTTGGATGTTCTGAGGGAAGCGGTCTTCGGGCTGTACGTGAGCGATGGCCCCATAGCCAACGACAAGGTATTGAGCCTTCTCCTTCATTTGGTGCCTTTGCGCGTGAATACGCGTCCGCTGACATATTCACCGGCTCATTGGATGAGTTCATGTCTCATAGGCTTCCGTCAGAGCCACTTTATGATCTTGTCATTGCATCTCATGTCCTGGAACACATGGTAGACCCACGAAGAGAGTTAGGAGTCATCAGAGATCTGTTGAACAATGAAGGACTGTTGTATTTGGAAGTCCCCAACGTCGTGCATCCCGCCGGAGCGGGTGGAGGTCAATATCACTTGGCTCACCTTTTCCTTTTTGTGCCTCAGACGCTTGAGAACCTACTAGCGGTCTGTGGGTATGAGTGGATCGCCGCGCGGCATGATGGATGCGCAGACCCCTGGGCGATGGCATATCTTTGCAGGAAGGCACCGCCTCGAGCCCCTAAGTTCCTCAAACGCAACACCGTTGACGCCATTGGTAAAGCAGCATGTATGCCCCCGAGTGGAATACGGCGAGGCCTCATCCGTCGTCTTCGGAGGATCTGGAGTTTCGGAATATGATCCGCTACGGCAGAAGTCTGTTCGTGCACGTCCCAAAGACCGGCGGTACTTGGGTGCGGCAATTACTTTTGAAACACGGCGGCAAGACCTACTCGTATGAGCACGACATTCCTCAGCGCCACCGAATCAGCATTGCCCTTCGTCGCAGCACACCCTTCTGTTTCGTTCGCCACCCCGTCGACTTCGTTTACTCTGTTTGGAAGCACTGGTCCGGCAATCCTATCTGCAGGGTGAATTGCACGAACGCCGGTAGACACAAGTACTGGGATAAACGGGCACACGCACATATCTATTGCGCTTGCGTGATCGAAGGTGATGTAAATGCCACCTTGCGGGCGTTCACACAGCAAGCACCCGGATTCGTGTCCGAAGTGTACAGAGTTTTTACCGCACGGTGCCGTCATGTCGGACGCTACGAATCCCTTCGTAGTGACCTTGCTCGGATCCTGCATTTAATCGAAGGCAATCTGGATCCCAGTCTTGAGTCCTCGATTGCAGAGGAAGTCAGTGTGAACGTCAGCCGAGGCGCGGACCAACAGATTGATCCACAAGTTGCCCGTTCATTCATGGAACGTGAGCCGTGCAGCGCGCTTTATGGCTACTGGGATCTGCCTGATTCGATGGGCAAGTCGTAATGCTCGGACGAATTCCTCGTCCCGTATCTGAGCCGATCCTACGTGGCGGAATGACGTTATGGTCGTGAACTCAACATGAATAGAAAACAGCTAAGCGCCGATCGAAACTCATCGAACGAAGCTGCGACTCCACGGATTGGAACGCTGGACATTCATTTAATGCAAGGGTCACATTATGATTGGGCGCGTCAAGAAGGACTGGAACTCTCGAAGATTTCCAGTCCAGAAGAGGCTTTGTCCGAAGGCTTGGATCTCGTTGTGACATTCGACAACTACCATATGCCGGCCGTTGAGCATACGCGTTTTCTCGTCAAGAACGACGTCCCCGTGCTGACATTGGCAGATGGCATCCTTGAATATCGCAACACATATGAGAATCCACAGATTGTTCCTGGATCTCTATTCCAACCGGCGCTCGGACATAAGATTGCCTGCATTGGTCGGTCACAAGGTCGTATTCTCGAAGCGTGGGGCAATATCGGAAAATGTGAAGTTGTAGGCGTTCCTCGGTTCGACCGATTACTGGGACGGCATCCGCGCAATCGGAAACCGGGTGATCCGTTTCGACTCTTGATCATGACTGCCAAGAACCCAGGTTTCACACCTGAGCAGCTTAAGCGAGCACGTGACGGCTTGAAGGACTTGCATTTTGCGATCAGGCATTGGATTCCGAAGGAAGGGATGTCGAGGATTGAGCCCATCTGGCGCCTTACTGCAGGCCTAGCCGATGACCTTGGAATTTCCAATTCTCTCCGCGACACCTCCGGCGCCGACTTAGCAGACACATTGGAAACCATCGACGCTGTCGTCACGACGCCGTCAACCGTCATGTTAGAGGGCATGTTGCAGGGTATCCCCGTCGCTTTGCTCGATTACACGAACTGTCCCCAGTACGTTCCGTCGGCCTGGAGTATCACCGCGAAGGCACACATCACCGGCGTTCTTCAGGAACTTCAGGCCCCTCCAGCTGCAAAGATACTGTTTCAGCAAACAGTTCTTCACGACAGTCTCGAGTCAAGGACTCCCGCTACACCGCGACTGGTCCAGCTCATCCAGTCGATGGCCCGAATTGGGCGTGAGTGTCGTGAATTGGGCAAAACGCTGCAATTTCCGCAACGAATCCTGTGCGATCAACAGCAGGATCATCACTTGCCCGAAGAAACCTTTGATTTGCGACGTCTGTACCCGGAGCATCCTGTCTTCGCAAATATGGATCGTACATTACTTCAAATAGAGGTTTCACATCTTCGACGCGAACTTGCAAATCCGCGTCAAGAGCTAAGGCGGCTCCGGGAATCCTACGAAAAATCCGTTAGTCTCAAGCTTGGCCGAATCCTCACATGGCCGCTGCGCAAAATTGGGGCGATTGCCAAATATCCACGAACGTAAAGGTCGGAGTTCTTGCATCTTCCCTGATGGCGACTGCATTTCCCAATCAACGATAGTTCATCGATTCAGCATTCAAAGTCCAGATTCTTCCGACACAGTAACTCGCGAGCTATGCACGACGCTTCCATCGGGAAATACGTTTCACGCTTGGGAACCGTCCTACGAAGGGGCGTTTCCTATCTTGGTCCAGGACCACGTTTTGATCCTAGGAACAACAGTTTGAGCTCGAACGAAATCGACCTGCTTCGAAGACTCATTGAGACGATTGCTGATCACCCGGGGCCGATCGTGGAAATCGGCACGCTGATCGGTCGCACAACAACCGAGATCGCGATTGCTGATGCAGGTCGTCATAAGATCATTACGGTAGACAACTACTCCTGGAATCCATGGAGACTGACGTTCGAACAACATGTCGCGGCGGCAGATCAAGTACTCAGGTACCTTATGGAATCGGGCCTCGTTGAACGCCACATCTCGGACAAGGAATCATTCTTTGCAGAATACGCAGGCCAAGCCCCTTCACTTGTTCTGCTTGATGCCAAACATACTTACGAGGCAACGAAACTTGACATCGAATGGGCACGCAAGGTCAACGCACAGATTGTTTGTGGACACGACTATGCACCCGATTGGCCTGGAGTGATGAAAATCGTTGATGAGCTGGGTGGACCAACACATCTTGCCGATACACTTTGGGTGCTTTGAGCAGATTTCTTGCCGTTGAATCAGCAAAACAACATGCCGAAGGATTTGGTTAGTATCATCGTCCCTGCGTTTCGCGCAGAACGATTTCTGTCAGCGACCCTTAAGACTGTAGAGCACCAGACTCACCGCGACTGGGAGTTGCTCATTACCGAAGACGCCTCGAACGATTCTACGGAAGACCTGGTGGCGGCATTCAGGGAGCGGAATTCGAAACATCGAGTCGTTTTTACTCGGCATAACGTCAATTCAGGTCCAAGCGCGAGTCGCAACACGGGAATCGAGCAATCGCGTGGATCGTACATCGCACTTCTGGATGCGGACGATCTGTGGTCGCCAGATCACCTTGATATTAGTGTTAGGACACTGCGTGACACACAGTCAGATGTCGTTTACTCGACAACACTGATGTTTGATGATGAGACGGGCGCGCTCCTCGGACTATGGGGACCGAGTATGGCCGAATGCTCGGAATTCCCAAATGGTCTGTACAAACGAAACTTTATCGTTCCCTCGTCGACGGTTCTCAGACGGTCGGTCTGTGAGACCGTCGGTCTGTTCGATACCAATCCCAACATTCAAGGCTGCGAGGATATTGATTTTTGGTTGAGATGTGTGGAATCAGGCCTCAAGTTTCAACATATCACCGGGCTGCATTGCATGTATCGAAAAGGACACGAAGAAGCAGCAACGACTAGAATCGGACGACTGCTTCCTAGACAAGTGGCCGTTCTAGAAAAGCACTTCGGTATGTCAGGAATACCGAAACCTGTCCAGCGAGATGGTCTATCACGATTCAAATTTTTGGCGAGCCTGGCACAAGTTCGCCATGACCAAATTTATGCGGCGAACACATTTTTCGGTGCTTGGAGGTTGAAGCCAATTCGATTCCCATTCTCAGCTGCAATGACTTTGTTGATTGCTTGCGCTAAACCAAGTAGCGTCAAGAGCTTCCTAGCCAACTTGCGTCCATAGCCAAAAAAAGGATTCAGGTGCAGGAAGAGCTGGATGCCAGCACGATCACCTTGGTCATGGCGGCGGACGACGGATTTGCTTTACCTCTTGCGGTCACGGTGCGTTCGCTGCTTGAAACCGTTGATTCCGATCGGCGTATCCAACTTTATGTCATCGACGGTGGCATCCGACCGGACACAAAGTCTCGATTGGAAGCTTCCTGGTCTGGTTTTGCGTTCGAAGCTACTTTCATTCGACCGAATCTAAGACTGCTGCACCGCGTCTCAGCTTCGGGACACGTCAGCCTCAGCACGTACTTTCGACTTCTCATTCCTGAGTTGCTTCCTCCGGAGATCGAAGAGGTCATCTACCTAGACGCGGATCTTCTCATCCGTCGTGATATCGGCAATCTTTGGGACAAAGCGATTGGCGATTCGTGGTGCCTGGCAGCTCAGGATTGTGCTGCCCCATTTATCAATGCAAGCAGCGTTTTCGCCGATGAAAAACGTACGCGATTGCTTGCCGCAAATACTCCAATTCCAAACTATCGCGAGCTTGGCATCACCAGCACGTTGCCTTACTACAACTGCGGCGTACTTCGGATCAACCTATCACGTTGGCGAGAGCAGAATCTGACAGCAAGGTTGCTCGAATGTCTTCATGAGAACAAAGACTCAGTGCTGTGGTGGGATCAGTATGCATTAAACGTCGTCCTCGTGGGACACTGGGGGCAACTTGATTTGCGTTGGAACCAAGGATCTCATGTCTTTCGTTACAAAGACTGGCAATCGAGCCCGTTTCAACAAGAAGAGTTTGAGAACCTGCGCACGGATCCCTGGATCGTGCATTTTTCGTCTCCGGTAAAGCCGTGGCACGCCTTGTGTAGGCATCCATTCCGGAGTGAGTTCTTGGACACCCTGGATCGAACCGCGTGGAAAGGAACACGTCCAGGGAATCGGGAATACGCAACACGAGTAACTTCCGCTTGCTGGAATACCATGCTTGGTTTCTGCAAACGGCCCGTCGCTGCGTATATACGAAGAAGGCGAAACTAGCTTGCGAATCGTCTTGCTAATGCCGTTCTTTGGCCCCTCTAGACAGGTGCGCGGTCCTGTTGTGCAGGCGACGGAAATTTGTCGTCAACTCGCGCTGCGCGGACACACTGTTTCAGTCGTCACAACGAGCATTGATGTCGATCGTGGAACGCAGACCAACAAGTGGGTTCAGCGCGACGGCTATCGCGTATTCCACGCCGAAGCATCAGGAATCCAAACGGTGCCGCCTTACTACACGCCTGCTGTGAAAGAGCCACTGACTGAGGCCATCCAAGATGCTGATGTACTTTATCTACGGGTGGGACTGACGCTCACCAACGAAATCGCACGTCGGATCGCAGCCCGTTTCAACGTCCCCTTCGTTTACAACGCTGAAGGCTGTCTTTGCCCCGTGCGGCTGCGTACGAAGGCAGTCGCGAAATGGGGTTTCCTGCGATTGTTTGAACGTCGGATCCTCCGACATGCGAAGAGACTCCATGCGGCAACGGAGCAAGAGGCCACAAACTATCTATCGCAAGGGGCCGCTCGAAGCCGAATCGACGTGATCCCGAATGGTATCGTCCTTCCAGATCTCGATCGAGATAACCTGTTGTTCGCACAGCCGGAATCGAGTTTCCAACCAACCGTGCTCTTTCTCGGGCGAATCGTTTCTATGAAAGGCCCCGATCGCCTGATTGAAGCATTTCAAAAGATCCTCTCCCAGCATGATGCGCAACTCGTCATTGCGGGTCCTGAGTCAGATTTCTCACACCAACTGATGCAATCGACGAAACGGGTTGAAGGACTCGCGGAGCGAGTTCATTTCCCGGGGGTCCTTCAAGGGGTAGAAAAGGATGCCGCACTGCGTTCGGCAGACTTGTTTGCCCTTCCATCAGATTCTGAAGGATTGCCCAATGCACTTCTCGAGGCTTTGGCATATGGACTGCCTTGCATTGCCTCGCCGGAATGCCACGTTCCCGAAATTGAAAGACTCGGTGCCGGCATGATCGTCGATCCTAACGTGGACGAAATCGCGCGTGCCATGATGTCTCTTTTTAGCGATCCAGTAATGCTGAAAGACATGGGTCACGCAGCGAGGAATCTAGCTGCCAGTAAGTTCTCCATGGACAGTGTCGTAGAGCAAGTTGAAGCGTCCCTATTCAAAGCACGAGGAGAATCAGAGGATTTCAAATGAGGAACTGCTCTGCGCAACGCGGCTCCGTGCATGAAAATGGCCACTGCACAGCGATCTACAATAAAGCGGATACGTCGCAAAAACGAATCTGGTTTTATGCAGCGAATTCGATCGAATTCGCTGGACGGAATTGATCATGAATATGGGGGTAACGATGAAAAGCAACAGCTTGAATCCGTATCAGATTCCTGAAACACGCAGTGTACAAAAGGGATACATTCGCTTTCGGTTACGCCTTTGGTTTGCGCTGACTCTCTACCTTCTACTGGCAAGCGATTTCGCTTTGATCTGGACGTACGGATTCCGACCTTTCGTCGTTTCGATTCCTGTCTTCATGGTGATCTTGATCGCGTCAATCTTTTCCCGCCGATTCGCCTACGTCCGCCTGGACCAGACAGGCGTCGAATACCGAGATCTCGTTCAGTTGTTGGGGGTTTCTTGGGACCGCGTCGTACGCGTCACCCACAAAAACCCCGGTACGGTGATTGAAACGGACTCTCCGATCGCTCGCTTCACAATCAGCCGACACCTTGACGACTATCAGGTCTTGATGCGTCAAATCGAAGACCTTCAGCATGAAAACGACTTCGGTATCCGCGATCTCCGTAAGGCGTTCTAGGCAATCCCTCTGGGTTGCTTCATGGCTAAGACAAAACGCTGCAACATCGTCATATGACGTCCGCTACGGCGTCGTGGTCTCAGATTGGCATGGTTGCCGTCTAGTGTTTCAAACGTCTTTTCGTCACGGCCACAGTGTTTAGCGATCTTGGGATCACTCGTGGTGTACCGAATTTTGCTTTTCCACTGTAGACAGGTGGATGACCCTGCCGATTGTAACGGTGGAAACAGCCGTCCTGCGGATTGGTCGCCGAAGCGTCGGAAAGTTGCAATTTTCCTAATGGTAATCCCTGATCATGCCGACGCTCTCGATTTTAGCGCGCCGACTCGTCTCGTCCGCAGCAGTTTGCCTGCTATGTTTGGCGATGCGTCCCGTTTCTGCGCAGCAATTCGACGGCGCCGGCGGCAGGCCACCGGGTGGGCAGTCACCCGCGCTGCGACCACCTCCAGCCTCAGCCCGACCAGGGTCCACTCGGCGTCTCGCCCCTGATGTTGCTCAGGACGGAAACCACGCCAACGCGCTTACGGCGAAGGAAAGTCGATACCTAGTCGAACGGATTGATCCCGAGCGAACACTCGACGTTGTCCTTGGTCGGCCCACCGTGCTGCGATTTCGTGTTCCGCCCTTTCGCGATCAAGTCGGTGATCCGGAGATCGCTGATCTACTAAGTATCAGTGAAAATGAGGTGAGCGTAACTGGCCAGTCTGTTGGATCGACGACGGTTAACTTCTGGTTCAACGATCCCGATTCTGATCGCCAAGAGATTCTTAGCTACTTGGTCCGCGTAACGGAGGATCCTGAACAATCACGTCAGTTCGAGCGGCTACTGGAGAATCTTGAACGAGACATCAACCGCGGGTTCCCTAACAGTTCGGTCGATCTTAGCTATGTCGGTTCGCAAGTCGTGGTGCGTGGCAAAGCAAGGGACATTGAAGAGGCATCCAATATCGTTCGCATTGTTTCTCAGAGTCTCCCTGATGATGATCAGGCTGAAGACGTCGCGTTGCGAAACACGCTTGATCCCAACATTGCTCCCGTCGGATTTCAACCAAACACAACTGCCGAATCGATTACCGGATTCACAATAGACGAAATCTCGAATGCGGGCGGCTTTGAAAATATTTTTCAGGGAAACAACGTTACAGGTGCCAATGCCGTCAACATCAACAACCGTATTGTAAACATGTTGGAGATCGCCGGTATTCATCAGGTGATGCTGAAGGTCACGCTTGCAGAGGTTGTTCGCGATTCGGGCCGGAGCCTGATCTCAACAACACGATTTGGTGTTGATGACGATACCACCAGCGACATCACATTCACGCAAACACTAGGGGTCGGTGAGCTTACGTTTCAAACGAGTCAGTTCTTCTTACAACTTGATGCATTGAAACGACTAGGGCTAGCGCGCGCCCTATCCGAGCCAAATCTGACGACTCTGAGCGGTCAACCTGCTAACTTTTTGGTGGGCGGCCAGTTCCCGATCTTGGAATCCACTTCCACCGTTGCGGCAGTCAACCAGAACATTCGCTTTGTACCGTTTGGCGTGCAGCTAACCGTTTTACCCACCGTGACCGACGGCGATCGCATTCGACTTCAACTTCAGTCGACGGTTTCTGAAACATCGAATGGCGGTGGTTTCATTGGCGGTGGCATTGGTGGGGGTATCGGCGGTGGCATCGGAGGCATTGGTGGCAACGACACGAATGACCCCAGTCAACCGCCAAGCCTGACAACACGTAGTTTTACTTCCACCGTGGAACTGCGAGACGGCGAATCATTAGCACTGGCAGGTTTGATTCGCAACTCGATGGTCAACACTTCCGCGAAAGTTCCCTTCCTGGGTGACATTCCGGTTCTTGGTAATATTTTTGCCGACAACGGTGCGAGCTATGCGGAGCAGGAATTGCTGGTTGTCGTTACGCCATACCTCGTCTCGCCACTCCCGGCAGAGGCGACCCTACCAATCCCCGGCAGCGACATCTTCGAGCCCGACGATCTGGATTTCTTTATCCGTGGTTCAATTGAGGGAACGATCGCCGAGGATTATCGCTCACCAGTGCGCGGCAACCTTCATCGCATGAAAGCGTTCCGTCGATGCGAACAAAAGTACATCATCGGTATGCCCGGCCACAGCAGCGGACGCCCACTTCCAGACTTGAGGATGCCAGCTCGCCCAACAAGTGCACGAGCGATCGGTGAGGTGAATCAATGATCAGACACTTCTTTCCCGGCCGTAGGATTCACGCCACTGTGTGCGTTTTTTCGCTTGTACCTATAGCACTGGTTGGCTGTGCATCGGATAGAGCTTGCCAGTCCCTCTGCCGAGATGCGTGCATGGAGTCTTGCGCGGATGAGTGTTTGCCGAAGACTTCCGGCCAGTCACCGCCCGCGGCCAAGCTGTCCGCTTGGCAGCGATGCGTCGAACCGATACCGAACGAAGCGATCCCTGCTGCTCCGGGAACCTATGTCAATGCATGGCAGCAAGCGCATTGGGCCGGAGCACAACAACGCAATTGGGTCATTCCTAGAAATGAGTGGTTTTCGCGTGGCGATCAATTGTCACCTGACGGATTGCTTCATCTTTCCCGCATTGTTGATGCGATGCAAGAATCACCGAATTGGGTTGTGATCGAGAACGAACCCGTCGCATTAGAGAGAGACGAAGAATACGAAGAAGCGTATGACCGAATCGCTCAGCTCCAAGTTCGCCGAAAACAAGTCGTGATCGAACGTCTTGCAGCTGGTGGTGTCGAGGATGCCGAGAAGTGGGTCATCTTCGGCGAAGATCGCAACGTGGGCGTCCGTGGGATCGAAGCGCCACAAATCTTTAACCGACAATTTCAACAAGGATTAGGAGCCGGTGGAAACCGCGGCGGCTTGGGGCGAGGAGGATTCGGTGGAGGTGGCATCGGAGGAGGAGGATTCGGAGGAGGAGGACTCGGCGGAGGAGGATTCGGCGGTGGCGGTATCTTCTAAATCATCAATCGGAATATCACACGGATTGGAACGTAGGATCCAGCTCGGTGTTGTCGTGATTGCCGTGATGCTTCTATGCGTAAGCGGTTGCAATGCGGTCACGTCGAAACTGCCACAAATTCCGGGAGCCAGCTCTTTTTCGAGAGTATCAACCGATGCTCTTCCAGGCATGCCGAAATTGAGTGATCCGACGAACCGTTCGCTTGAGATTGCATTGGAAACAGCGAGGCTGGCCGAACGACGCTCGATGGATGCGGAAGCGATCGCTGCCTTTGAAGAAGTTCGCAGCCTGGATCCCAACTATCCGGGCGTCGCTCACGCATTGGCCGTTCTCTACGATCGCTCAGCCATGACGGACGCGGCCCAGCGTGAATACACTGCGGCGCTTGCCGAAGACCCGACCAATAGCAATGTACTTTGCGACTATGGCTACTTCCTTTACTCAACCGGACGGCTCGACGAAGCCGAGGCAACGCTCCGACGAGTCCTCACTGAACATTCCAATCACCGACAGTCGATTGTCAACTTGGCCGTTGTTCTTGCAACCAAACATGAATATGACGAGGCCCGGGTCTTATTCGAGCAAGCGATCGGCCCGGCAGCCGCGATGCACAACATCGGTATGTTCAAGATTCGCCAAGGGGAAGTCATCGAAGGTGAGACCATGATCGCGAATGCGTTTGAAAAAGACCCGAGTATTCGACAGGCACAAGCGGTTTTAGAGCATGTGGCGAATGGTACTGAAGGTCGATTTTCTTCCGCGTCCGTCGGAGGACAGCAGCGATGATCAGAATGAGAATGCAGCTGTTGCGACATTGGGTGGCTGCTTTTGCGGTTTCCATTCCGTTTGGATGTTTGTGCACGGTTGTCGCTGAGGAGTATGTCAGCCAACCCTCGATCGTTGCTGAACGGACACCAACATCGTCTTCCTATCATCTTCGTGACACCTGGTCCGATCCGACAAGCTGGAACGTCCGGCGTTATCGTTCCGTATTAACGACACGAATCGACAGCGTTTGGATGGCGCCCACGACTTCCGCGTTTCGCAGCGAAATCCTGGATCCAGGGAGCGGAAACGTCGTCGTCTCACAGGATCTCGATTTCGGCTTGCAGCTTGCTCCACAGGTCACTCTTCGAAGTTTCCTGATCGATGGAGTCACTGCGGAATTCATTTTTCTTGGCGGCATTGATTGGGAATCCACAGCATCATTCGATGATGTGCCGCCAACACCGAACCTGGACGCGGATGTCAAAGCCGAAGCGAGCCTGCTGAATTTCGAGCTCAACTGGGTGAGTGACGCCTCAGTCTTGGGCACACGCTGGATCGCTGGCTTGCGTTACTTGGAGTACGAAGACTCTTTGACTGAATCCTATATACTCGACATCGGTGCTGGTCCCGTCAACGAAACAGCATTCGGTGAAGCCAACAATCGACTGTTCGGGCCACAGCTTGGTTTAGAGTTAGACGTTGCGATCGAACGGACACTGCTCCAGTTTGGAGGCAAACTAGGATTCCTCAACAATCGCGCCGACCAGGCCGGCCCCGCGTATGTCAGTGCGTTGGTGATTGACGGTACACCGGAGTCGACGTTCAACGTTAACACCGATCACTTCACCCTTTCGGCTGAAATCGACGCACTCATACAGCATTCCATCACCTCCAATTGCGCGGTCCACGTTGGCTATCAAGGGTTGTTTCTTAATCGTGTGATCCAATCAGCCTCACAAGTTGGAAGTCCATCGCAGTCGCAAAACCTATGGCTTCATGGATTGGTGCTCGGCGGCCAATGGATTTACTAGAAGAGCTTGCTGAGCTCAGGATTCGATAATTTCACCACGCCTAAAATCGTTCACGAAACCAACGATCTTCGGTCTCGTCATCGTTTCCATCGGACAACGCTAGGTACTCACCCTCGGCTTCGACTCGGCTCAACAGATTAATGATCAACAGAGCGTCGCTCGCCGTTACGTTACCGTCCCCGGAAACGTCCAGCTGAAGATCGTTTTCGCTTCGTGCGCCGTCGGAGCGCGTGTAGCGTCTAAGAAAGTTGATCGTCATCAGTGCATCGAGCGCAGAAATCGTTCGATCACGATTGACATCCGCACGCTGAAGAAGACTGAGCGGTTGACCCGGAATCGCAGGTGGAATCAACGTGTCGCCAATCGTAACCTCGACTAATCCCTCATCCAACAATCCGGCCGAATTCGTGATCGAGTAAGTAAACGAATCGGACCCGCTGAAGCCATCCAACGGCGAGTAACGTAACCCTTCACTTGTGATGACGACGTCACCATGGGTCGGTGCAAGAACAATCTGGAGACTCTCGAGCTCGAGCGGTGCATCATCGATATCGTTGGCAAGCGGATTGAATTCGACGCTTTGACCCTGACGCGTCAAGACGAAATCATCGATCGCAATAGGTGACTTGCCGAGCCCTGAGATCACGATTTCTGCGAGAGCCGGTTCCCCAAAAATGCCCTGATCGTTGGCGATCGTGTAAGTAAACGCGTCAACATCATCTTCACGACCCGCTGGAATCTCGTAGACGATCAATCCGGTAGAGGGATCGTATTCGATTTCTCCAAGGAGTGGCGGCTCGATGATTCGGAATGTCGACAACTGAAACGGTATGTCGTCGTTACGATCATTCGCGAGCACATCGATGACGATTCGAGTCTCGCTTTCGGTGGCAGCAACGTCATCATTTAGGAGTGGAACGAATGCCTGCTCACTTGGTGGGAGGACGTCATAACCGATTAGATCCATCGCCCGCCAATCAACGTTGGATATCGGGATGACCTGCTGTGGTGGAATCGTCGGAACAAGCACGCCAATCGTTTCACCGAACAAATCCGCGTCTTGCCAGTGACTCGCTTGATAGCCGAACGGATCCGTGGGGACAACGTTCGCGGGTTCACCCAACTCCACCGGATACTCTCGTGATGGCAGCTCCCAGCCATCGTCTAGCACGTAGTCGATGGCCGCTGGAGTTGAAGGCCTCAACTCTCGACGAAGATTTTCAAATGCAGCGGGTGTTCGGGGGTTATCGGGGCCAGAGAGACTTCGAAAACGAAACAGATCCAGCGTTGTTGGTGCGATCGTCTCAGGAGAAGGATCGACTGCAAAAAGATCCGTCGACGACAGGAAACCGAGCACGTGTCCAATTTCGTGAGCAACCACCGTTTCGAAATCGAACTGCCCCGGTTCAATTCCGTCTGCGCGGTTGAAGTCGTAAGGAACAGACGCACCAAGAATGATGCCACCGTCGGCAACACCAAACGAATCATCTAGTTCATCCGAGCGCAGCCCGATGGCTTTGGCATTTGCCTTCGCGATCGTGATATCACCCTGAAACTCTGTGCCTTCTGGTAAAGCGAAATCGATCGCGTCGGGTGATGGAAGTCTAGCAACGATCGTATCATCGATTTCGTCCAATCCATCCGACATCAATGCCGCACGAACCTCCGAGTACGGCAGGATAACCTGCGTCGGTATGGCAAACCCCAGCACGCCTGGATTGGTGCCCCCGAGATCGACCTCGATGCTCACCGTAATCGGATCATGCAAGAAAGCTTCCCACTGGGCGGCCGCCCGATCAACGGCAGCCATGGCTGCGACATTCGATCGAAGCCCGCGCCCCGGAATGATCTCAATGCTCAATCGACCCGGGGCATTGAGCACCCCGTCGTTCGGGCGACTTCCACCCACGGGCTCTGCGACCGCGGGACGGTCGGGAGCGACGAGAGGAACTGCTCTGGATTCGTAATATGGCGTTCGAATCGAAGATTCGAACGCCATATCGCCGGCCATCAGCCGACGATCTTCCAGCCTCTCGACTCGGCACCCACGTTCGCCTTGGCTTCGCTTCCATTCGGTGCTCTTCGTAACGTTTCTTCCCATTCTCATGTTGCTCTCAAAGAATGCGTTCCCCCATCGCAAATCAAGGATGTCACGATATTCCCCGCGTGTTTAGAATGCAAATGTTTTGCATTTACAGATTCGCGAGTCAGCGAGTTGCTTCCCGAGAGGTCCTGGCAGGTGAATTCGGAAAACAAGACAAATGTGCATTTTCGTGGCTTTCTCAGCCGGCGACGCGGTCAAGCGCTGGTTGAGTTTGGAGTCATCGCATTCGTGCTGTCTGCGATGGTGGCTGGCTTGCTCGGAATCCTCGTGCTGGCGCTTGGCTCGTTTCAAAACAACATTGCAGCCGAGTCTGTCGGAAGAGAGTTGGACGGCAATCAAGTTCTCATCGAAGAGAATTTTCGAACGTACTTCGAATCCGATGTTGATGATCCTTTCCCAATGGATTCCGACTTCGAGGATATCACCGCGAAGCAAGTCTATCGCTTTCTCAATGAGTATCCGATCGATGTAAACGGAAGAGTCCTTTATGACGAGAGCTTGTTGATTCTCTCGCCGGATTCCTATTTCAACGACCGGGACAGTTTCCCATCGATTAATCGAATGCTTCTCGGACAATATGTTTTTGATCCGGACGTTGTTCCGGATGGTGGAAGTGAACAAGGGGCGTATCGCTTCCCGGGCGCTGTTGTCCGCAATGAACGCACGGGCAATCAAACCGTCTTGGTACCGCTGCTACCAGGTGGAGGCGCTGAGGGTATTGGCAGATCAATCAACGTTTACACTGAGGAACCCGAGTTTTTTTATCCCGTTGCTTTGAATTGGGTAGCGCCGTTGGTTGTCGGGAAGCTTCAGGATGGGGATGGCTTTGAGTTCCAGGTTATTTTGTTCCATCCCTCGCAGCCCGCGTCGACGATTCGGATTCAAAGAGTCGTAGATGGCCAAGGCGATATTGTGAGTCAGACACCGGTCGTTGCGGATGATCAGGCAGTCATCGATGACGTCAGTGGCATTGTGTCATTGCCTGGCGACCCTGGTGATGGTTCGGCTGACTACGCCTTCGCCACTCCTGGCAGGAACAGTCAATTCAGTGCATCACCATCGCGCGGCCAATTTGGTTTGGGCGAGTCGTTTGCATTCACCACGACGGTCCGTCCCTTCCGATTGGTTTTTGAAACTGCTTCGCTTTTCCGCATCGGTGCCTCCCTCAATCCAATAGCTGTTAAGTATGAATATGCCGATGATGGAGACCCAGGTCCGGAAATAACGGATGTGTCGGAATTGGGTGGTTCGGTCGACGACCAGTCGTTGGTTTTTGAGCAACGAGTGATCGACCGTTCCACCGAAACTCTGCGTCGGTACATAGTTGACTCAGCAGCAACAAACGATTTCGATTCAAACTATGTCCGATTACTGCCAAACGATGACGGAATCTGGCGTATCACGGTGTCGGTGGAGCTTCAGCGAGATGTTCCCGACCCAGACGCCACAGAAGATCACCGCTTCGAACTCAGGCTCTACAAGAACGGCGTCTACGAAAGATTGATCACTCAAATTGATGAACCAATGGACAGTTTGACCAGAGTGCTCGAGGGGAATGTGCTTTCTCCATGCTTGGCTGAGGATGTCCTGCAAGTCCGAGTGTTTAGCGAACGTCCCGCAGGTGAGACCTACGAAGTAAGCCTCTCGGGAGAATCTGAGACGAATTGGGTCCTTTTCGAACGTCTTCGGGATTGAGCACCCTTTCGCTGCATCCGTCGCTTAAATCAACGCACCGAGTTCAATTTTCGCTGATTCCGGATATCTCGAAATGCGCGTCTCGCCATACCACCCGGCAAATGACTGGATCCACTCGAACCGGTAGGTAAGATCAGACGTAGGAATTTGGTCCCCGCCGATTGGTCATTTGTCTGCCCATGCACGATCACGCCCACCAGCTCACGCTCGGACTTGCTTTTGGCTTGGGAGCGTTACATGCCCTCGAACCAGGGCACGGGAAAACGGCGATGCTGGTCTATCTCTCAGGTGAGCGGCGAAGTTTCCTGCACCCGGTCGTGATGGGATGCTCCAGCGCCATCGCGCACAGCGTTTCTTTGATCGGGATCGCAGCGGTCGTCCACCTGACTCACCATATCGTCACCGGTGACCATCACCATCATGACGAGTCTGTCACGATTGCCATGAAGTGGATCAGCGCGGGCCTCGTGCTGTGCGTTGGTCTTTGGATGCTGTACTCCGCCGCTTCTGCAAGGCAGTCAGCAAAGAGCTGCAGTTGTTGCTCCGGCAAGCATGAGCAAGGTGAAGCGAGCAAGACCAAGATGGGTTCCCGAACAAGCTATTCCATGAGTGCCTTGCTAGGGATCGCGTTTGGACTGCTACCTTGTCCGTCCGCGATGGCCGCCTACTTCACTAGCATGTCGACGGGATCGCCGATGGCGGCGTACGGGGTGATTGGCTTATTCGGCGCTGGGATCGCCTGTTCGATCACCCTGTTCGGAATGCTCGTTCAGCTCTTTGGAGCGCGCTTTTTTCAAAGCGGTTCTTCCCTCACGAAATTGCCTTGGGGCTACATCCGAGCTGCCTTGATTCTCTCAATCGGCTGTTTCTATGCAGCACGCTTGGTCGCGGCATAACAGGCATTCAAAGTGCGGAATCACGTTTGACACAGTGCCGTGAAACGCCGTTACGCAGCCTGTTCGTCGCTGGGGCAACATTCGGATGAACGGCACATGAATCGTCGATTGGTCAAATGTGCTGACACCAACAGAAGACCACCCAATGGTGTGATCCAAGAGATCAGTGGGATCGACAGCAAGGTTGCCGTTTCGCTTGGTTCAATCTCCGCCTGATCCGTTGTGGCGACGGCGTCGGCTTGGGCCGTCTTGGCGCAGTGTTCGCAAGTCTCATCGTCACAAACAACTTCTTCAGCTGCCGCGTCGACCTGCGTGACGGAAACAGTTGTCGCGGCGATAGAAGACGTTTCTGCGGTCGGTGCAGCAGCCGTCGCGCAGCTCGGGCAACACTCACCCTCCAGAGCAAACGCAGCGGTAGCGATCAATGCCAAACCGGCAGCCGCAATTCCCGTTGGCAACAATCGGCGATGCATACGCCAGCCCGGAACAAATGCGATGGCTGCGATCGCGAGGCAAACACCGACCATGACTTGATGGAACCCTTCGTCCGCTAAAAAGCTGAGTCCCAACATCGGTAGAAACGCGATGACGAACGGCATCGCTGCGCAATGAATCGCACAGGCAATCGAGGCCGTAACTCCCAACCAATCGGTCCAAGGACCTGTCTTCTTCATCTCTGTCTCTCCTCGCGTTGATCCGTCGGCTGCTCCGTGCAACCAACATAATAGCGGAATACGCAGCCGTGACCCGATTTGCTCTGGTTTCATCGGAACGATGCAGTTTTATCTTCAGTCAAGCCAACAGCCTAGGGTCGATGCCACTGCACCCATCTGGGGTTGTTCTCTTCGTAGCAAAGATAATGGGCGGCCCGGCACCATCAACCGGAACTGGTCAATCTCCGGTCGACGCAACCGAGCCACCCAATTCGGCAGAACGGCAGTTGGTAGGTTCAGCAAGGAACCACGTGCAGCCCTGGCGAATTCTCCCTTACATGCAATCGAATTGCAAGTGTAGCCTGGCAGAATCCCGCGCCGGCAAATTCCCGTCCTATTCCGTGTCATGCTCATGCCCATGATCGTGTCCTTCGTGATCGTGCCCCGGATGGTGGCCGTGTCCGCCGGAATGATCATGCGAATGCCCGGGGAGATTCTCGACTCCAACGGCGATGGCGATGCCAAGCAAAAATGTGGCCGTCAACTTGCCTCGATCGTGATCATGAAATGCCACTTCCGGCAACAAATCCGCCATCGCAATCCCAATGAAGAAACCGGCCGATACCGCCAATCCCCAGCCGAGAAGCGATGAACTGTCAAATAAGCCGGTCACCCCAAAATAGAACGCCATCGCACCGACGGGACAGGCAAGCGAAAACGCGACATTCGCAACCCACTGGGCGGAGGTCGACCAGTGCTGACGGTTCATGACCGACGTGATCGCGAAAGCATCAAGCGGTTTGTGGAGTGCGACCGCAAGAAAGGTTCCCACTCCTGCTAGTCCTAACCAAGCTCCATGCTCGTATTCCGCGATCACGCTCGCGGCCAGGGCAATCCCGTCAACGAGCGTATGAAGCAACAATCCAAAAAACAGCCCCAGCCAGCTGATGCCTTTAACCGGGTCCGTCGAAGAATGGTCGTGTCCGCAAGCCGACCCTTGACCTGCCGACCCGTGACCTGCATTTGAATGACTCGAAGGCGACCGACCGGAGTCTGGCTGACTTTCGTCGTTTGATGCGTCGGTCGGTTCGTCACCATCTTCAACTGGAACCCCATGGTCGTGTGTGTGGAACAGACGCACCAGCAAAAACATCACGGTCAATCCAAACAAGCCTCCGATTCCGGCCTTGGCTGGCGAACCGAGCACTTCCGTCGCATGTGGCAACAGATGAAGCATCGCGATGCCCAGCATCAAGCCGCCCACCCCACTCATCAGCAATTGGGTTCGCAGGTGAGTCATCCGAAGCAATGAAGAAAGGCGGCCACCGGCCAAAGAAACCGAGGCGATCAGGCCGCAATAAACGACCAGCAGAAGGAGTGGGTTCATGGCGAGCAGAATAATCCGGTGCAATCGAGTTGCATATGCGGGACGGTGCGTCCAGGCATCGCCACGCCGCGTCTCGACAAGCCGAATCAACTTGACACGATGAGCAAACAGTCATATACTTGCACAATCCTGCAACTGTTAAATCATGTCCAATACGCAACCGAAACGAAACGCAACCGAGGACGACGCCCCCACCTGTGCTGGCGGTGATCACGACCACCAGCCCGTCAAGTTCGACGACTCGGCGTGTGAGCGAGCAGCAGCGATCTTTCGCGCTCTCGGTGAGCCCCAGCGACTGCGGCTACTGATCATGCTTGAGGCGCGAGCTTGCTGCGTTTCAGAACTCGCTGAGGCTCTCTCCGAACCGCTACCGGCGATATCGCAACGTCTGCGGATCCTCAAGAGCGAAAGAATCGTGCGATCCCGCCGTCAGGGAAAGCACGTTTATTACAGCCTGGCTGATGAACACATTTCACGGCTGGTGACCAACGGAGTCATGCATGCCATGGAAGACGAGTAACTCTCTCAGACAGTCACAACCGCCGAACATTCGCAATTTCCAATTCGTCTTTTAACCCCCTACGGAGAATAGATATGTCTGAAGTCCATGAAAACCATGACCACGAGCACGGTCCAGGTTGTGGCCATACAGCCATCCAGCATGGTGATCACGTCGATTACCTTCACGACGGACATCTACACCACGTCAATGAAGATGGCACGGTCGTAGAGCATCGAATCGAAGTGACAGACACCAACCCGGATACCTGCACTCCCGGACACACGTGCAGTGGGCATGATGAAAACCATGTTCACGGACCCGGTTGTGGGCACGAGGCCGTTCCGCATGGGGATCACATCGATTACCTTGTCGATGGGCATCTGCACCACCCGCACGGCGATCACTGTGATGATCATGGCCCGGTGAAGGTGGTCGAGTAGACTCATCGGGCATCTGGTGTGGCTGCTTTCGTAGGATGTGTTAGGCGGAGACTGACTCTTCGAGTGAGTCTCGGGTGGTCCGTGTAAGCCCAACACGAAAACTTGGGTACGAAAACCTGGGTACGAAAACCTGGGAAACCTGGGTACGAAAACCTGGGCACAAGAAACCGGTCACGAAACGATTGAGTAAGGGCATCTCAAGAGGCGATCGCCATGAAGCAACCAGCTAGCTCGAACGATTCCATCCGGGATGCGATCCGTGCGGTTGGCCTGCGAGCCACCCCGGCGCGATTGGCGACTCTACAGATGCTCAGGGAAGCAACATCCCCATTGACTCACGCTGAGGTCGCAAAGCGTCTATCCGAGATTGGCGTCGACAAAGCGACGGCGTTTCGAAATCTCAATGATATGACCGATGCCGGACTGCTTCGGAGAACGGAGCTCGGCGACCACGTCTATCGGTTCGAAGAGATCCGCGCAGGTGAAGGCGGAGTGGACTCCCATCCCCATTTCCTGTGCACTGTCTGCGGCAGCGTTTCCTGCTTGGACGACGTGAAGCTGACCGCGGGAAGTCAACGGGCAAGTGAAGCGGTGGGTGAAGTTACCGAGATCTTGCTGAGAGGTCGCTGCAACGACTGCAAGTGACGCGGCCAAACCAGAAACACTTGAAACAACAAAAGCCTCACTCAAACGAGTGAGGCTTTTTGCGTTTCTAACAAGAGCAGAGGACACGGGACTGAACAAAGTTCGACTGTCCCCGGATACTTGATCAGTGACTCACTTGCATCGGTGAGTACTCGATTATCTATCTCGGCCTCAACGCTCAAACTTTTTGCTTTTGCCATTCATCAACGTCACCAATGATCCACCAGCACACGGCACTAAGTCCAATGCTTCCAGCCGAAACCCAAGCCATTGTCACTGGGTCATCGCCGATCAACACTCCAGCTCCCAGGGCTGCTACGAGTGCAGAGTTCGAGAACAACTCATTCGCACTGAAAACAATGCGATGAACTTTCTCGTCCCGCTCTCGCAAGAAGGGTCGCCAGAGCCCGTCGAATGACATCAAAAAGAACCTCGAGCCAACAAACGCGCCAAAGAACACCATTGGATTACCGCTTTGCAAGCCAGCGCAGGCGATCACCACAAATATTGCTTGCAGGGTTACGCACCATTTCAGTAGTCGCCGTCTCAAACAGAGTGCCACAATGCTGCCGAGGAAAGCAAGGATCGTTGAGACAGTCCAGAACTTGTGCGATAAAGCAATCGGGATGCTCTTACCTTCTTCGAGTGAAGCTGCCAGGGCCATTCCCGGATAGAGAACGGTGAACCACAAGAGCGATTGTACGAGTAGGGGACGCCAAAGACGTTCCTTGCTGATATCTGACCAACGAGACTTCGCCGGACGCGTTTGTTTTGCTTCGCTTGGCACAACACCCAGAAGCAGCACTGCTTCGAGAAAAAACGTCGCCGCATTGATCAGCGCAAAGACGATGATCAATGCAGTGGCCGCGGCCAACAAGTAAGCCCGCGCCGTGTCATCGTCACCCAATGAAGAAAGCCAAATTGCGAATCCGGCGAAGGTCGCCGCACGTGCGATAGCCTGTGTGGCGAGAATAGACTTGGTGAGAAACTCTTGCTCCGATTCGCGGCGTTTTTGCAATGGACTTTTCCCATCTTCCACCGCGTCTAATTCGCTACTCGGTTTCGGGATAAAAAAGAAGGACAAGAGTCTTGTGCCGGTGAAGAGCAACCCACTCTTCGATTCTTGTTGTCTTTCCCCTTGTGTCAGCTCAACTTCCTCCACGATCGAGTCGATCGTTCTCTTCTCGATGACGGAGTACATAAATCTTGCACCGGCATACTGCAACGCGGAGAACACGCATGCTAGATAAAAGTACTCGTTCATCTCTCCCGTAAACGTGACGACAAATCGAAGCGTCGAATAAAAACAAGCAGCGAGAAAAACACATTGAGCAAGAAGCGCTAGAACGATATTGCTCTTGAGTGAAACGCGAGCTATCGACGGAAATGCAAGTGAGACGACGAGTACGACTCCGTATCGCACTGCTTGCACCAGAAAAACAGGTTTTGCATCCCCAAGAATCACGTAAAGCACTAGCGCGAAACCGGCCTCCCACGTTACATCTCCAATCGTGGTAACAAGGCGTGAAAGTAGAAGTACGGAATATCTCATTGATCTCAAGTCGAAGTTACAGACACGCTTTCTCATGTGTTTGTAAATTGACCAAGAAAAGTGCAGAAATCCTAGCGCGGTGAAGCAGCTAATTCGACACGGAGAGTTCCCCACGGTCTTTTCGATCTCTACCTTTGCCGTGGGCTTGTAGGTGGTGCCTGGACACCGACTGCACGACCGGTCCACGCCGACGGAGACGTCTAAATGGCTTTCCGCGATCGCCAATGAAGCTGAGATTCAAACCCAACCCGGGAGGAATGCCGTGGCTCACGATCATCACTTCCGACCAAGCAGGTGAAGTGATCGCGGATGCTGTCGCCGCACGCATGGAAGATTAGGCGACGAATTTGAGCCGTCGAGCGATGGTGACCGCGCTACGTGGATGACGATGATCAGTTCGACATGAGAGCCGCCACCAAGACCGAAGTGATCGCGGATGCTGTCGCGGCGTAATTCACAAGGCTTGACCATATTGCTGTTAGAAGTGAATCTTCAGCCCAGGAATCTTGTTGATGAGGGTTGTCTTGGCATCCTGCGTGACGTCAGGGCTGCCTAGGTTTACGTTCTTTAGTTTTTTGAGAGATTCCAAGTGAACGAGGCCTTCGTCGGTCACACTGCTCTCAAAGAGCACGAGCATCTCGAGGTTCTCAAGGCCGCTTAGATGTTTCATTCCCTCGTCGTCCACGGTGATCTTGCCAGGTGCGTTGCTTACATAGATCCCCCTGAGCGTTTTCGAATCAGCGAGCGCACGCAGTCCTGCGTTTGAAAGACTGCTCGACCGAACATTGATGTATTCGATAGAGGGAAGAGATCCAAGAGTTTGCATGCCAGCGTCCGAAATATCCGATTCCGCTTCGAAAAGGACTTCGCGTAGTTGCTTCAAGGGTGAGAGCTGTCGTATCCCATCGTCGGAGATGGGGGCATAAGTCATCCTGAGGTGCCGCAAATTCCGTAGACCGTGAAGATGTGCCAACGACTCATCTCGCACAGACCGGGAATCAAACTCCAACCAATAGAGACTTGGCAAACGCCCCAGGATTTCCAACGCCTCGTCGGAGGTTTCGTGGGTGTCGTCCTGCGGTGCGTCGAGTGACACAAAAACAATCGAATGAAACAGATCGACGCCAAACAAGTCCGTGAGAAACTTTGGCGTGGAGGACTCGGCATTGGCGTCAAACGTTGCATTTACCCCGTTCTGGATGCCCGAGGGAAAACTGTAGTCATAGCGTAGATGTCCGCCGTTTCTTTCCACGAGATCGACGACGGCTTGCTGCGCCTTGACTCGCCTCCGAATTACCGCGAACGTGATTCCAGCAATCGCTGTGAAAACGAGAAGTGCGCGAAGACTGAACTTGGCGAATTTACGCATTTGTCGAAAAGGTGACCAATGTGGTGACCTCGGCCTGTTCCTGGCACTCCTATCGAAGTGTCCAAAGACCAGAAACAGGCACTTTTCTTATAAGCGGAGGGCACGGGACTCGAACCCGCAACCCCTTGCGGGGCAATTGATTTCGAATCAACCTCCTCACCAATTCGGATACCCTCCGGGGACGGGCAGTATACTCGCTGTTGACGCCGGAATCGTCAAGTCGATCGGCGATGCACCGGCTTGTCGATTTCCTGCCGCGGACCATTGCTGGGCGAGTTGCCGGATCTCCGCGTCATTGGCCAGGATCGCTTCGACTTCCGCGGCTCGCTTGTGCTGTGACTCGACTCGAATTTTTCCATCCGTTTCGACACTCAACTCCAACGGATGGTTCAGATCCAAACCCGACTCTTTCAATCGGCTTTGAATTTGCTGGATTAGTTGAGCCTTAAGCTCGGACTTAGCTGTGTCGTCTGCGTCAACTGTTGCAATTGGCTTGGATTCGGCGAGTACATCCTCGAACCCAAACACTTGACCAAATTGCTTGGCAACCTGTCCGGCAGTGCGAGCGACAAACGACGTGGAAATGGGCAAACTCATAGCGGTCACGCTTTAGGGTTGGTGAACGGTCTTCAAAGGAAATTCCTCGGCCGCCTTCTCATTGTGCGAACTGACGCATGGTTGCCATCAACCAAAAATCGCTTGTAACCGAAGCGGGGCAGGGCGGGTCAAGATTTGTTTCTCAACCCGCCGGCCGTTGAGCGCTACCGACGTTCAAGTGACCCTGATCGCTCGTACTGGGAAAATGGGGGTTGGTCGACCGGTGGGCTGGTCGACCGGTGGGCTGGCCGACGGTTGTCTTGTAAAACCGGCGGTTACCGGAAACGAATGTTGAGACCACAAGAGACAGTATTTCCCGAGACTGAATCCGATGAATCAAGAAAGCGACGGCAAGGACCCCAGAGAAGCCCGCCGCGAGAAGCTTCGAAAAATCCGTGAAATGGGCATCGATCCGTTCGGCAGTCGTTACGACGAACGCGTGCTGATTGCCGGCTGTCGTACACGTGCCGAAACCGAGATCAAGTGGACCAAGGAAGACTGCACGGACGTCCCGCTCCCCGATTTCAGTGATGATGATCTCGACTACCGGCAGTGGAAGTCCGACAACGGCCCCGGCGGGGAATCAGGGCCAACGGTCCGGGTCGCCGGCAGGATCATGCTGTCGCGAGATACGGGGAAGTTGATCTTCGTGACACTGAAAGACTGGACCGGAGAGATCCAGATCTTCATCGGCAAGAAACAGGTGGGTGACGAAGATTTCGCACTGGCGAAGCTGTTTGATCTCGGCGACCTCGTCGGTGCCGAGGGCCGACTCGGGCGAACGAATACGGGTGAGCTGACGGTCTTTGCCGAGCGACTGTTCCTGCATTCCAAGATGCTCGAACCCGCTCCGGACAAGCACGCAGGTTTGACCAATGCGGATCTTCGCCAGCGCATGCGTTACGCCGATTTGGCATTCAACGACGGTGCGATGCAGGTGTTCTTGGATCGCACCAAGATCGTCAAGTCGATTCGTGAGACCTTGGATCAGGATGGGTTTTGCGAAATCGAAGGTCCTACATTGCATGTCGTTGCTGGCGGCGCAGCTGCTCGCCCATTCGCCACACACCACAATGCACTCGATATGCCGTTGACGATGCGGATCGCACTAGAACTGCATCTCAAGCGTTTGATGGTTGGAGGCATGGAACGTGTTTATGAATTGGGCCGTGTTTATCGAAACGAAGGCATCAGCCCCCGGCACAATCCTGAATTCACCATGCTGGAGTGTTACCAAGCCTACGGTGACTACGGCACCATGATGGACCTGACCGAGCGGTTGATTGTTGACGCAATCGACTCAATCGGTGGCGGTTACGTTCGAGAATTCGATGGCAAGACGGTCGATTTCACACCGCCGTTTCAACGGTCCAGCTACGCCGAGCTGTTTGAAAAAGCGACGGGCATCGATTCTCAGGATGATCAAGCCGTCATCGAATATGCGAAGAGTCTGAAGCTGGAAACCGAAGGAAAGCACCCCGACGTTATCCGAAATGAAATCTTCGAAGAGAAAGTCGAAGACACACTCGACGGCCCAATCTTTGTCATTGATTACCCTGCTAGCATTTGTCCACTCACGAAACGAAAACTCGACCGTCCGGAAATCGCCGAGCGGTTCGAACTATTCATTTTGGGGATGGAACTCGCCAATGCTTACACGGAATTGAACGATCCTGATTTGCAGCAGCAATTATTCGAGACTCAGCTTCAGGGATTGGATGAAGAGGACTCGATGGCAAAGATGGACCATGACTTCGTGCGAGCGCTACGATACGCGATGCCGCCAGCCGGTGGCTTGGGAGTCGGAATCGACCGATTGGTGATGATTTTGACCAATAGCAAGTCGATCCGCGACGTGATCCTGTTCCCACTCATGCGGCCCGAGTAAACACGGGCGGAAAGCAACAAGAACGATAGTCGCCGATCGCTCCGCCGATCGTAGCGGAAAAGAAACGGAACGAGCACTTAGCGATCGGCATCGATCATCCGAGTTTGCCGTTTACGCTGACGCCGATACTTTTCTAAACTCCGCTCGAGCTCAGTTCGCTGGGATGGCGAACCCCGATATTCGGTCACCAAGGATGGGACTATGTACCGCTGGTTGCTTTGTTTTCGCTATCTGCGCACCCGATACATTGCGCTCGCGTCGATCATTAGCGTGACGCTGGGCGTTGCGACGCTGATTGTTGTCAACAGCGTCATGGCCGGGTTTTCGGCCGAAATGCACGAACGTTTGCACGGCGTGGCAGGTGATATCCTGATCGAATGCCAGGCAAGCGGTGGCATGCCAGACCCGGACGCCCACCTGGAAGAGATTCGCCGGATTTGTGGTGACCAGCTGGAAGGGTTTTCGGCGAGTGTTCATGTGCCTGCGATGTTAGGCATTGAATACAACGGTCAGTTGATCACCGGCCATGTCAGCTTGGTCGGGCTTGATCCTGAAACGTACAACGAAGTCAGTCAATTCGGACGCCACCTGCTTCATCCAGAGAACCGCGAGAAGGTCAGTTTTGACCTCCGTGAAAACGGCTATGCACCCGATCGCGTGCAATTTCCGACCGCGGGTTGGACGTATCGCCGAGTGAAAATCGACTACGAACGAGCGTTGGCAGCTGAACGCGCAAGACTGGAAGCGCTTCGCAATCCTGCTCCCGCGGACCCCGATCCCGTTTTTCAAGCCGAAGGGCCATCACTCAGTGTGGGACCCTCAGGAGGTGACGGTCCAGGTTTAGGACTCGGACCGGGAAGCGGTTTGTTCGCGAATGACGAGACGGGAGACACGGCGAAAGAGTTTGACCCAAAGACCGAACAGTTTCCGGGCATCATCTTGGGCATCGCGACTTGCAGCACTCGGACTCGCGATGCGAACAACGAAGTTATGGACTATTTCTACGGGTTACCGGGCGACGACGTCCGCATGATGTTTCCCAACGCGGCTGAAAACACCAAAGTTGTCAATCAGAAATTTACGGTGGTTGATTTGTATGAGTCGGGCATGAGCGAGTACGACAGTTCGTTTGCGTTCTGTCGCCTCGAAGACTTGCAAGACTTCCGCGGCATGATCGATCCCGAAACAGGCGTCCGCAGCGTAACGACGATCCAATTGAAGCTCGCCGAAGGCGCGAATCTGAACGCCGTACGTGACGCTCTGCGTGATCGATTTCCGCCGGAACGATTCGCATACAACATTCGCACATGGCGTGACATGCAAGGGCCGTTGTTGGCAGCTGTCCGATTGGAAACAACCATCCTCAACATCCTATTGTTTCTAATCATCGCCGTTGCCGGATTCGGAATTCTGGCAACGTTCTTCATGATCGTTGTTGAAAAAACACGAGATATCGGGACGCTGAAAGCACTGGGTGCATCAGGCAAGGGTGTCATGAGCATCTTTCTAAGCTACGGATTGATGTTGGGATTTGTCGGCAGTGGTGCTGGCCTGATTGGTGGTTTGATTTTTGTCGCCAACATCAACGAAATCGCCGCGGTGATTGAAAAGATCACCGGTCAAGAAGTCTTCGATCCAACCGTCTATTACTTCTCGGAGATCCCCACGATCGTTCATCCATGGACGATGGCATGGGTGATGGCGGGCGCCGTTGCCATCGCAGTCATCGCCAGCGTCTTGCCAGCGATCCGAGCGGCGAGGATGAATCCGGTCCGAGCGCTTCGTTTTGAATAATCCAAGACCGTCTCCTGCCGTCGCCATCAGACCCCAAAGACAGGATTTTTAATGAGTGATCCAACCGTCCTTTCGGCAACCGGACTCTTCAAGAGCTTTCACAAGGACCGCATCGAGGTCCCTGTTCTCAGAGGCTTGGACCTCGAGGTCACGCCTGGCGTGGTGACGGCACTGGTGGGTCGAAGTGGAAGCGGCAAAAGCACACTGATGCACTTACTCGCTTCACTGGATCAACCCGATAGCGGCGAGATCTATTTCGCGGGCGAACGAATTGATAACGCATCCCGAGCGCGACGCGACGAATACCGCAATCGCGATATCGGAATCATCTTTCAGTTCTATCACTTGCTTCCAGAGTTATCGGCCGTTGAAAACGTTTTGGCGCCGTTGATGATCGGGCGAACCGCTTGGAACTATTTTCGGCATCGCAAAGCAGCCCGCACCTATGCGGAAGCCATGCTGGATCGAGTCGGATTGTTGCATCGGGCGAAGCACCGACCAGCGGAGATGAGCGGTGGCGAAATGCAACGTGCGGCGATCGCTCGCGCATTGATGACCAGCCCGAAACTACTTTTGGCCGACGAACCGACTGGAAACCTGGACACCGAAACCGGCCAAGAAATCTTGAAGCTACTCACCGAGCTTAACGAGGTCGATGGACTGACGATCTTAATGATCACCCACGACGATTCGATTGCAGCGGGTGCCGATGTTTGTCACCGCATGCAAGACGGACAACTGCAAGCATCAAAGCAACTACGCGCTGCCTAAGTTGCATTGGTTCATTCGGGAGCAAACAGATTTTCCGGCGGTGGTTTCGCTGGCCAAAGAATGACTTTGCCATCCCGACCGGCCGTCATCAACAGACTGCCGTCGCGAGTCGCGTCGACGGATGTAACGTTGCCGGCGTGCTGACGAAGCGAAACGATCTCACGCCCCCGCGGCGATTCACTCGATTCTGTCACGACATCTAGCCTTGGGTCCCAAACGCGGACGGTGTCATCGGAAGAAGCCGTGACAACTCGAATGCCATCTTCAAGGCTGCCCAAAATAACAACACCGTTTACCGCATCGGCATGTCCGTCCAATGTGACCGGCGGTTGCAACGTTTCTTCATCGAGTCTCCAAACTCGAACTTCCTTATCTTCCGCGCCGGCAGCAAACACGAATCCATCTGCGGAAATTGCTCCACAAAGAAAGTCGACATCCGGTGCGAGCAGTGTTTTCGGTGGATCGTCTGTCGTTGTGCTCCAAATCTGGCAACGCCCGGATTCTCCCACGACGAACAGTTGCTCTGCGGTCGGTGAAAAACGAACGCTCCGAACCCGTGTCGCCGATGTCGAAGCGGTTGAATCCACCAATTCGCGGATCAGCTTGACTTGTTTCTGCACCGGGTCCCACTTCCATAGCGCGACGTTGCCATCCACATCACCAGTCGCCAACACATAGTCTTGTTCGCTGATCGGCATCGGCGCGAATTGAACCGTCTCAATGGGTCGAGACGATTCCAGCTTGGCGAGTGCTTTACCCGTATCGGCATCCCAGATCTTCAAGGAACGGCTGACAGTCACGACGTATTTCCCATCCGGTGAGAACGCTGACTCGGTCAACGTTGCGTGAGGGCGATAGCTCTTTAAAAGCCGCTGTGATTTCAAGCTCCATTGAAAACCTCCATTTCGATTCATCGTGATCAAACGATCTTCACTCATCAGCATCACCGCTTGCGCCGACCCAAGCACGGAAGGTAACGCAAATGAGCGTGTGAATCGCGTAGCACCATCCAAGTCGTTTTGATCGAGACGTCGTCTCAACGGATCGACTTCGAACAGCTTGACCGATGATGCGGATCCATCATTGGAGGCTCGACTGACAACGACGCGATCCGATTCCTGATCAAACCAAACAGAAGAGATCACCTGCCCCCGAGCCGAATCCTGATCGTCTCGAACGAGCGGATTTGCGACGCGATCCAATGTGACGCGACGCCTATTCTTCAGATCCCAGAAGCTCGCCTCGCTAAAACGTTCGTCTCCCTCTTCGCCTTCACTGATCGTCAGCAGGTACTCGCCCACAAACATTAATTGGGTCACGATTCCGTCGTGAGGCAGCGACGTGTCATCCTTTTCCCCCGCGATGTCGACAATGGTGACCTGTTTGTTATCGGAAGCGATCAGTAGCTCCTTGCCATTCGGTGAAAACGCGGCTGCGTTCACTCGAAAACCAAGTACCGCGTTGATCGGAGGATCGATGACGTTTCCAGTTTCGCGATCCCAAAGGAAGGCTCGCCCAGTCCGATCGGCCGTAAACAGCTGCTTGGAATCAGGAGAAATGGCAAAAGCCGTGACAGCCTCATCATGTTGCTCAGCCCCCAATTGATGTAGCAAGATGGGCGGTGCGTTTGTATCGGCGTCGATCTTCCAAAGCAACGCCTTCGCCTTTGGATCGCTGGAACCTGTCAAAAGGAATCGGCCATCTTGAGAAACAGCGAATGAAGTATTCAGGCCTGTCCCTCGAATCTCGTTTAGCTGCGTCCCCTGCATCAAATCCCAAACACGGATCGTTGCGTCGGCACTTCCAATGAAAAGCCGCTCGGAGGATTGATCCAAACCGAGCGACATTGCGACGAACGCGGAACCCTCATCCAACAGTTCATTCTCCAGCCGCACACTCTGCTTGAAGGTGAAGTTTTTTGGATCGACCCGCATGATGCGTGCCGTGTGATCCTGACTCGCAGTGACGACTTTTTGCCCGTCGGCGGAAAAAACAGCCGCCACAATTTCATCGGCATGCGCCTGCGTTTGTCGATCCTGCTCATCGCTGAACTGGTTGACAACGGCAGCCCCGACATAGGTACCTGAAACCCAAGTCCGTACGCTCGCGTCGTTCGATGCGGAGAGGATGGTCGTCTCAGCCGCTGGCAGAAAATCAGCACTAACGACCCAGCCCCCATGTCCTTTGAGTGTCTGGACAAGCTGAGCTGGTTTCGAATCCCAGAGCTTGATCGTGTAGTCATCTGATGCTGTCACAATACTTCTGCCGTCGGGACTAAACCTCACTGAACGGATGGCGTCGCGATGCGCTGCAACGATTCGGGACGTGCGATCATCCGCGTTTTGATCCAACGAGCCATCGACCAATCGAATCATGTCGGCAGGTTCGATCGCTTCTAGTCGCTCTTCCGCTTCCGTGTTCACCAGATCGATTGCATCGAGTATCTGCTGTTTGTAGTCAATCGAGTCTGCCTTCGATGGATTCCAGACAAAAACATGCCCGCCAAGATCACCCGAAGCAATCGATTGACCATCCGCTGTGATCGCAACGGCAGTAACAGGTGCGCGATGGGAGGTCATCGTTCCCGAGCGTTCCCATTCAATCTTGCCGACTGAATCCCCAGTCGTTTCGGTTGGTTTGAATGTCACATCCCAAACAGCAATCCGGCCGTTCGTATTCTCCGACACAGCGGCTACCACCCGCAATTCTTCACGTGTTCCCGCGGCTGCGATTTGGCGAACAGCCGAAAGATGATAAGCGGCTTGAGAAGTCTCTCCATCTATCGCGGATTGAGCATCAGCCGATTGAGGATCCCAGACTCTTAACGTCCGATCGCTTGAACCGGTAACCAACAATCCATCGCTTGTAAACTGAGCGTCATTCACACGGCTTGTATGCGCGGCAGCCTTTCGCAGCAACGATCCGGCGGCATCGAGGATCAACACATCACCAGAGCGTGTGCCGACCGCGATCGTTTGGCCCGAAACATCGATGGCAACGCAAGTGGCCTTGTCTTCGGCGAGCGCACCGTCTGCGAAAACCGTAGGGCGAGACAGTTCGAACTCACGACTCAACGTCAGTCTCTGCAGACCGCCGTCCGCAAGTACCACCAGGGCGAATTCACCGTTGGGGGAAGTCGCCAAATCGACCGCGGAATCTGAAATGGACTCGGTGGATTGTGATTGGTTGGCCTGTTGCCAAAGCCATCGCCATTCCCAACGATTGATTTGTTGTTTAAAAGCTTTTAAAGTCCTCAGACGATTCAAGATATCCCGCGCGCCATCTGCTTCATTCCGATCCAGTCGAGCCTTCGCCAAGCCAATCATCGAGACGTACTGTTCATATCGAGCACGCTCGCGCTCACGTTCAGCCACTGCCTGCGCGATGCGAGCTTTATCACGTGATTCTTGTGCTTCATCACGTGATTTTTCTGCAGCAAGCTTTGCGATTTTTTCTTGCTCTTCGGCCGCTTTAGCTTTGTCGCGGTCTCGTTCGGCCGCCTGCTTCGCGTCGGTTTCCGCAGCCTTAGCTGCGATCGCCTCCAACTTCGCCTTAGTCTCATCCTCCTTCGCAGCGATAGCGTCATTCTTGGCGGCAGTCTCTGCTTCTTTGGCAGCCACGGCTTGAACCTTCGCTGCCTTCTCCGCCGCGGCCGCGTTTTCGGCTTTGACCCTTTCCTTCTCTTCAGCCTGACGTGCGAGGCTCTCTCGCCCGAGCGCATTCTCCGCAACACTCCTCGCGTTGTTGATTAACGCTAGCGCGACACCGCCACCAATCAAAATAAAGGCCAACATGGCAACGGCCACGCGACGCATCGCTTGCAAACGCGATTGCCGCGAATCGCGTTCTTGGATCGACTTGCGTAACTGACGGATCAGTTGTTCATGTTCTGCGCTCTCTTCGTTCAGGAGCGACAATCCTAAGTCGAAGTCGCCACCCTCCAAGGCCAACTGAGCATGTGTCGTACGGGTCAGCTCCAATCCTTCTGTGGCTCGCCTATTGCCCGGCCAAGATCGAATCGCTTCTTCGAATCGAAACGCGGCACGAGAAAGGTCCGCATAGGAACGATCTTTTGTTCCCGCCTCTAAATCTTCGCTAGCTCGCATCGCCAGTGAGATACTCTCCGCATGCGAACGATAGTCTCGAATGGCTTGTTGGAAACTGGAAACATCGGGATAGCGATCCTTCGGGTCGGTCTCCATCGCTTTTAAAGCGATGTCCAACAACTCGCCTTGCTGTTCTTGTGGGACGGGACGAATCGTGTTGGATTTCACCGCCCTCAAACAATCCATTACGTTTTTCGCCTGATGTGGCGCTTTGCCCGTAATGATCATGTACAGCGTCGCACCAAGGAGATAAACGTCCGCCGCCGGGCCGATCGCCTTGAGCGGTCCCGTTGCTAATTCAGGTGCCATGAACGCCGGTGTGCCACCCAGACCTGAGCTTAAGTAGATCGAATCCTGTTTCTCATAATCAGATGTGGGTAGAGCCAGCCCCCAATCCATCACCATCACGACACCGAACTTACCCAGCATGATGTTTTCTGGTTTGATATCGCGATGAATCACACCACGGGTATGAGCGAACGCAACCGCATCACATGCCTTTAATAAAATCTCCAAGTTTTCGTCGCGTGTGTTCTTTCGAATGGCATCTGACCACGGCGTGCCCACGACACGTTTCATCGAGTAGAAGAGATCTCCCCGCGAAGTCAGCGCGACATCGTGGATGGGCACGATATTGGGATGATCCAAGTCACTCGTAACAATTGCTTCAGATAGAAACTGCTTTTGTCGTTCTTCCTCGATCTGTTCGAGCTTTCCGTCCCGGATCAACTGTGCCCGTCGGCGTCCCTTTAAGGGCTTGATCACTTTGACGGCCAACAGACGATCTAACGAATCCTGCTTGGCGATATAGACGTCGCCCATTCCGCCCTGGCCGAGCTTTCCAACGAGTCGATACTCCGCTTCCGCATGAGCTTGAGCTTGAGCTGCCGATTTCGCTTCAATATCCGTGACTTCACACTGCCGTAGACTTGCCGTGTGATGATCTGACAGATCGCGTTCAATCGCCGGCGGCATCGGTGGCGGTATCTCACCCACTTCCGAATTCCAAGCTGCTAGATCCTCGGCGGGTAGATCGCGCGGATTGACCGTAGCCCCAACGTTGCTGCTAACCATGATCGATCGATCGCCGCCAGCCTGAATCGAGAACGAATCTCCATCGCGTACCGTCGGATCCGAACCGCCAGCTCGAACCGTCACCTGTGTCTTCCCTCGGCGATCGGAATCACCATGGTCATCGAAGCTCAGGTCAGCCTCCGAAGACTCCATGTCCATGGTCTGATCGATGGCATGCGCGTCGAGAGTCTTCTCGTTATCTACGTTCGTTAGGATCTCCGTTGAAAGGTCCAGCGTTTTCTCAGATGAGTCTTGCAGAGTCTTTTCAGACGTATCTTGCAGAGTCATCTCAGATGCATCTTGGAGTGTCTTTTCCACATCGTCCGCTTCCGAAGCCATATCAATCGTCTTACCGATTTTGACAGTCGGTCCACTCGTCGGCATCGTCTTTGAAGCATCTGCGTCTTCGAATTGAATCGATGCATCTTCCTCACTATCGACAGGAAGAATGGTTGTCTCACCCGTCGGTGAATCTGAATCGAATTGCAGTGTCTCCTCGTTGTCACGAGCCGCATCATCACTCATGTCGCGTTGTGACTCGAGTTGCGAATCATCATTCGATTCTGGCTTCGGTTCGTCTTGAGGATGCTGTTTCGCCATGATGGTTAGGCAAGCGTATGCGGGTATTGAGATGCGATCTCACGATCCAATTCGTTTCTCGCGATCTTAAAGTGAAGTGAAAAACTACCAATTCTCAAGCGTGATTCTCCGGAGATCCCCATCGCTTTGAAAATGCAGAAGCACGTGAGAATCGCGACCGCTTTCCGCGTCGGTAACCGGTTGCTGTTAGCGTACTGATTCCAATCAACGGCAACAAATCACCTTGCTTCGGTAGCAACGTCTGATCGTCGATATCGGGAATCGCTTCCGATGGCAGGTTCTCCGTTTCAACGCCATCGTCTCCCGTCGGAACCGGCAATGGTTCGGCGTCCGATTGGTTTTCGACCCCCAACGCTTCATCGGTCTCAAGCTCGGGATCAGCATCGGACTCCCGACCAACATTCGCATCATCCTGGGAATCCGAGGATTCATCTCCGTAAATCTCTTGGAGTCTCAAAACACCCTCATCGAGTGTTTCACTCGGGATCGTCGCCTGACCATCTCGAATCTCCACGCGGAAAATCGTTCGCCGCGTTGTGTCACCCAAGACATACTCAATTTCGTAGCTGCCGTCGGGCAAACGACTGAGCAGGTTTCTGATCTTGTCACCCGACAGGATGTCATCGGGTAACCGTTGAACCGCCAGATCCTCTCCCGTTGGATCAGCATTCAATGCGCGAATCTGGAAGTACTCATCGCGTACGACGATCGGCGTGATACTGAATTCGGTCGTCTCCAAGTTGGGTTGGACAAACTCGATGCTTGTTTCTGAACGCACGACAACTTCCATCGTCTCAATTTCCGGAATCACATCACGCACCGGAACGAAATCCACTGGAATCGTCAGGTTGGGAATGAGGAAATTGGCTCGACCATTCTCGAACGCCTCAGTGAGTGGATCGTCCGTGGATGAGATCACTCCAGGCGTATCCAATTCCACCGCATCACCCTGTTGCACGTCCGCCGCTAACACGAGGATCGAAGCGTGATGGCGGACGGAAAACAGCACAATGAATGGATCGGTGGACGAAGGCCTGCCATTCGCTTCACTGTCAAGAATGTTCGCTTCACTGTAGAGATGCTCGACACTCAAACGTGCTTGCGGTGATACATCGAGTTCTACGACGTTTCCGTCTTGATCAACATCCGTTCGACGATCTGCATCGACACCATCAATGCGTTGGAATCGTTCGGGCTCCCCTGGTTCGCCCGGTTCCGTTGGCGCTCCCCAATCAATGTCGATCGTCAGACCTTTTTCACCCGTTTGGCCAATGTCCAAAGACAATGTGCCAGTCGCATCGTTCACAAGCGCTTGCTCAAGAAGCGTTGTGCGCACAGAACTCGCGACGAAAAAGGCAGAGCCTCCATCACCGACTTCATCGGTATCCGGGAATGGTTCGTTCTCACCAGGCGGCTCGAGACCCAACGGTCTCGGTGCGAACACGCGGGCTGTTCCTTGGTCCACACCAGTAAAAATCTCGATCTGCGAGCCAAACCGAACGGAATCTGCCTGGATAAACACCGCGCGATCGTCTCGTTCCAGTTCGATCGCTGGCGGAGTGGTTTGACTGACGGCCTCATCAAATACCGCGTCGGGAGTCTTTTGCTCAGCTACCAGTTGCGCCGTTTCATCGAGTTCAATGAAACCTGTCGGACTAAGAACTTCAAGATCGATCCTTCCATTGAGGCCACGTGCGACCAATTCCGGATCTTGTTTTCGGTCCAAACCGTCATCGCCCACCGAATGATCCGAGACCGTAATCGATTCCGTTGCCACAACAATGATCTGACCATTGCTCGTTTCAACGATCTCATCACCCAGCTCATTTGAAGACGCCAAGTGAAGGGAATCCTGCTCGACTAAACGAATGTCACCACGATTCGCTCCGAGTACGGAAGCTTGAAAATCACTGACGTTCGTATTCAAACGAATCGCTTCGAGGCCATCAGCCTCCGCGTTTCTTGCAACGATGCTGAGATCATCTGCCACGACGAGAGACTGACCATCACTTTGAAGGACATCGTCACCCGCGAGCAAATCGATGTTGCCAACGCCGGCGTTTAATTGACCCAGGGGGAGATCACCCTGAGTATTTGCGATCACAACATCTCCACCGGTAGCAGACGTATCCGCATTCAATTGCTGGATCGCAAAGATGTCCAACGGATTGCCGACCGAGCCGATACCAGCCGCCTGCAGATTGACGATCCCAGCTTCGATGTTCAGTTCCTCACTATTATCACCGTCAATGATCTGACCTCCTGCTTCTAAACGAACGGTGCCATCGGTCGTTATCGCGCTTTGGGAAAGAGAGATCATTCCCGACGCAAAGAGAGTAATGTTTGCCGCGCTCGCATCGATTGCGATCACTGCCAAGTCATCCACTTCATCTCGAATCGTCACCTCACCAAACGTTTCGATCCGCTGAATGACACGTACATCATTCCCGCTGTTGGAAAGATTGATCTGTTCTGTGCTGCTGACGACCAAACGATCAATCGAAACGGTCGATCCGATCGACTGTGTTATCTCACCCGTCAGATCACGACTCACTCCCATCACCACTTGGCCCACGCTGGCTTCGAGCGTCCCCAACGTTAACCGCGAAGTGTTTTCAAAGAGAATGGCTAAATCAGTCTCAGTTGTTTGCAACGTGGATTCGGTCGTATCAATCTCGCCTCCACCGCCATTAATACGGATCGATGCATCACCGGAGTCAACGACAGCTTCATTGCGTATCTGAATCAGTGTTTCGCCCTGCAATCGAACCTGACCGGCCGTTGACCCAGCGGTCGTGGAGACGTTTGCGTTGATCTGGATGTTCTCAGCCGTAACGTCAAAGTCACCTGATAACGAAACCGATCCATCGAATTGAGCCAGCTGGCCTCCGACCACTGTTAAGCGATCGATATTTTCGACGGGTCCTTCCAAAAGGGCTTCCGACCCTGCCGTAACCGAGAGGTCACCGGTTCCGAATTGACCGCGGACAGGTGAAGTCAGTTGAACGCGACCAGCTGCAGCAATCGCTGAATCTCCCGCTGGCAATACAAGTATGCCTTCGACGAAGATGTCTCCGGTAACGAGCGTCTGAATCGTTTCGCCGATGAGCTGGATTTCGCTCGCTTGCAAAACGACGTCGCCCTGCGCAACCGAAACAGATTCCAAAACGATCTGTCGGCCATCGACCATTAGACCGTTTAGATCGATCGGACCGAGTAACTCAACCAATCCGTCCACGCCACCGCTGCGTGCATCGACTTGTAACGTATCGGACTGGCCATCAAATCCGCGAATGATGTCCGTAAACTGCACATCACCAGCATCAACGGTAGATACAGGGTCGCCGGTCTGAATCAAAACAGATCCTTGGATCGTCGTTGGCCCATCCACTCGGACCGAACCACCTTGCGTTGTCAGTACTGACTGGTGCAACTGGACAGTGACAGCTTGCAGGCTGATGCTTCCGACACCCGCATCTAAATCACCAACCCGAAGAACGTCCTGAAGATTTGCGAGAAAAATATCGCCACCGACGGTCGAGGTGTCGACATTCACTTTCTCAACAGCGAACACATCCAGGGGATTATCAATGGAACCCACACCAGCAGCCAACAGGTTAATCACACCCGCTTCAATATTGATTTGATCATCAGCATTGGCGTCAACAATCTGACCACTCGAATCCAACGTGATCGTCGCAACGTTACCGGCGCGGAGTTGACCGACTCGGAGGTCACCCTGCTGATTTGCCAGGAACATATCCCCGCCGGCAGTAGAGGTATCAGCATTGAGTGCCTGTGCAGCAGACACATCTAAGGCGTTGCCAATCGAACCGATACTGGCCGCTTGTAGGTTGATTACACCAGCCAAAACATTGACTTGATCATCAGCGTTCGTGTCAACGATCGAACCGATCGTTTCCAAATCGACCGTTGCACTGGTTGCCGCATTGATCAGTCCGACGCGAAGATCGCCTTGAAGATTCGCAAGGAAGATATCGCCGCCGGCAGCAGAAGTATCGGCATTCAATTCCTGACCAGCCGACACATCGAACGCATTATCAACTGAACCGATACTCGCCGCTTGCAGGTTGATTACGCCAGCCAAAACATTGAGTTGATCATCAGCGTTCGCGTCAACGATCGCACCGCTCGTTTCCAAATCGACCGTTGCACTGGTTCCCGCAGTGATCAAACCGACGCGAAGATCGCCTTGAAGATTCGCAAGGAAGATATCACCACCGGAAGCAGAAGTATCGGCATTCAATTC
>JBCDEM010000056.1:0-30258 GCA_039179795.1 Planctomycetota bacterium | reverse complement strand
GGCGGAGCGATCGGCGACTATGTAGCAGTAGGTCATGCTCCGCATGACGACAGAACGGAACGCTACGATCGGCGGAGCGATCGGCGACTATGTAGCAGTAGGTCATGCTCCGCATGACGACAGAACGGAACCGCTACGATCGGCGGAGCGATCGGCAACTATGTAGGCGTACGTCTCGTCTTGATGACTCTGATACGACCATCGATACATGATTGCACTTCTACAGCGGATCCATGTGGAATTCGATCGTGCGTTTGTCTGCGTCTGATCGAACCACTTTGCCGTTGGTTAACTGATCGACAATTTCGGTGACGGGTCCGTCATAGGCAAACAACAGAAGACACTGGTCGTCGAAGACACCAAAGAAATGCTGCCGCAAACGAAGCGTTGACTGTAGGGCTGAGCGAACCTCTCGTGGGGAATCGTTTGGGTTGGAACGCAAGATTCTTAGCACGACGGTTTTTTCAGCCGTGTTTCGTTCTCGAAACAAATCGATTCGAGCAGCCATCTGTGCTTCCGTCGATGCGGACGCTTCGACATCGATCGGTTGCTGTCGTGATTCCGAATGACGGTTCGTCTCTCGTCTTTGCCGCCATCGGTCGCGAGCGGTGTACGGATCCATCGTTGTGAACGAGTCCGGGCTAGCGTTCAGCGTTGGAGCATTCCGTTCGTTTGACGCGAAGGATGCCCAGGAGTTGTCATTCGCGATTACGCCGATGGTAAGTAAGAAAGAAAAGGCGGTGAGCTGAAGGCAATAACCAGCAGCCAGGACTCGAGCGATCCCCATCACCCTCCAAAGCGTTATTCCGATCGCGATGATCACGACAAACGCAAGCAGTGTACCGGCGACGCCAAGAAGCGCGGGCAAGGCTCCCGACATATCGAAGTTGAGATTCGGATTGTTTCCCGCCCGATGAAAAACACGAGGCAGTGCTTTCGCGCATACGGCGAGGACGATTAAGCCAATGCCTCCGGCGCCGACCCGTGCAACTTGTGAGCCGAATCCATCCATCATCCCTTTTAATGCCCCACCACAACGTTTGACGAGATGTTGGCGTGGCACGAACAGCAACCCGATAATCACCAGACCGACTGGTAGGTTGAAAAGACTCAGCACGAGAGCTGGCGGAAACTTGAACGCGAGCAGCGGCGGGATCATGTTTAAACCAAGGATCAATGTGATCCAACGGTGGTGATTGATCCAGGTGAGTATAACGTTCGCTGGCCGCCGAGTTTGCTTTGGAGGAGTCGACGAGTGACGAAAGGAATCAGCGGGTGAGGCAATCGGACCAATCTCCAGCTGACCGAGGTCACACGCTTCGTCCTCTCGAATCGTTGGTGAAACAAGCGAAGCGTCCTGCAAGCTTGGACTCACCTGGGAAACAGGTTGCGTTGTCTTGCCGGTTGAAGTCACGTGTCGTGAGGCCGGAATCGGCACGCTTGCTTGGCATTTCGGACACGTCGCCATACCTGGTGTCTTAAGTCTCTTCACGCTTAGGCGAATCCCACAGCCCGGGCACGCAAGGTTCATCGGTTGTGCTTTGACAGGCTCGGCTCTCGTCTGCTTCGGTTGGTCCGTATCGGATGCCGGATGAATCGCTGACGCAGCTTGGCCCGTCGATGCGGGAACGCGAGTCAGCTTTTCACATTTCGGGCATCGCACCTGCTTGCCGGCCAGACGGGAATCCACTTTGAGCGACTGCGCGCAGTGGGGACATGGGAACGGGAACCATTCGTGTCGCGAAGGTTCGCTGGAGGTTTTGATTGGACTCGACCGCATGAGAAATCCATCCAAAGATCGACAGTTGGGCGCAGTTCCATAACCGCGTTCGCTCTATGACGCACTCGTGCTCTAAACCGGGTTATCGGAAGGTGTGTTTGCGTGCTTCTGCACCCGCCCAAAGACAACCGCTAGCCGTTTCGCGACAAATGGTTAGCAAGTCCGCAGTTTTTCTTGAAAAGAAGTTTCTTAAGGACGGAAGCACGCGAGCTGATGGGGGACCGTTTATGATTGATCTCTCCTTTCTCCCTCTCCTGATTTGGGTCCAACGCGGATGAGTGCGTTCAGATGCTGGGTGTGTTGTTGCATCTACTTTGTGGCAGGCTTTGTTTCGTCCCACGCGGGTAACCCGACGGGTAACCCCACCGGTGATCCACCCAATGTCGTATTCATCTTCGTCGACGATCAGGGCTACTATGATTTAGGCTGCTACGGTGCGACGGAGGTCAAGACGCCTCGAATCGACAAGCTTGCCAGCGAGGGGTTGCGATTCACGGACTATTACGCGGCGGCACCGATTTGCAGTCCATCGCGAGCTGGATTGCTGACCGGGTGTTACCCGCGACGCGTTGGAAATCACATCTGGGTCCATCGTGCCGATTCCAACACAGGTCTCCATCCTGGTGAATTGACGCTCGCTGAACTGCTACGCGACAACGGATACGCAACGGCCTGCATTGGAAAATGGCACCTGGGTTTTCACGAACCGTTTTTGCCGCACAACCAAGGCTTCGAACATTACTTTGGTTTGTTGCATAACTTGGATCCCGTTGAGGTCGTGTATTTCCAAGAACGGGGTGGCGTGCCGCTGCTTCGCAATGGTGAAGTCGTCAAGCGACCGGCCGATCCCGCCGAGCTAACGCGCGTCTACACCGATGAAGCGATTGCGTTTATGAGGGAGCAACGCGATCGTCCCTTCTTTCTCTACCTGCCGCACACGATGCTGCACAATCCGCTTGGTGTCAGCGAAGCATTTCGCGGGAGTTCTGAATGGGGCGAGTACGGCGATGCGATTCAGGAGCTTGATCATCACGTCGGCCGGTTGATGGACTCGCTGGACGAACTGGGAATCGCTGACAACACGCTGGTGATTTATGCATCCGACAACGGACGCGGACCGGGACGGACACCGGAGCAGAAAATTCGCGGACGGAAACTTTCGACGTTTGAAGGTGGCATTCGGGTTCCAGCGATCGCTTGGGGGCCGGGCATCGGTCTTTCGTCGGGTGTTGAAAGCGGCACGGTCGTCCGCGCGATGGATTGGTATCCGACGATCGCATCGCTGGCAAGCATTCGCGTTCCGGAAGGACGTGTGATCGATGGACGCGATATCACTCCACTTCTTCAAGGAGAATCGAAGTTCGTTCCCGCGCCGGGGCTGAGGCGATCATTGAACGCGGATGTCCCGCTGAGAAGAACGTTCACGCCGGGTGGTGAATGGTCGTCCATCATCCAACGACATGAATACAACAATGCCTTCTTCTATCACGGCAGCCAAGGCGCGTTAGCCGCAGTTCGCTGGCGAGAATGGAAACTGCGTCTAAACCCAACGCTTGAACTCTTCAATCTGCAACAAGATCCCGGAGAAACGAATCCGGTCCGCAACGGCAACATCTCGCGCAAGTTGCGTGGTATGGCCGTGATGTTTCAAGAAGAGATGCGGCGGGATGCTCGACCGGCTGGACAAGCTTTACCGCGTGCGGATGACAATACGCGAACGTCCATTTCGCGCGAACAGTTGAACGAATTGAACGTGGATCGGGACGTGACGTACGCGCGTTACGGCGAGCGGACGCTTGAAATGGATCTTTACCGGCCCAAGCAGGCTTGGGGCGAATTGCCGGCGGTCGTTTGCATTCACGGAGGTGGTTGGTCCAAGGGCAACCGTTCGAGTCATGCGAAAGTGGCTCAGGCTCTCGCGACTCGCGGATACGTTGCGGCGACGATTTCTTATCGACTCAGTGGAGAAGCTCCGTTTCCGGCTGCGATCCACGATTGCAAAGCGGCCGTTCGTTTCTTGCGGGCAAATGCTTCGAAGTATGGCATCGATTCAGATAAGATCGGTGCGATCGGACTTTCCGCGGGTGGGCATCTGACGGCGCTCTTGGCTTCGTCGAGCGGAGTCGAGTCACTTGAGGGTGATGGCGGATATGCCGGGTTCAGCAGCACGATCCAGGCTGCCGTGCCGATGGGTGCTCAGACGGATTTTTTGTCGGAGCGCATTCGCGAAGTTTCCGCGATCGACGAGCGCGGCAAAATCTGGCGTCAATTCCTGGGCGGTTCCCAGCAGCAGCGACCTGACACCTATCGACTTGCCTCGCCACTGTTTCATCTCGATCAAGGTGATCCGCCATGCTGGTTTATCACCGGCGGAAAGGATGATCCGAGCACACAGGCCGCGCGATTTCGTGGGCGGATGAGCGAACTGGGGATCGCCAGTGATTTGACGGTGATTGCGGATGCCCCACATCCGTTTTTGGGTAAGCAGTTGTGGTTTGACGAGATGGTTGAAGCTGCCGACGCCTTTTTTCGCCGGTCGTTCGATTTGGAGTAAGCCCAGCCAGGAATGGGCTGCGGGACCAGTGGGGAGGCTGCCTTCGGCCGCACACGAGCATCGCGCCAGAGGCCATGTAAGAAAGATTTTTTTCAAACTTCCTAATAAATCGATTCCAGCCGGGTCTTCATCGATAGAGCGTTTGAAGCCTGGCGCAGCGTGCAGAGTGAATGTTGAAACCGTCTCCGCAACTCAACCGGCCCGGTGATCCGGCAGTGTGTGAGCACACGGTGCAGTCTCTGTTTGACACAGAGGAGACTCCGTTGCTGCGCTATGCCTTTTCATTGGTGGGGCGACGCGCGGTCGCGGAAGAGATTGTTCAAGAGGTGTTTTTGCAGCTCCACGTGAAATGGGACCAGATCGACTCACCCAAAGCGTGGCTGTTTCGGAGCGTCCGAAATCGAGTCTACAACCACCTTCGCGATCACCGACGGGAAATCCTGGCTGATCAAGAAAGTGAAGCGCCGCCCGCTGATACCGAGCCGGATTCTCCGGAATCCACGCTGATGCAAATGGAAGCTGCAGGCGCACTGCGTGAGTCCTTGCAGGAACTCGATGATACCGATCAACAACTGGTGAAATTGAAGTATTTCGAAGGCTTGAAGTATCGCGACATCAGCGACCAGACGGGACTGAGTGTCGGAAACGTCGGCTATCGATTACACCACATCTTGAAAGAGCTCGCCCGAAAGCTACGTCCACTTGGATTGGACGAAAACTCATGAACGAAGAACCGCGTCGTCTCTCAATCGATTCTGAGCTCGAAGCTCGCCTGGTCGCCATGGTGCTGGGCGAAGCGTCCGACTTTGAACGTGATGAATTGCAAAGGCTGATCGAAAAGCGGCCCGAGCTGCAAGCGTTCTTGGAAGAAATGAAATCGGTGCATGCGCTGATGGAGGAAGTGGGCGCGGGAGATAGCACGATGCCAGAGGACGATTGGAAGTTGCCGGAGGAAAGGCGAGCCAAGGTCATCGCAGCGATCGAGGGCCGCGCGGTTCCCGATTCGTCCGTTCGATTGGCGGTCAGTCCGATATCCGAGACTCGCGACTGGGCAATGATCATGCGACGAGTCATGTCCGTCGCTGCGCTGTTCATGGCGGTCGGCTTGGTCGGCTGGCTGCTGCTCATTCCCGGGTATACGGAGATGACAGGCGTCGATTTGCGCGGCGGGATCGATATTGGAGGAGAGTATTTGGGGTACTCGCCCACGGAAGAAACCAGCATGGTGGATGCCGAGTATCTGCCCTCGGATGGTGACGATTCGCTCCGTTTTGATTCGGAGAGTCCAATGTCAGCTTCCAATGGATTTTCGTTCGGACGTCCGCCCGCACTCTTGGAGACGGAGGGGCTCGGGGAGACAGAGAGTCTCGGGCTGGAGTCCATGTACGGATCCAATGACACAGCGTCGACTCCGCAGTCTGCGCTCGCCGATATTCGCGCAAGTCTGGGAGTGGAGGCCGAATCCGCTGCGCCCACCACAACGATGCCCAGTCCGTACTATCTCCAAGATGATGTTCAGTATTTTCCCAGTGGGCCAGAATTCAAACTGAGTCGTGAAGCGGCTGAACTGCGAGCCGCCCGATCGGCAGCGATCGCGGAGCTGGCGGAACTGCAGGCTGCCCGCTCCGTAGGCTCAGGCGAACAGCTTCCGCAGAGTGGTGAGTCGGACGCTCTTGGTTTGGGCATTGCCGGCTCCAGCCAGCCAGTCGCTCCAAAGCTCTCTCTTCCTTCGGTTAACTTCACCACTCCCGAGGACACGCGGCTGAGTGAATCGCGTTCGTCATCCAAAAAGGGTGAATCAGAAGACGGCGTTGCCATTGTGATGAGCGCTGTACCGGAAGCTTCGGCGCCTCCTTCTGAAGCTTCGCCGTCTACAAAACCATCGGGGGTATCAACGCCTTGGGGGGCAGCCGGAACACTGCCGGATCCGAGTTCCGATCCGTTTGGCGAACCGGCCGACCTTGCCGAGGTGGAATTAGGAGCGCGGCCGGAACGACGCGTGCGAAGTCGATTCTCGGAGTCCTTTCAAAGTCAAGGACAAGCTCAACGGCAAAACAGTGGTCAGCAGCGTGGCGAGGATCGATTCGATCGCCTGAAAAGTGTGCCACAACAAAGCAACGAGCAACTGCTCGCGGAAGATGGTCGAGCTGCAAATCAAGGTGTTGCACGCGGTCTATCGATGGGAGCTGACGCCAACAAATCGCTCGGTGATGTGGACTTCGATAGCGATGGTTTGCTGGATGAAGTTGACAGCTTGAAGCTTGAGATTGCTGAGCAGAGATCAACTCGTTCAAGTCCATTAAGCGCACGTGTCGTGCAACCCATTGTCGAGCAACCCAACGTCGAGCTTCCAGCAACGGGCGCCCTGTTCGGGATGATCGGCGGCAGGGCAGGTGAAGAAGACTTCGGTGGTGTCGCACTGGACGACAAGATCTTTGCCGATGGTGGCATCATGACGGATGACGCTTTTGGTTATGCACGACCGAGCACGGGCGGTGTCCCTGGAAATGAAAAGTTACAGGCTGGCGGTGAAGTCACTGAGAGTGCACGCAGCGGATTTTCAGGCGGCGGCGGTTTCGGTGGTGGGGCGATGGGAGGCATGGGTTCTACTGGCGGTGGAATCGGCGGGCAGTCCGGGGATATCGCCGGGTTCGGTCGCGCAGGAGGAGGAGCAATCGTGCAAAACGGTAGCACGGGGCGTCCGATGAATCGCAGCGGCAATGGTGATTTCGGTAGTGGACCGGAAGGTAGGATCAGTGGCAGAGACTATACGTTGCCAATCGAAATGGATAGCAGCGGTGAGGTCGCAGGGAGTCGTGTCGCAGGGATGCTGGAAACTTTGGAAGAAGAGCAAGAATCGGAAGGCAAAGCGAAAGGCATCATCAACAGCCGCGCGGCGCAAGAATCGCTCCAGCGTGGGCGATCGAATGATATCGCAGCAATTGAGCTACCGATGCCATCCAATCAACCACTCGCAAGTGCTGATAGGTCGATTGACTACAAGATCGAAAAAGGGACGCCCGTCATTGCCGACTTCGGAGTTGACACGTTCGGAGATGCGAGCGTACCGGATCTCGCCAAACGATTTCGAAGCAAGTCGATTCGAGCACTGCAAATGGAAGGCGAACCAGCTGATGAGAGTTCCACTGGTGAGAGTTCCGTTGATAAGAGTTCCATCGTAGAAGTCGATGAACTTCAAGAGCGACTCTCCAAGTTGAGCGATCAGGCGGATGAGTTTTCCAAGCAGCGACAACTGCTACGTCAATCGGAATCCGGTTTGGAAGATCTGATGGCGGGCATACAAGTGCGAGATGAATCCAATCAGTCGGCGATGTCTCTCTTCGATGTTCCTTCGCGAGAACCCACTCCAACTCCACCCACCAAACCTCAGGTCCCATCATCTAACTCACTGTTCTTCCTGCAACCTTCGCAGCTGGAGGATCAAGCGGGTGGTGAATGGTCGACGAAGATCAATCGCGAGTGGCTTGACAGTCTGGGGCCCGTTGATCTGCCAGAAGAAGCCAAGGCGTTGAATGGGCGAGATCTCGGACGAGACTGGCTTCGGAGAATTGAGGAGTCAGAGAAGAAAGACGTTGCTCAGTCGACCGCATCCGAAGCATCCGAGATGGAAGGTATCGAGTTGCTCGACGGAGAACGCTACGAATGGGAGTTTCGTGAAACGGTCAACCGTAAATCGAAAGCGAAGAAATCGGCTCCACCCGCGGGTCTGAAAGAACTTTCCGCAGCAGAGGAAGCGTTCTCGACATTCTCGCTTTCCGTCAGTGATGTCTCGTTCAAACTAGCACGTGCCGCTCTCGCCGGTGGCTCATGGCCGGAAGCGGACAAGGTTCGTATCGAAGAGTTTGTCAACGCATTCGATTACGGCGATCCCATGCCAAGCCAACGTGAGAAAGTCGCTTGCCAGATCGAGCAAGCAGCACATCCCTTCTTGCAGCAACGCAACTTGATGCGAGTTTCGATGCGAACGGCCGCCGCAGGCCGATCAGGCACCACTCCGCTGCGTCTGACTCTGTTGGTGGACAACTCTGGTTCAATGGATCGAATGGATCGACAACAGACCGTGCGTCGAGCCTTTGCCGCCCTCGCGCAACAACTTCAACCGATCGATCAAGTGACGTTGATCAGTTTTGCCCGTCAACCGCGACTGCTGGCCGACCAAGTCAGCGGTGCGAATGCCAATCAGTTGCTTGAAATCATTCGTGATCTTCCGAGTGAAGGTGGAACGAATATTGAAGCCGCTTTGCAACTCGCATTCGAAAAGGCTATCGAGCAAAAAACAGATCAAGCACAGAACCGGATCATTCTGTTAACCGATGGTGCGGTGAATCTTGGCGATGCAAATCCAAACAGTCTGTCTCAAATGATCACGACCATGCGTTCCAACGGGATCGCATTTGATGCCGCCGGAATCAGCGCCGAAGGGCTGAACGACGAAGTCCTCGAAGCCCTGACACGCAAAGGTGACGGACGGTACTACTTGCTGGATTCATTGGAAGCGGTCGAAGATGGTTTTGCACGCCAAATCGCAGGTGCCCTTCGGCCGGCAGCAAAGAACGTCAAAGTGCAAGTGCAGTTCAATCCCGAACGTGTCGGACAATACAAACTGCTTGGCTTCGAAAAGCATCGCCTGAAGAAAGAAGACTTCCGTAACGACAAAGTCGATGCGGCGGAAATGGCGGCCGAGGAAGCGGGCGTCGCGATCTATCAGTTTGAAGCGAAACCAGAGGGTGACGGAGACATCGGGATGGTTTCCGTCCGATTCCGCGACCTTTCAACGGGCCAGATGGTCGAGAAGACTTGGCCCATCCCGTACGAAGCCGACGCTCCACGATTGGATCAAGCGTCCGCGTCCCTTCGAATCGCCGGATCCGCTGCCCTGTTGGCAACGAAGCTGAAAGGGGAAGCGATGGCCGAGACGGTTGACCTGAAGACACTCTCTGGCGTCGTCTCCGAGATTCCTCCTTCGAGTCGAAACCAACGCGTGAATGAATTGCAGCAGATGATCCAGCAAGCAAGACAGCTTAGTCCGTAGTTGATAGTCCGTAGTTGATAGTCCGTAGTCCGTAGTCCAAAGTTCCCAAGTCCAAACCATGATTCCACTCACTAGATGCTTGATCGCGCTCGGATTGCTTGCGGCATTCTGTCTTTCCATTTCGGCCCAGGAGGAAACTCCCCAAGCTTCCATCAATAGTTCCATTGGAAGCGACGGAACGGGATCCATTGTCGTGGAAGCTCGTGGAACGTTGCCGGAACCAGCGGTCTTCTACACGGCATCCGCAGAAGCGGTGGCCAATGTGCTGCCAACCAAGATCGTGCAGTCGATCAACTTGTCTGCCAAAGTCGTTCAAGGCAACGCAGACACGCTGAGCTTTGGAATCAAGGGAACGGGCCGAGTCACGGCGGTTAACAGCGAGCAAGTGAAGTCTTGGTCCGTGCGGCGAGTTGGCGATGAACGGTTTTTGGATCTCCATCTCAAAGAGGACGTGACCGAAGCGAAGGCGACCATCGAAATCACCTCAACCGACATGGAGCTTCCAGCGACGACGGATTTGACCCACCTTGCACCCGGTGATGCGATTGGTTTCGCGTCCTTGCTGACGGTCAAGTTTGCGACGGAGATGGAAGGAACTGTTTTGGTCGCCGAAGGTTTTTCACCGCTGGAATCAACCGACAGCCAACTTCGATTTCAAACAGCTACGGGCGGTCGAATTCAATTGTCGGTCAGCCGCAGTGGTGCCGCACCGTCGCCCGTCGAACTCAATGAGACACGTTTGACCGGGACGGTCCATCCGAACGGCAAGTCGGTTGATTTTGAGTTGCGTGGCACGGCTGTTGTGAGTGAAGACGGTGCAGATTTAATCGTCCTATCTGGAAATGCAGCTGTCAGCAATGTTCCGAGCGACGCGAACTATCGGTTGCGTTTGGTTCCGTCTGGCGATCGGATGGTTTATCGATTGGAGTTTCCCAAGGCTGGAACCTATCCGATCGCACTCGATTTTGTTGCGTCCTTGAGTGGCGTCGAAGCAAATGGCAAAGGGATGGATTTCACCGTCGCTGCGAGCGCTGTTGTTCCGCTGCAAATTAACGGACTCGAATCGGACTTGGAGTTTCAGCGAGACCAGCAGTCGGTGGTGCCCATCCGCAATGAGGAAGCCTGGATTGGCTTTCTGCCCGCGACGGGTCGTGCGAGACTGCAGTGGAAGACAGCTCGCGAAGCCGGTGAAGGGAAGTTGTTCTTTACCACCATGGGGCAGATCGAAGCTCAGTTAGGCGCCGGCCTGTTGCGACAAGATCATCGCATTACCTATCAGATTTTGCAGGGTGAGCTTGATTCGCTCAGCATCACCTTGGAAGGTCCGGGCGAGATTCTGGATGTGCAAGGTGAGAACCTCGTTGCTTGGGAGGTAACAGGTTCAGGGGAAGAGCGTCAGCTCAGCATCACACTCAGTCAACCGATGACGGGATCCAGCCAGATTCACGTTCGGAGCCAGACGGCGCTCGATGCGTTTCCGACGCGCGTCGATGGCCTACGTCTTAAGCCAGAGGGTGCCATCCGTCATTCGGGCTTTCTGCGACTGTCCAATATTGGTTCGGTTCGCTTGGAACCAACCGGTCTGAGCGGGTTAACGCAGCTGGCTCCAGAGCAGTTTCCGGGAGCCGCCATTCAAGCGAGACAGGTTTTCGTCTATCGCTTTCCCGCTGCGGATCATGCCTTCACCTTGGCGGCGGATCGTATTCAGCCAGAAGTGAATATCTCGCAAGTCGTCCTGTATCAAGTGGCCGAGGCAGACCGCGTGATAAAAGCAGACATCGAGTTAGACATTCGCGAAGCTCCCATCCGCGAGTGGGATATCAGTATTCCGGATGACTACTCCGTCGTTTCTGTCAGCGGAGCAAATGTCATCGATCACATCGCGGGCACGGAAGTGACGGATGGTCTGCGTAACTTGAAAGTGATGTTTGGCCAGGACGTAGCCGGTCGCCAGTTGGTGATGTTGCATCTGGAAAAGAGTGAAGCGGCAGCGGCCGGACCGTGGGTACTCCCCAGATTGGAGTTTCCCGAGGCCAAAGCTGTTCGTGGCGATATCGGCGTGGTGGGCGAAGCTGGATTCCGAATGTCCGTCGGTGAGTCCGCGTTGCTCGTCGAAAAGCCTCTGTCGTATTTCCCCAAACCCGCCGCCGGATTGCAGCACGCGTTTCGCATACGCGAACCAGGCTGGTCCGCGACCATGCAGATCGAATTGCTCGAACGCAGCGTTCAAGCCGACCTCTTTCACCTGTACTCGCTTAGCCAACAAACGGTTTATGGGAGTGCACTGATTAACTACTTCGTAACGGGAGCTCCCGTGGCTGAGTGGCGAATCACTGTTCCAGCCACGCTCGGGAATGTCATGGTCGAGGGTCAAGACGTTCGCACATGGAGACGTGAAGACGACACGCTGATCGTGTCACTGCACCAACCGGTGATGGGGGCGTACACGTTGCTGGTGACGTATGAAGAAAAACCCGCTGCCAATGAGGGTAATTTTCAAGCCGGCCAAATCATCCCCTTGGGTGTGCAAGGCGAACGAGGATACATCCAAGTCGTTAGTCCCATGCAGGTCGAGCTGAACGAGGTGACCGTATCGGAAGGCATCCTGGAACTTGATCCATTGGAATTACCCGCCGAGTTTCGATTGCTCAGTACGGCGCCACCGCTGGGGACGTGGCAATACACGGAACGCCCATTTGAATTGAGTTTAAAGGTCAACTGGTTTCAGCCGGGAACAACCGTCACACAGGTCGTCGAATTTTCCGAAGCCAATAGTCGTGTTTCCGCAGACGGTGAGTTGGTGACCGACATCATTTACTACGTGAAATCACGTGGACAACGAACCTTGCGAATCCAATTGCCTGATGCCCCGGTGAAGCTGTGGGAAGTTTCTGTCGACGACAACCTGCGGGATAACTTACCCGGTCAGGTCGTCACGGCACGACAAGCCGAAGATGCAACACTGATTCCTTTGCCGGGCGGTACCGATCCAAACATTCCTATTGAAGTTCGCTTGCGTTTGGGAAAACCGGCCGTCAGTCAATCGAATCCTCAGCTGACGCTACCCGTTGTTTTGGCGCCAGTCCTTAAGACTCAGTGGCGGGTCTCAGGCGATGATCAGTACTTACTTGTGCCCAACGGCGGTAACGTCGAGCCACCGGTCCCGGTCACTCGGCCGTCGGGTTTCAATTGGGTCGCAAAGCGAGGCATTGGTTCCATTTCGCTGGTCGTGCTGTTGTCTTTGTTCGGATTGGCGATTCGCAACAAGTCCGGTTTTCTGCGTCTGATCGGAATCATCGCGTTGGCATCGGCTATTGCCACATGCGTGGTCACTGCGGATCGAGCTTGGGATCAAGTCGGTTCGCCGTCTCCGCTGGAAGTCAGTCTGCCCGTTCTTTCGGCTGGGGATTCGGTCGAATTGTGGGTCAAGAACACGCCTCTCTGGCGAGTGGACTTATCGATGCTTGGATCGTTCCTTTTGATCGCTGGGATCGCAGCCATCGTTTGGTCATTCACCAAAGAGGATGCCGTGATCCGTGGTGCGATTCGAAGTGGTGCCGGGTTGTTGGTTGCACTCGGAGTGCTTGCGCAGGGAGCGAGCGCACCGTGGTTCTTTGGACTCCTTGCCGCCGTCCTAGCCTTGCTCCTTTATCGACCGGCTTACGAACTTGTGAGGGATCTCATTCGCTGGGTGGTGGGCTGTTGGACCAGTTGGCGAGAAAAACGTCAGAAACAGAAAGCCGCGAAGCAAGGCGCTGCCGCATCCTCTCCGGATGCGGATCCGGAACCAGGTCCAGGTGGCCCGGCCACGGCTACCACCATTTTGTTAGCGATCGCCTTGTCAGCGTCTTGCCTCCAAGGTCGTGCGTTCGCGGCGGATGGTTTTGATTCGGCCAACTCGGTGAAGCAGTCTTGGCAGATCACGCAAGAGGATTCGCGTTTAAGCGCTTCGGGAACCATCACATTGACCGGTGAACCGGGCGACCGGTTTGTCCTGTTAAGTGCACCGGCTGTGCTGACAAGATTTGAAGGGCAGGGCCTACGTTTAAGCAAACGCGAGCTTCCTAATTTGGGTTTGACCTACATCGTAAGCATTCCGATGACGGAAGATGCCGATGCGGACCAATCGTCATCAAGTTATGAAGCGAGCTTTGAGTATCAACTCGAGGCTGTTCAAACGGTGCAGGGCATCCCTGTGCTGACGGGATCCGCAAGTGTGCAGCAACTTGAACTGACGTATGACGAAGCGGGATGGGATGTACTTAGCCCCACCGCCGTCCGTGTCGAAGCCCTTGAAGCGGGCGATGACTCCACCAAGGCCAAAGTGCTATTGGGACCGGGAAAGGCGAGCATCTTGCTCAAGCCCAAAGCGCGTGACGTCACGATGGAAGAAACACAATTCTTCGTCGAGGCGCTTAACTTGTATCTCCCCAGTCCCGGCGTTGTTGACGGACGTCACCGACTTCACATTCGTACGTCGCAAGGACAGGTGAGTGCGTTGACCGTGGTCGTTCCGTCGGGTTTGACGGTCAGCGAAGTAAGTGGCCCCGTCGGATCCTGGCAATTTGATGCGGAAAGCGGTGAGCTCAACTTGGAGATAGAGCCTGCACAGTACGCTCCCTTCAATGTTTTGGTTAACACTCAGCGAGGACTTGATCCGCTGCCAACGGACGTCGATCTGGCACCGTTGCAAGTCAACGATGCGAACGGTCAGGTTGGGCTCGTCGGCATTGCGTTTGGACCGGACGCTCAACCCGAAAAAGTTGAATCGCAAGAGATGTCCGCCGTTAACTTGCGCGATTTTGACGCCAGTATGATCGCCGACCAACCAGCGGTCCTGCAACGCGTCTATCGCTATGGTGCCGATGGAGGATCCTTAGCACTGCGTGTCGCTCCAGTTGAGCCGGAAGTACGAGTCATTAGCAAGCAGGTCATTTCGCTGGGAGACGAACGGGTTGTGCTGGGTGTCAACTTTGTCGCCGAGATCACCCGCGCAGGGTTGTTTAAGCTGAGCTTTCCGTTGCCAGACGGCTTGGAGGTTGAATCGCTTTCCGGACCTTCACTTCATCATTGGTCGGAATTGACCGAAGGCGATCAGCGTCAGATCATTTTGCATCTGAACGGCAAGACGATTGGAGCGCAAACCTTTTCACTGACCTTAACCGGGAACGCTCCCGAGGATGTGGCTGATTGGGCGGTCCCAAGATTCGAACTCAATGAAGCCGATCGACAAACGGGTGAGCTTGTCGTTCGACCGGCAACAGGAATCCGACTACGCACCGTTTCACGTGAGAATGTTTCGGAGACGGATCCACGCAGTGTGGGCGGTGAAGGCCAGGGTGCATTGGCGTTTCGATTGTTGCAACGCGGCTGGAACCTGGTGCTAGGAGTCGAAAAACTCGATCCTTGGGTGACCGGACAGGTGCTTCACAAGATAAACCTGCGGGAGGGCCAAACACGATCGGCGCTTTTTGCGAAGTTCCAGGTTCAGAATGCTTCGGTTCGAAGCTTGCTCGTTCAATTGCCAGTGACGGATGCGGATGAGATTAAGACGCTTCGAGCGAGCGGGAAAGTCGTGAGTGATTTGATTCGGACCGCACCGGACTCCGATATCTGGGAAGTGCAATTCAAGAACCGAGTGATCGGACGGGTGCAATTCCAGATCGAATATGAACGCCGAGTGGATAGTGACAGTGAGCAGCTGATCCCGGCGAAATTCCCGCAAGCGCGCCAGCTGGCTTACTTCTACGCTGTGCGAGCCGGTGGCAGGCTAGAGCTGGAAGTGGAAGACTTTACCAACGGTTGGCAACGCATCGATTGGAACACCGTTCCGCAGACACTCCGTGAAGCAGGTAATCGCGGCGCACCAACGATCGCGCTCAAAGCGGTCACGCCAGAAAACGCGTTGACCATCAACAAGAAACGACACTCGCTTGCAGACACATTGAAGTTGCGAGTCGCCAGCGGTTCATTGACGACGATTTTGTCGCCGCAAGGAAATCAACTGACTTCGGTTGATTTAACGATGGAAGTCATCCAGCGAAGTAACCTCAGTGTTGGGTTGCCGCGTAACGGCGAACTTTTCAACGTGTTTGTCAACGGCGAGAGCGTGAATTCGATTCGCCTGGATGGAAACGGCAACATTTGGCAGTTTTACATCTTGCCGGGGATTGATGATCGTACTGCGAGTGTTCAGTTTGTGTACTCCGTGCCCGGTAGCCGGCTGACGAATTTGACGCTCGGTAGTCCGCAGCTGAGCGTTCCCCTGGAGAATATCCAATGGAATGTGGTCGCGCCGAAGGGTTTTGAATTGACCAGCGACTACGGGAATCTCGAACTGGTTCGACAAGATATCAGCGAAGCTTACGATCGCAGTTCGTACCTTTCCAAAGTGAGTGGTAAGCGGATCATGCAGGCTCGCCAAGCGGCGGAGCTGTTGGACCAAGCGAACAGCCTGCTTCAAGCCGGGGAGCAAACCAAGGCTCGCTGGGCATTGAACAGCGTTGCGAACCAATACGCGTTGGATGCAGCGTCGAATGAAGACGCCCGCGTTCAATTGGAAAACCTGCAGACACAACAAGCGATTGTCGGTTTGAATACGCGTCGGCAGCGATTGTACCTCGATAATAAGTCAGCCGACGTTGATCTAGGTGACAACCAGCAGTTGATGGATGCCGCTGCCGTAAACCCCATTCTTCAGCAGGACGAATTGAATTTCCGTCCCCAGCAATTGAGCGAATTGCTTCGTGGTAATACGTCGGAGGACAATGCGATTTTGCAGCGGATTGCTGGACGGCTGGTGCAGCATCAACACACGACCGAGCCAGCGCCGCAAGCGATCATCATCAGTTTGCCCGAAGAGGGTGACGTTTACACATTCGGACGCAGCGTGCAGGTGGCCGAAAACGCCCCGCTGGAGTTGGAATTGGATTTCGCCCGATCACTCCGGATGCACTTCTGGCAGGTCACGTTACTGTTGGCAATTCTCGCCATTCTGTCAGCGGCCCTTGCAACGGTGACGCTGAAGTCGAAATCCGAGCAGGACTAAGGGCGGGATCTGGGCGTCGTTCTGGTTCGGCCGAAAGGCGGTTGCACGGTCTCTGGTGGGGCTGTTCCGCATGGCGAGGGGGAAAAGAGCTTGTACCATCTGGAGGGATGGTGAGTTAAAATGCTCGGCATCACTTTTCCTCTATCCACCGAATGAGATCCCAGATGAACCGCCTGGTCGTTGCCATTCCTCTCCTGGCTTGTTGTTTTCTACCCTCGATTGCCACGGCGCAGTTCAAGGGGATGCGTGCCCGAATCCCATCCGACGCCAATGTCTTGATTCTGTTGAATGTGGACAAGATGCTTGGTTCACGCGTCGCAGATCGCGAGCGTTGGGAAGCCAGACGACAAGCGGCCTACGATGCCGGTGTTTCGGCGCTGCCACCGGACGCAACGGAAGTTATGCTCGCGGGCCGAAGTGATCTTGAGTTTGGTGAGTCGATTTGGGAACTGTCGATGGTTCGTTTGGAAAGGGAACGAAACGTATCAACGGTCGCTCAGCGTTTCGGCGGTTCCATGGATACGATCCAGGGACGCTCAGCAGCAAGATTGCCAAACGACCTGTTTGTTTTGCAGATGGCTCCTGACATGTTGGCTGCCTACACACCGGCCAACCGACAAGACGTCAGCCGATGGCTTCGGTCCACCGACGTGAATAGCGGCGATCAACTCTCGCCTTATCTCGAAACTGCGTTCGCCTATGCGACCAAAGTCGGCAGCCCGATCATTATGGGATTGGATGTGCAAGGCATGATCTCGGCCGAAGACGTCAAGCGAGGCGCGGAGGCTTTTCAATCAATCATCGGTTCTGAGATTCCAGTCGAGAAACTCATTCCACTGTTGACCAGCACACAAGGTCTGACGCTTGGTATCACATTGCAAGACGATGCGATCGGTGCCATCCGGGTAGACTTCGCTGAGCCGCCGGGTGCCCTCGCAGAAATTGGTAAACCGTTGCTGATCGAGATCTTGCAAAAGCACGGTGCAATGATTGATGACATTCGCGATTGGACTCCCTCGATCGAAGGAAACACGTTTCTGCTGCGTGGCAAGCTGACCACCAACGGTATGCGTCGCGTGATGAGCGTTTTGGAATTGCCGCCGACGCTGACTCAAGCGATGCAAGATGCCGCATCACCCGGATCGGATCAGGAAGGTACGGCAGCGTTGCTGGCGACTCAACAATATTGGAACTCTGTCAATGCGTTGATCGAAGACCTTCGTGAAAAACCAAAACGTGACAAAGTCAAAACCTTTGGGCAGGCAGCCATCTGGTACGACAAGTACGCTCGAAAAATTGACCGGCTGCCGATTTTGAACGTTGACGATGAAATGCTCGACTACGGCGTATTCATCGCGGATGCATTCCGTCAGGCCGAAGCAACGATGAAAGGTGTTGGAATGCGCACCAGTCTGCGAACCGCCAGCAACAATCCTGTCTCCGGTGGATACTACACGACGATGGGCGGTTATCGCGCGAACAGCGGCTGGGGAGCTGGGATGTATGGGCCTCAAGCCACGGTTGCCGGCGTCGGACCCGGACAGGCAACCCTGCGAGAGAAAGGTCGAACGGACGCCATTATTCGTGGTCAAGAACGAACCTCGGGTGCCGCAACCGTCCAGCAGATCTGGCAAGGCATCGACAAGACGACCGCAGAAGTGCGTCGCAACATGGTTAAGAAGTACAGCGCTGACTTCTAACGAAGGACAAGTGCAGTCAGTCACCGAACGCAGCGTTTTCGTTACTCAGAGAACACGCTGCGATTCGCGATTGCAATACCGATTCGTGGCTGTGTCGCGATTCGTGACGGTGCCGCGATCGGCGATTATTGCTCGAGGCTGAGCTCAACAATCACGGGAAGATGGTCGGACAGTACCCAGGTGCTATCCGACGCGATGGTCTCGGCTCGTGTTGTTCGTTCAGCGATCTCTTTATTCGCAAAGACGTAGTCGAGCCGGCGGGCACTGCCGTGATCTCCAGGTTTCTCAATCTTCGTTGGGAAGCTTCCCGAGAAAGTGAAGCCTGGGCCGCGTTTGGATTCTTCGAGATCAATGAGTCCAAAGTTCTTGAAACGCTCGATGACGCTGAAGTCCAGTTTCCCATCGCGAAGGTTCTTTTCGCCGTTCTTTTGATCACGTTCGCGGAAAAATGGTTCTAGCTTACCGTGCTGATAGTAAGTGGCATCCGCAGGCGAGAACGTGTTGAAGTCTCCCGCCAGGATGACTTTCGAACCTGCTGGGAGCGACTCGATGTCCTTTACGATCCGTTTGGCTTCACTAATGCGCGTCTCCCAATTGCTTGGGTGAAGGTGAATGACGTAAACGTAGATACCGCGAATCCGTACCCTCAATAGTCCATGATGAAAACCCTCTAACGTGCGCCGGATATCTTCGATGGGTTCACGTGACGTGATGCCCGTGGGAAAGCCATTCGTCTTCAAGAGTGCGGAATAGGGGTGCCCCCACGACTCTGCATCCTCGGCCAGTTTCTGTTCGGTGTAGCCATTGAGTTCCTGAAGTGAGACAATGTCGGGTTTTTGATCATCCATCCACTGAAGGTAGTCCGGCTTTCGGTCTGGCACGCGAGTGAGTCCGTACCAGACGTTGTACGTGATTAGCCGAATTCTCGACTCAGCACTCTCTTGAGCTTCCGCACTCGTCGGGAAAGAGCCAAAGGCAAACAGAACTAGCAGGAACGCAAGCATTGAATGGTGGATTCTCATTATCATTCTTCTTTGTTGGTGGAGGTCACGGGTCCCTTCGTGTCTTTCGCGTGATCGCTCGTCGTGTTGGGCTCACGCTACGATCAGCGACGATCTTCATGCACAGTATGACCGACAGTATTTCTCCAGTAATGGATGAGGTACGCTACGATCGGCGGAGCGATCGGCGACTTTCTTCATTCGGATCGTTCACCGTCGCGTCCGCTACAATGACTGCTCTTCTGAATCCGGCCTGTCATTGAAATCAATCGAGCACCATCATGCAAAGACTCATCCAGGCAGCGTTCGCTGCCGCCATTATTACCATCTCCATCGCTGAGACGGATGCTTGCTCGCGAGTTTTGTGGAACAACAACGGCAAGGCGGTCGTTACCGGTCGCACGATGGATTGGAGTCATACGTGGAATGATGTCGTTTTCATCTATCCCCGTGGACAGGAAATGGATGGAGGTGTTGAAGGCGGATTGAAGTGGAAGTCGAAATTCGGCAGCGTCGGATGCAGCATTAGTCCGTACGCGAAAAAATATGGATTCGATTACGTCAAGGATGGGCATTCGGACGGCATCAACGAAGAGGGGCTTGCCGCACATCTTCTTTACTTGGAAGAGACGGTTTACCCCGATCCAAAAACGGATGATCGCCCAGCAGTCACCTTTATGCGATGGGTTCGCTATATCCTTGATAACTTTGCCACCGTCGAGGAAGCCGTTGCGGGGATGAAGAACATTCGCATCGCTCCCGTCAGCATGGGAGGAAAGGTATTCGGTGTCCACGTAGCCGTCGAGGACCCAACGGGCGACTCGGCGATCTTCGAATACATCAATGGGAACTTGGTAATCCATCACGGCAAACAATTTACGGTGATGACAAACGATCCGTCGTATCCGTATCACGTTGAGAATATCAAGAACTACAAAGACTTCGGCGGAGAAAAAGACCTGCCGGGAACAACGGAACCTGATGACCGTTTCGTGCGATTGGCTCACTTCCTCGGCAGGTTGAAACAACCCGAGACTGATGCTGAAGCTCTCGCCAAGATTTATAGCGTCATCAAAACGGCACACGTACCGTTCGATGCGGACGAATATGGTCCAACTTGGTGGACCTCGCTAACAGACTGCACCAACAAGGTTTGGTACTTCGACTGGAGCCAGAATCCGAACATCATCTGGATCGACCTAAAGAAGCTCGACTTTTCGGCTGGCAAACCGGTTCTCGAATTGAACCCAAGGAATCCGGCGATGGTTGGTGACGTGACGAGTGCATTCACACCGATTAATGTCTGATCTTTACGTTGCTGAAATTGGAACGATCGATTCTGCCCGTACAGATTCTTGGCATGCAGATTCTTGGCAGGCTGTGTGAGCGCCGCAGCGTTGATCTGTCATTCCTTTTGGGCAAGATAAATCGATCGGCGAAATCCGTCGGTCGCAGTGAGTGAAAGATGCCGATGAATTCGAAGTGTGTTGTTTCGCACTTTGATCATCGGTCACGACGTTCTTCCAAATGAATCGCTCCCTTCGACTCGCCGTCTGCATTGCTGCCCTGGCCATGATAGGGGCACAAAAGGCTTCGGGGCGGTCAGGCGTCGATACCGGGATGCCTTGGAACGTTCATTACGATCGCCCGGATACAGGTGATACGCCATGGTCTGTCTTTCGCGATGACTTGCCCATCGAGATCGGCGGTTGGATGTCTGGTGGTTTCACTGTTAATGCAAGCGGTAATCGGACAGGCAATGGGAATGCCCCGCTGTCGGTGAATAATGTCGCCGACACACCGCTACTCAATCAGCTTTGGTTTTACGCGGCCAAACCGCTTGATATGGAGACTCACGAACTCGACTGGGGCTTTCGAGTTGATTACGTATTCGGTGCTGATGGTCCCGATAACCAAGCATCGGGTGACGAGGGCTGGGATTTTGGCTGGAACACCTCACGCGACTACGGGTCGGCGATCCCGCAGATTTACGCCGAGTTTGGCTGGCGAAAAACCGTCCTCCGCATCGGTTACAAGTTTGGCTTGCAGGGATATGAAGCCGGTCAAGCTGTCGACACGTTCTTCTACTCGCACAACTATGCGTTTGGTTACGCGGTGCCGGGGACTCACGCTGGTGCCGCAGTGACACATTCATTGACGGACCAATTGGACATCGTTGCCGGTTGGACGATGGGTTGGGATAGTTGGTGGTCGAATTACATCAGCGCATCGACGTTTGTCGGTGGCTTTACTTGGAATCCCACGAATACGACGAGTATTACCTATCACGTTACGGCTGGCGATTTTGGAGATGGAACGGCAAAGAATGGCGTGAGGAGCAACAATGGCGATCTCTACGCGCACGCGATTGTCCTAACACATCGATTCAGCGATCGATTCGATTGGGCCATCGAGAACACGCTCGGTAACAACACCGGACTCGGGACGGATGACAATCAGTGGTATTCTCTAACAACCTATCTGTTTTTCGATATCAACGATTCCTGGGCCGTTGGTTCTCGTTTCGAGTGGTTCCGGGACGATGACGGTAAACGAGTGAATGTGAATGGAGCGGGCGCGGGTTCGTATTACGACGCAACGCTCGGAGTGAACTGGTACCCTAACGCGAACTTAGCCATCCGTCCGGAAGTTCGTTGGGATTGGTTCGATGGTCAAGGACGACCCTTCGATAGCCGCAACGGAGGGATGAGCGGGACGGAAGTCCATCAATTCACTGGCGGCTTAGATTTCGTTCTCATCTTCTAGTACGTCACGCTCCGCATAACGAGTCAATCGGCTCCATGGTCGCCGAAAGATTCTCTCGGACTTGTCGAAAAATGGCTGCACATTGAAGTCGGTTTTCCCGCCGTCGACAGAGTTCTTGGCAAGCAGCCAACGAAAGAATGACTCCGTCGATCGTCGTGCGGGACTTTGGTTAAGCCATCTAGGTCGTCAATAGACGAATGACATTCGGACCAAACTGATTCGTCGCAAAGGTTAACAGCACTGCCAGCGTCGCACTGATGATAAAGATGACCGTCATTTGACAACCCAAAACGGATGCGATCGTATACCGGGAACAACCCATTTTCCGCATCGTGATCATCTCGGAGCGGCGCAGTCGAACGGAAAGAGAAATGACCAGGCCGATCATGATAAGAGTGACCAGCAAGACGAGCGCGATCGCCACGAGCAAATAGCTCTTCACCATGACGACTTTTGCCAGAAGCGAGTCGATCACCTCACTTGGGCGTACAATCTGGACGGTCTCGTCCGGTGAGAAATACTGACCTTGTAGAAGGGTTTCAGCTTTGTCGTTGAATGGGATGACGAGCAACGCGGTGATCGGAAATTCGTCGCGATCTCCGTGGAAATGAAAACGGTCGACGTTGTCTACAGTAATATCGGTGTAGGGGGTTGCCTCAACGGATCCGTGCTTTGCGTCTGCTTGGTGGCCATGACCTAACCCAGCGATGACCCAACACGTTTCCAAATCGGTGAAGATCGCGTCATCATCCGGGGTCTCGGTCGCCTCAAGAATCCCAACGACTTTCATTCGCAATGGAACGTTTGCCAATACGAATGCAGAAGTTGTCGCCACGGGGATCTTTTCTTCAAGCTGGATATCGAGTCTATCTGCAACAGAAGCTCCGACGACGCACTCCCCAAGCATCTCGGGCGTCCGTCCGACGGATAGACGTGAGTTCCGCGCGTGAAAATACTCGGGCGTCGTGCCGACGACCTGATGATCTCGCGCGGTGAATACCGTGTGCAGCGGGATGACTCGTGCTAACTTCTGATCTTCAACGCGACCCGCTTGCTCGAAACGGATAACGTCCCGACTTGGTTTTTCAAAATAGACACTTTGAAGAACAAGCTGTAACGGACTGCCACGGCGACCGATCACAAGTGGCGTCGAGTCCGCTCTCGAACGAAAATGCCGCTCCGCGCTGACGACAATCAACTGCAAGGAGGCGGGCAGGTAAAGCGTCAGCGTAATTGCTGCGATCAAAAGAATTGTGACCCGACGATGGTGCGTGAGATACTGCCACGCCAAATAAAGACTGTCAGCCATCCAATCCTCCAGCAGCATCCAAGCATGTTTGTGTGCGGAAGATTGAGACATCCGTTTTGACGTCAAATCTGGAAATCGTATCGTGATCATGAGAGACAATGACCAGAGCCGAGCCGTGCTTTTCCGCATAGCTTTGCAGTGCACATAAGACACGTGCGGCTGTATCCGAATCCAGGTTTGCCGTCGGTTCATCGGCAAGGAGGATCTTGGGGCGTGTCACGATTGCGCGGCAGATCGCAACACGCTGCCGTTCTCCCTGAGAGAGTTCGCTCGTTGTTCGACCGAGCAACGCATCGATGCCCACTTCCGTTGCGACTTTTATCGAACGTTTTCGCATCTCGTTGTCCAGTCGCAAAGCGCGGCTGATTCGATAAGGCAACAGGATGTTATCCAGAACGCTCAGATAGTCCAGCAACGCAAAATCTTGAAAGACCAATCCAAGGTTTGCAATCCGAAAATCTCTTCGCCCAGCGTCACCCAGTTCGGTTAACTCCACGCCACACGTTCTGACCGCACCTTCATTGGCCGCATAGATTCCAGCAGCTAGATGCAGGAGTGTCGTTTTTCCACATCCGCTCGGTCCTACCCAGCAGACCTGTTGGCCATCGAGAACCGAAAGCTGATCAATTTCGAGTGAAAAGCCACTCTTAGGATAGGCAAAACGAACGTCTTTGAATTCGATCATCGTGCATTGTCCGGTTCTGTCTCGACCGAAGTCACAGCGGTTGGTACCGCTGACGGATCGAGCATCTGCATCTCCGTGATTTTCCATCGACTGTCTCGATCGGCGATGCTGATGAATGCGATGTGTTCGTTTTCGCGAGCATGCACGTGTCCCCAGTGTCCGATCCAGCCACTGACTCGCCATCGGCATCGGTAGGTTTGATACGGCCCATTTGCTTCGGCCGGTTCAAGGTCAAGGACGGATACCTCCTTAACCGAAATGCGCATGCTACCTTGATTCTTGATTTCGATGCTCTCACGCGTTTCCAAGTACACCTCTCGGAGCAGATCGCCATCGATGCTCTTTCCGAGCCGATCATAAATTAGACTCTCGTCATGATGATCGAATGAGCGATAGACGTTGTAAAGCAAGCTCGAAAGCACTGACTTTGCATCTTGTTCGGTAAGTTTGGGAGGATCCGTGAAGGGCCTTGCTATGGAGACTTTCGCGAACGGGAGCAGCAGAACCGCGAATGCGAAGCAAGCAAGTGAAGCGACTCGAGCGAGATGTGAAGCATAACGTTGAGCGGAGCTCCGCATTCCCAAGGAAGATCCGAAGGCGATGGCCAGGCACACCAACACCACTGATGCGACCGGTACGCTCAGCGTTCGTCGTTCGGGAGGCGCAGCGGTTTCGATCAGCCCAGGGTCACCGGGATTCGTCAGGTAATTTTTCCAAACGAGCTCAGGATTTTCGGGTGTTACTTTCCCAGGTAGTCCGCCGGCCTCGTCCGAAGCAACGACCGGTAGGGTCCGAATCCTCGGCGTGAAAAGATCGCAAGTCAGTGATACCTTTTGAGGCAGCTGATCGATTGGATAAACGAAGATGACGCCGAGGGTGGCGGTGACAGCACGCAAATCCACCGGTGGTTCGATGATTCCCGTCGTGCGTAGCGAGCGTTGAATGAAGTGAATGCGGTCCAGCTTACCTTTAATGACCTGACCGTCGATCGTCATCGGGTTGCGACTGATCAGATAGTCGGCAACTTGTTGCTTCAACGCGTCCTGTTCTGAAACCCGAATCCACCCATCTTGGTTGAAATTCAAGTCAATCAATTCCTTGGCATCCATCAATCCCATTAAATCGATTGGCCTAACGATAATCTCCTTCCGCACTTCGTACGGCTCGACGTAAAGATAGATGGAGAGCGGCGAATCAAACTGCCGGCGAAGATTGGGATGGCGAAAGCGAGAGTACCAGGGGTCGAGCCAATCAAGATCGAGCGTGACGCTGTCAGCGAGAAAGCGAAAGTCATTGACCGGTAGCTGATCGTGATAACAAACAAACCCAATACTCGGGGACGCTTCACCGTTGAGAAGGCCTGGCTGGATGCGCAGTACTTCCGGCAATGCATTGGAATCTAAAAGGTATTCAAGCGTGATTCGAACGACATTCTCGGCGTCTTCGGGTTGTTCAGCGAGCGCTTCACCTGTGACTTCATCGCGTACCACACGTTTCGCAAGACTCAGCGATGTTAGTGTGCCCGGTAGCTTCTTGCCGTCGGCAACCATGACCCAATCGGAATCAAAGAAAGCGGGTAATCTCGTCTCCAGTGGTGCGGTATTCCCTGTCAGCGATGCGTGAAGATTATCGGGCAAGCAATTGGCGAACGCAGAAACGTCTTCGCTTCCAACCTCAAGTTCAACCCGAATGCGATCACGCTGGACGAAGATCTCGGCGATCGTCGACGCCCGCATCGCGCGCGTTACCACGAAGGCATCCGCGCATAAACGCGGTTGAATGGCCAAGAAACTCACCAACGCGACTGCAGCGAATACGTACACACAGCAGGTTTTTGAGCGACGCTTCGTATTTGCGCTGGCTCGCAATCGCCGATCGTGTCGTGGTGCCGATGGTGGAAAATTGGATAGCTTGACCAATACAAACTCTTACTTTTTCGTCAGTAGTTCGTGCTGAAGTTTCAACAGCTTAAGTCTTCGTGACTCACTTTCGTCGGGGTGCATACTTGGGTCCCAACTCAGAAAACAAAGCGTCAGTCGTGTTCGAATCTCAGCATCGAGTCCTCGGAACCCGATACGCGAGAAAAAGCTGCGTATGAAGGTCGCCCGTCTTTCGTACAAGTCACGGACTGTCTTCCCTGCTTCGCTATCGTGTTCGGCCCAGGCGCGAATCGCTAGTTCGTATTTGTCCAGTTCTTCTTCGCGAACCTTGGTGATCGCCTCCAACAACCCAGCGGCGGGATCAGCTGATTGGAACGCGGGGTTTTCAGTGACAACGTCGTTGAATCGTTCGACCCAGAATTTCAAAAGACTGCGATGCAGATCATCGCGATCGTCAAAGTGCCAATAGAAACTGCCCTTTGTGACGCCCAGATCACGCGCAAGTCGCTCGACCCGCACACCTTGAATCCCTTCTTCGCGGAGCACGTCCAGCGAGCGTTGAAGCCAAGCCTCTCGAGAAAGCGTTGTCTTGTCCAAGGGGTCACTCCATACGGTGGCGTATTGACAATTGAACGGGGAAGCATCATGCTTTGTCAACCCAGTTCGTGACCGACTTCGGCCCGACATTCTCGGGCCTTCGGTGGCGAAGCAGTCATGGCGTTGGTCAATGCTGCGAGCGACGGAACGCGGTGAATTGCTTCGCTTGCTGAGTCCCCGATCGATTCGGCCACGGACCGTGTTCGTCCCTTTTTCTGATGACGCGGAGCTATGACCATGACGAGAATCAAACAAGCGGGGCCAACCGTACTCTTCGTCGCTTCCATTGCGGGGCTTGTCGGGTATTTCCTTGGAGGGTCGGGGGAATCACCTCACACTGTTTCCAATGTCGAAGCACAAGAGGCTTCTGCTCGCAATGAGGTGGTAACGGCACAAGAGACTTCTGCAGCATCAGTCTCTTCCACGGTGGCAACGGAAACCAAGCCGAAGATCACGCCGACCGGAAAGATGTCCGACCCGAGCGTTTATTTTCCTGGCACGGAAGAACTCGCGAGTGACGAAATGCGCGTCGTCGCTTGTGGAACAGGGATGCCAACGGCGCGAGCGTCTCAGGCTGCTTCGTGTTGGCTGGTGGAATTGGGCAATGGTGACAAGTTTCTCTTTGATGCTGGTACAGGCTCTGCTGAAAGAGTCGCGAGCATGCGGATTCCGTACGACTATCTCAACAAGATTTTCATTAGTCATTTACATACGGATCACTTTGGTGACTTCGCCGCGTATTTCATTGGTGGTTGGGTCGCTGGCAGGCAGGGGCCGTTGCATATTTACGGACCTAGCGGTGACCGCCATGAGTTAGGAACGCAATACGCGATCGAGCATTGGGAGAAGGCCTTGAGCTGGGACATTGAAGGTCGTGCAGGGCGGCTGCCCGCGTCGGGAGGCAAAGTGATCGTTCATGAGTTCGATTACAAAGGTGAGAATGCGATTGTCTACGAACAGAACGGTGTCACGATTCGCTCTTGGCCCGCCAATCACGTGATCAACGGATCCGTCAGCTATAGCCTTGAATGGAACGGGCTGAAGTTTGTCTTTGGAGGCGACACGTATCCGAACCAGTGGTACGACGAGTATGCGCGAGATGCCGATATTGCGATCCACGAATGCTTTATCGATGTGCCCAACATGATCGAGAAATTTGGTTTTTCGGTGTCCAACGCCCTGGAGGTGGGGACGCAGATTCACACGGCACCGGAGGCATTTGGCAAAGTGATGAGCGGAATCCAGCCGAGGCTGGCTGTGGCGTACCACTTCTTCAACGACCCTGATACGGCGCCGCCGATCCTCGCAGGGATTCGGGCAACGTATGACGGACCGCTTTCACTCGCTGAAGACTACATGGTCTGGAATGTGACGAAGGACGACATTCGGGTGCGGATGGCGGCGATCAATGAGGACATGTGGCCACCGCCGGCTCCCCAAGCTCCTCCTCCAGTGGATCGCTCGATCACCAAATACACGTCGGATTGGATCGTCGAAAAGAATCTTGACGTCAGTCAAGAGGTACAGAGGATCTACGATCGAACCAACAAGCAATACGGAACAAATGAGCAGCCGAATCAATAGACTCGGTGATCGTTACTTAGCAGGTGAATACAGACGCAAACGAGGCAATCGAGGTCGCGTCGGCTTTACGCCTAACGGCTCTGCCATTTTTGACGCAATTGGTCAATCACATCGCTGCGCCGTTTAGGGTCGGTCGGATCATCTTCGGGAGCAATACCTTCCCACACTTCACGATAGACCCGCATCTTGTTGCCTCCGTAGATCTTACGCAAATCCTCGTCGGTGTAGCCGCGTTTCCAAAGCTCGTCGGTGACTGCCGCGAGGATTTTTGACAACTCTCCGCATCCGTCCGCGCCTTCCTTGAACGCTTTGACCATGTAGCCGCCGTCGTCGTAGAGATTGGGGTTCGCATTGACAAAGTTCATGGTTGGTTTCGTAGTGAACATATCATCGGTCGCAATACCAACGTGATCGACGCCAACAAGTTGGACGTAATAGTCGATCATGTCATCGCATTGTTTCGGCGTGATATCATCAGGCCAGATTCCGTCCATCATCCACTCGGTAAATGTCGGCGATACAAAGCCGCCTGACTTAGCCGCTCGCATCGCCTCGCGATCACTGATATTTCGGTAGCATCCCCGCTTGGTTGCTCTTGGGGCGTCCCGGAAGAGTCCCGCAGGGAGGGAGTGGGTGAAGACGTAGGGTATTCCTGGATGGTTTTTGTCCATGTGGTCCATGATGCCGTTCGTTGTGACCGGCCCCATGTGACTCAAGTCGACGATGATCCCGTACTTCACCATCTCGTCGATGACGGACAGGCCCCAGGAAGTCACACCGGTCGTGTTGCCGTTGAACTCCGCAAGACTGCCCGAACCAGCGCGGAAAAGGTCGTTGTACGACAGGATGATGCTGGCGAATCCCATTTCTTTTAGCAACGCGATCTTTTTCAGGTCACCATCGATAATGGTCGACGTTTGAGAATTCCAGATGACGGCGGTCTTTCCCGTGATGTGAGCATGCTCGATGTCGCGGACACTACGTACAAAGACGTACTTGTCCGGCATTTGGGCCATCACACGGCGATACTGGAAGTGCTCGTTCAGGAACTGATCAAATGTGTAGCTGCCAGCGGCAAGCGTCATTTCGCTGCCAGTAATGCCCGCCCCGCGTGCTCGTTGAAGGTAGTCGTTGAATTGCGCGTCCTCGGTCCAGCTCGTTCCATACGGACTTGCGAACATATCAATGACGATGGTGTCTTTGACAAATTGCTTTGCCTTCTCCGATGCCGGCCACGTTTTGCTCTCTTCACCCGCCATCACGAGCGACGGAAATGCATACAACACCAAAGTCAAAACGAATAGTCTGTTGAACATGTTGATGTCTCTGACGAAATGATGAGTGGAAGGAAATGGAGCCAACTCGGATAACACAGTTGCCTCTTGTTTAGCTCGTGCAGTGCTAAACTCCCACGACACTCCGCCAGGTCTTTGCCATTAGCGCGTGACCTTCTTGCGTTGGATGCACGCCGTCGCCAGCGAGTGCTTTCGCTTCGGTTCCCTTTTCCACAGCCTCGTCGAACATGCTTTGGAACGGAACCCAAACTGCGCCCGCTTTGGCAGCCAGCTCTTTCGCGTACTTGCGTCGGACGTCAAAGTCCGGGAACCACTTGTCTCGATTCTTTTCAACCGTTCCACTCATTAACACGAATGGTTCGCACACCACGATCGTCGTATCGGCGAGCGCCTTTTGAGTGCGATCCAGCAATGCTGCGAAACCATCACGGTAGGTCTCGGCGGTTCCATCGTATCGACCATTCAATCCATGCCAGATATCATTCACGCCGATCAGGATGCTGAGAATCCGAGGCTTTAAATCGAGGCAATCCTTTTGCCACCGTCGATCTAGGTCCGGAACTTTGTTCCCGGAGATCCCACGGTTGTGAATCTTTAGATCAAGTTCTGGATACTCCGCGAGCAGCGCATCGGCAGCATGTTTGGGGTATCCACGACCAAGGCCTTGATTGGCGACGGGGTCTTTCTTGTTGCGACCAGCATCGGTGATCGAATCACCTTGAAACAGAATCACGTCTCCGCTGCGCAATGAGAATTTTTCCGTGGCAAACGAGGTCGATGGCTGGAAACAGGCGGTCGTGCCGGCGGCTGCGGTCGCTGTGAGAAAAGTTCGGCGTTTCATGATTCCGTCATATAGGCAGGAGAAGGGGGCTTAATGAATCAACCAAGATTTAACACGCCCGAGCCCCGTGATTCAAGCGTTTGTCATCATGCGGATCATGACAAGAGTCGCCGATCGCTCCGCCGATCGTAGCGTCATGCATGACCGTCGCCGAGAGATTCGTTG
>JBCDEM010000047.1:0-43506 GCA_039179795.1 Planctomycetota bacterium | reverse complement strand
GAGAGAGCGGTTAACACTAGAAGTGCCGCTAGACTTCGCGTGAAGCTTGCGATGGCCCCATCGCGGAACGAGCTCGTTTTCGTCACTACCATGGCGATCCCCGCAGTAAGAAAAGAGATTCCTCGTCTCGCTGCAATCTCACCCGCCGGTGAAGGTCGTCTTGCCCCGAGACAAGTCGAATGTAGGGGTGCCGAGCAGCCAAAGTCAAACGACTTCTTGGCGTTAATCGGAGACTGCCGCGGAGTCGATCTCAAACCCTTTCAAAAGACATCCCATCGGCATTGAATTTGCCTCTGCCAGAATCGGCCTGCAAAAAAAACGCATGCCAAGTGATGGCTTGGTCGCCATTGGTTAACCACTTGATGCGCGATTCCCTAGCGTTGAGCCGAGCAGAATTACTAGAAGAATTTTCAATGCACTTCATTGAGAGGATTCGAGGTCGATGGCAACGCTAGCGAAAGATCGCACGCTTTGAGCGTGCATTCGGTCGTCGATGACATTTAAAAATCATTAGCAATGCGATGCATAAAATTTATGATTTTTAATGAATAAGAGCTTGTGGACTTTCAGAATCGAAGACGCTTTTAGTCATCGATCACCCAGTAGTCGGGAAGCAGCTCGATAAGTTCACCGCACAGATCACCGCACTCGTTTTCGATCGCATCGCAGCGAACAAAACCTCTCCGCTGATAGCAGTGAATCATGGCTTGGAGATGTCGAAGCCCGTCCTGAACGAGTTGATGCACTCTTTGCCGCGATAGCCCACCCATCTGGATGCCGACAAGATGGAAGGTACTCGGCTCAAACGGCCCCAGACCGAAGTGTCGCTGCAGCACTTCACACTCACGCGGCCGGAGCAAGGCGACCAGTTCTTCCAGCAGCTGCAAATGCTTCGAATTCAGTGATGGGGTCGACCGAATCGCATTTTCCGTGAGCCGTTCCCTCGTTTTGAGCCCGTGAACGCAAAAAGCCAGTTCGCCTCCACGACGAGTCCCTCGTACCCGTTTGACATCGCCTAATGTCATATCTCTGCCCCCGCTGCGTGAAGTCGTTCGTTTCGCGGCTGCTTATGGCTCTCTACCCGGCTGGGATCGTATCCTTTCGGCGTGTCTTCCGTTCATGCCAACACTTGGTGATCCATGACGGGCACCATCTCATAGGGCCATTTTAAGGTGGCTTGAGGGACGAAGAAGTTCGAATGGTGGGTAAACGACCAGAAAACGATCAAGGGGTACTCAGCGGCGAGCTTTAAGCTGTTAGCGGCTGAATTCTTCACAACGGTTCTTCTTCGTGATGGAAAGCGGTCCTACCGAAGGTTCAGTAAGACCGCCATCATCGTTTGCGGTCATCGGCATCCCTGCCTGTACCGCCAGTCGACGCTAGCGCCAAAATCATTGTTTGTCAAATATCCTAGCCTGCGTGGCGATGAACGCTTCAAGATGGTTGTGAGCGAAGCGAACGCAGTAACAGGCCATGCGCAAGCATGGGGCGAAGGTGCGCAGCACCGAAGGGTAGGATTTCTTTGAAACAGTTTCGCCCGTGACGCCTGTTCTTGAGTCGTCCGCTATTGAGTTATCCACAGCTCTGTGGGTGTTAGAAAGGTGTTAGATAAGTGTTACGCTGTGGATAGCGGCTCTTATCCGACTGATAAACAGGGCTTTCTCAGGACGTTTGGTAACTAAAACCACGAATCTCGGTAACTGAAACCACGATTCCGGGTAACTGAAACCACGAATTGCTTGACGAAGAATCTGATCCGTGATTTACCCATTGTCATCGGTAACTAAAACCACGAATGACAATGACGGTAACTGAAACCACGAACCGCGATTACTCGCAGCTACTACCCAAACGCCATCCGCAGCACGAGCTGTTTGTCTGCGATGTGGCCGATGCGGTCCTCAAAGACATCATGCAGCACATGGAGCATCCGTTCTATTCGCTGTCCAAAAAGCCCGACACAGAAATCCGCCGCTACGAACACAACGGCCAGTGGCTTGAGGTGACGCCGAGCGTGAAGGGCCTGGCCACCATCTACGACAAAGACATTCTGATCTACTGCGTCTCGCAGATCATGGCAAAGCTCAACAAGGGCGAGCCAGTTTCTCAGCAAGTACGCATCACCGCACGCGATCTCTTGGTTTTTGCCAATCGCGGTACCAGCGGACCAGAATACGATGCGCTCGAAGAAGCGATCGACCGGTTGGCCGGCACGCGGATCAGCACCAACATCCAGACCAACAAAGAAGAGGAGCACGACAACTTCGGCCTCATTGACCGCGGAAAAGTGCGGCGTAAGCCTCGCGGCAAAGACGGCAAGAAGGGGCGGCTTCTGTGGTGTGAGGTGACGCTTTCTGATTGGGTATTTAACGCCATTGAAGCCCACGAGGTGATGACACTGCATCCGGACTATTTTCGCCTGCGAAAACCACTTGAAAGACGCACCTACGAGCTTTCAAGGAAGCACTGCGGTCAGCAAGATCAATGGAGTATCTCCATCTCAAACTTGCTCAAGAAATCGGGGTCTCGTAGTCCGATGAAACGATTTCGGCAGATGCTCAAAAGCATCTCGGCAAACGATCACCTGCCAGACTATCGGGTTTCGATAGAAGACGACGTGGTGACCTTTCACAATCGCAAGACGATGCCTGTCTGTCAGGAAACAACGTGTGATCTACCACCGCTTTCGCCCGAGACGTATGACGAGGCCAGGTTGGCAGCTCCCGGCTGGGATGTTCACCTGCTAGAGCAGCAATGGAGAGAGTGGGCATCTGATATCCCCCGAGACGCCGACGCAGCATTTGTCGGGTTTTGCCGTAAACGGTTTGAGCGGAAAGGAAATTCGGTGTGGTGAATCGGTTGCGACCGTCAACGCTCACAACTGCAATCACGAGGTGGAGTGGGCGGAAGTCTTCCATAGACATGCGGCTCTGCCTCCAGGCGATCAAAAAAGCGATCGCCACTGCACCAAACGTACAACTTCATCAAATGGCTGGAAGTCGGTCAGCTCCGCGGTAATGTTGCCTTTGGGGTCACGAAGCAAGACGGCTTCACGATCACTCGACTTCCGATAGACGGACCCTTCGTGCTGAAAAAAGGCACCGATCTCAAGATCTCCAAACACCATCGTTGTCATGGCTACCACCAGACTGTGAGTGAGATTCCGTCGGATTTGATGGTATCCGGTCGGTGCGTGTGGCGGTGTGAAGATTTGCGTGAGGACGAAAAAAGCCGCCAGCTCCGAAGAACTGACGGCCGATCGCGTTCGGCAGGATGCCACTCTGTGTCTATGAGAAGCCCGAACACATATCAAAATCGGCAATGTGGCTTCGATTCTTGATCCGTTCTGGGGGCCCTGCTTGATCTAGGGGATTCGACTTAGCACTTCAGACTCTAAATCGGGACTGGAGTCCGTGGTCATTGCGAGTTGCAGAGTATCGTCATCCAGTAACTTCACAGTCGTTTCGCAAGCAACGCCATTGAACGGATGCGAGGAACCATCATGAAGGAAGTTCTTTTGGATGAAATGGACTTCCTGATCAACGATCCTTGCATCCAAAACATCCATTCGCCAGGTATCGTTTTCTGGTGCCGAGAACACGACCGTGTCTCCGATGAGCTCGATGATGAGCGTCACTTCGCCATCACTTCCCCACTGACCCACCATTTGACGGGTTAAATCCGTGGCCTCAACGGAAGAGCTCAAGCCTTCTTGTGGTCCCGAGTCACTACAACCAAGGGACACGGAGATCAGAGATGAAATGAGCAAAACTTTTAACAAATGAAGCATTCTGATGCTCTCGGTGTTGAGGAACGAGATCTCGTTAGATGGTATCGGCTGGCATGCGGTCGGTCTCGTTGATTCCGATAGATGGACCCGTTGGCAAAACTAAAGCATGGCCCAACGAAAAAAGCCGCCAGACCCGGGGAGGACTGACGGCCAGTGTCCGGTAGTGGAACCGTGTTAGGGGCCGGACGGTACGATGATCGGCTGGTTAGTCAGCGTCGCTTGAGCTGTTCCCTCCGTCAAGCTCGTCAAAGCATGGTGCTCGGCTTGGTCACGCTATCGACGCAAGAAGTCTTCATCACATCCTCATCGGGATAGAACTGGTGAAACCGCGGCTTGAGTGGTTCGTAACCGAGTTCGTCCTTGATCAAGTCTGCTCGATCGTCACCCGACTTTTTATAGAGCCGGTTTTCGAACATGAACAACTCCCCACGATCAAGTCTCTGAAACTCACACGATTCGTTCATTGGCTCCTCCTGGTGGGAAACATGGGCACTGTCTTCTCCGAGGGGTATGAATACCAATCGTCAGGTGTCGTCAGTTTGTTCAGTAAAATCCGACGCCTGATTCAATCTGATAGCGGCTTCTATTAGGGTTCCCGTTTACCCGGAGGAGATCGTTCGGTCTCGCTGTTGCCCGCTTTGGCAATTGGCACAAGCGCTCTGCCGACAATCACGATGGCAAGGCATAGCTATTTCGACGCAACACCTTTAACAAACCGAGACTCATGGCGTTTTTGCCGCAAGCATCTTGAGTAACATGCGATCGACTTCTCCGAGGTGTATTGGATGGATAGACTTAGTTGCGTGGGGCCCCAGTTGGGTCCCTGCAATTCGTTCCAAACCACGCCAAACTGTGGTGAAGTTTCAACTACCGCCGAGTTTTTGCCATCCGTTAGCTCACCGTTTCACGCGTGAATCAGCTGCTTCGATCACTTTGAACACTTCATTGACATCGCAAAGCAATATCGCGTTTGCTGGTATCGCGAGCGACAGCAAATGCATCGGGGCTGCACCAACTTCCGGTTGTTCGCCGTAACCAAGAATCGCCTTACAATTCATTCCAACTGAATGGAAATTGCTATGACCTCGCTACCGGTTCAATGCGAACGTCTAAGTCGCCTTGTTGGAGCGTACCGCGGTCTTGAGTCATCTGCCGACGGTAAAGAGTTGTATGGAACCTATAAGAACGAATTGGTCCTCGAAGGGTTCTTTCTTTCGCTAACGTACTCGCAGAGTCTTGAGGCAACCATCCAGTACCAAATGCGAGCAGTGATCGGATTCGAATTTCAGCAGGAACGTTTCTTCATGAATTGGTATGACTCAATGGGCGGATACGGGACCGGTATCTATGGTTTCTTTGAAGGTGACTTGTTACAGCTTGAAGGCCCCGATAGCGCAAACGGAGGGTACAGTCGGTTTACATGGGAAGTCGAGGCGAACGCGCAACTGATTACACTGGAGTCCTCTGAGGACCGAGAACACTGGAGCGTCCTGCTGGCGGCAAGATACGAACGCCAGTAGATGCCAGGCGGCTGCTGGATCATGCGTTTGACACTTGCCGGGAATCCTTACAAGTTTTGGTAGATTCGCTGGCGATCAAGCGCGAAAGCAGATCTAGCGGTGTGTCGCGTTTCGCGTGCGTCACGATGTTCCGTTTGAGCTCTGCAAGTGCGTCCATTAGCAGCTCATAGCCTGCCTCAGCCGGAACATTCAACCGATGTTCCACATCACCCAACTTGAACGTGAGCGTGAGCTTTGGCTCCTCTTCTTCTCTGTTAATGGATTCAATTTGTTTGCGTGTGATCTCGCCGGCGACAGACTGTCTGAGCAGTTCGACTTGTTTGTCGCCGTCAGATGTTGCCATTCCAACCGCGTATCGGATCGCCAATCCGACTTTCTCTTGGCGGCAGAGGCGAAGTGCATCCGGAACAAGGAGCTCCTGAGCACGTTTGATTTTGGAGAGCTTGCTTGCCGAAATCTTCGCCATCCCTGCCGCTTCCCCCACTTTGCAGTTGTGGTAGCGTGCCAGCGCTTCGACGCGCATGAGGGTAGCGTCGGGGGTCTCGTCCTGGCGAATGTGGTTCGCGTGCATCGATAGAAGCAGGATCTGTTCGCGCGACATTCCCTCCGGCCAAACCATGGCCAGCACTTCTTTAGTCCTCAGTGATCGTAGCGCGACGATACGATGGTTTCCATCAATGCATATGTACCGGCCTTCGTGCTCTGACAAAGCAGGTGGAATCACCAGTCCGTATTCACGAATACTCGTTGTGAGCTCGGGAAGCCGTGACTCATCAATCTTCCGAGAGTCGGGGTGGCGAATAATCTCGTCAAGCCGGACGCGTGCGGGCTTGGGATCTACATTCAACGATGTGTTTTCTGGTGAACGGATCATTTTTCGGTTCCTTGACTAAACGGAACTGCCCGCAGGGACTACTTAAATCACCTGCGGGCAGCGGAGCAGAGATCTGGTTTGCTCTACTTGGTCCTGATACCGAATGCGAACGTTAAAAGCGCCGCCATTCGCCGGAGCATTCGTGTCTTGGTCCATACTGAGAACACGAGAATAGGGGCGGCAAGTGCGACGACTACACCAAAGGAAAGTGCGATAGGCGAAGCTTTCGCTGCGATCGGACCTGCGACATGCTTCATCGTGGATTCGATCGACTGCTCGATCGCGGGTCCCGCAACGTGAGAGGCAACTGCTTCAACCATGTCGTCGCCATGGATCACCAGAGCCGACAGGGCTGCGCCAGTCGCGAGTTTTCCGCGATTCGCCCACAACGCCTCAATGATCCGATCGGGCTGAGCCGCCGATCCAAGGAATGCGACGAGATCCGCGGTTCGACCCGTACGATTGAGGTCCTCAGCCATCATCAACAGACGCCGTTGATTCCGGCCGGTAAGTTTGGCAGTCGCCAGAGTCAATTCACTGATGGCCTGTTTACTGGCTCCGCCGGCAAGCGACTTCGACAGAGTCTTTTCAAACGCTTTCGTAACTTGACGCGACGTTTGCTCTGTCGCTTCCTGCAATGCCTTTTGAGACGACCGACGGAGAACTTGCTTGGCGCTCTGCTTCGCGATCTCACCACCGGCTTCGGCCGCCGCCCGGCCCGCGGCTCGTCCGCTGCCATGCAGTAACGCCTTTCCCAGCCAACCGCCGGCTTGGACATGAGGACTCATAACTCCGAGAGTTACTAGAATGATAATTGAACGCATTACTTGTTCTCCTGATTCGCGTGGGTGTTGTAGTAGGCAACTGCCCACTGTGGATCGATTTTCAGTTCTGCGATGATCGCCTGAGCGATCTTGTTCTTGTGTTGGTTCGCAAGGTCATCGAAGGTGCCAGACACCAGGGCACCCATCTCGCCAGAGCGTACCGATTGATCTACCAATTTCTGAGTGAGACGGGAGACGCTGCGAATGAACTCTGGTTCGGTCTGCATCACTTCGTCGGCGATCTTGTTGGTGGCAATGTCGCCCGCGATTCCAATGACTCCAGCGACCACGTTGTCCATGAAGCTCAACGATCCATCTCTTTGCAGTGCGTCCTGCGCCAACTTTTGCGCTGCGATTCCACCACCTATGCCGATCGCGACTCCTGCGGCTGACTGAGCTGTCGCCTTAACGACGTCCTCCGAAATGCTCTGAGCGATCGCGTCGATTCTTGACTCGATTGCCTCTTCGTGAATCGTCACGCTTGGTATCACGGTGGTATCCAGATCAACATCCGCGTTGATCCTCACAAGGAACTGACTGTCGATCGCTGACATCTTCTCTTGCGCCGCCCGCAAGTGATTCGTGATCAATGACGGGATCTCATCAGCAGCGATTGCTGTCGAGAGGTACTGTTTGCGAATCTTTGCTTTGTGAGCCGGCGAGTCGGCAATGGATTGAAACTTTGATTTCACTCCGAGTGCGATTGACGCGAACCGCTTGATTTGATCATTTCGAACCAACGAAAAACAATCGCGTTGAAGCTCGCGCCGCGACAGTTCAGATGCATCATTAAGCTCGGTTACATATCGTCTCATTGAATGCGTGATCTTGGCCCATTGATACTCGGCAGGAGTCAACGGACGTCTTACTTTGATCTGCTTTTGAGGCGGATCCGGTCTCGGGCTTTCCGCCCACACTGGCGGAATCGATCTCGTGAAGACAAGAAGAACAAAGAGGGCAAGCACACGTTTCATATAGACACCTTTAGCAAGTGGACGAACTAGTCGGCGCGTTGGCCGTCATTCGCCCTCAAAGACGCCCTGCGTTCCGAACTTGCGAAACGGTGAATCTGGGGTTTCACCATGAAAGAGATTAAGATTGGATGTGCCTCGACTTAGCGTCGAAGCCGAAGGTTGTGCGAAATCGTCGATCCTCTAAGACGATTTTCTTGACAAGGAATGCATATTGGACCATGTGTGAATCGAATCGAATAAAGAATGGACTCACGATGGCCGCTTCCGAATGGAAAATGACATTGCATGATGGCACCGAGATGGATGGACGAATCGCCATCGCGGAATTCGAAACGCTGAAGTCACTTCGACAGACTCACCCGGAAAGCATGAAAAGCTTCGTCGATTACGCGTTTGGAAAGTCGACGGACTGTCCCATTGATTTTGCCGAAGCATTCCTTGGAACAGGGAGTCTTTCCGCGGAGATCGTTTCGTTGCTGAAGAACAGCGCCCAAGAGACGTCTGGTGGGATCGAATTGCGATCGCCCTTTCCCGCAACCGAGCAAAACCTCCTAGTTCAAAGAACTGCAGAGGCCAACAAGCCAGTCTTTCTAGATCGGCTTCTTGACGACGAGACACCCGGAAACCTCACAGATCGATCACGGTAGTTCATCTCGAATCTCCTTCATTATGTCGGCAACCATGTAGTCAATCATGCGGATTGACAACCCCAACCGCGCAGCAACTTGATCCTTGCTGAGACCAAGGCAAAACAACCCAAAAACTCGTCTCAACCTTGGCGGTAGACGGTCTCTAGTTTCCTCTAGTATGAGACGGGCGATCGGGTCGCCGGATCCGTTTTCTTGGGTTCTCACGCCGTGCTGGTCGAGACTTCGTGTCTTGACCCTCCGTGAATTCTTTCGAAGTAGAGATGTGCGCATGTTCAAAGCAGATCTTGCAAGATAGCTTTTAATCTTCTCTGGAGACTCCACTATGTACGATCGCGTAGTGAATTTGAGGGATAGCTCTTGGAGAATGTCCAATACGTCCTCAAGTGGAAGCGTTCTCCGAAGGGTTGCTATGAGGAACTCACGATATTGTTCCACATGCTCATGCGTGACTCGGATGTTCGTGCAGTCAGAAGGATTCATTGCGGGAATTCCCTCTTATCGGTGGATAAAGATCGTCCGGTCATCTGCACTGGTTTACTACCGAAGAGAACTTGAAAAAACTGATCCGGTGGCCGCCTTTTTGCTTCCGAATAGACTTGCATCGAAATGCTCCGTTGATAGGGAGAACTGAGTGAAGGAGGCGAAACGCTGCGTCGCCAATTCAGTTGTCGCAACAAAGATGAGAAAGGCAAAAACCAGGACTTTCTGTTCATTTTGCGTCATTGATCTGCCGGGATGATGTCGAAACTACGTCGTCAATCCGCGAGTTACTAACATCCGACAAACAATCACTTACCCAAGTGTCCCGTCCAGGCGTGTCGAAACAGCGTTGAAGCGACGTCGAATCACTGCGAGGTTGGAGGAAAAAACAGTACGCAAAGGTTTTTCTACCTCCTAATATGCTTGCGTAGTGTCTAAGGCTGCGTTAGCCACGAAAGAAACTGGCAGCCGCAATCCAGCGATGTTGGCGACCAGAGCACCAAGCGTTTTTTGAGATCGGGGCGACTAACAAATGGCATATCGTGTCGAATGGACAATGGACTGCAAAGATGACTTGAAAACTGTCATCGACGAGTTGGTGGAACGTGACAAGTTTGTGGAACAAGTCTCTGCCCATTTGAATAATCCTACTATCGATGTAAAGCGAGCAGTCCGAAGCGTACTTGGTTCAGGCGGTGGACGAAGTGTTGCACATGCAGTCAAGGAGATTCTTGAAAGCCACGCGTCCTTAAGGAATAAGATTGCCGTTAAGAATGTGACATCGTCTCTGAACGCCGGCACACTGGGATCACGCGTGTCCAAACCGGAGAGTGGGAAGCCCACAGCAGATTTGCCAGCAAGGACGGGAGTTTTACCGGAAAAGACTTCCTATTCCGTGGATCAGATCACTCTCAACGATAAGAGTTCCGGCTCAGTCGATACCAGCAAAGACGCGGCTATTGCATCCAGTGACTGCGAGGTCGCAATTGCCGTTAAGTCCATTCGATTGAGTGAAAAGCCGCAACTGAGTAAGGGAAAAATCGGGCAAATGTTGTTTGCCATTTTGTTCTTTGTGGTGGCTATAGCAGCTGCATGTCTTGTTTATCCAGTGACGCCCGTTTTGAATGCCCCTTTCATTGAAAAAGGAGGCGGTAAGGAACCAATCGCAGACAGATCTCGTTCTGATTCTTCGGTCGATGGCAAAACCAGCACCAATAGGATGAATCAAGAAACTGCCTCGCAAGCCGCCAGCATTTTGGAGATGAATCCTATCAATTTAACGGAGCTACTGCTGGAATCGCCGATGGGGCGAGAATTGGTCATCGCAATGCAGCAAGCTGAACAGCAGCTCGAGAGTCAAAAACGTTCGAACGCTATTGAGCCAACCAAGGCAGGCTCAACGATTTCCTTTTTTCAAGTTGCAATTAACGATGGCCCATTGGAACTGACACTCAAGGAAGTGCCTGGGGAGAATTGGCGTTGGTTGGTCGGCAAACTGGACCACATTGAAAATGTATCTGCAAGTGACGGGCAAAGAAGTGTCAGGCTTGAAAGAGCGGGGTACTCCCGAGATGTGTTCCTTGTTGTCTTGAATGCCGCTATTCACGATGACAACACGATTATTCTTCGTAGACGGATGCTTTAAGAATGGGTGCAAGAATTACGGAGCTGATCTTGGCAGTAACTTTGCTGCACACAAGTCTTTCAATCGCATGTGGTCAGGGAATTCGAGGGAACGTTAAATTTCCTGACGTATCAGAGAGTCAACTCCCATCGTGTCGAATCTTCGTTTGCCAGCGGAACACTCTCCTTCAATCAACGATCACTGATGAAGACGGGGCGTTTGAGCTGAAAAATACAGAGGAAGGCCCGTTCGACATCGTATTCCTATCCGATTCAATGACGCCACTCGTTTTCAAGAGCATTCAGAGATTCGACGGAGAGATTGATGTTGAACTCACGCCAATCGTTCGCTGGCTTCCGTTTTCAAGCGACTCTCGTTCCTACGAGGAGAGCAAGAAGAGGCTTGATCGAGCCATACTCGATGCAGAGGATGTTTTCCCAAAAACCGAGGATTTTCAAAAAGTTCTTAACGAGTTCAAGGTTGAAGCGAATAGACGATTGAGTTGCTCGATCATCGTTCCCGCTTATTTCTATCCGGAAGCTCCGGTTGCCGGTCAGGGTGAATGGAAAGAGATGGTTGCTTTTCTTCGAGATTGCAAGCAGTCGGGAATAGAAGTCGTCGTCATCTTGAATATATGGAATGGTTCCGGAAAAGTTGAACCAACAACCGGCGAAGCCGGCAAGCTTGACAAGAACTACTTCACGCTCGCTGAAGGACTTAAGAAGTTGGAGGTTCCATGGGTGGGCTATTTGGCCGGACGCTACGGAGGAGATCGGCGAATTACGCTTGAAGAGGATGCTAAGCATTGGGCAGACAACTACCCCGGCATCCATGGTTTTTTCGTCGATGAGCTACCAGAGTCTGCCGATAAGGCTGAGCGTTTTCGCCGCTTTTGTCAATTTGCTCGCGATCAGCTTGGGATACGTGAGCCGATTCTCATTGGCAATCCAGGTACTGAGTGCGACCGCGTCTACGGTGAACCAGGAATGTTCGACTGGCTCTGTCTGTCAGAGAACAAGGACGAGATTGAATTCGCCCCTCCACTCTGGGCTCGGAGTGATAACGACGTACGTACAGGACAAATCGTCTATGGATTAGATTCAGTAGATTCTGTCGAACCAATCCTCAACAACCTTGCTTCCGTTGGCGGAAGTTTTGTCTATCTGTCGGACCAAGATCCACGCGTTGAAACGCTCTGGACCCGTTTACCTCAGAAGGAATATCGCTCCGTCCTTGGGAGGTTATTGCGTGATTGGAATCGCGCGGCACGGCAACGCTAGCACAAGACCCTGGGCGTCGTAAATTCACATCGCTCTGAATGGCAGGGCAGAGATTAGGGCAGAGTTACCCAGTGCAAACGACCGGAAAACAGTTAAAATTCAGAAAGAATTCAATTCCTGTGAGCCGTGAATAACGCTGGAAAACCAATGGGCGATGAGGGACTCGAACCCCCGACATCTTCGGTGTAAACGAAGCGCTCTAGCCAACTGAGCTAATCGCCCGAGGATTGTGTTGGAATCAACAATGCTCTCGATGGACACATGCTACCGCTGCAACGTTCGTTTTTGCAAGTAGTGGTCTCCCTACTTGCTTGACCCTCCATTCATGCTCAGTGGGAATGCAAACAAGCGTCACGCATTTTTCCGTATTTGTCACGCTTCTCCCACTCGCCCGCAAGCGAAACTTCGCTCTTCGTCTCCGGGTCTTGATGCAATCGAATTGCGATTGTATCGTGCGATCCTGTGCCAATCTGGAGGAAGCGAGTCGAAGTGAGTTGGAAACGTATCCGCCGCGCTGCTCACCACTGGGCTGCCGGGTTTACCACGGTCAAAGCGATCTGTCATGAGTAGCAATGATGAGTCATCCAAGACGACCGCACGTGTTCCTGTGGTTGTTCTCAATGGGTTTCTCGGTTCGGGCAAGACAACCCTTCTAACCAGTTTGCTCATCCAGGCTCATAAGCAAGACTTGCCGGTCGGTGTCGTTGTAAATGACATGAGTGAGTTGGACGTTGATGGATTGATCGTTGCACAGAATGAGTTTTTTGATTCCGATGACGATCGCTTTCAATCGATCTATTCCTGCGTGCTCAGCAGCAAGCAAGGAATCAACAAGCTGGAGGATGCACTCGAGAAAATCTTAGCCGATCAAGCTCCCAATTTACTGATTATTGAGACGTCCGGTAGCTGCCACCCCATGCCGCTGATTGAGTTTTTCTCTACTCAGACGCATCTAAAACTGACCGGCGTTCTGACTCTCGTCGACATCGCAATGATCGATCAGGACTACAACAGCGGTCAGCAACTCGTTCCCGTCTTGCAACACAACTTGCAAAATCAAACGCGAGACACAACCAACTTGTTAGTGGAGCAGATTCTGTTTTGCAGCCATCTGTTGTTGACCAAGGCTGACCGCATTGGGCAAGACAAACTTCAAACGATTGCCAAGTCGATCCATGAACTGAATCCGTTCGTTTCCATTGTTGCGGTGCCTTGGGGGAAGCTGCCTATCGATGAAGTCTTGGCCATGCCCGAATATGACTTTCATCGCGTCGATCAGCTGATCCAAGAGTTGAAGCCTGTCTTTGAAACCGAAAGCCAGGATGATCGACCGTACAACTTGGCAACACGAGTCATTAAAGATGATCGTCCTTTTCATCCTCAGCGGTTGTGGGATACCTGCAACCAGCACCTCGGTCAGCATATTTATCGGAGCAAGGGTTTCTTTTATCTTTCGAGTCGTGATGACGTTTCGCTTCTTTGGAATCAAGCGGCTGCCGGGATCAGCTTGGAACTGATCGGGCACTGGCGAGCCGGGATCGTCGAAGATGAAAACAACGGCTTGGATGAAATCGAAATCGAAGGACTCAAGGAAAGGTTGGCAAACGAGACCGGCCGTTTTGGTGATCGCCGTTGTCAATTGACGGTGATCGGTGACGAATCCCAGGTGGATTGGTTCGCCGAGGCGCTGACGAAGTGCTTTCTTACGGAAGAGGAACTTGAATACTGGCAAGCAGGCGGGGAATTTTCCGATCCCTGGCCAGATAGTTATGTGGCTCGAACGTATTAGGAGTTCAGCACGGAGTTCGCCGAGGCGCACCAGGGAAGACCCGAGAGAGATTAGACTGCTAGGTTTCCCTGTCACACTCTCATGAGCGATCGCACTGTGAACCTCTTACGTTCTGCACGAATTCCTCTCTTTGTACTGATCACATGTCTTTGTCCGGTCTTGGCGAATGCTGATGTTCGGTTGCCCGGATTCTTTGGCGATCACATGGTCATTCAGCAAGACAAGGAGATCAAAGTTTGGGGTTGGGGCGACGCGAGAGAGGAAGTGACGGTCACGATCGATGATGCTTCCGCTACCGGTCGCGTGAACGATGAAGGTCGGTGGATGGTTGAATTACCCGCGATGAAAGCGAGTCGTGAACCAAAGCAACTCGTTGTCAAAGCAGGTAATACGCTCACGCTCAAAGATGTCTTGATCGGCGAAGTTTGGTTGTGCTCTGGCCAGTCCAACATGGAGTGGACGGTCGCACGCAGCAATCGTCCGGCTGAAGAAATTGCCGCGGCTGACTTCCCCTTGATTCGCCACATCAAGGTCGCGCGGCGTCCTTCGATGACACCGCTCGATGGCATCGAAGCACCTTGGCAGGTTTGCTCACCCGACACGGTTGCGGAGTTTACGGCCGTTGGATACTTCATGGCTCGTCGGTTGCACCAGGACTTGAACGTACCCATCGGATTGATCAATTCGTCTTGGGGTGGCACGCGTGTTGAACCCTGGACACCGCCGGTTGGCTTTGCCGACGTCGAAGCGCTCAGCGATATTTCAAGATCGGTCATCGGGCGGATGCCAGGATCTGACGTTTATCGCAAACGACTGGAAGCACATCTGGCGCAGACCGAAGATTGGATCGCTAAAGCGAAGTCGTCACTGTCGACGAAAACACCCATCGAACCGAGCCCGGTGTTTCCACCAGAACTACTGCCGTTCAAAAGTCATCAAGATCCGACGATGCTTTACAACGGCATGATCCACGCACTGGTCGGTTACCCGATACGCGGTGCGATTTGGTATCAAGGTGAGTCCAATCACGTCGAAGGCATGTTGTACTTTGAGAAAAAGAAAGCGTTGATCCAAGGCTGGCGTGAGCTTTGGGGGCAAGGCGATTTTCCGTTTTACTTTGTGCAGATCGCTCCGTTTCAATACGGAAACGAAGACCCAACGATCTTGCCCACGTTTTGGGAAGCGCAAGCGGCAGTGCAAACGTTGCCGAAAACGGGCATGGTGGTGATCAACGACATCGCGACATTGAACGATATTCATCCACCCAACAAGCAAGATGTGGGGGATCGTTTAGCGGCCTGGGCGTTGCGAAACGATTACGGCAAATCAGACGTCGTTGCTCGTCACCCGGAGTTGGAGTCGGTGGTTGCGAGCGGCGAGACGTTGACGCTCAAGTTTTCCAACACAGCTGGTGACCTGAAGACGCGAGACGGTCAGCCGCCGAGTCTTTTCGAAGTCATCGGTCCTGGATCACGTCGTTACCATCCTGCCGAAGCCGTCATCGATGGCGATACGGTGTTGTTGACCAGTGACGAAGTGATGCAGCCGACGGCTGTTCGTTTTGCATGGAACAAACTGGCTGAGCCCAACCTGACCGGAGGCACGGGTTTACCGGTCGGTGCATTCCGAGGTGGTGAAGAGCCAGACTTGTTGAGTCTGTTGTCGATTGAGTCGGAATACCAATTGGTTTACGACTTGGACTTGAGTGAGCTCGGAAAGCAGATCGAGTACGACGTGGATCGCAGCGATGAGGTGAAGACTTTCGCTCGCGTTGGCTATCTGCTCGAACTCGATTCCAAAACGGTCTTCGTTTCCATGAACGCATTCACGGACGATGTGAAAAAGATTGGGATCCCAACGCTCGCTTCGAAGGCGCGTTTTCAGCAGAGCGTTAGCTCGATGAATGTTTACACGAACGTGACCGACATTCCGTTGATCAGCGACGGTAGTTCCGGAAACATCGAGTTTTGGCCGAACAACTATGGACCCCAAAATGGAGCCCGAGTTCCCGGTGCATCCAATAGCGTCTACGACATCGGTGATTCGCCGGGACCGCCAGCGGACGGATACGGTTCGATGCAGATTCACCATCCCGAAACACGCACGACGATCTTTGCCATCAACCATTGGGGCGTTGGTGCCGATGCCGACCTCGGGATTGGCAACGGGAGTGGTCAGCACCTGGATTGGACCTTTTCGGGCAGCGCCAAAACGTACACGCAGAAGCGACTGCGGGTTTTCGTTAACAAGGATTAGCCTGTTTCGATCACCTTTGGCGACGGTTTCAGGCCAGGGGGAAGGGCGTCCCAGATTGGGGCGCCCAGGAACAGGCGGTGAAAAGGGTGGCTATCGAACGGCACGGGTCATTGTGCGTATGAAGATCGCGTGGCGTTCACGATCGGTTGCTGTTCACGATCGCTAGACCGGATCGTGAAAATCCCTTTTCGGAGTTTGGATTAGCGGCTCAGCATCCGAGTGCGGCGAGCGCGGCGCTCCGCTCGCAGGCGAGCACGGCGATTGGTTTCGCTTGGCTTTTCGTAATATTCGCGACGACGCATCTCTTTCTTGATGCCGCTGCGTTCTACCAATTTGCGAAATCGACGGACTGCTTCTTGAATTGTTTCCCTGTCACGAACCACTAACTTGACCATTTTTGCTCCGATTTCATTACCAGGAGTACCCTCCGTTTAAAGGGACGTTCAGCGCACCCGCTACCACAGTGGCCGGGCCATCGGCGAGAGTCTAACGATCCACCCCCCGCCGTGACAAGGATAGATCTCGAATCTACTCGGCAATTTGCTGGCTTTTGTTCAGGCAATCCGCGCCGTATCGCGGACTGCGCATTAGCTCCGTCATCGTGCTGGGTGCGGGGGATGGGTTTGGCCCTCAAAGTTTGCCTTTCTTCGCGGACCGGTGCGACCGGACCAACAGTGCCGATGCGTGATTTTGTGGTCGATGAAAAGCGTTGTCGGATTCCCGCTCCGACACTCATTCACGACTCCAGACCCAAGTCATTGCATGTCGCCCGCTGCCCCACCCCCCGGCGTTTCCGAGCCCGGTAATCTGCTCAAGGAACTTGAAGAGCGTCAGGACGAAGTTTTGGCACAGCTGGACGAACTGGACGCCAAGTTACGGCAGGTCTTGGAGGGACTTGGCGTCACCACCGAAGAACCCGAAGCCGGCATTGAGTAGGCACGTGCCTTTTCGTTCTCTTTGCGCTTCATACCACGAATACCTCTGCGCATCTTCTCAGCGTCTTGGCGACCTTTGCGTTTAACACTGGGGGTGACCTACGGGACCGGCTATTCAGGTTTTGCATGATGCACGCTTGGTTCCGTAAGCAACTGTCGCTCCCCGTATTCCGACACACAGACTTTTCTCGTGGAGTTGGAACATCCGCGGACGATGTTTGATCTTGTCGACCACGCTCCCATGGTCTCACCACATCGGTAGTTCCCTCCCACCGGTGATATCTGCACGAGTGCGAGCGTCGACGTAAACCAGTCCTGGTTAAGAACGATCTGCGGCTGATCCTCTCCCTCCAGCCGCGGGAGTTCTGGTTTGCGTCTGCGCTCGGCTCGTTGGTGGATGTCTCCCCGCTATCGATCTGTCGTGAAGGTGCGTGCCGATACAACCTTCCCGCCTAACCTCCCAAAGGCACCCAGATTCATGGCCAAGAAAGATACCTTCCGCGTTGTCACACGTGGATCGGATGGTTCTCTGTTGATTCGAGACTACCCCAATTGTGATCCCTTGATGCAAATGCATCTGCAGATCGGCGTCGATGACTGCAGCACCGACTTGGGTTTGCGAGGAATGCCGGTCTTTCGTGGACTTATCGGCCCCATTCCAGAGGGAAAGAACATCGTTCGCTACGAGTCACCTGAAGTCTTTGAGACGCTGACGAAGGAGTGGGGTAACGCCAAGCCACGACGACGTCGACGCAAAGCGAGTGCACCGGAGACGACTGAAACCGTCGCCGCTGACGTCAGCTGAGTTTGAAGAACGGTTGCGAGATCCATCGCTGCGGAGATCCCGATCCGTGCGATTCGCTCGCCGGTGTGTATAGGCACCTGGCCGTGAAACTGACTCATTGCAAATTGCACTTGTCGATGATGTCCGACACTGTTTATTCCCCAACGTAAATGAGAGCCGACACCACGTCTCCGCGCAGGCGTGGAAGGTGATCGCGTACACAAGTTGGGTCAATAATCGGACTGATGCGAAGTTTGTCGCAGGATGTTGCTCGTCTGTTCGCATGGCGTCACTGGACGCTATGTGTTTGCGCGTGCGCTGCAATGATCAGTACCGGTTGCGGCACCACTCGCGAATACAACGCGACGCAGCAGTTGGTGATGAGTGACGCGGTGGACCGAAGTATTGCCAAGTTGGATTTTCGTCCGCTGACTGGACGAAAGGTCTATCTGGACACGAGCTATCTACGTCACGTCAAAGGTCAAGGTTTCGTTAACGCGGAATACGTCACCAGCGCGATTCGGCAGCAGATCGTCGCTGCTGGCTGTTACATCCAAGATGCTGCCAGTGAAGCGGACATCGTCATCGAGGCTCGCATTGGGACTCTCGGATTAGACGATCATCGAGTCACCTATGGCGTCCCCGAGAATAATGGGCTGTCGAGTACTGTTTCGCTGATCCCGGGCGCCCCCAATATCCCGACGATTCCGGAAGTTGCGATCGCGCGACGTGAAGCGCGTGAAGCGGCAGCAAAGATTGCGTGCTTCGCGTACGACCGAACCACTCGCGCACCGATCTGGCAATCGGGAGTCGATAGCGCGGTGGCGACGGCACGAGATACTTGGGTATTTGGCGTCGGGCCTTTCCAGGGGGGAACGATCCGCGAACAAACGCTTTTGGCGGGAAGCAAAATTCGATTCGGTGAAAAGAGTGCAACGGGTTCGCCCGCGAAGTTCTTTGATCGTCCACCGGTCGATTACACTGCAGAGACTCGGTTTCAGACCGGCTGGCCAGTCTTCGATGACGGTGGTTTCGGTCACGACATGATTGGCGTCCCGGAATCTGAGATTGCTGACGCTGAAAAAGCGGATGAGTTGGCCGATGAAGAGGCCGACACGGAGATCGCAGAACGTGAAAGCGACTCCGAATCGGTCAAGCGATAGTCTCGCGAACGATCATCCCGCCCTCATTTACTTTCGCAAACAGATCCGTGTCGGCTGATTCCTATCGACTGCTTGATTTCGGCGATGGCCGAAAGCTTGAATCACTCAACGGATACTGCATCGACCGTCCTTCGCCGGCGGCCGAACGAGTCAGGATTCAAAGTCCGAAGCTCTGGTCGAACGTCGATGCGATTTTCGATGAGTCGAATCGAACGTGGACGTTCCATGAAGAATGGCCGGACTCGCTTGCCCTCGATTGTGGTCCGTTTCGAATGCCGGTTCGCCCAACACCCCACGGGCATATCGGTCTGTTTCCGGAGCAGTCAGACAACTGGGTTTGGCTTGCGAACGCATCGCCTCCCGACGACGTTTGCGATGCGCTGAATCTATTTGGCTACACCGGCGCGAGCACACTTGCATTGGTGAACGCTGGCTATCGCGTTGCGCATGTCGATGCGGCCAAGCCAAATGTACAAGCCGTTCGAGCGGCGGTGGCTTGTAATCATTGGGACAGCCCCCCGATTCGTTACCTCGTCGACGATGCGGCGAAATTCGCTGCGCGTGAAGTCCGGCGAGGACGCCGTTACCACACGATCGTTCTCGATCCACCCGCATACGGTCACGGGCCAACAGGGCGAGCATGGCGATTGGAACGCGATCTTTGGCCGTTGCTGGATGACTGCCTACAGCTCATGGACCCCTCTTCTTTCCGTTTATTGATCACCGGGCATTCGCCGGAAGTCGATCCCAAGGACGTGATCCAATACCTTAAACGCACAGACTTTTACGAGGATTCTGACCGTGGTTTGCTTCTGCGTTCAGGCCGGTCACAATTAAAGGACACCCACGGCCGGAGTCTCGACGCAGGATTCTATGTTCGAGTGGCTCGGCAGGAGTAAGGAAGCTCGGGCAGGGGTTAGGAAACCCGACGGGTAAGGAAAGCAGTTCGTGCGTGCATGGATCACCGTCTGATGCGCGTTTGTGTTTTAGGTCCATCGATGACGAAGACCCTTTGCTGATTCTCATGGCGAATGAAATCGAGATCTCTGATGATGCCGAGAGACTGATTGCGTCGTTGTCGATGCATGAGCGATTGTTCGTTGCGTTTTCCGGTGGTGTCGACAGCAGTGTGGTTGCGGCAGCAGCTTATCGTGCGAACCCGACATTTAGTGCCGTAACGGCTCAGTCGCCGAGTGTCCCCGAGTGGCAACTGCAAGAAGCGCGGCGTGTTGCGGGAGAGATCGGCATCGAGCATCGTATCGTTTCGACTCACGAAAGCGAACGTGAAGACTATCGACGCAACGATCGGCGACGATGTTATTTCTGCAAAGATACGCTTTACGACACGCTCGGTTCCTTGGCCGGTGGAGATTCAGGCGTCACGATCGCATCGGGCACCAACGCCGACGATCTCGGCGATTATCGTCCCGGCATCGAAGCTGGCCGATCACGTGGGGTGATCACACCCCTGGCGGATCTTCATATCGGAAAACGGCGAGTACGTGAGTTGGCTGCGTTTTTTGGGCTGTCAAATCGCGACCTGCCAGCATCACCCTGTTTGGCGAGTCGCGTTGCCTATGGTGTCACGGTCACCCCCGAGCGATTGAAACGGATCGAGCTTTCCGAGACTTTCTTGCGTGAGAAGGGGTTCAACCCGCTTCGTGTGCGTTTGTTGGAAAATGAGTCAGCTCGAATCGAGGTCGGCTCAGCACTCATTGAATCGTTGCAGCATCTCGATCGAGACGGATTGGTCACTCGTTATTTGATCGAACTCGGTTTTCAAACAGTGGAGATCGACGAACGCGGATTTAAATCTGGGCGATTGAATGAAACTCTAACACCTAACAACTTGGTACAAATTGGCACACCAACCCAGCAACGTGATCCGCATCTAACGTCAGTGCAGGCTCCAAGAGAGGCGTCGAGTTGAACTCCGAGAATCCGTCCGAACCTGAGCCGACCGACCACAGCGGATCGCAAGGATCGTCAGCAGAAACGTCACCTCGACCGACGTCGGCAGAAGCGGGCGATACTCAGCAGATCGAATCGGCTGGCGCAACGACCGTCAGTTTGATCGGCTCGCGTGTTGGCGATTACCAAGTGATGCGAAAACTCGGCCGTGGGGGAATGGCCGACGTTTATGTTGCTCGCCAAGTTTCGTTGGGCCGTGAAGTCGCCTTAAAAGTCTTGCGTAGCGATTACGCGCAGAACCAGGAGTACATCGCACGCTTTCGCCGAGAAGCTCGCGCTGCAGCCAAATTGAATCACCCTAATATTGTGCAAGTGATTGATGTCGGTAACGCGGGTTCACAATACTTCATTGCGCAAGAGTTGATCGACGGAGAAAACCTTCGTCAGACGCTTGAACGCTCGGGTCCAATTTCGCTGGATGACGCTTTGGAGGTCTTGGTCGGTGTGACCGCGGCGTTGCAAGTGGCGTCGGAGGCTGGAATCACACATCGTGACATCAAGCCAGAAAACGTCATGCGAACGTCACGAGGGATCATCAAAGTCGCGGACTTCGGATTGGCGCGATTGAATGCGGATGTGGCTGCGACCAAAGCCGATTTGACGCAAGCAGGACTGACACTCGGGACGCCTCGTTACATGAGCCCGGAACAGGTCCAGGGAAAGTCGGTCGATGTACGCAGTGATCTGTATTCGCTCGGCGTCACACTGTACCACTTGCTGGCAGGTCGGCCGCCGTTTGAAGCGGATGATCCATTGGCCTTGGCGTTGATGCACTTGCATGAAACGCCCACGCCACTCGACCGCATCCGCGGGTCGAAGGATGAACAAGGAAATCCGGACCTTCCGGAGTGGTTGATCGCAGTGGTCACGCGGTTGATGGGCAAACTTCCTTCCGATCGCTATCAGTCACCGGACGAATTGCTGGATGCGGTGAGGAATGAAACGGCCACTTCCAAGCTCGGCGGCTTTGGCGTCGGTACCGCGGCAGCGACCATTCGGCTTCAGCGAGCAACGGATCAACAACGCACCCGGCTACGTAAGCAGCACCTGCGTATTGCCGCCGCCGTACTGTTGCCATTGGTGTCGACCGCAATCGCTACGGCGATGGTCTTGCGAACGCGTCCGCCAGATGTTTCTTCTGTGCTGAGTCCCGAGATGGCTCCACAGCAGGAGTCCGTTCAAGCGCAATACTTGTACGCGATGCGTCGAAATGATGAAGCCGCTTGGCGATCGATCAGCAATTACTTTCCTCCTGAGGAAAACGCGATCAACGCTGGCTATCACGCAAAATCGATGCTGCAACTTGCCAACTTAATGGTTCGCGACGGTCGGTATCCGGATGCGGAACGAATCCTTGATCAACTGTTGCGGTCGGCTGACGTGGATCGTGTTTACCAAGCTGCAGCACTCGCGCGGCAGTACTTTGTGCTCGATGAATTGGAGCGACGAGGTCGACAAGCGGAAGTCAAACGCGAGTTTTTATCGCTCTACGATGACTTGAAATCAAACAATCTCAGTGCGACGGAAATCATCGATCAGTTGCTCACCGAGGAAGAGCAGTCGGCGCTCGGCGTCGACCAGGGCTAGACATCCAGAAGAGCATGCGTTCATGTCAGTCATTCTCGGGTTGTGGCCGATTGCCGGCATCACGACGTTGAACGTCACTGAGCGAGAAGCGGAACAGACCCTTCACGCGGCGATCGACGCTGGTATCACACAATTCGATACCGCCTTTAGCTATGGATACGACGGTGAAAGTGACCGTCTGTTGGGACGCGTTCTGACAGCGCGTTCTTTGGACGCAAAAGTGATCGGGAAAGTTGGTCAGCGATGGCAGGGGACAACTCGTGTGGTTGATGGCCAGCCCACCACGTTGATTGCCGATGCGGAGTGTTCACTTTCGCGTCTGCGAAAATCAACGTTCGACTGCTTGATGCTTCACAGCCCGGATCCCGAAGTCCCGATCGAGCGTTCGGCCGAAGCGCTCGCGAAATTGCAGCAAAGGGGGCTTTGTGAAACGATTGGTGTATGCAATGTCGACGCGGAACAACTAACACGTTTCGCCGGAGTTGTCCGCTGTGAGATGATCCAGTGTCCGCTCAATCTGATTCAGCGTGACGCGCTCGATGAACTCATCCCTGTCGCGACGAAACTCGGCGCTGGATCGATGACGTTTTGGGCTTTGATGAAGGGCCTGTTAGCTGGAAAACTCAAACCAGAAAGCGAGATGGATCCGGCCGACCCGAGACAGCGGTACGAGATCTTTCGTGGACAATATCGCCAACGTGCCGACCGGGTGGTCGACGGTCTGCGCGAACTTGGTCAATCAACGAATCAAACTGTCGCTCAATTGGCAATCGGCTGGACACTCGCGCAGCCCGGTGTCAGTGGAGTTCTGGCGGGAGCACGTCGCCCAGGCCAGGTGACCGAATGGGCTGGTTGTCGTGCCATCGATGCGGCACTGATCGAGAAGATCGATCGGATCGTGTCAAACGCGTTCGAAGGCTTCGATTACTGAAACTCTTCGAATTCGGCCATCGCATCGGCCGGCGGCTCGGTGCCAAAGCCATCATCTTCGACGAATTCTGCCTGTTCTTCCGCTTCGCCTTCCATCGGTTCTTCCTCCATCAAGGCAGAAGGACCCATCGCAGCCTGCTGCTTTTTCTTTTCCAGCATGGACGCAATCGGTACGGAGAAAACGACAATGCCGAGAAAAACGCACCACGGAATGAAGTACATCATGACGAGCAGGAGAATCAGAGGATCGGGAAAGAATGTCCCTACACAATAATCTGCTCCGAGCAATGAAGCAAAAACCGCGAAGAAGATTGAAGTTTGAAGTTCGAAGTTTGAAGGTCGAGGATTGAAAAGCTCGGGGTTTGACAAGCTCGGGGTCGGGTTCAGGATCCGACGGGCCTGGCAGCTGGGTGGTGAAACCCAACTTGTGGACTTATTCCACGAAAAAAGCGTGGAGGCCGAGACCCCCACGCTTGATGTGTTTCAACAGATCGCTGTTTGGATCAGTAGTTGATCGACAATCCCAAGTCGATGCCCTGGACCCACAAGCTGCTGTCGTCAAAGACGAATTGGGGTCGAGCTCCAACCACACCTGTTTGCAATGTTGCACCGTCGCTGATCACTCGGTCGATCACAGCTCCGTTCAGGGCTACGTTGTCGAAGTACATGAAGCTGTAGCCGATGCTGAAGTCCATGTTGTTTCGAACTTGATAAGCGAGCTTGAAGTTCGCTTCGGGAATGAAGGCGAATGCGTCATCCTCGTAGGTTCCTGAGTTGCCGCGTGCAAGCATGCCCACAGGGAAGTTGTTCACGCCGCCTGGTGGTAACTGATCCGATGTTGTCCCCGAGATCGTGTACATCTGGTTCATGTTGCCCAAGTGGACCTTGGTCAGCGATCGAGCTGTCCATTTTCCACGGGAGATGATCATCTCAAAGCCGACTTGGCCACCGTGAAAACGGTTCTCGGCTTCGAATCGATCGGTGAACGAAGTCACACGAGCATTTGCATTCTCGATCGAAGTACTCGCAATTCGCAACTCGTCGTCGACTTGGAAGTGAGAGTAACCGCCGATGAACTCAAAGCGATGATTCTGGTCGTAGGACAACTTCACGCGTGAGTAAGCTTCCGCTGCCCAGATATCCAACGTGCTGCTGGCTGAAACCGATCCGGCGAATTGTGCCAGGGCTCCCGTGCCATCGTTGTTGATGATAACGGTGTCTTCACCCGGGACAGCCAAGTTGAAGAAGGGACGTGCAATCGAGTTGCCCGTGCCGTTGCCTGCTGCGGAATACGAATCTTCGTTTTCGCTGAGGATCCAGAAACGACCGCCGATACCGACGTTCTCCGAGAGCCAACGGCCATAGTCGCCACGAAAGCCGATCGAAAGATCGCCTTCGATGTCGTCACCAAAAGCGACCGTGCCGGTGGGCAGAGTTGGGTCGCTACCAGGTGCGCCCACGGTCACCAAAGGAATCATCTCACGATCTTGCGCGTACCACAGGAGTACTTCTGCACTTGCCCAAGTGCAGTCATCGCAGCGATCGAAAATATCAAAGAAGCCACTCTTCTTTTTTCCACATGCCGAGTCGCATGATCCGTCGCACGCACCGTCACACGAATCGCATGAGGAAGCACCCATGTTGCCCATGAATGCGGTCGGCTGTAACTCGGTTGCCCCGATCGGAGCATATTGCGGTGCGTGTGAGAGCGACGGCATCGGAATCGATGCTGGGGTCGCCGAGATCACCGACAATGGCTCATCGCCGACGCGAACCGAATCGCTCGCGGCGGCAGGCACTGCATCGAGGACATACTCGTCGCCGACCGATGCGACTCCGGGTTCCCCCAGGTCAGATACGGCCGTGTCGGAAACGTAGGCACCATCGGCATGGAAGTAGGCTTCCTCTCCAAAACCGGGCAAGTCGGCGACGACGGATCCGTCATCTGCCAAAGCCGCAGCACTGGTGCCCGACAGCAGCAGCGCCATCATGGCAAGCCGTTTGAAATTCGTTTTCATGGAATGTCTCGAACAGACCGGGAACACTGATTGACTGGTATATGTGGATCGACTGAATCGTCCGTCAGATGAAGCAAGGTCGGAATGCCACGAATTTCTTGCCCAGACTTCCCGCTTTGACACGCGTTGCCGGTCAACTTTCCCTGACACTTCCGTTCGATTCGTTAGAATGAAGGTTTCACGCGGGAAACTGCGTGTTGACGGCTAGAGTTTGTGTGTTGACGGCTAGAGTTGTTGTGTTGCGGCACCAAATGGTTCCTGATTGCGTCCAAGCGTTTGTGATTCGCCGCTAAGATTTCATCCCTTCTCTTCTATCTCCTTCCATCGAGCCAACTTGGTGATTCCCGCAAGCAATGAGCCGAACGTCGAACCGCCTGAAGCGGAGTCCGAATTCGGGCTGACTGCGCCTGATCAGGTGGGTAAGCCCGATCAGGCGGGAAAAAACGAGCAGGCAGAAGATCCATCCACCCAACGCAAAGCGGTGGAAGGCGAGATCGTGGTGCCGCAGGCGGACCCGCTTCCGCCGCGAGGTGATCGCACCAACCGCACCTTGTCGGTCGCCAATGCACGCGGTTTTCGACGCCGGATGATTCGATGGCGCCGCCAGTTAGAAGAAATCAACGCTCTCGAACCTTCGCTGAAGGAAGAGACCGACGCGTCGCTGCGTAAACGGTCACTTGCGTTGCGGTATCGCGCGATGGCCGGTGAAAAACTGGCTGACTTGTTGCCCGAAGGATACGCATTGGTTCGCGAAGCCGGGCGTCGAGCGCTATCCATGCGGCATTACGATGTGCAGATCATCGGTGGGATCTCGCTATTCGAAGGCTGCATTGCGGAGATGCAAACGGGAGAAGGAAAGACACTTACCGCAACCTTGCCGCTGTACTTGCATTCCCTCGTCGGCAAGGGAGCTCATTTGGCAACGGTCAATGACTACTTGGCCAAACGTGATGCCGAGTGGATGACCCCCCTCTTCGAATTGCTTGGGGTCTCGGTTGGCATTATTCAAACAGAAGACGATCAAGGCTCGCGGAGAAAGTCTTACGCGGCTGCGATCACTTATGGGACGGCGAAAGAGTTTGGCTTTGATTTCCTGCGTGACCGACTGCTGCTTCGAGCACAGAATCGAGTCGAAACGGAGATGCTCGGTGATGGTGGTGGCGGTTTCAGCGGAAGCGGTGACCAACCGGTCATGCGCGGCATGCACTTTTGCTTGGTCGACGAAGCGGACAGCATTCTGATCGATGAAGCACGTACGCCGCTGATCATCGGTAGCATTGAAGACAACGTCCGTGATCAGATCGTCGAAACCTATCTTTGGGCGTCGGAGCATGCAGAGAAATATGAACTTGACGATCACTTCACGATCGACCCCGACACCAAACAATACGAATTGACCGCCCGTGGTCGCCAACTTGTCCGATCGATTCCAAAGTACGACCTTGTTCGCACGGTTGGTTTGGTCGACCTGTATGAGTACACCGAACGGGCTGTCAAAGTGCATCGCGAATTTCTGCTCGATCGACAGTACGTTGTGAAACCAAACGAAAAGGGTGAAGACGAGATTGTCATCGTCGATGAGTTCACCGGTCGTTTGGCCGAAGGGCGGAAATGGCGCGACGGCATTCACCAGGCGATCGAAGCCAAAGAGCAAATCGAGATCAGTGTTCCAACGGGACAGGCGGCACGAATCACGGTTCAGGACCTCTTTCTGCGTTATCCAAACTTGGCCGGCATGACCGGAACCGCAGCAACAAGCGCCCGTGAGTTACGCCGAATCTATCGCACGCCCGTGATTCGCGTCCCGACCAATCGGCCTCCCCAACGAATCCGCTTACCGGACCGCGTCTTTGGTTCCATGCAAGCCAAGTTCGAAGCGATTGTCGAAGAGATCCAGTCCGTTCACGCTCAGGGTCGTCCGGTGCTCATTGGTACAAGGTCAATTGATAAGAGCGTGATTCTGTCCGCACTTCTCGATGAAGCGGGCATCGAACACCAAGTGCTCAACGCGAATAACGTTGAACAAGAAGCAGAAATCGTTGCCGATGCCGGCGGGCGTAACAAAGTGACCGTGGCGACAAACATGGCCGGTCGCGGGACCGACATCAAACTCACTCGAGAGATCGAGGGTGAAGGTGGGATGCATGTCATCTGCACGGAGTTGCATGACGCGGCACGGATTGACCGGCAGTTGATTGGACGCTGCGGTCGGCAAGGTGACCAGGGATCGTACCGACAGTATCTCTCCCTTGACGACGACATCCTTAAGGGCGGCTTCGGTCTAAGGAAGTCGGATCGTTTGAAAACACATGGTGAATCGATCAGTGGAGCGGTTGACCGGTTTGCCAAGATGTTCCGCAAGGCTCAGAGAAAAGTCGAACGCAAACACTTTCGTGATCGCATGGTCTTATTGCATCACGAAAAAGAACGTAAAAAGATGCAACGCGAAATCGGCCAAGATCCGTACTTGGACACGCCAGACTGATAACGCCTGGGAAGCAAGCCATTTAACTCCTGTCTGACCCCCCGAGGCGTCCTCGAGAGATTTTCGCCGACCTCAAAACTCAACAACCATCTCGTCTTCGGCAACGAGGCATTCACAATCGACGTTGTTGCGAATCGTTTCGATATCGACCGGATCATCGCCGGTCTCAAGCGGGTTGATGTGAGTGACGAGTAGTTTCTTGGGTCGGCTCGCGCGAGTCACCTCAGCGACTCGACTCGTCCAACTGTGACCTGTTTCGACTGCCCACTTTTCGGATCCATCTCGAAAGTTGCATTCGTGCATGAGCAGATCTGCGTTGCGACTCCACTCGGCATGTTCGGGGCTGGTATCGCCGACTGTATCGGTTGCATAAACGAGTCGCTTGCCGTCGGGCCAATCGATTCGGTAAGCGACCGAGCCGCCCGGATGCGTTTGCGGACGCCAATGGACGGTTGCATTTGCGATTTGAAAGGACGGTTGATCATCAATCGGCATCCATGTTGCTTTTAGCGGCACGGGGAAGATCAGGTCATGGAACAGATGTTGAGAGATGGACTCGATTTTTGCGCGTTCACCCCAGATTCTCACTTCCTTGACCGGTCGCTGGAACAATACGTCCAACAGGAACGTCAGCCCAAAGGAGTGATCCAAGTGGGCATGGCTCATCAGCACGTCTAGATGATCGGTTTGGATATGCTGAGCGAGTCGAAACGTGCCGGTCCCGCCATCGAGAAGGATCCCCGATTCGGGTAGGAAGTAGGAGGACGTGTGCCGTGCCTCGTTGGGGTGATAGCCAGCGGTGCCCAGGCAATGAAGTCGCATCAAGCCGACCTAGCGTGTAACGGGAAATCGAACCGTCGACTTTGATCGAGTCAACCGGCATCGCGTTCCAGTTTGATCGATCGTTGGATCGGGCTCAACAACATCGTCACTTGCGAGTCGGTCGACGAGGCGATATTCTCTCAACCTCGATCAAATCGATCGCTTGTTCCCATGCGAACCGAAGCCAATCGGAACGCGTCCAAGAGACGGAACAACCACCAGCGGATGTGGCGGAATTGGCAGACGCGCTAGATTCAGGTTCTAGTGCCCGTTAAGGGCGTGGAGGTTCAAATCCTCTCATCCGCACTGGAAATAACGAGGGTTCAGCGAATCATTCGCTGAACCCTTTCTTTTTGGGCTCCCGAAAACGCGACCAAAACGCGACCACGACTGCAACAGCGTGGGAATAGTACGGGAGGACCTCATGGCCGGACTTGAACTTCGCAATGGACGATACAACATCATCCTTCGCTTCGGCGGTAAACGATTCATCTGATCGCTGAAGACAGCTGATGAAGACGAGGCGTTGAGGCGAAAGCTGCGGGTCGAAGAGAACATCCGACTCGTCGAATCCGGACGTTTGCAGATTCCCGAGGGTGCTGACGTCGTGACGTTCCTGCTCTCGGATGGCAATCTAACCAAGAAGTCCGCCGCACTTACCTCATCCACGCTCACACAACTGTTCTCGAGATTCTTCGAGGAGCTACCTGAGAACAGTCTGGAAAGCTCCACGATCACGACCATGAAGGTCCACCAGCGTCATTTGGAGCGCAGTCTTGGGAAGCGATTTGTCGTCCAATCTCTCACTCACGACGACTTGCAAAAGTATGCCACCAAACGATTCAGGCAAAAGACGAGACGTGGTACGGTCAGTGGCGACACCATTAAAAAGGAGATCGTCACTCTTCGCACAGTTTGGAAATGGGAAGCAGATGCAGGGCTTTTGCAGGGCGAGTTTCCAAAGCAGCGATTACGGCTTCCCAAAGCGAAAGAACTCCCGTCATTCCAAACGTGGGACGAGATCGAGCGTCAAATCGCGCAAGGAGCATCATCGGAACTGTGGGAAGCTCTTTATCTAAGCATGGAGGAACTAGGGGAACTGCTCGACTATGTGCGAGAGGCAGCAGACTTCCCGTTCATTCACCCCATGTTCGCGTTCGCAGCCTACACCGGTGCTCGAAGGTCGGAAATTTGCGATCCGAACTATGTGATCTAGATTTTGAGTCGCGTATGATCACGATTCGGGAACGGAAGCGTGTACGCGGTAAACGCAGCACAAGCAGAGTTCGAGATCCGGCAATCCAGGTGCAACAGTAATACTGACTGAAGACCAAGCATCCCATCACTTTCGCCAAGTGCTGCTCGACAGCGAATGGGACGTCATCAAAGGCTGGCACTGCTTGCGTCACAGCTTCATTTCCAGTTGTGCCAGTAAGGGAATAGACCAGCGAATGATTGACGAGTGGGTCGGTCACACGACCGATGCAATGCGTCGTCGATATCGTCACCTGTTTCCATCAAGCCAGCAGGACGCGATGGAAAAGCTCTTCCTGTAGCAGAATAGCGAGGCTCAATTCCCGATCGCCATTTTCTGCTGAAGCTCCGAAACAACCTCATCTACGTAATGTTGCATAATCTTCTCTTGCTCGAGCCGATAATTGTGCGCAACACAGTAGCTGAAGGCTTCTTTTTCCGCGTTGGTCAAGTTCGTTGGTGGGTCAGGTGTTGTCGCATTTCCCTCTACGTGAAATACTCGTTGTGACTCGATGGTCAGCGTATCCATCATGACGCTCCGAACATCGGGAAAAAGATTTCTCAGGCGTGAAAGAATGAAGTAACCTTCCACGTCAATGTCGCCCCAGTAGTAGACATTGTTGAAAGCGAGCCATTTGACACGTTCCAAGCGGTTTACCGCGTTTCCTTCGCCACGAATTGCTAATCCTCGCGGGAACGTTGGTAAAGTCAAAAGATTTAGGTCATTCTCAACGATAAACACGGTTGCGTTAGCAACCGGCAGCTGTGCTATCGAACGGAGGGGCAGAGACAGCTCGCAAATCGGGAGCTCAATTTCTTCGATCAAGGCTGGATCGAGAAGACGAATCGCGCGATGTGGTTCGCCGTCAAGAAGTCCGAAGCGACGCTCGAATCGCTTCTCGTTGATGTCGATCGCGGAGTCCGGAAGGAGCTCGTCAAGCCACTGCCGCAACACTCGGCTGTTTCGTTGAATGAACTTCGTGTCAACTTGGACGGGAATTTGGCGCGCGTAGCAGTCAGGCCAAGGGTTTCCGATGAAATACTTCGTAACAGCTACTAACCCCTCACAGGCTTCCACCAACGCGTGAAGTGAACTGACATTTTTGCGCAGCCAGGTTTCTAGCCGAGGAAGGTCCGTCCGGATGAGATCGGCGACTTTGCACGTTTTCGCAAACTCATCGGACTTCTTTGCGAGTCTGAGCATGTCATCCCGAGTATCGACGGTAATCGCCTTTGGAAAGTCGTTTCTCCCAAGGTCTCGTGACCTTCTGTGTTCACAATAAACCGTATAGCCCCAGCCACGTGATTCTTTTGAGTTCGAGTGAAGTTCCCCGATCGCAGCGATAGTCAAATCGGGGTGCTTGGGATCGGGTGACAAGTTGGTTCGGACACGCCACGGGAAAAAATCATCGTCTTCACCACGAACCCAAGCCTGAAGAAATCGCGGAAAAGCTCTTTCAGTCTTCGCAGCGATGTCCTGTGGCGAAATGATTGGCACGTCAGCTAACACCTACTTCGCGACGGAACGTCGTTTTGACTTGCCTGAGCTGCTGGGTGCAAACTCATTGACAACTTCCTCGTACTCCTGTGCTGTCATGCTAAAGAGCTGCGAGCGTTGCGACTTAGCATCTTTGACGACATGCAGGTACCGGTTGACGAAGGGTTCAGTGACACGCGCTTTGGCATCCAATGGGGCCACGATCAGCAATTGCAGGCCAAATTGCTTGAATAGCTGAAGGGCGTAGCAAGCATTTTGGTCGTCCACTTTTGAAAACATCTCGTCAACGACGACAAATTGGAATCTTCCGGGGGCTGGATCAACATCAAACTGATAGGCCAGAGCGGCCACAAGGATCGTGAAAGCTAACTTTGCCTTTTCCCCTCCTGATTGACCCGAACTACCGTCGTAGCAGCTTCTCGTTTCTCCGGATTCTCGTTCAATTTCGAGGGCAGCAAAGTCGTACCAGTTACGAACGTCGATTACTCGATTGCGCCAAGTTGTCCTATCTTTGTCGCCAAGCCGCTCAACCAAGGCTTTAATTCTATGAAACCTAGTTTCATTGGCTCCATCGCTTGAATCAAGCGACTCATCAAGGCAGCCACGCAAGGACATTCGAAAGTCATCGATCTCTCGGTCTTTGACCGGGCGTGGATCTAGACGCATATACGTTCCACGTTGCTGGTCGTATTCAACACTCGCGAGCGCTTTGTTAAGCAACTCGATTTTTCCCTCGATATCTTTTCGCTCTTCTCTCAAGGAAGTATTGAACAACGCTACCTCTTTGGTGACTTCGTCGTTCAACCTTTCTTTGAACTTTCTCTCATGTTTTGGAAGGTCTTCCCTACGCAGCTGATCGAGCAAGCCCATGAAGCTCTCCAGGGATAGAATGGAAGCATCCAGATCGTCACTCTCCTCCTTAAACTCTTTGAGAAACTTCGCCATCGCGTTTACAAGTTTCTCGCCCATTTCTTGCACAGGAGCACGAAGCTTCGCGGCTTGTTGGCGTGTTGCAAACTCCCACTGCTGCCTACGTGTACCGAAGTCCTCGATCGTCAACATTGGATCGCCCAGAGAATCGGTGATTGAATCGAACTCACAAGAATACTGCTCGAACACTCCTTGTTCCTTCGCTCGCTGCACATCAGAACGTGCCGATTGGACATTGACTGCGAGTCGTTCGATTTCGCTTTCCAGAGCTCCTTTCTGCTCTATCTGTTTCTTTTGGGCCGTTTCGAGTTTTTCTTCGGCTGACTCGGCCGCACGCAGCCTTTTCCGTAACGTCTTTACCGCTTCATTCGACTCTTCAAGTTCACGACGCTCCTTTTCTAATGCTGATATTTCGACTTTGTGACGTTTGTAATCGATCGAGTCAAAGTCGGTTACCTTCATCGCATCTGCGGCAGCACGCGCCGTATCAGCTTGCTCGGCAATCAAACGGTCATGATCATTAATTGATCGAGTAAGGCTATTTGCTTCGGATTGCAGCTCATCGATATTCTTTTCGATTCGCCGCTTCTTCTCTGTATTGTCCCAGCCCAAGACGAAGTATCTTGGATCGACCGTCTTCCGACGATCGTCTTTCTTATGCAGCTCTGCGTTGAATTTGACGTGTCTATTCTCCGTCAACGCAAGTCGTGGAATTTCATTGAATTCTTCTACTGTCTCGCAGCAGCGAAAATCGAAACGCCTAATGATCTCACCCTTGATCCATGGCGCGAACTCGTGTTGCCTGAATTTGAGTTTCCGGAAAAGCGAGTTGGGATGGATTCTGTCGCCGGCGTTTTCGCTCGCTTTTCCAACTCGTATGTAGTCGATTCGTGAACCATGACCCTTATCATCGTTGATCCTGTTTCGCTCGACATATCCGCGAACTCGTTGGTAGTATCTGTCTGGAACCAACAGGCTAAGAGCGAATGAATTGAGCACCAATTCCACCGAAGCTTCCCACCGACTCTCCTCCGTGATCACCGCGATGAGTTCGCCCGCAAAGGGCAAAGCTGATTCGTCAAGATTGAGGCCTGCACAAATTTGATTGCGCATGGCTGTGAATCGCGGTGGGAGGTTCGTTCGGCGTTGCTGCAAGACTTCAAGCTCGCGCCTTTCCTCCTTCAACTGATCAAGTACACCAGCGCGTGTTCCGATAGCGCGCTCATACTGCGACTTCAGGTCGACAACTTTCACACGTGCTCTTTCTGCGACGGTAGCAAGATGTTCACGCGCTTTCTGGAATTGCTCAACAGAGGAAACCGTCTCTTTAATCTGACAAGCTGATAAGAACTCATGAAAACGCGTCGAGTTCTCTGTCTTCCGCTGCAGTCGCTCGTTTTCTGTTTCGATCAACCTAGGCAACTGCTTTAGTCGATCACCGCCCGCTTGATCTATCTCATTCTGAAGCTGACGGATGGCCTCTCGTTGTTTCTTCAACTCGACGTCATACTTCGCGATGGCGTCATTCATCGTATCGACGTTAACTCGTTGTTTGTCAATCTCAGGCTGAAAAAGGCCGATGAACTGGTGTTGGAAAAAGGTTGATGCGGCTTCAAGCTGGCTATCCAATTGGCTTAGCTGTTCCTCAAGCTTTCGGTATCTAGACCCCAGTTTTTCGACAGGCAGCAACAGATCCACCTGTTTTCGCGCGCGAATCAGTTCCTGGTGTGCGACGCTAAGGTCATTGAAGTGCGTCAGTAAGCGATCGATCTTTTCACGCCAGTTTTGCGATTCGAGCATATGTTTGCGGATGAACTCATTAAGGCTCTGGATGTCCTTAACAGCAACAGTCTGATTGAACATATCAACTGCTTTGCTGCGCATTCCAGTTCGCTTTTTCAGCCATCCTAGATATTCGACATAGGTCTTTGTTGTCTGGTACCCGATGGTTTTGAGGTGTTCCTTGATCGCGTCAGACTTTCGGAGTCCGTTGAGGTCCGACTCCAGTTCGTGAGCCGTGTCAGCAATCGCGTAGACCTTGTCGTCGGAACCATCCGTACGTAGGAACAAGACCTGGAGCAGTGTAAATGATTTGTTTAGCTGCTCATCGTGAAATACAGCGGAGATAGCTGAAAGATGATTCCCCTTCGGTCGTAAGTATTGGACAACGCTCAACTGGGATTCATCCGTGGTGCGGTCGTAGGCCCCTTTGATGTAGCTCTTTGCGTTCCGCTCGGATCGTTTAGCCCCTGCTGCGACGTTGTATGATCTCGACCGCGTATCAACCAAGAGTGTGGTAATGGCATCCACTAGTGTGGACTTTCCTGATCCGTTGTGACCAACTAGCAGCGACGTGCGTCCTTGCGGGTCGAATCTGAAAACTTGACCGCGCATGCTATCGAACGTGCCCCAATTAAAGACTTCTAAACGGTGAAGCCTGTAACCGGGACGATTTGGACGCGTTTCAAACAGCTGCATAGGTGTCCCTCCGTCTCTATTGCGTCGCAAATCGCTGGAGGAGTTCCTCCAGCTGGTCGATTGGAATCCTCGCTTTTAGCAACTTCCGAACTTCCCAAGATTGTGCATCTGACTTCAGTTTTCGCACGAATTTGAGTTTCTCGAGTTGGCCAAACGACTTACTCAGTTGGCGTCTTAGTCCCACTTCGTCCGAGTTTGCTGGAAAGTACGTTTTCCAAAGGTCAAATGCTGATTCAAGCTCGACGACGCACCGCTCGTTATCCAGGTCTTCTTCTTCAAATTTGCGATATTCATCCCTCAATAGTACACACAGCAATGTCGCGTCGTACCCAAGGGGCGTCTTTCGAAATAATCGTGGAAGCTTTTCGTATCCGCCAGCCCTCTCATGGTCATCAAATTGGCGGAGGTAGCCGATGCCTTCAGAGCGGTCGATTACAAGAGCAAGCCCAATCTCGGAGAAATAGTCGGACAAGTCAGATTCGTTCGCAAGCAAGATCGACCATGTCGATCCATCATCCTCGTAAACAACCCCCTGAAGCAGTCGTACAGCAGCAATCCCACGTTCCTTGAATTCTGGAGAATCACTCATCCGATCGATCTCCAGATTGGATTGATTGGGGCTGAGACGCACGGAATAGAACTCGGGGAATCTCGTATGGCCGCAAAACCTCATCAGAGTCGGGGTCAAAGATATAGACGACCTCGATTTGACTCTCATCGACATCGTGTCCATCGTCGTGAGCAAGCTGGATGTAACCGAGAACTTCTATCGAACCTCCTTTAGGAGGGTAGACCTCAAGTAGGCCCGGCAATGTGATTTGCTCCGATGCGTTAAGAAGGGTCGTGATGTTGCTTCGCATCGACTCCCAGTCAAGTCGCTGCATCTCCGCAAGATGCCGAAATGCCATCAGCCGGTCACCTTCATCTGGCTCATCCGTCTTGATGTCAATATCGTCAAACTCAATCGGTGATTCCCAAAAAGTTCGTTGCGAAACATTAAGAAGATCCAACTCAGTAAAAACGTCCATGCCGATATCCGGTCGGGCTTCGGCGTGTCGGGCCGCATGTGATTGGATTTCACGCAGGACCTGCGCAAGTCTCAATCTGGTTGTACTTGTTCTTGAATCGAGCAACCGCCTCAGCGTCGAGCTCAGTCGGCGTGTTGTACGTAGCACCTTTTCTGCTTCAGCCGACAAACTCTTAATCATTCCTTTTACACGATGCTTTCCATCCACTTGCATGGCAAGTTCGGTGATCTCGTCGAGTTGGCAGATGATTCTTTCGAGTTCGTCTTGTTGAGTCTGAGACAGAATCAGTCCAACAAATGCTTGAAAGCTAGAGCCTTGATCTTCCTCTTTGAGGCGATCGTCCGCATCCAATGCAAAGCCAAGAATGTCGCCGCGTGAGTCAATCGATTCCGTCTGCTGTTTCTGCACGTCGCGGGTTATCGTTTTGAAACATTCCTCCACTGCGCGAAAATCTCCTTGAAGTGAGATCAAATCAGAAACTACGTCCGCAAACCTCTCCCGAATAGCCGTGGGACTATGAGTCGAGACCGCCTTTCCGGCTTCAATAGATTCGATTTCGTCATCAATCTGTTTTCGTTTCGCTTTCAAGTAGGTAAGTCGCCGCTGAGGATCGTCCGAACCTCGCACAACGATATCGGAGAGAGTGTGGATGATGCGTGACAGTCGAGATTCCGTGCCTACGAATCCGATCGTGCGTTCCAACACTTCGGTCAGAAACTTGAGGACATCTTCCGTCTGAGGCGTTAACTCGAATACGGATTCCGAATGCTGTGAATCAAAATAGCGGCTTAGCCAACGAGTCTCGCCCGTAGACCATTTCGTCAAGTAGGTTTCAGCACGCTCTCGGAGAATATCTGGTTCAGTTTCGTGAACGTTATCAAGAAATTGACTTAGCTTGCCTTGGAGAACAGATTGAGGTAACGCGAGATTACCCTCTACCTTGAAGTGCTGGTGCAAAAAAAACACTACGTACGGCGCATGCTGAGCAGCAAGCAACCTCGCTGATGGATTTGTCGAAAAAAATGAAATGAGTCGTTCGAGTTTCACCGTACACGTGAAGTGAATGCTGAGCGTGGAATTTCAAGCCATTTCGCCATGATACCGTCCGCTATGACACGTTAGGTCATCGAAAAGAATATTAGAGAATCGGCAGTGCCCGGCGAATCGCATGGACGGGGCTGCGCAAACCTTGCGGGGTCCGAATTAGATTTTCAGCAGGACTGTTTAGCTCCAAACGTGCTCACAGATCACTGGAGAGCACCTCGTCCTGCTCAGCCGCGTAGAAGCCGAGCACTTCGACGGTGGAGCCTTCGATGCGAAATAGAGCTCGATACGATCCTCGCTTGCCCTTGCCGAGCAACTGCTGTCTCAGCTCAAACGGGAACCGATGGTTTTCTGGAGCTAGACCGTGACGCTCCGGCATCGATTGCAATTCAGCGAGTTGTGAGTAGATCGTAGCTTGCCACTCAATTGCCTGATCAACCGAATGATGATCACGCCACCAGAGCGCATTTCGCAAGATTGCGTCGTGAGCTTCTTGCTTGATGACCACATCAAAGGTCATTGTTGCGGCTGGCGAATTGCTGTGACGGTTCGCTCTTGAGATTCTTCCAGGCTCATTCCTGGATCGGTAACACCACGTTGAACGGAGGCAACCACTTCGCTTTCTCGCATTGCCCGCTTAGCTCTCTCTAGAAACTCACCATCAACTACAAAAAATAGCTTTGTATCGTTTGGTTTGGTGACCGGCACAGGCTGGTCACCAGCAGCATCAAGGTCAGCGGCAATATCGGCGGAAAGAGGCTTCGGAGTCATCCATGTACTATACCACGCCAACGAGGGAGAGCTCAAGAAAACGAACTACCGATCTGAAGATAATGGCCACCGCAATGGTGTGTTGGGGCCGATCGCAATGGTTGATTCCTGTTCGTCAACCAACAGAAGATAGGGAAGTCGTTCAAGCGAGAATGACCATTCGTAACGTCCAAGCACCCAGTGTTCATCAACTAAGACTTCAAGCATCATGCCCGCGTGTACTGGCCTGTGAGCCAAGTAGTGGCGGTAGCCGCTGACTCCTTCATCCACGAGTTGCAAGTAGCAGGGCGTCCCCAACGATAAGTCAGGATTGCATCGTACATCCTTTATCCGCTGATTGATGCGATGCCAAAGTATCCTTATTGACTCGTACTGATTGAGAACCTGCGACGATTCTTGTACGAAACCTGGGACTGGCCAGAGTGACTCGGCAGCAAAGCATATTCGTTCCTGTGCACCTTCGATCAAGTACAGGCTTTTGAGAACTTGATCGTAAAGACGCGAATCTGGATTGGTCACACCGATGCCCCGTGTGATCGATGGTCGCGATTGATAAACAACAGTCCTTCGGCCTTGATACGTTCTAGTTCTGCGTGGCTAATCATCCACTCCTTCGCCGTGCCGCGACCGCATCGACGTTTTTCCGCTCGCACTCGCCCAAGTCGGCACCATTCGCGGACGCTGTAGGCGGATCGTCCAAGTATCTCGGCCGCAGACTTGGTTCCTTGCGCTATCAAACTGAGCGTGTTGTTGCGCAAGTGTTTAATTCCGTACTCAGCGAGGTCGAAAAATCCCACAAAGCGGCCACTAAACTGATGGATGACGCAGACGATCTGAAGACACGGATCGATTCGTCACGCGATAGTTTCCAAGATCTCTCGTCGGTCTCGGCTGAATCATTGACGTGCATTGATATTTCGACCCCGGAATCGGACGATCGATTGTTCTCAAAGTACGAACCCACAACCAACCTCGCCGTGGGCTACGATTCCCTGTGTGATCCGATCACAGCCGATCAGATAGAACAGAAGCATGAAAGGAGAATGACAGAAGATCCGAGTTGCGAGCATCAATCGATCACTGGCGTTGTTCACTTTGAGCCGGATCCGCTTCTCGATGGTTGCGGAGTCGTCGTGCTTTCCGACGCCGGAGATTCTTCAGAAGCGGGTGTCGCTTCTCCATCGGTCGTCGAAGCTGCATCGGATCCGCAACCGGTCAGGATTGGAGCGAAGAACAGAATTAGACCCAGTGTCAAAGAGTATTTACGCGTGAAAACCATCATCAGTCCTTACGTGTTTGGTCGGAGTGGAAAGGAACGCCATTGAACAGGCTGGCGCTAGTCGATTGCACCTGCACTGTCTGATTCAAATCCACCATCAGCGAAGAATCACACTGCGTGAGTAGGCCAACCGATCGTCGCTCAGATCGTCCGCCCGGGCCATTGCCGACACGAGCCGTCAACGATTCGGATCGTGTGTGAAACACGTTGGTAAGGCTGACGCTAAGGGCTTGGCGGAACAACTGGGCTTTCCGACATTGTTAGTGGGTTGACGAGATCGGACTCGGTGCTGTCGACCTTTCGTAATGAGTATCGACTTCGATCGTCCGCCGGCGTGCACGAGTAAACGGTTGCGATCCGGTGGACTCTTAACGTCATGCTCAACCTCCGATGGTGAAACGCAATGCACCGACGAGATCATGAGATTCACTAGGGAAAGGAGTTCCTTATCATGAGTTGGAAAAAGTTGGCTTTATTTACTTTGTCGCTGACGTCGGTCGTTTTCCTTGGTTGTGCGGGCCGCAGATCGCGCTCGGACGGCGGTTGTTCTAGCGAAAGCTGCTCGTCGGGCAACTGCGGTGCCCCAACTATTTACGGTTCCACCTTCGCGACCGATTCGCAGGTACCTCCCTTCGTGCAGTCTCCTGAATCAGTCCCATCGGCAGCACCTACGACGACGCCAGGTTTTCCTTTCTCTACCGCACCGGGGTCTGGTTCGAGGTATCCCGCCTCGGGCACTGCAGGATCGGGCACGGCAGGATCGGGCACTGCAGGATCGGGCACTCGTTAAATTCCGTGGCTGATACGAACACTCCCGATGAGCCGAGATTAGCGTCCATGATGTTGGCTCGCACCGCAGTGATCATTCCGGCTCGAAACGAAGAGGCGTCCCTGGATCTCGTCCTGAGCGACTTGCCCGCCGTGGCAGGAATCATTGTTGTAGACAACGGTTCAACCGACGACACGGCGGCGGTCGCAAAGTCCGCTGGTTGCTTCGTCGTCGAAGAGCCGATTCCCGGCTACGGACGTGCGTGTCAAACCGGAATGCGACATCTGGAAACACTTGCGGCGTCAGTCGATGTGCCAATCGAATATGTAGCGTTCTTGGACGCCGACTACAGCGATCACCCTCAGGAACTTGGCATGATGCTGGACTGCATCAAGCGAGAGCAAGCAGACTTTGTGCTCGGTTCAAGAATGCATGCTGGACGCGATCGGGGCGCGATGCCGCCGCAAGCGGTCTGGGGGAATTGGCTCGCATGCACGCTGATGCGGTGGATATGGAAGACGTCATACAGCGACTTGGGACCGTTTCGTGTGATCCAGCGTGACAAACTGTTTCAGTTGGGGATGCAGGATCTCAATTTCGGTTGGACGATCGAGATGCAAATCAAAGCACATCTTGCGGGGCTGAGGATTCGTGAGATTCCGGTGTCATACCGACGTCGCATCGGCGTCAGCAAGATTAGCGGAACGCTTTCGGGAACGATTCGTGCCGGTTATAAGATCCTGTCGACGATCGCGCGGTACGCAATCGCCAGTCGAAGAATGCGCGAACAACTCTGCCAGGCTCCTCAATCGCAAGCGATCAAGTCTAGGATCGGTTTGTAAGCCGCGTCGCGCGCGTGACCGAGCATGCATGCAACCCACCACCCATTTGCAACTCCTGGCCGATGGCCAACAGCTCACAGATCATTGCAGGATTCCTCACCAACGGTGAACATTGACACGCAGACATCCGATCGACCTCAAGGATTCGATTCGCTGGTTGCTGCCCGGCTCTGGATGTTGGGGCTCATCCTTATTCAATTGGCTCTGTATGCCGCGATCTACTTGCTGAGCGATTCTTTCGAGTATGGCAGTTCAGAATCGGATCGCCCCATCCGTGTCGTGTTTTCGATTTGGATGGTCCTGTCGGGGCTTTCGCTGCTTAGTCTCCATCCCGCGTGCCGTCTATCGTCATCGCGCTACTGGGTTGGAGTCATGTTTGTTGTGGCGATCGCGATGCGTTGTTTCGGTCTGGCTTCGCATCCGATTCAAGAGCTTGATTTGTATCGGTACCTCTGGGACGGCGCCGTCGCATCACAGGGAATCTCTCCCTACGAGTTCGCTCCCAAAACCATCGTAGATCAATTGGATAGCCCACCGCCTCCCTTCGTTGAAGGCAACGACGGAATGGGTGGAAAACAAGACACGGACGTCACGACCACGGTTGCGGGTGCTCAAATTGGATCGATCGAAGGTGTGGATCCCAGACCGCTGGTGCAACTTGCCGCCGATCGTCCCGGGCTGCAGCAAGTACTCCGACGTGTTCACTATCCGGAACTTCCCTCTGTCTATCCACCGGTCAGCCAGCTTGTCTTTCGCGCCGTCCAGCCACTGATTCCCGCTCAAGCGGGTGTCGACACGTACGTGACGGTGATGAAGATGGCGATCGTCTGCTTCGATCTGGGAACGATGTTTCTGCTGTACCTGATGTTAAGGACGCTGCGTCTGAATCCGGCATGGTGTATTGCCTATGGCTGGTCGCCGCTGGTCATGCAGGAGTTTTCTTGGAACGGTCACCTCGACGCGATCACGGTTTTTCTGGTGATGGCGGCGATGACGTGTTTAGCGAAATCAACCAATCGCCGAGCACGTCGTCAACGGAGTGCTTGGGTTTCGGCAGCAGCCGTCTTCTTGGGACTCGGCGTCGGAGCGAAACTATTTCCGATTGTCTTTTTTCCGGTCGTTCTGACATTCGTAGCGAAACGACATGGATGGCGTCATGGGCTCGCCTGGCTGGCACTGGGGTTGCTCGTTGCCGTGTTAAGCTTGTGGCCGATGCGGTCAAGAAGCACGTCGATGGAATCAAATTCCCTCAAAGGACTACAGGCGTTTCTGGCTTATTGGGAAATGAATGATTTCATTTTCATGCTGGTGCATGAGAACTTGCGGCCGGATCCCGTCGCGGCGGATGCACCATCCATTTGGTTCGCTGTCACTCCCGACGGCTGGCGTTCTGCGGTGGTCGATTCGATAGCGAGCCGGTCGAACATCGCCCCGGAACGCCTACCATTCATGGTCACACGAGCAATCACAACGTTAACGCTTGGTGCCATTGTACTGAGCTTGATGGTGAGAACTTGGCAACGGCCCCGATTCGTTTTTGCTGCCGCGTTCTTGTCGATTGCTTGGTTCTGGCTGCTCGCCCCGACGCAGAATCCTTGGTATTGGATCTGGGCTCTGCCGCTAGTGCCTTTTGTGAGAAACCGTGCCTGGTTGTTGATGGGCTGCGTGGTACTGGCCTATTACCTGCGATTTTGGTGCCGGTATCATCCCGACCGCGCGACCATCGGGCCCTATCAAGGTGTCGCAACGTTTGACTTTGTCTTGGTCTGGTTCGAGTACGTGCCGTTGCTTGCCCTGTTGGCATGGCTTTCGTTTCGCAATAGGAACGGCAGACCCTCGATCACGCGCGAGCAATTGAATGTTGCTGCATCGCACGACAATAAAAAAAGCCGACTGGTTAGCCGGCTTCTAGAGTCGATTTCGCGGTGATGCCGAGAGGCGCGATGGGCTACGATAGCCATTCCGATCTCGATGTTTGTTGCCGCGATCCATAGGTCATCGATCACACGATGAATATCTTTGGATGGCTGAATTAGTCATCATTGACAAAATCAACATAGGATCGTCAAAGCGGATTCGGAATCTGATTAACGACCGGTTGACCCTTGGCTTGTGCTTCCCATTGACGGCGCCGTTCGTGTGTACTTTGCGGGATTGGCGAGGAACATTTTTCGCTGATCCTCTGAAGCGAAGCGGTACGTAATTCCATTGAGTACTTCCGCCACATCAGTCTTTCCTTGCACGTCCTGTTTCATCTCCACACGACAAACAACGCAGTTTCCGCCATGAGCGAGGTCGGCTTTGGTGTACTTGCCAGGATCTGCGACAAACATGTCTTTCTGCATCTTGCTCGGAAACAAAAACAAGCGACCGCCGCTCAAGGCTGAGAACTGTATCGAACCGGGCATGCGTTTGTCCTTCTCTATCAAACATACTGCACAGTCACCACCCAACGCCGGAACGTACTTTTTCGGGTTAGCCAAGAACATGCTTTTTTGCTTCTCGCCAGGGAAATAATACGTTCGCCCGTCGTATTTGGCTTGATAAGCCGAAGTTCCTCGCACCCATTTCTTCATCTCGATGACGCAAACAGGGCAGTAGCCGTTGAGACCAGCCGACGTCACCGACTTCCTGCTGGTCGAGCCTTGAGAGGAATCTGCTGGTATCGAGCGGGACGTGGATTGTGCGTTTGCAGACAGCACAGCTATGAATACCACAGCCAAAGACGTCGATGTACGGACAAGGGCTTGGCACGAGAGAGATGACATTGCGCACTCCGGAATTCAAAAATACAGGGATGATTATTCCATCAAATAATTGACAGTGATAATGCCTGTCCGCCACGAAATGCTGCAGG
>JBCDEM010000074.1:0-8849 GCA_039179795.1 Planctomycetota bacterium | reverse complement strand
CCGATCGTAGCGTTCCGTTCTGTCGTCATGCGGAGCATGACAGTGCGAAGCAATGTTGCCGATCGTGTCGCAATCGGTCGGTATGAGCGCGGTCGGAAGCGCTACGATCGGCGGAGCGATCGGCGACGATGCCGATCGGTTGGAAGCGCCACGATCGGCGGAGCGATCGGCGACGATGTCGATCGGTTGGAAGCGCTACGATCGGCGGAGCGATCGGCGACGATGTCGATCGGTCGGAAGCGCTACGATCGGCGGAGCGATCGGCGACGATGTCGATCGGTCGGAAGCGCTACGATCGGCGACGATGGGAATGACCTGCTTGGGGTCAGCTGAGGCAGCCCTCGGCGATGATCTCGCGCGGTGGCTTGTGTGTCGTTTCAGCTTCTTCAATCGGTAGGCACTGCTCAGAAAAATCGATGAATTCTTGCTCTCCAGACAAGAACGCATCGACGACGCTTGGATCAAAGTGTGTTTCGCGACCGTCAAGAATGATCTCGCGTGCTTTGCTGTGAGGCATCGGCTCCTTGTAGGGGCGACGGGACCTCAATGCGTCGTACACATCTGCGAGAGCCACGATTCGGGCGGAAAGTGGAATCTGAGTTCCGGCCAGTCCGTAAGGGTAGCCCGATCCGTCCCACTTCTCGTGGTGATACGCACAAATTTCTCTTGCCAAATCCAGGAAGTTATCTTCGCCCAGTTGTGATCCAATCGCTTCCAAGCACTCCTGGCCGATACGAGGGTGAACTTCGATGAGTCGACGCTCATCTTCTGTCAGCCGGCCAGGTTTCAGCAAAACGCTATCCTGAACGCCAACCTTGCCGATGTCGTGAAGAGAAGACGCAAGTCCAATGTCTTGCCGGAGATGTTCATTGACTTCAACCATCGTTGACAAGTGACGCGTCAGGATCGTGACGTACGTACGAATACGATCGAGGTGTTCGCCCGTGTCATTGTCACGTGACTCAGACAGTTTCGCCAACCCGAAGATCACGGCGTCGCGAGTTTTCGTTAGCGCACGTGTTCGGTCGTGGACAGTCTGTTCCAGGCCATTATTGATTTCGGCGATCTTGTTTTCATAGCAATTCAACACGCCAACACTGACTTTTTTGGTAATCCAGATCAATCCAAACCCGACAAAGATAGAAATACCACCGATGGGAAACAAAAGCGCGTTGGCGGCTTTACGGAAACCTTTTTCGCTTTGGTGAACGAACAGTACACCACCAAGTTCAGGAAGCGTTGAAACCGAGACAACCTCCGTGGCTCTTCCTCCACCGATCTGCCCGGTAAACGCAGTCTGGCTCTTTGCTTCGTTGAGCTCCAGCCGTTCGCTTATCAGTGTCTCTTCACCGCCAACCATGATCTTCGAACCGAATACGTTCGAGTTGCGCAATTCAGGATTTGATCGCAACTTGGGATGTCAAACGAGGTTTCCTTCCTTACTTTCGGTGATGCACATGTAGCCATCGTTTGGCAGCGAAACCTCTTCGATGAGCGTCTGAAGTTTCTTCCAATCATCCGTTCCGTACTCAATCGTTGAAACGTCAGATCGTTGAATCAGTTTGCTCATCTGGGCAGCAAACAATTTGTTGTCTTCCATGATTTGTTCGCGGACGATGTTGTTGATGCTCGCGCGAACCCAGAAGAAACCAACAATCAGTGCTCCGGTCAAACAAAGGACCTGGGCACCGGAGAGAAGCTCGATGAGGAGGGATTTCTTTTCTATCTTCATGTCGTGCTACTCCAAGGATTCGACTACATCCCACATCGCACTGTGCATCGATTCGCCCAGTGTGGTGACTGCCCCAATGCACACGACGATGATCAGCGCCAAAACCTGCCGACGGGCTGTTGGAATCTCGCCGTTGGAATCTACCTCGTTAATTGCGGTAGGTCCGTACTGATTTCGAGGAGCAAGCCGCACTGCGTGCAGATATACCGTTTGGTCGGGTTGCACTGCCTGACTGCGAGTCATTGGTGTTCAAGGAGGTGCGTGATTGCCCAACGGTGAGTCGTGCGAATCCTCCAAATCGGAACCGTTCGACTCGAATAAGGCTCGTTTTAGTAGCGGGTGAACTGATTTCGCACGTTAAAAATCTTGCCGAACTCGATGCTGTTTTCGCTTCGCGGGCCGCGGGCTAGCTCTCGATGACTTAAAGTACCCGTCTTGATTTCATGACACGTCAAAGTGATTTGGAAAAGTAGGTGGGAAACCAACCGTCAAAGACCCGTTTTGTCCTGGTGTTGTTGCTGTTTCTGCACACGGTCAACACGTACATGGACCGTATTTGCATCTCAACAGCCAAGGAAGCGATGCAGAATGACATCTCTGGTCTTACTGATCAGATGATGGGTTACGCGTTCGGAATCTTCGCTATTGGCTATGCGTTGTTCCAGATTCCCGCTGGCTGGTACAGCGATCGCGCGGGACCTCGGCGCGCGCTGACAGTCGTCGTCATCATCTGGAGTATTTTCACGGCTTGGACTGGATTCGTTTACACCGCGATCGGACTGCTGGTCGTTCGGTTTCTATTCGGTGCCGGGGAAGCGGGTGCCTATCCGGGGGCAACACGCGCGCTTTACTCTTGGCTTCCTGCCAAGGAACGAGGACTAGGTCAAGGCATCTTTCATTCGGGTGCACGGATCGGCGCCGCGGCGTCACTCGTGTTGATGCCCATCGTGATCGATGCGATTGGATGGCGTTGGACGTTTGTGGCCAACGCGCTCATTGGACTCGTGTGGGGGATTATCTGGTGGATCTGGTATCGGGATGACCCAGCAGATCACAAACGCGTGAGTCCTGAAGAGTTGGAGTTGATTCAGTCCGGAATTGCCGAAGACGAAGATTCCAGCTCACCTGCGATCCCTTACATCCAAGTGGTTACATCGGCGAACGTCTTGTTGGCGATGTTCCAGTACGCGGCCAGCAATATTACTTTTTTCATCAGCATGACTTGGCTGCGGCCGTACATCGTTGAAACGTGGGGTGAGGCCTACGGATGGTGTTCGTCTCTTCCCCTGTTGTGTGGCGCGGTCGCGCTTTGGAGTTCCGGGTATTTGGTAACGCGACTTCACAAAGCCGGTTATCCCGTGCTTTCCCGGCGTCTTCCCGCGATGGCCGGGTACTTGCTCGGCGCGATCGGGCTGCTGATGACGACTCAGACCGTGGGCGCGACGTCGGTGTGGCCTTTCATTGTGTGCTTCTCGATTGCATTGTTCGGTGTTGAGATGACGCTCAGTCCGAGTTGGGCGTTTTGCATGGACATTGGTGGCAGTCGATCGGGTGCTGTGTCGGCTGCGATGAACATGGTCGGCAACATGGGTGCCGCGGTCAGCGCCGTCGCGTTTCCTTACTTCGTCGCCAATGTGACTTTCCCGTTCTTTGCAGAGACGACAGGGACGGCCAACTCGTTCTTCTTGTTTGCTGCAACGATGAATGCGCTCGCCGTATTGGCATGGTTGTTCATGAATCCACAACGTCAGTTGAAAGCGATTTCGAGAACCGCGTTATTGCTGCGGCTGGGGATCTTTGCCGGAATCATTGTCTTTGTGCTTTCCGCAATGCTCTACACAAAGTTCATGATGGAAACTGAATCGACTGGACAGCAAGAATCAACTTCGACGAACGTTGAAGAGGTGCTTGACCAATGAATCAGCTGAAAGGGGTTGCCGTTGGAGCCGGTTACTTTAGCCAGTTTCATCTGGAGGCGTGGTCAAGACTAAAGACGGCTCGCTTGACGGCGATCTGTGATGTGAATCGGGAAACGGCTCAGTCAGCCGCTGATCGTTTCGGCATTCCAAACGTCTATGTTGATGTTTGCCAAATGCTGGATGCGGAGGCTCCCGACTTCATCGACGTCATCACCCGTCCAGACTCTCATCTTTCCTTGACACGTGAAGCGGTTGCGCGGGGCGTTGCGGTCATTTGTCAAAAGCCGCTCGCGCCGACGCTGGACGAGTGTCGAGAATTGGTGGCAGCAGCGAGTGGTGCTGATGTTCCGTTGATGGTGCATGAGAACTTTCGATTTCAGCCTTGGTATCGCGAGATCCGGCGTCTGCTTGATGAGGGCATCATCGGTGATCGTCTACATTCCATCAGCACGCAGACACGAACCGGAGATGGTTGGCAAGATGACGCCTACATGGCTCGCCAGCCCTATTTTCGCACGATGCCAAAGTTCTTGATCTTTGAAACGGGGGTTCACTTCATTGATACCTTCCGCTTTCTGGGGGGTGAAATTGATGGAGTCTATGCGTCGCTGCGGACGTTGAATGAAGACATCGCCGGTGAAGACGCTGGTACGGTGCTGTTCGAGTTCGCGTCGGGGGCTCGTGGTCTTTGGGATGCCAATCGTTTCAACGAATCGAACGTTGAAAATCCGCGGTACACATTCGGCACAACGCTGGTTGAGGGGAATGGTGGTTCGATTCGGCTATCACAGGATGGCCGCATTACGATCCAAAAACTCGGCGAGCCCGAAACAGTCCACCACTATGAACCATCGACATGGAACTTTGCCGGTGACTGTGTCTTTGCAACGCAACAGCATTTTGTGCAGTGCTTGATGGATAATGAACCGTTTGAAACCAGCGGCAGTGAATACCTGAAAACGCTTCGCGTGCAGGAAGCCGTTTACGAATCGGCACGTGAAGCAGCGCCTGTACGCGATCTCGGGTCAAAGGAGTCATCACATGAGGGTCATTGATCTCAGCTTGCCCGTTGACGACCGGATGCCTGGCGTGAAAATTGGGACGGCGAAGCGATTGGAGAAAGACGGGTGGAATGCAACGACGCTGGAACTGTACTCTCACGCTGGCACCCACATGGATGCGCCTTCGCATTTCTTGCCCGACGGTAACACACTCGATCAGCAGACACTCGACGTCTTGGTTGGTTCGGCTTTGGTGGTCGATCTATCACCAATTAAGCCACGGGAATTAATCACGGTGAAACATCTTGGCGGCGACGCCGATTTGGTTGGGCAGGGCACGCGACTGCTTTTGCGGACCGATTGGTACCAACGGTACGGAACGCAGGCCTATCGAGACGAACTGCCACGCATCTCGTTGGAACTGGCCGAATGGTTGGTTTCGCGAAAGATCGCGTTGCTCGGTGTCGAGCCGCCTTCGGTTGCAGATGTCAATAACATTCAGGAATTAACATCGGTACATCAAACGCTGTTCCGCGGTGGCGTGGTGATCGTTGAAGGTCTTGCTCACCTAGACAAGATCGAATCATCTACAACGGAATTCGTTGCGTTGCCACTCAAAATCGTTGGCGGGGATGGATGTCCCGTACGAGCCATCGCCATGGAGTCGTAAGTGGTCCGCAACATGAGTGTACAAAGGAAATCCATCTTTCTCGGCTGCATTGCCGACGACGTAACGGGCGCAACTGATATTGCCAGTAACCTCGTTCAGGCCGGCATGCGAACGGTCCAGGTATTCGGTGTTCCGACATCGCAAGATCTTGATGGGATTGAAGCTGACGCTGTTGTCGTTGCCTTAAAGTCCCGATCCATCGATCCCGCAACGGCCGTGTCGATGTCGTTGCAGAGCTTGGCGTCGTTGAAACAGGCGGGTACGCAAAGGTTCTTTTTCAAATACTGCTCGACGTTTGATTCGACTCCGACCGGAAACATCGGGCCCGTAGCGGAAGCTTTGATGAAAGAACTGGAGATTTCGCAAACCGTTTTTTGTCCCGCGTTTCCAGCCAATGGACGCACGGTCTATCAAGGGCATCTGTTTGTGAACGGACAACTGCTCAGTGAGTCCGGCATGGAAGACCATCCGCTGAACCCGATGACAGATGCGAATCTTGTCCGTGTCTTGCAGTGTCAAACGACCAAGAAGGTAGGGCTGGTCGACTGGAATGACATACGTCGTGGAAATGTGCGATCGGTTATGGAGTCGTTGTCCGACGATGATGTTTCGATGGTGATCACAGACGCCTGTGATGATGATCATTTGCAATCGCTTGCTCAGCAGATGACTGATCTCGAATTTCTGACTGGAGGCTCGGGCATTGCAAGATGGCTTCCTCAGGCTTGGCGTGATGCCGATTTGTTTTGTGAGCCTGAATCTGAACCCTACCGTCCCTCGGTTTCAGGTCGCGCTGCGGTTTTGTCTGGTAGCTGTTCAAGAGCGACCAACCGGCAGGTGGAGTACCTTAAGTCCCGGGTCCCATCATTAGAACTCGATGTCGAGCGTCTCATTCATTCCTCCGAAGAAACGCTGGCAACCGTTGAAGAGTTTTTTCAGACGACGCCCGCAGAGGAGCCCGTGATGGTCTACTCGACATCGGGTCCCGATCGTGTGACTCAGTTACAGCAAACACATGGAGTCGATTCGCTCGCGGAAGTGATTGAAGACGCAATGGGAACACTCGCACAACGATTGATTGACCATCATGATGTACGTCGTTTGATCCTCGCAGGCGGAGAAACTTCCGGGGCGATCACCAGACGATTAAATATCAAGACGATTCGGGTTGGTCCTGAAATCTGTCCCGGTGTGCCTTGGACGGAAACCGTAGCGTCGAATCCGCTCACTTTGGTGCTAAAGTCTGGAAACTTTGGGGACGACGATTTTTTTGAAACCGCAATTCGGGTGACGGCATGAGTGAGCAGGCGTTGCGAGAACGTATCGCGCTTCATGGCCGATCACTCTACGATCGTGGATTGACATTTGGAAGTTCTGGGAACATCAGCGTGCGTTTACCCGACGGCATGTTGATCACACCAACCAATACATGCCTTGGTCGAATTGACCCGGATCGAATTGCACGGCTATCGAGTAGCGGCCAGTTATTGTCCGGCGACAAACCCTCAAAAGAAGTCTTCTTGCACCGTGCCGTCTACGACGTTCGCTCGGCGGATCAGTCGATCGTTCACTTGCATTCGACACACTCCGTAGCCGTTTCTTGTTTGGCGAATATCGACCCGGCCGACGTCTTGCCTCCGATCACGGCCTATTACGTGATGCGGGTTGGCAAGCTGCCACTTGTGCCATATTTTCCACCCGGTGATGAACAACTAGCTGCTGCTGTCGAATCACACGCCAAACTCTCGCGTGCCGTACTGCTAGCCAATCACGGTCCTGTCGTCGCTGGCAAGAGTCTCGACGCGGCGGTCGATTCGATGGAAGAGCTTGAAGAAACGGCTCGGCTTTTTCTCATGCTCCGTGGAGAGCAAACGCGGTTTCTGAACCAGGAACAGTGTGCCGAACTCCGAAAACGATTTCCGAACTGAAGAGACCGTTCCAGGCCATGTTCATTGTCACCGTCGAATTCGAGGTCGACCCATCGCATGTGTTCGCTTTTCGAAATGCCATGAAGAAGCAAGCATCTGATTCGTTGACATTGGAACCGTCATGTCATCAATTCGATGTATGTTTCGATCCAGAAAACGAATCCAGGTGTTTTTTGTACGAACGTTACAGCGACCGATCTGCATTCAACGCGCACCTTGCGTCCGATCACTTTCAACGATTCGATCAAACGGTTTCAGCATGGATCACGAAAAAGACCGTTCAGCTATGGACAATGCATGAAGACGTTGCCGAGTAATGCGACGGAAAACAGACGAGATCTTTCGATCACCCCTCCCGATTCAAGTATCAATTCAAGCCAAATCACCCAATGAAAACCTACGACATCGCGTTACTTCCCGGAGATGGAATTGGTCCCGAGTGCATGCAAGCGACTCAGATCGTTCTGGATGCGTTGACGGATCACAAGCTGGGATTTGAATTGAATCTGACTTCACATGAAGCAGGAGCTTCGTTGTACCGCGAGACGGGGGAGGCACTTCCGCAGCGCGTGCTGGATGCATGTTTGCAGGCAGACGCGGTTCTTTTGTCTGCGATCGGATTACCTGATGTTCGACAAGCCGACGGCACGGAAGTACAGCCGACGATGATGGTTGGATTGCGGCGGGCACTCAATGTCCATTCCGCTGTTCGTCCGGTCAAGCTTTATCCCGGCGCTCCCTGCCCTTTGAAAGAGACCGGTCCAGGTATCGACTTCATCGTGATCCGAGAAAACTTAGAAGGCTTGTTCGCTTCATTCAATGGAGGCTCTCGCGTCGGAAACGAAGTCGCTACGGATACGCTGGTGATCACACGATCTGGAACGTCTCAGGTGGCCGACTACTCTTTCCGGCTTGCTCAACGTCGAAAGGGACGACCGACTGACCGAAAACGGATGGTGACGTGTGTCGACAAAGCCAACGTCTTTCGAAGCATGGCGTTCTTCCGTGAAGTTTGTCATGACGTTGCTCAATCGTATCCAGACATTGACCACGACGCCGTCTACGTCGATGCGATGAGTCTCTACATGATCCAGCGACCTTGGGATTTCGATGTCTTAGTCATGGAAAACCAATTTGGCGATATTCTGTCCGACCTAGGGGCAGGACTCGTCGGTGGCCTCGGTTTGGGTCCGTCCGCTGAAATCGGAGAAGACCACGCGCTATTCCAACCATCTCATGGCACAGCGCCGCAACTGGCGGGCAAGAACGTCGCCAATCCAATGGCAACGATCCTATCCGCCGCCATGATGTTGGACTGGCTCGGTGACCGGAATGACGATCGCGCTTGTTTGGAAAGCGCGGTGCGATTGGAAGATGCCGTCGCTCATGTCTTGAAGGCGGGAGAGGTTCGTACACCCGACATAGGTGGATCCTCTTCCACCACGGAAGTCGCGCAAGCCATCGTCAAAGCGCTCAGGTAGGTCATGCTCCGCATGACCTACATAGTCGCCGATCGCTCCGCCGATCGTAGCGTCCCGTTCTGTCGTCATGCGGAGCATGACGGTGCGAAGCAAAGTCGCCGATCGTGTCGCAATCGGG
>JBCDEM010000087.1:0-3622 GCA_039179795.1 Planctomycetota bacterium | reverse complement strand
TCGTTGGTGTACTCGTAGATGCACATGTCGTAGCCATCACCGAGCGTGTCGGCCAGCGATTCGTACTTGTCGATCCAAACGGGTGCCTCAATCTCGACATTGTGCATGGTCATTCGTAGTCAGTGAGTCACCCGACGAACGTTGACAATCACCGGGGACGGAGGGTGGACTGTCCATTTGAGAAATCTCGCAAGCCGTCCTCCGGTGCATTGTATGGTTCGTCGAGTTGTTGATCTACATTTGCCGTACCGACGTGTCATTCCGCCTTCGATGCACGGTGCGTCTTGTCTCGTGTTGCCGTGCGGCGGTTCACGTTCGGAGCTTGCAATGATTCGGAGCGGCTTTGGGTGATCAACGCCGAGACTCCCCAACCCACGATCGCGCCGAAAAACACGAAGTAAACATCTTCCGGCTTGGAATTAACGCCTGGCATGAGCATAGCACCGCCAAGCGCACCAGCGAAACCAAAAACGTATGACCTGATAATCGTTGACACGTCTCTGCGCCGCACGATAAGAGCCAGTACAAATAGTGGCAAACCCACTTCGATCGCGACGAACAGTCCGAAGGCGCCAAGCTGACGTGTGAAGGCGAACGGCATTGCGAGGAGAAATGTCGCGATAAGCAGACGCGTCAGACTAAATCGGAAGTTGGATGACAGCACGCTACCTCCGACGAACGTCCGCGATAACCGAGTCGCGGCGGTTGATTCACCATTGTCGAAAACGACGGCTCCGCGACTTCGGTTCATCGCATGGTTCGCCGTCTCGTTACGGCTTGATTTCGGTTGAGTCCGTTGGCACCATGGGTGTAACCAATTTTGGCTCAACAACAGTCTTGTCCATTAGCACGATCAGTTTGATGTGCGGCCACGAGCCACTACCTCCCGAATCACCGTACATCTGATACCAGACCTCCCAGTACCATCGGTTGTCAGTGAATGGTTCCTCGGGATTCCCAGGACTCGCTGGATGCAAAGTTACAGCATCGAGCATCCAGTACGTCCCATCGACGTCGTCCTTCAGACGCTCGAAGACAGGTTGAGCTAAGCGAATTGCTTCACCTACAGCAATGGGGGGCTCGCCATTCCTTGTGGACCAGCGTTTCGTTTCAATCAGTTGTTTCTCGCTGGCAGCGGAAACCCACGATTTCTGCTTGAACCAAGAATACGTGCTCACATCCGAACCAGCGATCACAAACGTCGTGATCGAAAATGCAAACATCACTATCGAATAGCTGATACGTTTCATTTGTCTACGTCGGCGAACGCTGGTCGTTACCGGGCACGGCCAATATGTTGTCAATTGGTTAAAGCTCAATGCCGTGCTCCGGTACACGACATTGTTATCGCTGGTCTCTGGACATTGCTCTCAAGAAGCCGCGAGCCATTGCCGGCTCGACACCGCAACCCATCGTAATGCGATTAACGCGAGATTGGCAGAGCAAGGTAGGCCGCGCACGTTCTTCCGGAGTCATGGAATCCAGAATTGCAAGTTCAGAAATCAATAGTTGTCTTCCGAGAGAATCGAATTTCGGCATCACGAACGCAAGTGCGAGCCGATGGTACCACTTCGGCCTAATCCACATGCGTAATACCTTATGCATTTCATTCAATTCTGTGGTCATAGGATTAAGTCGCCGATTCGTGCGATAACGGCAGACATCACCGGGTCGCCGCAGTTAATCTTCCATTGCCAAAACGCCCGGAACGGCAACTCCGGTGCATGTCATTGTTCCCCGTGATCAGGATTGTGCGGTGCCTGGTGCATTCCGAACTCTGCGGTTACGGACGGCCGCAAAAGAACAAGCAGCGTCAAGAAACCTAGAGCCGTTCCAACTGGGACGTAGAGACACTCCGCAGCAGCGATGCACACGCAATACCAGTAACCTCGCTGGATCTGTAGGCAAAAGCCAGTGAGCAAGGCAAGCAGTGAAAACACAATCAATGCCGCCATAACCAACCAACCGAAAGTCGGAAAAGCAAGTGGGGGACCCGAACTTGGATCGCTGATTTGATTGACCGCCGAAATCATCCGCTGAGTTATCACCCATGCGTATGCGGTGTACGCGAATAGTGCCGCACCACCCAAGTACTGGAGCAGAGAAATCACACGTAAATGAGTTTTGGCAAACGGCATGACTGCCAATGGCTTTCGATCGGGGAACGGCCGGCATCACCGGGCGGGGAGAGTAAGGATGTCCATGTCAAAATCGGTCGCAAGCCCCGCTCCGTGTGAATGCGATGGTTATCCGCCGTTTCGTTTCAACACGTGGCTTACGACGTTGGCATCTGCCGCAGCACTGATCGCAGAAAGCATAGGATAGACGATGTAACCGTGCGATGTTTGGCAACCATTGTGCCTGTCGAAATAGAACCGCATGTCTTGATTCACGACATACTCGTACCATTCACTCGGCTCTTCGTCGTCGGACGAGCATCCAATGTCAGTTTGATTCGCAATAATGTCTGGATGATTCGTTGCATCGTCGAGCAACTCGTGCCGTTGCGTTTCAGTCAACCCGCTCCACCACGCAGCGACCGCAGCAACTTGGCTTTCATCGACTGCCACAACAAGAGATTCGGGTAAAGGATTCTCGTTGTCTGATTGACTTGTCATCAAACGTAGTTCTTCAGTCGGATAACGACCGACATCACCGAGATCGCGCATTGTGGTGTCCATGTCAATAATTGCGGCGTCGCGATCTTCGGTGCATGTCATGGTTCTGCACTTCCAACGGGCTGAACCACATAGAGTGTAACATTTGCAGGTGATACACAACGCAATTCTGCGCCGTGGCTCCACAATTTGAAGTAGGGGAGGTATGGATCGTCAAGTTGCGACGAGTCAGAGTACCAAGGCCAAGTTGCATATCGCGCCAGATAGTAGTCGCAGTTCAAATAGTAGAATGCCTCTCGCATCCAAGACGAATGCTCGCTCACCGGCTTCAGGTAGCAGTGCCAATCTGTTTGGGTGTCATAGATGTAGACATCCAACGAATTACAATCATTCGGATCGATATCTGGAGCCGGCGAGTAACTTAACTGTATCTCCGGTAGTGGTGTAAGAAAGTCAACGAGTTCCTGCTCTTCTTGCTGCTCTGCCATTGAGCACCAATTCTTTAGCAGCTCCGTTGCGGCATCCTTTAGATGGGTTGCCTGCACTGGCTTCGGCCGACGCACCACACAATACAGGTCGGTTCTGCCAGGGGTATCACCACTGGAAGCGGCATCAAAAATGTTGAAGACTCGCTGGCACACTTCGCGGCCATGCGGGATGTCAGCGAATAGCGAAGACAATTCTGACCTGCGCGACCGGAAGTCGTTCAGGAACCCGGCCAAATCTTCACGGCACCACGTGCGATCGGAGTTATCCCCAATCAAACGTTTGCAGCGTTCAAAGAATTCAGACTCGACCATAATCAGTTGCAGAACGGTGGGCATTACCGGGCACGGCCATTGTGTTTGCCATTCGCACACGATCGACGCCGTGCTTATGGTCACCCGCATTCCTAAATGACTTGGTTGTCCGGAGTGGGAGCCTCGCTCAGCTCAGAATGTAGGACATCCAAAATAGTAACCGATGCGGACGCGAATTTCTTTCGCTTGTGAATAACTTGTTGA
>JBCDEM010000064.1:0-15265 GCA_039179795.1 Planctomycetota bacterium | reverse complement strand
GCGATTCGGTACGAGTAGGTCATGCTCCGCATGACGACGGAAACGCTACGATCCGCGGAGCGATCGGCGACGATGCGCTGAGTACGATCGAGACGCTTGATAGCTCTTGTACGACCGCGAAACGGTTCAACAACCACAAAAACCGCGTTTGCCAGTCGTTGGATGAGTGCGATCCGTACGAGTAGGTCATGCTCCGCATGACGACGGAAACGCTACGATCGGCGGAGCGATCGGCGACGATGCGCTGAGTACGATCGAGACGCTTGATAGCTCTTTTACTACCGCGAAGCGGTTCAACAACCAGTTCAGGATGCGATCAGCAACGATCCCAAATCATGCAGAGGGATTCGTCGATTCATCCATTTCGGTCTGTTGCTCGTGTCTCGCCGTTGTATTGATCCACGAGCTGATCAATGCGTCGGATCGTCGCCTGATCGCTTAACGCTATGGCGACGACACAGAAAATGACGATGGACGTGAGCGACATCCACACGATCAAACCATGGGCAATCGAACCGTGATTAAAAAACGAGGCAACAATCCATAGCAACCCAATCGCAGAGATAACCAACGCCCCGATCATGTTACACCACGTGTTTCTTCGGCAACGGCAAACGATTCTCTGCGCCGCCAGGAGGGGATCACCCGCATGCAATGCCTGATGCTCATCGTACTGGAGTTTGAAACTGAGCCTCAGTTCGTCGGCAAGCCCGTGGGTAGCTGGCTGCTGCACACTTCCTCGCTCAACGAACTCAGTAAAGGCTGAATCAAGCGTCCTCGTTTTAGCATGGCGTTTCCAACACCACAGAGAAAAGATCGCGGTGAGAACGGCCCAAGCGATATAGGCTCCATCCGTGAAAAATCCGCGGCAAGTCTGTATCGCAAGCAATACGGCAATCAAACCTAGGATATTCGTGAATCGTCTTCGTTTCGACAAAACGTTTGAAGCAAGCAATCCAATGCTTGTTCCATGGAGCATCTGGTGTTGCTCGTAAGTCAATGAAAAACGCTTTAACGTCTCGGCGAGAGATTCGGTCTCCCGCGTAGACTCTTCAACTTTGCCCATAGGTGAAGATAGAACTCCAAAGTCAATAGTGTTGGATGAAGACTTCGACAGATCCATGCATTGTATCAGGTCAGTCGCTCGTTTTCGCTCTCTCCTTCGTCGCGGATCTCTACGTGACCGTAGCCGTTAGACACAACACGAAAGAGGCTCGTGGCCTTATCTATTACGATCCGAGCGGTCCGATTCTAGGGAACTTTCGAACCGTCATGCGGAGTATGACCGACGTGAACATCTAGCAGCAGTACGCGGTCCAGAGGTCCTTTGCCGCCGAACAGGTACTTATTCGCTCCAGATTCAGAGAGGACAGCAAGTTCGTGCCCGACCATCGCAATACCTTCGGACATGGGTGGAAAATCTATTTCACCGAGATAATTCGCTCCATCGAGAAACCAAAGCGGCACGTCGGATCCATCGCTCAGTGATACGGTTCGGTGCGCGGCTTCACCGATCGGATTGCGGTAGATGACGATCTGACTACGATTCGCTCGTCCGTATGAGAGGCTCAAAAAAACGCGATCCCCTGACACGCACATGCCTTGAACTTTCTGCCGCACCGACAGAATACAGACGGGTGCGCCCATTGGATCGGACTTGTCATAGCCGCAAACCCACGCGTATTTGCGAACACCTTTACGGTCGTCCAAATGGTGAGACGAATCGGTGGGATATTTCCGGCCGTAAGCAAACTCTCCGACAAGCAGTAAGCTTGGTGTCGCCGTGCAGAAACTGGCTTGAGTCTCACACTTTCGACTCGCCGTCGCCGTAACACGTATCGGTTTAGCCGTCGCCGAATCATCTGCAAGATTTTCCGACAGAACATCGGCTACGTTGTACTGATAGACGTATTGGTCTGACGCGACAAACAACGAATCCTCGAGGACAGCGACTCCACCAACATGACCTCGATGTGGCTGACCAGACTCGTCTTGCAGCGTCGCGTAAGACTCCAATTCCCCTGATGATGCATTCACGACAGAAAGACACGAAGCGGCGTCTTCAAAGTAGTGTGTGATTAAAAATTTTTTTGGAGCGTCCACATACGCCAGCCCTTGAGGAATCGCACCTTGACGTAGTCCCGGGATGACAGGTCCAGGCGATGCCGCAACAGACGGCGGCTTGAGGTTGGTAGCGCTCCGAGGAGCAGATTGACTGAATTCAACTTTTTGGTTGCATGCCAATGAAGAACTGACGGACACGGCCATCGCCCCCGCAAACAGCAGCACACGGTTACGAGTGACTGGCAAAGACTTCATAGAGAAGCTCTTGGGTTAAGCACAAAGGCGGTCGTTAAAACGGGTTAAAGTGGCGGCTATGCAACAGATTTCGGCTATTACGGAATAGCTAAATGAGAGGCCAGCAAAAACGTCAAAAGCGTGGACGTTTCGAAACACATTCTGCGTGAAAAACTGCCACCACTGTATGCGCGGAACCAAAAGAACGTGACGAGCAACAACGCAAAACCAGCGAAGCACAAATGAACAACGTGCGCAAGGGTCAGCGGACCGATCGATGGTGCATGCCAGAACATCGAGTATCCAGCAGGTCTCAAGACCATCAGCCAATAGAAATTGTATAGGTAATAAAAGAGGAGAAACGTCATCACCGTAACGCGCAATACCTCGCCATCGTCGGGGGCCATGCATTGCCACTTGCGAAATCTTGGAGGATTCGGCGTTGCGCCCAAGTGAGTAATGAGGCTTGAACCAATCGACAGCAATCCGTAATGCGCTGCGATGGATCCGGCCGCGAACACGACTACGAAAGCACCCCACCACATTATGAAGATAGAAATAGCGACGAGCGCGAACAGGCTCGTTACCCCGAACGAGTAGCGATTCACAACGCGGCGGCGAAATCTCATAGGTTTAGCCCGTTGTGGTTCAAGCGACGATTCCCGTCAATCCGGACTCGTCGTCGATGAGTTAGTCATTTGGCTGCGCTGTTACAAAGTCAATACGCATTTGATCCCACCAAGCTCTCATCTCGTGCGCAACGTCGTCAGTTGCAGATACTTGTTGGTCTTCCATGCGTGTGTCGCCGAAAAACCACGTTTCACTTTCGAAGTGAACTTCAACCCACAAATTCGAATCGTCTGAGCGGACGATAATGGAGTGGCCGACACCATCCCGCTCACCGTAGTACCAAGACTCGCGACAACCGTCTTGATGCACATCCATTTGTGGACGTTGACTGCGACGATACCCACGGTTGGTGAGCCATTCTTCAAGCTGATCCTCGACATCTATTTGGCCAGTTAGTTCAGCGAGTGTAACGTCGAAAGCTGGTGTACTAGATGCAACTTGAAAACTGAATTGCCAAGCGAACCAAACAAGACAAACGGAAACAAACAGAGGCAATAGCAACAACGTCTTAAGCGAAAATCGAATTCGAGAAGTAGGTTTCGCCATGCTCTATCCAACGTGCGAAGTCGCATGACTGTCCACGATCTCCGCGTCGCAACACTGACACTTTTCGATTGATAATAGACGTGCACCGCATTCGCTGCATGCCATATAGGGCACGTAATGCGTTCCAGAAATCTTCCCAGCGTATTCAAGGCCAGCTGACGACTTGGTCACACGCAGGTTCTCCGCCGCAGCCGACAATAACCCCCATCCCAAAATACCACCGAGCAACGAAAGGCCACTAAACAAAACCGCATAGAGAATTCCGAGCCCACCTAACGTCGACAAGGCGACAGCAGCACCGCAAATGAACCCCAAGAACAAAACGATCAGTGCCGCCAAATCGAGCATCGTCTCGAGCGCTAATCGCTCGATACGCCTAAATTTCTCAACCGCGTTTGCTGTTTTCATTCATCCAATCCGATTGTGGAAATGCTGCTCTCGCGTAACGGTAAAAGATTTGATTTCTTGTCAATCGACTTTAATGCCTCGCACCCATGGAAACAACGCGAAACGGATTGAGACCAGCGAGATAAACACAATCGCTGTCATGAGCAAACCGAAAGTGAAAGCGGGACCGTTTCGAGAGAGAGCTAAGTAAGAACCGGTCCAGAGTGGCCAGGGCGCTCGGTACTGCTTGCGATACACACGTCGGTCGCGCTCGCTTAGACCCAAATACCAATCGGTCCAGCTCGTAAGATGCGACTCCGCAAGCCCCCGACGCCAAGCAATGCTAAAGCGTGGGAGATTAGGAAATGCCAGCCAAGGAGGAAGCAAGTCGCCATCTAGACTGCGACGTCCCCCCGATTCCGAGTCGTTGCTCATGGCGATTCACGTACAGCAGAAAGGTGATCTCTCAAGGGTGCTGGCAAGATTTCGACCGCGCGATAATAGTCCGACCAAATCCCATCATACGAATGCACGATACGGACGACCAAGCGTCTTTGAAGGATCTGCACCGCCAAAGCGGTGTTCTCTTCAAGGAAATCCGGAAGCAGTTTCAGCGCTTCGTGGGCAATCAACGCAACACGTCGATCCGAACGGTCCAGTGAAGGCGAGCCCGCATAAAGCGTTGTCTCATCACCGGGATCGATGAAGAAAGCGATGCCTCCAAAGACCATCGCACCACCTTTTTGAAACTGCGGTGCTGTGCGACCACGTTTCTGACGAAACCAAGATACGAACGCACCGAGCAACCGAGAACGCCAAGATTCCTCCGGTTCCTCAAAGGACAAGGGAGCGTATGGATTGACACCGCTTTTCAAACTCACCTCAACCTGTTCAATCGAATCAGTGAAGATAACGCGACGGTTCAACAGAGCCCGAGCACCACTACCCCATTCACCGACACCCGCTCACCGACACGTTCGCCGACACCCGTTCACCGACACGTTCGCCCGTCTTAGCAAGTGCTTCACATATCCCAATTCACTCCCACTATGTTAGCCACTCTGCAAGAAGGCGGAGGACATGAGCTACGTACGGGAATCGATACGCAACGGCGGCACAGACAATTGTCGATGTGCCAATCACCAGTCCAATTAAAAAGACCGAATCGATCCCGATCACAACGACGCCAACACAGCCCAAACAAATCCCAAGGAAAACGCCGCACAGAGCCGAAATCATGCGATACGACCAGTGGCGATTCGGATCCGATTGAGCGGATATCTTCTTTCTTTCGGTATTCACAATGACCCTAAGGCACACCCAAAAGAAAACCGGGGCGCAAATTAGGCCAAGCTTGCTCCGTGTGCGTCGGAATGCTCCGTATGCCAATCGTCGCCGATCGTGGCATCCACCAACAATAACGTGGGATTACCGGACCGATTGGGTTTGAATACACGCGTCGCGTTGTGTCCGCATTAACAAACCACTCGCTCCCAAACGTTGAGCGATCGTTCGCCCGTTACGCGGCTCGATCAGCGGCATGAGTCGCTGCCCAAGAGACTGTGTTTTTCCGTCGGAACTGCAAGAGAGTCGACGAGAACAAGGATTTGGATCTCGCATCTTGCGGAGGCGTCTGGCGAGCGTGGCCATCTTGAGGAGATCGCACGCTGTTTGAATGAAGCCTAACGATCCAATTGGTACGCGCGTGTTGCATCCCAAACACGAATCGTTCGATCCCAACTGGTCGTAACGATCTTGCGACCGTCTGTGGTCCAATCCACAGCGCGTATGAACCGCGAATGCCCGCCCAAAGCAACAATTTCAACTCCGATCGACGTGTCCCAGATTCGCAACATCGCGTCTCCTCCTCCCGACGCGAGACGGTCGCCGGACGAATGCCATGCGAGCGAACGAATCGTACGTTCGTGCCCACGAAGAACATGCTCCAATCTGCTGCTTTCAACGTCCCAAATCCTCACGCTTTGGTCGTAGCTTCCGGACGCCAGCCACATGCCGTTGGCGCTCCATCGAACACACTCGACGGCCTTTGAATGACCTTCGAGTTTCGCGATCATTTGAGACGACTTGGCAGAAAAGATATGAACCGTCGGGTTCGCGCCACCGACAGCGATCCGGTCATCATGAGGATTCCAATCCACCGATGTGATCAAACCAATATCGTCTTTGGATCGCGTCAGCTCACGGCCAGTGGCCGCTTCCCAAATGGCCAAGACGCCATCGTGTGCAACCGCGACGCACCGATTGTCCGCACTCCACGCAACCGAGAACGTGTCTTTCGCACCGTTGTCCAGGGTTTGAATCGTTTTTCCCGTTGCAACATCCCAAATTCGTGCCGGCTCACCATAACTGGATGTAGCGATCAACTCCCCATTCGGGCTCCAACGAATATCGGAGATTAAGTCTGTGTGTCCAACGAACTCACGTGAAGGGCCTGTTAGTGAGTCCCATACAACAAGTTTGTTCTGAATCGCGACCGCTAATCTCTGACCTGTATTGTCCCAGTCGGCGGCGTTCCGATCTCCTGGGAGGCCAGTCGTTGGAACGAGAGTATCATCGGGCCCTTCAAGGCTCCAAAACTTGACGATCCCACCATCTGCAGATGAGACAATCGACTTTCCGTTGGGATTCCAAGCGACATCCGCGACTCGCCCGCTATGACCATAAATCGTCTTGGTCTCCAAGCGCGTATCGGGATCATAGATCCTTAGCGTTCCGTCCAGATTTCCACTCACCAAGCGGCTACCATCGGGACTCCAGGCGAGTGCGTAAACCGCGGAAGGAGCAAAAATTGAAAACTCCTTGCCCCAGTCAGCGACATCTCGAACCGCGATGGTCCGATCTTCACTTGCGATGGCAAGTTGGGCTCCGTCCGGACTGAAACTCAGGTCGCGTATTACATTCGAATAGTCGACTCCCCCCTGCTGAATCATATCTCCCGTAACGACCTCCCAAACCTGTGTTCGGGCGCCGTATCCGCCAGACGCAATCAACCGATTGTCCGGGCTCCAAGCGATTGCCAGGATCCCGAACTCCGACGGTTCGCCAAGCATCGCAAACAGCTCTCCATCGTGGTTCGTGTGCCAGACTCTGATCGTTCCATCTGAACCGGCGGATGCCAACTTTTTGCCATCGAAACTCCAGACGACGCGTTCCACTTTGCCTTGATGCTTCGACTTCCACTGATGAATGACGGTCTCTCTTGTCCAATCAACAACACTAATCTCCGCCCCGTGACCAACGGCTAAGCGACTTCCATCCGGACTCCATCTAACCGACCAGACCTGTCCGGCAAATCGAAAAGTCGAAACGTTTTTCAAATCTTCAACTCGCCAAACCCTGACGAATCCCATATTGTCGCCAGTCACCGTGAATTCGCCGCCCGGATGCCAATCGACTGCCCAGACAAAATCCGACTTGTTATCGAGATTCAGTGACTCCTGCTTGCATCGCGATCGCAGGTAAAACCACTCCCAGCCGCGAAGATCAGGGCCGAAGTTATCCGGGTCATAGGCCTCCGTAATTCGTTCAACTTGGTTGATTCCACCGCGGCTGCTGAGAGCCGAAGCAGCTGACAACATCTCAGAACGGTATAAGTTCCGTTGCATAGCAGCTTCAGCGGCCTGGGCTCGTGTAGCCAAAATCCTCTGTCTTTCCTCACCTCGACGAAAATAAACGGCGGCAGAGATCGCGCCGATCAACAACAGCACAAGCAATACAGCAATCATTCCAATCGAGGCAGCCAGCTGTTGGTTCCGTCGGTAGAAACGGACGAGCTGTTCGATCGGTGTAGGACGTCGTGCGGTAATAACTCGATCATCAAGAAACCGACGAAGGTCGGCGGCAAAAGCTCGCGCACTAGGGTATCGACGCTCTGGATCAGGTTCGATTGCAGTGATGACGATTGTTTCAAGATCGCGCGGGATGCGAGAATCCAACGACCGAAGTGTCGGCGGTGAGGCCGTCTTGATCGCGTTGACCAACTCTAAACGATCTTCGGTTTCATACGCCGGTCGAAGCGCCAACAGCTCGTACAGAGTCAAGCCGAGCGCATAAAGATCCGAACGATCATCGCATATACGGCGAAATCGTTCCGGTGCCATATAACGAAGCGTGCCAAGAAGGTCGCCTGTAGCCGTCAGATCCGTGTCATCGAACTTGGCCGCACCAAAGTCGGCGACCCAGACAAAGTCACTCTCGTCGAGCAAAAGGTTCGATGGCTTAATGTCACGATGGATGATGCCTCGCGAATGCGCATAAGCCAACGCTTCGGCCGCATGCATCACGATACGAGCTGATTGGCGATAGCTTTTTCCATGTTTCGTGCCCAGCGTCGACGTGCTGTCCGAATCCAAAGGCTGCCTTGGATCTCGATCGGCGTCGCCGGGGTTGAATGACGAACGCTCGCTTGCCCATTCAATGACTCCGCCCTGTCGAGACTCGACAATCAACTCGCTCAGACTTCGACCTTGGATGAATTGCATCGCATAGAAAAGGTAATCAACCTCTTCACCGACTTCGAACACGGGCACAATATTCGTGTGGTGTAGTTTTGCTGTTACCTGAGCCTCGCGGTGGAATCGCTCGATCGCTTGCTGGTCGCGGAGCCAACTCTTCGGAACCACCTTCAATGCCACACGGCGGTTCAAAGATTCTTGTTCTGCCGCATAAACGACGCCCATGCCACCGCGGCCAATTTCCTCGACGATTCGATAACCCGCGATACGCTCAGGCGGGGGAGTTGTTTCCTTGAGTGACGCATCGCTGGATTTGGCTTGAGGCAGAATTCCGGCGGCAAGCTCAAGGGTACGGATGAACTTAGGAATCTCCTCTGCGAGCGTTGGGTATTCCTGGCAGTAGCCATCGATCGACGGAACGTCACCGAGACGACTACGCGTCAGGAAATCGTCAGCGATCCGTTCCAGCAGTTCTTCTTTCGACGTCGTCATGTTCGGTTCGTTGGGCTTCAACGCAACGACTTCAGTTCTCAATCGATTATGAGTGCCAACTTACCGTCCGGATAAAAAACCGATCGCAAATCCTTCCGAACGGCGTCTCCATCCATCGGACAGCACTAAGTCGCGTGGACCGTCAATCAAGAATTCCCGGGACTTCTTCCAGCAACTCTTTCAGGCGAATGATCGCTCGAATATAGCGCATGCTGGCTGCCTTATTCGAGATCCCCAGTTCCAGCGCAATCTCTTCATTGCTGAGCTGCTCGACGCTTCGGAGTGAAATAATCTCGCGATCATGCTCGCTCATCCTCTCAAGCACTTGCTGAACTTTCAATCGCGTTTCTTCCCTGATCGCGTGACCTGCGGCGGAAGTGAATTGACCGGCGATTTCAGCTGCGATCAAAACCGAACTCGCTTCTGGAATTTGGTCGCTGAACCGAACTTCGCGAACAATCGATCGTTTTTTCTGCTGCAGGTGCATCCGGTGTATTTTGGCAAGTCGCTGCCCGGTAAGCAGACGCAACCAAAGGAAGAACGGTAGTTTAGGCGACTTCACATAATTCGGGAGTTGATTGGCCAAGTCGACGAAAGCTTCCTGAAGCACATCGGATTCGGCAACGCGTGATTGGACCCGTCGATCCATTCGCAACTGAACCATCCTCCTTAGTCGACCTCGATATTGATCAAAGAGCTCAGCCAACGCGGAACCGTCGCCATCACGTGCCTTTTCGATAAGTGCTTCTATTGATTCATCCATTTTTAGATCCAAGTCCACCGATTCCCGCTCAGAGTCGGGGCTCCGTTGGATTTTCAGTCTAGTCGAGTCGTTCTCTGAGGATCCTTCACAAATCACTTAAAAAACATTCGATGAAGTGTGGAATCTCAGTCGAAAAAGGAAATCTCCCATTGGACTTGATCTGTCCCGCCGCCGTTTCCCCAGCATCCGATCGATCCAGTGTAAAAGGAGAACGCATGATTCGCACAGTTCTTTTGGCGATAAGTTGGATGGTGCTCTTGATTGCGGTGGTCGAGCGAACGGACGCGGGAGTGATCACGATCGACTTCGACGATGGGATAGAAGACGATCCAGTTGACGACTTCTACAACTCCCTTGGTGTGACTTTTTCGAACGCACTATTCCAATCAAATTTCAATGTTCCAGGGTCTTCCGGTACGCTTGCAATCGGATCCATCGACAGTGGGTTTTTACCAAAGTCGGACTCTCCCATTATCGCTACTTTTGATACACCGCAAAACTTCGTCAGCATTACGGGACTTGATGTTGGTGCAAACGGCATTCGCATCAATGCATACGACGCTGCGAATGGAGGTAGTCTTGTCGATTTCGATGAATTCATAGGGATAGGATTCGGGACCGGATTTGGCCCATCATTTGCGACCATTTCGACAACGAGCTCGAGGATCCTTCGCGTCGAAGTGTTTCAGCCACTTAGCATCCTTACTGAGGGCGCAGTTTTTGAAGACTTGACTTTTCAATCGGCGCCTGCCGGGGTTGTTCCGGAACCAACCTCACTCGTCATCTTTGGCATCGGTGCTATGGGGATGGTCGGCGTCGAAAGACGGCGCAAGAAGAAGAGGATAACCCATTCAACAAACGATAACCGATAATCTCAGCTTGGCTGATCTCCTCCTGTTCCATATCGCAGCGCTGTGCTCACGTTAGACTTCGATCGGAATGCGAATCATTGGCCAAATAACAAAGTAGTACACCACGATTGCAACGGGAATCAGAACGGTCGTCCACTTCAACCAAACCCATCGTGTCGGCCGCCCTTTCACGAAGCGAATCACAAAGTAAACGGGCAGATCGAACAAGACGACCAAGACTGCCGGCACAAACGAGTAGTTCTTGAATGACCGAAAAAAATCATCCAGGCCATTCAGTTCGGTTTCTAGCACACCGCTGCCAGGTTCTGCAGAAACGAAGGACGACACCGCCATGCCACCGAAAACGATGACAACAAGCAACGCGATGTGGACTGATAGCACAGCAGCGCGGCCCGGAAACGACAAGCCATTGTCTGCGGGATATTCAGATGGTTCGTATGGGTTTGCATTCGTCATGTGAAAGGGGATTCACGGACAACCGGAAGAAGTATGTTCTGGCAAAATCGGATGGTTGCACATTCAGCGACCGGCATAACAGTTACTCGGGCATGATGACCCTTCGCTCGCTACCAAAACCACCACCAATGCCCCATGAGCCATTCGATAAAAACCTCGCCGAGAAAGTAACCCAGCGTACCGCAGACGAATGCACCAAAAAGTATGGTGTCACCGGGAAACAGCAACGTACGCTCGAATAAGTACACACACGCACCGAGTCCAAGACCGCCTCCGACAAGCGCACCGAGCAAAACGCCCCAGAATACATTTGTGAGATTATCTTCTCCGCGGACCATACCATGCTCCCGATCGCCAGAGTGAACGTTGTGACTCTTGGCAAAAAACCAAACCGTTGATGGCGCAAAAATCGAGAATTTCCCTAGGCCAGCCCTATCGATGGAATAGCCGACCTTTCCTTCAAATAGCGGCGACGAAGTGCGATTAAGCCTGCTGATCGGTGCAGATCAACGCCCACGATCTCTGCCCGACACTTCGTTGCGAATTAATACCGTGGCCAAACGCTCGTTGGCTGAGCGAACTTGTCATGCACCAGGTATCCCAAAAGAACGTTCAGTGCGACATCGGCTCCGAGCCCGAGTAACCACAAGGTGAACACCAGTTCCAGCAGGATGGATTCAGCATAAAGGTCACCCAGAACCGCGGAAACGAACAGAACCCCGCAAAAAAACAACTCGAAGTAGCGCAAGATCCCGGGAAGACGAAGCCTCAGTCGCGCTCCACAGGTTGAGCATTTTGCCTTACCAAGAACGACATAACGCCAAAGCACTTTCTCCGATTCGCCGCACTGCGGGCAGCTCATTCGTTCTAGCGCAACGCCATCACCGCGCTTCACATTCAGGATGTGGGTTGGATCATACGGGTTTGGAAAAGATGCCATATCCCTCACGCATGGAAACGGAGCGCAGGACTTGCCGTCTAGAAGACACACCATCATCAAGGCGCCCCGCCTGGTCCCTCCGTCTCTTCCGCTTTGCCTTTCTTGGAGTCCGGGGCGAGATAGTACATACAGTCCGATCGGAACCCAATGTATCCCAATCCGATCGCCAGTGCGCAATACAGCACAATGGTAACCGGGGGCGCTCCGGCAGCGAGCAAACGAGGCGTGTCGAGGAAACGATCGCCTGATAACCATGCCAACGCGAGATAAACGCCGTTCGCGAGCAAGCAAAAGTCGGCGATGAACCAAGCCCATCGCTTGCGGATGATCCAAGCAATCACCAACGGCACAGCGATCCCAAGTAGTGGTCCGGCCCAGAGCGTGACCAACGGGTGTGGATCAGGAGAGTGCAAACTATACGGCAACCGCCAAGGAGCAAGATCAACGTCGGTAAGCGTCGCGCCGCAAGCCATGCCGCCAGCGATATGGCCACATTCATGCATGAAGGTCATGACGACCCACGAAACCAAAAGCAACCCGGCGAAGCTAGCGTAACGACGAAGTCTCACGAATTCAAACAACCCTCAAGCAAGGGAACTGCAGGTCATGTTCCGCGATGCCTTGGTAATGGACGATGTTACGAGTCCTGAACGGAGCGCTTTGTCGCCTCATCCACTACGGAGCCCGACCCGCTTCTCGGTCTTAAACCACCGTTGACGGGTGGCCTGTATGGATTCAGATCGTCTCGTTCGATTTCTACATTGATAGAGTTTGCTTGCTGCGGAGTACGTATTCTTATCGATCCATGCATCCAGCCAATACCCAATCCAATCAAGATACCAAATGATGCCAATTGTCCAGCCACATAACTTGCATCAACATTGAGTCCAATTAGAAGCTGCGATCCCAGCCCCAACGTCAAGTAAGTGCCAGCAACCCATGCCGGGATAAATCTTCCATGTTCGAATCGTATTTCGTGATCGCGTCCAACACTCCGATGGAGGACTCGACCAATTCCATAGATTCCCGCACCGATTAAAACCATGGCAATCAAGTTGCCCAAGACTTCCTGGTGCACTTCATTTGTCTCGTTCATGAGTCAACTCCGCCGCCAAGCCATACGCATCGCAGTGTGTTTCCTCGCCGACCGTGCGTTCAACACGCTCAATCGACTCGCAGCACACTTCCTCATATCAAGCGACGTTAGATCTCTAACGATTACTCGTGATAAGTAGATCGTGAGAAAAGACAACAAGAGGGAAACGAATGGCATGCGACCCTCATGCGATCGAAAGGAATCCTGCATCATGGGAATGATCACGCTCCATATCGATACGATCCCAATGGCTTACCAAAAGAGAGAAGCCGACATGAATTGTGCACCCGTCGCGTTTCTTCGTTTGTAATGATGTCCGCGCATTGCTCTCCCTAAAAATAAAAGCTCTTCGCCTTGACGAGAACATCATCTGCGTCACAGGGTAGTGATTGTCTGGTCCCGCAAAAGCCTCTGCGGCTACTTATTACCCCAACAAACCATCCTATCACAGCACCGAAGTAAATCGGCAAGAAATCGGAATGGGTAGGAATGCCCGTTGAAACACTAGTGCCGAGCGCTCCGACGAAAGCGCCAGCAAACCCACTGGTATACGATCGAGCAATGCCCAAAATCTGATCACGGCGAATGAGCATCACGAGGGCGAACGACGGAGCACCCACTAAAAAAGTGAGCAGCGCACCGATTTGAGGTGTGTTGCGATAGCACGTATAAACGGTCGCGAATACGAATGATGCGCACACGAATCGGAAGACAAAAATCAAGAATCACCCCGTCTTAAAACTGCCCGTGTTAAAAACCACTCCAGGTTAGATTCTGTTATCAGTCGTGGCAGAGCAGCTCCTCAACACCGCGATCAAAGAAGACCGGCTTCGTAACCGAACGGCCGCCAAGCATCATGATGAGCCAACGAAACCAAAACCATGTGAGGAGTAAGTTATCGCGCCAAGAAGAATCAAATCGATGCCGATAATGCTGAGTCGCTGGTACAGAGGCCACGCTCTCTTCGTGATCGCCAACGCAAAAACGAGTAAAAATGCGATGGCCGAACACACCGCCATTGCAATGTTGAAAGAGGGATCGATCTCTGCGAGCATCGACAACGGTGGTTGGTCGCTGTCTATCGTTATGGAGGCGTAAACGATCAGCAACAACAGATGGACCCCAAGTCCGATTTGCACAAAGACCATTCGATCCCAGAGAAGCGGGACAAGCCGATCGGCGGGCGGCGGTTCAAATGGATTCAAATCATCCGTCTCAATAAAACGCATGTTAGCCATAACCGGGTCCCTATCAAACAATTGAAGCTGCACTTAACAACCTAACACGAACACTTCGTCATCGAGCATGCACCACTCGTACCCAAGAATTGGAATTGGACGCTGGCATGGACTTTTTTAGAGCGACTAGAAATCGTTTGAATAAGCAATGCACTCAGAAATCTCTCCATGAGACGGGCGGTGATTGAAAAAGAAGGAGTAAGGGTATTGGACCATCTGCCCCTCTTCGCAGTAGATAGAGACTTCGGGAGTCATCCAAGCTGGACTACCAAGCAGTCGTTCGACCCCGATTAAGCGACACTCCTCACCCGTCTGCCAAGTATCCATTTGGACAAACCAAGCATACTCGACAGCGTCTCCAAACTCAGATTCCTTCGTCCCGGTTCGGACGACCTCGATAAGCGTGGTCGTTGGTATTCCAAGATCACGACGTATCGAAGACGTGTCGATACGGTCTCGAGTCACGCACAGTAAGACGATGCCAACAGCGAGCGTTGCGAGCATCAAGGTCGAGATCCGAAATTGCGAATACTTATACCGTTGAGATGCCAAAACATGTCTCCTGTGAGAAAGTGATTCAATACACGGGAAATCAAAATGGCTGATCGCATTCAGGACAACGATCATTATCATCACGTACGACGACCTTGTAACACCACGGACATTCCTCCTCGAACCGCTCGAGTTCCGTAGAATCGTCTTGTAAATCCGCGAACGACATTCGATCTCGCGTGACAAACCATCCGGCGAGCGAGATGAGTGTGAACGTGATCGCAGACAAGCAGATAAACGAAATGACACCGATCAGGATCAAGCCAAAGGGCGTCTTAGCGAACACTGTAAAAAGCGACACAAATACCGCGATTGAAACTCGAGTCGCAACGAAAATGATAAAACTGATGCCGCATGACCGCCGCCAAAAATCGCGCCATCGTCGTCGCCTCAAGTCCGAAAGAGGTATTCGCAATTGTTGTGTTTTGAGAATTTGAATTAGGCGGCGTTTTCGTCCTGCATGATTCCGTCTTTGAAGGTTCTTCCGGCGATCACGAGAGTGATCTTTTGGTGACTCCTC
>JBCDEM010000026.1:0-106667 GCA_039179795.1 Planctomycetota bacterium | reverse complement strand
GCGACGCGATACTACATCTGAAGGCAGCCCTGATCAGTGACGGGACAGAATTACCGGATCACATGTCCTCTCGTCCGGGAAGCCAATACACGCGCAAATCAAAGAATGATAAGCGGCAAGCAATTCCCTAATCACCGATTATCGTTCCTGCACCCATGGGAAATTCGCGTCCGAGTCTCAAATCGCGATTACCATGAAACATTGAACCTCCTCTCTTATCCGTCGATGGAACGCTGCTCATCTTGTTGTCTCGGCTTGCCTACCGACGTCGCACGCGGCGACTCCGGATGCAAACCAGGCGTCGAACTCGGCGTCTGGAAACGCTCGAATCACGTCGATTGCTGGCCACTCTGATCGTTGATCGTTTCGATGATGCGGTCGATTTAGATCCGGGCGATGGGACATGTGAAGTCGCCGGAGGTGGCTGCACATTGCGTGCTGCTATTCAAGAGTCCAACGCGTTGACCGATGCCACCACGACGGATGTCATCGAACTTCCCGCGGGGACCTACCTGTTAACCCTGGAAGGAACTGACGAAGGTCAATCGGTAAGCGGCGATCTTGATATTACCGACGATCTTTTCATTCGTGGTGCAGGAGCTGATGAGACGGTCGTTGACGCGAACGCCATTGATCGTGTCCTGGATGTGGTGCGTGGAGACGTTGAGATCCGCGATGTGACGATCCGTGGTGGAACCATCGTCGATGATGAAGCGATCATCGACGGGAGTGGCGGAGGGATTCGAAACGAATCAAACCTGACGCTTATCGATACGGTGATCACGGGCAACGTGGCAACCGCAGGCGCCGGCGTCGCCAACTATCTCGGAACGTTACGTCTTCTTCGAAGCACCGTTTCCGGTAACGGTGATGTGAACACTCTGCGTGGAGGAGGCGTTTCCAATGAATCCAACTACGATTCCGCGTCGGTCGAAGTCACGGATTCGACTATCACCGGAAATCGTGCCGATTCCGGTGGCGGCATTCATAACTACAGCTACGACGGTTCCGCAAATACAACCATCGTGCGCAGTACGGTGTCCGGCAATTCCGCGGATTTTGGCGGAGGCGTTGCGAACGAGAGTGTCTACGCATACGAGCCGGTCGTGCGAGCGACGCTGATCATGCGAAACAGCACGATCTCTGGAAACACAGCGAGTGTATCGGGCGGTGGTACGTTTAACCAAGCGACCGCCTACAGCGAAGCGTCTTTTCAAATCAACAACAGCACGATCGCCAGTAATTCCGCGACGGTCAATGGTGGTGGCGTTTTCCAAGTTGATTCCGATGGCGCGTCGACGACGCTCACCAGTACCCTCGTGGCCGGTAATCAAGCGGACGCGGGTGTTGACGTTTTCAGTGATGCTGCATCCGCGACGTTTACCTTTGTTCAAGATCCCGATGGTCATTCGATTGTCGACTCTCAGCAGAATAACATCGTTGGCTTAAATCCTTTGCTCGGTCCCTTGCAGGACAACGGTGGATTGACGCAAACTCACTTGCCGGAATCCATCAGTCCCGTGATCGATGCGGGAAGTAATCTCGATTCGCTTGATAGCGATCAACGTGGCAACGCGTTTCGACGCACCGTTGATTTGCCTCTAAACGGAAACGCTTCGGATGGGACCGATATAGGGGCGGTGGAAACGGGCCAAGAACGTGCGCCGGATGATTTTGGCGATGCACCTGAGGGAGTTACGATCGGATCGACCGTTCGAAACTATCCAACTTCATTGGCGCAAGATGGAGCCCGTCACCGGGTTGTTGCCGAGGGTCCATTCCTAGGACTGAACCCCGCGGACACCGAATTCGATGCGCTAACGAGCTCATTGGCAGACGGAGATGACTTAGGAACGTTCGATGACGAGGATGGGATCATCGATGGGATTGTGCTGACACCAGGAAGTGATTTGAGTGATCTGACGGTTCAATACGATGGTGGAGCGAACGGTGCCCGTTTGCAGGGGTGGATCGACTTTAACCTCGATGGAGATTGGGGAGACCCTGGCGAACAGATTCTCTCTGACTTTGTCGTCGAGGCCGGGCCGGGGTCCATGTCGCTTGGTAACATCTCCGTCCCGTCGGATGCCGTTTCCGGTCGCAGCTATCTCCGTTTGAGAATCAGCACGGTCGGTGCGTTGTCGCCGACTGGATTTGCGGAGGACGGCGAGGTTGAAGACTATGTTGCCATCATCGGAGCACCGCCACCCAGTGTCGCCGACCTTTCACTCACACAAACAGTTGATCAACCGAATCCAACACTCGCCGAGCAGATCACGTTTACCATCGTCGTGCGTAATGATGGACCGGATCGTGCAACGGGCGTTGAGGTCGGCACGTTTTTACCTCCCGAGTTGATATTCATCAGCGCATCCACATCGCAAGGCAACTACGACGATCTCGGAGAAGTCTGGGAAGTCGGCAGTCTGAACAATGGATCGACTGCGACGTTGCAACTATTGGTAGAAGTCGACACGACCGATTCGGTGACCCATACCGCAGAAGTGATCGCCGCCGATCAACCCGATCCCGATTCGACACCCGACAACGGAATCGAAGCGGAAGACGACCAGGAAACGGTCTCGCTGGGCACTTGTTTGACGCGGACATCCTCACCCGGAGTGATCAATGGACTGGAGTTTTCCTGCGGCAGCCGGGCCGGTGCGGCGATCGCGTTTGCACGGGGAACCACCCGCGGTCAAACTCGATTCGACCAATATGATGTGACAGTCGACATGGAAGACGCGACAGTCTTTGCCTTAGCGATTGCCGATGCGAATGGAGTAGCACGCGTTCCGTTTTTGCTCGATGAGGAAAACGTCGGCGAAACGTTCTTGATGCAGGCCTTTGAAATTGGGCCTGAGCGATTGAAAAGCAATACGCTGGTCGTCGATGTTGACTCGAGTGATCTTCCCGTCACCCAGACGAACTTTGCCAATCCCGCCGATGTCAATAACGACGGTCGCGTCACGGCACTCGACGCACTGATCGTGATCAATCGGTTGGGAGCGTTGAACTCTGTTTCGTCACTTTCCCTCGAGAGTGAATCGCTAGCTGGATTCCACGAGGCAGGGTTTCCATTTGCCGAGGGAGAGTGGTTGCCCGCCGATTCAGATGAGTCCCGTGTTTATCCCGATACGAACGGCGATGGTCTTATTACTGCCCTTGACGCTCTGTTCGTGATCAATCGGCTGAAACTTCAGTAGCATCAGTCGGCGGGGGAATTCAGTGGCGGGCAACAGATGGATTGCCCAACAATCGTGGTGCTTTGACGAGTTTTGAACACCGCATTTCGACGACACGCATCTCCTCTCACGTGATCTTCGTTCGTCCATTCGGCGCAACTTTCAGCGCGTGAGTTTGTATATTAGAGCCTCCTCCCTCTTCAGGAACTTTCTATGCAACGCAATGTTTCACGGCTCGCTGCTTGTTTCATCATTGGATTCACCCTGTTATGGAGCTCACCGGCTTCTGCCCTGGAGCGGCCCAATCGGGAACAGCCAAATATCATGGTGTTCTTGGTTGATGACATGGGAGTGATGGATACTTCCGTTCCGTTTTTGACCGATGAAACGGGTAAACCGAAACGCTATCCACTGAACGAGTACTACCGAACTCCCAGCATGGAAAGGTTGGCTTCTCAAGGGATTCGCTTCAATCAGTTTTATGCGATGAGTGTTTGCTCACCCACTCGCATCACGATTATGACCGGACAAAATGCTGCTCGTCACGGATCGACAAATTGGATCAATCCACGCAATAACAATCGAGGCCCGAAGGGTCCTCCGAAATGGAATTGGAGGGGACTGACATCCGACAGCGTGACGCTTCCTCATCTGCTTTCTAACGCTGGTTACCGCACGATCCATGTGGGTAAAGGACACTTCGGACCGAACGAAACCCAAGGGTCTGAGCCGCTGAACCTTGGGTTTGAAGTCAACGTCGGGGGCGCTTCGTTCGGAGCACCCGGTAGCTACTACGCGGAGCAGAACTACGGTCGTGGAACGAAACGCGAGCATCACGCAGTTCCTCATCTCGATAAGTATCACGGCACCGAAACTTTCCTAACGGAAGCGTTGACGATAGAAGCGAAGGCAAAAGTTAGCGAAGCCGTTCGTGATGACAAACCGTTTTATCTTTACATGTCGCACTACGCTGTCCATGGTCCGTTCCATTCCGATCCTCGCTTCGCGGATCACTACAAGGATTCCGGGAAACCGGCTAACGCCCAGGCGTTCGCCACTCTGATCGAAGGCATGGATAAATCGCTCGGCGACATGCTTGATCACTTTGAGGCGTTAGGTGTCGCCGAAAATACGCTGGTCATTTTCCTGGGAGACAACGGCTCCGATGCACCGTTGGGTCACCAGCATGCCGTCGCCTGCGCCGCGCCGCTAAGAGGAAAAAAGGGAGCCCATTACGAAGGTGGCATGCGTGTGCCGTTCATCGCTTCTTGGGCCAAGCGTGACGACAGCGCCGGTCATCAGAAAAAGCTGAGTATTCCGGCAGATCAAATTCAATCGCAAGTGGCGTCCGTCGAAGACTTGTTTCCAACGATCGCAACGCTGACGTCCCTGGAGGTGCCGGCTGACCATCCGGTTGATGGAACCCCGTTATTGTCGCTGCTTTCAGGTCAGCGCGATGAGACGAGAAAACAAGAGTTCTTTATGCACTACCCGCATTCGCCTCACCGCAGCGAGTATTTCACGTGTTACCGCGATGGGGATTGGAAAGTGATCTATCACTACTTCCCTTCAAAAGCGTCCGAAGGTTCGCACTATCAACTGTACAATCTGGCGGACGATCCCTTCGAGTCGACCAATCTCGCTGAAGACCATCCAGCCGATTTAGCGATCATGATGAAAAAGCTCATCGAAGAGTTGGAGCATCATCAGGCCCACATGCCGATCGAGGGCGAAGACTCCGATCAGCCCGTCGTCGCAAAAATGCCGTAGTTGTGTGCAGCAACAAACGTCCGTAGGTTACGCTTTGCGTGACAGTGAGTGTGTCGCGCTACGGTCGGCATTGCGATTGTCGCCTATCGTCATGCGGAGCATGACCTACAGGATGTACGAGCGCAAAACTTCGACCGATTGCGTTGAGGCTAACTTGCTCAAAGCTCGTTGCTCAATTTGACGCACTCGTTCCCGGCTGACACCGATGACACTCGAGATCTCGGCGAGCGAGGAGGACGAGTAGTCGGCGAACCCGAAACGCATCCGTAAGATCTCTTGCTCGCGTTCATTCAACATTCGAAGTTGTTCGGCGACACGCGTTCTTAAATCGCTCTGGTCGACAGACTCTTCGAGCGTGATGGATTCGGTCGCTACCAAATCGGCAAGATCGTGACCATCATCGTCCGTCGCCGACTGGTCCAGACTTACCGTAAAGTTGTAGCTGCGGCGGAGCCGGTCGATGTCCGCATCCGTCAAGCGACACTTGGAAGCGATCTCATCCATCGTCGGTGTTCGCCCGAGCGATTGCTGAAGTTCCTGCATTGCCTTGTGCATCGCCGTCACTTCGGATGCAGCGTGAGCGGGAAGACGTACTGTCCGGCTCTGCTCCGAGACCGCACGTCCGACGGCTTGGCGGATCCACCAAGTCGCATAGGTCGAGAACTTTAGTCCTCGTTCAACTTCGAACTTCTCTGCCGCACGCATCAATCCAGCGTTGCCTTCTTGAATCAGATCAAGAAACGGAACGCCACGATTGCGATACTTCTTGGCAACGGAGATTACCAATCGCAAGTTCGCTTGCACCAAGCCCTGCTTGGCGATCAGGTAACCCTGGCGGTGATGATGCAATCGTTCGATTCGTCTGAGCAGTCCACGTGGTGAGTGATGGGTTCGGGCGCAGATCTGTTCCAAGGCTCTTTTCGCATCTTCGGCTTCGGTCCGACGAATTTTGGACGCGGATTTTCGTTCACCCAAAGCGACCGATCGCAGCAGGCTTCTCGTTTCGACGCCCAGGTCGACGATCTGCTCGAAAAAGCACTCCAGTTCAGGCAACCGGATTTTCTGCTCCTCGACCAGACGAATCATGCGTTCCCGACGTCTCGCGAGTGAGCGAACGAGTGCCCGCCGCCGACGTTCCGAGCGAGTCTTCAAGATCTTGGAGAAGCCTGCCCGCTCATTTTCTCGCAGTTGCGACGCGAGACCAAGGTTATGGGGCAAGCGGCCCATAATTTCCTGTTTTGCTTCGGCGTTGCCGGCGGCATAGTCGAGAGCGCGATCGCCCCGCACGATTCCTTTCTGTACATCTTGTAACAATTCGAGGGCCTTGCCCGACACGAACGAGATGCGTAGCAAGCCAACGCGAAATTTATTTCTTTCTGTCTGCAGTTTTGTTGCGAGTTCGACTTCTCGTTCGGGTGTGAGAAGACGCGTTTGTCCCATCTCAGAGAGGTATTGGCTCAGCGTATCTTCACATTCGCCGCCTGCGACTGCGAGTCCACGCGAGTTGGTCGGTACGGTGGACGGCTCCACCCAGCTTTCTCGGTCGTTATGCACTGTAACCATAGGGCTTGATCGTAATGCTTCCACCAGTGAAGGCCGGCTTGGACGATTTGCCTACCGTCCAAATTCCCCCCGGCTGATGCTTCCTACGCCAATCGGATGGGCTCCGTTCAGCCGTTACGACCGTTTAAAACCGCAATACTGTTCCGAGCGATAACAGCTTGCGGCAGAAACCCAAGTGTCCTTGTAGAACCTTTCCGAATCAGAGCGTTCGGTCGCTTCTACGAGGTCACAACATCAGTCCCAAACGCCCGCATTTCGACGTCTTGCCGCCACAAGAGAAAAGGTCCAAGAATGCAGGCAAGGCAATTCTTCGCATTGCTACTGCGAAAGACAATGGTCGCCGTTGAGATCCAGCGATAACCGTATCCAACGCAAGTTGTAAAAAAAGCGTAAGGACCGTTTAGGAATCCTTAATTGTCGGCGGCTCGCGTGATTCCCTTGTTCTTAAAAAACGACTGCATCGAATCGGGAACGCCGCGCAAATACAAGTCTCGTTGTGGGAACGAGATTTCGATTTCTGCTTGTCGGAAGGCTTGATCGATCGCGGTATGCAAATCATGGATCGTCCCCATCCGCACGCTCATCGTGCCGACAAAACATCGCAAAACGAAATTCAACGAGTTATCACCAAAGCCTTCGAATGTTGCGCTCGGACCTGGATCCTCCAAAATGAACTCTTGGTCGGAAGCGGTTTGGATCAATAGCTCGCGAGCTTTCTCCGTGTCGGATCCATAGGCGATACCGATCGGAATCACGATTCGGTTGGTTGTGTCCGAACGTGTCCAGTTCAAGATCTTGCCCGTGATGAACTCCTTATTGGGAACGATGTAATCCTTGCGGTTCCAGTCGGTGATCGTTGTTGCTCGGATTCGAATCCGCGACACCACGCCGGTAACGCCATCGATTTCGACCACGTCTCCCACGCGCACAGGTTGCTCGAACAGGATGATCACGCCGGCGACGAAGTTAGCGAACATCTCTTGCAGACCGAAAGCCAAGCCAAATGTTAATGCGGTCGCCATCCATTGAATCTGACCCCAATGAAGACCGATCGCTTGTCCCGAAATCACCAATCCGATCAACGCAATCGCGTAGCTCGCCAAGGACGAAATGGCGTAGCGAATCGAAGAATCCAGCGGTAGCTTTTTCAGAACGGCGAATTCCAGCAGTCCGGGGATATTCCTGAACGCGAGAATCGTAATCACGATGATTGAAATGGCGAACAGAACATCAGCGATCGTAATGTTGTCGACCAACGTCTTGGTCACCGTCACAGCTTCACCCTGAGGATTCACTTTCATTTCCGTTTCCGTGCTCGTCGACTGCCAAAGTGGATACTGTTCAAGCTGCTCTCTAGCGGTCAGAACGTCATTCCAAACCATCCACAATCCGATCACGACGACCGTTGCCATCACGGTTGCCAACAAGCGTTTGGTTTGTTCCATCTGTTGACGCAGTTCTTCGGCAGCGTCTTCGGTTGGCGTAATTGGCATTTCGGATTCAGGTTCTTCCGTTGCCGCTAACTCCTGTTCACGCTTCGCGCGCGCTTCGGCGATTAAGATCTCACGTCGCCGCAACAGAACCCATCGTGTAATAAGGAAGACAACCAACCCAGCGACGAGCACAAGCACAATCGTTTGATACAAACGCCAGCCCAGTTGCGTGGCCGTGAAGTAGTAACCTGCCGAAGCCAGGATTCCTACGGCCAATGGCACGGTGATCAGTCCGAAATACCACACATACGACAGTCGGCTCGCCCAGCCGCCGGGATGTGTCGCCAGGTAGTACGCGGGCATGCCTTTTCGTGGATGCATCAATCGGCCGATCATCACGGCAAGGACGACCGATCCAGCAAGAAAGAAATAACGCTGCAGGATGTCGTTTCCAAAACCGTAACCACCGCTGCGTAAGAACGTTGTCCACATAACCAGTGGCAACATGATCCACATCAATCGCCCGAGCCAACTTCGTAGCCGGCTCATCGATTCGGTGTTTCGACCAAAGTGGGCGATTGCCAATCCGTTGGGTCGCAGGATTTGCCGGAGCACCTCCAACGGGAAGTACAGCAACGCACCGGCGATCAGGGCATTACTGATTCCAAGGGATGCGGGATCGACGCCAGCGACAAACCGCAAGCGATTCCCCAGAAAACCCATCGCGAGCGTGACCGGTCCGGCGGTAGCAAGCGTTATGAGTAACGCGTGAAACGTGGGTTTGAATTCGGTAAAGCTGCCTCGCTGAACCTTCTGACCAATCGCTTCGATTTCATGACGAAGACGAAATCGAAAGTGAACTAAGCCAGCCAATGCTAAAACGGCCAGAGTCCAACGCAGCCAACGACGCGTTATGTCTCCGAGCAATCGGGGGCCAACGTTGTTCCATGTTCCGGGAAGTAAAAACCACCATTCGCTTTCATTGGGAATCGGATCGCGAATCAGAGGGCGCGTACTTCGGACCCACAACACGCGCTGTTTGACATACTCAGAGGCTTCCTTGACGAGGTCGATGATCTGTTGCTCGACCGTGGACAGAGAAACGAGGGTGTTAAAGTAAGTTGTCTGGCTACGAATGAGCGGATTCAAATATTCGTTACGCTGCCTCGAAATCAGTTCTCTCGCTTGCCGCGTTAGTTCCTCTTGCTCCAGGATGGGAACGGGTGGCTCGGCATTCACGAACAGCCCTCGAATGATTTGGCTAGTTCGCATGTTGCGCCGATCGGTCAGTTCGATCAGCGTGTACTGCGCATCGTTGATTTCGGGCTGACGCTCCGAAAGACGCAGTTCGTACTCACGTCCATTCGGAAGACTCGCCCCGAGCGTTCGCAATTGAGAACCGACAGCTTCTGTCAGACCGACGGAGTCGACGCGTGTCTTCGCCGATTGGAATTCCTGTCGAATCTCATCCAGCATCTCTGTTTGTTTCCGCAAGTCTTGTTCAGCATCTGCAATCTTGCTTGCGAGGTCTTGATTGTCTTGCGCGTATTGCTGAGCCTGTTCCCCGATGGGGCGCAGAGCTGGATGCAGATCGGCCAACTGTGATTCGGCAGATTCAACACGCTCCGCGGCATCCTCAGCGCGTTTTGCAGCGATCGCAGTTTGCACCGCATCAATCTGCTCCTGAAGCGTTTCGACGACGCGGCTTTGCAGGTCACGATCCAATTGCGCCGAACCAGCGGCCGCTTCAGCATCGATCAGGGCTTCTTCGTTTCGTAGCGCCGACAGTTGGGCGGCGAGTTGTTTTTCTGAGGCAAGCAGTGTCTCTCGCTGAACCTCATCTTCAAACGATGAAGGAGCCGCAGGGCTCGATTCGATTTGAGACCTCACATCGGACAGCTGCTGTTCGATCTTCGTAATGTCGGTTTCAATTTCCTGTCGACGCTTACTTGCCAATGAAGTCGATGTTTCCGCTTTACTCAGATCGTTCTTTGCGGTTGCCAACTGGGTCGAGAGCTGCGGCAGCATTGCTTCGAGCTCCTCCAGACCGGCATCATCAGCAACGCTTGATTCAAAGTCCGTTAAGTCTTCGAGCTGTTGTTTGGCTTTCGCAGTCCGTTCGGGGATCGAATCGAGTGAGGCCTGGTACTCAGCAGCCGACTTCTCCAGACTTGCCGCGCCGGAAAGCGATGCTTCTGCTTGCGAGATCGCTTCGATCAGTGACTTCTTCTCTTCATCAGGCAACTGCGATTGAGTGACGCGATTGCGAAGTGTCGTCAGACTTTCGGTTGCCCCATCGTTACTCGTGGGCGGCGGATCGGTGGCAGATTCGGTTTTCTGATCCGTCGAATTCGCTTGCGCTGGAATGAGCAGAGTACTGGGATCCTGCGCGGTCGCAGGCAATTTGAAAATCCAAGCCGTTAGCAATGCGGCAATAGCCAGTCGATATCCGTTGTCCGTAGGAATCAAAACTCGATCTCCGCATGATGTGAATGCCGTTCCTTCGTTCCGCAACGCAGCTTAAATGACAGTCGGTTAAAAGGACAACCTGAACCATGAATCAGTCACTCGAAGTCAGTCACTCGAAGTCAGTCGCCGATGGCTCCGCGGTTGGCGACGATAGGTCATGCTCCGCATGACAGAACGCCGTCACGCGAAGCGTGACCTACCGGCAGAAGTCTCTCGCCAGGCGTGTTATCGCTTGAAAGTGCTGGTTCGGAAAAAAGTGATCGCCCTCGAACATCTTTAGCGTCCACTCGCGCTGCGTGAATCTTCTCCAGCCAGACAAGGTCCTCTCATTGGCGGCTTCGTCTTTTGTTCCGCCGCAAACAACGAGGTCGATCGGTAGTGGTTCACTGGCTTGATGTTGGTAAGACTCCATCAAACGTAAATCGTGCCGAACGACGGGCAAGAACTGTTTCATCGCCTCGGGGCTCTGCCGGATTACCGATGGGATCGCTCCGTAATGGCTGGCCAAATGCTCGACAAGATCCTGGTCGGTTGATTGACTCCAGGCTTCCGTTTCGAGTCGGTCCGGTGGCGCGATGGCCATCGGCATCAGGGCCAACAGCGGTGCGTCGTTTTTTGAACGGCGTCTTTGACAAAGCTCTTCGGCAATCAAGTAGGCAAGCAGCCCACCAAAACTGTGTCCTGCCAACACCATCGGAATGCGAACTTGGTCTTCGATAGTCTCGGCGAATTCATGAACCAGTTCTTGTAAACCGATCGCCGTTTCGCGGTACCGTTCTTCGCGAGCTGGAAGAACGGCAACCCAGGTCTCCAATTCAAGTTCCAGTGACCTCGTTTGGCGAACAACCGCGGCGCTCGTTCCGCCAGCATGGGGAAACCACAGCAAGATCCCGCGAGCGGAACTGACCGCCGGCAGCTTGCGAAATCTCGGCGTCTCGGACCGGTCGCTCATGGAGAGACCGAAGCCAAGTCACGGAATCGCTGCGCGAGATCGGGTTTCGCCGCCAGAAAGGGATGCTTGTACGCGTAGGTATCCGCACCTTGATGCGAAGTCCGCTCGCGACGATGTTCTGCCCAAGTCCCCGTCGGCAGTGTCCCCACGACCACGCGATCCAGCCTGCGGCTTGTCCGGCGGTCCTCGTATTCACAATTCACTTCGCAAAGTGCACGATCCACTTCCGCCGCAAGTCGTTCGCGTGTTGTCGACGGCAACAACTCTTCTGTCAGAACGAGGTAGTACGCAGGATCACCCGGAACTGGCACCAAGCTGAAGTGCTCGATGTTCAACTCCGATTTGTTCATCGCGTTGGAGATCGCTTGCGTGACCTGTACCTCGCTTAGTTTTTCACCGGTCAAACTGGAAAAGTGAGAGCCCTTGTTTAGGAATAACAACTTGGGACACTTTCCGACGAAACCGGTGCAACGAACCACGTCATGGATGTCGTATCGATACATGCCGCTCAGTGTGGACATCAGCAGGTAATAATCACCGCCTTCTCTTAGTTCGTGCGCTTCCAACACGTTCGGTTGTTTGGAGTCGCGTTCCTCCACCGGAATGAATTCAAAGAAGTGACTTTGGTAGTCCAGTAATCCTTCGTTCGATTCGTCTTCCATGGGTGAAGTCATGTGGCCTTCGCTCGCGGACAAGCCGTGATCGCGAAGCGGCACGTCCCCAAAGTATTCTCGAAGCGTTGGCAGATACACCGACACCGATCCGCCCATCCAAACAGACACCACGGACATATTCGGCCAAAACTCGCGCGGGTAAAGATGACCGCTGCGCTCAATGATCGATTCCAGTTCAGCGGCGCGTTTGGGATTGGGGCCATTCCAACACTTTGATAACTGCTCGCGCACATCGTTCGGAAGATCGACTTCGTTGGATAGCGTTCCATCGTGGATGTCGCGAATCAGCTGCTCGCGTTTTTCATCCGCAAGTCGCGAGAGATTGATCAGTGTCAGCGGGTTAGCCGTCGCGACCATGCCGACACGATCCGATGCAATGGCGATACGCAACATCGCGTATTGCTTTTGAAGCGTCCCGTGAACCTTCAACAACGTCGTCGGCAGTAGGAACAGCCGATTCGTGATTCGTGGACGCGTCTCGGCAACCAAGCCACTTATGCTGCCGCAAGGAATCTCCGCAGAGGTGCGAAACTGATCCCAATCACTTGCCAGCGTCAGCGCGTATTTGGACAACAAATCGGGATGGTCTCGAAACGCCGCTAGTCCCCAGTAGTTCCAACTTTGTCGATACTCACGAAAAAAATGGTCCGTGATCGGAACATATTTGGATTGGCTGGTCGTTCCTGAGGTCATCGAGAACATCAGCACATTGGTCCCAGAACCAAATAGGGCTCCGATTTCTCCGTTTTTGACACGTTCCACCCATGGTCGATACGTTTCGTAATTCGCGATTGGGACCTGACGTCGAAAATCATCGACCGAACGAATCTTCGCGAACCCATGCTGCTTGCCAAATTCGCTATCCGCGTTTAGACGGATCTTCATCATTAGTCGGTCTCGTTGGACCTCGTCGCAGCGACGCGCTTCGTGAAGGTAGCGATTGAGATGTCGTAAACGCCAAGCGAGGTAGAGTCGGCGGGATAGGTGGTTTGGGGTCAGCATGATTCAGGAGGGGCGTCGAGCCTGGGGTTGCCGGCGGAACAGTCAAATCAGGTGGCTCGGAATCGCTAGCGAGACGGATAGGAGCGACAAAGCCTTATCAGCCTATTCACGATTACCCAGCTTTTCCGCTTAGGAAATCGCTTCCGCTCCGGATCTGGGCGACCCGTGCATACCGCTTATTCGGTTTTTACGTCAAAGACTGGGCAAAAAGCGCTATCGAAGTTAAATTAGGCAGCTTCGGCAAGAATGTCGATCTGCGAATTTAGGAAGGTTGGCGATCCAGCTGGCGGCAAAATGCAGCACGCCATCGGAGGGACCCTTCATCTGGGGTGGCAAGACACTTAGGTTAATCACTGGAGTAGACATCTAGAAGTATCGCTTCTGCCCGCCCTGCCATCCTGCCCGCATATCCAATCCAATACCGCTCGAGCGAGCGTCCGAGCGAAGCCGTCGCGGTGCGGCAACTGGGCGAAGCCGCGTCCGAGGAATCTCTATGAGTTCGACTTCCGATCGCATTGCTCGTTTATCGCCAGAGAAATTGGCGATGCTGAAACGTGCGTTAGGCAAAGCCAATGATTCATCGGAGCCGATCGCGGTTGTGGGTATGGGATGTCGCTTTCCCCAAGCCCGCAGCATCGAAGACTACTGGCAGATCATTCAAGAGAGCCGGATCGTTACCGGCGAGGTTCCTTCAAATCGATGGAACGCCGATTCGTTTTTCGATCCGGATGGCGGCCTTGGCAAGATGATCACGCGCTGGGGAGGATTCGTTGATAATGTGGATCGATTCGATGCAACGTTCTTCGGCGTCTCGCCACGTGAAGCTGAGCGGATGGATCCGCAGCAACGATTGTTGTTAGAAGTCGTCTGGCAAGCGATGGAATACGGCGCATTGGTGCCCGCTGATTACAGAGGGTCACGCACGGGTGTGTTTGTGGGTGTTGGCGGCGTCGACTACTCACGAATCCCTGTGCAACTGGATGATTACTACGAACAGATTACAGCGTACTCCGGAACCGGTAATGCGCTGAGTATCGTTTCCAATCGAATCTCTTACACGCTTGATCTGCGTGGTCCAAGTCTTTCCGTCGATACGGCTTGTTCTTCATCACTGGTTGCTGCCCACATGGCCATCCGCAGTTTGCGGAGCGGTGAATCCGATGCAGCGATCGTCGGCGGAGTCAACCTGATACTGACACCCGAGACGACCCTGGCGTTTTCTCAGGCGCAGATGTTGTCGCGAACAGGGCAGTGCCGTCCGTTTGATGCCGATGCGGCCGGCTACGTGCGCGGCGAGGGTTGTGGTGCGGTCATTTTGAAACGCTTGTCTGATGCCGAGGCCGCAGGCGATATGGTTTTGGCAGTGATTCGAGGGAGCGCCGTGAACCAAGACGGACGCACATCAGGTATAGCCGCACCCAATGGTCCGTCACAAGAAAGCTGTATCCATGAAGCGCTGAAAGACGCAGGATTAACGCCTGACGATGTGACCTACGTCGAGGCACACGGCACGGGCACACCTCTTGGCGATCCGATCGAGGTCGAAGCCCTGAGTCACGTTTTTCGCCGTCAGTCGGACAGTTCGCCGGACTGTTACTTCGGGTCAGTCAAAGCGAATATCGGTCACACCGAGACCGTTGCGGGAATGGCATCACTGATCAAGCTGGTGCTGCTGTTACAACACGGTCGCATTCCTCGGCAAGCTCATTATGAGTCGTTGAACCCACACATCCGTTTGGACGGTTCACGATTAAAGATTGCCGAGCAATCCATCGATTGGTCGCCGGAGTCGGCAACGCGCATCGCGGGCGTTAGCAGTTTTGGATTTGGTGGGACTAATGCTCACCTGGTGATGGAGCAAGCATCGGAGTCAGAGAACAGCCTAAACAAACAGTCGCAAGTCCCGTCGGCTCAAAGCTTGGGAGTTGAGGCGGGTGAGGCAACCGATAAACAGCTGTATGTGGTGTCCGCCAAGACGGAAGAAGATCTGACACGAATGGCGGGCGTCCATGCCGAATTCCTGCGTAAGTTTGACGGACCCATAGCGGAAGCGTGCTACAACTCAACTGTCGGCCGTTCGCATTTTGGGCATCGAGCCGCAGTTACAGGAAATGATCCGCAACGAATCGCTGAACTGCTGCAGGAGATTGCCGATGGCAAGGGATCACGCGGTGTCAAACGCGGGACGGCTCGGAGCAGCAAACGGTTGCGTGTTGCTTTTCTGTTTACAGGGCAGGGCTCACAACAAATAGGAATGGGCCGAGAGCTTTACGAGAAACACTCCGTCTTTCGCAAGGCGCTTGACGAGTGTGACCAGATCCTCGTCGACATGTTGCCCCAGCGATTACTCGATGTGCTGTGGCAAGACGGTCCTGACGCGTGGCTCCACCAAACGCAGTACACACAACCTGCTTTGTTTGCCATTGAGTACTCACTTGCCCAACTGTGGAAATCCGTAGGAGTTGAGCCGGCGGTTGTTCTCGGGCATAGCGTCGGTGAGTTTGCAGCCGCCTGCACAGCGGGTGTGTTCTCTTTGGAAGACGGGCTGCGGCTAATCGCGCACCGGGCCCGGCTGATGCAGAGTCTGCCCAAAGACGGTGCGATGGTCGTCGTTTTTGCCACGCGCGATCAAGTTGCTCAGTCGATCCAGCGATTCGGTGACAGCGTTTCGATTGGTGTCCACAACGGCCCCGAGAACGTCGTGATATCGGGCAAGACCGACGCCGTTGAAGAGCTGATGCAGGAGTTCGAGTCCGAGGGAGTCCGAACGCAACGCTTGAATGTTTCGCACGCGTTCCATTCATCACTGATGAATCCGATCCTTGATGAATTCGAACAGCACGCGTCGGAAGTGACGTTTGGTAGACCACGCGTTCCATTAATCGCGAATCGAACGGGGCTTCCAATTGGAGACTCTATTTGCCAACCGAGTTATTGGCGAGAGCATCTTCGACAAACGGTTTTGTTTTCCGATAGCGTGACGGCTCTCGCGGATCAGGATATCGACGTTGCACTGGAACTCGGTCCCGGAACCACCTTGCTCGGCATGGCGAGGCGGTCTTGGCAGGGAGATTCGATCGGCTGGGTTCCATCACTCAAACCTGGCAGCAACGATTGGGATGTGATTCTCGATTCGGCAACGGATCTCTATGTCCGCGGGATGAATATTCAGTGGCGAGGTCTTTATCAAGATCGCCCACAAGCGAGACGTGTTCTGCCGGTCTATGCGTTTGAGGGTCAAACGTATTGGTATGACATGTCAAAGGGAGATCAAACACGCGGTGCTGTGCGTGGGGCATCGACCGGTGTGGCCCACCCGCTGCTCGGACGCCGTCTCATGATGGCCGGCGACAAAACAACCTTTGAAGCGGTCATTTCCAACAAGTCTCCAGGCTTCTTGGAAGACCATCGCGTGGAGCAGTCAATTGTCGTTCCAGCCGCGGCGTATATGGAACAGGCACTGGCTGCAGCCGAACAAATCTTCGGCAATGGAGCCAACCGCGTCGTCGATCTGTCTATCCAGCAAGCAATGGTTCTGGCCGATAACCAAAGACGCACCGTGCAATTGATCGCGGGGCCCGAATCAAAGAACGAGTGTCCTTTCGAAATCTACAGTCGCAGCGGCTCGGATGACTGGGTCCTGCATGCAACAGGAACGCTCAAGGCAGCTCTCGAAGGTGGCAACGGCCATGTCAGCCGGCCCGTCGAGGAATTGACCGCCAAGCTTTCTGAGCATACGGACGGCGAGACGTTTTACAGTCAACTGTCTGAGTGTGGTTTGCGTTACGGAACCAACTTCCAGGTCGTTGATGAGATCTGGGTCGGTCATGAAGAAGCTGTGGCGCGATTGATTGCCCCTGAGGATGTTGCAAAAGGGATCAAAGACTTTAAGGTTCATCCGTCACTCCTCGATGGTTGTTTGCAGACCGTCGCAGGCGTGATTTCAAGTGGCGATGAAGCGACGCGCGATTTGTTCCTGCCCGTGGGTGTGCGTGAAGTACGTGTGCACGAGCCGATTGCAAACGCCAACTTGTTTGCCCATGCACGGCTGTCCGGCAGCGAATCAGAAATGGGATCGGTCGAAACAGATATCCGGCTAATGGATGAGTCCGGGCGTAAGATTGCCGAACTGATCGGCGCACGCGTGCAACGCGTTTCGGGCAGCAAGAGTCAGCGGGTGCAAGATGGTTCCGATTGGCTGTACCAGATCAACTGGCAAGCGGACCCATTCAGCACGGAAGAACCGCAGTCGGATGGACTGCATACGGCGACCCAGTGGTTAGTCGTTGGTGACGGCTCCGCGACGGTCACACGTATTCGTGAAGTATTGGAAGGTTTAGGCGACCCGGTCACCGTGATCGATGTCGAAACTTCTGGCGAGTCGATTGAAACGGACTTTTATGAGATCGCTTTGCAGTCGGCCGCCAACCATGATTCGCGACCCAATCTGCAAATCGTTGATCTCATGGCGGCTTCATCGGCATCGCTCAACGAGTCGCCGATGGATGATTTGGCCATGCGACTGGATCGGCATGCGACAGGTTTGTTGAAAGCGGTCGGTCAAACTAAGCAATGGAATAAGGTTTGGGTCAGCTTCGTGACCGGGCATGCTGTCGAAGCGATAACTTCCGACCGGGTCGCGCCGCCTCAAGCATCGATGTGGGGATTGGTTCGGTCAGCAGCAATGGAAATGCCGACCACCAAGATTCGTTTGATTGATGTTGTGCCATCGGAAAATTCGAATCTGGATGAGACAGCACTGAAAGCACTGATGGCTGAGCTCAACTCCGATAGCTCAGAAAGCCAAATTGCACTGCGTGCTGAAGAGCGATTCGTTGCACGACTCGATCGCAATCCCAACGCGTTAACGCAAGGCCAAGCGACCGGTGGAATGCGGATTCCGAGTGATCGCTTCTCATTACGTTTGACAACACCGGGCAGCTTCGATGCGCTTCGATACGCGCCTGTTTCGCGCCGCGACTTGAATGCGGGCGAAGTAGAAGTTGCGGTTCACAGCACCGGCTTGAACTTCAGCGATGTGTTGAAAGCCCTCGGGCTTTATCCAGGTATCAAGGACGAGATTGTTCCGTTGGGAATCGAGTGCGCCGGAGTCGTAACGTCCGTCGGGCCAGAGGTGACACGATTCCGTGTTGGACAACGGGTGATGGGGGTCGCACCGTACAGCTTTGCCTCGCATGTCGTAACACCCGACTACACTCTCGTTGAAACGCCTGATTCCGTCAGTGATGACGAAGCGGCGACCATACCAATTACGTTTCTGACGGCGTTCCACGGGCTTTGCCATCTTGCACGCATGCAACCGGGCGAACGTGTCCTGATCCATGCTGGCGCTGGTGGAGTAGGGCAGGCAGCGATCCAGATTGCCCACACGATCGGAGCAGAGGTCTTTGCGACAGCCGGCAGTCACGAGAAGCGGGACTTCCTGAGATCGCTTGGCGTTCAACACGTCATGAATTCGCGAACCACTGAGTTCGCGGATGAGATCATGCAGATCACCGACGGGCGTGGTGTTGATATTGTTCTTAACAGTCTGCCAGGTGAAGCGATTACGAAGAGTCTGTCGATTCTGGCGGCTTACGGCCGCTTCCTCGAAATCGGAAAGACCGACATTTATCAGAATCGGCCGATTGGACTGTGGCCATTCCAAGACAACCTGTCCTACTTCGCCATCGACCTCGACCGGATGTTGCGACAACGTCCGGCGGAGATTCGAAAACTGTACGACGACATGATGCCGTACTTCGACAATGGGCAGTATAGGCCGATGCGACTGACGTCGTTCCCGGCGGACCAGATTGCTGACGCTTTCCGTTACATGGCGCAGAGAAAGAATATTGGTAAAGTCGTCGTCTCAATGGTTGATCGATCGACTGATGAAGATCAAGACGCCGTCAAGAGCATTGGAGTCACCGAGAACGCGACCTATTTGATTACGGGTGGTTTGGGCGCGCTGGGCTTACAGTTGTCTGAGTGGATGGCTGGTCGCGGTGCCACGCATCTCGCGCTCCTTTCGCGACGCGAACCGAATGAAGAGACTCAGGCACGTCTCGACGCGATGCGACAGTCCGGTGTTTCGATCGTGACGTTGAAAGGTGATGTCGCGGATCGAACTCAGCTTGAATCCGCTCTCAATGATTTGCCAACTGATTTCCCAGCGTGGAAAGGTGTCATTCACGCAGCGGGTGTGTTGGAAGATGGATTGCTGAACGACATGACCGATCAGCAACTTGATCGAGTCTTGTCACCCAAGGTACAAGGCACCTGGAACCTCCACGAGTTATTGCCAGAGTCGTTGGACTTTTTCGTCCTGTTCTCTTCTGCTGCGGCAACCATGGGATCGCCCGGTCAGACGAACTACTCGGCTGGAAACGCGTTCATGGATGGCTTCGCGCAGTACCGTCGCCAGCAAGGTCTGCCAGCGACATCGCTTGCTTGGGGACCCTGGGACGATTCGGGCATGGCTTCAGATGACAATGTCCGACGACAATTGACCAGTCGCGGCATGCAACCGATGAAGCCACAGATCGCACTCGATTTGATGCAGCAGGCCATTGCGGGAGAGTCACCCCACGTTGCGGTAATGGACATCAATTGGTCCAAGCTGCTTAGCAAGCTTCCTGGTACGTCATCCGGATACTTTTCGCGATTGAAGTCAGATGACGTCGAGGGGGCTGGCCGCGATGAAGCTTTCTCCAACGCGCTCGAAGCAGCTTCACCGGAAAAACGGCCAATCGTCGTCGCCGAATTCATAACAGGTGAAGTTGCCAATGTGACGGGTGTCGATGCGGCTGAACTAGAGCTCGATCGGCCCCTCGCGTCGCTCGGCCTGGATTCCTTGATGGGTATGGAGCTGAAAGCCAATTTGGAGACAAAGTCCGGCGTTGAGATACCCCCTGAAAGTCTCTTTGAGAGTCCGACGATCGCATCACTAACGAACGTTGTCTTGCAACAGTTGTTTGACGATGAGTCCCTAGAGGATTCGGCGTTGGTCGATTCGTCTGGAAAAGATCACGCGAGTACCGACGTGAATTACGTTGTCAACATTGGCAGGCAACGAGACGCGGCGAGATCGATCTTCTGTTTGCATCCCGTTGGAGGTGACCTGCGTTGTTACCGCCAGCTGGCGCGACATCTTTCTGATCGAAATCTCTATGGATTGCGTGCCGCCGGCCTCGATGTGCAGTCGACGGCTCACGAAACACTCGATGCGATGATGGATGACTACATTGCTTCGATCCGTCAGATCCAACCGGACGGTCAATACTGCTTGATGGGATGGTCGACCGGTGGAATCTTCGCCTATGAAATTGCACGAAGACTGCAAGCGGATGGTTCCAGCATCGAATCATTGATCATGTTGGATGCACCGCAACCGACAGTGTTTGAACATGTGGGACTCGAAGACAATGCACGCTTCTTGAAAGATCTTGTCGACTTTGCGAACTACTTTGCCGGTAGTTCGATGGAGGTGAGTTACGAGGATCTGCGTGCTCTCAATGAAGACGAGGCCTTATCGAAGATTCTTCAGCTGTCCAAAGAACAACGCGTTTTGTCGCCGGATGCGAGCGTCGATTATCTGCGTCGTTTGGTAAACGTTTGCAAGCAGCATGTTCGTCTGTTCCAGATGTTCCAGCCAGAAACCGTCCACATGACGGCTCATCTGATTCGACCGGAAGATGCGACCATGCTTTCGGAAGCGACTGGGCAGAGCCACGACGAAGACTTTGGTTGGAGCCGGTTTGTTCAGCTGCACCGGCATGAAGTGCCCGGGCACCACTTCACGATGATGACGGGTGATGGTGCAAAAGCACTCGCCGTGAAAGTCAGCGAGTTGTTGGCTGAGAATCAGACACAGGTTACAGGCTGACGTCGAATCGCCTGCACCAACACTTCCCAAAGAATCATCCGGTCCATGACATGATAGGCAGACTGGCGTACTTTCACGCTCAATACCCTCTGGTTCGCCGCCTGTTGCGCGACACACGTCGCGGACGTTCGGTTCAACGTGAGGTCATGCGTGAAAAACTCAGGATCGTCGCCGACAGTGACTTTGGCCGAGACCACAACGTGTCGGCCATCAAATCAGTGGATGATTTCCGACGACAACTTCCAATCAGTGATTACGAGTACTTTCGTCCTTATATCGAGCGCGTGTGTGAAGGTGACGCCAACGCGCTGTTCGGTCCTGATTCGAAAGTGTTGATGTTTGCGTTGACGTCGGGGACAACGGACAAGCAAAAGTACATTCCCGTCACCAATCACTTCGTCCGTGAATACAAACGCGGATGGAAGATTTGGGGACTGCAAGCTCACGCGGACCACAAGGATCTTCTTCGCAAGGACTACGTGCATCTTTCGAGTGATTGGCAATCGAAGCAGACGAACGGTGGAGACTGGTGCGGGAGCATCAGCGGTTTAGCGGCGGAAACGCGACCGGCTGTCGTGCGTCGCCCGTTCGTGTTGCCACCGGAGGTTTCCAAGATCGACGATTGGACGGCGCGGCAATACATCACCTTGCGGCTAGCACTTGCGTCGAGTCGGGTCGGGATGGTTATCACCGCGAATCCGTTAACCCTGGTAAGCCTCGCTAGACTTGCGGATCAAGAAAAAGAAAAGCTGATCAAAGACTTGGTTGACGGTACACTCCACTCAGATTTTGCTCTTCCCCAACAATTAAACCCAGCACTTCAATCACTCATTCAACGGCGTCATGTCCGACGTGGTCGCGAGTTGGAACAGGTGGTGGAACAGACCGGACATCTGTTTCCCAAAGACGCCTGGCCGGACTTGTCGTTGGTTGCTGTCTGGATGGGCGGTTCAGCAGGGACGTTTGTTCCCGAGGTGCGCGAGTTGTACGGCAATTGCGGATTTCGAGATCATGGGCTATCCGCAAGTGAGGGCCGCATGACGATCCCGATGAACGATGAGTCCAATCTCGGGCTGCTGGACTTTACGACGAATTACTTTGAGTTCATCCCCGAGTCTGAATACGACAATGAAAACCCAACCGTCTTAGAGTCACATGAACTTCAAGAAGGTGAGTCGTATTACATCTTGCTGACCACATCGAGCGGTTTATTTCGCTACGACATTCGCGACGTCGTTCGGTGTGGGGGTTTTGAGGGTGACGTGCCGCTGCTTGAGTTTTTGCACAAAGGGGCGCACTGTTCCAGCGTCACCGGTGAGAAGCTGACCGAGTCACAGGTGGCAAAAGCCGTTGGGCAAGCGTTCCAGCATATTGGCCATCCACTTGAGAACGTGATGCTGGTGCCTGAAATCGGTAGCCCGCCTGGATACCGATTACTCGTTGAACCGCATCTGGTGACCGTCGGGGATTCATTGGCCGAGGCGATAGACGTTTCATTGGCCAAACTCAATTGCGAATACGAGAACCGTCTGGAGACGCATCGACTCTTGCCATTGAGCGTCGTCGAAGTGCCGGCTGGAACCTGGAATCGCGTTCGCGACGACAAAATTGCCAATCACGGCGGCAGTTACGAGCAATACAAGCACACGTTTCTAAATCGCCGTGGAATCGAAGCACTCGGTGGGATGCTCGCCGGCACCAACGAGTCGCATTGACCTTAATTGAATCCGGTTTGAGACGCGTCTATCGGCGTAGCAAATCAACTTCAATGGCGTCGACTTCCGCCTGATGGCTATACTGGGCGGATGCGTGTTCCGTTCGTGCTCTTCTGTTTCATGCTGTGCCGTCCTCTTTTGGCGGATACGGTGCCGATTTCGGTTGTGGACTTGATTGAGTCTGCATGTGTCGATTGCCACAATGCTGACGATCGAATCGCCGGCCTGGACTTGCAGCCGGTTGTGACCGAATCAATATACGATCACTTGCCGGTTTGGGAAAAAGTGATCCGCAAACTACGCACGGCGCAGATGCCGCCCCGCGACGCTTACCGTCCCGATCCGCAAGCGATGGCCGAGGCAACGCAGCGTCTTGAGGATGCTCTCGAGCAAGTCTCTCGGCGTCATCCGAATCCTGGGCGAGTCAGCTCGTTTCGTCGGATGACGAGATTCGAATACGGAAACGCGATCCGTGACTTGCTTGCCTTGAATGTGGATGTGACTTCGCTGCTTCCTGCGGACGAAGTGAGTCATGGTTTTGACAATATAACTGTTGGCGATTTGTCACCTACGCGATTGAACCGCTACGTCTCCGCGGCACAGCAAATCAGTCGACTCGCTGTTGGACGTGCACCCGCGACAGCGGGCGGTAAAACCTATCGCGTCCCACCTGATGTGACACAAGACGTTCACATCGCGGGCCTTCCCATTGGGACGCGTGGTGGCATCCTGATCCATCACAACTTTCCGCAAGATGGCGATTACGAGATCACCGTTCGTTTGGCACGAGATCGAAATGAACACGTGGAAGGCTTAAAAGAATCACATCAAATGGAACTGCTGATTGACGACAGCAGAGTCGAGCTGTTCACGGTCCGCCCACCCAATGGAAAGACTGATACGAGTGGAAAGACCGATCCGAATGATCCCTGGCAAAAGCCGACGCACGCGAACATCGATCGCCATTTGACTTTGCGGACGTCGATCAAAAGCGGCCCCCATCACGTCGGTGTTACATTCCTGCCAAAAACTCCCTCACTGATTGAAACGGCTCGCCAACCACTCAACGTGCATTACAACATGTACCGGCACCCGAGACTCGGACCGGCCGTGTTTCAAGTTTCGATCACCGGTCCTTATGAATCCAAAGGACCCGGCGAAACGCCAAGCCGTAAGCAGATCTTCGTTTGTTATCCCGAGGACGAATCCGCAGAGGATTCGTGCGCCGAAGAGATCATCACACAGCTGCTTGAACGGGCGACGAAGGGACCGGTCAGTGAAGCTGACTTGGCAAAGCCAATGCAGTTGTATCGGGAACAATGCGATCGCAATGGTTTTGAAGCGGGAATCGAGATGGCCATCAGCGCGATTCTGATTCATCCTCGCTTTCTATTTCGTATTGAGCACGAACCAAGCGAAGCATCGAGGGAACAGACGTTCGCGCTGACAGACTTGGAACTCGCCTCGCGCCTGTCGTTCTTTTTGTGGAGCAGTTTACCGGACGATGAACTGCGGTCGATCGCGACGCAGGGCAAGTTGCGTGACGAAGGCGTTCTGGAGCAGCAAGTCATGCGGATGCTGTCCGACGAGCGATCGCACTCACTGGTTACAAACTTTGCAACGCAATGGTTGTACTTGAGCAATCTCGATTCGATCACACCGGACAGTCGGTTGTATCCAGACTTTGACGACAACCTCAGACAATCGTTTCGCCGAGAGACGGAGTTATTCGTTGAGAGTGTCTTTCAACAAGATCGTTCGGTGGTCGAGTTACTGAAGTCTGATCACACGTTTTTGAATGAGCGTTTGGCTCAGCACTATGGGATTCCCCATGTGTTTGGGAGTCACTTTCGGCGTGTCGCGCTGAACCCAGAGGATCGACGCGGTGGCCTGCTTCGTCACGGAAGCATGCTGACGGTAACGTCTTATGCGACGCGTACATCGCCTGTCTTACGCGGAAAGTGGATCCTCGAGAACCTCCTCGGTACCCCACCGCCGCCCCCGCCACCGGATGTTCCTGATTTGGCGGACAACGTGATTTCCAACAAATTGCCTGTGCGGGAGCGGTTGGCTCAACATCGAGCCGATCCAGCTTGCGCAACTTGCCACGATTTGATTGATCCCATCGGCTTCGCGCTGGAGAATTATGATGCGGTTGGTCGATGGCGATTCACAGATCAAGGGAAAGTTGTTGATGCGACCGGCGGATTGCCGGGTCGTGATTCATCGATCGGCATCGATGGATTGGAAGACGGACTTGTGGCACATCCCGAGATGTTCGTTGAGACGATGACGGAAAAACTGTTGACGTTTGCCGTTGGTCGCGGCCTCAACCATTACGATGGCCCGGTCGTTCGCCGCATTGTTCGAGACGCAAAAGTTGATGATTATCGATTCTCAAAACTGGTTTTGGGGATTGTTCAAAGCCCTCCTTTTCAAATGAAATCGTCGCGATGATTGTTACGAAGAAAGCATTACCACGACGAACATTCCTACGCGGAACGGGAGCGGCATTGGCGTTGCCTTTGCTCGACGCGATGATTCCTTCGATGACCGCGCTAGCGAATACAGCAGCGAATCCATCTGGTCTAAGACGTCTTGGTTTTGTTTACATGCCGATGGGTTGTGATATCACGCGTTGGACTCCAACGAGCGATACGACCCTTGATGAACTTTCGCCGAGCCTGAGATCGCTCGAACCGGTTAAGCAGCATGTCACCGCGATCACCAACTTGGAATTGCAAAATGCGTATCCGGGAACGCATGCGACATCCAACGCTTCGTTCCTAAGTGCAGCGCGTGCGAAACGTACGGAGAGTACCGATTACTACCTGGGTACGACCGTCGACCAAATCGCCGCTCAGAATATTGGTCGCCAAACGCAACTTCCTTCCTTGGAAATGTCGATGGACCTGTTGTCGGTCGTAGGTCAATGTGACAACGGTTACGCGTGCGTCTATCAGAACAACCTTTCTTGGTCGTCGCCCACCACGCCGCTTCCCGCTGAAGCTCATCCGCGTATGGTGTTTGAGTCACTCTTTGGAGAAGGGGGCACGATCGAGCAGCGTCGTGAGGCCTTGCAACGACGCGCAAGTCTGCTGGATTCACTGACCGAAGAAATCAGTCGGTTACAGAAGACGCTTGGACCGAATGACCGAAATACGATCTCGCAATACCTGGACTCCATTCGAGAAGTTGAACGACGGATCCAGAAAGCGGAATCCGATGTGAAGGAGAAGCCGTTGCCGGATTTGGACCGACCGACTGGTGTTCCGACATCCTACGCTGATCACGCAAAACTAATGTTCGATCTACAGGTACTGGCGCTGCAGGGTGACATCACTCGCGTCATCACATTCCAGCTCGCCCGCGAAACGAGTAATCGAACGTACAACGAAATCGGCATTTCGGAACCTCACCATCCACTGACGCATCATGGCAATGATCCCGAGAAGATCGCAAAGGTTGCCAAGATCAATCACTTCCATGTGTCACTGTTTGCGGACTTTCTGAAAAAACTTGCCGCGACACCCGAAGGAAATGGAACGCTGCTTGATCATTCGCTTTACTTGTATGGAAGTGGCATGGGTAATCCGAACGTTCATGATCACACCAACTTGCCAATCCTGGTCGCAGGCGGCGCGTCAGGAAATATGCAGGGGAATCGTCACATCCGATTCGATGAACCGACTCCACTGGCAAATCTCCATTTGTCGTTGCTGCAAAAGGTTGGTGTTGAGCAGGCAGCTTTCGGCGATAGCGATCGGCCAATGAATGAGCTGTTTGAGCCATTGGACGTATGATGCTGTCGCAGTGCCGCATTCGTTCGCAACGTGTTGCTCGCTCAGCCGCGGCAAATGCGTTCTTATACGCTTGGATCTCATTCGTTTGGTCGACTGGGATCGTCGACGCGGGTGACACGTCGCTTGTCGATGCGTTGAGAGAGAACAATCAACAGCAGGCTAACGGAATTCCGTTAGACACGGTGGACGTTAACGCGGCCCAGCCCGATGGAATGACGGCACTTCACTGGGCAGTCTTTCACAATCGAGAAGATTGGACACGACGCCTCCTTCGAGCGGGCGCCAAAGCCGATATTGGGAATCGCTACGGGATCACGCCGCTGTATCTGGCTTGCCAAAACGGGAACGGTGATCTTGTCCGTCTCCTTGTCAAACATGGCGCGGATCCAAACGCCGAACGAGATGGTGGCGAGAGCGTTTTGATGACGGCCGCGCGAACGGGCAAAGCTAGCGCCGTGGCGGCGTTGATCGAATCGGGTGCGAAGATTGACGCCAGGGAACGCAAGGGCCAAACGGCGTTGATGTGGGCTGCGGCCGAGGGAAACTTCGATGCGGTGGAAGTACTGCTGGATGCCGGAGCCGATTACGAAACTCCGACCCGATCTGGATTCACACCGCTACTATTTGCCGTTCGCCAAGGAAAGACGCAGGTTGCACTACGTTTGCTTCAAATGGGCGTGGATGTGGACGAACCGATCACGCCGCAACGAGCAGGCGGAAAAGGACTGAAACGCGGAACGACTCCATTGATGCTAGCCGTATTAAATGGTCATTTCGAAACAGCGGCGGCGTTGCTGGATGTTGGGGCGGACCCCAATCAATCGACGCTCGGCTACACACCTCTCCACGCGATAACGTGGGTGAGGAAGCCGCTTCGCGGTGACGGTGATCCTCCGCCTCAGGGCTCCGGCGCCATGACCAGTATGCAGTTTGTATCCAAGCTGGTTGATCACGGTGCCGATGTGAACGCTTTACACGGTCGCCATTCCGCCGGAGCGTTGCGACTCAACCGAACGGACGCAACACCGTTGTTGTTGGCTGCAGAAACCGGTGATCTGCTGTTGATAGAATTCCTCGTTGATCGCGGTGCAAATCCATCGACGAAGAATGCAGATGGTTGCACGCCTCTGCTTGCAGCATGTGGCGTCGGAGTGATCGGCAACGGGGATGAAACGGCGGGGACCGAGGAAGAAGCCATCGAAACGGTCGCTTACTTGCTGACCCACGGCGCGAACATCAACGCGACCGACAAATATGGCCACAGCGCAATGCATGGCGCCGCCTATAAAAGTTGGACGAAGCTGATTCCGTTTTTGACCAAGCATGACGCTGATGCTGCTGTGTGGAATCAGAAAAACAAACGCGGATGGACACCGCTAAAAATTGCCCAGGGACATCGACCGGGGAACTTCCGGCCCTCAGCAGAGACGATCGAAGCGGTGACTCGAGCGATGGTGGATGCTGGGCTTACGACCGAGGGTCGCGAGTGAATCAGCTGGCCACAGGGCTCGCAACGGAAACGTACTTTTGGATCATCGCCAACAGTTTGGGCGGTTCGACGGGTTTGGTAAGAAAATCATCCATGCCCGCTGTTTGGCATCTTTCCCAAATCTGATCGCTGCAATGTGCCGTCATGGCAACAATCGGTAGATGGTCATTCGAGTTTTCGGACTTGCGAATGAGAGCCGTCGCTTCAATGCCGTCCATCACTGGCATATCAACATCCATCAGGCAAATGTCGAATTTGCCACCCTCGGCAACTTTAGTGACTTCCAACCCATCTACGGCAATCTCAACAGAGCATCCGAGCATGCCCAAAATTCCCGAAATGACCTCGCGGTTAATCTCCCCATCTTCCGCGACCAAAACACGAACCCCGTGAAGCGGTGCGTTTGGATCATTCGCGGTATCTTGAGTCACCGGCTCCTCGACTTCCGTCTCTTCGGGAATTACTTTTGGTCGGTCGGATGTTGGTTGATTCGATTCGAGATGATGGTTCGATACATCTTCACCCTTCAGCAGCGAATCCAAGGTCGAGACAATATCTCGTGGGATTGCCGGCTTTCGAATTTCGGCGATGTTTGTATCGTCCCACGTTTGCCACGAGGCGAGCGGTGGCAGTAGCCAGAGTGATGGCGTGTCCGTTTTAGCTAGTTTTGCACGAAGCGATCTATCCGGCTCGATTCCGAAGACTACCGCATCACAGGGATGGTCCAGTGCCTTTGAAAGATCGGGAATCGAATCGCATGCGACAACCGATGCGCCCGCCCCCGTCAGAGCTGAGTGAATCGCGCGACGTGCTGCGGGCAGTGATTCCACGATCACAATTTGCCGTCCGGCCAGGACCTGCTCTTTTACGCCATCACTTGGTGGCTCGATGGGCAACACGAGCGAGAACTCGCTGCCAACACCGAGTTCACTTTGCAATTCAACGGTACCGCCCATGAGTTCGGCCAGCTCACGGCAGATTGCCAACCCCAGTCCAGAGCCACCGTAACGACGCGTTGTGCTGCTGTCTGCTTGAGAGAACGACTCGAATACCTTGGCTTGTTTCTCGGGGGCGATTCCGATTCCACTATCTTGCACGGTCAGCTTCAGTTCTGTGATGTCGTCCGATGAGCGAATCGTTGCGATGACGGAAACAAAGCCCTTCTCGGTGAACTTGATCGCGTTGCCGACCAAATTCATCATGATCTGTCGCAATCGAGAGGGATCTCCGATGATTTGTGACGGAACTTTTGAATCGATGTCACAGATCAACTCGACGTCCTTCTGCCACGCGGAAGCTGCCATCAATCGGCAGGTTTCAGCAATTAGGTCATGCAAGGGGACTTCAACCCGTTCCAGCTCGAGCTTGCCGGCTTCCAGCTTCGAAACGTCGAGCAAGTCATTGATGAGAATCAACAGTGAGCTGCCACTTTGCTGGACAGTATCTAGATAGTTGGACTGCTGCCGATCGACAGCAGCTTGCTGCGCCAACCGAGTCATTCCGAGAATACCGTTTAATGGTGTGCGAATCTCATGGCTAATGGTCGCCAAGAATCGGCTCTTAGCGCGATTGGCTGCGTTGGCATGATCGATGGCTGTTCGTAACTGGTCTTCCGCGGCGAGCAGTTGTTTGTTGCTCGTCGCTAGTTGTTGTGCGCGCTGTTCGGCAGCTTGCGTCCTCTCTTGCACCTTCTGTTCCAATGTATCATTTAACAGCTGCAATCGACGGAAACCATCAGCGTTCTCCAAGGCTGCACCGGCAAGAGAGGAAATGAAGTCCGCAATTCGTCGCTCTTCATCGCCGAATAGGTTCTCTAATTCGTCGTGGAGAACGAGGATCACGGCAATTGTATTGCCACGATAGGAAATCGGTGCTGCGATTCCACTTCCGTGTCGAATGTTGAAATCGACTGTTTCGCTGATGCTCTGTCCTTGGCTGATCGCAGCCTCCAGTAACGGCGTAAACGCATCCACGCGCAGCGACGACAGTCGTGGGTCGTTCGATTGGAAGGGAACGAATTGACGCTGCTCTCCATGGCCTTCCAGGCGATAGACCTCGACGTCGTTGCCGCGCAACAGTCTTCGGGCCGATCTGCCTGCTTCTCGGTAAATGGAGTCGGGTTCTAGTCCTTGTGCAATTTCTCGACCTGATTCGAGCACGGTGGCGAATCGGTCGGCGACGGATAGGCCCGTTGAGTTTCGCTCAGGCAACAAGTTTTGATCGGCTGAGATCTCTTGCATTTCGCTGAGGTACTCAATCCTCGACGAGTGTTCGACCGTTAGCGGTCCAAGGGTGTCCTCGTATCGTTGATGCAAAGACTTCAGGACGGTCAGCGACTCGTATTCTTCGATGGGCTGTTCATATTTCTTGGCAGCGGAAATGCTCTCCAAGACGATTCGTCGGGCACGGTTTACGCGACCGCAGATCGTCTGAGCAAGCGCGCTCTCTCGCAGTGCGTGAGCACGGTCGGCAGGGAACTTTCGCGCCACTTTCGATGCGCGAATGGCCGATTTTTCGGTTGTCTTCAATCGCTTTTGAAACAACCGCCCATCACGCACATCCGTCATTTCAAGTTGACGGCGGTTCGCGGTTGCCAACCAAGCATATAGCGGACTGATGTATGTATTGAGGTGCCCCGCTTCGCGACATCGCTCGATCGCGGACTCAAGACGCTCGATGGCGGGACTAATCTGTTGGTGATGGATCAACAGGATCGCATACGCCAATTGAGTTTGCGCGTGGCTCTGCGCGTCCGGCCGACTCCGATCGGCTTCTTCCACCACAATGTCCATTGGCAGCGATTCGGGGCCGGAACGCGCCCAAACATCGAGGCTGATTCCCGTCGCTTGTTGGTCGCCGATCTTGCGACCAGAGTGGTACATCTGTGACGCCGTTTCCGTCGCTTCTTCAAGTCGGCCCGACCTCAAGAGGGCGTTCGCTACCTGATAGCGACACATATTCATTTCCCACAGATCACCCGTCTGCTTCAGCATTTCGACCGCACGCGAACCCGTATTGATCGCTTCGTGGAATCGGCATTCGGCAAGCAAGACGACGCTGTGATAGTGCAGTGATTGCCCCTGTCCCCATGAATCGCGTCTTTCCTGCCGGATCGATAAGGACCGTTCCGCGTAACGGTTCGCTCTTTTGAACCATCGCAGCAAGCTCATTACCGGTCCGTGTTCGCTGTACACGGATGCAAGGATTTCGGATGGCTCGAAACGTTCGGCAAGATTGAGCGAACGCAGATGGTTGGCGAGCGTCCATAGCTTGTCGCGGCTAAACCAGTACACGTGCGATAGGCGACTCATCAATCGCCAGCGCAGAGAATCCGCGGCACTGGGTGGACCCTTTCGTCCAACAAACACGGACGGCAAGTGAGTGTGAGCAGCTTGTCTAGTCGCTTCGCCAACCAGGCTGATCAGCATCGTCCCAAAGAATCTCGGCAGGCGTACACCTAGTAATTCGAGCGCATCTTCGTACTCGGACGCTGCCTGAGTGAATTGTCCGCGTTTAAACGCCAACTCTCCAAGCTGTTGTTTGACAGCAGCACGTTCACGTGGAAGATGGGCGAGACGAAGCGCTGCTTGCAGATGTGAAGCCGCGTCGTCGTAGTTTCCCAAAAGTAAGTCAATTTCGGCGAGACCTTCGTTGATCTCCAATCCGATTTGACGATCGCCGGAGTGAACCCAGCGTTGGGCGATATACAGTTGGTCGCGTGCAACCGCCAGAGCAAACCGTGAGCGCGCTTGCGAAGCCGCGCTCATTGCTGTTTGAAACGCCAAGTCACCTCGATCTGCCGCATCGTAATGATACGCCAGAGCAAACAGGTTCAGAGGTGTCTGTTTTTCCAAATAGGCCGCCGACTTTAGATGCAAACGTCTTTGCGTCGGAGGCGCAATCAAGTCGCACAACTGTTGGTGGATTTCGTCGTGTGCAAAGCAGTACAAGCCCGCTTTTGGGTTTCGCCAAAGGAGCCTTCGTCCGACAGCGTCGGTTGACACCGCCATCACTTCCGAGAACGGAGCATCGGCGACAGAAGCGAGCATGAACAAGTCGAATTCCTTGCCCATGACCGCGGCGATCGACAAGATCCGCTGGGCGGATGGCGTAAGTGCTTTGACTTGACGATCCAGGAGATCCGCAAAGGACTCGTCGCCGCGTAGTGCTTCCTGCAAACGACCTTCGGCGATCCAGCCTTCCGGCGACGAACGAACGACCTTGGAATCGATCATCCGACCGAGGATGGCTGATGCTTTCTCGGTGCTTCCTTCGGCAATCTCAATGATCGATCGCAGGATCGAGTCATGGATCTGACCGGCAGCCGACGACAGCGACATCTGAATCGCCAGCTCACTGACCCGACCAATCTCAAAACGAGTGATCGAGTCGGACTCGGGCAAGCGACTGCTGTCGGTTCCCGATCCGAGAATTCCCAATCGAATGGGATTGGTGTCTCGATCGATTCGGTCAATCAAACGCCCGACAATCGTCTGCGTCAACTCATCGGCACGATCTAACTCGTCAAGCAACAGAACGACGCCCTTGCCGTGATCGGCGAGCACGATGAAGAGTTCTTCCAAAGAGGTTGCGACGCGCTGACTACCATAGACTTCCGGTCCCGCCGACGTTTCTTCCTGCGACCAGTTTTCGGCGAGCGTCGGTAAAAGTCTGGAAAGTGTCGATGCATTCTTGAAGAGGCGATTGCCGATTTGTTCCGCCAAGTCCGGGTCGTCCTGGCACAAACGATCGATGGCCGAAAGAACGTTCTCAAGCGACTGCAATGGTTTCGAGGAAACGGTCGCGGCCGCACCACGACAAACGATCATGCCTTGGGCGGAAGCCATCAACGCGATTTCGTCCATCACGTCGCGCCGTGACCCAGGTTGGCAACCTGTTAAGAAACGAATTCCCGCGGCGCCACGCGCAACCTCACGAAGCCACCAACTTGCCGATTGCAGTTCCTGTTCCCGACCAACGAGACTGCTCTCCGTGATGCTTTCACGGATATCACGCGTTCCCACCGCGAAAATTTTTGAAGACGGTCCCGCGTTTTGCATCGTCTCGATCTGACGTAAGTCATGCAATAGCGCAGAGGCAGTGGCGTAGCGATCTCGCGGATCACGACGTAGCAACCGCGCGACGACGGCGTCGAATGGTGCGGGAACTCGAAGCTGACATTCGCGAAGTCGTGGAGGATCATGGCAAAGTTGCCGATCCAGGAAATCGCTCGCGGTTTCCGCTTCGATCGGCGGCCGCGAAGTCAGCATGGAAAACATTATGACGCCGACGGAGTACAGATCACTCGCTGGCGTGATTTCTCGGGGTAATGAACCAATCGATTCCGGTGGCAGGAAAATCAGTTCTTTCACGGGTAGGGATAACACTTCCCTTTCGTCATCAATCTCAAGAGCCGACGAATCAGCTAATTCAATTTGATGATTCGCGTCTTGAAAGACACACTCAGATCCAAGCCATCCACGCACCAGTTTCGCTGCATGCCAGCTCTCCAAACATTCCGTCAGCGAGATGGCAGTCGCGAGTGTCTCGTCAACACTAAAGGTACGTGACATCAGCCAACGACTCATCGGATGTCCGACGGGCACACTCTTCACTCGGATCAGATGTTGATCCGAATCATAAAAGAAGTGTTGGCGAAGGCTTCCTTTGGGTTGTGTGCGTTCATTCCGTTGCCACAAACGACGTACACGACCGTAGATTTCTGGGGTCGCGTTGCGTTGCTCCAACCACTCCGCCGATAACGTCGAAGCCGACCCGGGTGATTTCACCAAGCAGGTCGAAATCGGTCCACGCTGCTGCGCTGCCTCCAGACACGAGAACCCTTTCAGCTCGAGGAGATGAATAGGATCCATAGAATCGGCAATGAGTCAGCGTTTGGAAGATTCAAACTGTACATTCAGCAGCGATCGAAAGATGCTACCGGCTGACGTTGACCCAAGTGGCCGCTTGGTTGGTCGATTGAACCAAGAGACTCCCGAGCTCGATCGCCATGGACCGAACGCGCGCGACGGGACAGTCAGCGGTAAAGCGTAGGACGAAACTCGGTTGGCGATTCGGTTTCTGCAATTCGTCGAAACTTTTTTTCCGTTTTTTCGATGGATTTGCTGGCCCTTCTGGAGAGTGAGGGTTGCGCGTGCCAATCGGGCACGAAGTTGCGTCTTTCCGAACCGCTTTCGGTGATCACCCTCCGGTTGTGTCGACTAGGTAGTCCCTTTGGAGTTCTTGCTATTGCCCATTGGATGATTTTCTTTACGTGACCGTGAGCCCTTTCCTGACGCGTGCAACCTTGCCTCAGTGGAAACGTTACATTGCTTGTCGCTGGAATGACCAAGCCTTCGTAATTTGCTTGACAATTTTGAATGGTTTGGAATATTGCCAGCCACCCGGGGCCCTCGTTCGAACTCAATTTGCGAACCGCCAGAGTTACGGCGTCCAAGCGCAGTAAGGACGCTTTCGAACCAAGGACATTGATTACTGCATGAACTGGAGATGTGGACGCGTTATGAATTACCTTTCTCATTCAAGCGAGGTTGAAGGTCAAAAATTCAATTCGTTAATTGAACCACTTGGCTCAACGCCGGTTAAAGAAAGAAAAAATCGTCTCGAAAGATTGCTCAATCGAGTGCAAAGCGAGATCTCATCAGCAACTGGGCCGGCCGGTGTTCAGCTTGCCGTTGACCAGTTATTTAAGTGCTTGCGAATTTTGCGACGAGAAGCATCGCAGGACGAATGGAAGAACCTCATTGATTACGGTCGCGAGCACTCCTTAAGACGGATCGTTCACGAGGACCCTTTCACACGTCGGGCTTTCGATAAACCGCGTGGCTATGCCGGCGACGCCGTGATGATGGATTTCATCTATGGCAGACAAGAAGATTGGACGCGTCCGGATGCCAGCGCCACGGGCCAGGCGATCTTTGATTACACGACCGCAGCACCTGCATCAGAGGGTGTTCGGGAACGTCGGTGCCACATCGCCGACACCCTTGACCGTATGGCCGAAGACGCAAAAGGCAAGGAAGTGCTTGCGATAGCCTGCGGGCATCTTCGAGAAGCCAATTTGTCATCGGCGGTGCGACGCGGACGATTCAGTCGGTTTCTCGCGCTTGATTCCGATCCGGAAAGTTTGGATGAGGTGGAGTCCCGTTATGGAAAATTTGGGATTCAGCCGGTGCAGGCCAACATACGGCGTCTGCTAACCGGACGCACGGATCTCGGTTCGTTTGATCTGATCTACTCAACCGGTCTCTATGACTACCTCAACGAGTCATTGGCACGACGATTGACGACGAGTCTGTTTCGAAATGTGCGACCGGGAGGAAAGTTGGTGATCGCTAACTTCTTGCCAGAGATTCGTGATGTCGGATACATGGAAATGTACATGGACTGGCATCTCGTTTATCGCGATCGATCGGAGATGCTTGCGATTGCGGATCCGATTTTGGAATCCGAAGTCAGAGAGATCCGATTGCGAAGTGAAGACAATCAGAACATTGTCTTCCTAGAAATCACTAAACGCAGATAGGCAAACCCGGATGATCATAAGCAGGGACGGCCGCGTTCCTGCTAACGACCGCTTTCGACGGGATCGCAGAAACTGGCGGTCATCGTTGGAAGGAATCGCCCGTTGGATTCCGTGTCGTCGTCATTCAGTTGTCGCTTGATCTGTAGGAAGCGATCTTGCAGGGCGATGAATCCTTTAACGATACCCGGATCGAAATGCGTTCCTGATCCTTCCCGGATAATGTTAACAGCGACTTGGTGCGGGTACGCCGCCTTGTAAACACGTCGGCTTGTCAACGCGTCGTAGACATCCGCGACCGCGACGACCCTTCCGCATAACGGAATGTCCTCTCCGGACAAACCGAGAGGGTATCCCGTGCCATCCCAACGTTCGTGATGCGTCATGGCGATCTGACAGGCCATCCGCAGGAAGGCAGCCTTTGGATGTGCGTCCGATACCGCCTGCAGAGTCTCGCCTCCGATTCGGGCGTGCTCGGTCATGATCTGGAATTCTTCTTCGGTCAGTTTGCCAGGCTTCAACAGAATGTGATCTGGTATACCGACCTTTCCGATGTCGTGTAGCGGACTGGTGTCGTAGATCGACTGGATGAACACCTCGTCGATCCTATCGCTGTACTCAGGATAGGTCGACAACTCTTGGCAAAGCTCCCGGCTGTATTCGCGAATTCGTTCCAGGTGGCCGCCCGTTTCGTTATCGCGGCTATCGGCGAGTTTGGCCAGTGCGAAGATCATCAGATCACGACTCTCGAGAGCCAGCAACCGCTCTCCCGCCCGAATTCGCATCTGTAATTCGCTGGGATGGAACGGCTTTGCGATATAGTCGTCGGCTCCCGCATCCAATCCTTCGACGACGCTTTCGGTATCGCTGCGACCGGTCAGCAAGATCAAGTACGTGTAGCCGCAGACGTCTCGCTTACGGACTTCACGGCAGAATTCGATGCCGTTCATATTTGGCATTTCGACGTCGGAAATAACGATTCGGTACTTTCCTGTCCGAACGTGTTCCAAGGCCTCCAATCCGTCACTTGCCAGCGTCACTTCATAGCCGAACACACATAGAGCGTGTCGCAGCATTTCCGAAGCGATCGGATCATCATCGACAACCAAGATGCTGGTGGATCCAACGGAATAGCTCATGCAATCACTCCGTCACTTGATTCGGAGACCCAGGCTTGAACGGCTTGTTCCAAATCAACGTGTGCCAATCGAAGGTCTTCCAAAATGCCAAGCAGATCGGAAACCATTCCATTGCGGGCTTGCTTTTCCATCATCGAAGAGAGAGCAGCAATTTGTGGAGCTGCGAGAGTCTTAGCGGTTCCTTTGTGTCGGTGAACGAGCGACGCGATCGCGTCTGCATCACCTATCCGAATGGTTGACTCCAGGACATCTAATTCAGCTTGACTGGAGTCCAAGAACTGACGCAACATCCGTTGCGCAATGTCAACGCTCCCCATCATCCGATCGGTCAATTCGTCACGATTGAGCGCGAACGGATTCGATTCTCCAGTGGCTGTCATTTGTCTCTCTCCGATATTCCGGTTGTTCGTCGCCTCGGTGAAATCCGCACAAGCGGTAAAGCGCCCCATAACGACAACACGGCTCCACCGAATCCTAGGTTCCTCCAGACTCCATCACGACAAAATGTGAAATCTAACTATCGTCGAGCTCGCGTCTGTATCCCGTGCAGACGCTACAGATGTTTCAATCAGTCGCACCAATGGGTGGAACGCATTCGACCGCACGGACGATGCCCCAAATAATGACGTCAAACAAAGCAACCGACGCGTTCGTTGAGAGAGCCCTGTGGAGCTCGTGTTGCTCTCTAGTGAGCACTTGTTAGGCATTCCTAGTCCGCGGGCGTACGATCGTTCCGTCGCGGTCTGGGCGGAGCTGAGAATGCCAATCCGCCTAGCGTAGATGGGCGGTACGGAGCGACTTCATCTCCGACTTCAGGTCGTCCATAGCGTCCTGAGTCACGTTTTTAGCACCCCTAAGATAAAGATACTGGAGTTTGTCCAAATTCCTGAGGTGTTCGATCCCGCTATTGGTGATCGCGAGCGAGTTGGATGACAGGGTCAAGCGTGTCAGGCTGCGAATCTCGCCGACAAAGACAAGATCTTTGTCGGTCAACCGCATGTTGCTGAGATTCAACCCTTGGATGTTTGCCTCACTCAGGTACTTCCAGCCTCGAGAATTGATCGTCGGCGTGCTGTATAGATTCAGCGAGATCGGCAGCTCGACTTCAGACAACCACCGCAGGTCGTAATCGGTGGCGTCTCTCATGGAGAGGTTGCACTGCGTCACGTGGTCCATCTGATTCAGCAGTTCGGCCGTTGACGCCCCCATTTCAACCTCAGACATGTAGAGGCTCCTTACTTGCGGCACCTGAACCAAGCCGCGCAGATCATCTTCGTCGACACTCGTACTCAAAGAGATGTGAACGAGTTTGGGAACGTCCTTGAGTTTGCTTAGGCCGAAACCTGAAAACTCAGTGGCACGCAAACTAATCGTTCTTAAGTTTTCCAACGACTTCAGTTTTGCCAGTCCGTTGTCCGTGATCTGACTTTGATTGATGGAGAGACTTGAAAGCGACTTCAACTTGGACAAATGGTCGAGACCCTTATTCGTCACTTGAATGCCGCTGATGCTCACCGATGAAATGGACGGAAAGTGGCGTAGCAGTGCGAGGTGACGATCGCTCATCACGGAAACCGACGTCACTTCTCCATCTTGACGTCGGTGAAGACGCACACCTTGGGCGGTCAGTTTCTCGGCTGCCCGATCTTCGTCGGTCATGGTGAGAGATATCACGTGTTTGCCAGCCAGATTCGCGCTAATACACGTCGGATCCGTCGAGAGTCTTTCCAGTGCTCCAACGACCGACGTGAGGTTCTGCTCGTCACGCGCAATCACGACGAGAGCTTCGATGCACCGTCGTCGCACTTCGACTTCTTTTCGTTTTGCGTTTTTCTCAAGCGCATCGATTGCCGAGGATCCCGCGTTGATCAGAGTCCGAAACGCGGCCTCGCGTTCATGAAATCGCGTGTGGTCAAGGTTCGCAATCGCTTGTTCAATCGCGGCCGGATCCAGTGAGTCGGTCTCGACTTCATTCGCGCCAATCGGTTCCTGCGATTGGCCGTGAGAAACGCATAGAAATCCGAGAGTCCAAACCGTGGTTGCCAGCACCAACCTACAGGCGCGAAAGCTCACCAAACCGATTTCTGGGGCACGAACGGTCATAAGTGGTTTCCTCGGATGCTGGCCAAAGGGTGCCAATCAAATCGAGCCTTGAAACCCATCCTTGGAGATGACGAACTATCCAGCCGTCCTGAGACTCCGTCCTGGGTCGATCCATATCGTATCGGGTATCGCGAAAAACGCGAAAGCGAAACATGGCAAATGTACCCCTGGCAAACCCCTCCAGCAAGGCAATCGCGTCAACCCACAGGAAGCAATCTTCCGGCAAACTCTTTCCGCGGACGTGCTGACAGCCTTTAATAGCATGGCGACGACTCCAACGAACACGGAAAAGACATGCGATCGATCCTCATTTGCCTGCTACTTATCGCAAAGACATCCTTTGCTGCGGATCCGATCCGCGTGGCTGTATTTGAAGGCGATGGGGTAGGGAAAAGCGTTGGTCAGTTGGTCGAAGCAATTGAGACAGGCGATTCCGACCAGATCTTTCGCGTCAGTCGGATCTCAGCAGACGCGATCCTGGAAGGCGAACTTGCACAATATGATGTTTTGGTTCATCCCGGAGGTAGCGGAAGCAAGCAGGGAAAAGCATTGGGTGAAACCGGCCGCGACCACGTGCGAAAGTTTGTTCGAGACGGAGGCGGCTTTTTAGGGGTCTGTGCCGGGGCCTATTTGGCGACGAACGACTACACCTGGTCGCTCAATCTGATTGATGCCAAGGTGGTTGATCGAATGCATTGGGCTCGCGGGAACGGCGATGTCATGCTGAAGCTTTCATCGAATGGAACAACGTTCTTTCGGCATGATTCAAACGCGATGCAAATCCGATACGGGCAGGGTCCGCTCCTCGGACGAAGAGAATGGGACGATAAAGAAGTGCCAGATTATGAGAGCCTAGCTATCTATGATTCGGAAATCGCGACCAAGGGTGCTCCCAAAGGAATCATGAAAGGCACATCTGCGATCGTCCGAACGCAATACGGGCGCGGTCGTGTGATGTGCTTCAGTCCCCATCCAGAGTTGACGGATGGAAAGCACCACATGATTTCGATCGCCGTCACATGGCTTGGCAACGCAGCGACAGACGAATCAACCGATTGCCCGTGATCGCATTATCAGCTGCCGAAGGTGACTGGTCACGCTCTACTCCGCTTCGATGCTGGTCAGTTTCAGGTTTTGAAACTTAACGGTCATCGGGGCATTGGATGTATTGATCGCTGACACGCCCACCATCAGCTTATCTGGAAAACCAACCGAGCGGCTCTTCAGCAATTGCCATTGTTGATCGCCGTGACGAATATACGCGGTGAATACATCACCATGTCTTTCTATGCGAAAGGACGTGCTGTCACCGGTAAAGTACGTATCAGGAGCGACGGGAGGATTTCCCCCCAAGAAGCGTCCCTTGTTTCGAATCTCGATTAGGGGAGGGTAGCAGTAGCCGCCACCGAACGAATTGCGCTCCAACCGCATGTGGCTGCGCTCATCATGCCATAGCAAAATTCCGGCGCCGTTGAATGCGGTACTCTTTTGCGCCGTGGATCGCGGGCCGGGTTTGAATTCACCCGATACGGAAACCTCGAGTCGAAAGTCACCTGAGATCGATTGCATCACACGCGGAGCGTTAAGCGAGCCACTGCGACGATTCAGATCATGGCGTGTATCAGGGATTTGGATCGTCAGCTCGCTGCCCGACGCCTTGATGGTGCAATCGCCATCTGGATCGACCACCTGCCCCCAATTGTCCATCGGATTGTCATCATCGGCAGCGTCGGCGACATTTGAGATCAGAATGGACATCCCGCAAAAAACAACGGCGGAAAGCCTCATCGGATTCAAAGAACGGGTCATGTTGTTTCCTCGCGAAAGTCCTTTTCGTGACGAGTCACCTGCGTGAACGTGCATCACTTCGCAATGCTAGGCGGGTTGGAATCGTCCGGTGTCGTTTCTGTTTTCCATGGTTCGGGTTTCGGGTCCACTCGAACGGTGACAGCGATCCAGGTTCCCGTTTTCGAAACGTCGACACCCGTCGCACGTGCTTGGGGCTGTCCAACGACGTACTGGGGTCCACGATCTTTCAAGTCGAATGCGAATAGCTGGGGAAAATCGCTCGGTTTTCCCATCGGCAGGATGACGCTTCGACTATCGCTCGTCCACGTAATGTCGCTGCTTCCTTGGTGTTCAGGCAAGATGACTTTTACACGGCTCGGATCGGCCAATTCCACAACGGCTATCTCTTCACCGCCATCGCTGGCCCGTCTTGCCTTCATCGCGATCCACTTTCCGTCGGGTGACCAGCACATGTTCCAAAACAAATAGGAATATCGAGCTGCAGCATCTCCGGTGAAGACGGACGATCGTGTATCGGTACGAAGATCCCAAAGATACAGCTGTCCACCCATGCTGTAAGCCAATAGGTGTTGCTGGGGAGACCACTGAAGTCCCCACCCATTTCGATCGATCATCCGACGCTCCGTTCCATCACGATTCATGATGCCGACACCTTCACGAGCGGCGGAAAAGGCAATGAGCTTTCCGTCCGGTGAGAAGTTTGGCATCGAGCCATAGCCGACGTCGACAGGAGGTTTGCCGCTTTCAACATCGACGATCATCATTCGTGAATTCGTTGTGGATCCGGTCGACTGATCGTACGCAAGAAATCGCTCATCCGGTGCCCAATCAGGTGAACCAACCGTGGTCATGTTTCCCGTTGGGTTGGCCACATCTCGCAACTCCTTACTGCTTTGGGAAAAGATGGTGAGTTTCTGTTTTGGCTGTTCTCCATCAAGCACCATCAGGCTTTCAGCTCGCAACGTCAGATCTTTCCATGTCACGCTCGTTGAACCCTGCTTCTGAGCGACGACCAGCAACTGAATCGATCCAATATCGATGTCCGCGGTAGAAGCTGTTTCGTGTTGAACGATTCGCCAGAGATCCGAGTCGCCTTGAGCCATCAGAAAGTACACCTGGTCTCCTCGACGTGAAATCCTCAAACGTCCGGCCACCGATTCTTCTGGCTGACGTGCGCCAAGATATCGCTGTGTACCATCCGGATAGGTCAGATTCACGGTGCCCAGTAGATGCAGGCCATTCTTATCGTTGTGTGCCAACGAACAGATCAGTTTTCGCTGATAGTCATCAGCCAGTCCCAACGAGACGGCGATCCTTGCCATCGTCGCTTCGGTAGATGGTCGAGCATCCGTAAAACTTGCGATGACATCAAAGTCGCCTTGTATTGAAAACTTTGGTGATACGCCGACTTGTTGCCAACCACCGGTCGACGTCGAGATCATATGGACGCCATCTTCATTCACGGATACCTGGGAATTCGTTTTCACGTTTTGAAAATCGAAATACCGAGAGGTACTCGCAGCGTCGGAAAAACTGTGCTCGAAGACGGACGATAGCTCAGAACTCTTTGCGTCAAGTTGCCCGGGAAGAGGATCCGCAAAAGCATGCATTCCGTCCAGCGATTCGTGCCAGTCTCCTTTCATCACTACGTTTCGCACCTGAACAGCGTGCCGATCGGCGTAGTGAAAAAGACCAAACGTACGGTCGGTCAATCCGTCAATGAATCGTTCGTACGCCAACTGATCATTCACGAATAGTTTCAATTGGTCCGCTGCGACGTCAAGCTTGATGCTGTTCCAACGCTTGAGCTTCAGTGGCAAGGTACCTGAATGCCGTTGGTACTCTGGTGCGACATTTCGGTTATCAGGCCGAAGTTGGGAACGCTCGAAAGCACCGTCGGTGACGATATGTTCTGTGACGCCGGATGGGCTTAGCATGAACGCCAGCCGATCAATCGTTGGCGCGACCTCCGCCACATTTGGATCATAGAAAAACTCAAACGTGATTTGGCTGTCACCGACCAAAGGGCGAAAGTAACGCAACATCCGTTCGCAGTTGGAACGTGGAAGATCCTCCCTTTTTTGTCCCACGATGATGACGCCTTCACCAGCGTTTGGCGTTGCCTGCCAGTGCGACCCGTGCAGATCAAAGTAGCTCGTCCAACCGGCGAGTGATGGCGAGTGCGACATCAAGACTTGATCAGGAACGATCGGTGAACCACCAATTCTGACATCGCGAAACTGTGCGTTGCTTTTGAACCAACTACGTAAACCAATCCAAGGTTCCTCGTGTTGAGCAAGCGGCCGTTGTTGAAAGAGACTTCCAACCAGAAAGACAGACTCTGCTTGTTGATTCACACTGGATCGATAACGCGTCCAAAGCCCAAGCGATCGGTTTCGTCGGGGCACACGCGTGACGCGGGCCGACTTCGCAATCACGCCGTGATGGATTTGTGTCTCAATCCGACCGGTGAATTGCCCTGAACTGAGAACTTGTGCCGCTTGGCTTACGGAAAGATCTGCTTCAAGGTCGTATTCACCTGTTATGGGGACGTTGAAAAGCAAGTAGTCGGTATCACTGCCACACAGATGAACAACCGCACCGTTGTCCGACAACACCCATTGTGAGGCGGCGTATCCCAGCCCTCGTATTTCCGCATTGCTGTGACTAACCGGAATCCAGTGTTGAAACGCTTTCGACGTTCGATCGGCATCTTTGCCTTCGCCCCATTGTCGTTGCCAAACGTTTGCGTTGAGAGACTGGATCTGGGATTGCACCTGTTTGGGCACTGCCGACTGACCGGGCCCAAAAATCACACCTCTCAAATAGGCAATCAGATCGTCGACGGCCGCAGGGGCTGTACCCGAGCGCAGGAATTGCTCCGCGACAAGGATTCCGGGCCACAATTGCGATAGCGCTGGAGACTCGGACGCTTCCATCGACTCACGCAATCCTACGATTGCGGTCTTTGCCTCATCCAATGATCCAGTTGCTAAACATACCAACGCAAGGAGCGCCAATCGTGACTCACGTTGTCTTGGATCAGTTGGGCTCACGCGCAGGATCTGATCTTTCAATTCCTCGAGGCGATTGAGTTGTTTGGCCGTACTCACCAAGTCGAACACGGGAGACACGAGCGTGCGATACCGAGAGTCACCAACATTTCCCGAATCATCACCGTCAGTGAAGTGAAGGGCGAATGCCGGATCCAGAGCATTCTCATTGGAGAGTTGTTGCGGCAGGTAGTCACCGGAAAGTCGATAGCCCGCGTGATTATCGTTGGGTAGCACCCAGTCACGCAGGAATTCGTATCGTTCGGTCTCAGGCAGAATTGCTGCTTGCCGACGCACATCCAGTACGTTTTCTGCGATGATCGCCTCGCCGAAGATCTGACCCACGGCGCGAGAGTCATTCGCGTTTGCCGAGTCGCCAAAAAACAGCGGCAAGAAAATCAACACAAATCTGTTGACACTTCGAACGAGCGAACGGATCGATTCGCTAGAAGAAAGCGGTGAAGCCATCATGCATCGCTCTGATTTCGGGCAATCATTCAAACACCAATCGTCCATTTCAATTGGAATACAATTGTATCGTGCGTGGATCACCCAGGGGGCATTCCGTCTGCTGGGCCGTCAAACGCAATGCCCCAATCAAACACTCTTTTTGCGGCGAGCAATGACCTTTCGATATTTCAACTTTTTGTTGCTGACGTTCTCTATCTTTTGCATTTGCAACCCGTCGCGTTTGATGGGTCAGCCGATGCCGCGCGAAAATGTTATCGATGTTCCAGCGATCGCTGATGAACTTTGCGTCAGTAATTTGTTTCAATCAAATATGGTGCTGCAAAGAGACAAGCCCATCCACGTTTGGGGTTGGGCTGAAGCTGGTGAGGAGGTCAGCGTCGAGTTTGCCGGTCAACAAGTTACCGCGACAGCCGACAAGGATCGCCGATGGATGGTCACGCTGGATGCTTTGGCGGCGAATCGGCGTCCGCAAACGATGACGGTTTCCGGCAAGTCAAACGAATTGGTGCTGGAGGACATTCTGATCGGTGATGTTTGGCTGCTTGGCGGTCAAAGCAACATGGAGTTTGAGTTGGCCAAAGTGGAGAACGGCAACCTCGAGATCATCTCAGCGAACTTCCCCGAGCTTCGAATCCTGACGGTCCCGTACGGCCAAGGTCCAGATTACCAACGCGGCTTTGCTCGATTGCATGAATTCAGCAGTTGGTTTGGAAGGCACTTCCGCAAAGGTGATTGGAGCGTTTGCACTCCAGAATCCGCGCGTGAACTGTCGGCGATTGGATACGTCTTCGCGCGTCGCATCCATAAAGCGGCAGATATTCCGATTGGGGTCATCGACGCCTCGCGTGGTGGAACGACCGTCGAAACCTGGACGCCGCTTTCGGTGCTTCGCGAAATGGACAGCCCGCAAACCGCAGCCAAACTGACCTCATTTGATCAGTCGCTTGCCGAATGGGATGCGAAGGCTGATCTCGAAAAACGTATTGCCGACCACGAACGATGGATCGAACGTCAAACCAAAGAAGGCAAGCCGATCCCCGAAAACCGACGAGACGCTCCGAGCGATTTGCGACCGGGGCCGATCGGCAATCACAATTTTCCCGGCCACTGTTACGCCGGAATGATCGCACCCTTGGAAGGACTCTCAATCAAAGGCGCCATCTTCCATCAAGGGTATAACAACGCGTTCGATGGTACTGCGGGTGTCGAGATGTATCGCGACGTTCTTCCCGTGATGATTCAATCGTGGCGAAACGCTTTTAATGATCCCAATTTACCCTTCGGTATTTTGTCTCTCTGTACCGATGGTTATCCGCAGACACGCGACGACTATTGCGAAAAGATGTTCAACGCTGGGATCGATATTCGCGCGGCGCAATATCAAACCTTCCTCGATCTGTGGAATGCGGGAGACAAGAACGTTGGATTTGTTAGTACGTATGATTTGCGTCGTCGCTGGTACCATCCCCAATTAAAGTTGCCGGCCGGTGAACGTATCGCACGCTGGGCACTTGCGACGCAGTACGGATTCGATCGTCAAGTTCAATGGCGACCTCCGATGATTGTTGGCACCGAAAAACTGGATGACGCGCTGCAGTTGCAGCTCGATACGGACGTCGGCGATCCAATGGATGGCGACATCGAAGGGTTCGCCATCGCGGGAGAGGACCGGAGGTTCCATCCAGCCGATGTCGCGTATGCCGAAAAGGGAAAAGACAATCGTGGTCGAGTGCAATTCGATCGCAAGAAACTTGTTCTTACCAGCCCGATGGTTCCACACCCAATCCACTTTCGTTATGCATGGGGCCGCAATCCCCTGGGTAATCTTCAGGCCACGGGGAACAAAGACTTACCGTTTGCGACCCAGCGCAGTGATGATTGGATCATGGAGCAAGTCCCGCTGGGAGTACTTGATGAAGATCTCACCCTGCCGATTTCACGTGGAGATCGCGGAAAGATCATCCAGGCACTTCGCGATCAAGACAAGCAGCGAAAGATCAAAGAAGCGGAACTCGTCTTGGAATCTAGTGAGGCAGGTTGAGATCGCAATCTACTTCACTGCCAATGTTGCAAAGTAGTCGGGCAGAAACTCCGACACACGATCGCTGTAGTGATCCTCGAAGAGTCCCTTCAAAACAAATCCAGATCGAATCTGGCCTGCGATGATGTTTTCGAGTGAATGGCTGAACATGAATGGTTCACCATCGGATTTCAGTTGCTCGACTTCAGCTGGATCCAGATGCGTTTCGTCAGCGTATGGCAATGCATGCCTCACGGACATCTCGCCTTTTTCGAGTTTCTGTTCATCGAAGACGAATCGAAATGGATTTGTAAATCCGGCAAGCAATCGTCCACCCGGTCTCAGCACTCGATAGGATTCATCGAAAACCTGTTGCAGTTCGGGAATAAAACAGACCGAGCATGGGTTGAAGACCATGTCGAATGACCCGGAATCAAAACAGGAAAGATCTCGCATGTCACCTTGAATCAATGCGATGCGAAGCCCGTTCTCGTCACATACTTTTCGGTCTTGCTGGAGCTGCGCACCGGAGTTATCCAGAACGGAAACGTTGGCTCCGGCGGCCGCAAAGATTGGCGCCTGTTGGCCACCGCCGGATGCCAGTCCGAGCACATCGGTTCCAGGTAGATCCGGGAACCACTCTCGCGGCACAGGCTTTTGAGGCGTCAGCACGACCTCCCAGATACCCTGTCGCGCGTTGTCGATGATTTCTTTTGAAACCGGCAACGTCCACGCGTTTCCCTTTGCAACTTGCTTGTCCCACGCATCTCGGTTGTATTCAGATATGTTCGTCACGATGCTGCGTGATATTCCGTCACATGGGATTCATTGAGGTCTTCTAATCGAGCGCAACCGAGTTGCCGCATCGTGTGTTCGAATTCTGCGCGTATGATCTCCAGCGTTTTGGTGACACCTGCGCCTCCGGCTGCACCGAGTCCAAACGCGTACGCGCGCCCAAGCAGGATCGCTTTCGCGCCGGTTGCCAGCGCAATGGCAACGTCGCCACCGGAACGAATCCCGCCGTCGACTAGAACCTCCGTTTCTCGATCTTTCATATGCGGTGCGATTCGACGCAGCATTTCGAGCGTCGGTAGGACGCGATCGAGTTGCCTGCCGCCGTGATTGGAAATGATAATTGCCGCTGCACCTTCATCCGAAGCTCGAATTGCATCGTGAACGGTGTGCACGCCTTTAATCACGATTGGGCCATCCCAGATCTCACGAATCCAGCCGATATCTTCCCACGTGACGGCTGATTGCTGCAGCTGATTGCCGATGTCAGCGTACGGCATCACTTCCCCGCCGGGCAATTCAATATTGGGAAAGTCCATCAAGCCACCGTCGTAATAGTGGCTCGTCAGCCAAGACAGATGCATCATCATCTGCGGCGCGAATTTCATGCGTTGCAAAATCCCACCATTGATCGCTTGGACCGAGCCATTGCGTTTGTCACGGTAACGCAACCCTGCGACCGGTGTGTCGATGGTTAGCACAAGGGCAGAGTAGCCAGCATCTTTGGCGCGGTGAATTGCTTTGGTCGAAACTTCACGGCCTCCCACAAGATAAAGCTGGAACCAGCAATCATGTGGTGAAGCAGCGATGACCTCCTCAAGCCGAGTACCAGTAAGCGTGGACAACGTGCAGATCGTTCCGGCTTCGCCAGCTGCGTTTGCGGCGACCGCTTCACCGTTGGGCCAAAGCGTTCTCAAACTGCCGATCGGACCGCAAATCATCGGCATGCTGATTTCGGTTCCAACGATCGTTGTTGACATCTCGATCGTGTCGTGACTGACACCGTAATTGGGTGCGAATCGCGTCCTCTCAAACGCTTTGACGTTGTCGCGAAGCGTCCGTTCGTCGCTGGCGCCCCCGAGGAAATAATCGCCGACAACCGATGGAATGCGCTTCTCGAACAAACGCTTCACATCGCTGATGGTGTAGCAGTGCTCCAGGCGAGCGGGCCAACGACTTTCGGTCAGTCTTTGAAAAGGTGACAGCAGGGAAGGCAGTAAACCGTTTTGGTTGGACTGTGGCATAGCAGAAGCGAGGAACTCTCATGATCGGGCGGACCACGTACCCATTACGCGGGCTTCGATCATAGCTGGCCAAGCAGTCTAAGAAAATGAGGCCGAAGAGCGCGATGGGCGTCGCATCAGGTGGTTGGGTGGCGCACACGCTTCATTCGGTACTCGATCACGTTTTCGTCAACGACCATCCAGGCCCGATCGGATCCACGAGGACGAACACGGTGAGTGCCCGTGAACTCTCCAATCGCTGGAAGAACGAGACAACGCTTCGAATACCAAAAACAGGGCAGCTTCCCCGTACTATCCATTCTCCCTTCGACGCGGACGGCTGGATGCAGATGGCCGCAGATCACAAGATCATCTTCCGGGGGTGCGTTCGGCGGATGATGTGACAGCCGAATCCGGTCGATCATGTGATGCGAAACCACTTCGATGGGCCATTTGGACGGCAATCGTCCAACCCCCATGTCGTGATTGCCAAGAACGAGCATCATTCTTACTCGCTGGTATTCACCGAAGAACGTCTCCAGCGCTTCGCAAACGTCTGCGGACAACGACGATCTTGCATGGAACATATCACCCAGAATGATCAATCGCTCCGCACCCGTTTCGCTTAGCATTCTGCCGATCGAATCGAGTGTTCCGTTGGTCGATCCCGTTGGAACGGGAATGTGATTACGGCGGAACGTGGCCTCTTTTCCGAAGTGCGTGTCGGCAATGAGTAGCGTCTTGTGATCCGGCAGCCATGCGCCCAGACCACCCAGCAAATCCAACCGGTGTCCTTCGAGTTCAATCCTTTCGCACCCGGCCATCGATCAAGTTCTCCCAGTCGCCAGCGATCAAGTTCTCCATGTCGCCAGCGTCGACCAGCTCGCTAGTATTCACTCGCCGCCTTTTCTAGTTCTTTCTGCAGGCGGGCGATCCTGTCTGACAGCGATTCACTGCTGACACGTTCCCGCAGCTTATCAACCAGAAGCGGAAATGATAACGGTGTGACTTTCGGGGGATCGGTAATGACGATACGGCTATGGCTGATTCGCTCAAGCGCATCGAACATCCGCGAGGCTTCTAGTTGGTGGTGCAACACTTCGATGCGGCTTTGGTCCAGCAACAGATTCTCTGGATCGTATTCATTGAAGACATCAAAAAATAGATTACTGCTCGCTTGCAGGTGGTTGGAGGACTTCTGTCGTCCCGGCAAGCCTTGGTGAATCAGGCCAGCGACTCGAGCGATTTGCCGAAATTGACGTTTTGCCATCTCCGTTGCATTCATGCTGTTAAGAATGTCCCCGGTCAATTCGTTGGTCGAAAAAACGCCTCGCTCAATTGCTTCGTCAACTTCAATCGGCAACGGCGATTGCAGCACGACGCCATAATCATTGCAGGCCATCGAAAACGTCGTTTTTCGATATTGAGACATTCGATACGCCATCAGTGCGGCGAGGCCTTCGTGCACGAGCCGGCCTTCGAACGGGAACACAAATAACTGATGTCCTCCACGCACCTTGATACGTTCGATCAACAGTTCGTCGTGCTTGGGTAGGGTGCTCCAGCGCTGCTGAATCTCCATCAGTCCTCGAAGCGAACGCATTTCGCGGCCGATCAGTTTTCCGTTGGCCGCTTGCTCTAGCTTGCGACGGAGTGCATCGCTCAATTCGGAGGATAGCGGCATGCGTCCGCCCATCCATCGTGGAACGGTGTCCGGCTGACCGGAAGAACGTCGAACATACGCCGCGTTGTCTTTCACACGCACCATCTCGACCAGGCGTCCCGCAAACAGAAACTTCTCACCAGGCGACAGCTTCGACAAAAAACTCTCTTCAGCCGTTCCCAGTGTGCGGCCTTTCAGGTACTTCACTTGCATCGAGGAATCCGACACGATCGTGCCAATATTCATGCGATGCTGCGTCATGACGCGTTTTTGGTTAACGACGTAGCGATCATCGAGCTGCTCGACTCGACGGAACTCTGGATAGGCTTGCAGACTGCTCCCGCCGCGGCAGACAAAATCGAGTACCCATTTCCATTCGGTATCCGTCAATGATTGGTACGCCTCGGTCGAACGAATTTCACGCAGCAGTTCATCCGATTCAAAACCGCCGCCAATGGCGATGGTCACCAAGTGCTGTGCGAGTACGTCGAGTGGCTTTCGAAGCGGTTGCCGCGCCTCGAGATGACGTTGACGTATCGCATCATGAGCCGCAGCGAGCTCGATCAACTCGATCGCATTGGTCGGAACGAATGCCAGTCGACTGATTGCATTGGGTTGATGTCCGCTTCGTCCAGCTCGTTGCAATAGTCTCGCAGCTCCCTTCGGGCTACCGATTTGAATGACCAGGTCGACCGCCGTGAAGTCCACTCCAAGATCCAAACTGCTGGTGCAAACGACAGCTCGAAGACTGCCACTTCTCAGTCCGTTCTCTACCCAGCTTCGTACGGACGTATCGAGTGATCCGTGGTGGATCGCGATCTGTCCTGCCCAATCGGGTCGGTGCTTGAGAAGTTGCTGGTACCAGATTTCGGTTTGAGATCGCGTGTTCGCAAACACAAGTGTGCTCTCGGATTTCTCCAGCAGCTCGGCGACCTGTGGAACCATCTTGGTGCCGATGTGACCCGCCCACGGGAATCGATCGATCTTATCCGGAATCAACGACTCAAGCTTTAGTCGTTTGTCTCGATACCCTTCGATGATCCGCGATCGATCGGGATCCGCATCAACACCTAGCAACGTATCACGGGCTTGAGAAAGATTGCCAAGCGTTGCCGAGACTCCCCAAGTGCGAAGGTTTGGATTCAATCGTCGCAAACGGGCGAGCCCCAGTTCCGTTTGCACACCCCGCTTCGTTCCGAGCAACTCGTGCCACTCATCGATGATCACACCTTCCAGCCCGGCCAACTGCTCAAGCATGTTTTCGTGAGTCATCATTAACGCAAGACTCTCAGGCGTCGTGACGAGCGCCGTGGGTAGTCGCCGTCGTTGTCGCGCCTTCACACTCGCTTTACTGTCGCCGGTCCGTGACTCGAGTCTCCATGGCAAACCCATTGCATCGATTGGAGCGCGAAGCGATTTTTCCGTGTCGCCGGCAAGCGCACGAAGCGGTGTAATCCACAAGACACGTAGCGGTGGAGGACGCTTCGGATTCCATTTTTCTCGATCCTGAGTTTTTGAAAGCCAGTTGAGAATCGGGCCCATCCAAACGGCAAGTGTTTTCCCCGTGCCCGTTGCAGAATGGACGAGGCCGCTCTGTCCGTCGCGGTAGGCGCGCCACACACTTCGTTGAAAACGAAACGGTTTGAATCCAGTTGATTCAAAGAAGTTCTCAACGACTTGGTTCGGCGTCGGTGGCTTGACTGTTTTAAGCATCAATCCGGCATCAGCTCCAGCAGTTCATCCAACGTATTCGCGTCTTTTGGTTGCTTGTCATGTCGCCAGCGAACGATGCGTGGAAACCGGGTGGCCACTCCGCTCTTGTGTCGCGTACTGCGTTGCAAACCCTCGAATGCAAGTTCCATCACTAATTGAGGCTCAACACTGCGAACGGGCCCAAATGACTCGTTGGTGTGTTGACGCACGAATCGATCGACCTTGCGAATCTCCGCGTCATCGAGCCCACTGTAAGCCTTTGCAAACGGAACCAGAGTATCGTCTTTCCAAAGTGCAAACGTGTAATCGGTGAATAAGCTTGCTCGTTTACCGTGACCTTTTTGGGCATAGATCAACACCGCATCAATCGTGAACGGTGCGATTTTCCATTTCCACCACGTGCCTCGCACGCGACCCACATCGTACGTGGCATCTTTCCGCTTCAGCATCACGCCTTCGGCGCGATGCTCCCGGCTCTGCTCGCGGATGTCGGCTAACGCATTCCAGTCATGTGCGTCAATCAGCTGGGTCGGACGCAGATTGGGATGATCGACTTGATTGAGCAAATGTTCGAGTTGCTGACGGCGTTGCTGCTGAGGTTGGTCGCGAATGTCTTGTCGATCGATTTCCAATAGATCAAACGCATAGAAAATAACCGGCACTTCTGTTATCAGTTTTTTGCCGACCGTTTTCCTGCCAATCCGGCGTTGCAACTGAGCGAAGGGAAGCACTTCTCCATCGGGTCTGGCCGCCAAAATCTCACCGTCCAATACGACTCCGTCAGGCAAGAATTGTCCGGCCGATTCCACTTCCGGCCAACGATTCTCCATCAGTTCTTCGCCTCGTGACCAGATGTACGTTCGGCCTTCGCGGCGAATAACTTGGCCGCGAATACCATCCCATTTCCATTCCGCCAGATAGTCCCCAGCGGACCCTAACGAAGCGGGACCCTGCTCGGCATCGAGTGGGTGAGCCAAGCAGAATGGATACGGCTGACTGGGCAGCGTCCCGTCCAAACGATCATCGACGACCCGACGAAAGAATTCCGCCGTCGGTTTCCAATCTCCCATCAAACGATGGGCAACGACTTCAACGGGGATACCGGATTGTTGGGCGATTGCTCTCGTGAGCAGCCGTTTACTTACGCCGACTCGAAACGCGCCGGTGATCAGCTTCATCGTGACCAGTCTTGTGGACGCTGTGGTCTGCCTCCAAATCGAAACGATCGCTGATCGCTGATCTGCCTCGCTCATCTGCGCAAGCGGTTTGAGTCGATCGTTGACCCATAGCGTAAGCGAATCATCGTCGCTTGATTGTCCAGCACCGACAATCAGCGAGATCGTCTCGGCTAAGTCACCAACCGATTGATACGATTCCTCAAAGAGCCACTCAGGAATACCCGCTTCTTCCGCTGCCCATTGGCGAAGGAGCTTTGTGGGCACAAGACGACGTAGTTTGTTTCCGGCCAGGAAATACGTCGCCCAGGCTGCATCGCCAGGATCGGCCCCAGAAAAGTATTCCGCCATCGCGGAGATCTTTTCGTTGGTCTTCGTTGTCGAATCGAGCGCGGAATAGAGCTTTGCAAAACGAATCATGATTCCGCCTCGCCCAATTGGGAATCATTTGGTGGGGAACCATCGGCCGTCGAAGGTTGGCGATCTTCTTCAGTGTCTAATTGATCTTCGTCACCCTCTGATCGAACACGACCGTCCAAAACTTTGGCGTTTCGTCCCTGTTCATTGAGGTAGCGGGCGACGACGGCCGAGTAACCATGCGTGGCCCACACGGTTTCCGGATTGCAGATCTCGATGGCTTTCATTAGTGATTGCCAATCGACGTGGTCACTCAAGACAAAACCGCGATCAACACTTCTGCGACGTCGGTTCCCTCGAATCGCCATCCATCCGCTTGCCATCGCGGTACTAATGGACCCAAACCGCTTTAACCATGGCGTTCCGTGGGCGCTGGGTACGGCGATAACCATTGCTCCTTTCCATGGTTTACCTTCGACGTTGCCGACGTAGGTTGTTTCGGGTAACTCCACGCCACTTTGTCGATACGCATCGTTTCCTTTTTCGACGGCACCGTGAGTAAAGATCGGACCAATGGAACTATCCAGTCCGGCGAGTAGATGTTGACTCTTTCCAACGGCGTAACCATACAAGACGCAACACTTGCCGGCCGCTTTCGCATCGCGCCACCACTGATTGATCGAGTCGAAAACGGTCGCGGTTTGTTCCCAGTGATAGACGGGCAACCCAAACGTCGTTTCAGTTACCAATAAGTCGCATTCAACAGGCTCCCAGCTCTCGCATGTCGGGTCATCATCCAATTTGTAGTCGCCCGTCACGACAGCGACGCGACCACGGTGCTCGATTCGAACCTGTGACGACCCGAGAATATGGCCAGCGGGATGAAAGCTCAGCGTGACTTCACCGATCCTTTGCAGTTGCCCGTAATTCAAGAACTCGAATTGCGAGTTGGGATCTAATCGCATCCGCAGCAGATTCTCGCTCGGTTTAGCAGCCAGGTATTTTCGGCATCCGCGTGTGGCATGATCACTGTGCGCATGGCTGATGACCGCTCGATGAACCGGTCGAGACGGGTCGACGAAAAAGTCTCCTGCCGGGCAATAGAGACCATGCTGGGTGGGCTGCAGAGTTTCGTCCACGATGTCAATTCTCGCCTGATTTCATCAAGCCGGATCCGTTTTGCGAGAGGCTCAAACGCGTCGACCAGATTTTAGCAACCCTTCAACTGCGGCCCGGATCTTGGTCGCCCGCGAGTCGGGTCGGGCTTCTACTTTGCATTGGAGCGCGTCACCAAAGTCATGCGGAAATGACTATCATGTGTCGCACTTGGACGAACCGTCATCCTCGCAGACCGAAAACTAGACATGACGTCAGAAACTGGCGCGTCGGACGCTACTGAAACACCACCTAACTCCCGCTTCTCAAACCTAAGAACCTCCGAAGACTGGTGGGCGATTTGGTGCGCGGCCATCCTCCTGGTCGTTTCATTTGTCGGTGTTTGTTTGAATGTGAGTCGTACCTCATCCGTTGAAGAAAATGTAGAAGTGGTAACGGTGGAGGCCGTTAATCCGTTCAAGGCGTACGTTTCGAAGCCGGGCAAATGGAGTGGGTGGCACGTTGCCGAGGCGTTCTACAAAGTCGATGACGAAGGGGCCGTCTCCACGACGATTCCCGGCGTGATTGGAGTGTTTCTTGTTATCGGCATCATGTTTACCGTCGCGATGTCGATTCGGGGTGAGTCCGCGGTCGCATTTGCCAAGGCGTTCCCTTTTGTTTTCGTCCTCGCAACGATCTCCTATTTGCTCGCCGGCCAGGAACTCGTCAAAGCATACAACCTGGAATATGCGTTGTGGGCATTGCTGATAGGCATGATCATCAGCAACACGATCGGTACGAGCGATTGGATCAAACCGGCCGTCCAAACTGAGTTTTTCATCAAGACGGGATTGGTCTTACTTGGTGCGGAAGTATTGATGGGGCGTCTGCTTGCGTTGGGAATCCCAGGGGTGTTTGTCGCTTGGGTGGTGACCCCGGTCGTTTTGATTAGCACGTATGTGTTCGGTCAAAAGGTTCTCAAGATACCCTCGAAATCATTGAACATGGTCGTGTCCGCTGACATGTCCGTGTGTGGGGTGTCGGCCGCGATCGCGACGGCTGCAGCATGTAAAGCCAAGAAAGAAGAGCTGTCTCTTGCAGTTGGCTTATCCCTATCGTTCACCGTCATCATGATGGTCTTAATGCCGATCGTTATCCGGTATGCAGGAATGGACGAAGTTTTGGGTGGAGCATGGATGGGCGGCACGATCGATTCGACCGGCGCCGTGGCTGTCGCGGGTGCCGTTCTTGGAGAGCGAGCTTTGGAAGTCGCTGCGACGGTCAAGATGATTCAAAACATCCTGATCGGCGTCACCGCGTTTGGTGTCGCTACGTACTGGGTCACCCGAGTTGAACGTGATGCGGATGCACCACGCCCCGGTTTGTCCGAAATCTGGATTCGATTTCCGAAGTTTGTGCTTGGGTTTGTCGCAGCGTCAATCGTGTTTTCTATTTTGCACGGGACACTCGAAGGTGGACCCGAGATCGTCGAAGCTGTCTACAAAGGATCTACAAAGACGTTTCGCGGTTGGTTCTTTTGCTTGGCGTTTGTCAGCATCGGTTTGGCTACCAACTTTCGCGAATTAGCGCCTTACCTCAAGGGCGGAAAACCGCTGTTGCTGTACGTCTGGGGCCAATCGTTGAATCTCTGCCTGACGTTGGCGATGGCCTATCTGATGTTCAAGGTCATCTTTGCCGAGGCGATTGGAGTCGCCCAATGAGTCATGCATCCGCTGTTCGACGTTGGTCCGCATTGGTCGCGATTTCTGCGTCCATCCTATTCATCTGGTTGATCATTCTTCCCTGGATATCCGATCGGCCAGCGATGAAGCAACATCTTTCAGAGTTGGATCGTCAAGGTATTGACGGTGGAGCGATGTACTACACCGAACTAGAAGTGATGGACCGGATACTCGACAAGATCGAGCGTTGATTGACTGCGGTGCGACTGGGCAGTTCATGCATCCGGTGCAGTCATAAAAAGAGCCGAATGTTCTCCATCCGGCTCTGCGTGTTTGACGATTTTGTATTAGCCGTAGGCAGGACTACTTCATCGTGTTGTCTGCGATCGGTTTGCCGTTGGTCGTCAGAATTTGAAAGTGATGAAAACCAGCGGGCATCCCGTTGTACGTCCAAACCACCTCTTTGTCTCGGGTGACCTCAAACAGCTTCACTCGATCGCCTTTCGCGTGATAACTCGTTATCACCGTGTTGCCGTTGGGAAGTCGCTGAGCCCCGCATGCGTCATCGAACAGGTTCTGCCCGATGTCGTCGTTGGTCACACTCCAGACGATCTTGCCCTTCGGATTCAATTCGACGATTCGATTGCCGTTTGTGCAACCGACAAGCGTGTTTCCATTCTCCAGACGGATCGCGGTAAAGGGCCAGTCTCTTTTTTCACGTCCTCGGTCATCGGTGGCAAAGACATTAACGACTTCACCTGTCTTGGGAACGTATTCTTTGACCGCGAAATCGAGAAGATGCGGGGCGATGTAATTGCCGTTTGGCAGCACTCGTAGCATCCGCGTTTGCATGTGAAAATTCTTCTTTTGGCACTGCAAGGGCGTCGTCGCTACAACGTCTCCCTTGCGGTTAATCTCTACCGCTCGTGGTTCCGGACCCAATTCGGCAAGGAGGTAATTACCGTTGTCAAGGACGACGACGGTGCTTGTTTCTTTCTGTTGCCCCTGATATTCGAAAACGAATTCCTTGGTTTCACGATCGACTTCAACAATGCCTCCGTTCGGGAACTTTGGAGTTCCATACAGGGCGAGTAGCACGTTGCCGTTGGGTAGCACCCATCCATCGCTTGCAGGAACATCAAGCTTCCACTCGATTTCATTCTGCTCATTGACGATAACGACTCGATTCGCTTTGCCAACGCCCAAGAAAGAATGCGTGACGGGTGATTGCCCGAGCGCCTTTGGCACAACGAAAGCGATACAAAGCAGAGAAACGGTCAGCAGTCGAAGCATCAGAGAAAGCCTTGAAACAGAAGAGGATGAAGCTCAGGAGTTTGTGTGACTCCACAGCATAACGTGCCTCTATCCGTTCGTGTCTTCCATCATCAGACGTTTCATTGATTCGTCGTCACGGCCACTCCGGCAACCAGTCTGCACGCGTCACTGTTTGGGTTTGCCTCGCCTTCACGTTGAGCCGGCCCAAACAACGCGTTGAGCTGGCTCGGTTCGCGCGCTGAGACGAAGCGGGCTGCAAACATGCAAGAATCAAACTCGAACGATTCCCGACATGCCACCATCGACGCCCAGGGTTTGGCCGGTGATCCAACCCGATTCGGATGAGAGCAGAAATTCGGTCATTGCCGCGATATCGGCGGCGCTGCCAACTCGACCCAGTGGGTATTTCTCAGACATCGCCTGTCGTTTCGCATCACTCGAAAGAAACGCCTTCGCAAGCGGTGTGTCGGTCAGCGCGGGGGCGACACAATTCACACGCACAGTCGGCGCCAATTCAGCGGCCCAGGTTTTCGCGAGCGCCTGCAATGCACCCTTCGCGGCAGCCACATAGCTGTGCATCATGATGCCATGATTAACGGCCACCGTCGAATAGAAGACGGCGCTTCCGTGGCCGGAAGCCTTTAATGCGGGTAGGCAAGCCTGAAAGTACTTTGTCGCCGCGACGACGTTCAGTTCAAATTCTTCTCGCATCCGATCTGCCTTCACGGAATTGACCGGGCCGAGACGGATAGAGCCAGGGCAATAGACAAACCCGCCGATTTTCTCCGGAAGCGGATTGATCGGAAAATCTGAAGTGACCACATCGGCTTCAAAGTGTTGCACCGATTGATCAAGCAACCCCGATGCCTCCAAATCCCCCAATGTCCGCGAGACATTGAGGATCTGGGCTCCGCGAGCTGCCAGTCGCTTCACCAACTCAAAACCAATTCCGTGACTGCCGCCGATGATGACGATCGGATCGTCCATGTTCGTTGTTACCTTTTTGTGCAGAGGACCGAATCGACCGCACTGTTACTCACCGGCAAGGTTGCCCACCAATCGGCTGCAACGGAACGCCGAGCCGCTAGCCCCGAACCGCTAGCTCCGAAACGAGCCGGAACCGCCAACCCCAATCTGGAAACTCACATCCGCTCGTTCCAAACTGTCATGACGGTCGTGTCGATTAGTTGCTTGCTTGAGAGAGTCAATCAACGTCGTGGGCTTGAAAAACGCCTCCGTTCCGCGTGTCGTCGATCTGTAGCGTACGTTCGTATTGGGACCGAAAAATCCCTCTACAAAACACATACTGATCGAGCTAAGCATGCCCAGCACTGTTCGTCGCCGCCGACGCCTCGTGGACCCCGAGGTCCAGATTGGCATTATCCGGAAGATCGCAATCCACTGGTCGGTTTTTTTCGTTTGCAACGCCATCGCATTGATGATCTGGATCCGGCTATTCGAACAGCCGGATGCCGACTGGGGTCAAACGTTTGGTGATACGATGCGACGGTTTATGCCGTTCTTCATTATTACGATGGCATTGATTCCCGCGTTTGTCTGGGACACATTGAAGCTGACCAACCGATTTGCTGGCCCGATCCTTCGTCTTCGCTCCGCTTTGTCCGACGCATCGGCCGGCCGTGCCGTCAGCCCACTGCAGTTCCGCAACAATGACTTCTGGCAAGAGATTGCAGAGAACTTTAACAAAGTCATTTTGCGAAGTACGCACAACGAAAATGCGGAAGCTGTCGCGGAACGCGTCTCGGATGAAGAGCGAGGCGACGCGTGATTAAGCCGAACGTGAGTCAAGCATCTTGGCGCCAACGCGGAAACAGAGGGCGTCGTCGGAAGGGCGTCGCAGCAGTCGAATTGGCCGTCTGTCTGCCGGTCATTATTCTGCTGGTCTTCGGAGCCATCGAGGCATCCAGTTTCATCTTTCTCAAACAGTCTCTCAATGTTGCGGCATATGAAGGGATTCGCGAGAGCATTCGCGTCGGCTCCAGCAACGCTGAAGGAGCTCAGCGTGCCGGCGATATCCTGACCTCTCGCAGCGTTCAGGATTTTGAAATTCGCTTTCCAAATGGCGACGCTTCCGAAGCAGAACGCGGCGATGAGATCGTCATTGAGGTGGTCGCTCCCACATCAACCAATAGTCCATTGGCCGGTCAGTTCGTAACCAACCGAATCTTGACGGCTCGAGTGGTGATGGTGAAAGAATGAAAAGCCAAGCAAAATCTTCCAACAATTCAGTTCACTGCCAGGCATTCAGCGTCCAGCAATCGTTGGGCTTTGCCGGCCGCAGGTTCAGCATTGGTCGCCAGCGAAATCGCCGTGGTGCCATGTTGGTGTTGATCGCGATCATGATGATCGGATTCATGTTGGCTGTCGCATTTTCTGTCGACATCGCGCAAATGCATCTCGCCCGAACGGAGCTTCGTACGGCAACCGACGCAGCTTCCAAGGCCGCGGCCGCCACACTGGCGGAAACACAAAGCCGCAGCCAAGCGATCCTGAGAGGTCAACAGATCGCGGCCGCGAATCTCGTCAACGGTGATCCACTGCTACTTGACGCGAACGATTTTGATTTCGGACGAAGCGTTGAACTGCGGTCCGGCAAGTTTCAATTCAATCCCGGCGATACCCCCAACAATAGTGTGATGGTCAATGGACGTCGCACGGTCGGTTCGCCATCGGGTCCCGTCCCTCTGTTCTTTGGCAACCTGTTTGGCGTGGAGTTCTTTGAGCCTCAATCACTCGCTGCAGCGACGTACATCGAACGTGACGTTGTGTTGGTCGTCGACCGGAGCGGCTCCATGCGAGGTCAAAAGTTTCAGGATCTCAGCAACGCGATCGATATCTTCACCGAGACATTGAATCAAACACCTGTTGATGAGCACGTCGGGTTGGCGTCGTATAGCAGCCAAGCCAGTGAAGACGTGCAGATGACGGAAGATATGTCCGAGATCACTCGCGGCGTTGATTCACTGAATGTCGGTGGGTTCACGAGTATCTCGCGTGGCATGCAGGCCGGTGCGAATGTCATGAACAATGGTCGGGGCGAGCAATTTGTCGAACGGACGCTGATCGTCATGACCGATGGAAAGCACAACCGAGGTGTTGAACCTAGCACCGTTGCTGTCGAGCTGGCAGCCGAAGGCATGCAAATCTATACGATCACGTTTGGATCCGGTGCAGATAGAGACCGCATGCAGGATGTTGCAGAGATTGGTGGAGGACGCCACTACCACGCCGACAACGGCTTGGAACTCGAGCAGGTCTACAAGGAAATTGCACTCACGCTAAGCACGATGATGACCCAATAAGCGGTCACCCGTTTTCAAACTTCAAAACTTCACCTCTAAGTCATCTGTCTTCGAATCATGCGATCTACCAATCAGAATCGCACCGGTGCCACGGTCGTTGAATTTGCCATCGTGTCGCCGCTGCTGTTCCTGCTGTTCTTTGCAGCGTTCGAGTTTTGTCGTGTCGCCATGATTCGGCACACGGTCGACAATGCCGTGTATGAAGGATGTCGAGTTGGGATCATTCCCGGAGCGACCTCAGGTGATGCGGAAGCCGAAGCGCGAACGATCCTCAGTTCGATTGGCGTGGAGAAAGCCAACGTTCAGGTGACACCGCAGCAGATCGACAACGAAACCGAATCGGTCACCGTCCAAATCGCGGTCCCGTTGGACGAGAATAGTTTCGTCCCAAATCAGTTCGTCACCGGACGATCAATCATCCGCGAATTGACGCTCCAGAGAGAAGGCATCCGATAGGACATCATGCCACTCGTCGCCGATCACTCCGCGATCGTAGCGTCTTTTTCCCCAGTCGTTGCATGACCTTTCTGAAGGTTTCGTCGCCGATCGCTCTGAGATCGTAGCGCCTCTTTTCTTCCCTGATCCCGCTACGATTGCGGATCGACCGGCGAAGACTACGGTACGCCGCAGGGCGGGGGGATTGGTCTCACCTCTGTTGTCATTGGGAACTCATTTCGCCCGCGGAATGTCTAAAAGCGGTGTCTCGGAATGGGCGAATGACCGGCACAAGCCGTGCACACCGACTATTTTAGTAGGGTCCTATGTAACACGGTGCACGGATGGAGGCACCGTGGCTCCTCTTCTACTCATCTCATCATGCTCTCTCGAGTTTTCCACTCGTTGCACCGCACTAAGCGGCTGCGCAAACGATCGCTCACGCAAAGTCGCCGCATGCGAAGGCGGCAGACGGTGCTCGAATCCCTCGAAGATCGCCGCTTACTCGCCAGCTTTGAGGTCATCAACTTAAACGATGGTGGCGTCGGTACGCTCCGAGACGCGATCATGGCCGCCAACGATAATCCTGGTCCTGACACCATCAGTTTTGCTCCGAACGTCGTTGGTACCATCACGTTGGACGAAACGTTGGGATCACTGGTCATCACGGACTCGGTGGATCTGATGGGCCCCGGTGCCGACCAATTGACCATTGACGCGGACGCGACACTCGCTCGTCAGCTTCGGGTTATCGATATCGATTCGCTTGATGCAAACGTTGCCATCAGCGGACTAACCATCACCGGTGGATTGGTTGATCTGGATGCGGGCGCGGGAATTCGATTTCGAAGTTCCGGAACGCTCACGGTGAATGAGAGTGTTGTGAGTGGCAACACGGCAAACAATGGTGGAGGTATTTACAGCGAGTTTGACGGAAACTTAGTGATCACGTCGTCAACGATCTCCGGCAACACGGCGCTCTACGGCGACGGAGGCGGGATCTCTGTCGAAGATGGTGATACGACGATCCGATCGAGCGTGATCAGTGACAATCAATCGTATGGCTCCGGTGCGGGCGTCTTCAGCGCGTACGGCGGTAGCGTCACGATTTCAGATAGCACTATCACGCGTAACACTGTCACCTACGACGGTTACCATGGCGGTGGTATCTACAGCGGTGAAGGGGACGTTACGATTTCCGGCAGCACGATCAGTGGTAACACCGCTGCTGGTGATGGTGGAGGCGTCTACAACATCGACGGTCAGTTGGATATCAGCTTTAGCCAACTGCAAGACAACACCGCAACGTATGGCGGCGGCGGCATCTTTCACTACCGCGGTCCTCTGTCACTTCGAAACGTCACGCTATCGGGTAATGTCGCCGAGTTGTTTGACGGTGGTGGCATCGCGAATGATCGAGGTACGGTCACCGTTAGTCGAAGCACCATTAGTGGAAACAGCGCGTCGTCGATGGGCGATGGAGGTGGAATCGCTACGGGCGGCGGCAATGTCACGATCATCGAGAGTTTGCTGTCGAACAATTCGGCTGCTTACAGCGGTGGAGGCATCGCGACGACGACAGGGCGTGTGACACTTACCAATTCCACGGTCTCTGGAAACCGGGCTGGCGAAAACGGAGGAGGCATCCAATCGGACCGTGCGGCTGTTCAGTTGGTCAACACAACGATGACCGGGAACGATGCACTGATTTCCGGAGGCGGCATAAGCTTTATCGATAATGACAACGGCGAATCACTACTCATTCACAATTCCATCGTCGCACAAAACACAGCACCTGTTTCGGCCGACTTTTTGGCACCCGGCGGAGTTGGGAATCTAGAAGTTGCTTCTAGCGTGATCGGCACAAACGATGGCACAGGGTTAGCAACGGGAAGTCCAGATGCCAACGGCAACTTCATCGGAGACACGGCTCAGCCTGTTGACGCACGCTTGCTTCCACTCGACAACAATGGCGGCCCGACGCTCACCCATGCGCTCGCGGCTTCATCACCTGGCGTTGATGCAGGCGACAATTCGTTGGCGGTCGGTTTTGGTGCTGATGGTCTGCCCGGAGGCGGTGACGATACGCCGCTGACAGCCGATCAACGTGGCGGCTTGTACCTGCGGATCTCAGAGTTCTTCGATAACGGACCGATCGTCGACATGGGTGCTCATGAAACCCAAGTCGCACCGCAGTACATCGTCGATACGAATGAAGACACGGTCGACGGTGACCTTTCCGTCGGTGATCGAAGTCTGAGAGAGTTGATCGAGATCACCAACGAGACGGTCGAACACGAAGTCATCACGTTTCGCTTTGGACTCGAATCACCCATCGAACTCGATCCGGTATTGGGTGAGTTGTTGATCACACAAGCGCTGACCATCAACGGTCCGGGCTCGAGTCGGATGGCGATTACCATCGATCCAACGGAGCAGTTTCGGTTGCTTCGAATCACCGGTACGGGCGACGTGCACTTGAGTGGATTAACACTTGCCGGAGGTGATGCTGGTGATGAAGACGGTGGCGCGATTCTCAGCTCGACGACGGGCAGTCTGGAGATTGTCAAAAGCGATCTTCTGGGTCACAGCGCGAATTCTGGCGGTGCGATTGCAATGAGAGCCGGTTCGTTGGCCGTCGTCGGAAGTTCGGTTCACGGCAACCGGGCAGCAGTCAACGGTGGTGGCATTTTGGGATCGGATGACACCGGATCGATCACGTTCGTCAATTCAACGGTTTCGGGTAACACCGCTGGAGCGAATGGCGGAGGGCTATTTAGTGAAAACGCCGCAGTCATCGCTTCTAGCAGCACGATCGCATTCAATTCGGCCGCTTCCAGCGGTGGCGGAATCGGCTTTAACGCCGACGATTCGGGCGAAACCCTGCAATTGATCAATTCGATTGTCGGTGCGAACACTGCCCCATCCGGAACCGATTTCCTTGCGCCCGGTGCGGCGTTCGTCAATCTTTCCGTGCAGTCGTCACTGATCGAAAACAATCAAGACACAACGCTGTTCGAGACAGGTGGAATACCAGATCGCGATGGCAATTTCATCGGCAGTCCTGCGAATCCTATCGATCCTCAGTTGGGACCGCTTCAGGAAAATGGTGGACGTTTGCCGAATCACTTGCCGTTGGAAGGCAGTTTGGCGATCGATTCAGCAGATGCGAGTCTGTTACCCGACGACACTTTCGATATCGATAACGATCGTAACGTCGACGAACCGCTACCGAGAGATCAACGCGGCGCTCTTCGCGTGACAGACACGTTAGACATGGGTGCGGTGGAACTCGGTGCGGTGCCAAATATCACATGGAATGATCCGGCGGATATCGTCTTCGGGACTCCTTTGACTGTCCAACAGCTTAATGCGTCTTCTCCGGTCAACGGCACGTATATCTACATGCCCGGGTCAGGAGAGATTCTCCCGGCAGGAGAAAATCAGACGCTCTCGGTTCAGTTCACTCCATCTGATGTGTTGCAGTTCCGAACTACAACGGTGGAGGTATCCATCAACGTTCTGAAAGCGGATCCCGTCATCACTTGGGAGAACCCGGATGACATCGTGTTTGGAACGGCGCTCAGTGACTTGCAATTGAACGCGGTATCGAACGTGCTCGGTTCCTTTGCCTACGATCCCAATTTCGGTGTCGTGCTCAACGCGGGACAGCAACAGCTTTCGGCCGTTTTCACACCGGATGATACGCAAAACTACAACACGGCGACCGCGAATGTCATTCTTCAAGTTGATCAGCAGACGCCGATCGTTTCGTGGGATGATCCGGATCCGATTGTGTTTGGAACCGCACTCAGCGAAACGCAATTGAACGCGACGGCGGACGTTAATGGTGTTTTCACCTACACACCGCCGATCGGAACAGTCTTGAATGCCGGTGATGCACAAAACTTGAGCGTTTTATTTACGCCAGATAATCCCAATTTCGAAACCGTCACAACAAACGTCTCAATCGACGTGACTCAAGCCATGCCGGTCATCAGTTGGGATGATCCCGCGTCGATCGTTTTTGGGACGGCGCTCGACACAGCGCAATTGAATGCGATGACCGGCATCGACGGAGTGTTCACCTACACGCCTGATTTCGGAACGGTTCTCAATGCTGGCGATGATCAGCTGCTCAGTGTGTTGTTTACGCCAGAGAGTACGAACTTTACAACGGCGACGGCAACCGTTCGGATCGATGTTCAGCAGGCAGTGCCAAGCTTGCTTTGGGACGATCCGGCGGACATTACATTTGGTACGCCATTGGGATCAAGTCAGCTTAATGCCAACGCGTCTTTTGATGGTTCGGACCTGGCTGGAACCTACGATTACACGCCCGCCAGCGGCGCCGTGCTTTCTGCCGGTGAGAACCAAGAACTGCGCGTTGTCTTCACACCTGAGAGCTCAAATTTTGAATCCGTTTCCGGGTCGGTGTTGATCGACGTTGCCAAAGCCGATCCGGTGATCACTTGGCCGAATCCCGACGATATCGTTGTCGGCACACCATTGGGCACGACACAACTCAATGCATCGGCGGGTAGTCTTCCCGGTTCATTCGAATATGTTCCGATCGCCGGCACGGTCTTGCCGTTGGGTGACGGGCAGCAATTGGCAACAACGTTTACGCCCGACGATCAAGCGAACTACAACATCGTGTCCGCGACGGCGATCATTAATGTGATCAACGCTCTGGATTACGGTGACGCACCGCAGGCCTATCCGGTGCTGCTAGCGGATGACGGCGCACGACACGTCGTGGGAAATTTACGACTCGGCAGTGAAGTCGATACTGAAAGCGACGGTCAAGTGTCTCCAATCGCAAATGGTGATGGAGATGACGATGATGGCGTCAAGCGAATTGCCGATGCGGTGGCTGATGATGCCGAGGCGACGACCGCGAGCTTCCTCATCACGGCGTCCGAAGCGGGACAGCTAGATGCATGGATCGACTTTAACGCAGATGGCGTTTGGGATGACGCGACGGAGAAGATCCTTGACAGCGTCGCAGTGGGCGCGGGCGATCATACGGTTAGCTATAGCATTCCAGCTGGTTCAATGGCATCTGAAACAGCGGCTCGGTTCCGATTGAGTTCCTCCGGAAATCTCTTGCCGACCGGTGAAGCGGCCGACGGAGAAGTTGAAGACTATTTGGTCACGCTCTTGGATGGATCGGTGGGAGCGAACCCTCAAATCCAACTTGTCGGACCGACAACTTCCATTTTCACGACGGGTGATGGTTGGCAAGTTAGTGACGGCAACAACCTGTTGTTTGCCGCGCCCGTTTCGTCCGTTCAGTCGCTGCAGCTTGCCGGTACCAACGGTAACGACACGTTCGATCTGAATCTGGATGGAGTCAATGGACTGCAGATCGATGGTGGAAGTGGAGTGAACGTGATCACGGTTTCGTCAACGGAGATCGATCTTACGAGTGGCGGAAACCTGGTAGCCGAAAACATCGCCGAATTCGATCTGACGGATATATCCAGCACGCGACTCACACTCGATGTGAATGCCGTTGACGGCGCCTCTCCCGTGCAGCAGGCGATCACGGTTTTGGCTGGTGCGGGCGATTCGTTCAATTTCTTCGATAGTGTCGATTGGAGAATGACCACTCCGACCGACAACGGCGTTGACTTCTTCTTACGGGCTCGCCATATGACCGGCGGACAAGTCGTTGAAATCCAATCTCCAACGCCCTGGCAAAACCCGTTGGATCCGTCCGATGTGGATGGAAATGGAATGTTAACGGCCGCTGACGCTTTACGAGTCATCAACGAACTCGACCGACGAGCCTTTTCAGATTCCAGCACACAGACGCTCGTTGATCCGCTTTCGCTAGGAGCTTGGCCGGGTAGCTACTACGATCAAAGCGGTGACAATGATGCGACGGCAATCGATGCACTTCGCGTCATCAATCAGCTTGCGCGGGTCGCAAGTGAAGGCGAGGGCGAATGGTTGATCATTCCGTCCGCATCCATGGAATCAGCTGATAACGATGTGATTACCGAACAACATCGTTTCGATCGCATCCAACCACAGGATCATGCATGGACTGCTTGGGATGATCCTTCAACACTTCGAGATCAACTGCCCAGCGCGATCATCAACGGTGATGACGAGCTAGATGCATGGCAAGACGGTGTTGATCAGTTGCTTTCCGAGGATAACTGGGAATCGCTGTAAGCGCACGGAACTCGGTAGGGGACGAAGCAAAGCGTCCCCATCAAGTAACGCTTTATCGCTCGATCTGAACGGCTTTTCCGTCGTTCGGCCATTCGGCAGATGAGGTGAAACGGCCTCAGGCGGTCTTTATTTCGGAATCGCACGCGCTACGTATACGACGATGTTTGCGTATTTGACGAATGTGATTAAGACAACGAGCAACCAAATGAGCATCAAGATTCCGACCGCTGCCATCGCGCCGGCTGATACAAAAGCTGTGAATCCCGCCACGAACGGCAATACCAATACCGAGGCAGAGCAGAAGACCATCAGTTTAAAGACCGTGAGTGATGAAGCAGCTAAATCAGGTCTATCGATATGAAGCGAGAGATGTTTAAGGAAGAATAGAAAGCACGCGTAGCCAATCAGTGACAACACGGTGTTAACAAGACTCAGTAACGACGACGAAACTTCAACCCACGCCGGAACGGACGTGTTGATGAGGAAAAGCGTCGCCACGAAGCCTCCAATCCCAACGAGAATTGAAGCCGCTTGCAAGCAGACGGATGAGAGCGCGAATCCCTTGCTTCCCGATTCTCTTGGAACCGTAATGCACATCACTTGGCCAACCAGTGTTGCTAAATAACCACCTAGGCCGACGATCGCTAACAGTCCTATGCCAGCGAGTGCCGCGACTTCTAGTTCCATCACACCAGCGACAACACCGAACAGAACCCCAAAAATGAACGCAAACAAGATGGCGCAGATGCCGTAGTAAATGCTGAATAACCCGAGGCGTGTCATTCGCAATCCAGATGGATCGACCGTCGTCGGGATTGCGCCAATGCCGCTTGCGGTAACGGGGGCTTGGTATGGGTTGACGACATTTGGAGGCGCTGATGCTGGATCCGGAGAAGCAGCGGGATCCATCAACGGATCAGACGGAGTTGGATTGCTTTCGTTTTCCGACATAGAGCGACTGGGTTAGGGGAATGCGAGTCTCAACTGATTTACAACATAACGGATACGACTCACCATGTTGTGTGTCATCAGGTTGCTCCGAGGCCGTTGCTAGATTCAACCGCGATGTGCTCCGCTATGACACTTTTTGCGGTGCGGAGTACGCCCGTCAATGGCTTGGGCCGATCAGTTTTCTCCACAACCATTCCATTGGTCCAACCGAATGAAAGTGAAGATAAACGAGGCTAAAAGCGATGTTCAAAAGAAAAATGGCCATCGCGATGATGATCAGATCCGTCGGTTTGAGCGAACCATACAAGCCGAGACCGAAGCCATAGAAAACGCCGACACAAATAGTCGATTGAAGCAGGTAGTTGGTTAGAGCGAGTCGACCGGTGGGCGAGAAAAATCTGGTCAGCCACTCAGATCTTTGAAAAACCACGGTCATCAGAAAGATGTATCCCATTCCGAGGCTCGTTTCGAACAAGACGTTCAAGCTGATGAAGAATGGCCTCCAGAGTGGCTGCCCATCGAGGTCAACCGACGCAAACACATTCTGTCGCAGCGAGTACCAAACGCTGCTGCTCGCGATCAGTGAAATCGAAATCAGAAAGTAACGCAGCTGTTTCACTGCAACGTGATCAAACATCTTTCGGCGAGCTGCAAATATCCCGACGAGGAACAGACCCCATGCTTTGGGCAAATACCAAACGAGACTCTCTGGGAAAAAGGCGGCGTACTCGGCCATCCTTAGTTTGAAGATTTCGAAGTAGCTACCGTTCTGAAAAACGGTGATGAATTCCTCTAGACCAGCAGGTGGTTCCGCTGGAGCAAGCGACCAGTCGAAAATCACGGCTGCAAGAGCATACAGCGGCCGAAACGCCAACAGAACGATTCCGATTAGCAAGATCTTTCGGTCGGATAGAGCAATCAGTGGAAGCGTCAGCAAGCCAAGCACGGCATACGAGGCAAGGATGTCTCCAAACCAAAACACAAGGATGTGAAGAACACCAAAAGCTAAGAGCACAATCAGTCGTTTGATGCAGTACCTGTAAAAATCTGATCCGCGCGAACGCTGCTGGAGAACGAGACCGTACCCAAACAGGAACGCAAAGATGAAAAGGAACTTGTCGGCAACGAGATTGATCATCCATTCAAGCGTCGTTGCTTGGATCCCCTCCAAATCACCGTAGAACTCGCTGTAGTGACAGTAAGGCGCGTGGAAAACGAAGATATTGACGATCAAAATGCCAAGCAGTGCAAAACCGCGAAGCGCATCAAGTTCTTCCATCCGATTCATAGCGTTAAAAACGAGAGTAGTTCGAGACGGTTCGTTCACATCTTCCAGCGGTTGGATGCGAACAGGAAGGTCGAGTACTGATCGGTCGTCATTTTCGAAGCTCGTCGCACGATTGACCGGGACGTCCGAGTCGGCAACGGAACGTGATGAGCAATCAGTTCGTTCCGAACGATCGCAGTTATTCAGAAGTGATCGCAACCAAAATGCTGGCTCTTCTTCAGATAGACTTGGCCGTTCTCAAGGTCGAACAACAGATTGAATCGTTTCAGGAAATCACCGCCAAGCAAACTGATGCGTTGTCGCCCGAGCGCGCCCTCGAAAAAGGAAACAGGCGTCCTCTCAAACTCGAATTCATCAATCGAAAACTTGGGGATCGATGCTTTCTTCGTCTTGATGACATTGCCAGCGGAATCGGTCAATTCGTTTTCTTCTAAGATCTCCAGCTCCGCTAACTGTGTGTGTTTTGAAACGAATTCATCATCTAGCAAGGCAAATCCACTGTATCCCGAGTGAAGGCAAAAACGTTGCTCGATGACTTGCTCCCCAACCTCAAGATTCGCATCGATCGATAGCATGTCCCCATCCACTTGCAAATGGATGACTTTCCACTCTCCGCTTCGCTTTGGAAGTTTTGGATGAAGCAAGATGACGGAAAGATCGAAGTTGATCTCAATGAACTTGCAATCCAACTGCGACGGCCCAAACTTGCCATCGGTTTGATGTCCTGACCTCGCTGACTCGAATACGGTGACGTTCTCAAGTGTCAACGATCCGAAAGCCAGACGCAGTCCCTTGCCAAAACGCGATTTCGATGTTCCGCCCCAGGTCGTGACGTCAGCCTCCTCGTCGAGAGCAATCTCGGAGAGCTTATCAAGCGTTTCGGTGACAATCGAAACGTCGCTGACCGCCGTATGGAACATCAAATTCAACGCATAGTTTTCATTGATGGTCGATGGAACCGAAACGTTGTTCCACTTTGTCAGACGAAATGGAATGCGAGTTGCCTCACCATCAACAACAGGCGAGGAACAAGCAAAAGCGGCGGCGAGTATCAGTGCGAGTAACTTCATTATTTCAACGCAATCGTGCAATTAGTTCGTGATAAACATCCTTCGCGACGGGCGCATACCGTCTGCAGTCACCGAAGGTCATCACCGTACTTGCCTTCTGTGGCTAAGTCGATGGTCACTGATTCGCTCTTTTCTGACGCGGATAGTCTGATGGTGTAGTACGGGTATCCGATTCCTTCGAAGACGCCAACGTTAACGTCAAACGGCATACCGCTACGGGGATCAATCGGGATCCGTTTGCGAAGATCTGCATCCAGTTTATCAACCCATGACTTACGTGTCTGTGACTCGGTTCTGATTGCCTCAATGCATTGAAGGGCCATGAGTCGCTGTCTTGCATCCATCGATAGCTTACGAGTGATCTGAATGAGCTCAACAACCGTTAGATCAAAGTTCGCGGAGATGATTTCAACAATGCGTTTTTCCAGCGGATGACTTTCTTTTTCGGATACATCCTTTATTTGCGTTTCGTTGAGTTTGATCAGGCCTTCCGCTTCGATTTTTTTGAAACGAACCGCGAGCGCTTGCCGCAATTGAAGTCCAACACGCTCGCTATCGACTGTGGCAACAAATTTCGCGACTGTCGCTCGGGGAATGCTGTAGTATTCCATGGTGCGCTTCAAGTCGTTTTGCCATGCGGTCTTATCACGCGGCTTGTCTTTGAAGACCGGTAGATCATTACACAGGCAAGCCCAGATCCGACGTTCTGTTTGTTTGGTGGTTGCCATCGAATCGTAAAGCTTGGTGATGGCGTTACCGAGAAGCGGTGCACCAATTGCCTGTAAGTCGATGAGTCCACGTTGCAGGCGTTCCTCGAGGACGATCGCCCTCAGGACCGTTTCGTCCGAATCTGCTCGTTGCCACCATCGCGAAGCAGCAAACGCTCCTGCCAGTAAGTTCGATGCACGATCGAAACGATCCTGACCAGCATTGCTCGAAGCCGCCAGACACACGAGTTTCCAGAATGCGTTCATCTGTTCGCTTGACGGATTCTTCAATGCAAGGCTTTGAGTCTCTTTCCCGAGTGACGGTGACAGGATCGTATTGAGTGCGTTGAGTAATTCACGATGATTTTCAACGACCTCCTCGACTTCACTCGATGGAGACTTCCAACGAAGGAGTCCGTGTCGCATGTCAAACGCGTTATTGATCTTCTCAAGATCCTCTGATGAAAACTGCCCGACGAGCTGTATCGCTTTCGTCGCAAGTTTGATGCTCGAATCGACTTGATCCGCTGACGCCCCACGCCACCGTTCGACTGGGAATTCACCCGGTGTGACCGATCGAAGAAATGCGTGATGAAGCGGAGGCTTGCGTCCCTGGGCACTCGCCGAGAACGCAAGCAAGGTCACGATCGTCAATGTGAGGAAGCGAATCATTGGGGATCTAAAAAGGTTGAACGTGGGTAAAAAAAAGGACTGGGAATCGCCCTTGCAATTGTAGACCGAACAGAACGATCTGAAACGAAACCACTCACGGTGACTGATCATTTGTTGATCAAGGATTGTTGCCGCATTTTGACGAATGAGAATTGTTGCCGAATCGCGTCGTAGATCGGTACGGGACATCGGTAGGGCACTCGTAGGTCATGCTTCGCATGACGACAGACCGGAACGCTACGATCGACGGAGCGATCGGCGACTATGTAGCGAGACGCTTGATCGATAGTAGGTCATGCTCCGCATAGCGGTATTCTTGACTTCTACTTCGCTCGCCACGGAGACGCTTTGAGCGTTACAACGTATAGCCTAATCGTTTTGCCATCGGTCTGACTTCCCGCCCAAACTCTGCAATCTCTGTCTTCGTCCAGTGACTCTGGAGTCGGGGTTCGTTCGGACCATGATTGAGGCGCGCCGCGGCGAGTTTATCGAACGCAGGCTTTTCGATGCCTGGCTCCCACCCAAGAAAGTTGGCTACTTCGCGGTACGCATGAATGTCAAAATCCTCCAACCGCTGAATCCGAAAAGCGGCTTCCGGCAGTCGTTCAAACTGTTCCAAGATCGCTCGATTCCTTGCGTTCCAAAACCACGCGATCCGGCCGAGGGGAGTCATCTCACTCCATCGATCGAATTCATCCCCACTTGGAATAATCCGTCCCAAAAAGTGGTGTGTCTTCTCCCCTTCGCGACCTTCAAAACTCGGTGGTAACGTCGCATCGGCTCGCGAAGGAGGTTCGATGAACCAATTGCGAACGGCGAACGAGGCGACGGTGTCGATGGGATTGCGCACCAAGAGAAGAAACCGGGCATCGAAGTAATGAAACAGCTCTTCCACGGAGTGTGACAACAACGCGTTACTCTCAAAGGAATAGTCGTGGCCCGACAAATCTTGACGAATCACTTGTTCACGCGATCTAAGAAATCCGGCCGAATCGACTGCGATTCCATGCCACTTGCAATACATATGGAACGTGGCCGCGAGCCGTTGTCGCTCATGCGATGAGGCAACCCTGCGTTCGCGCTTCACGATTTCCGACAAAAAAGTCGTTCCACAGCGGCCCGTACCAACACAAAAGCCAACTCGCCCTTTCAACGATTCGTCGTTTCTCATCGTTCCCGTTCAAATGGAATCCCGTCGTCTGATGATTCCACATTCACCAACTGATTCCAAAGCGGTGACTGCATCAATTTCTCCATCAAAGCGGTGCTAAAGTTATGATTGAGTCCTAGCACCAACAGGTTTGGAAAGTTACCCGCTTCGCAAAGCGTTTCGATCGCTTCCTTTCCCAAACCATTTGAGGAAAGATCGAGTGCCTGCAAGTTTTGCGTCGCGTTTGAATAGGCGATGTACGCAACCAATTCAGCGAAGCGATCGATGTTGGCGGCTTGCAGTGTGTGCAAATGCTCGGGTTCTCGTTCCAGGATCGCACTCAAGCCGGCCGCTCCGAGTGGGTTGTCATTTAGATTGAGCTTGCGAATGCTGTAGAAAAGCGGTGAATCCGCCAAACGACCTCCGCTCATGCCATCAAGTTCGCAGCGATCGAGATTCAACGTCTTCAATTCGCCGAGGCAGTTGGAATGAGCAAGGAACCCAGCACCAACGTTGGACAAGTAGTTTTCGCCGAGATCGAGCGTCTCTAATCGCAGGTCACCATGCGCCCGTTCGAACGCCTCCATGGATGCACCGCTTAAGTCGGTATCGCGCAGGCAAAGGCATTTTAATCCCGTGCAGTTTTCCGTTTGCAGCAAAGCATGCAGACCGCTCGAACCAATCGTGTTTCCGGAAAGGTTGAGGGAGCGGAGCGTACGAAATCCAGGCCAATCGACCAGCGACATGATTCCTGATTCGTCGATCACCGGATCTTCTTCGTATCGGCTGTAGCTTTCCTGCTCGGAAACATCCAATGCCTCGAGCGATGTTAAAGAGCCAATGATCGCTTCCAGTCCGTTGTTTCCGATCGAATTCGAAGACACATCGAGCGATTTCAATTGTCCGAGATGGCTCGATTGAAGGAGTGTGTGAATTCCGTCCGCCGACAAATTGCAAGGACCGAAATGGAGCTTCTCGATCGTCACCAAGACGGGCGACCATGCGATCACATTTATCTGTTCGGTGTCCAGATAAGGTGTGTCGTTTAGCGTCAATTCACGAAGTCCGTCGATGGGTAGTGGGTCATCAAAGTGCCCGTTCGGATCAGGCCAATTGATCGTGACAGAGTCGATGGGCGCCGACCTGCGACACTGGTGAATCAGCGAACTGAATCCTTCTAAGTTGGTGATGGTTGCTGATGAAATAAACCCACGACGAAACGTTCCCCAGGCGACACCGTCGATCGTCGGAAGCGCACTTCGCCACTCCGATTCATGCAGCTCCAGAAGTTTCTGTTCACGGACGTAGAGCGGAAGTTGCTGCGGATCCCAGGTCGGAAGAGCTTGACGCTGAAGCTGCAATCGAATGAACTCTGCTCGGGCGGCGTCGCCCTTCTCAGCAATCCAATCGGCAAACACCAAGCGGGGCACGTCATCATCCGGTGCCGCGTTAATTGCTGCAATGAAATCACTTTCGTCACGAGCACTCATGCGAGTCTTTCCAAGACGGGAGACAATCGTTTGGACACGATGTGTATCGCATCCGACAATTCTCTGGGAACGGTACCATTCGATCTTGCGACGAAATCGCGCCACCGCGCTGACGCCGCCTTCGTCGTCCACCAAGAATCTGGGGCGAACAACTGGTCGATGCCCTTTTCATGATCGCCGCGGCTGCGGAAAGAGTAAACGAGACCATCGAGCATGTCCTCAAGACTCACGGGCTTACTGATCAGCAGCAACCGGACATCATTCAGGTCCTTGGGTCGCCAATGTCTCATCCCCATTGCATAAAGAGCGTGCAGCTTGCGAGCGAGAATGGCCTCTGGCCGACACATCTTAAACCGAACGTTCCTACCGTTTGCAAGTGGATATTCATCGATCCTAGGTGCGGGAACCAGTGACTCACCATACGTGACATCAATACTCATTGGGTGCTCGACGCCATTGGTCATCCCAAACGCAATCATTCGTACGCCTGGAAACTCGGTGTTGAGCCAAATACCTTGAACGCGATATCGGTGATGATTGAAGGCCAGCCCGTCGTCGAAGGCATCCGTAAACAAAGCCTCGGTTAGTTGTTTTTCAGCAGCCGCAATGTCGAACACAGAAGTCGAGACGAGGTCGATATCAGAAGCTGGCCGATCATAAGGGCGAAACCAAAGCCGCATCAACATACCGCCACGCAGAATGAAACGGTTCGCGTGAGGTGAACGCGCGAGACGAGCCAGAGCTCCTTCTAGGATTCGGTGTCGTGTCGCGTCGTCGGTCGAATCTTTGCTCAGTCTCACCGGCGTGCTGTATGATCTTTGCTAAGAGGAATCAGGCAAATGAACGCTTCAACGATCACCAACGAATATACCCGGCATGAGAGCCGCGAGGATGCTTCGGTTAACTGGGATAAGAAAACCGATGTGGGGCGAATCGAGGCACGCTACGTGCGACGGACGAATAACTACGTCGTCGTTTATCTCTCCTCACAGACTGGGTGCAACCAGGCTTGTCGTATGTGTCACTTGACGGCGACGGGACAGACTGAGTTCCGCGATGTGACCCAGGAAGAATTCCTCACCCAAGCGGATCAGGTACTAAGCTATTACCGGACCGACACCCGGCCTGCGCAAAGCGTTCATTTCAACTTCATGGCTCGCGGTGAACCTCTTTCGAATCCGATCCTTCGTCGAAACGGTGACCAGATTCTCGGTCAGCTGGCAAAGCGAGCGATGGATTTAAAACTCCGTCCTCGCTATCTCGTTTCGACAATCTTGCCAATGGAACTCGGCGACCGGCGGTTGGAAGACATTTTTGTCACGTACCATCCCGAGATCTACTATTCGATTTATAGCGTGGATGAGTCGTTTCGTCGTCGCTGGTTACCGAAAGCTCTGCCGGTTACCCAAGCGCTCGATCGTTTGGCCGATTGGCAACGCCACACGTACAAGATCTGCAAGATTCACTACGCGTTCATCCGCGGCGAGAACGACAGTGAATCTGATGTTCACGCGATCTGCGATGAACTGGAGAGTCGCAAATTGATGGTCCATGTGAACATCGTTCGCTACAATCCCGCCGATCCAAGACGCCACGGAAGTGAACCCTCAGAAGCGATCATCGAGAGAAACGCACAGATCTATCGCAAACGACTGCCTGACGCACGTGTGAAGGTCATTCCACGTGTCGGTCGGGACGTGAATGCTTCATGCGGAATGTTCATCAAGTAGGTCACGCTTCGCGTGAAGCATCTTTTTTTCTTCCATTGTCGCTGATCGCTCCGCGAACGCACTCTCATTGCTGAACGTTCTCTTGTGATGAGCAAGCGGCTCTTTTGGGACTGAAGTCATCGTCGCCGCAACTGATTCACAAAACCATCTAAGCCGGCAAGTCTTGCCAAGTCGGCGCGAGACTTGAACAGTTTCCACCGAAGACGGCGTCGCTCCCTTCGAACTTCTTTTCGAGGCAGTAATCGGTTCCCATCGATGGCGATTCCGGTTAACTCAGGTGTTTCGCTGGCTCTTTGCTGCTTCCAACCTTTCTCAGCCTGAACCTGGTAACCGTATCGTTCAAAGATGTTCTCCACCGAAGACCTAAACGACTTCGGTTCAGAATGGCGTGATGCCCAAGAGAACGCCAGATCATCCGCGTAACGAGAATACTGTGCTCCATTGATCATCGCCAATTCGTGCATAGCCGTATCCATGTCAAAGTTGACCAGGTTACTCAGCACGGGACTTGTCGGAGCACCTTGCGGAAGACCACCGCGAAACGTTGAGAGTCGCACGAGCACGCGGAGAGCTTCGTCTTGCCATCCGTGTGCCGCGTAGAAGTGACGCACTCGTCGCGTCGTCGTATTCAAAAAAAAGTCTGCTAGATCAACCGATAACACGATCTGCTGATTCAAATGCTGTTTCGCGTGCGAAGCGATCGAGTTGCCACGACGATACGCGTATGCGAGTGGATGAATGGGAAGCGAATGTAAATAATTGTGTAGCAAGCTCCGTTGAAGCTTTTTTAGGTAACCGCTCGGGGCAGAAATCGAACGCTCACCTCCACGCCGTTTCTTGATCGTGAACGGTCTGTAAGTAACTCTTGGATCGTTTGGCAACCGCAAGATGTCGGCTACCGGTAGCTTCAGGATTTCTGAGAGCGAGTCAAGCTGCTCCGAGTCTTGGAGGTTGCCGAATAGCGTACCGAATGCCGTTTGGATCGGGTTCATTTCGAACTCGCGCTTTCGTCGGACGCTGACTTATCACCGTCACGCGAAAACAATCGCTCCAAACCTGGAAGCACAATCACATTGCCCGATTTCGATGCGAGGTTATTCAGCATTTCGAGTTCTTGCATACGAGCGAGATTCGGGTTGTCTTGCATCATTTTGGCAGTATTCGCTCGCGCGCGTGCTGCAGCCGTTTCGTGGCGTGCGGCAACGAGGTTCGCTTTGCCCTTAAGATCCGCTTCCATTTCGGACAGGAATACAGCGCGCACCGCACCTGGCAAGACAATGTCTTTCAGGCCAACGCGTTTCAAATCAAGACCATACTCAGTCACACGCGGAGCAACCTGCTCGAGAATGGAATCCGCCAGAGACTCGCGGCTTTCCATCAATTCATCCAGCTTGCGACTAGAGACCGCTTCGCGAAGCGTCAGTTGCAAATCTTGATAGAGTTGTGAGAGATAGTTCTCGACTCGATGGGTTGCTTTCTGCGCATCGGTGACTTGAAACTGAGCGATCAGAGTGACGCGGATACCGATTTTGTCGGCCGTCAGAATCTCTTGAGCCTCAATCGTTTGGCTGGTCTCACGCATATCGACCACGGTGATCGATTGCTTTTGCCAGAACCAATAGCGATAGAAACCCGGTTCAAGTTCGCGAGCAAACTTTCCCTTGTCATAAAGGAGTCCACGCTGAAATTCGAAGATCGTCCATTTAGGCATTGCATTGATTCCGTTACAAACATTCAGTCAATACGAACGGTCAAATGAAGCGTCTTCACGCAACGAATGACATTTATGTAAGGCGTCATCATCGGATGACGTGGATACTCATACCAGAAGAGGATGGTCGAAGCTTTCCAAAGAGAAAGCGTCGTCTGCATGCGTCAGTCGTGGGAGTATTGTTAATGAGGACGCGGGTGAAAGTCAGTGAAGACCTCCGGCCGGCATCAGCAGGAATCCCAATACTCGCAAGACGACCTCCACAACGAGCCTCAAGGGCTCGCCCACAGAAAGTCCCCTCCTGGTCGCGAGGGTAGCGTTGGAACAACGCCACCCTTAAAAGGTCCAATCGCGGAACACCCAACCAAAACTAGGCCGGCGCCGCTACGGAAGACGCGATTATATCGCGCTTGGGAATCGCATCGCGAGTCGTGAATCGCTTTACAACAGACAACTTCCAACTGACAACTTCAAACTGGCCAATTTGCCAGTAATCGCAAATCTGCTAACCTCTCAGGTATTGGAAACAGGCGGATGCTTCATTTGGTTGCCATCCACCATTTCGGGCTGTAGCTCAGTCTGGTAGAGCGCGTGCTTCGGGAGTACGAGGTCGCAGGTTCAACTCCTGTCAGCCCGACTAAATCGCAGAATCTGCCAGTGCATTCATCTTGTTCGTTTTGTCGCCGCAACACCCTGAAGCGAGAAGCTGCGGCAGACTTTTCTGGTCGTCGTTTCCGGAACATCAGGATTCATCGACGCTTTTTCTCCGATGGGCATGCGGGTGGACTCATGATGCGCTGGCGACGTCGCGGATAATCAGTACACGTCTCGCACGTACCGTTTCTGCTTTGCGAGATTGGTGACATACTCGGCGGCAGCGTCGGGCGATCGGCCTGACTGTTCGCCGACAATGGCCTTCAACGTTTGGTCGACGTCCATGGCCATTCTTGAAGCATCCCCACAGACATAGAAGTGCGCCCCTGCTTCGAGCCATTCCCATAGCTCTTGCGCATGCTCGCGCATTCGGTCTTGGACATAGACCTTCGATTCCCCGTCACGACTGAACGCCGTATCCAACCGCGACAAGAGGCCGCTCTTGAGATAAGCGGTGAGTTCAGAGCGGTATAGAAAGTCGGTGGCTTCGTGTTGATCTCCAAAAAACAACCAATTCTTCCCTTTCGCGGCAGTCGCCTCGCGCTCCTGCAAAAATGCAATGAACGGCGCGATTCCAGTGCCCGGGCCGACCATGATCATCGGTGTCTCCGACGTATCGGGGATCGTGAATCCGCCATGATTCGGTTGCACGAAAACATCGAGTGAATCTCCCGCCGCCAAACGACCCGAAAGCATCGTGCTCGCAACACCTTTGCGAAGTCTGCCTCCAAGGTCGTACGTTACTTTGCCGACGGTGAGATGCACCTCTTTTCCTACCTGACGCTGACTACTCGCGATCGAATAAAGTCGTGGTGCGAGAGGAGCGAGTGTGTCGACCAACTCAGTCGCACTGACTCCAATGTCGCCAGCGAGTTTCAAGACGTCGAGTACGTCGACGCCCTCTTCGGTTCCTTCGTCCAACCATGCCTTGAGTGTTTCAAGCACACTCTGATCGTTGACACGGCTTATCGCGAGTTCAAGTAATTCGTCGCTGGGTTCTTTTAAACAAAAGTCTTGGCAAAGTGCCTCTTGCAACGCTTTGGTTCCGCGTGGAGTATCGATGGTTAACTTGGCGTCAGCAGCGACGGCCTGAATGATCTCCGCAGTGAGATCCGAGCAGTTTTTTGGATAGACCCCCAGAGCGTCTCCGACGCCATATTGGAGTCCGGAATCACCCAGGTCAATAACGACATGGCGGGTGTCTTTAGAAGAGCCGTCTCCATTGAGCGGCCGAGACTCAACCAGCTTCGCGGCGTAGGGGTTTTTGCGAGAGAACGCGTTCGCGGAGCCATTGGAGTGCCCATTGCTCGTCCCGTTTGACGGTTTTGGTTCGGAAGGCGTGTCCTCCGACTCACGTATCAACCGCTTTAACGCTTTGGATGTTTCTTTCCCTCCGGGCGTGCAAAGCGTGAGACTGGACTCTTCACCCGAAGCGATCGCCTCGGCATAGCTTTGGCAAACGTAGCCACACGTTCCGCAATCCAGTTGCGCCATGGCAGCCATCATCTGTTGCTTGAGAGGTTTGCCCTCTGCCATCGCCAATCGGTCCACGATGGGTAAGGCTGAATCGTGCCAAGGGAAATCCTCGTCTTCTTCCACTTCGTCGCTGCCGCCGGCGGGCATCGCACCGCTCGCGCCGGCCAGTTGCATCGCTGCGGAGGGATCAAGAGCCGTTGCTTGAAGCCCCATCATTCCGGCGAAGAAACCATTTAGCCAGGCACGTTGTTCTTCGTTGAATGGAGCCGATTCAGGAATGAAGCTCGTTGTCATGATCAATTCGTTCGAGAGAAGAATGCGTTTATGCGTTGAATGCGGCCGAGCACATCGCCTTGAGTTCGTCGTTCGAATGCCGAGACGTGAAATCAACGAACGATTCCTCGCTCTGACGCTGGTCGAGATAAGTTTCGATAACACTGCCCAGTAATTCCGGAAGATCCTCGAAAGTCACCGACTCGAAGATCAATCGAGCGATCCCCTGACGATCACCCCAGCCGCCGCCCAGGTGAACGTGATAGCCATCAACCATGTCATCACCGATCTCGACTTTGCATCCGAGCAATCCGATGTCACCGATGTAGTGTTGGGCACAACTGTGATGGCATCCGGTCAGATGAATGTTGATCGGCTGGTCCAACTCGAATTGTTTCTCCAGCGTCTCGGCAAGTTGCAGTGCCTGGGACTTGGTATTGGAAGCAGCGAACTTGCAGCCGGCGCTTCCGGTGCACGCAACGAGTCCCGTACGAAAGGCGTTGGCTTCCGCGTGCAAACCGATCTCGGCAAGCCGATGATTCACAGCGTCGACGTTTGCATCGCTAATGTTCGGCAGAATGACGTTTTGCCAAACCGTCAATCGCAGTTCGCCGCCGCTAAACTCATCGGCGATTGCGGCTAGTCCACGAGCCTGCTCGCTGGTAATTCGTCCGACCGGCAATACGACTCCGACGTATTGCTTACCGACCTGTGTTTGAGAGTGCCAACCGACGTGTGCCTGACGATTCTCCGCGGTCGACTTCTTAAGCCGCGGCTCGTCCACCCGGTGAAGTGAGCGTCCGAGTTCCTCTTCGACGGCCGAGATGAACTTGTCGAAACCCCAAGCGTCCAGGACATACTTGAGCCTCGCCTTCTTTCGATCCGTTCGATCACCATGTTTAACAAAGACACGCACGATCGCACCGGCAACCTCGACGCACTCCGCTGGCCTCAGCAAGACGCCCGTCGGTCTCGCAAAGTCTTTGTGTCCGGTGATGCCGCCGAGTGTTAATTGAAAGTAGACACCGGCTGGAAAACTGTCACTCGCGTTGGCTTCCTCGATCGCGACCGCATGGAACCCGATATCGTTGGTGTCATCAAGCGCAGAAATGCTCCCACCACCATCGAATGCGATGTTGAATTTGCGAGGAAGACCGTACATCTCGCGATGGTTCAAAATGTAGTGATGCATCCGCCGGGCAAGCGGGATCGTCGGAATCAATTCAAAGGGATCGATCCCCGAAAGCGGGCTCGCGGTGCAGTTGCGAATGTTGTCACCGCCGGAGCCAAGGTTCACGATTTCCAACTCGCGGAGTCCGTACAAGAACGCCATCGCCACGTCGGCTGGAATCTCCCGTGCCTGGAGGTTGGCTCGAGTGGTGACGTCCAAGAATCCTCCGGCACAGTCATCCACCAAGTCTGCCAACCCGGAAAATTGCCAGCCGTGAATGACCCCGCCGGGAAGACGTAGGCGGCACATGTAACTGTCTTGCGCCGGGGCAACATAAAACAACCCGTGGAACTTCTGTAGAAAGACGTCCGTGCCTTTCGGAAACTCACCGGCGTTAGCCCGCACCTGCATCTCATCCCACATATCGAGTGGATTCTTTTCCTGCTTGGCGACCTCTTCCTTGCATAGAGTCTTACCTGCTTCGGCGACCTCCTGCTGGGCGAGCAGCGCCATTCGTTCTGGGCCGACGGGAAGCGTCGTTGATGCATCGCCACCAATTGTCACCGATGCACCCGACGGTGCTGCGCCGCCGCTATTGCTTAGCACGGGCAACCCGCTGACGGCGCGAGCGACATCGCTGCCGAACGCAAATCCAGAAAGAAACTGCTTCTGTTTTTCGGTAAAGCCTTTATCCGCCATCGTTCAATCAAAGGTTCGGGAGAGCTCGCACTTGCACAGCACAGTCCTTGTAACTCGGCTGGCGCGAGTACGGATCAAAGTGGGCAAGGGTGAGGAGGTTGGTGATGTCATAGTGCATGGGTACAAACAGTTGTCCGGCTCGAACGGTCGGAGTCACCATCGCACGCACTTCAATCGAGCCGCGACGCGACGCCAACTCGGCGCGGTCTCCGTTGCCGACTCCGATTCGCTTTGCATCGCTAGGATGGATTTCAACGTAAGCCTGCTGCGGATAGAGCTGCGTCAAAATCTTGCTCTTGCTAGTCCGCGTTTGCGTGTGCCACTGGCTAACGGTTCCGCGACCTGTCAGTAACAAAAACGGATACTCGGTATCCGTTGGCTCAGGCATTGGTGTAATGTCCGCCATGATGAACTTTGCCTTCCCATCTTTGTGATAGAAGGTCCCGTCCTCAAACAAGCGGCGTTCCTGAGCGGGAGTTTCCTGTGCTTCGGACTGTTGTTTGGACCAGGGCCATTGGATACCGCCACATTGATCGATGTGACGGTAGCCTTTGATTCCGGTGATGTCGTTGGGTCGACCCTCACTGACCGATTGCATGATCTCGAAGACCGCTTCGGGGCTTGTCCAGCGATCGAACATTTCACCCACGCCCCAGTAGGCGGCGATGCCGCGGAAAATCTGGAAATCCGCGAGCGCCTCTCCGGGGGCACGACGAACTTTCTTCAACAAGCCGTATCGACGCTCGCTGTTAATGAAGGTGCCTTCCTTTTCGCCCCAACCGGCGGCTGGCAACACCAAATCGGCACGCTGTGCCGTCTCGGTGGAGTGATACATGTCCTGGACGACAAGGAAGTCCAGTTTGTCGAGCACGCGCTCGCAGTTGCCTCGATCGATCCAACTGTGAGCGGGATTGGTGGCGATCACCCAGAGTCCTTTGATCTGATCGCGTTCGATGCACTCAATAATGCGGTCGTAAGCCAAACTCCCTTCGCTGGGAATCCGCTCGACATCCATATCCAAAAGTGCCGCGACGCGTCGACGATCCTCTTCCGATTCGAACTGATGGTGACCGAACAGGTTGGTCGTGTTGCTCCAAAGTCTCGATCCCATCGCGTTACATTGTCCGGTGATGCTATTGGCACCCGTCCCAGGTTTGCCAATGTTACCGGTCAGCAATGCAATGTTGATGATCGCCTGCGCGGTGCGAACGCCTTGGTAACTCTGATTCACGCCCATCGTCCACCACAGCGATGCGGCACCGGCGCGTCCGATCGTCTCGGCTGCCCGACGAATCTTGTCGGCATCCAAACCGACCTCGGTGGCGACGTCGTCCGGGCGAAAGGCCTGCACCTGCTCGGCCATCTCCTCAAAACCGGTCGTGTGGGACCTCACAAATTCATGGTCGACGCAATCGGTTTCGATCAAGTGCTGGATGATCGAATAGAGCAGCGGAAGATCGCCCTTGGGTGCAAGTTGCAGGTGCTGCGTCGCTGCCATCGCCGTCTCTGTCCGGCGCGGATCAATCACAATGATTTCGGGCTGCCTCTTATTGCGGAGCACCCTTTCCCACATAATCGGATGTGCAATGCAAGGATTCGCGCCAATGAAAACGAGGCAATCGCTCTGCTCGAAATCGTTGTAGGTATAGGGTGGCGCATCAAAGCCGAAGGACTCCTTGTAGGCGACAACGGCTGTGGCCATGCATTGGCGAGTGTTTCCGTCGCCATGACGCATACCCATTCCAAACTTGCCCAGCGCTCCCAGAAATGCCATTTCTTCCGACGGGATCTGACCGGTACTCAAGAACGCGACCGAGTCGTTACCGTGCTTGGCCTGGATCGCTTTAAATCTCTCCGTAAAGGTTGCCAACGCGGTGTCCCAACTGACTCGCTTTCGTTGGCCACTGGAGTCACGGAGTAAGGGGTACGTCGCTCGGTCGTCAGCCTTCAGGATTTCGAGTGCCTCCCATCCTTTCGGACAAGCCATCCCGAGATTCACGGGATACGCCGTTTCGGGTGTCAAACCAACTCCGACTCCGTCACGCACGTGCAAACGCAATCCGCATCCGGTACTGCAGTAGCCACACGCCGCCACCGTTGTCGCATCGGCTTGAAGCGATTCATGAGTCATTCCCAGGCCATGACTTCCCGGATTGAGCAAGATCTCTCGCGTCATGTCTCCGGTTCGTGCCTGCAAGATCTGCGGCAAGGGTGGACGCCGTTTTTCAGAATCGTCGTTCGGCTCGGTCAACGACTTGGGAGTGACAATGCTCATGTCTCAGCTTCCCTCAGAGTGTCCGCGGCATACGGTCGTAGACGACGCTTTGGAAGTAGAGCAGACGCTCTAAACCGTCACCCACAGCAAGCAAAAAACATGCAATCGCCGTAAAGACGATCATTGCCATGGGAGCGAAGAACCCGGCCAGTCCCGCAATCACCGCAAATCCGAGAGCCGCATTGCCGCAAGCGAATCGAAGCGATCGCGATTGATTGAGATGATCCGTGATGAGTCGCCGTGATCGCTGATCATAGTGATCTCCGCCCGCACTCGTTTTTCCGTAAAGGCGACGCTCGGAGACCAGCTTAAAGCAACCGATACCGGCAGCGAAAAGACACAACATGGCGGCTGGCAACTGCGTTCCCATCGCGGCAAGTACCAACGCCGTGAACAGCGTACCGCCGCCGATGGCCGTGCCGAAAAAGCGTGGCAGCGTTCGTTGACTTCGCCACAATTGACGCTCGGTCGCGATGTAAATCTTTGCGCTGCAGTACAACCCAGCCACGCCAAGGGGAAGGCTGGCGATCAAAACGGATCGCGAAAGCCAATCCGGAAATTCAAACTGGAGCGACTCGGGAAGCCAGCCAGCTTTGTTGAGTACAGGCAAGGCGTACAAACCGATCCCTACCGTGAGCGCTCCCATGTACTTTCCGAGCACCACCGCCTCGCGACTCAACCAGCTTGTTCTCAGGCCGAGAAAAACACGCCACATCCGCAGCGGCTGCCCGAGGTGCAGCGGTGCCAGACCGAGTCCGATATTGCCGACGGTAAACGCCACAACGGTTACGGCAAGCGTCGATGTTGTGGGAAGCGACTGGCCGGAGAAAACCAGCAGGGCGGCGACGACGACTTCCGCGAGCAACATGCCCACGGATAGCTGAGTCGCGACCAGCATGATTGCAAGCGGCCAATGACTCTCGGCGACTTCATCAACATTCTCGTCTTGAGCCTTCGTTGATGTAGCGTCAAGTGTTTCGCCACGTGTGTAACGCGTTGTCGGTCGCGTAATACTTGATGCAGGAGCAGTGGGCACCACAGCATCACCGGTCCCATAAGTCACACCATCTCGGGGCACAATTGTGATTCGAATTGCCTCATTGGGGCAGGACTGCACGCACGCCGGTGCCTCGCCCACACTCAAACGCTGATGGCACATATCACACTTGCGCACGATCCCCAGACGCTTGCTGTACTGTGGAACCTCATAGGGACACATCATCGTGCAGTATTTGCAACCGATGCATTGATCGTCGAAGTGCCGGACGATTCCCGTGATCGGGTCTTTGTCATACGCCTTCACCGGGCATCCATTCAGGCATCCCGGATCCTCGCAGTGATGACAGGCTGTCGTCACGTGCTGGACGGCGGCCGAAATCGCTTGACTCTCGTTGCCGATCACCAGGGTTCCAACGCGACGCCAGCTCTCGTCTTCTTCGAGTCCATTGAGAGTATGGCACGCGACCACGCACGCTTTGCATCCGCTGCAAGCGTCCAGGTCAACTTCAAAAGCAAACTGCTGTCCTGTCGCGGGGGCGCTCGCCGGGAGCAGTCGCTGGTAATACTTTTCCTGGGCTGGTCGCGTCTCCGATTCCTTGTCGTTGTGCCACTCGCTGAATTGTTCGACGGCCGTCAATGACTGCTGTTCATCGAGCAAATGATCGATGAATTCTGGTTCACGATTAACGAAGGGAAACGTTGTGCTCATCGGCAATGTCCTTACAGCACCAGAGTGAGCACGTTGGAGATTTGGTCGCCCTTGAAGAAAGGGACCACCACGCCACGGCCGTTAAGCACCGCATCCGCGCCGCGGCCGTGGCTCAATACTTCCGTCGCTGTCGTCGTCGTCGCGCGTCCCTCTTGAAGTGCAAGTCCTGGCAACGACCGTTCGGTGAGTACAGCACCCTCCTCCAACCGCAACGTCGAAGCCAGATTTTGATAGGCCGACGAAGTCAGCACGAACTGACCGCCAGTGTATTCCCAAGCTTCAAAGGCCCGCGCGATCGGAGCGAGGTCAGAGCTGATGAGGACGGCCGAAGCGAGAAACGTGTCCGAGTACACGGGCATCCCAACGGCGACTTGCAATGATTCCGCCGATGCCCCTGCAGCGCGCAGGAATCCTCGATGGCTCGGGAGATTGTCATGCACAACAAAACGAAGTCCGTCCCAAACCTGACCCGGCAATCCATAACTCTTTTCGAATCGCACGAATGAGCTTACGTTTTGAAATCGCTCGAGGCTTCCAAAGTAGCCCGAGGTCAGTTCCAACTCGTTGTAGTCACCGACCGGCTGCCACGATTCGAAAACGCCGATTGCGGATTCATTCGCCCAAGCGACGAACACGACAAACGAGACTAACGTAGCGGCACGAAATACCGGTACAACAAAGACCACGATCCCGTCGGTTTCCGACATCTCGATCACCGGAAAGCCACTTTCGGTCGACTTTGCCATCGCCGAATTGACAAGGTCCAGGTCGCAGGGAGCGGGCTGATCCGAATCGACATCAATGATAAGGATGTCCTTCAGAAACGCCGCGCGTGAAGATTCTTTGACTGAAGTCACTCGACTAGCTCCCCACCGCTTCCGCTTCTTGTTTTTGCTTGAGCTTCTCCATCTCGGCTTTTAGCTTTTTCTGATCCTGGTCTTCCAGGAACTGAATCATGTTCGCTCGCAGGTCGTAATAGTCTGCGTGTTCCAGTACTTCAGCGCGAACACGTGGACGCTCAAAGGGCATGTCAAACACCTTGCCCACACGAGCACGCGGGCCATTGGTCATCATGACAACCTTATCACTCATGAAGAGTGCCTCATCGACGTCGTGTGTGATCATCAAGGTGGTGACGCGATCGCGAACCAAGATCTCTAAGAGAATCTCTTGAAGCTCCATTCGGGTCAGCGAATCGAGCATCCCGAACGGCTCATCCAACAGCAGCATCTTCGGCTTGAGCGCAAAAGCGCGAGCGATGCCGACCCGCTGCTGCATACCTTGACTGAGAGCGGCAGCCCGAGTGTGCAGACTGTTGCCGAGTCCGACCAAGGTCAAGTAATACGCGGCGATATCACGTCGCTCGCCCCGAGTGCCGTGCGGATAGACTTGATTGACACCGAGAAGAACGTTGTCCAATGCCGTCATCCATGGCATCAAGCACGGCGATTGAAAAACAACACCGCGATCAGGGCCGGGGCCTTCGATTTCGTGGTTAGCGACCACGACGCCGCCTGCGGTGATCGGGTTCAGGCCGGCGACCATCGTCAGCACCGTACTCTTCCCGCACCCCGAGTGGCCGAGCAAACAAACGTACTCGCCCTCGTCCATATTCAAATTGAAGTCTTCGACGATCACTGCCGGACCGTTGGGCGTATCGTACGTTTTGCCCAAGCGGAATATTTCGACATAGCCAGCCATTGGCCCGCCCCGTTTTGAGTAGTCGTGGGACGGCGTGTTCGGGAGTTTTCGTCACCACGGAAGGTTGAACATTCGTTGGGGTGTTTATGAATCAGCCAACACCTTGACTTGCGATCCTCATCAGGGAGATCGGTACGGACCACGCGGTAAGGCAAGGTCCTTGGGTTTCAGATCCGGAAGGATGATCGGTGGCGCCTCCGAAGCCATCGCCTCTTCGTCTCGTGACTTTTGGCGAACCGAGACGAGGTAGTTGGTGACCGCGTTGCGAAGCGCCTTGAACGTTGGGTTGTGATTCAGTTCCGTTTTGTTGCGAGGCCGTTCGAGCTTCACGGTGAAAGCGGGCCCAAGGGATGCACGAGGGCCCGGATTTAAAGGCACGATTCGATCCGCGACCAATATCGCTTCATCCACGTCGTTGGTGATCATCAAACAAGTCTGACGCTCTTCTTCCCAGATCTTGAGGATCTCCTCTTGAAGCGTGCTTCGCGTCAAAGCATCGAGCGCCGAAAGTGGTTCGTCGAGCAACAACACTTTGGGTTTCATCGCGAGCGTCCGAGCCAGCGAAACGCGTTGCCGCATTCCACCGGACAACTCATGCGGACGACGGTGCGCTGCAAAGCCCAGGCCGACCATTTCGATGAACTTTTCAACGTGGTCGCGTCGCTCGCTTTTGGTCCAATGTCGAAAGACACGGTCCACCGAAAGTGAGATGTTGCCGCGGACGGTCAGCCAGGGCAGCAGCGAATAGTTTTGAAAGACCATCCCGCGTTCCTGACTCGGCCCGGTAATCACCTCGTTTTCCATGGTGACTTGCCCCGAGTCCGCGACCTCCAATCCGGCCAACAGTTTCATCAAGGTCGTCTTGCCACTTCCCGAAAACCCAACGATCGCGAGAAACTCACCGCTGCGCAGGTTGAGGTTGATATTGGTCAAGACTTCATTGCGCGTAACACCGCTGCCGTATCCCTTGCACACGTTGCTCAATGAGATTAGCGGTTCCGGCGAAGTAGCCTTCGGCACGCCGAGCTGGATCGCCGCCGCGTCCGTACGATCGAGTACTGCGACACTCATTTCGAATCCTCAATGATTGGAGAGGTGACCGCACTAGGCAGCCGCCGGGTTTCCGAAACTGACAAGGTTGCGCAAGCAGATCATGATGCGATCCAGCACCAAACCGATTCCGCCAATAATTAGGATGCTGAACGCGATCCTGGCGTACGCAAGAGTCCCGTTGCCCTGAAACTCATCCCACACAAATTTGCCAAGTCCCGGGTTCTGAGAAAGCATGTCGGCTGCAATGAGTACCATCCAGCCAACGCCAAGACTGATACGCAGTCCCGCAAACATGAGCGGAAGGCTGGCTGGCAAGATGATCTTGAAGAGTGTCTGCCACCACGAGAGCTTCAAAACGGCGGCGACATTCATATAGTCCTTATCAACACTTGCCACGCCCAGCGTCGTGTTGACGAGCGTCGGCCATAACGAACAGAGAGACACCGTGATCGCTGAGACAAGAAATGATTTGGGCACGAGGGTATCGTCCGGATTTGCGTCGGCATACGCCCAAACGATAACGAGTCCCGCCAACGGTAACCAAGCGAGCGGACTGACCGGCTTGAAGACCTGAATGAATGGATTAAGCGCCGCATTAAACCATGGGTTCATTCCACACAAAACGCCAACCGGTACAGCGATCAGAGTGGCGATGGCAAAGCCGACGAAGACCGTTTTGAGACTCGTGACAATCTGATCGACGAACGTGGGAGCGCTCGACGGCTTGTAGTTTGCTGCTTGCACCGCGCGTTGTTTGAGCGTGCTCGCATTGGCCAGCAGTGTTTCCTTCTCTTTCCCGCTCGCCGTGCTGGCCAGCTGTTCCGAGCGCTTCGCTTCCGCAATCAAACTGACAGCCTCGAACGTCTTCTCCCTCTTTTTTGCGCGGTCCTTCGCCCGATCCTTGGCGTGCATCGCAAACAACTCAGTTCCCGCATTCCACGTTTCAGTTGGATTCGGGAGCTTGACGCTATCACTGACAACCGTCCTTGCAGCGAGGGACCAGAGACCAATGAAGACAGCGACCGCCACGACTGGCAATACAACGAACTTAACAATGCCCTTGAATTGCTCCTTCACGTCTTCTCCGGCGATGAGCCGAACGAAGGGCTCAAGGATGGGTAGCCCCGCGACGTTACAGAATTTAAGCGCGTTGCCACGCCAATTCAGATTTTTCATAAATCGCCTGTTTCGTTTTTACATTCGGGATTCCGCCATGAAGCCAACGCGTTTTTCGTGTACCACGGCCCGGTAGACGTCAGGAAATGGGGAAGACGTCAGGCACTGGGCAGACGTCGGGCACCGGTCCACAACGTCTGACTCTTGTTGGCCGCTTCTCGAACACGCAGGGTGGGCGGGTCACCTTGCGTGGACGTTTACCGATGAGTTCAACACGACGGTGAACGTCGTGCACACCTACTCGTTACTGCTCTGACAGCTCTTCTGAATCTTTGTTGCCGATCGCAAAGCTGTTGATGTAGCCAATCGGATCCTTCGCGTCGTATTTATTACCATCGATGAAGTCACTACTCGCTTCGCGATAGCCGTCGTACGATCGATCTGGGAAGTCGTCCGCTGAAGCCTTGCCTTCGGCGATCAGCATTTCTGCCGCCTTCCGATAGACTTCAGGCTTGTAGATCTTCCTCGCCGTTTCGGCGTACCAGCTGGCCGGCTTCGATTCGTTAATCTGTCCCCAACGTCGCATCTGTGTCAAAAACCAAATGCAATCGCTGTAGTGGGGAAAGCTCGCGTTGTATTTAAAGAAGACGTTGAAGTCAGGCATCGCCCGAACGTCAGTCTGCTGGAATACAAAGGTTCCCGTCATGCTGTTTGCAATGACAGACTCAGGTGCTCCAACGTAGTGCGGAAGAGAAAGCAACTTCGCAGCCTCTTGGCGATTCACGAGATTTCCCTTCTCGTCCGTCGCATCCAGCCAGATGCCGGCTCGAATCAGAGCTTTGACAACAGCGAGGTGCGTGTTTGGATTCTCGTCATTCCACTTCTTCGTGACACCGAACACTTTCTCGGGATTGTTCTTCCAGATGTCGTAGTTGGTTGTGACGGGCACTCCGATTCCAGCGTCAACTGCGAACTGGTTCCAAGGTTCCCCGACGCAGTATCCAAGGATTGTTCCTTGCTCAAGCGTCTGCGGCATCTGCGGGGGTGGAGTGACTGAAAGAAGCACGTCCGCGTCCGTGTAGCCGTTGGTGTCGGTTTCGGTGTACATCCCGGGGTGGATGCCTGCCGCGGCGAGCCAATAACGGATCTCGTAATTATGCGTACTGACCGGGAATACCATCCCCATGTTGAAGGGCTTGCCTTCGTTCTTGTACGACTCGACGATCGGCTTTAATGCGGTTGCAGATATCGGATGCTCGGGCGTCTCCGACTTAAGAGCATCGTCATTCTCCTGCATTAGCTTCCAGATTTCATTGCTAACGGTGATTCCGTTTCCGTTGTAATCCAGGCTATACGCCGTGATGATATGCGCCGGCTTGTCTTTCTCGATCGTGGAGCCAATTGGCTGTCCGGCCAACATGTGGGCTCCATCGAGTTCGTTGCGAATGACCGCATCGAGAAGCACTCTCCAATTGGTTTGCGATTGCAACTCGACATTCAGCCCCTCGTCTTCGAAGTAGCCCTTTTCCTTCGCGATCACGAGTGGGGCGCAGTCGGTCAGTTTGATGAAGCCGAACTTCAAATCCGTCTTCTCGAGCTCCAACAATTCAACGACAGCGTCTCCCGCGCTGGCAGGATCAATCGCTCTTTCGTCGATCTGCGCGGCAGCCTCTTCGAGGTCTTCGAGCGAAATGTCTGAATCGCCACATCCAACGGTCAGGGCAGCAACGGCGAGAAAAGAAAGAAAAGTCAGTCGTGGCCCTAGCCACGTTGTACGGAAAGACAAGTGGATCGCTCCGATCGGTGGGGATTTGAATTCGGGCACACCGAGCAATACCAACTGACCGAGTACCGAAAATCGCAATTCGTGCGGTTGATTGCAATCAAAAGCATGATTCGTACCAAACCGCACACCCCCATCTTGGACGTCGCACTTCTTCGAAGAGATTTGCGCATTGTCAGCCGCTAGGGTGAACCCTTGCCGCATTAATGCAGATAGGGGTGGCCTAGCGCTGCCGCCTGTTTTCTGCGCATCTGCACGGATTAGAGGCAGCGCCCGAGGGGTTTCATCCGCTCGGATGAGCGATCTTCCGTTGAGCGATTTGATGGGAGTCTGCGCGGTGCGTTCAATGACAAACCGCAGACTTTCTGCATTGGATTCGCCGATCGCATTGCACGGCAAAATCGTTTTGTTGTACGAGGCGCGACGGATTCGCCACACCGGACCGGGTTCGATAGGGAAATCAGCATGAATGAAGGTGTCGGGTAACCATAACCGTCACTCAGCATTTTGGGTTGGTCAGGTACCGAGACTTCACGTTTCCGCGGGACGGCCAACTTACACTCACGTGATGCCATTGCCACCTATGGCACCTTCCCCACATCCCGCTCATGATGCAGGGTGAGAATTGGCCAATGTGTTGCAATGATGAACCGAAGCGTTCGCTCGACCTCGAACTGACATGCATTCCCCATGGCTTACCAACAGCGACTTAGCGACGTTAGCGACTACACGAAGGCGGATGGGAAACGGACACCACTTTGGGTCTGGTTCGTTCTCATCGCGTTGTTCTTGCTCCCACTGGGCATACGTGTTGCCCGGATACACTTCGGTTGGACTTGGACGCCCGCGGCCGTTGAAGGTTTCGAAGGTCTCTTGCCGTGAGCATCGATACCAATACGCCACTTCACTGATGAAAAACGTGCGCGCTCAAATTTGGCCGTTGGGGTTCATGACTAGTGATTCTAATGACGCTGATCGTGCCGTCTGTCGGAACTCACTGCGGAAGGAGTCGACATCACGCGGCCGCTCACGATTGAGTTTCCCGTCACCGTCCCGAATAAGTCGTGCGCAAGAAACACGGCTGCTGCGCTCACGAAGCAGACTATAAGCCCGGGATCGAATACGATGAAGGAGAACCAGGGTTGATCCCTGGGGTAGATGACGCGGCGGAGTTCGGTCCTTCCTGGACGGTTTTCTCGGTCCCCGTGATCCAAACGTTGTTTAACTAGGATCAATCCATTCGATCGTAACATCCAATGGACGAAAAAGATCTCATCGTCGGCGCAACCTACTATCGCTTCGGTTTCACCGACGGGAACGTCCCGGAGGTTTCGTCATACGTTTATGAAGGCGAGGTGCCGCATCACTGCGCGACGGACGCATGCGATGAGACACTGACAGCCCACCGTTTCGTCGAGCGTGATTCTTGGATGCAACGTAGGAATGGCGGATCGGAGCATGTGACTTCATTCGTTATTCCCTCGCTGCAGCAAGTGCTCAAGTCAATGCAAACGTGGGAGGAATTCCTGGATACCGTTGAGCTGAATGTGATCGAACCACGCCGTCCACCACGACGGTGCTCATTCTGTAATGGTGGCGAATTCGATGTGCCCAACATCATGCTAGGTGACGGCCCAAATCATGGGATTTGCACGGACTGCTGTGATCGCGCGAGTTTCTACTTTGAGCGTTCAGCGAAAGCTGACGATGGAGGGAGCTGCAATTTCTGCGACGACTCCCGCTCACGCCCGATTTACAAGCAAAACGCCGGATCGATTTGTCGTGAATGCGTGGACTTTGCTCGCAAGTTGTTCTATTCACGCAACATCGACTAGAGTGACGCAAGGCCCAGAACCAAGCAATGCACGCGCGTCGCGAGACGGGTGTTTGGCAATTGGGAATCTCTCGTTGCGACCGGGTGGTTGCTACCGTTAACCGAATGAAGAATTGACGTGAGCACCATCACGAAACGTAGACTTGTTTGGTTTGCAGCGTTCTGGATTGTGTTTGCGGTTGGCTGGCTTGCCTTTTCGCTTGTTCGAACCGTCCGCGAAATACCGGAAGCCTACGCTGCGTGGGATACTGGCACGCTCTTAACGACTTACATGCAGCAGAACGACGGTAAATGGCCAACGAATTGGGACGATCTCGCGACCGTGATAGGAGATGGGCAACCGATGCTATTCTCGCGAACAGACAGCGACGGAAATCCAATCTCGAAAACGGAATACATCGATAAACTTCGATCGATGGTTCAGGTCGACTGGTCTTTTGATCCTGTTCCTGACACAACCGATTCCCCCGTCACTCGGATTGATGGGGGCAGATTTCGCACGGTTTGGGCCGGTGCCGAGCCCAACGAAATGGTCAGGTCATTTATTCATCACCGAGCACAGCAATCCGAATCAGGCGGTTGATCCTGTGGTGCACCGGGGGACTCAAAACACTTTCCCTAATGGCGGGCATTCCGTTCGTACCCGTTGACCACCGCCGTTCGCCGTGCATGAACGAGGCCCAAGTTGGGTTCCCGACATGACTCACCAGAGATCCAGCGACACCGCTCGGAAATCGGAAGCATACCGAGCACCATCAAGCTTTGCATCGCATCGATTTCAGCCAGCCAGCTCAAGCTCGCTATCGACTACGGTCGTTGCACTCGCGGCACTCATTCCCGGTGCATTGTCTATATGTATCGCGTATGCGACGATCGGATTTGCAGCTGACCACTTCATGACGCGATTCTTCCTGTATGGTGGACACGCCGTATTGCTAATGCTGACAGGGTGTCTGACATCCGCATACGTATACTCACGAAACGCGGGCCCGACCGCCGCAGTAGCAACCACAGTCGTCGGGATACTGTCTGTGCTCGCCGCGCTTACTTCATGGGTAATGGTTGCGTTCTTCGTATTTCTGGACGCTATCTGGTGGCCATAGATCGAAAAATCGACACCGCAACAAAATGGATGCTGATGGTTGTAGAATCTCATCATGGAAACCGTTGGACGGTGGTACGCTTAGCCAAACCGAATCGGCCTTTGAGTCGAGTGGAAAGGTACCATCGCCCAAGGCCTTGATGAGTATCAATGGCATGAACACGGAGCCGTCGATCGCGCGTTTTCAAATGGGCCATCAATCTCGGCGGCCCGGTTATTCCCAACGTTACCCCAAGCAAGAGTAGCAGCACTGCACGCGAACCCTTACGAACCAACATCGCATACCGCGGTATCGAAGCCATCGATTCGATCGGCGATGTTCGCCGCTGTGATTCTTAACGTCGGCCTGGCGCTTGCCGCAGGTGCGTTGGTCGCTTTCGTATGTCATCGAAGTTCCACCGGATCTAACGATGATCTTTCTGGGCTTGTTGTGTTCTTCCTTTCACTCGCATTGGTGTTCGGCATTGGTGGGGCATACCTTGCCTGCCGCCATATTCAAAATCGTGCTCCACTGTGGACTGTTCCGACTGCAGTTGGCACGTTTGCAATCGTGCTACCACTGGCTTCATACCCCGACGTTGCTCCTGTCATCAACTGGGTTGCGGGGCTAGCTGCCGCATGTGCTTTGATCTCAACCGCAATCGCCGTGACTATTCGTGAAGGTGTAGACTCTCGTCGCAAAGCGGACCTGGAGTAACCATGGTTCGCTCTACGCTTGCTTGTCAAGCGATGCGTGACGCTTGCCGCCAGCGAGCGGCAAAGGAGTAGGATGGAGTGCCTTCGGAAAAGAACCTTGGTCGCAGTATGTGCGTAACATAGAAATGCGTTGTCCGAAACAGTTTCGATTGTGGCAGTTGTTCACAGTAACGGCACTCACCGCCGCAATCTTTTGGACCGTAAGTGCATTCGTTCACAATTCGAATTTGGGACGTGAGCGAGATCTCGGCACTTCGGAACAAGCGGTGATCTTTGCGTTGAATCGGGCGGGCCTGGCCACCGTAGACGGATTTACATGATCATTCACGCCCCAGGCCCGCGTGACGGTCCGTTGGTTTGCAGATGATTTTGAGTACCACATTACTGCCGTTGAGATTCGTGCACCTGACCCTCATCGATACACGAATCCACTCTCGCAATTGACTCGACTCCACCATGTCTTGGTACCATACGCAACGACCGCGCAACGGCAATGGCTGCAGTCACAACTCCCGTCATGTGTGGTCACTACAGACGTGACGCCCTAACAAATCGACGAACCATGCGTCGCACCGAAGCACCGCATGGTGCGTTTGCCGATGGAACCACATAGGCGTTGCACGGTCAACGACGTCGTTACGGACGCCAACGCGCTCGAATCGAATGCAACGCAGTCATTGTGGCTCAACGTTTCGGGCCCGGTGATTGTGAAAACCCGGTGATCGTGAAACGTTGTCCGACAACACTGTGACAACCTGTGCAGGATGCCTCGATGCTATGAATCCTTATGAACCCAGTCGCAATTCACCGACTTCGGTCGCCCACAAGGCACCGCTGAAACAGAATCAAATTGCATTGCTGGCGTTCGTGCCCGGAGCAATCACTGGCATTTTCTTCGGCATGGCCATGTCCGTCGGACCGGAAGTAGCCGCACGGCGGGCGCTGGGAGATGGCTTGGCTAGGCTGCTGGCCGTCGCTGGTGGAGTCTTTTTACTTTCACTCGCATATCGCTTGCTTAGAAGATTTACGTTCGGCAAACACGGCATCTTTTGGTACTCCGGTTTCTTGAGTGGTGTACTGCACGTGTCTCTTGCTTCCGTAACAATGGCAACCTTGCATCGGCTAGACCTTGTCAATACGGGGCCGCCAGCAACAATGGAGTACTGGGGACTGTCTCTGTTGGTTATCGGAGCCTGCAGCGTTCCCTCCGTCGAATTCGAAGCACTCGCGTCATTCTTCCGCAATCGCAAATCAGTTGGTGAATAATCATGTCATCAATTGGAGCGACTGGCAGCGTGTTTTCTAATGGATCTTGGGTGGTTGCCGGGTTACGATTGCCATTATCCTGTTATCGTTCGTGTTGCCTCCGCGACCGTTACACCTCGGATGCTGCCGCCCGTCACTCATAGCATGAACGCCAACGCTCCTTACCGTCCACCAGTCAATGGCAGAGGTAGCCGTCGATCTGATAGCAGCCCGCCCGGCACAGTGCGAGCGCAAGGTATGATCAAGATTAGTGTTGTCGCGCTATTCCTGCTTGCGGTGTTCATTGGCGGCATATTGCCGATCATCGCCGTCAGATATTGCCTTTTCGGATGGCCGTTTTAGCCGATAGAAACAGGATAATCACGTGATCGCTTTACGCTTGCTTGTCACGGTAGTTATCCGATCAATCCTCTCGCTCCGGCAATGAAGATCTCAATTCGATCTACCGTTATACTGTTGCCGTTAATGGCTGCTATCGTTTGCGCATGGATTTCGTCGCATCAGCGTTCTCAACGAGCCTTGGCGATTGAACGCTATCGGACGGCATTGAATTTTGGCCGCGACGCGGGACCACAGGGATTGCTAAACGCCTACGGCTTCGAACGTACACGCGAATTAATGACCCGTTACTCGCGCGAAACTTCCGACATAGTTTTCGATGGTTCGGATCGTTGGGCTCAGGTCTTGCGTGTGCCGCATGCTTACGGTGAGGGCCTTGGTGATGGCTACACACTCTTTTCCCTTAGCGATGGCACAAGCTGCAATTGGACACTCCCCAAAGGAGCTGTCCTCCGGCGTATCAGGTTCACTGGTGATGAAGTCACCTTCCAAATACACGGAACAATCACACAGGGTTCCTTCGAATATGTAATCCCCGAAGGCGATCCCGCGGAGTTTCGTTTAGCGTGGAATCGAGGAACTCCCTTGCCAAGGACTTTTGTCGGAGAATTAATGTCCAAACACTACTGCGTGGAATCGAATCGCGCTAACTAATGCGCGGATAGCCATCGCATTCACACGGCGCCGGGCACGAACGGATGCTCAACTTTCCCGGCCCGGTGATGCGGGGCGTTCGGCCGTATCAGTTTTGGTGCTCAATCCATAGTTCGGGCTTCTTCATGCTGACAACATTTACGCAGATCGCCGCACTAGCCGTTGTCCTCCACAGCCAGCTGGTAAACGATGAACGCGTCGCAGCAGAGCTTGCGCAGAAGTTCTCTATTGAAATCTGGGTCGTTGACCAGCTGCCAAGCCGGCATTCTGGTGGTGCTATGTACGTTGGCGACTACGACGCACTGTGTTATCGGTCACTTGAGACTCCACCAGTATTTAGGTTTCTACCGGCCGTTATTCAGAGTTACTGTTTTACACGCATTACCTCAATAAGCTTTCGCAAGCCGTTTCCTGATGTGTCCGTGTTCGATCACCTCTGGAATCTTAAAGCGCTCAAGTCCATTTACTTGCCAGGAATCAAAATTCCAGACGAGATCAAAGAGCGATTCCGATTAGAATTCCCAGACGCAAGTCTTTTCAACACAAACTATTCGCGATTGGGCGAACTTGGTGCGACACGGATTAATGGCGAACCATCCGATGCACCGAAGGACGGGGCGTCGCATTTTGACAATGGAAACCGCAATGCCGGTGATCGGTGATTTTATGCCGCGAATACAGCAATGAAGATGGCGTCAAATCCATACGATCCGCCTCCTCCCGTCTCAGATGGCATCGTCACGCCTGAGCGAACCCGTGAATCACTCGCATCACTGATCCGAGCCTTCCTCGCAAGCGAAATCACCGCGTTCCAATTTGATGAACAGCTCGATGCATACGGTGGTGCTGACGATGCGATCGTCCGCCACGTTGTTGACGCCGTGTGGTGTCACTACGACGACTGCACTGACCATTTAGTCTGTTTATCTAAAGCAGAATGGGATTATTTTCAACGATTGCTACTTGTTCTCTCGTCCGATTGTTGTATCGAAACTCAATCCAAACGGCGATGGTCAATCAAACAGTTAATTGCAGCGGTCTCGTTAGGTTTCTTCACCGTCATTGCGATGCTGTCCGGCTGGGGGCAACACTTGCTCGTTCTGTCCATTCCGTTTGGCATTGTTTCAATTGCGCTCTCGCTCTGGCGTACCCAAGATGAACGGACATTAGATCCGTATGCACCGATCATATTTCCATTCGCAACATTTTTTGATCTTGCAACGGCTTACCATTCATCTGATTTTCGCATGACGCGGTATCCAAAACATATTGGCACTCGTCGAATACGTTCGCCGTTCATGGACGCATTCTGGCAGTGTCTGGCCTATACGATTTGGTTGATCCTCTCGCCATTTCCACTACTGTTTCAAATGTTTCCCGAATCGAAATCGGAAATCCGCATCAGAGCGGCGTAACCATTAAGCCTTTGGCTTCGCGTGGTGGTAAGAGGCAAAGAGGCAGAGTCGGTCAGTGAACGACATGGGGCGAGAAGAAGGCTAGTTGCAAATCCTGCTTCGACGAAGCCCAAGGCCTCTGTTCAAGAAGCCCGACTGTCGCTTGGCCGTTGTGTCCACCTGGAGAGCTCCAATGATTCCAGTGTGTTGATTGGCGCGGAGCCTGCATTTAGGGTGTTTGACTTTTGCGGCTCCGCGAGGCGAGGCGCTGAATGAAAATGCCGTGTTTCACAAAGTCTGGGTGATTCATGCTTCAACGCCCTCGTTGAACCGATAGCGGGCGAACGAACATTCTTTGTTGGATCGATCGTTGGCTCTGAGCTTGCGAAAACGCAACATCTCCAATTCTTTTCGTTGTCACCTGGTATTGAACCTAGTCCCACAGCCAGCGGCTCAAAACGGGGTTACTTCAGGCCGCCGAACGTCGCTTTGCAGTTGCGACGTTGCAGTGAGCCTGCCCGGAACAACCGTCCAGACTTGGGTATCCATGCCGTGGGGACAGAACCCGCTATCCTTGTAGGGTAACCTTAGGAAATGGTCGCCACCAAGCGATGATCGCAAACTCCGTGATCGCTACAATTTCAACTTCTTCAATCCCGCCGCGACAGCGGCTTACTTGGACCATTGGTTGAACCGGAGGTCGCCATCTTTACGAGTGGCTGCTCTTTGGGGCGACCCCGGTTAGCACTAACGTTATGCGAATGAAACGAATCGCACTTATTCTCGGCTCGATCGTTCTCGTTGTGCTGTCGCTCTACTTCGCATGGCCGCGAGCATCATTACCCGTGCCAGATCTAATCACGGCGATGACGCTGTACTCAATTGACGGACGCGGGATCGAAGATCCCAAGCCTGGTCAACCGACGTTTCGTCACTACCCGGTACTCGGGGCAATGGATCTGGACGACCGTCAACAGGCAATTGTTCTACGCGCCCTGAACCGTGGGGTAGCTGCAGGTGACGCGCAGGCTTCATGCCACTGGCCGCGTCACGGCCTAAGCATTACGGGCGACGGTAGAACGGTGGATTACTCAATATGTTTCGAGTGCTGGAATATCGAAATAGTTGATGGCACTTCACGAACATGGGTGTCCACAACTCCAGATCCTCAGGTAGTCCTAAATGATTTACTGAAAGATGCCGGAATTGAACTCGCGCCAGGAATGATCGAAATTCCGTAGAGGAATGCCTTGCCATACATTAGGATCGCATAATCATGCCATCCACCGGACCACGGCATGGCGCGTTCACAAATGGAAACCATATTGGCCGTGCCCGGTGATGGCCGCCGTTTCTGCCAATTAGCACAGGGAAGTGTCATGTCTATTCGTTTCGTGCTGCTCCTTGCCATTTGCGTCGCGTTGGCGTTGCTGTGCACCGGAACCACTGGCCAGACAACCGTTTCCCGAAGTGGGCGTGAACTGGACTTTGCCATCGTTGGTCATGGATACTTCGTCGTCTCAGATATTGAGAATGCGGAAGTGAGGTACACAAGAGCCGGTGGTATGAATGTGAACGAGTTCGACCAACTGGTCGTTAGCATTAACTCGCAAGAGTGGCTCCTCGATCCACCGATTCAACTACCTAGCGATTGGCAACGCATTGCTGTGCAGCACGATGGAGAAGTACAGTGCCTGGCGGCTGGTGGTTACTGGACGGATATCGGACAGATTCAGTTCGCCCGATTCAGTCGGACTCCAGCATTTGAAAACATGTTTGATGCCAATATGGCGACTGACGATTCGGGCCCTCCAATTATTGGAAGCCCATCCGACACACAGAGCATCATTCAGCAGAGCTGGATTGAAAAGCCACGATCCTCCTCGTTGATCCTCGCCCGAAACTTGCTCATTGCGTTGTTTGCGTGTATCGTCGTGAACGCTTTGGCGCTGCAACGCAACACAATCACCGACACATCGACAGAACCACAAAATGCACGGGAGATCGCGGACTGATCTTGGGCGATGGCAAGTCCTTGACGCGATCCCCGTGATTTTCATCGTTCTGTCGACAAAGAGAGCCCTCTTGGATTGGAATGATCCTGACCTAGTTGAAACGAGACGATTGATTCGGAAGTTCTTTCCCGAATCACGGGCGACAGTACATCTCGACCGTCCAATGGGCGTCTACGACCTTGTCACGGCAATGTCGTGGGCGCGACATTTCCAGGACTTTTCTTGCGAACGCGTTCCTTACCTGGATTCTCCACCGGATCTCGGGCTGAAGGATCGTGGTGGTGTTTGGGACGATGACGATTCAATCTATGAACGACTTCTAGATCACACGGGGTTCTCACCGTCAGGACGCGTTGTGATCATTCCTGACGACCATTGCACCTGGGGCCGCATGCCAATTGTTTGTCTCTCCCGAACGGCGATCGATCGTGTTCGAGAGTTCTCAGCGACCTATTCCGGAGACTCTAAGTGCAAGCTGTTTTTCGACAACATTAGCGATATCATATTCGTATATGAGTCTGGCGAAGCGATTGTGTTGGATCACGACCAACGTTTCTTTTGGGCCAAGTCCAAACTGAGAACGTGGACGGAAGAAGCAGCGAACCACGCGATGGACTGAAGTCGCGGGTAACGCATTTAAACATGGAAACCACATTGCCGCGACTCGGTCATCGCGGCCGTAATCCGACGAAGGAATGACGTAGCTCTTGATTCCTGATCGAACACAAGTTCCTGACCAAGATCGCGCGCCCTACACTAAAACCGCGTCAGTGCGTCTTGAGATTGCCTTCGCCGCGATCTGCGATATCGCCAACTCCTTCGTTATTTCCTTTCTGCCGTTTCCACCGGCGCAACCGCGGGCACTACTAAATCGGCTCAATTGTTGAGAGGCGTGGGTTTGTCGCCACACGAAGTTGAGCATGCGGTATTCTGTCTGCTCGGTCATCGATTGTAGTGACACAAGACGGCCGACGAACCATCGGTTGAACCGGAGGTCGCCATGGCACGTTTACAAGTTGATACTCATGGGGGCGACCCCGGTTAACCGTACCGTTATCCGACGTAAGTCGTATCCCATGAAGTGTTTTGCATGCACCATCGCTTCGATAGTAGCCCTTGTTGCTATTTTCACGTGCTGGCGATATTCCGCCGTTGAGCAACCGCTTTTCGCTGACAAGGAGTTCGCGAACAAAACAATGGACGAGCAAATTGCCACCTTCGACGATCCAGGCCGCCTTGATCGGGAACTTGCGTCCGTCAATGCAGAGATTGAGGTAGCTCCGACTGCGAAACTGCTGCGGAAGCGGGGCGTACTGCTGGCGATGCAACGGGAATTCTCACTTGCCATTGCTGCGTTTGATGCCGCGATTACCCTCGAACCCGAAGACGCCGATGCATTCTACAATCGTGGAGCAGTCTATTCACAAATTGGAAACGTCCAGGATGCGATCGACGACTACACATCGGCGATCGAAGCAGATGCTGACCATTCTCTTGCCTACTCCAATCGTGGCATGGAATATCTCCAGCGTGAGGAATTCGATGCTGCCTTGTGTGATCTCCAAATCGCAATTCGCCTAAACCCAGACGATCATCCCGGCATGCATGCGATGGCGATTGTCTACTTGGAACGTGACGACAAACACGATGGCGATGTGATCAAAGCGATGCAACTGACGAAGAAGGCATGTGAACTTACGAACTATGAATACGACCTCTACGTCGAAACGCTGGTCGAGATTGAAAGACTGCTCAACGCATCCCTGGAACCGGACGGATGAACCGGAGCCGGGTAAACTTCGCTGTCTCGCTCCGCTCGTTCAACTTACTTCCCGGCCCGGTTATCCGGGTCGTTACGTGATTTAGATCCTCTTATCCAATATGGGGCACAATCGTGAACACCAAAGTGACACTCATTGTCATACTCGCTGTCACGCTTCAGGCACAGGCAATGGCAGACGAACCCCTGCGCCGCCTCGGAGACGCTGCTGCCGTCGTACAGGGCGCGACCGGGCTTCCAAAATGGCGGACCAACACATCGGTTCGCGCAATCGGTGAGAAAGGTGATTCGTTCATGTTCACCGTCGACGTGCGGCCGAATGAGATGCTGACGGTCGGTGTTTATCTGTTTGCTACTCAACTACGTAAAGCGGACGACGGCATTGGTTTCGAGACTGTTGGTCAGGAAACCCCCGTTCCGGCCTCAAAGATTGGAGCTGAATGGGGATACAAGTCGCAGTCACTCGGCTGCGCCGGCGCATGGGTCATGCTCGACAACTCGGGTGAATTCACGACGAACACGCCTGTCTCGATTTTCCTCCCTTACGCCATTGCCGGGCTTAGGAATGGCGCCTACAGATTTCGCTATCTCGTCAGGGTCATCGACCGAAAAACAGGACGTGCTATTGACTCGTTCTTTGCTCAATTCAGCTACGACGCATTTGTTCGGCCGGGCCAATTTCGACCAACTATGAGCCTCACGAAGACGCGATTCCCGCTAACGGAATTCGGATTCGAAGGCGTAAAAGATCCAGAATTCGTACCCTAGGATTGAACCATGCCAAGAACACTGAAGGATATTCACAAAGACCCGTTCATCTGGGTCATGCTCTCGCTATTCATTTTGTGCAACCTTTGTGTTTTGATTACGTACTGGACGATTCACTCTAAAGTGAGTACCGACGATCTGCATGGTCAGCTATTCGCCGTGAGGTTGATGCAGGTCACCCTTGGAATGGTCATAGGGTTGTCAACCACATTTTTGGGAATCATCGCGGCATGGTTTGGACTCACGGAAGAAGTGAACGTAGAAGGTAGTAGCGCGGATGCAACGGCAAAACTAGCTGCAACTGGACCGGGTGCGATCCTCATACTTTGCGGAACACTACTAGTTTACACATGCATAAATCGAGACTTCCAGCACCAGTCTCTTGAGCCGATAAATACAATCATGCCAATTGAAGGCGAGTCGAAGAATTCCACGTAACCATCGGTTCCTGAAAGAGTTTAGCGTTTTCGGTTGAGTTTCCATTAGTTTTTTTCTTGTATGTACGTACGGTGATCGGATGCACTTGTGATGTGCACTTTTGAGTTTCGGTTGTGATTGCTGATCGGTTGATTTGTCAGTGATTGGATGGACGTTTTTCGGTCTTTCATCGAGATCGATGCAACGGAGGCCCGGTGGTCAGTTTTCACAAATGGATAATCCAGTCCCGGGCCCCGCCGATTCGGATCGTTATGCCGCAAGGCGACCATCGATGAACAATTCGCATTACTCGTACCTTGAACTCCTTCGTAAAGAGACGGACCCTTCACGTCGCCGCGAAATGTCCCTTGCCCACTGGGAACGTGAAAGAGAGAAGGAAGCCGCGATCGGATGGCATGAAATCCAAGACCGCGAAGAAAAAGAGTGTTTGTTTGATCGCCTCGACTCGTTGTTCGCGTCCGGGCAACCACGCGTCCCCGGACCATTTGCTACGTGGGACGTCACCGCAGCCATCAATTTGCCCTGTCGCTCGGCCGAACGGTTGTTCCTCATTGATGATCTCCATCGCAAATGCTTGCCTGCTCTCAAATGCTGTTATGAGCCCGGCAACCCATGGTACGTTTTCGAAAACTACAATCATCTATCTTATCGATTGCACTTCGAGGAAATGCCCGCGCACATTGATCAATGGCCGGTAGAAATACTTCCGTACGGTGATCCGTGCTATCTACTGGCTCCTGACTTTTCCTCAGGAATCATCGCGGTCTTACACCAGTCAATCACTGTGTTCGGCAGCTTGCTGCCATTCGTCCGTCGCAACCTCCCGCTCGCGTTTACTCACATTGTTCAATCGGATGACTGGCAACGCGACAGTTAAAGCGGCGTAACAATCCAATGCACCCGAGCACGCGAGTCGGGCGCTTTCAAATGGACAATCAACCGCGCGTGCCGGGTGATTGGTACCGTTCGCCAAATAAACGTTTGGCACTGGGATGCTGCGAGCTGCCTGCTATTCCTTGCTACAATATCGAATGCTGTGATTGCCGTTTGGCTCTTACGCCGCCGCCCGATAACAACGCCGTGAACCGGAGCGGCGAAGTCGGGCCGATTTGAAATGGACAATCTTTCGCCGCCGTCCGCATATCGCTACCGTTCTGCTCATCAAAATAAGATCATTGATCTACTACTTGGCGTTTCTGCTATTCAGTGCGATTGCTGCCGTCGCGATTTCTGAGCGTGACGCAGCAACGCGGCCACGCGACCCTTGGATCATAAGTGAAATCGACATCATTTATAAGGAACGAGGTTACGTGCCAATTGATGCAGAACCGCATTTGCCTATTTACTTGGTTCATTGTGTACGAGACAACGTACTCGTTCACTTGGTCTGCTCCGACTACCTCCCGTCCGGCTTGTCGGTTGGCGCTGAAGTCTATATTGAATCTGGGCTTCGGCGAAGTCGTCGCGCGGCACGTGGTTGGCCCCTGGATCAAGTTGCATACTCGCTGAAACCTAACGGGCAGGACGAATACGAGCAGAACCAAGTGATGCAACGGAGCGGTATCGGGTTGTCGCCTCGCTTCGCTCGATATAATCAAATCACCGCCCGGTGATCACCACCGTTGTCCGACTGAAATTCATGCGACGACCGAGGTTTTCTATTCGCTCACTTCTCGTTGCTGTTTTGCTAACAGCCATCGCGTGTTGGTTTGCATTGCCCTTTTCCCCGGCCGCAAATATTTCCGGGCACGCCATCACTGTGGGATCGAATCGTTGGGATGGTCGGCGCATACATGTTGTCACCTTGCGTAACGACGGCCTGTTTTCGTTCTACTACATCGGGCACTCTGGCCTCGTCTTGAACTTCAGTTACACCCAAAGCGGAAGCGACGGTGACGATGATTGGTTTTCTCAGCATTCAACGCCAATTCACTGGACCAAGCTGAAGCCCGGCGAGACTGCAACCTTTGAGTTTGCTGTTCACGGCGATTACAATTGCATGCAAATCGGAACTGAGGTGTCAGACTGGCGCGGCCGACTTGCTCCTGTGTCTGGGGGCCCCTTTCATTACGTTGATACGGGCGGATAACCATTCGATGATGACGGAGCGGCATTGGTTGCCGTTCTCGCAGTGGTTGAGTCTCTCGCCGCCGCCCGCATATCGCTACCGTTATCCGACCAAATGTAACCACTCCTAACCCTTGACATTACAATCTCACGCCAGCGAACCCAGATCGCCTCAGACATCATCCGTGACGGAATTGGCGTTGAACTACTCGATGCAAAAGGCGATGTCGTTGCTGAGGTGTTTCGATGCGATCGAGACCATACGGTGACCGTTTCATGCTCACGGCAACTCACGGAACGTGAATTGCAATGGCTATTACCATACGCTTCGGAAACTTTTGAGTGCTTCGAGGACGAAACTCCACTTCCCGAGATATCCGCGTGGCCAATCGTCGTTGATTGACCTTGATTTGTACTCGCTTGATGGTTGTTCGGTCGGCAAATGGGAAGACTGTCTGATGCTTACCGATGCGTTGCCTCAACCCAAGCTGTCGGATAACCATTAAGCCTTTGACATCGCGAGGCACGAGCCGATGTTCAAGGGCTCTGTTCAAGAAGCCCGGCTGACCTGGGGTCGCCTTCTTGGGTAACGCTTCTTCGGTCCGTTGTGAACCGAGTCAGTTAGAAGTCGTTTGC
>JBCDEM010000071.1:0-9113 GCA_039179795.1 Planctomycetota bacterium | reverse complement strand
TGGCTGATGCATGTCCCCGTTTGGCTGATTTGATTGCATGCAATCCACCAATTTTCTTCCATTTGGGGACAGGCAAAGTTTCTTTGACTTCAGGACAGCCAACGATTCGATTGCGAGCAATTCACCTGATCGCACAAACAAGGCATGTCCCCGTTTGGCTCCACGGCCTGGGTAGCAACGTGCCAGTTCGCGTTCTTGCTCTTTCTGGCGGGTGCTGACGGTTTCGGCACCGCCTGAGTTAGCCCGGAACTATCGCTTGTTCTTGCTGACGCGACCTCTTGCGAAAGCCGTTGTATCAGTCTGGCTCGGGAAGGCCAAAACGCGTCAACTTGAAGCGATTAGGATCATCGTCGATCAGCTTGTCGAATGCGTAATCAATTTCATAGTTCAGGATGACCTCGGGTCCCGATGGGTCGGCTTGCATGTAGACGCCATTGACCTTCTTTTTCGAAATGACAGGAAGATCAAGCGGTTCACATATCGAAATCTCATGTTCGATCCGGACGACCCCGCTACCGCCATTTGGCAAGGTTTCCGACAGCCTGGCCTCTTTGATCAGCCAATAATGCTCTCGGGAAAAAACAAACGTTCCACTATCGACTCGAAAATCAGCGGGTGCTTGTTCTGAACACACCATTTTCACGGTCACATCCGAGTTGGGATCGTCTGACGTAGCCGTGATGCTGACGACATCCAAGTGGTTTTTCTGCAAAGCTCCCCAAACCGTTTCCATAGCGAATCCCAGGCGTGTTCCAGCGTGGCATGGGCGGGTATAGCTGCCAGATTCGTCTTTTTGTTGATTCACATAAACGACATTCCACTTACCGCCTTCTACCGGCCGTATCACTCGGAAGTAATAGGCGTGGTTGCGAACAGAAACATCTGTTAATCCATCAAGAGTCTCGCTCCGAACAACTTGATCACCCACTTGCTCATACCGGACAAATTCCTGTTCACCTGACAGTCGGTCCGTAGACGTACCCTTAACTTGGTGAGTCCGAAGCAACTTTTGATAGGCCTCAGCTTGGGAAAAGCTTTCTGGAGGGAGTTCCTCGCACGCAGCCGATTTACACAGTGCCGATGCAGAAAGAACGGCAACCACTACCTGGACGGAAACACAGCAAGCGTTCGTTCGGTTTCTCATGGCAGACTCGATCATGGAACAAATTCGTCGGCAGCAACCGACGCGGAGACCACCATGATCGAATTTAGTCTCGTGGAATCACCGGGGGCAAGTCCCTTCTTCGCAAAGTGGAATACCCTTTCGCATCTTCCTGCGAGGCGCAGTCGCCGACAAACCCATGACATGATCGTCTTACCATTCATCTCTCGTGCGTTGATGTGACCATTAGCGCCCGTAGTGTGACGCTTGGTTGGAATCGCAACCCGGACAGTTCGCGTCGTGGATCCATCGACCGTCTTGCGTTTGTACGACAACCCAATGGCCATCGTCTGTCCTGAAACGTGTACCGAGGTCATACCCCAATCCTTTTATCGCAATGCACATCAGTGCCCCGAGTGCGACGCCGCCCGCGGATTGCCCCATCACTGAGCGTGTTGTCGCCCATCGATCCTGACTCCGACGAAAGCTGTCCGCTGCGGGATTGGCGATTCTCGGCGTGTCCATTCTCGGTTTTTCTCGTAACGATTGTGTGTGACGATTTCTTCCTTCCATTCAATCGCTACCAGATCGCAATGGCCGTGCCAATGAAGGCCACTCGGTGGTACGGGTCAATCACGCCACCACTAATTCGACTTATGGGAAAGCCCGCGAAGATGTCGATGCAAAGTCGCGATTCGCTGCCCAACACGCAGGCACGCACGTCGCGGTTCCGCGCGTTTCGTGTGTACCGATTCCTTTCCGATGCATTTGGGGTGTCCGACACCCTATTGGAGACCCTCTGGGTCGCGGTTTCGCCTCGTCTAGATGGCGTTCGAGTGATTATCAATACTCTGTCGGCGACGATTCGATGAGCGATCACAGCGAGAAGCCAACTCAGACAAAATGACCGAAAGAGAAAAGACTGCTAACGCGACGAATCCATCAAATAGGAGGCGAATCCGATCTGTAGGCGACGGCACTGCGCTGTCGATATCGAACTCCTCATCGAACGTGATTTCGAGATCCACATCATCACTGGCCGAAGTCACGTTCCAGCCTCCTGCAAGATAGAGCGGAGCATTGTGCGCCGCAAAACACTCACTTCGCCGCGTGTGCCAAATTGGCCAGCCTCGATCGTAGTGAACATCTACCGCCATTTCTTTCAAGTCGTAAGGCGGTGGGTGCCATGTGGCCCCGATCAAGGGAGCATAGTACGGATCGCTGACCGTTCTTCTATCACGGCTGTTAAGCGTACCAACGACAGCAATCACCAATACACCCACCAACCATGACGATATTCTGAATCTCGCCAAATCATGCTCCTTCGCTGAACGACCCGCGTCAGGCGAAAGAGCGCCGCCGGTCGGAACTGAATCCGATGATTCAGGTCACGTAGCGTCAACGCCGCACCCAAGGCGCTGACTCGTAGTTCGGCTCTGGCGGCATATCCGTCCGATTGCCGTGGGTTTCCGATAATGATCGATCATCCCGGAGAATCGCAATCATGCGCTTTCCCAACAATTCCGTTTCGCGATTTCCTGCTTCTAGAGACCACCGCTGCCATTCATTTTGTGGCTCAAAGTCTTCGATTGAACGCAACGAAGCTTCGATCGCATCCTCCAAAAAGTCCGCTATACGCATTGCCGTTGGTGAAGCTCGTTTAAGTCGTATGGGAGGTTCATCCAATCCAGTTGTGGCAGCGTTGATTGGCTGTCCGTTCATTTGAATTCGTCGAGTTGCCCACATCTGCTCGTGGGTTCCCACGTAGACAGCAGTTGTATCTCCAGGGAATATCCCGCCGGAAGGACTGGCGACAAGCGGCAACGAAACTCCGTTTGAATCAACCAACGTCGTAGGAATCGATCCACCGTCGAGATAGTAGCCGAACCCCGCAGGCTCAATAGGTACTTGTAGAGTCAATTTGCCATAGTATCTCCGGGCGTCGCGCTTCAGATACGACGAGCGTTCTCGGTAGCCAATGGTGAAAACGACTGCCAAGACTGCGCAAAAGACTAGAAGAGTGCGGATCGAAAAACGCATTTCAATGTATAGGCATTAAGTCAACGAGCAGCGTAAGCAACAATTTAAATCCATCGCTTAACCAACCACGTTCCTGGTCGCCATTTCGAGTAAGTGCCTTCCGAACCAAATGACATCGCATTGATGTTTTCGGGCATCTATCGACTCTTACAGTACAGTGAACGATCAGCAACGACGATTCAACCACAGCCTCTTGCCAAGTTCGTGCAAATACTGGGAATCCTCGACAGTTTGCCGCCATCGATTCGGAATGGCCTCAACTCCCAGCCGAGCTCCAAGGACCGATCCGGTGATTGTGCCGATCGAATCGGAGTCACCATCGGAATTGATCGCGGTATAGATCGCTTGTTTGAAATCGTCAGGAGAACGCCAAAAACAATACATCGCACTCGCCACCGCTTCCTCCGCGACCCATCCTTCGCCCAAACAACCTTCAACGAGCACTTGATCAGGTGAAATCGTCAATAGTTCTGGGACTTTGCGCCAAGCGACGGAAAAATCCTCGGATGATGCACAACACCTTGCATCGATCTCCCGATAAATCTGCTCCGGCCCGAAACCTCTGGCCGCCATGGCGACCATCAACGCCGCGGCGGCCGCACCGGCGAATGCGGCGTCGTGTCCATGGGTAAGAAGACTCGAAGCGCGGGCAACAGTCGACACTTGATCAAGATCGGAGTAGTACAATCCGATCGGCGCGACTCGCATCGCGCTGCCGCACCCTTTTGTTTGTGCAACACCCGCATCGCGCCAATGGACGCCACGCGAAAGATTACTGCATCCCTCCATGCAAGCCCCGCCAGGAGACCGATTGTTTTTATCTGAGCACGACCAACTGACAAATCGCTGACTCATCTCCACCATGAGCTGATCGAGTTCGCGGTGGCCTGCTTCCAACAGCGATTCCCCAACAGCGATCGTCATCTGTGTGTCGTCAGTGAACGTTCCCGGCGGTTGATCGGGGCCGGTAAAGCGGGGCCTGGAAAAACGAGCATCCTTGAGCGCGATAAACTCCGTGATTCCTTCAGGCCCGATCTCAGCCAACAGTTGAGATCGCCTTCGAAACTCTGCGGGGTATCCCATCGCGTCGCCGACAGCCAGTCCAACGATGGATCCGATGAATTGCATTTCGTTTGCGGACACAATAACACGAGCGTGCACGAGGGATAGCGATTGGTTCGAACCGTGGCGCGGTCACCTTCAGATGTTTTCGCCTGATGTAAGTTGCCAGATCTATAGAACCAGCCTTACTCCGATGCACATTGTTGCTACCTGCGAGAGGGATTCAGTTCAGCCACGATGCATCTGCGCGACAGGGAACGATGGATGCGTGTCTCAGAGTTGAGGCTGGTTATCGTCCCTGGCGCAGTTGTTGATGAGTCACGTACGTTAGCGCGAATGCACAACCGAGCACCGGATAGAGAAGCAATGCGAAAACGAATTCCACCGGAGCGACCGGACCAAAGAGGCTTGCAGCGAAAATGACAATGACAGCAGCGACAAATCCTCCAAACAGCATTCCGCAAACCATATTCTCGATGCGAAATCGGTGGATGAGCCAAGTCAAAATCAGAGGCCCAATGGCAAGCACTGCAACAAAACAACCGGCCGATCGCAGGAGTGCAAAATTGACCGCATTGAGCGCTACCAACAGAAACAAGTAGCGAAGATCAAACTGCAATGGCTCACTACGTGGACGGCGGTTGCCATGAACGACCGGATCAATGCCCATCACTGCAAAGCTCGCTGATTGTGTTGCGATGGTCCATTGAAGCCTTCGAAAGCGCGCGGTGGCTTCGTTGAAGCCTTTCATTTCTGGCAAGCATCAGTCAGAACTCCGAGATTCGGATTGCCGCTGCGGAAAACCAATCGCAAGATTTCACTGACGCTGAGTTCATCGATTCTATGTTGGCCAAGTGCTGTTTCGCAAGATTCCACAAAACGAGAGGACTCGGTCGCATCTAACGTGAAGGCCCTCCCATTGAATCGTCGTTTCGCAACATGCGTCATCCACGCCGCATTGAAAGAACGAATTAAGTATTTCAATGAGGTCCCAAGTTTCCGACGCCCGAAGTTACCGACGTCCCGAATGCCGAGTTGCGGAAGGATTATGTTCGTCCGGAAAAGCGATCGACTTACAAACGGCGAAGAAAACGTAGCAACCGTCCTTCGCCGCATTGAAAGATGATCACCCTCGCTTCTCGTTTGCCAGAATGGACGCAAGCCGTTCGGCAAGATCTGCGTTCGTCGTCACCAACGTGATTCTTCCCACACCATCAAAGTGCATCCCGAAAAGCCGCGCCGATACAGATGCAAATGCGTCTGTGGTCATACGACCGTATCCGCATCCGAGGCACGCGGCTGCAATCGTGCGGCAGTCGTGTGTCGCAAGGCCGCGTATTGCAGATCTGTAGGTTCGAATCACCGTATCGATATCAGTCTCGTAAAACGCATCGATGGAGACTGCATGGGCGATGGCGATAAACGGAGAGCCACACGATGGTGCAATCACCGAGTCGCCAGGCGGGATGTGGATGAGCGATTGGTGACGAAGAGACTCGTGCAGAAACTCCTGCATTTCAGTCCCGTATCGCAAGGCAAACGCACCACCGACACCTCCCGACAGGTTCAGATTCGGGTTCGCAGAACAAAGCAAGCCGTCTGCCGAGTGGTCAAGAATGTCGCCGTGTTCGACGTTCCACTGGGTCATGCATCTTCCGTCAGGTACCGGTCGCAGCACGAGGCAATTCCGACTGCTGTGCATCGAGCGTAAAGAGTGCCAGATGGCAATTTAACGGACTGAACATCAGCAGGCGAACCAAATCTATTTCGCCGCAGAATCGTGTGTCACGAAATACTATCCGATGTCAGGCCTTGGCACATCGATTAAGAATGTATTGACTCCCAATGATGCCGCATTCGCGATGGTGACCATATAAGACGGATGCTCACTATCGAATTCCCGACCAATCCAAGACGTGTGTCGTATGAAAATCTGCTTCGGAGCACATTCCAACAATTTCACCATATAATCCGGTAGCGGTACCGATACCGTGTCCCTGATTGCCTCAAGTGGGTGCCAAGTATCCGGGATCAAATCAAAGACCTCGTTCAATAACACTGCGTCCGATAGCGGGTCGATCTCAATTACAAACTCGTCGCACAAAGAATCCGCAAGCGCATGCGGGTTCACGCCGATTTCAAGGCTCTCCTCGGAATCAAAGTTATTCTCGTCTGGTCCGTTCATTTGAAATCCCATGGCTAGCCAGCACGCGTGTTACGAATCTCTCCCTACGACCAACAACATCCTCATCGAGGACGGCCGAATGGCCATGCGATTGTTCGGCGTATGACTAGTTTCTACCAGCTATGGTACGCAGCTTGATGGCTTGCTCATCAGTGCCATGAATATTTTCGCTCGATTATTCATTCAAAACTTGATCGAAGCGCAGTCCGCACACAGTCGATCTGCCAACTCAATTCTGTTTCGTCGTCAGCGGCCGCTCTACGGGCGTTCATTGACGAGTTGTGCGCGGCGAATGGAGCCGCACAGTGTCGAGCCCAAGCCCAGGGATTCGTCGCGTGCCTGATGGCTTCCAAAGCTGCCTGAGGAGCAGCCGGGATGCGAGCGATGGCGTACGATGCTGGGCGTGAGAACAACCTATGGCGGCATTTTCGCAGCGAGGCATCGGAGGAGGAGCCAGCCAACCAATCGCGCATACACTCGAGCACTTCACGGGGTCGAGCATCGCTATCGTTCCATTCTTCGTAGACCCGTAATACATTCTCCGCAAATTCACACGCGAGCGAAAAGAGCGTTTGATCATCCACACTCGTATGAAGCAAAGACATGTTGAGTCTGTCAACACGATCAAACGGCAGGTCTAAGATGATTTCGGGAGCATCCAGTTCCGAAGCAAGGTACCGAACGACTTCGATAGGATCCGACATGCACCGAATAACTTGCGCATCAAAATCACTAACACCGTCGAGACAATCGGCAACGACGGAAGTTGAATCAAACTCGAACATCGAACGGAGAGCAACTTCAAGACGTATTGTCATTAGCTCGGTATGGCCTTCTTCATTCGTCAAATACGGGGAGAAGTCAAATACGGGGATAAAGGGATCAGCGACACGTTCGAGCGAGACACCCATTTCACATGGCCTAGAAGTGCCTCCACCTATCGATATCACGTATCGATTTTCAGCAAGGAGTAAGTGTGTTTCGGTATTCAAATCCCGCATGTCTACGCCGGGGGCGTTGAACATCAAAAGACTCGCATCACGCAGTCACGACCGGGGATGGCAAACGCGAATTGTTGCACCTCGTCGGGGTGCGTGTACAAGGTCACGGTCACATCTCGGGGTGCGCTGCGCGACCCCGAGCTTTGTTGTTGAACCGCTCCGCGGTCGTTCCCGATCCATCAAGACTCTTAACCGTGCTCGTGCTCAGCGCGGCGGTGCGTTTGCTCGTAATCGCCAGGGAAAGACGCTAGCTGCCAACACCCTTATTCGCCGTCACGATGAAGTCTACTTGAGATAGTGCTCAATCGACTTTATCAACTCTTCGCGACACTCCCACGGTCCTGCCCTAAACACGCTTCCCGGCTCCAAGCGGTCGAAATCAAGGTCAAAGCGTTTGCGAAAACTCTCATGGAAATCGCGCAGTGCCTGTTCAACCGGCCGAAAGGAGAAAATTGCGGACTTGCTGTTTTAGTCCAACGTCATCGGTCCCATTGATCATGGTGATCAGTCGCCCATTGTTCTCACGTCGCCCATAGACCACGAGTTTTTCCGGTGTCCTCAAGTCATTCAAAAAGAATGTCTCGTACGAGACGCGTTTCGCATCGGGAATTCCGTGCACAAACTCTACCGCGTCAGGTGTGACGACAATTTGAAAATGCCATCGAGGTTTTGCCACCGCCCAAAAGACGTAGAGGACAAATCCGGCAAGCGCAAAATAGATGATTCCCATGACGACGGATTCAAAGACCGAGTAAGACGGTCATCGCTAACGACCGCCAATGTGATTTCCATCAAAACGACGCCGTGCGATCCTTCGGTGCACGACACTGCTACTCGACGCGAATGGTTGGTATTTCAATCGATCGAAACCAAGAGGCCAACCCCATGCACAAGAGTGTACGGATCTTTGTAGCGGGATCCAGCAATGTGGTGACGATTATCCCAAAATGAAACGAACGTTTCGACTGGGAAAGTGGTAGTGTCGTTGCACTTGTACTCGACGGGTGCCAACATCCTCGACAATTACCGTGATGGATCCGTTGCGAATTGCTGTGTTTTCGGCCCGAAATCGCAAGCCAGCGATGCTGAGTACGAGTACCGCGACGCTGAGTACGAGTAAAAGTACGACGAAGATCCAAAGTCGGGACCAAGCCGTGCACCGACGAACGGCTTGCGCGGTCGTTCTGTCAATGAAGGCATCGTACTTGTACTCAGGGCGCAGCCCGGTGCTCGTACTCCTACTCGAATCCGGGCACGAATGAACGAGCCGATCTTCGACCACGACCGTTGATCGACTGCCAATTGAATACGTCGCATCATCGTTTGCAGTCACCAAGGAATTGAGTGGCAGCGATCGCCCGCGACGCTGAGTACGAGTACCGCGACGCTGAGCACGAGTAAAAGTACGTCGAAGATCCATAGTCGGGACCAAGCCGTGCACCGACGAACGGCTTGCGCGGTCGTTCTGACAATGAAGGCATCGTACTTGTACTCAGGGCGCAGCCCGGTGCTCGTACTCCTACTCGAATCCGGGCACGAATGAACGAGCCGATCTTTGACCACAACCTTCTCGACGTTGATCGACTGCCAATAGAATACGTCGCATCATCGATTGTAGTCGCCAAGGAATTGAGTGGCAGCCATCGCAATGTCCGCGATGCTGAGTACGAGTACCGCGATGCTGAGTACGAGTACCGCGATGCTGAGTACGAGTACCGCGATG
>JBCDEM010000079.1:0-5979 GCA_039179795.1 Planctomycetota bacterium | reverse complement strand
TGCTCCGCATGACGACAGAACGGAACGCTACGATCGGCGGAGCGATCGGCGACTATGTAGCGCGAAGCAGTTCAACAACAAAGCTCGGGGGGCGCGCAGCACACCCCCGAGCTTTGCCATTCCCTTTGTGCGCTGCGCGAGAAAAGACTCCTAGCCCGATCCGATACGGAGTCTGGTCTCTCGGACTTCGCTCACGACTGCTCGTCAATCAGGCTCAGCTCACCGTTGCCCAGGCCGATGAAGACTGCATCGACTTCTTCATTCCTACGGAAGCTATCTTCATCGAACAGAAGTTCTGCGAGATCGGTTTCAGGATCGTAAACAAATACGTCTCCATCACGGAAGTGATCTTCCGTGTCGCCCGCAGTTGCCGTACTGCTGACCGAAAGCACGATTCGACCATCCTCCATCACGTGTGCGCCATCGACATTGACTCCCTGGTCGAAGAAGCGTCCGAACAATCGCCATCCTGTCGCATCGAGCACCTCATGACTGAAGTACAGTTCACTGGATGCCAGCGTTCCGTCCTGTCGTAAGGTGACCTTGATCAAGTCTCCACGATGATAGGACTGGCCATCGGCTAACGACCGATTTCGATCGAGCGAAATGACCAGATTTCCGTCCGGTGCGATGCTGATCGCATCGACTCCGGTCAACAAAGACCGATTCCCGAATAATTGCTGCTCCGTGGAGATCATCCGGGCGGTTTGGTGTAGGTCACCCGGATTGTCCGCATTCCGTGCGAGCCATTCGTCTCCAAAGAATCGCACCAACCCGCCATCTCGGAAATCTTGACCGCCGATGCTTCCGCGTCCATCGGTTGAAAGAACCATGCTACCGTCTGCCAGCATGTGAAATGCGTTGAGGTTTGGCGTCCACCACGAGAACCACGGGTGGGAAAGCTGTGAATGATCAAAGAGCACGTCTCCGTCGCTGGTGCTGGTAACGTCTGCCCGGTGCAGCGAAACCCATTGACCGTCTTCAACCTCCAACTTCGCTCGGGTCGTAGTTGAGATGTACAGTTCGCCGACGACGGAAGTACGACCGGCGTTGCTACTCGCCGCGTCACCTGCCCAATCCCCATCGGCGTCGGTCGCAACCACCAGCACTTCATAGATTCCAACTCCATAGTCATCGAAGTTGAAACTTCCAGTTGAGTCGGCGATGTCCGTGGTCGAAAAGATCGCGACTGGGCCATCCCCGTTGTCGCGAGTTACGGTCACGGAAAACGCCGACAGCCCCGAAGCATCTTCGACCGTCCAAGAGTATTCATTCGTATCGATTTCCAATTCGGTTCCATTTGATCCAGCAATCTCAACAATGGGTGAATCGACATCATCATCCATCACTTCGACTAACTGAACGACAGAAACCACAGCTCCGTTGGAGTCGATCGCGATGACTTCGATCCTGAAGCTTCCAATCCCTTGTGAATTGAAGTCGACTTCGCCGTCGGCGGCAACGTTGCCAGACAATGCCGGCAGCACGATACCATTTTGGGCGACGACAAGCTCGACGGTATCCAGGTTGCCATCGACGTCGGAAACCTGCCAGCTGACTAACTGATCTGCGCTATCAAGTTCATTGCCGGCAGATCCCGTTAGCGCGATCACTGGATCATCGTTGACAGGGACGACGGTAATCACGACCGACTGCGTTTCGATGTCGCCGTTGATGTCTTTCGCTTCATACGTAAATGCATCGGAACCATTGAAGTTATCGTCAGGCGTGTACGTAAAGGTACCGTCTGCCAGAAAAGCAACCGTTCCGTTGGTCGTTGCAGAGACCAACTCGTAGTCAACCAATCCGGCGAAAGTATCATTGACCGAGACATCACCGCTGAGGGCGGTGTCTTCTTCTGTTGTAAAAACATCGTCGCTTGCATCTTCAACGGCTTTGACAGTCACAACAACCGACTGGATTTCCCCGTCGCCATTCGTGTCGGTCGCGAGATACTGGAAGCTGTCGATTCCATTGAAGTCGCCGGCGGGAGAATAGCTGAATGTTCCATCGGCATTTACGATCACCGTGCCATTCGTAGCATCTGAGTTCAGTGAGTAGAGAACATCTCCGGAGTACGTGTCGTTGCTTGACACATCGCCATTCAACACGGTGTCTTCGTCTGAGAACACAGCATCATCGTTCGCGTCATCGACAGAGAGAATCTCGATCGAAACCGTCGCCGCATCCGACACGTCTTCCCCATCATCCACAATGAAGGAAAAGTTCGAGTACGGGCTTCCATTTGCATCGGCATCAGGGGTAAAGATCAAACGGCGTTCGACATCGGTAAGGACCGTTCCGACGGTCACGATTTCGTCCCCTCGAGTGATTCCATCCGCCGTCTGAAAAATGCGGCCGTCGGTCGGGAGTTGTTGAATCGATGCTGTGATGGAATCACCATCGGCATCGGTTCCACCGAGTGCGATCGTCACGTCGGTATCCTCGACACCCACCACTGAGTTGGACACAGCGACCGGTGGCGTGTTCGGAGTTTCAATAACGGTAATTTGAACGACTGCGACGGAACTGTTGCCTGCTTGATCGAACACTCGATAGCTGAACGAGTCCGCAAAGTTGTCCGAGTCGTCGTGCGAGTAAGTGAATGTACCGTCAGCGTTGAGCGCAAAGTTGGCAGCGAAACTCGGACCAGACTCGAGCTGCACGACCAATTGATTCAGCGGAGCATCGCTATCGTTACCCAAAACCGAATTTGCTCCATCATTCAAGGCGTTACTCGTTGCTCCTTGGTCAACCGTGATCGCATCGGCCCCAGCGATTGGATTCGTTTTGTCGACACGAATCTCGATCGTCTGCGATCCTTCGACGTTTAACGCCGTATCCACTGCGTTAAAGGCAACCGCAAAGACACCTTCTTCGGTGAACGGCAACGTGACAGTGTCTCCCGCTTGTGCAATAGGATCCGCACCGTCAACGGAATAAACTATCAAACTGACCCCCGACCCTCCCTGGTTATCAACAGCATTTAAGACAAGTTCGACATCGCTATTATTCCATCCGGCTGCGTTGGCTGCTGGCGTAAGCGTTGCGGTTGTTGTCGGTGCCGTTCTTTCCAAGACGACACCCAACTGCACGTCATCACCGACCGGTACCGTTTCATTGCTGGTTAAAAACACCGAGTTGCTGATCAGGTTCGTTCCTGAGGGGAAATCGGCAACGGCATTGATCGTGACATCATAGGTCACCGATCCGGTGACTCCCGCAAGGACGCTCCCAACGTTCCATGAGATCGCTTCACTCGTTGCTGTACCGCCGTCAGAAATATTGAATGGCAAACCCAAGGCATTGTCATCAAAGTCGTCGAACAATTGCACGTCGGTGAGATCGGTCGAACCTGTATTCTCAAAGTCGATGGCGTAGCGCAGCGTGTCACCGGGCGTCACCAATCCGTTGCCATCGAGATCAACGAGCAAGACCGGCGGGTCTTGGTAACTCACCGTGACCGTTTCAGATCCATCGGACCCCACAACGATCGAACGTGTCGCTTGATCATTCGCCGTTGACGATTGTTGGAAATCAGGTTCCGTAACCGCCTGAATCACATGCACACCCTCGGCGCGATTAGTCCACGGGATTCCAACGATGACAGGCCCGGATGCACCCGCGTCGGGAAAACTCACAACGGTGCTACCAATGGGCACGGTGCTCAACACACCGTCGATCGGGTAAATGTCGTTGAACGTGACCGGCACATTCGAGACCGGTTCCGAGCCGGTGTAGTTGATGGACGCAAGAATGTTGATCGTTTCGTTGAACCCTGGGTTCTCGTCACTGAAGAAGATATCGTCAGCGATCACGCTGATGTCAAACGTGCCCGTCGGCGGGGGCGGTGGGGGTGCCTCATCATCCGCGACTAACAAGGAAGTCCTTCCAATGAGGCCAGCCGCTTCGGCGGAAAGAGTCACGCGCTGCGAACCGTCAACCACTTCATCGTCGATGGCCGAGACAAAAAAGCTGACGGAGGTCTCGTTCGCCGGAATCACAACCTGTGTTGGAACGGTCGCTTCGCTGGCGTCGTTGCTGCTGAGAGAGACTGTCAGATCTTCCGAAGTATCCGTGAAATTACGGCGAGTGACTGTCGCTAACGTCGCTTCGGCACCAGCTGTTTCCGACACGGTGTTGTCCGCAACACGAAGGAGAATTGCCGGTGTGGGATCTGGTTCCTCTGGTTGGCAGGATTCGTCGGAAAGGACATCCAATGTTGTTTCGAATTCACCGATGGACGTTTCATCAGTTACTTGGACACGCAGTGCGAATGTGCCTTCGCCTGCCGGTGTCACAATGACCTGACGATAGCTCCCGTTCGGCCCGGTCACTCCACCGGTGAAGACTCCCACGATATTAGACGTGGAAGGATCGATGATCGTTACACTGACCCGTCCACCTTGAACCGGGAACGTTTCGGTGCCCGAAGAGGACTCAAAGTTGTACGTCGCATTGCCGGTGATGCTTACGACAGAAACGCCGCACGCCGCGGAAACTTCATCAGACGCAACGACCATTTGTGCCGACGCCGGATCAGGCGTTCCAACGCTCAGAAGTTGACTGGTTTCGTTGTTCTCTTCGAATAGTTCTTCGATCGAATCACTCGGGTCAATCTCAACGGAGATGAATCGGAAGCCCGCTTCGGGAAATACGGTCGAAACCGTGACGTCTTGGGTTTCACCGGGAGCGAGGCTGGCAATGGACCCGCTGTCCAAGAGTGTTCCAAAGTCACGGAAGGAAACACTGACGTCGGTCGCTTCTAAAAGTCCTTGATTCTTGATTGACGCGGTGACGCTTACCGTTTCACCGGGAATCGGGTTAGGAGGCGAGAAGGTAATTCCCGAAACATCGAACGTCAGATCGGGTAACTCAACGGCGGCCACATCGCTAACGTTAACCGTCGTGGTCGAGATATCGGACTGGGTCGTTCCGTAAGTGACTCGCACACCAATGGAGTTTTCAGCAGGTCCTGCAATCTCTTCTGCAGAGTAAAGGACGATCCGCCCTGTTTCATCGCCTTGTTCCGCAGCGGATCCGGTCTCACCAAAGGAATTGTCACCGTCCAGGTCCCACTCAAACGAAAGCGTTTCACCACCTTGATTTGGCGTGGCGGGATCCACGACGGTTAGCACCACATCGTTCCCCGTGCCGCCCGAATAGCTGATCTGGAACTTTGTCGAATCGACGGTGAAGACCCCATTCTCGGGAAGTCCTGCGAAGGCGCCACCAATTCCGTTTGAACCTGAGTTTTCAATGATCGTGAATGTCTCACCGACGGCCGGCGCGAAACCACCTAGGAATGTGACGTTTAGCGTGGATCCCAATGAAATACGGTCTTGAATGATCAATTGATCAAACGATGTGGGACCCTCAATCTCGATTTCAAGAACACCGGAAGTATCACCGATGGTCGCCTCGAGTTGCACGAGACCGCCCTCATCGACATCGTAGGGTCCGCCGGCGCTGACTGAAGGAGCAAGTGTGTAGTCGCCTTGAATCTGAATGGAATTCGCATCGCCCACAATTGTACCGGGTGCAGTGGTTCCGCCAGAAACAACATCGCCCGTGATGATTCCAAAACCCGAGAGTGTTCCACCTTGGATTTCTACCGGTCGGCTGCTCACCAGATCTCCTCCCGCAAGCACCGTTTGTCCCGCCGTCTGGATAAAGTTGTTCGTCGGTCGCAGCGTTCCCGATTGAACTTCCAGCAGACCAGCATTGTTGAGCTGTGCAGTTAGAGTTGTTGTGCCCCCTGTACCGGCGCTGATGAACGTTCCTTCGTTATTGAAAACACCGCCGCTGAAGCTCAGGTTGCTCTGGATGTTGAAGACTCCGCCGGACAGGTTCGTGTACGTCGGACTGCCGCTGGTGATGATCGACCCTGAATCCCAGGTGACCGTGCCAGAGTTATCGATCGAGCGACGAAGTTCCTTGTTGCCTGTTGTGCTGAGTGTCGAATCACCGGTGGTGACC
>JBCDEM010000068.1:0-12864 GCA_039179795.1 Planctomycetota bacterium | reverse complement strand
TCAACAAGTTATTCACAAGCGAAAGAAATTCGCGTCCGCATCGGTTACTATTTTGGATGTCCTACATTCTGAGCTGAGCGAGGCTCCCACTCCGGACAACCAAGTCATTTAGGAATGCGGGTGACCATAAGCACGGCGTCGGACGTTCACGAATGGAAACCACATTGGCCGTGCCCGGTGATCACCACCGTTACCCGAGTGAATCGATGGCATTACGAATTTGCATTTCGGTTTTCCTGCTGTTTCAATGCAGCCTTCTAGTTGCGGAGGAAATTCGATCCCAACTGGTAGAAGGATACTACGTCTGCAGAATCGACGATCAACTATTGGCCGGGACGCCGCAATGGTCCGATGTCGGATCAGATCCACCACTATCGCTTAAGAACGCCGTTCGCCTCGCTACCCAGAAACTAAAGGATTTACGGAAGCACGACACGAAGATCGAGTGGTCACTTTCAGGGATTCGATTGAAACGCACACGGCCGGGAAATTGGTACTACATCGCGACATTTCGTAGCAAATTGATACCGGACCCACCGAGTGATGCGGGGCGAATCACCAGGAACAATCCCTATGACAAGCCGCGAGAATTGCGCATTCCAGTACTAATGAATGGTACGATTCCTAAAATGGTTGAGCATCGGCACTCCGATCAACTGCTCAAACTTCTGAATGATCTGAATCTGTAACTGAGGCAAGAATCGGGTAACCACCGGTTCCTGAAAGAGTTTAGCGTTTTCGGTTGAGTTTCCATTAGTTTCTTTCTTGTATGTACGGACGGTGATCGGATGCACTTGTGATGTGCACTTTTGAGTTTCGGTTGTGATTGCTGATCGGTTGCTTTGTCAGTGATTGGATGGACGTTTTTCGGGCTGTTGTGATCGATCTTTTCTCAGCGATCACACCCCAGTCATTCCTTCGTGGGTCCCACAGACGCACGCGGCATCTGTGCTTCGACGGATGGTCGAACACCATGTTTCGGTTACGGTCCGCCCGCCACACTTCAAGGCTCCTAATCAATGAAACGTGCGACGATCAGGCCGAGATGAGATCCCGACGAGGTCGCATCAACCGATGGTTACGGGCGAATTGAAGTGAGCGGGCAACCTGGCGGTGCAACACTCGATGATCACCGAGCAGCACGAATGCCAAGTTGATGCCATCGCTGGCGAAAGCTGCATGAGGCGTTACCCTCTGGTCGTTGAAAGGTTCTTGTTCTTAGGCGGCCGATGACTTGATTTGGGTTTGCTTCTTGCGACGATCGATCATCGCATCGCGGCACTCGGTGTAGCTTTGCTTCTCCGTCAGCATGTTGCGGATGATCACAGCCATGCGTCTCATCACAGCGGTCCTGGCGATGCCACTTCCCCGACGATTGCGAATCGGCTTGTACCACTTTCGCATCACGGGATCGCGGCGAAGAACATGGAAGACGACTTGAGCTAACAGCCAGCGTGCCATCGAACAGCCTGACTTAGTGATATGTCCTCGATGACCTTTGGAGTCACCGCTATCGCGAACCCCCGGTGTCAGTCCCCAGTAGTGCGCGAGACTTTTGCCCCGTGGGAAGCGACTTGCCTCTCCGATTCGTGAGACCAAGGCGAGTGCCATGTAGTAGCCACAACCGGGAATCGTTCTCAGTAGCTCGACGTCTTCCAGGCCACGCGCCCGTTGCGTGATCAATTCCTCCAGATCCTGCATGCGCTTGGTCAGCCGACCCAGTTCTTCGATGTGGTAGTCCATCTCGGCTCGATCCCATGTCGGCAGCTTGATCGTCTTGAGCCAAGCGACAGCTCGCACGGTGGGGAAGGTTTTCGTTGGCATCTGCCACTGGAGGTTGTGCCGCCGAAGGATGAACTTGATTTGATTGATGGTGCGTGTCCTTTGACGACCAACTTGTTGACGGATCATCGTGATCCTCTGGTTCTCTGCGTGGAACTTGCCTGGGAGGATCACACGCCGAACGCCGCGAATCGGTTGATTGGCTGCGATCCTATCGCGATTGATCCAAAGCAGCTCACTCAGAGCGCTGGCATCCCGACGATCCGTTTTGACCTTCGACCGTTTCTTGGGCTGGACGAGCACGATGTCTCGACAACCGTACTCTGGCAACGCTTGGAGAAGCCAGTCATTGAATCCGCAGACTTCGACGATAGCGATGAAACCGTCCTCGCCGGCTTTCTGTTGCAGCTTTGAGAAGAAGTCCTTGAACCGCTTCGGTTCGGTGCTCACTTGACGGCTTAACGTGACATCACCGCTGGCGTTTCTCAGCGAAAGAGTAAGTTGTTTTGCGTGTTGATCGATTCCGAGGTAGAACATGATCTGCGGTTCTCCGAGTGGGACATAGCAACTTTGGGCTTCGCGGCTTCGCCACGAATCACCCGGCTCCCAGTTTCTCGGAGAACCGCGTTTTTAGATGCCCAACTCTTTCATCGAGATCGATGAACCGGAGCCGGGTATAATTCGCTGTCTCGCTTCGCTCGTTCAACTTTTTTCCCGGCCCGGTTATCCTGGCCGTTACCCGACCGAATGCTTGTGATCGAGAAAACTGTCGCGCCGTTTGACGCTCGTGAAGCGATTGGTCTTTTCCGAAACGCGGTCAATCTTATTCGCTTGCTTCATCGATCGGCGATTCCACGTTGGCCTGATGGGATGACGGCTTGGTTCGCCGATGAACGTGCGCCGGAAGATCGCGAAGAGTTCATTGTTTACAACGATGAAGAGTTGGCTCGCTACCGGGAGGCTCGCGATCTTCTCCTGGGAAGTATTGAGTTGAATCCCTATTTCCCGGATGCGTATTTGTTGCTCGGCAATGCGTATGCTGAGATCGATGATGATACGGAGATGATGCTTCGGTATTATGACGCGGCGATATCGCTTGACCCAGACAACGACGAATTTCATAACGCACGGATGGCGCATCACCTCCATAGCGGTGATTTAGCATTGGCGCTTGTCGACCTCGAGCACTTAGAGCGTTTAAAATCTGGATACGCGGAATCGATGCGTAAACACTACGAAGACGCATTGAACGACGGGTAACCATCGCCTCGCTTTACGCTTGCTTGTCAAGCGACGACGGCTCCGGTCGGGATCGTGCGACGCTCACTTGTTCGGATGGCGGTCGCGGCAAACCGGGACATACTGTCGTCCAATTGCGCGCACTTCGGGTCGTTTGGGTCGGATCTTCACATCGGCAGGGTCTTTCGATACTTGATGAGCGCTCGTTGTTCACGGATTTCCGGTTTAGGGATGTGGACGGATTTGAGGTCTCGCATCATCGTCATGCGAGCCAATCGTAGTGCATCATCCTTGTCGGTCTTTCGCTTGACGTTCTTCCACTGCCAGGCTTCTTCGTTGGTGCTACAGACGAGTGTCTTGATCTATAATTCGTGACAGACATCGTTAATCCCGTCGCTTGACCCACAGGCTTCCATGACCACCAGATCCGGACGTCGATTCTCCAGCAGTGCAGTGATTGCTGGTCGAGTGATGGCGGTGTTTCAGAACACTGGCTTCTGGTCCCTCGTCCCAAAAAAGCAGCACATTGAGTTGTATTTGCCGAGATCGATTGCGAGAATCAACATTGCATGTTCCGTTGGCTTGGGGGACGAGCATTGTGCAACGTGCAAGCGTTAGCACGGCCTGGTCAGCAGCGTAACGCTGTCGACCCGCCCCCAAACCACGGACTTACATGGATTCTTTCTGCGACTGAAATAGGGCCAATGCAGTTCAACATTCTGTCCCTGCTCTTGCTCAGCACGCTCGCTGCTTGTCACATCGCGTTCCATCAAGACCACGCTGTCCTGTCGCTTAGCTTCGCTTCTTTTTGCATCACCATCTATTCGCTCGCCAAAGCAGTCCGGATGCAGAGGACCTCCGCCGTACGGCTCGTTGCGACGGGAGCTATTTCGGCCACGGTAGGTATGCTCGCGTTTGGTTTAACGACAATCGGCACGTATTGGCTACATATGGCTGCCACTTACTCATTCCCTAATCCGCAGGATCTGCATATCGGATACGAAATGTTCTTCGTGCTATTCATCGCAATATACGGCGGCGCTGCAGCTTTCGGCGGAGCAGCACTGGGATTGATCTTATTTGTTGCATTGCGATCCAGCTCATGCTTCAATTCACTCTCAAGCCAGAACGGCGGGGAGCCATCGGTTGCAACGGAGCCGGTCTTGCACGGTTTTACAGATGGATAATCAACTCTCCCGGCCCGATGAACCGCACCACTCTGCTGACAGGGATTGTTTCAATCCGTTTCAGATTTGCTGAATGAAACATCGTCGCTAAACTAGAGGAGGAGGCTCTTCAATGTCGAACTCAGATCACACCGACGTCAGATCGTCTGCGCGTGAAGCGATTGAACAGCTCCCCGAGGACGCAACTTGGGATGACGTCATGTATCGGATTTACGTACGTCAGAAAATTGAGGCCGGGCTTCGCGATGTTGCAAACGGCGACACGGTGACGACCGAGGAAGTGCGCAATCAGTTTGGGTTACCGAATGAGGGTTGATTGGACGCGAACCGCGCTGACGGACCTTGCAGCGATCCATTCATTCATATCGAACGACTCGCCTCATTATGCTACCGCGGTTATTGATCGTCTGACCGCGATGCGTTCAGATTGCTGCATTCCCGCACGGCGGCGAGATTGTGCCGGAGTATCAGCGAGATGACGTCCGCCAGGTCATCGAGAGTACTCGTACCGGATGATATACTCGGTACGCGATGATGCGATTTGGATCCTCGCGGTTGTCCACGGAGCGAAACCGCTGCCAGATTCTCCGCCAACGCAATAGCAGCAGAACCACGCCATGAACCGGAGATCGCCATGGCGCGATTCCTGATGGTTACCTCATTGGGCGATCCCGGTTATGACCTCCGTTCTGCGATCGATTTTGGGAGCCTTTTCCTTGACACAAGTCTGCCCGGTATCTGACGCTGATGGGGTACTCGCAGTTTACACGTCTCGTTGGACTCCCTCGCTGAGTGGCGAACTGATTACAGCTTGCTGGTCTAATGGTATGTTGATTTGGTCCAATGATCCTAATGCTGGCGGCGCACCCTACATTCAGGCCGACACCGATCCCGAGGCTGTCACCCGTGTGCTCTCGAGACTGGAGGCTGATGGGCTCTTTGACGGACTGCAGGTCGCAAATGGATGTCGCCTTGGTGGCGGACCGTATACGAACATCCTGATTCGATATCGAGGGCGTGTTTTTCATACAATGTCCGATCACGAGCAGTACGAACTTGACGGCACGTGCGTTGTGGAACACGGTTTCATCAAACCTCTCATGGATCGCAGACGTTTCCAAGTTCTAGCTCAACAGCCAAACATCTATCTTTTCTCACGCTTCCTTTGGGTTGAGCTTCGAAGTGTGATTTCAGCCTTACTGCCGAGAACTGGGGTCGACACACAAGGGCGTTTGCATTTCAAAGTTTACGATCATTGTGAATGGATCAAAGAAGATGCAGAACCATGAAATCACTTTACGCTTGCTTGTCAAGCGATGAGTGACGCTTGCGGCAAGCGAGCCGATTCTTCGAGCTCGCGTTAAGCCGCGATGCGGGCGCTAATTCTGATCCGCAGAGTGGATCTTCTCTCTTTTTGCGTTTCACTTTCGGTAGGTTTTTGTTCGTTAGCGCTTCACTGGGGCGTTGTCGAACTCACGATGAACCGATCTCAGCTCTGGCGACGTTCGCATTTCGGCTCTCCAGGGTTTGGGAGCATTATTGCTTAGCTTACTCATTGGCCATGAGTTGAGAGGAAGGCGAGCGGTGTGACGGGAGTGCAGAGGGATCTCTGCATTAAGGTGCACCGATCATATGGAGGTTTTCCCACTGATAATGCCATGGTGGTCATCACCACTCGCCATGGTTCAATCGATCGATTCGACGGTTTCCTCCTGTCCGGGAGTTTGTTGTTTTGGGTGTACTGCAGGTTCGCGTTTTGATCAGCTTGCCGATCTTTGCCACGCTCAGTGCGGCCTTGGGATCACGCTCGGTCAGTGTTGGATGGGAAATCCCGGGCCAGCAACAACATACGTTGCACTCGATATTCGCAAAGACGATTCCACCAAGCTTGCTTCAGGGCAAACGCGAACCTACGACATCGTTGCGAAGACGTATTGCGATTCAATCCGGCTTTGGGTTCTTGCGTGTGATTGGCGGGGACGTGAGGGCTACACTTGTCTCGAACTGCAAAAGACGAAATTCTGAACCGCGGGGAACCACGGGATGCACCGGCCCGCCCGGTGAACCTCAACGTTCGCCTGTAAAAGAATCGATTTTCTATCCGATAAGCAACGGTAGCCACGCTTCTCTTGACGCCTCATTTGCCTTACACGCTCAACGCTGCAGCTTGTCCGTCACCCAAGTTACGGTGCCGTCCAGAAGACTATGTTCGTGAAGTAAAGCCGGGCGGGCGGCATGACGAATGGATCAATCCGCCTTTCCGATTAGATGCTGGCAAACGCTACGAGGTCGAGCTTACCTACAAATGGACTCCGGATGCGGATCTCATCCGTGCTCTCAATGTTCCTCACAAGATTACGACGGGAACGATTCAGGGTACCGTTTCGAAACTCGTTGCGCCAAAGATGCAGCGGGAGGTATTTGTTGAACTGGCGAACGAAGATTTTCGAGTACGAGAACACGTCGATGCAAAGACGTACCAATGGCTCATCGCCAATGAATTCGGAAAGGAACTTGATTTTTTGGGTATCCGCGAAACACAGATAAGCATGACCTGCAACGAGGATCTCGAGATTCAGTCGCTAAGCCTACGAGGTCTCGAGCTTTCGGAACCGCGACTTCGTGGGTTGTTGGGATTCAACGACCTTAGAGCCTTTGGGTTTTCGGACATGTCGATCGGCAAGTCACAGATTGCCATCTTGCGTCGTTTCGCGAATTTGAAACGACTCAACCTTGAGGGAGAAGAAGTTACCGATGAAACGCTAAAGCATGTTTCAGCACTCTCTTCGATCCGTTACTTGTCTCTACATGACGTGGCTATCACGAACGCTGGTATGAACGCTTTCCGCAACTCAGATTTCAGTGACCCATACCCTGAGTTTTCCGTCATTCGGAGCCAACAAAGGACGTTGTCACGCGTGAATCTCCTGCATCGTGACTGATGCATGCTTGATCGAGCCAACCGAACACCCGTAATAGATGTTCCACGTCGCTTTCTTCGTTACCATACAGATTAAGGCTTACCGTATAGTACTTCCCTGTGCGACGGAGCAGCGGTGGTGACGTTTCTGACAATGGTGAATCGACTCCCGCCGCCCGCTAATCGACGCCGTTATCCGATGAAATCGCCATGACCGATGAACAGTTCTGGGCCATTATCGCACGGTCGTACAAGAATGCGGGAAGCGACTTTGAGCGGCAATTAGGCGAATTGCAGGCACTACTCGAAGCATTGAATCCTGAGGAGATACTTGAGTTTGGCGGTCATTTTGAGCGACGGATGGCACTCGCGTACCATTGGGATGTATGGGCCGCTGCATTCATCATTCGTGGTGGATGTTCCGACGACTCGTTTGTGGACTTTCGCGGCACGTTAATCGCTTTTGGCCAACAAGTTTTTGAGTCGGTTATGGAGGATAGTGACAGGCTTCGTGACGTACTCGATCGCGTTTGCTTCGATGACCCGGAGGACGAAATGTTTGTCGAGGGCTTCCCTTCGGTAGCAGATCGGGCGTACTTTTCGTTAACTGGGCAAGAGACTCCCGTGGCGTCTCTGAGCCAGAAACTTCGCGGTGCTCCGTGGGATGACCGGACGGACGATCTCGCAAAACGATGTCCTAGACTTTGGAATCGATATGGTCCGCAGGACGATTCTCAAGATCGTTACTTGGCTCAAGCTCGCGAGTGGTTTGGGAAGCGAAAGTACAAAAACGCACTTGACGCGTACGCGAAGATAACAGGCGAGCTTGCTCCAATGGACGAACGGAAACGCTTGTATTGCGAGAAACGCATCTGACCCACCACGAACCAGAAAGCGACGGGTAACCATACGATGGCGACAGAGCGGCGGTCGTCGCCGGTTGCCAATCGTGAGTCAGAACCCGCCGCCCGCACATCGCCACCGTTATCCGGCTGAAACCCAAACTGTTTGCTTTTAAAGCTACCTTCGACATACACTCGCGAGTGTCGTTGTGACGCTAGCCTTGAAGCCGAAAGACAATGACGATTGTGATCACAATGGATGTTGAAACGCCAGCCACGCCTGCCTCAATGCAGAACGTTCCCGTTGAATTCCGCCGACTATTCTTTACCCACGTCGGAACACTCGTGTTGACCGCTGCACTCGTTGCACCGTTGATACTTGGGATCGCTTCAATACCCGCATGGGTGTCGGTTGCATATTGTGTCGTGATAGGCGTCGCTGCATTCGCCTATATCGCGGCCTCGATAAAGGTCATCAGAGGCAATCACGGATCTCACTTGTGCTTGGTGTTGACGCTCGGGCTGTCTGTCGCTCAATTGATTTTTACGCTTCCGGTCATTATCTGCTTCTTCGCACCGACATTTCGGGTCTGATAGCGTTGTTGCCCCCAAACGACGGATAGCCACGCCGTGAAGGAGCGGCGAAGTCGGCCGGTTTAGAAATTGAAAATCTCTCGTCGCCGCCCGGTTATGGCCACCGTTCTGCTAGGGGAGTCTTGGAGGGTTTTGATTGCCCAATTCTCGACCAATTTCAAACGCCGATGGCGTTCTTGCGGTATACACCAGCGGTTTAGCTTATCCGGTTTTCGGGGAATTGATCACCGCTTGCTGGTCCGATGGTGAGCTGATTTGGTCCGGTGACTCGGTTTTCGGAGGTTCACCCTATTTTCGCGCCAAGACGGATCCTGAAACGGTTGTTGGCGTACTTTCAAGACTGGAGCATGATGGACTTTTCGACTCGCTTCACGACGCAAACGGCTGTGGCTTCGGTTGTCCGCAAACAAATATCTTGATCCGGTTTCGTGGACGCGTCTTCCACACGATGTCCGATCACGAACAGAGCGAATTAGATGGTCGACTGGTAGCTGAGCACACGATGCTCACACCACTGCTCGACCGCAAACGCTACCCTGTCATCGCTGAGCAACCGAGTGCGTATCTTTTTTCGCGTTTCCTTTGGGTTGAGCTACGAGGCCTGATTCCAGGCTTGCTGCCACCAACCGGAGACCCAACAGAAGGAGAGTTGCGTTTCGAAAAGTGGAATCGTTTTGAGTGGATGAGTGAAGCCGCAGAACCATGAATCGCTTTGCGCTTGCTTGTCAAGCGACAGCCTCGCCGTGAACGAACGCGGTTCGCATCCCGAGCGTGTCGGCAAGTTGCACCAGCCGTGGATGATAGATGCCGGTGGATTCGCAGATGACACGGATTTCAACATCACCGTCCTGGCGTGCTTGCTCGAGAATGTGCTTGAGAGTTTGAGTGATCTCGACGCTGGAGTTGGCACACTGTCCTTGGAGCGTCTGATCTTGCAGCTCCATGGCCCAGTTTAAGGATTCGCTCCCCACATCGAAGGCAACGTTCACAATTCGGAGCGTCGAGGGGATCTTCTGAGTCGTTGGGAGAGAAATGGTTGCAGGTACGTTTGCAGGCGTATTAGACTTCATGAGGCTTCTTTCGCATGTATTGTCGAACCGCAACTTCCACAGCTTCGGTTACGACCACTAAAGGATGAGCGAATCCTCGTGATTCAGCTCGTGAGCTACATCGAGAGAAGCCTTTTTCAATTCAAAATCAACCGCTCCGCCTAAGAGTGGGCGCTTGCGCGGGCTCTGTGGTTCGGTTTAAACACAACACTCCCCGCCCGGTGACACCGGACGTTATTTGGCTCACAGCAAAGCCGATTTTACGAATCATACTGAAATGCCGACGCTTGCTGACAAATTCGCTGAACTGTCGCCCGATGCAAAGCGTCGAGCCCATTTTGTTCTCGGCAGACACGGACTTGAGAAATGGCGTGATTACTGCGCAGCCAACCCCGTAATGCACTACGTCGAGTCCGTTTGCGGCACGCACCAATCCGTGGATGTGTCGCTACCTGAAGACGCCTTCGTATGCGCTGAGCGAGCGTGTGACGATCGACAGGTCGCCAGAAGATACCGCGAGCCAATTGCGGCGATGCAAGACGACGATTTGGAGATTCCCGAAACCGTGGCTTTTGCCTTTTATGCGATCTACAATCTGTTCAACAAATACGCGAAAAACGAACCGGTCGATGCTTGGCTGATCGTCAATCAGTCGCTGTCCTCTGAGGAGGAAGGACCACTTTGGCGTGCCTTGCTGGAATCGGCGATCAAAGACGCAAGTAACCATCGCGTCGCTTTACGCTTGCTTGTCTAGCGATGAGTGACGCTTGCGGCGAGCGAGCCGATTCTTCGAGCTCGCGTTAAGCCGCGATGCGGGCAGTAAGCCGCTACACTGAAACCAACCGATCCAACCCGCCACGACAGCGGCTTACTTGAACCATCGAATGAACCGGAGAACTCGACAGCGCGGTTTCTCATGATTCACGCTCTGCTCGGACCCGGTCATCATCACTGTTATGTGGCTCAGAACGATGCCTATGGAAGACTTCAATCTCGATTCGGTCCGGCAACAATTGAATTCCGCCGACTTGCAGGAATGCTACGGGGCAATTCGTGTTGCAATTGACGCGATTCCAGCGTCCGCTCCACTGCTTAACGATTTGTACGCGGTTTACGTATCGACTGAACCCGCCCCTTGTTCTTCTTCAGCGTTTGCAGCGATTTGCAGACACAAATCAGTCGCCGTTCCATTCCTTCTCCAGCTTCTAGAATCGCAGGACGAAAACGATCGGCAGAATGCGATCCACCTATTGCTTGGACTGGGGCACAATCGTTCGTCGTATCGAATATACGAACAACTATTGGATGATCGACCTGACTCTCAACCTGACTGGGGATCGCAACGTGCTTTGGTCATTCAAAAACTACACGACGCTCTGATTGATCCGGATTCGAATGTTCGCACGATGGCCGCGGTAACTCTCGATGAAATCGATGAAAAACCGGATTCAATTGTCGCACTGCTGGTTGATGGCTTAAATTCCGACAGCATTTACATACAAAACATTTCGGCGCTTCATCTTGGTCGTCTCGGAGCATTTGCGTCGCCTGCATTGTCTGCGTTGAACGATTTTGTAGGATCAAACACTGATCCGACGAATGGGACTCATCGACCTGTCCTCGCTGCCAAGAACGCAATCAACCGTATAAACGGCACATGACCATTGAGGCTTTGCGAATCGTGACCACATTTCCGCGACTCGCTCATCGCGGCCGTTCGGCACTCAAGCCATGACACAAGAACAATGGTTAGCTCAATACATCGCGTCATGTTTTGCGGGTGTCACGCTCGGCAATGGAATCGACCTATATGCCGCACAATCCATGGATGACCATGGGAACCCGGACGAAGACCATCTCTCATTGTCAGCGGAACGGCATGACTGGCGACGAGTGCCGAGCGATGATTTGTTTCCGCGATTTTGGGCCGTGACGTTTCTTGACGCACTGGGTTTTCGTTTTTATACGCCCGCAATCATGACGGCACTTCTTCAACCTGATGACCCCGGCGAGTGCTTATCCAGTTGGTTTCTCGCAAATCTGAGTATCACGCAGCAGGGAACCATCAAGGAAGTACCGTTCAATACGCTTTTCACTGCACGGCACAAAGCAGCGTTAATGCGATTCTTGAAATACGCGATTTACAACCGCAGCAGACGATTCGATACTGATGTCGCGATCCACCGAATGAACGAGATTCAAGCTCGCTCGTGAAGTCAAGCCTTGGACCGCTGCGACGTGCCGAACAGTGCCGCAGATTGCTGTTTCCCCCAGCACCAGAACCACACCATGAATCAGAGATCGCCGTTGCGCGTTTACGAATGGATACCGGATTGGGCGATCCCGGTTATTGCTGTCGTTATCCCACATCACACCTCATGAAGAGCCAGGTCAGATTTGTGATGCACCCAGATGACGAGTGCGAATTCGCGTCCGAAATCCTCTCAGACGATTCGGTTCAACTCATTGATGGTCCTCGATGGAAGACGAAAACACCCGAAACGTTCCGAACCTTGTCCAACATCGGAACCTATTGCGTCATCTGGTCAACATCTGACATGCCTGAATTGACGGCTCGCTACGTCGAAACCTGCGACGACTGGTATTGCCAATCGGAATACGCCACGATTCAGTTCCTCCGCTCCGAATTACAGGATTCAATTCTTACCGAAGGGTCAATTGCGATCGCTACTCTTCAGGACGCCCCCTGCGAACAGAGCGTCGAAGCACGCTACAAAACGCTTCGTCGATTCATCAAGAAACGATACACAAATTCGATTGTTCAATGGTGCAATCCGCAGGCTCCACTCGCACCCGCTCGTCCAAAGCGATCCGCTAACCCCAGCAAACCAGATCCACAGGTGTGGGTCGGTCCCCACGCACTGCAATGGCTCGAAGCAGACACAACCCGCAGGATAAAACAACACAGAAGTTCAATCGTAGAGGCAACCGTAACACAAAAGACGGGATGACAAAAATACACTCGCGTCGCGAAGTCGGGCGTTTTGAAAATGGACAGTCTCTTGTCGCGACCGAGTGATCTCATTTGTTGAACGAATGAATCCAGCGGATTTGCGGAAGAGCAGCGTCGTGCGAATTGCTCATGAGTTTCGCGACATCGTTCGCAAACGCATGTTGCGCACAAAGGACGATGCAAAACTCGCACACTATTCATTCGCCGAATCGTGCCTTGAATCGATCTATAACGAAACGAACCCGGTTGACCCGTTCGATTCAGTCGCGCCGTTCTG
>JBCDEM010000027.1:0-102127 GCA_039179795.1 Planctomycetota bacterium | reverse complement strand
ATTCGCCCTAGCGCCTTTGCTCGCAAACCAATCCCTGCGCAACCTTAAACAATGCCTGTCCCCTTTTTGCGAGCCAAATCATCTCGCTAGCATTCCGCTGCGAACTTCACGAAAGGGGACAGGCACGGATTCGAGGGTTGCACGCGAATTCGGGATTCGCCCTAGTGCCTTTGCTCCCTAATCCTCGTTCCCGCAAAAGGGGACAGGCGCGGATTCGGGCGCGGATTCGTAGGTCGTACGTGAAGTTGGGATTCGCCCTAGCGCCTTTGCTCGCAAACCAATCCTCGCGCAACCCCAAACAATGCCTGTCCCCTTTTGGTGCAAGCGCCTTTGCTCGCAAACCAATCCTTGCGCAACCCCAAACAATGCCTGTCCCCTTTTGGCGCCTTTTGGCGGTGGGGCGCGCGGGTGGGCGGTATTGGCGCGCTTTTTCGGGTTTGTTGGTTTTAGGGGGTTTGCTTCAAACGCACGTAAATCACGGCAAATGTGTGCTTTCGTGCTGCCGCGACACACTGTCGCATCAATCAACCAGGGAATGGCATCATGATTGTTATACTTGCGCTGCACGCTGGTCAGAGAGCGACCGGCGCGGGTTCTCATCACGCTTTTGACTTGCAATTCGAAGGAACGCAGGGTGGCCATTGCCGAGACTTCTCCCGATCACGGTCTGTCGACATCGAACGGCAGCCAGATCGAGTCCTTTTCCTACGACGATGACATCGTTCGAAAATTTGCCACCGCGACGCTGATCTGGGGAGTCGTCGGCACGCTTGCCGGCCTACTCGTTGCAATCATCTTGATTCTGCCAAAGCTGTTTGATGCGGTCCCGTACCTCACCTTCGGCCGGCTCCGCCCGCTGCACACCAATGCAGCGATTTTTGCTTTTGCAGGCAACGGAATTTTCTGCGCCGTCTATTACAGCACGCAACGTTTGTGCAAAGCCCGAATGTGGAGCGATGTACTCAGTCGACTGCACTTCTGGGGCTGGCAGCTGATCATCGTCGCGGCAGCGATCACCTTGCCGCTGGGTATCACTCAGAGCAAAGAATACGCGGAATTGGAATGGCCGATCGATTTGGCGATCGCCGTCGTGTGGCTGGGGTTCTTTGGTGTCAACTTTATGATGACGCTGATCAATCGTCGTGAGCGGCACATGTATGTTGCGTTATGGTTCTACATCGCAACGATCGTGACCGTCACCGTGCTCCATGTCTTTAACAACTTGGTCGTGCCGCTGGGCTGGGGCAAAAGCTATCCCATTTATGCTGGCGTGCAGGATGCGTTCATGCAGTGGTGGTACGGGCACAACGCGGTCGCCTTTTTCTTGACGACGCCATTTCTTGGGCTGATGTACTACTTCCTGCCCAAAGCGGCCAATCGACCGGTGTTCAGCTACAAGCTGTCTATCATTCACTTTTGGTCATTGGTGTTCATCTACATTTGGGCCGGCCCACACCACTTGCATTACACCGCACTTCCAGAGTGGGCGTCCTCTCTGGGTATGTTGTTCAGCTTGATGCTGTGGATGCCGTCTTGGGGTGGCATGATCAATGGGCTGCTGACACTTCGCGGGGCCTGGCACAAAGTCACAACGGACCCAGTTTTAAAGTTCTTTGTGGTTGGCATCACCTTTTACGGAATGGCCACGTTCGAAGGCCCGATGCTCAGCATCAAAGCGATCAACGGCTTGAGCCACTACACCGACTGGACGATCGCCCACGTGCACTCCGGTGCCCTTGGATGGAACGGCATGATGACGTTCGGGATGATCTACTGGCTGATGCCAAGGATCTTTCAAACGAAGCTATGGAGCCAAAAGCTTGCGTCGCTTCACTTTTGGATTGGGACCATTGGCATTCTGTTGTATATCGTCCCAATCTACGCCGCGGGTCTGTATCAGGGCATGGCGTGGCGAGCAATGGACGATTTGGGCAACCTAAAGAATCCCGAGTTCGTTGAGATCATCAGCTATGTGATTCCGATGTGGTGGGTGCGTGTTCTCGGTGGCCTGCTTTACGTGTTTGGCGTTGGCTTGATGGCGGTTAACTACATTATGACCTGGAAAACTCGGCCAGCTACTTACGAAGTGCCGGTGTACCAGGCTGCCCGCTTAACCAATACGGTACCTGCCGAATCACCAGCGAACCCAAGTGGACTCGATGCGGCTCCTGTTTTGAACGCTGCGAAGAGTCTCGATGTCTGGGCCAAAATGGATTGGCATCGTCGGTGGGAACGCTTACCGATTCGATTTACTGTCCTTACAACCCTGGCGGTCGTGATCGCCAGTCTGTTTGAAATCGTTCCCACGTTTCTGATCCGCAGTAACGTACCGACCATCGCGACGGTGAAGCCCTACACTCCGTTGGAACTTGCAGGTCGTGACATTTATATCTCCGAAGGCTGTTACAACTGCCATTCCCAGATGGTGCGGCCCATGGTCGCTGAAACGAAACGGTATGGAGAATACAGCAAGCCGGGTGAATTCATTTACGACCGACCGTTCCAGTGGGGCAGTCGCCGGATCGGACCCGACTTGGCCCGCGAAGGGAAAAAGCAGAGCAGTCTCTGGCACTGGCAGCACTTTGAGAATCCGCAACTGCTTAACGAAGCATCTGTCATGCCGGCATACGTCCACTTGCTGGACACGAAGATCGACTTCAAGAAGATTCCCGATCGTGTTCGAGCCGCCCACATGCTGGGTGCACCCTACGATCGTGAGTTGACTGAAGCCGTTGAGATGGCAATGAAACAGGCTGAGGAAGTTGCGGCGGATATCGTGTCACAAGGTGGACCGATCCAACGCGGCGACGTCATGACACTTGATTCAAAAGCAGTGGCCTTGATCGCTTACATCCAGCGTCTTGGCACCGATATTTTTGCACCACCCGATCCAACGCCTGAAGAGTCAGAAGCTGCGGAAGAGGAGTCCGAAGCCGCGGAAGAGTCGGTCGCTACTTTCGATGTAAGTACGAAAGTACCAAACGACTCGGCGAATCCTGCGGCCGATGAACCCAGGGGAGATGACGTCACGATGCAACTACCGGAGGAGTCAAATGGTGCGCCGACAACGCTCGCCCAAACTGAACCTTCACAAGGTGGGACGGAGTAACCGATGTTAAAAGATGTTATCCGCGCCATCGATTACAGCGATTGTGCCGAGGCCGCGTTGCTGTTGTTCGTGTTCGCTTTTGGGTTGATGTTGTTCGCCACTTTGCGACTTTCCCGACAGTCCACCGATAAATTTGCCTCAATCCCACTATCGGATAGAGTGGAGGATCCGCGTGATGAGTGAACCAGTGAATGATCCCCAGTCTTTGCCGGAAGGTGCCCCGGACGATCCGCTAACCGGTCACGATTTCGATGGCATCCAAGAGTACGACAATCCGCTTCCCGGTTGGTGGAAGTGGTTGTTCATTGCCTCGATACTTTTTTCGCCGCCATACTTTTTCTTTTTTCACAACGGTGCGGAAGGTCGGTCTCTCTCAGATCGCTATGACCGAGAATTGGCAGCTAATTTGCAACTGCAGTTCGCGGAACTCGGCGAGCTAAGCGCAGACCGAGAATCGGTGGTGAAATACTTGTACGAAGAATCGTGGCTCCAAGTCGGCAAGGCAGTCTTCAAAGCTAATTGCGTTTCGTGTCATGCAAAAGACGGCGGCGGACTCGTCGGACCCAACTTGACCGACGACGAATACAAGAATGTCAAAGACATCGGTGACATCCTGACGGTGCTGCAGAACGGTGCGAATGCCGGCGCGATGCCCGCTTGGAATAATCGACTATCAACAAATGAGATCGTCTTGTTGGCAAGCTACGTTGCCAGCTTGCGTGGCACGACGCCAACAACGGATCCGAAAGCACCGGAAGGTCGCGCCATTCCACCCTGGCCTGGCCCTCCCGAAGCAGATACAGAAGCGAGTGAATAGACCCGAGTTTGCGATGGTGTCGCCCCATTGACTCTCTACGCGGAGAAATCAGCTGCCGATCGCATCGGCCGCAAAGCGATTCAAAACCATGAACGCCACGACGGAAAAAACGACCAACGATAACTCGCAGCAGGCGCAAGGCCGGCTGAACGACGAATCATTGTTGGATGCTCCGGAGCAGGTGCTTTCAACGATGGAGCAAGACGGCACTCGCCGTTGGATGTTCCCTCGTTTGTCCAAAGGGAGACTTTGGTATCACCGCCGCTACGTCGCGTACTTTCTCATTGTGTTTTTTGTTTTGCTGCCGCATCTACGCATCGGGCAGAAACCAGTCATCCTGCTCGATGTGGCTAGCCGGGAGTTCATCTTCTTTGGTCACACGTTCTTGCCGACCGACACGCTGCTATTGGCGTTCTTTATGTTGGGCGTCTTCCTCACGATCGTGCTTGCCACCGCGTTGGTCGGACGAGTTTGGTGCGGATGGGCTTGCCCACAAACGGTCTATATGGAATTCCTGTTTCGACCGATCGATCGTCTGTTCGAAGGCACATCGGGCAAAGGCGGAAAACCCAGACGACAGCTCACCGGCTGGCAAGCCACAGCTCGATTCGCAATCTACTTTGTGCTCTGTTCTTTGTTAGCGCACACGTTCCTCGCGTACTTCGTCGGAACTGAGCAATTAGCGCGGTGGGTGCGGCAGAGCCCACTCGAACATCCAACCTCGTTCTTGGTAATGGGTGCTACGACCGGGTTGATGATGTTCGACTTTATGTTCTTCCGGGAACAACTCTGTCTGATCGCATGCCCCTATGGCCGGTTCCAATCGGTCATGTTAGATCGACAAAGCTTGATCGTCGCCTACGACGAAAACCGCGGTGAACCGAGACAAAAGGGGCGTCGCGGAGGCGATTGCATCGACTGCAAGCAGTGCGTCGTTGTTTGTCCGACGGGCATCGATATTCGCAATGGCTTACAACTGGAATGCATTAACTGCGCTCAATGTATCGATGCGTGCAACAGCGTGATGGATCGCATCGACAAGCCAAAAGGGTTGATCCGATATAGTTCTCAGGACGCTCTCGAAGGTAAAAAGAACGGCATGCTTCGCGTGCGCACGATCGCGTACCCGTTGTTGCTGTGCGCCGTTGCCGCAGGATTCCTGGTCGTACTCTCGACCAAATTCGCATTCGATGCCCGAATCACTCGCGGACGAGGCAACCCGTTCCAATACACATCGCCCGGCATCATCACGAATAACTTTTCCATTCGGTTGACGAATCGGATTGACGAACCGCGCGAATACACCATCAAGATAAAGGAACCGGTAGGCGCGAAGATCATTGGCCTTTCAGATGAGACCGTGCGACTGGACGGCAATGGCGAGGAGCGCATTCCGATTGTGGTCGAACTGCGAGCAACGTTGCTCGGAACCAATGGGCAAGTAGACGGAATCATTGAGATTGCAGACGACATTGGTAATCAGGACGAATTGGAAATGAAGATCGTGGGGCCGCGATTGTGAACCAGACAGAATTAAAGAAGGCCAACCGACGCGCGGCATGGATCTGGGGTTCGATGATTATCGGACTACTCGGGTTGCAGATATCCGGTGGTATCTATGCGATTATCTTGGCGAGTGGTGACGATTCGGTCGCCGTCGTGCCGGACTACCATCAGAAGGCGCTACAGTGGGACGAAGAGATGGCCGTCCGCCGCACGTCAATTGAACTCGGGTGGAAATGCGATGTCAGCACGATCTCCATTTCGACCGATCATGTGTCGACCGGATTGGTGGCAACGCTCTTGGATGATCAAGGTCAGTTGGTCAAAGTTCAAAAGGGGAAACTACGATGGTATCAACACATCCGAGCCAATGACGTTGCCGAGTTACCCATCCCCAAGGGCCTCTTCACGCAGATGCGTTTAGAAGACTGCTTCGATGCGAATGGATTATGGGAGGTCATCCTGGATGTGACCGATCAATCAGGCAATCGCTTTGTCGAATCGGTGACGCTACACGTCGAGGGCTTGGCCTCCACGGAGGCGACGTGAGATGCTGACTTTGTTGACAGCCGTCGCGGCAGCCAGCTTATTGGGTAGCCTGCATTGCGTGGGAATGTGTGGTCCGTTCGCGCTTTGGGCAACCTCGGGCGGCAAGAACATGCGAGCTGTATCCGGTTACCATCTCGGTCGATTGACAACGTATTTGTCGGCTGGTTTGGCGGCGGGGGTCGTGGGTACGGCAATCTCCGTTGGCGGACAATTGGCAGGCTTCCAATTAGTCGCTGCAAAGTTGGCGGGCATTCTGCTGATCGTTTGGGGCTTGGGAAAACTGGCCATGCAGTTTCCGTCCATTTCCAAGCGACTGTCTCGATCATCTGAAAACAGGCCCTCGCGGATCGCTGGATTCATTGCACACGCTCGACCCTTGGTCAACAGTCGCGGAGACTTTGGTCGAGGCTATTTGGGCGGCTTGTTGACGACGTGGTTGCCATGCGGATGGCTGTACCTGTTTGTGCTGTTAGCGGCGGGAACGGGGGATGTTATGTTGGCCGTTGCAACGATGGGGGCGTTCTGGCTCGGATCGCTACCGGCACTGACGGGGTTAGTCATGGGAGCTCGTTCGATCATCCCGCGTTTTCGACCAGCATTGCCGATCGTCGGCGCCGTCGTAATGGTTCTTACCGGAGTTTACACGGCAACAGGAAGAGCTTCGGCGGACTTATCTTCGATGGTGCCACCGTTGATTGAACCAAACTCGTCCGCAGCAGATATCATAAGAGCTTCTGAAACGGACTTGCCTTGCTGCGCAGATTGAATGACTGCAATCGACTTTCTTCCGTTGAAATGCTTCGCTGCTTCTAATGTCCACCGCCACCATCCCGCCCGAAGCTCCTAGCCGGGTTCCCTGTGCGCATTGTGGTCTGCCAGCGGCGGTTTCTGATGACGGTCAAAGCGAAGCATTTTGTTGCCGGGGTTGTAAGGGCGCCTGGGAGCTGATTCAGAACTGGGGTTTGGCAGAATACTATCAGCTTCGCGACGCACCGGGCGAAGAAGTGGGCGACGAATCAGGTCGCAACTGGGATGATTTGGATGACCCACGTCTACTCGGTCGATCGGCACCGCTGGCGATTGAATCCGACACGTCGGTGCCCCTACTTCGCTCGACGCTTTCGCTTGCCGGGATTCACTGTGCGGCCTGTTTATGGCTGATTGAACGGACTCCGGAGAGAGTCACGGGATGGCAGTCGGCGCATGTCGACATGAATCGGCGACGAGTTGAGATTGTCTTTGATCCGACCAAGACGAAGCTTTCAGAGATTGGTCGCGTCTTGCATCGGATCGGTTATTCGGTTGAACCATTGGCGGAATCTGGCGACACAAAGGACGATGTATCGCGGCAATTGCTCGTCGACCTTGCGTTGGCGGGATTCTGCGCCGCGAACGCGATGTGGATCGCGATCGCTTTGTACGCGGGACAGTTTACCGGCATGGCAGCCAGCCACGAGCAGTTCTTGCGAGTTGCCGGTGTCGGCTTGGGCGTTGCCGCGGTTGTCTTTCCAGGTCGTATTTTCTTTCGCAGCGCGATTGCGTCCTTGCGTACGCGCACACCTCATATGGACCTGCCCGTTGCTGTGGGGTTGTTGGCGGGGACAGCGGCCAGCATCTACGCATTGTTTGATCTTGAAGCCGAAGTCTATTTCGACTCAATCGCTTGCCTGGTGTTCTTTCTGTTGACCGGACGTTGGCTGCAGATGCGTCAACAGCGCCGTGCGGGTGCAGCTGTGGAAGCACTGATGCGTTTATCACCGACCGTCGCCACACGCGTGAACGCGGACGGATCGTCTTCGCGAATTGCTGCAGAACAATTGGCCATCAATGATCAAGTACTTGTTCGTCCGGGCGAGAGTCTCCCGATCGATGGAATCGTCGTCCAAGGCGAATCAATGATCGATCGTTCGTTGATGACGGGTGAGAGTTGTCCCGTTCGCGTCGCGCCAAGCCATCATGTGGAAGCTGGCACAGAGAACTTGCAAACAGATCTGGTTATCCGGGTCACAGCACTCGGAGAAGAAACACGACTCGCCGAACTGCAACGTGCCGTAGCCGACGCAGCAGCCTCACGAACGCCGATCGTTCAACTCGCCAATCAGATCGGCGCGTGGTTTGTTGTGGTGGTACTACTGTTAGCCATTATCACGGCTGCCGTATGGTTCAACGTCGATCGTTCACAAGTGCTCGGTAACGTCGTTGCCCTGTTGATCGTTGCTTGCCCGTGTGCGTTGGCACTCGCGACGCCGCTTGCAATCGCTGTTTCGATAGGCCGGTTGGCGAAACGTCACGTCCTTGTTCGTTCGGGTGACTGCTTGGAGAGACTCGCGTCTCCGGGGCGCATTTTCTTTGATAAAACAGGCACACTGACGGAAGGCCGCATGCGTGTCTCGGATTGGTTCGGAGATAACACCGCCTTGCGTGCCGCCGGTCAGATTGAGCTTCAAGTGCGCCATCCAATTGCACAAGCCCTATCTCACTTCGCTCAGATCAAACTCGGACACGGTTTCGATGCACCGAAACAAGCAATCAAGATTGAACAGACCGTTGGTCGCGGCGTAACCGGCGAATTTGACGGCGAACGATTTCAGATCGGCAGCATGCAATTGCTAGAGACGATCGAGCCACTCGACAGCGAAATGCAATCGCACCTCGACACGATTGTGGCAAGCGGCAGCAGCCCCGTGATCATTACCGATCACGAACGGTGCCGCGGAGTCGTCGGTGTGAGTGATCCGATCCGTGGCGAAGCGAAATCCATCATCCAATGGCTACAAGATAGCGGGTGGAGCGTCGGCATCCTCTCCGGCGATCACCCGGCTGCTGTTGCACGTGTGGCAAGAAGCTTGTCGATCGAAGACTCAGCCGCGAGGGGCGGATTGTTGCCTCAAGAAAAATTGGACGCCATCCGCGCAGCCACCGGCGATCAACCGGTCATCATGGTCGGTGACGGAGTAAATGATGCGGCGGCTCTGGCGGCGGCAGACGTTGGCGTTGCTATTCGCGGAGGCGCTAGTGCTTCGTTAGCGGCAGCACCGGTCGTGATTGATGGTGGCTCGCTGAAAGGAGTTAAGTCTCTCGTGGAGGGCGCGAGACAGACTCGCCGGACGATCGGTCGAAACTTCGCCATCTCCATTAGTTACAACGTGGTGGCCGTCGGTTTGGCAATCGCCGGTTGGATAAACCCGCTTGTTGCCGCAGCATTGATGCCGGCAAGCAGTTTGACGGTCCTTGGTTTAACGCTTGCCAGTCCGTCCGGAGACGCGAATGAAATGGACAATCAACCGGCGTCTATCGAAACGAATTCCGCGTTGGAGCCCGTAATATGAGCGTCATGTATGTCGCTTTGCCGGTCGCAATCTTACTGGGCGGTTCCGCTGTCTGGGCTTGTGTGCGAGCAATCCGCAACGGCCAATTTGATGATCTTGATTCGCCGCCGATGCGAATGCTAATCGATGACCGCCCGACATCGAATGAGGAACCAGAAGATGATTGATCGTCGAAAATTCCTCGCTTCTTCAGCCGGTTTGATCAGTGCGGCAGCGACACCGCCATCGTTGTGGGCCCAAGAAACACGAACAACATCGCAGCCCGAAGTGCTGCTTCCTCGCAATCGCGTGCCGTTGTCGTTCGTCATTGACGACTCGACGTGCCTGGTCAACATGGGTCACTTTTGCACGCCCCAATTTGCCGAAGCCTGGCCTGACCGCCAAGAGTACAAAAAGCCATGGCGAGAGTGGCCACGCGAGATCCCAGATGCATTCGTTCGATCGTTCGGAGAATGGTGTGCTGAGCACTCTGTTAAGGGTAAATACAGCATCGTCCCCAACCCAGCTTGTGTCGGCTGGCTGGATCGTGAGATTCCCGGATGGTCACGGCGCGAGCTTGTGGAAAGCCTGGATCTGGTCCGCGAGTGCTTCGTACCCAATTGGGACATACATCCCGAGATGATCACACACACACGCGTGATCGATCTAAGAACAGGTCGCCCGATCGAAGCGATCAACGCCGGAACGATGGAAAACTCGTTTCCGCAGGAAAAGAAGAGTGTCGACGAGTTGGCCAATTACTTAGCGTACGCGTTACGCATTCTGAAAAACTGTGGTCTTCCCTGTGAAGGTATCACGACACCAGGCGGATTTGGAAATCTCGTCAAAACAGAGTTACCTCAAGCCGTTGAAGAAGCAGTTCAGGATGTCTTTCCCGATGTCGAACTGCCTCACTACTTCAAATACGTCCGCGGCGGTGACCAATCAACCGAACCGGAACTAGAAAACTTGCGAGGGCAGGGCACTGCGCAGGTTCGATGCACCGTGAACGTGCCGGCAGGCACCGGCGATTGGTTTGGCGGCTGGCAAGGCGATCGAATCTCCGAGCCTGATCGATACGCGAATCAAGACGCAACCAGTGGCAGAATGATCGAATTGATTGAACGTCGACAACCGGCTGTCATGCTGTGCCATTGGCCAGGAATTTACAGCAACGGAAGCGAGGACGGTTTCGTTGCGTTTCAGCGTATCGTGACGTCGATCGCCGATCGATTTGGCGACCAAACGCTTTGGATGAAACTAAGCGAAATCGGTCGCTACTGGGCTGCAAAGAAGCTGACACAATTCAATCGATCCGGGAATGCCATCGAATTGAAAGCGGCCTACGGAACACCGCTTTTCACCGTGAAGATTCCGCATGCGAAAGGCCCGGTCCGATTCGGTGATGTACCGATGAAAGAAGTCCAGTCTTTGTCAGCCCTGGACGAAGGAACGTGGCACGCAAGTGAGAATGCGGTGGTCGCATGCGTCGACTTACCCAAAGGAAAGTCGACGCTGACCGTTTCCGCCTAGTCAATCGAAATGAGGCTGCCTAATCGCAAATGGCTACCGAAAACCAGCGGGATTGATGGCTTCACCTCCAGCACGCGTCAACATCGCCTTAAACAGGTCTTGGTCAATCGTGTTGGAGAAAAAGAGTACCGCACCATCGGCCAACATGACGTTGAACCCTTGACGCGTGCCGTCATCTAATGCGCCAACAGGATCACCACCGTCCAGTTGGACATCAGCTGGCTTGGTCCATTCAACCGCATCCTGAGCGAGTGTCTCAACACCCATGATCGTGTTGGACAATCCATCGGTCAGTTGTTGAAACTTGAGTTCTTCGGCTGCGCTCATAAAACCCTCACCCGTTGGACGCTGATAAACGGTGGTTCCTGGAGCGGTAACCATGCCTGGATGCGAATAAACATCTGGCATCTGCGCCATTAACGGCAAGTTATTTGGGCTATCCCAAGGCTCATCCAGTTTGAATTGACCGTACAAGCCAGCGTCCTCCATGAATGGCAAGAGCGCAACTCGCCAACTCAACAGGGGAGTTCCATCTTCACTGACGATGTCACTGGGAAGTTTCCGATAAGCGGCGTGATAGTTGTGGATTGCCAAGGCGATCTGCTTCATGTTGTTCGATGAAGTCATTCGCCGCGATGCCTGTCGAGCTGACTGAACAGCCGGCAGCAAAAGCCCAATAAGAACGCCTTGCGATGCAATGCCTTGAGTCGCTTCGCTGCGAATGGTCAGCCGACGGCCTTCTTTTTCGGGCGTCATCATTTCGACGTATTGATCGCTGAGTCGTTGCATGTACTGGCGGGTCGCCTGCCCGACCGGATCGTCGGCGGGAATCTGTTCGTTCATCTGAGCTAAGAAAATTTGTTGCCCCATTTGCATTCCGTTTTCCAGAATGCCCATCAACTCATCCGCTTTTGATTCATCACCGGCCAGCATCACCAACCGTAGAGCATCGCTTGGATCTTCCAAATCGACTCGCAACAACAAGGCATCAACGAGATTCGGGATCTTGGTGAACTCCATCAAGGGCGGAGGAATCTGATCGGCTTGCATCTGCATCAGACCATTGATCATCGGTCGAAGTGGTTCGATGGCGACAACCGTTGTCATGGTTGCACTGTGGGGAACCGAAGCAGCCATCGACGCGAGTGGTCCGGAAGCATCAGCGTCGGCTGCACGGAGCATGCTGCCGAGATAGCTGCCCGTGCCAAGCAAGACCGTCTTCGCATCCTTTACGTGCATCACCATGCCGGGTGGACCCATGATGGGAAAGACTTGAACGCCATCCATGTCCATCGGCTCTTGTGTTTTAATAATCTCTTGGTTGAGAGCCGAGACATTCAAGCTTTTATTCAGGGTGACGACCACGCCAGCCATCGGTTCGCCGGGGCCAGGGGCGCCAACGACCAATTTGATCTTATCGATGTCGCTCGCCAGGATGCCGATGTTTTCTTTGAACCAAGCATCGGCAATTTCGGTGGGATACATCTCCGCTGCTGGGCTCGCCATGGTGTCACCCACCGAAAGCACGGCGGTTACCACGGCGTCGGGAGGGATGAATTCACTGCCAATCCGTGGAACATCGGATTGGGCCCAAGTGGATGTTGCCAGGGCCAACACGGCCAATGAAGCGGCAGCGATACGATGTGTCAAATACATGGATCGGAATCACAATGGAGTTTCTAGGATGGTCACCGATCACGCATTGTAACCAGTTCCGACGCGTCAATCGCGTGAACATCCGTCATCATTTGCAGTGTCATCGCATCGCTTGCAGGACCGCATGATCGGAGATTTCGCATTCTGGGTTAAAGGTCTCAACCAGAATGGCTACGATGTCGCATCCCGACGGACCATCGCCTGCTTTTTCCTGTGACTTTTTCCGATCGCCTGATGAACCTACCCGAACTGACTGACGAAGAGCGTGCCGTTTACGAATGGCAAATCTGGGTTCCGGATCTCGGCGAAGAGGGCCAGCGAAAACTCAAAGACGCTACGGTGATGATCTCACGTGTCGGCGGAGTCGGTAGTGTTGTCGCTTATGAACTTGCAGCGGCCGGCGTCGGAAAGCTGATCCTAGCGCACGCAGGCAATGTCAAACCGAGCGATTTGAATCGGCAGCTGTTAATGACGCACGATTGGATTGGTAAACCGCGTGTTGAATCCATTCGCAATCGTTTGAGCGATCTCAATCCAAGACTCGAAATGGTGACCGTCGGTGAGAACGTTAGCGAAGAGAATGCCGCTGAGCTCGTATCACAGTGTGATTTAATCGTTGATTGCGCCCCGTTGTTTCCCGAACGATACGCAATGAATCGCCAAGCCATTGCGCAAAACAAGCCGCTCGTTGAGTGCGCGATGTATGACATGGAAGCACAACTGACGACGATCCTCCCGGGAGAATCACCGTGCCTAAGATGTGTTTTTCCCGAACAACCACCGCATTGGAAACGCGAGTTTCCAGTTCTCGGTGCGGTCTCCGGAACCGTCGCATGCATGGGTGCGGTCGAAGCAGTCAAAGTCATCACGGGAATCGGCCAGCCGCTAGCCGGTCGCATGCTTCGAATGGATCTACGCAACATGCGGTTCCGAGTGTTGAACCTGCAACGCGATCCGGATTGCCCGGTTTGTGGAACCACGAAGGTCTAAGCCGACCACGGATCGTTCGCCGCCAATCTCGATCAGCCGGACGATGCCAACACGGCGGCAAAGACCGTCGCCGCTGTTTCGATTCGGTAAATACGTTTGCCAAGCCCAACGGATTCAAAACCATTGGCGGCTGCTAGTTCGCGTTCTTGAGGAGTCCAACCACCTTCGGGACCAATCGCAACGACCACGTCGCTTGGTGACTCCGCTTTGAGTACCAACGGTTGGTCACCTTGCGGATCAGCTATCCACTTGACCGTATCGCATGGAGTCTGCAAGAAATCCGAAGACGGAATCGGATCGGTGACCTGAAGCAGCTGATTGCGTCCACACTGTTTGCACGCTTCCACCACTCCACGCCGCAATTTATCCAACAGCGATTCGCTCGGTGGGCGTTGTGTGCGTTCCGCCACAAGTGGCGTGACGCGGTGCACGCCCAATTCCGTCAGTCGTTCAATCAATTCGCGTGATCGATCCGGTTTCGGTAGCGCAATTGCCAAATGGATCGTGCAGGCTGGCTCTCGATCGACGGTCGCCTTGGATTCGATACGCACTTCACAGAGGTTGCGAGCCACCTGGATCACTTCCGCTTCCGACTCGGATCCCAAGCCATCAAAGAGCGTCAATCGATCACCGACCTCAAGCCGCATTACGCGTGTCGCATGCTGACTCTCTTCGGCCGATAAACCAAGGGAATCACCGATCGATGGCAAATCGGGAGCAAAGTAACGACGGGTCATGGAAGGCACTTTCAAGTTCACAACGGCATCTGGCCGATTGAAACAAAGGCGAACGTGTTTCACAGAGCGAAAAAACCTCCGTGTGCCGCATGTTCGCGGAATAAAGGCTACCAAACCTCCCTCAATTCCTGAATGCGGTCGGAGAACGGGCTTGCACGTCGATTACCTGAGTTACTGGTCCCTGCGGCACCGGCCGTTCGCCGAGCAGAGATTCTTTCAGGGATCTGGTCAGTGCGATGTCGTCGAAGGCATTCATCGGTTTGTCGTAAGCGATGATCGCATCACGACCGTCACGGGGCCTTCCCGCTCTGGCGTCAGTTGCCTGCTGAAATATATCTCGACGATGCGAGGGCTGGGTGATTGCGCAGTGGACTTTCTGCTTAGTGATGCCAGAACTTGGAAACATCAGAACTTAGCGCAACATGCACTCGTGGCGCTAAACCTGGAAACGTTTCGCCTCCCCACGTTGCCACAGATCCGAGAGATCCTACAGAGCAACAAGCATCAAGGCTTGAAGACGATTTGGGTGATCGACCATGTCAATCGCGAGTTGTCAGTGGCTCTGCATGAATGGTCAGCTCAGTGCCCAGAAATGGTCATTATCACTGGACGGTCGCGTCCGCTTGTTCGAGCCATTGACGACACGAACTCCATCGATCTTGACCTCCTCAGTCGTGAAGATGGGATCTGGATGATCGAACGTGGCTTGGAACATGCCGGCGGCGATCCCAGTGTTTTTTCGCGGTCCGCTTCCTCCCGCTTGCACGAAGTTAGCCAGGGTCGAATCGGTGACATGATTGCCATCGCCGAGTACGCACTCCATCAAGCCGCGCTCAACCAAGAACCATCGATCACCTCAACAGGGATTGACCGGATCGTCAACATCCGTAGGTCATGCTCCGCATGACAACAGACAGAAACCCGGACCGTAGGTCATGCTCCGCATGACGACAGACAAAACCCTGAACTCGTAGGTCATGCTCCGCATGACAACAGACAAGACCCTGCTCTCGTAGGTCATGCTCCGCATGACGACAGACAAAACCTGTTACGCGAAGCGGTGACCTACTTGCGTTTCTTCTCTTCTTTCTTCTTTGCCAATCTTTGTTGGCGTGATTCCAGATCTGCGATGCTCTGGTCTAGATAGCGTTCCAAGAAAGAGCTACCCGCGACTTCGTAAGCCGTCGTTGCAATGCTTCGTGCGTTGGCTAATCGCTCATCCTCAATCGATGCATCGGGCAGACCTGATAAAAGGCTGTTAATGTCATCAAGCGTTTGCTGTTGCTCTGAAAAGGGTTTGCCCCATTGAATGCAAACCTGCAACCATTGCTTTAAATCGACTTGGCGAAAGACGCGACCGATCAGATTTGACGGATCGAGAAGGACATCCATGTCGTGTTCCGCTGCAGAAGGCACTTCCAGTAGAGACTGGCTATGTCGCATGTAGCGAAGGGCGGTCTCGATCCCACCGTTACCCTGACGCTTGACGAGATCGCCCAATACGGCGGACGTGACTGCTCCCTTCATCGCTTCGGCTTCGATCTCCGCAATGCGATCCATCAGTGTTCTGCGATTACGACTCAATTCGAGTGCATACAGTTGAGCGATTCTTCCGACCAGTGAATCTTCCTTCACCAATCGACCATCGTGCACGACAGCCAGAATGACGACACCGAAGACGTCTCGTTTTCCACCTGCAGGAGGAATGTTGAATTCGTCTTTGTTCGTTCGATCTTTCTCGTATTCGTCCCAAAGTGATTTGAGAGAGATGCGTTGATTCGAATTTGGATCTTGAACGAATAGCCCAATAGGATCGGCGTCTGCGACGGTGTGAGCAGTGAACTCCTGAACTTGTTTTTCACTCACTCGATCAATCACAAACAGGCGTTCTGCAGGGTCGAAACCTCTGAGTTGGATCAGATTTCCATCGAGATCGACCTTCAACACGTGATCTTCGTACTGAAAGATCGTGGCCGTTTCAGATTCCGTTCGTCGCGTCCTCGCGGGAGGAAACCATTCAGTCCACGCTGCTTCCGTGAACATCATCCCAAAGAGCGGCGAACCGTCCGGTTTGTCGGACGAGGCGTTCCCGCTAAATGAGATTTTCATGGTCTTATTGTCTTCGCATTCGCTGGCGGCACTTTGCGTAATCGTCAACAAAGCGTTCGGCACGGGGACGCGAATCGCGGCAGATGAATTCTCCATCCCCAATTGCAACTCACCATCCTTGTACACGATGGTTCGCTCATGACCACCTTCATTGACAATGGCCACTGCTGCCTCTTCGCCGCACCATAAATCAATCGACGTTGTTTCATCTTCGTGCCGAACGCGCACGCCGGGTGTTGGTCGGGCAAACCAACGTTGGTGGACGGCGATTAACTCAGCGGCGACTCCCGTCACCGACGGACGGCTTGATCCTTCGCTTTGTTGATCGGAATTCGTTTCATCGTGATCGTTTACGAGGTTGTCCGACGGTTTTGAGCGGGCGACTGTGAAGCTTGCGTCGGAAGCGTCAAGATCGACGATCAACAACTGGCCAAACGTTTCCTCATCTCGCTCGCATCGAACATCAGCCTTCGCTCCATTCAATCCCACTTCGGTCAATCGATCACGGACACTTTGGAGTCGTGCCATTGCGCCGAAGAGTGTTCCAACCGCCGGCTTTCCCAATTCCCAAACGGGATCTGCGTCTTCTTTGGCAGTCGATGCAACGGTCAACTGCTCGGCGATCCAACCATTCGCCATGGGCGAGGCCCCCTTAACGCGGACCGTCCCATTTCGGAACCGCTTCCCCTCATCAATCGTCAGTTGCACGGGTTCTGTTTGCGACGAGAGTTCGACGTGAGAGTCGAGGAAGCCGCTCGCAAGCATTCCGCGTGCGACCGCTTCGCGAACGCGGAATGCGAAAGTGGCTTGATCGATACTCCGATGCGTCGCTTCAAATACTTCTGGTTGATTTTCCAAACGCTCAATGATGGAATCGACGGAAATAGACGTCAGTCCATGAATCTGAACCTGTGAAACATCTCGCGGTTCGGTCGTTTGTGCGACAGCGTTTACACACCACAGCACGGAACTTGCCAAGAAACATCCGATCAACACACGATGAAAACGGTCCATGTTTCACCCATAGATACAGCGACAGAAGAACTCGCTGAGTTTCCGCAATTGTGGGCAGCGGCCGCAACAGAGATCTGCGGCGCGGTCAATAAGTAAGAACGCGAGGACTCAATCGCCGTTTCGCTCGGGTGGGATTTCAGCACCGTGAGGATCGCGATTCGGTCCGTCGGTTGCCGCGTCAAGCTCCTCCCTGAGCTCTCGATCCGTGAAGTGCTCGAATTGTTCGGCCTTTTCATGCAACCGATCCGCGCCCACGTCTGCCACGGAGGAAAGGTATTGCTCCCACAAGCGATGAGAGCGAACGAGTTGCTGGGCCGTCTTCTCTCCGTCCGTGGTCAGTTGAATCTCATCACCAGACAGTTGCACGAGCTGCCGACGGGTGAGCATTTTTAAAGCCAACCAAAATGACCAGGAACCTGCCAACAGAGTCGTCTTCATGGATTCGGGGTTGGCCGTAACGACTCCATCGCGTTCTTTTAATCGGTAGAGCAACGCGACGATGTCGTCCGCGAGGATTTTGAGCGACAACTTTCGACGACGGAGAAGACGCGTCAACAAACCGTGGCGTGGCCCAACCAGAACACAGATAAGCAGAATCAATCCAGCAACAACGGCCATCATTCCGGCGGTCGTCGTACTTCCATAATCAAACCACCGCGGGATTTCGATCGCCGCAATGTGTCCCGAGATGGCAGAAACAACAGCCAGTACCACACTCAGTGAAATCATCCATCCCAAACGATCGGTCAGCATGTAGGCCGCCGCAGGTGGCACGATAAACATCGCGACAACCAAGATCGCCCCAACGGATTCGAAACTTGCCACCGCAGTGATTGCAACGAGCACCATTAAGACATAATGCATTAAGTTGGCATTGAATCCGGTTGTGGTTGCCAAAGAAGCGTCGAACGAACTGATCTTAAGCTCTTTGAAAAACAACAGAACAAACAGAGCGTTGATGATGGTTACTGCGCCGAGCACGAGCACCGCCCGTGGGATTTGGTAACCGGCAAACGGCAACTTATCGAGCGGCGTGAATTCTAATGCTCCGTGCAAAACGCAATCCGCGTCCAGATGCACTTGATCTGCGGCTTGGACAATCATGACCAAACCAAGTGCGAACAATGAGGTGAAAACCACACCCATCGCCGCGCCTTCATCGACTCGTCCGTAGCGTCGAATCCACTCCGTAAAAAGAGCCGTCAACACACCGACGATCACCGCCCCCAAAAACATCGGAAAGCTGCTGCGTGATTCTGTGACAAAAAATGCAACGGCTAATCCCGGAAGGACCGCATGGGTGATCGCGTCCCCCAACATGCTCATCCGACGCAGCACCAGAAAATTTCCAAGCAGCGCTGCTGCAACCGCACACAAGACTCCGGCTGCAATAATCCATCCGTCAATCTGCCAATTCCAAGTTGCCATCAGCGGTTATCTCCATCGGTCGAAGATAAACCATCCGCGGAACCAGCCAATTGATGCGGGCTGGCGGGAATCGACGCCTGCTCTTGTTTTAGAAGTAACTCCAACTCGGAAACGGTTTCAGGCTCCAGCACATGTTCGATGTGGTCTGCGGCGCGATCGACGCGGCTGGGCGCAATCTCGGCATAGTTGATCAGATAGAGTTCCCAAAGCCGATGCTGCCGCGTCAAACGAGCAGCTTCTGTTTTCCCTCGGCGCGTCAGTGTTAAGCGATCTCCAACCCACTGCACATACTCATCGGACTGCGACCGACGAATCTCTTTTTGCAGTTGATGTTTCGACCAACTGCGTTGTTTCAAAATAGATTCGAAGCTAATCGATTGCTTCGGGGCGGTTGATGTCGCCACGGAAGCAGAATCAGAGGGCGACGATCCTTCCAGCAGCTCAAAGAGTGCCCTCAACAAATGCTGACGCGCGACGGTGCGATTGACGCGAAATCGAGTTCGGAGGCGCACGAGAATTCCGCGTGCCGATCCAAAAATCATGCTGAAGAAAAACATCGCGGTGCAGACCAATACGATCATCGCTCCCGACGGAAGCTTCGAAAACAACGCGCTCGCGCCGGCTCCCAACAATCCGCCGATGGCACCTATCGCGCCGGAAATAAAGAACATCCTTCCCAGACGCTCCGTCCAAAAGCGAGCTGCAGCGGCCGGTGTGATCAAAAGCGCGATCATCAAGATCAGCCCGACAGCTTGCTGCCCAACAATCACAACCACAACGACCATCGCCATCAAACACATGTCGATCGCCGTTACCGGGAATCCACGCGAACCAGCAAAGTCATCATCAAAACAGAGTAACTTCAGTTCTTTGAATAACAGGAGGCTGGTCAAGATACAGATAAAAGCGGCACCCGCAATTAGCTTCGCATCCAGGATTCCCATCGATGCCGTCTTTCCATAGACATAGGAATCCAGTCCGGTCGAGCTACCACTCATCTGCTGCGTAATACCCAGCAGCACGACCCCAAAACCAAAGAAGACGCCCAAGACGGATCCCAACGCCGTGTCTTCTTTCAAACGTGTTAGCCGTGACATCGCAAGGATGGTTGCGACGCCCGCCAAGCCGCTGATCGTTGCTCCTGCCTGAATAAAGATTAGTGATTTTTGTTCGTACCCAAGGAACACGGCGATCATGAATGCGATCGCAATCCCTGGGAGTGTTGAGTGACTGATCGCATCGCCCATCAACGCACGCTTGCGTAGCAATGTGAAACTGCCAACCATGCCCGCCGCACAGCCAAGCATTGTCACGCCAAAAAGAACGATCCGAACGTTATAGTCTTGCAGCGAAAAGACTCGCCATATGTCTTCCCACGTGGGCCATTCTGATTGTCGACTCGACGGCGGACCCGAACGCATCGGAGCCCGGTGCGTGTGCCCATTGTGGTCATGACCAACGTGTGATTCCGTTGCCTCTTGGCTAATCGGAATCGGCCCTGAAACGGCCACCATTGGGTATGCCGTGACCGGACAGGCAAAGAACAACAACAAACTTGCGACCAGCAGTGTGATTCGCGATTCGCGAACGCCGCGTGAGAAGGACTTGCGTCCGGTCGTCGTTGACGCTGGGAATTTTTCCCGACGCCCGATCGTCTGGATCGCAATCATCCGAATCGCAATCATCCGAATCGCTCCTGGCGACTCATCGCATGCGTCACTTCATCGAGCAGTGGGAGCCGGCCGCCGTAGGTTTTCTGCAGATTCTCCTGCGTGAACGTTGTCTCAACTGGTCCGTGCGCGACCACGCGCATGTTCAGTAGAACAACGTAGTCAAAGTACTCCGCCACCGATTGCAGATCATGGTGAATGACGAGCGCCGTCTTTCCGTGTTGCTTCATATCGGCAAGCAGATCGACGATCGCGCGTTCCGTGGCGGCGTCGACGGCGGCAAACGGCTCGTCCATCAAATACAGATCGGCCTGCTGGACCAACGCTCTCGCTAAGAACGTACGTTGTTGCTGGCCGCCGGATAATTGACTGATCTGGCGAAAAGCAAGATCGGCGATTCCAACACGTTCCAACGCTTCCATCGCTTTACGACGGTGTTTCTTGCGAACCGGCAAGCACCACCCAACCTCGCGATAAAGACCCATCGTGACGACGTCCAAAGCGTCAACAGGAAAATCCCAATCAACACTCTCACGTTGTGGTACATAACCGACACGATTTCGATTCGCTTTGTACGATGCACCGAACACCTCGACGCGTCCGGACGCCCGCGGAATCAAATCCATGACAGCTTTAAGGAGCGTGCTCTTGCCGGCTCCGTTAGGACCAATCACGCCCACGAGCGAACCGGCCGGAACGTCAAACTCAACATCCCAAACGACCGGCTTGCGGTCATACGCAACCGTCAAGTCGTAGACGGACAGAGGAACATCACTGTTCGAACTCTGTCCGCTTGAACTGTCGCCTTCATTTACCACGATGCGTCTCGACTACTCGGAAGCGGATTCTGACAGTTTGCCGCTTAATCCTTTTTCCGGAGCTTCACCACCGAGTGCTCGCGTAACAATCGTGATGTTGTGATCCAACATCCCGAGGTACGTCCCTTCATAAGTGCCTTCTGCACCCATCGCATCGGAAAACAATTCACCGCCCACAATCACGTCGTGACCTTTGGCTTTGGCTCCCTCGATCAACGAGTCGATCGATTTGCGAGGCACGCTGCTTTCGATGAAAACGGCTTTCACATCTTTCTCTACGAGCATGTCAACCAATTCGGCGATTCGCTTCAAACCAGCCTCGGATTCGGTCGAGATGCCCTGCACACCTTCCACTTCCAAACCATAGGCTTTCCCCATGTAGTTGAAAGCGTCATGCGAAGTCACCAATACACGACTCGACTCTGGAATCGTGGCAAGTGCTTCGACACCGTATTTGTGGAGCTCATCAAGCTTGGCGACGTAAGCCTTTGCATTCTCGGCGAATTCACTGGCGTGCGTAGGATCAAACTCGGCAAGAGCTGTTTCAACGGCTTGAACACCGGCTGACCAGGCTGAGACGTCATTCCAAACGTGTGGATCAAAGTGTCCCTCGAACTCTGGTGGCTCTAGCAATTTACTGTCATCAATCGCTGACGTGACGGGAACAACGGGACGGGATTGTGCCATCTTGATCAGCGTGTCCGACATCTTGCCTTCCAGCATCAAACCGGAATAGAAAACCATGTCTGTCGAGCTAAGCATGGCAACGTCATCGCGTGTTGCTTTGTAAAGGTGAGGATCAACGCCAGGTCCACAAATCTGCGACACCTCGACATGTTCTCCACCAACTTCACGCACGATATCAGCGACCATCCCAATGGTCGCGACAACCTGGATCGGGCGTGACCCATCAAACCCACTAGAGTCTGATGAACTGGATTCGCTTGACGGCGAATTGCAGCCGGCAAGTAGGGCAACCAACGCCAGGATTGGCAACAGCTTCTTCATCAATAGCTCCGTAGTCCGCTATGGGATCGTCCACTTCGCGTGAACGGATGCGAGTCCCAAGTTCGCGCTGGTCCGCCCAGCACATTCCACTTGCGAAAAGTGTAGCCATTGCTAAATTACCGTCAATCGGTCAGTGGCAGCGGATCCATTTCGCCCATTGTCGCAGACCGATGGAGCCCCTCCGATCCCCCACCAAACGTGAGAGCTTCCAAATGCCCGAAAGGCCTCAAAACTCCGAACCCCACCTGCGGACCCGGCGCGATCATGCCTCGGAAACCGCTGAAGACTATGTCGAAGCGATCGACCAGATTCTGGAGGTACGCGACACATGCCGTCTTACCGATCTGGCGAGACGGTTTGCAGTCAGTCATGTTACCGCCAATCGCATCGTCGAACGACTGCAGCGGGAAGGCTACGTCACCACCGAGCCGTATCAACCCATCCGATTGACGCGCAAAGGCAAACGCCTCGCGAGCGAGTGCCGAAAGCGGCATGAGATCGTGTTCCAGTTCCTCTTGGCGATCGGTATCGACGCAGAAACCGCGGCAAACGACGCCGAAGGCATCGAACACCATGTGAGCCCGGCGACACTCGAACGATTTCGAGAAATGTCGAATGCGGGTTCTTCGTAAGTCAACCATTCCGATCGTGGAATCGACGCAGCGAAGGTCATCCACTCTTCGCCGATGTCAAATCGTATTCACGGCCAATCGTGCAGTCACGCCGATGTACCGATTAGACTGAACAGCGTCAGGCCGTCTCGACCTCTCCTCAAATCAGGTAGTCGCCATGCATCGATTGATCGGTTGCCTTTTGTCTCTCTCAATGTGCATCACCTTCGGTTGCGGCGTCCAATCTCAGGAAAGTGCGACCGTAATCGGCCCAGTCGAATCACAAGTCACTGCGAGCGATCCAACGCCCGAAGGATCGAGCGACGCAGTAGAGGATGCGACGAGCGACGAAGCGTTTGGTGACCAACCGATGTCGTTGACCGATCCATTGACGGATGCAGAAAGGGCCATCACAGCGGACGCGTATGTCAATCCCGAAGAGATCGTTCGAGAGGCGTTTGCTTCACCACCGGATGCGATTCAACTGAGCATGCAACGGGTTTGGATCGACCGCGCAAACAAGCGGGTGTATGCCGATGGGTACGTCACGATGCGTGAAGGCCCACTCGAAATGTTCGCTTGCCCCATTGGAACAAAAGAACACGAGTCGATCGTCGCAACGCTTGCGAAAGCGAGTGACATTCATACGGGTCTGCTTGCGATCGGAGCCCAACAAGGAACACCTGTTTCTTATGTGCCCAAATTCGTTCCCGCCACGGGTCAGCGTGTTCGTGTTTGGGTAACGTATCGAGACAAGAAAGGTGACTATCAAGCGGTCGATGCCCGGCGTTGGATCCAGCGCAATGGGAAACCCAATGATCACATGGAGTCCGATTGGGTCTTCGCCGGGGGCGGGTTTAACAAGGGTCCCGACGGCATTGAGTATTACAGCGCCGACAGCGGCGACATGATTTGTGTTTCAAACTTTAGCACCGCGATGCTGGATATTCCCGTCGCCAGCAGCTCGGCCGCGGATGACCTCCTGTTCATCCCGTTCACGGAACGAATTCCGGATGTTGGGACGCCGGTCAGACTGGTATTCGTTCCCGTGCCACTAAAAAGTGACACGCCAGACCCGGAACCGAAAGTCGATCCGGCCAAACCGCCCACGGAAGAAGTGCTACCAAAGAATTAGTTGGAACCACTCTTCGGTTTTGATTCTCTAAGTCTTCGTGCGCGACCAACGGAACGAATCAATCTGGAATTCATGGAGAATCTGGAACTCGCGGGCATTCCGTTCACCGCGCCAGCCTTGACGGTCCATTCCCCCTCAGATGATCCCATCGGCTCTCACTCACGATTGGAAAATTCAAGCACGTAATTCGTGTTGAATCAGGAGCTAGAACAGGGCACAGAGCTCCGCTGAATGTTGCGTTTCCTTAGGTACGTCCTACCCCCCCACCTCAAAGCACTGGACCAAGAGTTGCGACGGTGTTGTTGAACAATCGCCTGGAAATACTCCACGCCGCGACTTCTTCCGCCGAGATGACATTCGAACTTGCGAGATACTCTTGCTGGCGTTTGCGAAGATCTGAAGTCAGTGCTTCGTCAACAAACAGAATGTTATTTTCGTAGTTGAGATCGAAACTACGCCGATCCATGTTGGCCGAACCGATGAGAGAGACCTGCCCGTCAACGGTTAGGGATTTGGTGTGAAGCAACCCGCCGACGTATTCGTGAATGCGAACACCGGCTGCAAGTAGATCTGCGTAGTAGCTACGGCTTGCGGCACCGACAATCCAGGAATCGTTGCGTGCGGGAAAGACCACCGTCGTTTCCACTCCCCGAAATGCCGCAGCGCACAAAGCCGACATCAGCGATTCGTTTGGAACGAAATAGGGTGAGCTAATAATCAGTTCCCGCCGCGCCACATGCATCAGTGATTCAAACATCTCCGGCATGGCGGAAAACCGAACGGTGGGGCCCGACGCGACAACCGCTGCTGAGACGTTTCCGCGCACCTCTGGAATCGGTTCTTTCAGGAGATCTCGAAGATCTTCGTCGACGTAGCTCATCCAATCGCTTGCGAACACCAGTTGATTCTGTCGAGCGATCGGTCCTTCCCAACGCATCACAGCGTCCACCCAAGGAGCGTACTTCGGTTTAACACGAAATTCTGGATCGGAACAATTTTGGCTTCCGCAGTAAGTGATTCGACCATCGATGACCAAGATCTTCCGATGGTTGCGTAGATCGATGCGGCCTTTTAACGGCCTCACCAAGATACTTCCTAGCGGCAACGCGACGGCAACATGGACACCAGCATCGCTCATCTCTTTCCAATGACTCGACTGAATCAATGCCCGCGATCCCAATCCGTCGGCCATCGCGCGACACTTGACTCCGCGAGCCGCCGCACGCTTGAGCGCTTCGATCATCTTGCAACCGTTGTTGTCAGATAACCAAATGTAAAAGACGAGATGCACGTGGCTCGTCGCGGCATCAATATCAGCCACCATCGCATCAATGGTGCTATTCGAATCGGCCATTAATTGGGCAGAGTTGCCACCGACCGCGTCAAAACCGCTGATCGATTCTGCGACTCTAAATAGATGTCGGTGATCCTCAGGAACGCTTGCCTCGGGATTGGAGACAAACCAGAGCGATCGCATTCCGTCGATCACTTTCCTCATCCGTTCGACGCGTCGGCGTCCGATATCGGTCTCACCCAGCAATAGGTACCCGACGACACCGAGAACCGGGATACCGACGACAACAACCGACCACGCGACTCGTGACGCCGGCTCGCGGTGAGGCCGAAGCAGGACCCTCAGCATGACCGCAAAGACAATCAAAACATGCATCAAGACCGCGAGGTCAAAAATAATCATGGGGGATCACCTATCGAGCCGTATCGAGACCGCACCCAACAAGATGCAGGACGATTGAATCCAGATTCTGTGCGTTTAGCTCATTGCGGACAACGTGACTCATGGCGTGATCAAAGGTTTACGTACCCGTCAACAGAGCTTCGTCATCAACTCGAACGACTGTCAGCCTCAGAAGCTTTTCAATTGAGCCACATGAATTGGATGGACTGATTCGACCTGGGCCTCTGTCTCGATGAACTTCGAATTCTCGTTGCCCATAACCAGTAACGAATTCCCTAGGCCTTGGTTATCTCCGTAAACTCCTGTTCCTTTAATCCTCGCTCCAGTGCTGGTTGCGGCCTTTGCCTTCGACCGTTGAGCATCGTTCCTATCAGGGTGTAACGGACGCACAACTGATAACAGGCCAGTAGGATCAAACTTGTGACGGTGCAGATCAACGTTAGCTTGATCACTCCCGGGACGGGCCAATCTCGTACAAAGGCCTGCACCAAGATGATCAATGGGAGATGAGCCAAGTACAGAAAGTACGATGAATCAGAAAGGTATCGCATCGTCTTGTTTTCAGCCGAGTGCAAGCTGCGAAACAGCCCCATGGACGCGAACGTCATCAACCACGCGTAGGTGACCTGAAGAAACACCGATAACGGTCGTTGATACTCTTGCTTCAACCAATCGACATTAATACCCAACTCGCCTAACGTCAGTTCGTATCCGAGCGGAAAGATAGCGATCAACGCTATCGGTAACGTCCAACGCCACTTACTTCCCAAACGGCCTTCTTGATCATCACAATCGAAGTACATCGCCCCGAAAAAGAAGAAGATCGCATAGTAGAACAGGACGGCCGGAATTGGCAGTAAGCCGGCGGATGTGTCGGGACCATAATTCGGATAGAGCAAGCCCATCGAAGACTGTGGAACCATCGTCAACGGGATAAGCCACAAATAGCAAAACCAAGAGTTAAACAACCACTTGGGCGCTTTAACGGGACTGATCTTCGCAAAGAGCGCGTAGACGGGAAACGCAATGACGAGCCAACAGAGGAACACCAAGAACCACAGATGGTGCCAAAACGGGAAGACGGTCAAGAGCATCCAAAACCCGTTTATCTCGATATCTTGCTGCGATTCCTCCGGCAATGGATCGACTTGCATCATGTTTGCAATCTGGCTGCGTCCTGCCTCAACAGCCCGCTTGTCAGCGTGAACGCTGAGCGTCGAAGCGAAATACTGCGTCGTTTCCCAGTCGATCCGTAGCGAATCAATCGGTGTCTCACCGTTGTAATTCTTTTGATTGATGTCGGCACCACGATTCATCAGAAGCTCGGCAGCTTCCACGCGGCCAAAAAAAGCGGCTCCATGCAGTGCCGTCGAACCATCACCGCTTGGTGCGGAAATGTCCGCTCCTTCATCAAGTAGGTAAGCCATCACCTCGACATTGCCGTGCCATGCAGCCACCGCCAGAGGAGTGCATTGGAAGCTAGGATCACGTCCATCCAAATCAGTATCGTCTTCAACCGAATTGGCCAACGCTTCCACATCACCTTCGATGACGGCTGCCCAAAAACCGGAAGGAGCTTCAACTACTTCACTTCCACCCTCGCCGCCGCGCCAATCGATGTTGACACCAATCGACACGACCCAGACTGAAGGGACGATCGTGAATAGCCCAATCATCAGTGGCACAAAGATTCGCTTGAATCGATGTTCCATCAAAGCCAACAGGCCCCGCTTTCGCCAGAGCATCGCAGTGAAGAAACCGCTGATCAAAAAAAACAGTGGCATGCGAAAACCGTGCACTACGGACATCAAGACTCCGTACGCACTGTGTTGCTTCACGTCATGAACGGCCCATGCTTCATCCGGCAAGGGGACGAATGAGAGTGCCCCGTGTAGAACAATCCCAAGCAGCATGGCGATCGCGCGAAGCGCGTCCAAATCATGTCGTCTCGCTATCGATCCGGTTTCATTCGACATAGCTGCTTTTAATTCTCGATAACCCAAGACGATCCAGTGGCGTTCCGCGCGCAAACTCCACAGAGTTCGATCTTACTTCGAAATCGGAATTCGTCACACGACTCGTTTGCTTGGCAATGTTGTTCACAACACACACAGATTCGGTAGCTCACTACTTTTTCCAATAACTTCTGGGGCGATTGAACGAAGCTTTGTGTGGATAGTCGTCGCCAACCACTTGTTGCTCCTTGCCGCGTGCGGGCGGAATGATCCAATTCGCATTTGGTACGGTTTCCGGCCCCCGACGCCAAGCTCGCATCAACTCTTCAAAGTCTTCTTGCAAACTGCCCGGATCGTTTGGAGGCATGTGCTCATTCACATCCCATCCACTCGACATGAACAACTCGACAGTCGCCATTCCAACACGATGGCAGTCAAAACAGGCATTACCTTCGATATGGATGGTCCGCATGTCCCAGCTCTCACCGCCGATCACATAGTAAGGCGCGTCCTGATCCAAAATCGGAATCACTGGCTCTTCGCTCGCGCTTCCATCCGCGTTTGGAATCTTGGCAGCATTAATGAAGGAGTCCGTGATAAACGGCTCATTCTGATGGCACTGAACACACTGGACTTCGCCGGGAACGCGATAGGCGCGATTGAATGCCTCGGGATCGTCGATCCATGGCATCACACCGGTAAGCCGTGTTGTTTCTTGATCCGCCTCCACCCATGGTTCGAGTGCATCGCAACTTTCAAAGAATGCCGTTGCACCGGTCTTTTTGTGGTACCCGATCATCTGAACGGATCCAAGAAAATCCTCCATCGCATGTCGAGCAAACGCAACCCAAACGACATCCGGTAACGGTTTTCCTTCGGCCGTGCGTCCTTCATAGCGCTGGATCATCGATCCCGACATGGTGACACCCTTACCCAACAGGGTCGGGTTGTCACAGATCTCTAATTCCCCCAGCGTTTTTATACCGTTGACGTATAGCGGAATCTCAATGGCTTTGCTCAGATCGACTTTGGGTGGAACGCCCAACTCGGGTTCTACCAGTTTCGCGTACTCGTAGGCGGTGTCAGGAAAATTGTGTCTCTTAACAGCTGACTTGCGTTTTCCGTCACTCTGTCCAGCGTCCATCTTCTTGGACTTCCGGTCTGACTTGCCATCTTCACCCTTTCCTTCACGCTCAATCCATTTCAACCATGTGATGATGTCCTCTTTCGTTGCGCCACCGCTTTCCACTTTGGCACGGATGCTGGGATCCTTCTTCAAAACCTCTTCGTACTTTTCCTCCCAAGCATCGTCTTTATCGTCTCTTGGTTTCTGAGACCACACATTGATCGCGAATAGCGTTATCAGGATGATGGACAGCTTGAACCTTGAAATCTTGAACATTCTCTACTTCGCTCGTTTCGCTATTGCACAGATGGTTAAACGCAACGTTACTCTTTGAACGCCGACATTTTATGATTTGACATTACATAAGTTGGCATTTTCGTGAGTTGGCACGTATAAGCTGACCCACTCTGAATGATCTGGGTTCAGGTATGCCACCAGGGACATCGCATGATCACAAGCAACACGACAAGTCATGAAGAAACGTGGCATTTTGGCGACGCGATACGGTTCGTAAGAAGTTGGCGTAAGGAAGCCGATGATTCGACAGACGATGCTCCAAAGTTTGTCTTGGGTGTGATCCATGGGCTCGGCGACCACTCCGGACGGTTCGATGGCATGGCGCGATGGTTCGCTGCGCGAGGCGTGCTGGTTTACTGCTTTGATCAAGTCGGTCATGGTCGAAGTCCCGGTCCGCGAATGGTCATCCCCAGCTACGTGTCAATGCTTCGCGACATCGATGAGTTCCTGAGGCAACTCCGCGAGGCTCATCCGGATTGCCAGGTGGGTTTGTTTGGCCAAAGCATGGGCGGCAACTTGGTTCTAAACCATCAGTTTCGCGATTACTCCAAAACCACATTCGCAGTTGCCGGATCGCCCATGTTGCGAGCGATTCATGAACCGGGTGCATTACAGATGACCATGTTTCGGTTGTTGGCGAAATTGATTCCCAATCGGACATTGGATGTCCCATCTGATCCTAAGGGCCTAACGCGCGACCCCGATGCCCAACAAGCTTTCCTGGATGACCCACTGGTTCAGCGAACGATCAGTATTCGACTGGGGTTGGCTTTGATCGAATCGGGGGCTTGGCTCCTGAATGAATCTCAATCGCTTTCCACGCCGACACTTATTACGCACGGCGATGCGGATCCTGTGACGTGTCATCAAGCTTCCATCGAGTTGGCGAACCGAGTTGGCAATCCAATCGACCTAAAGATCTGGCCGGACGGTCCCCACGACCTGCATCACGACATCGTTCAAGAGGAATACTTCGAATACGTTTACGACTGGATGATTCAACATTTGGATGCCACAACTTGATCCAACCGGAGAGGCTTTTTTGACTTCCGTAAAAATGGTTAACCACCTGTTTTGATCTTTAGCCAATTGTCGATTGTTTCCGTCACCATTTCGGCGGCGTCTTGCTGGACAAAGTGCCCCGCTTCGGGGATCGTGACGAGCGTGAGATCTTTCTTGATCCACTGCCATGTGTCGTTCAACGCGCCTGGTAGCAATGCCGTGTCTTGCAATCCATGGATCATCAACACCGAGCACTGGATGGGCGGCATCTCTTCCTCAGATTCTTCGTACGGTTCACGAGGATAGTTGGCTTTGTAATAGTTCAGCATTCCCTCAAACGAAGACCGCTTGAATGCTTCGACATATTTGACTCTGGCCTTGGAATCCTTGACCCAAAACGTCAAACCATCAGCGTTCAGTGCATCCGCAGCGCCTTCCATTTGAAACGTCCGCGCGTACGCCGAAGCCTGACGCTGAGCTGGATTGTTCGCCAATTCACGGCGGAGCCCCTTGAGATGCGGCAGGTTCAAAATCACTAAGCGTTCGGTCATTTCAGGGTGAGCCATCGCGAAGCTCCACGCCACGGCGCCTCCCCAGTCGTGACCTACGACGGTTGCTTTCTCTTTTCCGAAGTGTTTGATTACTGCCTTGACGTCGCCGATCAGTTTTCCCATGGCGTAGTTTTCGACGCCTTCAGGTTGGCCACTCTTGTTGTAGCCACGCTGATCGATAGCAACGACCTGAAAGTTTTCGGCAAGGGTTGGGATCTGTTTGCGCCACGTGTACCAATAGTCGGGAAAGCCGTGAATCAGAATGACCAGCGGTCCCTCTCCCTTTGTGACGTAGTGAATCTTCACATCGACTGATGTTGCGTAGCCTTCCGTTCCAAGTTCCGTTTCTTGACCGGCGCAACGCGAATCGGCACAAGTGCCGATGACGGCAGCCAGTGCGAACAGCATGCATAACGTGGATCGAAAAGATGATCCCGGGCGTCTCTTACTCACTGGCACTCTCTCCACGAAGTAGCTTTGCGATCTTAGGGCGCTGACTCTGAATGGTATCAAGATCGATTTCCATTCCCACGGAATTGGCGATCACGGAGTAGAGCCCGGCGAGTTCCTCACTCCATTGTCCAGAAACAACATCGACCGCGCTTTCACCGCGACGATTCCGAGCGTCGGGCGACGCACCGCGTTCGAGCAACATCTGCACCAAGTCTTCACGACACATGAATGCAGCAACGTGTAGCGGCGTGTTTCCATCTCGATTGGATCCATTGACATTCGCTCCACGACGAATCAGAAGTTTTGCAATTTCCGAATGACCGTGCAATGCCGCGTGACTCAACGGCGTTGATCCGGACCGCGGATGTGGCTCGTTGATGCGTCCTCGCTGCTGACGTCGACTCAGGTATTGTCGCAGCTCGTCAGCGTTCTCCTGCTCAATCGCTTTGGCAATCGCTTCACGAATGTCACGGTCTTCGCGTTTTCTTGCTGCGATCAACTCGGTCGCATCTTCCTCTGACGACACGACGTTGAAAATGAAATCGTTGCTAAATCGACCATCTGGATTCTGGATCTGCAAAAGATGAATGCCGTCAGCGGGCAACGTTGCAATCTGAATCTCCACGCGATCACCAGACAGTGCTTTGACGGTTCCGTCGACACGCCTTCCATCAACAATCAGATGCGAACCCGTTTCCACATGACGGCCACTAATGGTCATGCTGTTTTGATTCGCGTGCAAGACTGGAAACTCTTGATGGCCGCTTTGCTTTTCGAGTGGTCCCAGTGTCCACAATGCCGGTTGCGGATGAGACATCGAATCCGCTTTGGCACCATGTCGAGCAGTAAAGGTGCCCAGGAACGATCCTGCGCGAGACAGTTTGATTAGCTCCTCCCGTGTCCAACGCCGAACGTCACCCGACCGTGTCACATAAGCTCCGTCGAAAAACTGAAGCTCGATCGCTTGCGCGAGTGAATCATCGATCAGAACACCTTCTGCCTCCAAGATGATTGCTTCCTCCGCCGCAGACTGCTCGAGTGCGTTCAACAGATCCGCGGTCAGTGGATCTTCAACGGTGTCCTGGCTGAGTGTCAGCTGTCTCGCGAAAGCTCCTGAGAATCCGGTACTGCCCTCCAGGACCATCTCCCAAATCGGATCAAACCGCGGTTGCCCCTGCCAGGAAAACTGCCACATGTTGCGTTCGGGAATACCGGCTTCGGCAACACGTCGGTAGAAATCAAACTCAACCAAGTTGAGTCTTCCTTGCGGCAAAATGAGAAACCGATCGTAAGCACCCCGCCAAGTCGGTGCATCCATTCCGGTGCCGGGCGTGTTCGTGCTGACAAGGAATGGCATTCTATGACAGTCACCGCAAACGTTCGGCTTAGGTTTTTCGTCCAGATGCCCTTTGATGTGAAACAACTCAAAGCCATCGGTGGCACGTTTAGATGCGACGTTGGTGTACGCGCGATTGGGAGCAGGTGGGTAGGGGACAGTCAGCAGGAATTTCGCCATTTCGTCACGTTGCTCGGCCGACAACTCACCTGCCTTGCCTTCGTCATTAACGGCCTCGGAACCGTGCATTGACATCGTGGCTGCCAGTCCACCGTCGATCAGATGTCGTGGAGCACTCTCGGGCTGATCGACCTCGGCATTGGGTGGATCGGATCCCCATACATTTCCACTGTTATTGCCACCGTAAGGATCTCCGGGAATACCATCCCAGTGAAAGGGAGCGGTGTCTCGCAGTCCACGTATCGGCATGGTCGACCGAGGCATGATTTGGTCGCCACCGCTAACGATGGGAGTTTTAAGGACCCAAAGCAACTGGTCCGTGTGTCCGTCCGGATGACAACTTGCACAGGAAAACGTACCGGTCGAAGAGGCACGCGCATCGTTGAACCACTTCCGTCCTTGTTTCACACGGTGCTCGGTCGGATCCTCCAATGCGACGAAGCCTGCAACCTCCGGTTGCGTCGCATCAGTTAAATCAATGTGCGAAACCGTATTGGCGACCGCATTGTAGACCCACGCTGATCGCAGCATCCCATCGGCATCATGATCCAAGGCGATGCCGCGCGGGACAGATCCCACCGACACTCGCCCCAAGACTTCACCCGTGATGGCATCCATCGTGAACACTTTGTCGGAACCGGCAGCGCTCACCACGAGAGTCTGATCATCGTCCGTAATCTGAATCGCGAAGGGTGTTGCCAATGCTTCACTTGGCGATGGATGCTGTGGCGGCACTGGCTCCAAGTCAAAGAAGGTCCGCGAATCCGAACCGTCTTTGTCAAACGTGACACGCGTGACTTGATTCAGGAATGCGCGGTTCTCCAGTTCCGCAAGGCCATGCTGCTTCGTCCCCGCACGACCGTTGATGTGATTTCGTGCGTCCGTTTGGGCGACAAAAACGTTGCCGCGCGAATCCACAGTCATCCCGTACAACAACGTTCCCAGCGTATCGACCGTACGCACGAGCGTATCGTTACCGGTATCAAAGACGAATAGATCGCGATCCGGTACATCCGGATGCTTGACGATGTCCACAACATGTCCGATCGACAACACATTGTTGTGAAGAATCGAATGTTGCCATGCATCAAACGTTACAAGATCACCATCGATCTTATCACCAGAACCACCAGACAATTGAGTCTTGTTGTTGGATTCAAACGGAACGACATAGAGACGATCATTCTTTACGAAGATCGCTCGAGGATCCTGAGCGGGAATCTTTAATCGTCCGGTGACTTGTCGCGACGCAACATCGACGATCGCAACTTGATTCTCAGAAGACAACGCCACGTAGGCTTTTTGATTACTGGCGAACGCGATGCCAACCGGTTCATCGAACCGAGTTGCCCGGGTCCGAGGGTTGAATTGCTGAATCGTTGCAACGACTTGCAAGTACGTAACGCTGCTCGGTTCAATGTCGATCACGCTTACCGAATCGGAAACATGATTTGCAATCCAAATTTCTTTGCCGTCCGGTCGGACCGTGAGACTGACGGGATCGACTCCGACATCAATGCGTCGAATGATCTCACGAGATTTCGCATCGATCACATCGACGGTATCGGAGGGTGTATTTGCAACGAAGACCTTCCCTTCATTCATCACGATGGGTCGAACGTGCGGACTCATCAGCATCGGGTGACCGACATCCCGCAGCGAGAGCGATGTTCGATCCGGGTTGCCTGCGATCACCACACACTGAACGAGTGAAACGTTGAACGCAATCAATGCAACAGCGCAACCGCGTCGAATCGTTTTATGAATGACCGGAACAAATAAACTCAAGAATTGGTGGCTCATTTCCATCCTGCTTTCTTCCCATTTTGGACGGGACGCTTGCTGACCGGGGGGAGTCGCTTGCATTGCGGGAGACGCATCTCGCTGGGCAAATTTCCTAACGACCCAACGCATGCTCATTCCTTGAGGCAAACTCAAACGTTTCGATTCTATCGCCGATGCAGAGATTGATCCCCTATCAATACAACTTGAGACAATCCGATACACGAGGACTATCGTTGATCTGTTACTTTGGAGAGTCTCATCTGCAGCCCCCCGCGGTGATTCGGTGTTTCGATTCGCTTCCCTTTCCGTTTACTGTCTCCTCGTCTGCGCAACGAACTTGCGAGCCGATGATGACGTCGCCGCCGATGACGTCGCCGCTGAGCGACCCAACATCGTTTTATTGATGTCGGACGATTTGGGCTGGAAAGATCTTGGCTGTTACGGTGGCCCAGTCAACACACCCACGCTTGATCAACTCGCCAGCCGGGGCAAGCGGTTTACGGATTTCTATTCTGGCGCGGCCGTCTGTTCGCCTTCCCGTGCCGCCCTGCTGACGGGGCGAACGAATCTTCGATGCGGCATCTACAGTTGGATCAATGATCGAGACCAGCGGACTCACCTCCCGCTGCGTGAGATAACGCTCGCTGAAGTACTTGGAGCCGCAGGCTATGAAACGGCACATATCGGCAAGTGGCATTTGGGAATGCCTTCGAATGCTAATCCGGACAAGCCAACTCCTGAGGAACATGGATTTCACACATGGTTCGCGACCGCGAATAACGCGCTGCCAAGCCACTTTTGCCCCAACAACTTTATCCGCAATGGCGACCGAGTCGGGACGCTTGATGGTTACGCATGTGACTTGGTTGTCGATGAAGCGATTCGGTGGCTCGGTCATCGGAAGAAAAAAGACGCCCCGTTCTTTTTGAATTTGTGGTTTCACGAACCCCACGCGCCTTTGGCTGCTCCCAAGCATTCGACCGCTCCCTACGGCAACTCATCCGATCCGGCTGCTCTCTACTCGGGCACCATCGCGAATACAGATCAGGCGATTGAGCGACTACTAAATCGGTTGCATGAGATCGATCAGCCAGAAAACACGATCATCATCTACACATCAGACAACGGTAGCTATCGATCCGATCGCGTGGGACATCTGCGTGGCACAAAAGGATCGAATTACGAGGGTGGTATTCGGGTGCCTGGAATCTTTTTCTGGCCAACTCATATCTCGCCGTCCGTCAGCAGTCAGCCAGCCGGCGCCGTCGACATCTTGCCAACGGTCTGTGGTTTGGTTGGAATCGATCCGCCTACATTACCTTTGGATGGAACCGACCTATCGGACTTTTTGACCGACAAGGCCGATCGTATTGTTCGCAAGCAACCGTTGTTTTGGTTTTTGCCACTAAGTGGACCGGCATTGGCAATGCGAGACGGACGCTATGCGATGGTGGCCTATCGCAAAGGCGAGCTCCCTCGCGATCGACAAGCAATCGCGGCCGTGAAAGAGCGCATCGCAACAACGCTCCGCGATAAGGGTCTTTTCGAAACCGAAACGCGTGGCAGCACATTCGAGAAACAGTTGTTCGAAGGGTTTTCCGATCGGGATGCCGATCGATTGCGTGGGCAGTTCATTCGATTGAATCAGTTCAGTGAATCTTGGATCCCACAACTGAAGCAAACGCAGTTTCATCGTTTCGAGTTGTACGACCTCGCGAGAGATCCCTCCCAATCGAAAGATCTTGCTCTACAGCTTCCACAAGTTCATTTTCGCATGAAGACTCGACTTCAAGCATTGGCCGCGGAAGTGCTTGACGAAGCCTTTGACTGGTCATCGAGCCGAACACCACCGAGAGAATTTGAATCCAATCGATCGGGAGTGCATCGTTTGGAATCGACCTATCGGTCACCCTTTGATGCGTTTGTCTATGTCAATCGCATCCCGGTCGAACCCGAAGTTGGAGAATCGCCTGATGATCTGGCCGGACGAATCCTGGGTCGCCTGGCAAACCAAGAGGGAAGAATCCTGATCAAACTGCCACCAGGGATGAATCGCGCGAGCTATTTGGGCTTTAAAACGGCATTGGAGAGTTCCGCAGCATCACGGGCCGGTCGATGCTTCGAGTGCCACCGACTTCCTGCTTTAGAGAACAAGCGATCGAATCCGATAGTGCCCTCTCTTCGCAACCGAAGCTACACGCAGCAACAACTGCAGGACATCATGTGCTCGCAGGATCATGCTGGATTATCCATCGAAGCAGATGATGCGAATCAGCTGCACGCATTGTTGCAGACTCTGACAGATGTTTCTGACGAACGTTTTCGAGAGTTGATTCTCGAATCGCGCGTGCTCGACACGTCAGGAGATTTTGAATGAACCGATTGAACGCTCTTTGTTGTTGCCTACTCTTGGCCACAACACTCAACTTTGGCGCCCTAATCGCTGCAGATCCGAGCCTTACGGGTTCGGGAAGTCATGCCATCCGTGGTCGCGTCGTCAATTCATCTGGTGAAGGTATTCAAGGTGTCATGGTGTCCGCCATTGATGACGAACATCGCAAATGGGTGTCCGTGTTCAGTCAAAGAGATGGAGCATTCGAGATCAACGGTTTACGTGAGACCAATCACAGCCTTCGTACGCGACTCATGGGCTTGGCGGATGAGTGGTTCAGTGGGATTGAAGTGGATCAGGAACCGTTAGAAATCACGACACGCAAAGCGGTCGGTGAAGAGCTGGAATTGCAACGTCCGGCCAATAGTGCTTTTAGCATGCTCGGGTTCGATCATCCGCGCGACAAAATGAACTTCAAAATGATGTGTTCCTATTGCCATCAGATTGGAACACTCGGCTTTCGAACGCCTGAGGAGCCCGTCGACTGGGAAACCATGATTCGACGTATGGATGGTTTCGGTGGACTCTATCGACACACGCAAGATACGATCGTTGAACGTGTGATGGAGACGTACAAGGATGACGCCGTAAAGAACTGGCCCACTTTTGTTCCACCACCGCCACCGACGGGACTCGCCACTCAAGCAACGATCACTCTTTGGGAGTTGGACAAGCCGTTACAGGGATCGTTCCACGATCTAGAGATTGGTCGCGATGGAAGAGTCTACGCGGTCAACATCAGTCGGCATCGGATGATCGCGTTGAACCCAAAAACGGGTGAGCAGACAATCTACAATTTTCCGAGCCGCACTTATGGGCCTCATTCGATTGAGACAGCAAACGATGGAAGTCTATGGACGACCATGTGCGCCAGCGGACAAATGGTTCGCTTCGACATTGAAACGAAAGCGTTTGAAACCTACAGCAGCGGTGCGGCTCCCCGTCGAAGAGGTTCGTACCCGCATACCTTAAGGATCGATCCAAACGATCCTGAAGGACTGATCTGGTACACCGATGCGGGGTCCAATTCATGCTTTTCCATTCACCCGCAAACACACTTCGTCAAAGAATACAAACTCCTGAGTGCAGGTCAGGCAGTTGGCGCAGGACGGGGAGAATCACGCGGAATCACGCCATACGGCCTCGATTACTCTCCGATCGATGGAATGATCTGGTACTCCAAACTGAACGGAAACCGAATTGGCCGCATCGACCCCAAGGCTCCCGATGGAGACGTGAAGGAATGGAATCCACCCTTCCGCGGTCCACGACGTTTGCATGTTGCCCCGGATGGAATGGTATGGGTTCCGGGTTTTGGATCGGGTGTTTTTGGCAAGTTTGATCCAATCGAAGAACGCTGGACAGTTTACGAATTGCCCGACGCCGAGAATCAGATTCCCTATGCATTGAATGTCGACAAAGAAGGCATCGTATGGGTTTGCGGAACGGGAAACGACACCATCAACCGTTTTGACCCGACGTCCGAAACGCTCGTCGAGATTCGATTGCCCATGCGAGTCTCCTACACCCGCGAAATCGAGTTTGACGAAAACGGCGATGTTTGGACCAGCACGTCGGGCCCCGCACGACACATGGAACGTGGAGTCGGTGCCGTGATTAAGATCTCACTACCCAAAGACATTCCGGCCGGAGTGGGCCAAAAACTTCTCGCTAAGACCTATGAGAAGAATCACTCAATTGGGAATTTGGCGGCCGCACCCGACGTCGATAGGTCATCCCGAAATTTGGCGCTATTTGCAAAGATCGATCGGTTGAAATTGCCAAGCGGCTACGTTCCCCGGCAGCACCAGAAGTACGTCAATCGGGTCATGGAAGAACTCTCAACGAGCAAACGATCGCGAATCGGTTCCCTTTGGAATGAGTTTCGACGGTCAAATCCTGAAAGACGGAACGACGGTCAGATGTTCGTCCGCATTCTGGACTTCGTTGCGCGCGAATCAGCGGATTCCATTGAACGTAGATTTGTCAAGAAATGGCAGCACCACCATTTCAGCAACCTTGCCGATCAAATGAACCAACGATCTATCAAGAATGGACAACGCGTTTATGAACAAGCTGCCTGCAGTCGTTGCCACACCATTGCAGGACAGGGAGCCAAGTACGGTCCCGATCTTACCGAAATCACCAAACGGTTTCGCAACGAAAAACTGTTACACCAAATCGTCAATCCATCCGCCGAGATTCACAAAGAGTTTCAAACGCAGTTAATACTCGTTGACGATGGACGACTGCTAACTGGCTTGGTTGTCGAAGAGAATGACGAAGCATTAAGACTCGTTCCAAATCTACTCAAACCAGACAAGATAGAGTCCATCAGCCGTGACTCGATTGAACGACGGCGAATCGCGGACGTCTCGACGATGCCGGTCGGACTCCTGGACACATTCACCCTCGACGACATTTACGACCTGCTCGCGTTTCTTCAGTCTGATCATGGAGCCACGAAGTGATCTACTTGAGTCACCCGTGTGGCAAGCGCTCTCGAATGACGCTCGTTGTGCGGTTGCTAGTTGTGTTCGCGATGTCGTTCACCAGCGCAATGGTGCTAGCAGCGAATGACTGGCCACAGTTTCGTGGCCACAATTCAGATGGCATCGGTTCGGGATCACCTCCGGTCGCGTTCGGCCCAGGTGTTAATCAACGCTGGAAGACAACGATCGCGCCCGGCCATAGCTCACCTTGTTTTTTTGGTAACAAAATCTTTTTAACGGCATACGACGAGCAGACTCCGTCGGTGTCCATCATCTGCTTAGACAAGAACACGGGTGGGCAGATTTGGCAAAAGACCATCCCTGTCGAAGCCCTAGAGAAGGGTCATCCATCGTTTAACCCAGCCAGCAGTTCGCCTTGCTGCGACGATCAGTACGTGGTCGCTTACTTTGGATCCTATGGTTTGATCTGTTTGGATCACGAAGGGAAACAACTCTGGGATTTGAAGCTCCCGCTTGCCAAGTCATTCGGGGGAAACGCCGCGTCACCGATCATTGCGGGTGATCGAGTGGTCTTGTACCGCGGAAGCTACAGTGATCATTTCTTGCTTTGTTTGAACAAGCAGACCGGCAAAGAGGAATGGCGCATTGAGCAAACAGAAAAATTCACCGGTGAGATGGCGTGCACCGCCTGTCCAATCATTGCGGGCGACCAACTGATTTGTCATTCGGCGCGTTGCGTTCAATCTTTCGACATAGAAACCGGTCGACGAAACTGGATTGCTCAGTGTGCAACAACTGCCACAAGTACACCACTGATCGTTGACCAGGAAGTCATCGTTGCTGCGTGGAACAAACTGGGTGAGCCAGATCTGCGTCCACCATTTCCTCGTTTTGATGAACTGATCGCCGAACACGATCAAAATGAAAACGGTTCCATTGAACGTTCCGAGTTTCCAAAGCTGTGGATTTTTCATCGGCCCGAAGGAATTGAGGCGGCCATGAATGGTGCTCCCATCTCCTGGCGTCACGCTAATCCCAACGGTGATTCCAAAATCGAAGAAGACGAATGGACGAAAATCATCACCGGTCTCGAGCGATATCGTGCTGGTGCCGAAACCCATGGCCTGATTGCGATACCACTCGACAGTGAAGGCTTTGTGCCAACGGAAAAAGTCCGCAAACTGGTGATCGACGGCATTCCGGAAGTGCCAAGCCCGGTTTCCGATGGCAAGTACGTCTACTTGGTGAAGAATGGCGGATTGCTAACGTGCATCGATGTGACGTCTGGCGAGAGAGTCTGCCGCATGCGGACACGCGGGCGCGGCACGCACTACGCATCCCCCCTGGTTGCCGACGGACGTCTGTACACATTTGCCGGAGACGGTCGAATCAGCGTGATCGACATTCAAGACTCTCCCGAAATCTTGGCGGTCAATGAGATGCAGGACAGTGTTTACGCGACTCCGGCAATCATGGATGGTGTGCTGTACGTTCGCACGCACTCGGCGCTGTTTGCGTTCCAGGAGCAATCGAATTGATCAACGCAACATTCATCCATCGAACCAAGGCGTGGGCCGCAAGTTGGAAGAGAAACTTAAGGTTACTCATATCCACTATTGTTGTTTTGATCGGTTGCGGTCGGTCAACTGCAGCAGATGATTGGACGAAAGTACTCGACACATTTGTTCAGGATTCATGCGTCGGCTGTCACGACGAGGGGACAGACACACGGCTTGATTTTGGCAGACTGAGCTACGACCTGACCAACAAGGATGTCTTTCGTCAGTGGGTCCATGTTTTCGATCGAATTGAACTTGGCGAGATGCCGCCTGCATCGGAGACTCCCCTAGATGATTCGGCGAAAGAGACAGTGCTTGCACTTCTCGGTGAAAGACTGAAAGCAGCGAATCGAGAAAAACACGAAACGATCGGCCGCGTTCCATCGCGTCGGTTGAGCCGCCAGGAGTACGAGCACACGCTTCACGATCTGCTAGGTATTGGAGGGGAGATTGCCAAGCACCTTCCACCGGAAAATGAAGCGGGTTCGTTTGACGTTGTTGCCGAATCGCAAGAGATGTCGAGTGTTCACGTTCGCAGTCTGTTGCGTGCTGCTGATTTGGCTCTGGATGAAGCCATTCAACTTGGCAAACAGCCACAGATGGCCAAGCGGGCTATCAATTATGCCGAGTCACCATACATCCAAATGTGGGTGGACCGTCCTGTACGACGTGGCGGCGGCACTGTCTTTAAGATCAAAACCGAAACAGATACAGACATTGTCACGTTCCGTGGTGAGAACTTTGTCTTTCGTTCCGATGCGAACGGATTTCGTCCTCCGCTGGCCGGCAAGTATCGCGTAACGATCACCGCCTCCGCCTATCAACCTCGGTCGTCAATCACGGTCAGCCTGAAACGTCAGAATGACCAACAGGGTGACAGCGCTTTGATTGACGCCTGGGATCTGGTTGGGTCGGAATTTCGCACGGTTGAAACCACGACCTATCTGCGACCCGATGACTACATCTACGTGAGTGCCGATGAATTAGAGCCTGCACCGAATGGCGCGATCATTTATAACTCTCAACCCGCTAGCAGCTTTGGAGGGGAAGGAGTCCGAATCCGACGCGTGATGATCGAAGGTCCGTTGAATGCGACGTGGCCACCAGAACGAACACGCGATCTATTCACCGGTGTTGAATGGAAATCTGCTCCCTGGCTGCAGAATGTATTTCAAGCGAGATACGCATACGATCCAGTGCTCGCGGATTCCCCTGTCGAACATACTCACAGGATCGTTGCGTCCTTAGCGCCGCGAGCGTTTCGTCGCGAAGTCACCGATGCGGAAATCGATGCACTGGTGGAACTTGCCAAGCCACGTTTGAAGGATCAACGCCGATTCGTCGATGCCGTGCGGATCGCGCTACGCGGAATGCTGGTCTCCCCGCAACTACTTTTTCACGCTGGTGATGCCGGACCGCTGAACAATCATGCGCTCGCCAGTCGATTGTCTTACTTCTTATGGCGAAGCCTTCCGGATGAGGAACTCTTCCGTGTGGCCTCGGAGGGTAAGCTCATTGAACCTGAGGTTCTCGCTAACCAAGTCGATCGGATGCTGAATGATCCGAAGAGCCAACGATTTGTGCATGGGTTTCTCGACCAATGGCTGGAACTAGGTCTGATCGATGCAACGACGCCGGATGGTTTTTTGTATCCGGAATACGACGACGTCCTTCGACACGCGATGTTGGCGGAAACGCGACACTTCTTTTCTCATTTGATCGAGTCGAATCTCAGTGTCGAAAACCTGATCGATTCGGATTTCACATTTCTTAACCGCCGTCTGGCCGAGCACTACGGGATTGATGGTGTCGAAGGGGAACACGTACGGAAGGTGCCACTCGACGCAGAAAGTGTCCGGGGCGGTATCCTGACACACGCGTCGATTGCCAAAGTGACGGCGAACGGTACGGTAACCACTCCGGTCAAACGCGGGAATTTCGTGCTAACCAATCTATTGGGCTTACCGCCCAATCCACCACCACCCAATGTCGGTTCGATCGAGCCCGACATCCGCGGTGCCACCACGATTCGCGAAACGTTGCAAAAGCATCAAGAGATCGAAACGTGTGCGGTCTGCCACCGAAAAATTGATCCACCCGGTTTTGCCTTAGAGTGCTTTGATCCCATTGGAAACTTTCGGGACCGCTATCGAAACAGTCGTGGCATTCAATCGGAGCTTCCATCCGGACTTCGATTCTTGCACAAGAATTACACGCTAGGCCTGCCGGTTGATGCGTCTGGAACGACGGATGACGGAAAGACCTTTACAGATGTTCGCGAATTTAAGAGACATCTCCTTGAGTCGCGAGAACAGGTCGCACGAAACGTGGTCTCCAAATTGGTTGCCTTTTCAACCGGTGGAGAAGTGGAGTTTTCTGACCGAGATGAAGTCGAAAAAATCTTGAGCGCTACCCAGCAAGACGGCTACCGTTTGCGGAGCCTGATTCACCAATTGGTTGCCAGTCCCATCTTTAGGAATCGGTAATGCACTATCCGTTGTCACGGCGCGCAGCCCTGAAAGCTTCCGGCATCGCAATCGCTCTGCCGCTTCTGGAGTCGATGAATCCGGCATTCGGCCGTGAAATCGAATCGTCACCGAAGCGTCTGGTCCTGATTTGCAACACGCTCGGTTTGCACCCGCCGTCTCTTTTCCCTGAAACGCCAGGCCGAGACTACGAGTCCACCGAGTACTTAGATCTTCTACGCGATCATCGTAAAGACTTTAGCTTGCTTTCCGGTCTTTCTCATCCCGATCAAAGTGGTAAACAGCCGCATGATACGGAAATGACTTGGCTTACTTCCGCTCGAAATCCAGGTCTAGGTGGATTCAAGAATACCGTCTCGCTCGATCAATTCGCCGCGAACCAACTTGGCTATGTTACTCGTTTTCCGTCGATCGCCCTCAGCAGTCATTCGAAAAAGAGTCAGTCATACACTCGAAACGGTGTGATGATCCCCGCGGAGGATAAGCCTTCGAAACTGTTTGCAAAGTTGTTTCTTTCGGGCAGTCTCGTCGAACAAAGACAAACCCGGCAAAACCTTGCCGAAGGCCGGTCCATTTTGGATAGCGTTGCAGATCAGACGCATTCACTACAAAAACGAGTGAGCGGCAACGACCGCGATCAATTGCAGGAATACTTCGAATCCATTCGAGCCGCCGAAACGGAACTGGTCGAGGCGGAAGCGTGGCTCGATCGCCCAAAACCAAATGTTGATGCTAAGCCGCCAAGCGACATCCTTGACCCGGCCGACATGATCGGTCGAACGCGTGCGTTGATGAACTTGATTCCACTGATTCTTCAGACCGATTCATCTCGTATCGTCTCCGTTGTGATCCAAGACCATTTTGTCGTTCCGAGAATCAACGGCGTGACCACAGAGCATCACAATTTGTCCCACCATGGGCAGGATCCCGACAAAATCAAGCAGCTCAAAATTATCGAGACGGAGATCCTAAAAAGCTACCGAGATCTCCTTTCGACCATGGCGACTTCGAAGGAAGGTGATCGACGTCTACTCGATCAGACATCTGTTCTGTTTGGCAGTAACCTGGGCAACGCAAACGCTCACGACCCGCGCAATCTGCCGATCCTGCTCGCTGGCGGTGGCTACGAACATGGACGATTTATCGCACACGATGCGAAAAACAACACGCCGCTGTGCAATCTGTTCGTCAATCTATTGAATAATATGGGCATCGAGACCGACCGCTTTGGAACGAGCACCGGGACACTTACGCTCGCGTAGACCCTGGGGCCGCAAAGTTGAATTGTCTCACAGGCTTTGCGCGCTTCATCAGACGCCCCATCACTTACCAGACGAAGAGTTTGATCGAAATGACCTTCAACCTGACCGTTCGACTGCTCACCGCAAGCGTCCTGATTACACCCTTCGCATTTGCCGAATCATTTGAGGAAAACTGGCACCAATGGCGCGGCCCGGAAGCGACCGGAGTTGCACCGGAGGCGACGCCACCGCTTGAATGGAGTGAATCAAAGAACGTTAAATGGAAAGTCAAAATCGATGGACGCGGAACATCGACGCCGATCGTTTGGGGCAGCAAAGTCTTCGTGCTAACGGCCATTGATACCGGCGTCAAAGATGCCTCCATTCCCGATCCGAAGGATCAGCCCAAGACAAACTTCTTTGACATTAAGCGCCCCAACTCCAAGCATGACTTCGCAGTGATCTGCTTAGATCGTCAATCCGGTAAAGAACTATGGAGACGGGTGGCTGCCACAAAAATCCCTCATGAAGGTGCACATAACGACAATGATTTTGCATCGGCCTCACCGACAACCGATGGCAACTATGTCTACTGTTGGTTCGGATCCGCGGGTCTGTTTTGCTTTGACGTCTATGGAACCAAGATTTGGGAACGTGACCTTGGTGAAGTCCCGGTTGGCTCGAGTTTAGGGGAAGGCTGTTCACCCGTGTTGTTTGGCGACCGGTTGGTGATTGTTCGTGATCATGCTGGACAGAGCACGATTGAAGCAGTGGATACGAGAACTGGTATCACGCGTTGGAAAAAGGAACGCGATGAAGACAATGCCTGGGCCACTCCGAGGGTGATCGAACACAGCGGTCGAAAACAAGTCATCACGGCAGCATCCGGTTTCGTCCGCAGCTACGATCTCGACTCAGGCGAAATCATCTGGCAGTGCAGTGGTCTAACGAGCAATGTGATTCCGTGCCCTGTCATTTTCGGAGACTATGTTATTTGCATGAGTGGTTACCGTGGCTACTCGGCGATGGCGATTCCGTTAACAGAAACGGGTGATATTTCCGGAAGTGAAAAGATCCTCTGGAAGACCGATCGAGGAACGCCTTACATCCCGTCGCCGCTGCTGTACGACGGATTGCTTTATTTCAATCAATCGAATCAGTCGATCTTGACCTGCCTCAAAGCAGAAACAGGTGAAACGGCTTTCGGTCCCAAACGCGTCGGCGAACTCTCGAACATCTATGCGTCCCCTGTCGGTGCGGATGGACGTGTCTACCTGACGGGTCGGAACGGCACAACGCTGGTTCTGCAGCTTTCCGACGAATTCAAAGTGCTTTCCAAGAATCAGCTGGATGAACGCATCGATGCGTCACCGGCGATTGCAGGAAAACAGCTTTTCTTGCGCGGTGCGAACTTTTTGTATTGCCTGGAAACGCAGGAACAAGTCCGTTGATCGAGCGTTCAATCATGAACGCGTTTTAGAGACCCTCGCTTCTCGTTTGTCTTCCCGCATGCGCGGGGAATAGCATTTTGCATGAAGCATGCGCCGCAAAAAGGTACCCTCCCCAGCACCGGAAGGCGCTGGGCGCGTCGGCGATCGACCAATCCGTTGCCAACGCAGCAGGCGACCCATTAGCAAGGCAAAATGTTCTGATGCCACGGGATACAATGCGGAGCGATGAGAACTACCACCAATCGCTGGGGAACCCAGAAATGTCGAAACGAAGACTGTCCGCGATCGCCGTTCTGTTGTTGTTTGGCTTCGCATCTCCAGCCAAGTCCGACGATCCGGCTGGACCCACGAACATGCTCGATTTTCTTGAGCCAGGTATGTTCGTCGGAATGCAGACCATTGATGGAACGACGAACATTTTCTTGAATGTATTCTCCAAAGAAGACTACGAACTGGCTCAAAAAGCATCGGGCACGGGACGCAATGCAAAAGCGGCCACCGTATTCATTAGGGATTACCCCGAAGCCAAAGAAAGACTGGATGTCTTTTTGCGAGAACTGTCGGAACGAGAGCCCGAGGCGTCTACCGATCGCGTCATTGCTTATCCGGTCACCCGTACAACCTTTGGCACGATCGTGAGTGTCGGCACGGACTATGTACTCGTACGTCGCGCCGGAAAGGGTAATCGTCGTCTCGTTTTGGCTCGTTCAACCATCGCGAAAATTGACCTCGATGCTCAGCCAATCCGGTTCTACTATTCGAATCGTTTATGAACCACTCGAACGGACTCACACGCCGACAATGAGGATGATCATGAACAGCAATCCGTTGATCGCGCTGATCGTGTTGTTGGGCCTCTTGGTCACGCGTACCGCATTCGGTGAACCGATTGCGAACGAGCTATCGACCGAAAAGCTCGCGGGAGAAGGCGTCTGGGTCATGCCGGCGCTTCAGAGACAAACCACTCGTGGCATACGTGTCACGGTTTGGTTTGAGGATCAGTTTCTGGGGAAAGGAGATTCCTACCAGCGCCGCGCGAAAGAGTTTGCAACGTCAAAGCGGCGGCAGCTCCGCGACGATGTCATCACGACGTTGAAGAGCCTGAGTCGGAGATCCTTCACAGCTGCGAAACCCGCGATCGACGAACTACTTGGTGCGGGATCGATTTCGCAAGTCGAACGACACTGGATCGTGAACGGGTTCAGTTGCAACGTCAGCCCCGGCAAGATCGGTTCACTGAAACAGATACCCGGAGTCCGCAAGATTTTTATGTCGCGTAGTCGCGGTGTGCCTCCGATCACGAAAGAAACGTCACCGACGGTCGCTTTAAGTGACCGAAAAGACTTTGATTCAAACCGATACCTTCATCCGTGGTACACGCGATCGCTACTCGCGGATCAAGTGTGGGACCGACTCGGAGTCACTGGCCAAAACACACTCAACGTCATCTCCGATTCCAATTTTGATCTCTCTAAAACATATAGCATCAACGTCTATCGCAATGATCGCGAGATTCCCGCCAATGGCAAAGACGATGATGGGAACGGACTGATCGATGATTTTCACGGATACAATTTTGCAAACAACTCCGCAAAGATCACCACGCGGCCCGTTCCGTCAAACACGTTCAGCGGACAGCTACTCCACGGGTCAATGTGTGCCGCGATCATTTGTGGTGCTGGACACGCGGAGTTGAAATACGAATTTGGTTTGGCACCAGAAGGCCGCTGGGCCGGCGTGATTGCGGGGCCGAGAATCGAAGCTGCGGTCGAATGGGCGATTGAACAACGTGCTGACACCTACAGCATGAGCTTTTCCATCCCGAACCTCGGTGAGTACCGCTCCCATTGGCGGAAAGTGATGGAGCATGGTTCGTTCTGCGGAGTGTTCTTTGTGTCCGGCGCTGGCAACTTCGCCCAATCCGAACGCGTTCCGGTCCAGATGCGGGTTCCAGAGGACATTCCCAGCGTGGTGTTCGCCGCTGCAGGCGTCCAACGGGATCTCCGCCGAACAACGTTTTCGAGTAAGGGACCTGTCGAATGGAACCTTGAGCACTATCAAGACGGTCGCGTGCAAAAGCCGGAAGTCTGTGCGTTCAACCAAGGGCTACCGATGATGGCACCCAACGGGCAGATTCGTCCTACCGCGATGAACGGAAACTCGTTCGCGGGACCGATGTTCTGCGGAACGATCGCGCTGATGGTCTCGGCAGATCCCGATCTTCTTCCGTGGGACTTAAGAGAAATCATTACGTCAACCGCGACGGACGTCGCCGAACCGGGGATCGACGACGAAACAGGACACGGTTTGATTAACTGCTATCGTGCCGTCAAAGAAGTCTTGCGACGAAAAGCGTTACGCGAAGGGAATGACCCGTCGCCGTTCGAAGGTCGTGAACCCAACGATGAATTGGATCTCAAGAGTCTGCGTGAGAGTCTGCGACCTCGGTTTACCGTTCTACGAGTTCAACCGAACAGTCCGGCAGCAAAGAAAGGGGTCAAGGTCGGTGACATCATCGCAAAGTGCGACGGAAAAACGACTGCGAATATGCAGCAGTTTCGCACGGCGAAAGCAAACGCAACCGCCAGAGATCAAAAGAAGATCACCGTGCATTTTGAACGCAACGGAAAAATTAAGCCGATCGATTTCGTGCCGGGAAATTGGGGCATGTCAGCCGGCCCGTCGTTTGGTTCGCCCGTTTTTGAGTGAATCGTGACATTCAAGTGGGGCGTTAGAAAGTTGACGACCGTCCCGATCCCGATGGCATCAAGTTTCTGGACGTCTTGATCCGTTAGCTTGGGAAGTTCCCCAGAGCGATAAAGCATACCTCGCTTAACGACAAATCCATCGGTCGTTCCGTATCCACCGATGTCGCGAAAATTGGACTGACCTTGCAAGGGAACATGCCGCTCGTCCTGTGCGTTTGCAATCGAAGAAAGCAACACATAGGAGCCCGCAAGCACACAGCTCAGAACGTTGAAAATCATTTCAGCGCCGGAAAGATAGACGTTACGATTCGTCGACAGAACGCTGTTTTGAAGCTGTCATTATGCCAAATCGAATATTAGGGAACTCGTTTCGCGACGATTTGCTTAGATCCAGACCGATCAAGCGTTACAGACCCATGGCACGGAGGTTAAAACAAAACGGGTTGCCGCAACGGATGACGTCACTTCTTGCACATGGCGCCGTGTCCTCAGTTAACGATTCTGGAAGCATGCGTTTCTCCCTGCGAAGTCTGTTCATCTTGGTCACTTGCAGTGCAATCGCCGGGAGTGTCATTTGGCTGGCGACAGGTGAGTATCGACGCCAATTGGGAGTCCGCCAAGATCTCGAATCCATTGGCGCGAGTTGGGTTGGGTTTGTCTCCGCCGATGGGAAATACCAAACAAGTGTTGTGTTTGGAGACTCGATTTCCGGCGCACTCGTCGGAGACGCCAACATCGAGAGGATTGAACTCAAAGGATTTGATGTTTCGGTCGAGGATGTGCAGCACATCACGTCCGTAGAATCAGTCGCTCATCTGATGTTTGTCTCGTGTGATCTGAGTGCCAGCGATGTCAAACCTCTCGCGGATATGCAACAGATACAAGAACTACTTTTCTGGAACGTCGCAATCAACGACGAAGTGATCGAGACGATTGTCAGCATCAAGGGTCTCGAACGAGTCGCATTCAAGAATACCGCTGTTACCAAACGCGGTGCCGAGTCAATCACTGCATTGCGACCAGACCTCGAAGTCATCCACGTTCCCTAACGTCGTGCATCCATGATGCTGTCTCTGCTCATGGCGATAAGAACAGCCACCATGTCAGCAATGGCGGCAGAAGGATCAACACGATCACGGACAACACAATGGAGTAACACGGAATCATCACCAACAGTTTGAGCCAACCGCCCAAACTATCGAATTTCTCCTTTGCCCATTTCAGTGATGCAACCACGCGTCCCTGTTCGTCCAACGTTTCGCCGATCTCCGATGCCTTGGCAAGAAACTCAGGTGACAATTCCGTCGACTCTTCCTCCGAGCGCGGAATGAAACGAATCGCCAACCGGACCATTTGATTGAGCGTGACGTGATAGAGCCAGTAGACGGGCTTTGCGAAAAAGCCAAACATCGTCCCCAAGACTTCACGAATGATCACCAGGAAGACTTGCTCGTAAACGTCCTCGACCAAGTCGCGTGTTGGCGGCATTTCCGTGTCGCCGGAGGACAATTCTCGAGCATCGATCGCAACCTGCATCGTCGTTTCCAACAACAGGTCGACCAGCGTCGTCATATTGCTAAGACTTCTACGAACAAACTCCGCGAGGCCGAGAAGCAACCCGACCAACGAACCAGCGGGCGCCGCATACGATTCCAGTACGAACCACCACAGCAGTGAAAGTCCACCGATCAGCTTGAGCACGACACCGACTAACAGCACCAGTAACGCAACGCCGGCAATCGACCAACGAATGATCGATCGGATCGCGCCGGGTAAACTGATTGTGGCCGCGATCGTCGTGATGAGCTCTTCCGAGCGGTACTTCGAAAAGTCGATCTGAGTCTTTTGTTCTGGGGACATCACGGCATTCTAACGATCGCTTGCAGTCGATGTGGCGTGCGTGAAGCCCTTGAGATAAGTTGATCATGCTGGGAGCTTTACTTGGACGATCAAGCACAACCTATCAGGCAGAACCCAACGGTGTCGCCAAAAGTCAACGGTGTCGCCGGAACCCAACGGCGGGTTCTCGATCTCTTAAGGAAATTTATCCATCGGAACTGAATCGATGAAACACTCGTTGATGCTTACTTTTGCACTTGTCTGCATGATCAATGGAAGTGCCTTCGCAGACGAGTACTCAATCGTCGTCTCGGACGCAACGAAATCGGATGCAGCGTGGGGCAAAGTCGTCACGGCTCTTGTCGAAAAACATCCCGGTGCTCAAGTGATTACTTGGAGCAAAGACGTGGATGAGACGCTCACGGATCTTCGTCTCCATCACTCGCGATACACCTGTTTCGTTGCGACTCCCGCTGAATCAGACCGCCAATTCGTTGCCGACGTACACCAACTCACTCGAAGAATCGATGAAGACCCGTACACCGACACGCTGTGGGGAATCCTGACTGGATTCGATGCCGCGAACGCACTCCGAATCGCGTCGCACGCTAAACCTTTGACGATTGAGAAAGTCGCATCGGGGACCGAAGTCGCTCTCGAAATGTGCCCGCAAGGAATCTGGTACGACGAACTGGTGCAGTACAAAACGGTCAGTAAACCGCGAGATGGTGACGTTCTTGAATCACGTGGTCCCGCCGACACAACGCTCGCGCTAGCTCAAACACTCACGAATGATGCGGCCGATCTGTTTGTTACTTCGGGACATGCCACTGAACGTGATTGGCAAATCGGCTATCGCTACCGCAACGGACAGTTTCGATCCGAAGGAGGTCGCATGTTCGGCGTCCCCTCCGAGGGTCAACGATTTCCTATTGAATCCCCGAATCCAAAAGTCTACCTGCCGATCGGAAACTGTTTGATGGGACACATCAATGGCAAAGACGCGATGGCATTGGCATGGATGAACGACGTCGGCGTCCACCAGATGATGGGTTATACCGTCGTCACATGGTATGGCTACGCCGGCTGGGGAGTACTGGATTATTTTGTCGAACAACCAGGTCGCTACTCGTTAACAGAAGCGTTCCACGCCAATCAACACGCATTGATTCATCGTCTTGACACTTACTACGATGGATTAGCAAGCCTTGATGTCACACCAGGCAGCAGAAACATACCCACGAGACAACCAAACGAAGCCGGTCGCACACTCGGGCTTACCAGCGCCGATTCGCGTGGGTTGCTTTGGGATCGTGACACGGTTGCGTTTTACGGTGACCCCGCGTGGAACGCTTCGATGGCGGAGATGCCGAAAGCATATGATCAAGCACTGACGATTGAAGGAAACCAGTACACGTTGCTGATCACGCCCAAACGTGGCACGCGTTCTTTCGAGCCCGTCAACACCAATGGAGCTCAGCGCGGGTGGCGTCCGATCGTTGAAATGCTCGAGACCCGAATTGAAGACGTTCGGATCATCGAAGGAGCGGACTTGAATCCCGTCGTCGCAGACGATTTCATCCTCGTCCCCAATCCGCGAACGGTGGATCCAACACGTGAGTATCGAGTTCGATTTACGGCATCACCCGCCAAGGAAGGAACGGATTCTCCATAGAGAAAGACGGACATAGAAATTGACGGGATCTCCTTCGAGAATGTCCGGTAACACGCAAGGAAAGACCGAGAGATAACGACTCTGTTAATTGGGAGCAGCGCAATGCAACGTTTTGTCATTTTTTTCGTGGCAGTTGGAATCCTTGGGCTTGCCTACAGCTTTGCCCAAACCGAGGAGCCAACCCAAAAGAACGTTCGCGAGCTTCAGCAAAAACGGATTCAACTGATGGAGAAACGAACCAAGCTTGCTGAATCGCTCGTCGAAGTCGGCTTAGGCGACCGCAACGATGCGATCCGAGCGAGCATGGACGCGCTGGAAGTTCGTTTGGAGTACGCGAATTCAGACAAAGAGAAGCGCCAGTTATTGACCCGTCTGATTGCAGAGAATGATCAACTGATCGAATTTGCTGAAATTGCAGTCGACGCTCCTGTCCGCCCCGCGCGTCCTGGCCAAAGCAGTGCGACCGGGCACGTACAGGTTGCCGCTGAGTTATTGTTTCTCCGGGCGGAACGTGTTCGCTTTGAAATCGCTCTGGCCGAACTGCCTGCTCGCTAGATGAAATACGTCAAGGCCGGTGGCATTAAGACCTGGCGAATGCTTGGGCCTTTCGATTGACTGACTAGACTGGCAACGCCCCACCAAACTTCTTTGTCCCCACCCACATGCGAGACGCGTCATCGCGGATCGCGTTGCAATGCTCAATCCTTCATCGCATCAGACGGTTCTCAGTCGTCGCAAGAAGCTGCTGTTTTCCGTGATCCTGCTGGTGTTGTTCTTTGGAACGCTAGAAGGCATTCTGGTGCTCGCTGGCATCGGCGAATCACGTGTGCAGGCCGATCCGTTGGTCGGTTTTTCGAATCAGAATCCGCTTTTGGTCCATGACCCGGCCACCAACGGAACGGATGTACGAGTCGCCGACAACAAACTCGTCTGGTTCAATGATCAGCGGTTTCCAAAGAAAAAGCGCCCAGGGTCGCGACGCGTGTTCTGTGTGGGTGGATCGACCACATACGGCCGACCTTACGACGACATGACGTCGTTTTGTGGCTGGCTGCGTGAGTTCTTGCCGCTCGCTGACGACAGCACTCAATGGGAGGTCATCAATGCCGGCGGCATCAGCTACGCGAGTTATCGCGTAGCTGCCGTGATGTCCGAACTTGTTGAATATGAACCCGATCTATTCATCGTCTACTCGGGGCAAAATGAGTTCCTTGAACGTCGCACGTATGCAGGGATCTTTGACCAACCAGAAATTCAGCGGAATCTTACGGCATTCTTGTCAAAGACGCGTACGTTTTCCTTACTCAACGATCTTGTCCGTTCCCCGCCTCAGAAAGACACCGTAACGACGCGAGAAATTGTTTTACCGGGTGAAGTGGATGAAATGCTGAACCACACGATTGGTCCGGCGGATTACCGCAGAGACCCCGAATGGCAATCTGATGTTTTGCGGCATTATCGATTGAACCTACAACAGATGATCACGATCGCCGATCAAGCCGGAGCCAAGATCCTGTTCGTGGTGCCAGCATCCAATGAAAAGGACTGTTCGCCATTCAAAAGCGAGTTTGATGGTGATCTTGAGGAATCGCAACGCTATCGGCTTGAACAGTTGCGTGAGATGGCTCAGCAATCAGATGATCCAAAAAAAAGACTGAAGCTCCTGCGAGAAGCGACGACCATCGATGCTGAGTTTGCCGACGCGAATTTCCAGGTGGGTCGAGAGCTATTCGAGCAAGAGGACTTCACGGCAGCTGCGAATGCGTTTCAATCGGCGATCGACCATGACGTTTGCCCGCTCCGGGCAACCCAGTCGGTCCAATCCATTGTTCGCGAACTCTCCGGCCGACCGGATGTCATGTTGGTTGATTTCGACAAACGACTCCGCCAGCGCTGCCAAACGAGATACGGACATTCAATCCTGGGAGAAGAATATTTCTTGGATCATGTCCATCCTACGATTGAGATTCATCAACAGCTGGCTCTTTGGATTCTGGAAACACTTCATTCCGAGCGATGGTTGTCCGGTGAAAAAGTCTCGCCGGCACAAATCGAAGAGACAGACCAGCGCGTTCGTTCAAAGATCGACGTTGCCGCGCAGGGCATCGCACTTCGCAATCTAACAAAAGTGTTGCACTGGTCAGGGAAATTCCAAGAAGCGATCCCATGCGCTCGTGGGGCTCTAGATCGAGTCCCGGATGACCCGGAAAGCCTGTTATTGCTGGCGGATTGCTTGTGCCGAACGGACGAAACCAACGAGGCGATCGTCAGATGTGAACGACTTCTTGAGATCGATCCCACGTATGCGAGCGGCTATTTGGTTTACGGAGAACTCCTACTGCGTCAAGAAGACTACGAAAGAGCAGAGGAAGTGTTGCTGTTTGCCACCGTGATGCTTCCGCCGGAATCAGATTCCCTGCTGCGAGCACGCTACTTGCTGGGTGTCACTTACTTGATGAAGGGACAGTTTGAAGAAGCGGATCGATTACTTACAGAGATTCATCAAATCTATCCTGACGATCTTGAGATGTTAGACTACCTCGCCCAAACGAAAGCGGGGCTACGAGAAACGGATGTCGCGATCGGGCTTTATGAACAGATCATCGGCCAGTCTCCCAACCGCACGGATACGCTACAACGTCTCGGATTGTTGTTCTTACAAGAAGGACGCGCCAACGATGCGAAACGCTGTTTTGACTGGGTAATCAAACTTGATCCTGGCAACGAGCAGGCCCTATCACAACGGAACATCGCCCTACAGTTGCTCGGTGGCCAATCAGCATCGAGAGATGTTGCAAATGGTCAGCGTGAGAATTGACAGAAAGAACCCTTCGCTATCGGCTGCGGATTCATTGTGCTGACTGACTCAGTCTTTCGGGGCACGAAGCGCCAAAGGTGAGCTGGTACATCTGCCACTGCTTGAGCGTCCAGTCTGTTGCTTCGACATCTTCTTCGGCAACGACGCGGATGTAGCCGAGTCGAGTCTGCGGGGCGGTCGGCACGTACACAACAGCCATCCGTCCTTTCGAATTTGCCGTTTCCAAATAGGACGTTAAGACGCCCATCGTGCGCACCTCCGAGCTAGGCCAATTGATCAGGACAATCTGTGCTTTACTTCGAGCATTCGAAAGCTCCGCGATCAATCGGTCATCCCAAGACAACAACCCGCGCCACGCCTGCTTTCGACCAATCAAGGGAAAGACCATATAAAGCAGAATGCTGCCAGCAATCGGAGGTCCCGCAACGATAACGATAAGAGACACGACGATCGCCGCCATCCGGTTGCCGGTGAAGTCGAATAGCGGAATCAATTGGGACGAAAGGTACGCGATCGCGGAAAACACGATCAATGCAATCACACCGTGAACGTAGATGCGCGCCCACGTACCGAGTGAGTGTTCGGCTCGTACGTCAAAATCGTCCCCGGTCAACAAATCATTCACCGTCGTCTCCTGGATAGCTCATCGAATCGTAAGGCCTCAACCGGACGGGGCCAAGCGAATTTCCTCCGACAGATACTGAACGTCGCCGTTCCGAATCCGATCGGCCGACGAAAAATTCATGACTCAGATGACATGCGACGCTGAATTCGCCACGAAGCAACAGCGACGAAGAGCGATGCGAATAGGCAGTAAACACCTGCCCAAGCCAACTGCCTTGATAACGGGATTCCGTAGTCAATGAGTGTTCCCGTCAAACCCGGGCCTGCAGCGGTCGCGAAGACCATTGCCGAAACGATGACCGAACGAATGGCGCCTAGATGCAGTGTTCCGTACACTTCTGGCCAAACGGCTCCCAGCAGCGTTGAAGAACATCCATAACTGATCCCCAACAAGATCATCACAACAAACAACCTTGACGGTGGACCGCCCGTCGCCAAGACAAAACAGGTCACCGCGAGCGGCAACAGAAAAAAGGGAAGCAACTTACTGGCTTGAAATCGATCGATGGCCATACCGGCTGCGAGCGCCGTAACAACCGTGGTGACCGCCATGACAATAAGTGACGTCGCATACAACTGGGCCGGCCACTGGTTGACTTTTGTCAGGTAGTTCTGGTGATAGAAAATCGTCGTGCCGATAAACGGCGGCGCGAGCACACCGATTAGCAGCACCCAGAAGATTGGGTCCTTCAACACTTCTCCACGCGTCCAACTTCGCACGGGAGTGCCAGATACCGCGTCGGCACCTTGAAGATGCATGAGCGAGCGCGGTTGACGGTAGGCCCATGAGGACAATGGAAGTCCGACGAAAAGCAGTGACACTGCACCGGCAACCCAACCAGCCTGGTACCCGTAACTGTTCGCGAGCAGGGCAAACAGAATCGGTAGCGTCCCCTCACCACCTTGATGGCCAAGCACCACCAACGACACGGCTCGCCCGCGTTGCCGATCAAACCATCGGCCGGTCGCTGTCAAAGCGATGTGTGTCATCATGCCCTGACCAAAAAGTCGGAGCAAGAAGATGGCGATCGTCAACAGCACGACCGTAGGTGCGTAGGCGGCAAGCAGCGTCGCCACTGCAAGCACCGGTACCACAACGAGAATCGTTCGATGCTCGGGCATCACGTCAACGAGACGGCCGACAAACGGAAGACACAACGCGCTGACCAACGTTGCCAGCATGTAAAGTCGACCGAACTCTCCATGACTGAGATCGAATTTTGTCTGCCAAGCTTCAACGGAAGCAGAAACAAAAAACGTCTGCCCAAAACTCGAAAAGAACGTCAGCAAGAATCCGCCAGCAATCCAGCGAAAGTTGTGCTTCAGAAATGAAAACATGAATCGATCGGCAGTTTGCAGACGCGCACAGGTGTTCGTTGCGGGGCGTCAGATCTTTGGTTTCAACGATTAAAAAACGGACGAAAAACGCTGTGATGCTGAAACTTGACTGGCAATCGCTAGCGATCGAGCGTGGACAGAAGGCTTAAAGAATCCTGAAGCGTGGCCCAACATCTCGTGGCCGACCTAAACAATGGCCAAGTGTCTGACAGGATTCGTGAACAGATGTTTTACCGTTCTAAGACAAACGCGCCTTGTGCCCCAAAACCGTATTGGCAAGCGATTGGCTCAAGTCATTGCCCCAATGTCATCCGCGTGAACCAAGGACTGTTGCAGCTGATTTCGTACGCCAGCTACTTGCGTCGCGCGACGAATTGATAACAATTTAACTCAGTGTTTGTTACCGAATTCCACGAGTGAGTTTTTATTATGTCGCGTATTGCTTCGTCCTTCATGGTTGCCTTTTGCGTTGGATTCCTCTCACTCGCAGCAGTTGGCTGTGGCGGAGACGGCGAAAACACCGTAAACGAAGACACCCGAACCACTGCCGAAATCGAGCAGGAAGAGGAAGACTACGAACAGCAAATGGAAGACAGTGCCGGGGACGACGTCACCGAATAGTCCCTAGAGAGTGTTGAGCGAACGGCGTGATTGATGGCTAGGCGCAAGAATCGATTGCAGGCTGGCCGTCTGTCATCCCGTCCCTCCCCTGATCAAAAGGTTGAGGACGTTCCACTCGATACGAATGCTCACTCAGGAGATTCGGCGACCAGTCGAATCTCCTTTGTGACGCTCTTGGCGGGCATCTGTGGGCTCGCCACTTTTTTGCGCTTACTCAACGTTCTGCAGACGTTTGAAGTGCCAACGCTCATTGAATTGCTTGGCGATGCAAAAGGGTATTTTGACTGGGCGGTTCGAATCAGTGACGGAAACTGGTACGGGACCGAGACGTTTTACCAGGCTCCGCTGTACCCCTATTTTCTCGCGGTCTTGATCACGATCGCAGGCCCCAGCATCACGCTGATCCGCTTGGTTCAGATGATACTGGGCGTTCTAGGCGTTGCACTGATGGGATTCGCCGGGCGCAAACTCTTCAATGATCGCGTTGGTTTAGTGTCGGCGTTCATGCTCGCCACTTACCCACCAGCGATCTACTACGACGGCATCATTCAAAAAGCTGCTGTTGCAACGTTCCTTTTGTGCGTCGTGTTCGCAAGCTGCGTATACCTGCAACGAGAGCAACGATGGTGGTATGCGATCTTGACCGGCTCATCGCTCGGACTTTTCGTGTTGGCCAGGGAAAATGCATTGTTATGGACGCCGTTGATCCCAGTATGGATGTTCTTTGGGCTCAGCGGAACTCGGTGGAAACGCCTCACGTTGGTCGGCTGCTACGTGGCTGGCCTGGTATTGATCTTGCTTCCGATCGCCGCGCGTAACGCATCGCTCGGAGGCGAATGGTCGCCGACGACGTTTCAGGCCGGACCGAACTTCTATATCGGGAACAACCTCGAATCGAATGGAATCTACATACCACTCATTCCGGGCCACGGAACTCCGATGTACGAGCGCGCCGACGCGGAACGTTTGGCCGAGCAAGCCGTTGGTCGGGAATTGTCATCTCGCGAAGTCTCAAAGTTCTGGATGTCACGCGCCTGGGAAGAGATCCGCCAGGATCCAAGCCGCTGGATTCAGCTGATGATTGCGAAGACGTTCATGGTGTTCAATCGCTATGAAGTCCCCGACGTCGAGAGCATGTATATCTTCCGCGAGTATTCCGCGGTTTTGAGACTGAGCCATCTTTGGCACTTTGGGATCTTGTGCCCGCTGGGGCTCTGGGGTGTGATCGCGACTCGAAAGGACTGGCGCGAGCTATGGCTTTATTACCTATTGCTGCTGACGATGATCGTGGCGGTCGTATTTTTCTTTCTCTTGGGTCGGTATCGAAACCCTATAGCGATTCTGTTGATCCCGTTTGCCGCGGCCGGCGTTGTGAATATTCTCATTCGCTTCAAAGAGCAACGGTGGCGTTCCGTCAGCCTTGCAGCCGTGCTTTTGATCTCGGGTATCTTTTGCAACATCCGGGTTCACGAAGAAGACTCGCTGCAAGCCAGCTGCTACATGAACATGGGTATCTCCGCGTGCAGGGCAGGGAATTTGCCCGAGGGGATCGAGTTGCTGCAAAAGTCGATTAAGGCATTTCCGGAGATGGCAGAAGGCTATGTCAATCTAGGGCGTGCTTTCATGTTGAGCCGGAGGCCAGATCGCGCAGCACAATGCTTTGAAGTTGCGTTGACCCTGGACCCACGTCTTGTCGACGTTCACGTGATGCTGGGCGAAGCTTATGAATTCACGGGTCGTGGACCCGAAGCGATCGAGCAGTATCGACGTGCGTTGGAAGTCGATCCGGCGGACGAGCAGGCCGCGGAAGGTCTCGGTCGTGTCCAATAGCAGATCTCGGTCCTGAGTCTCGACTGTGGCAGAGGGGTCTCAAATCCCCAAACAGCCCAGCTTTTCCGGTAAAAACCACGCGATCGGCGTCAAGGGTGCTAACCGCGCGAAGACGTCTAAAGGCCGGACATTCCGCACAATCGACCGCTACGGACGTTAGCCCAAAAGGGCATAAACGGAACCCCCAAAATGACCTGTACGGAATGAAGCTGTGCATTTTTTCTTTGTTACTAATGCAATGCGGCCTCATTTGCCGTTATGATCTGGGTTCGGTACTTTAGAGATGTACTCGTCTTTATTTCAACTTTTTGCTCAAACAGCACAAAAATCGTCCTTTTCACCCCACGGAGTTTTAGATGCGCAGAGTTCACCCCCGACCTGGTTTCACGCTAGTGGAACTTCTGGTCGTCATCGCCATCATCGGCGTGCTGGTTGGCTTGCTGCTGCCAGCTGTTCAAGCAGCGAGAGAAGCCGCACGGCGGATGTCGTGCAGTAACAACTTCAAACAGATCGGTCTCGCGATCCACAACTATCACAGTTCTTTTAAGCAATTGCCGACCAACGGCACGGGCACCGCTCGTCGCGTTGGTACTCCCAACAGCCCAACGAATCACTGCAACCGATTGTTCCTCAGCTGGTTGGTTCCAAGCCTTCCGTTCATCGAGCAGCAAGCGCTATGGGAAGAAATCGCCAACCCAAGCTCGCGAGTGACTCCTGGGCAAACGATCCCAACGGTGACAGGTCAGTGGCCAGCGATGGGCCCATGCCCATGGCAAACCCGTTACGTCCCATGGGTGACGCAAGTTCCAACGTTCCGATGTCCTAGTGACCCCGGCCAAGCACGTGGTCCCGGCCAATTGGCTCGTACCAACTATGCTTGCTCATTGGGTGATGCGGTTGACCGTGCACACAATGGTGGACGAAATGACTTCGGTTTCTATGGGAACCAGAATAACCGTGACGAAAACTGGGCTGTCGAGCGTGCTCGTGCTGCTCAGCGTGGTTTCTTCTGGAACCGGAATGAAATGAAGTTCCGGGATGTCTTGGACGGCCTTGCCAACACAATTGCTGCGACGGAAGTCGTGACGTCGGGCGGTAAGCGTGAGATCCGAGCGGACTTCGTTCGAAACATCACCGACATGCGAAACCCGAACAACACGATCCTGATTCCGGCTCGTTGTAAGACGGGTGTTCACATCGACGTTGATCGTCCTCAGTTCTACGCTCCGACTGCAACCGTCAGTGCATCCTTGTCACAATCGAAGCACTGCCGCTGGGCGGACTCCCGAGCGTATTACACGGCCGTCCACACCATCTTGCCACCAAACGATCCAAACTGCGTCGATGGCAACAACGATGGTAACCACTCAGGGGTGATCTCGACTGCGGGTAGTCGCCACCCAGGTGGAGCACACGTTTTGATGGGTGATGGTGCGGTGATTTTTATCACTGACAGCATCGAATCCGGGGACCCCGAGCAGCCCACCGCATGTGTGCAGCGAAGCGGTACCGTCGGTCGTTCGCTTGTACCTGGTTCTGCAAGTCCATACGGATTGTGGGGTGCCTTGGGTACACGTGACACCGGTGAGGTTATCGACGAAGAACTCAACTAACCGTGCTTCACAGTTAATTTGAAGGACATGACCTCGTCCGTGAAAACGGGCGAGGTTTTTCTTTAGATGGATAGTCCATGAGAGCGTCGCCGATCGTTCCGCGATCGTAGCCTCCCGTGATCATGGATCTCCGGATGTGCGATTGGCGACGTTGGAGCGCAGTGGCAATTCGATGAGTGAAACCAAATCGAAGCTCAGCTTGAAAAAGAAGCTCTTCTTTAGTGCTATTGTCACTGCACTGTTCTTTGGAGTCGCGGAATTAGGTTTTCGTGCCCTCGAAATCGCCTGGCCACCTCGCCATGTCGATTTCGGTCTTGGCTTCAATGACGATAGCCGAGTGTTCGTTGAATCGTCGCCGCAATCCGGTTACATGGAAACGGATGTCGCGAAACGAGTCAGTTTTGTGCGGCAGCGGTACGCGCGCGAAAAGCCAAGCGGTGTTTTTCGCATCGTCGCGCTGGGCGGTTCGTCCGTGAATTACCTTGAACCAGAATTCAAGGCACTCGAACGCAAACTAACGACCGAATTTGACACATTCGATCAGGTTGAAATCATCAATTGTGGCGGCTTCGCCTACGGAAGCCACCGATTGGTGATCGTGATGCGTGAGATGCTCGAATACGAACCGGATTTGATCCTGCTCTACACAGGGCACAACGAATTCGAGGAAGTCGAACAACTCTCTCTATCGGGACTTCAACGCTTGAGTTTTGAACGCACGATCAGCCAGTCAGCGATTGTTCGATTCATGCGCGATCGAAAAACCGAATACGAAATCGATCGTTTGGAGAAGGAACACAATCAACGTGTCCTAGCGCAGGAAGAACCGGTGAGCGGAGAGAACTTTGCCCGAGCTTGGTCGCACGAATTCCGCGAAGAAGACGTCCGCGATCGCATGCAGAAGTACCAACACAACTTGAATCTGATACTGACAGCCGCCAAGAACGAAAACATCGCCGTCATCATGGGAACGGTTTCATCCAATCTGCTGCAACCGTACCTCCCACGCGATGCTGCGGTCCGCTACGAGCAGGTCTATGAACTGTGGAAGGGTGGATCGGCCGAGGAGGGCTTGAAGTTGGCCAAGCAGATCCTTGCCGAAACCGTCGGGCGTCACCAATGCAGCGACTTGGAAAACGGCATCCTCAAGGAACTCGCCGCGGAATTCTCACTTCCCATCGTCGACGTCGAGACGATGGTGATGTCGCAAGAACCACACGGTATCCCAGGGGAAACGTTGTTCGATGACCACTGTCACCTGAACGATGCTGGCCGCGCAGTCTGGATCAACGGCTACACACCCGAGATACGCAAAATCATTCAGGCATCCTTGGAGAACGATGGATAACCACGATCGACGGGTCCGTTTCCATCAATGAGCTTTCGCCAGGCTCAATCCTTCCGTTTCAGGCTGTCTAAAAACTTCTCCGTTGCAACTTCGTCGATACGGATGTGGTGATCGCGAAGCGGAGGAAAAACGTCGCCCTCGATACTTTTTAATTGCAGACTTTCCGTCGGACGCTGAGGCATGTGGCAGTCGACACAATTGTCGGCAAAGTTGACACCCTGGCGAGGAAAGTAGCCGCAATCGCTCTCTTGTTGATGACAAGTCATGCAACGTTGAGAAAACAACTTGCTGCTACCGCGTTCATTGTGATGAGGGTCATGGCAATCGATGCAAGTCATCATCGATTGTTGAAAACAAGCGCTCCGTTTGAGCCGTGTGATTTGATTGCTGGTGTGAACGCTATTCTTTGCGTCTTGTTCGTTGTCGGGCGGATGGTAGTGGTCTTCGATGGGATCGCCAGGTCGAAAACTCAACGCGTCGTGCTTTAATTCTCGCGATCCGCCATGGCATTGGGCACAAATGTCCATCTGAAGCTTTCGCTCCAGGTCAGACGGGTTGGTGATGCTGACGCCACCGCGGATGCCTGGGTTGGAGCGATGATAATCGACGTGATCCTTGGCCGGTCCGTGACACCGTTCGCATGTCACACCCAGAATTAATGTGTTGGGAGTGTAGCGATTCGTTTGACCTCGGTAATCAAAGTACGTCGCATGGCAGTCGAGACAACGCTGTGGGATCGGACGAGCGTACGCCGCGTCTCCGTCAATGTAGCCTGGGCTATTGATCCACTGATCACCGTCCGTGATGTGAGTCACGTTGTGTTGATAAAGACCTTCGCGGTGCCAGTAAAGATAGGTCTGCGCCATCTTTGAAGATCCCATGATGATCTCCATGGGCACTTCGAAACTCCAATCAAAGAAGTTGACGCGTTGCAAATACGCCTCGCCCCGATGAATCATTTCGAATGACATGGCGGGATCGGATGTTTGAAACACATTGAAGCCGGGTTCAAAATTCCCGTCCATCGTCGTTTCGTTGACCGGCCTGCTGGTTTTGTAGTGTGACGTCGCGAGGAACGACTCGTACTTTTCTCGATGGCATTCCTGACAGGATTCGGGTCCAACGAACCCGGGGTTTTCCTTGCGAGGTGTGACATCGGTGCTCTTCTGCGGCAGCGTGCCGGGGCGGAAGGGGATTTCAACGCCCCCGCCATCTTGGTACTTGCCGACAAACCAAATGTTGCCTTGTGGGATCTGTCTCACCAACATGTCGCCGGGCGGCTCCGGGATGGCCGAGATTTCCACTTCGCCGTCGCTTCTTCGCTGCTCCGCCCTTTGCAGATCGCGCAAGAGATCGTCGTCGCGATCCGTATTCATCGCTTCGTAACCAAACCAGGCAACGATCAGAACGACCGAAATGAGTGCGAGCCAACGTCGAAAATTCAAATTCTTGTTTTTCCTACCGCGATGGTGTTCAGCCACAATGGACCAGATCAAATGACATGTTCTGAGGCTGCGATGAGACCCTCTAGTTTACGCTAGCCGAGACAGAATGGCCTTCCCTTCGTCGCAACAGATTGTCGTTCCTGCCGGCGGCGTCGCCGCTCATGAGCAAACGGGGTATTCTTAGTCCAGAGTTCTCCGACTTGGTTTTAACGAATGCCTTCTAAACCCTCTAAACAACCGGATTCCAAGGACGGGACGTCACGCGGGCGTTTCTCATTGCGTCGCAAAGTCCTGTTCAGTGCGATTACGTTCGCGCTCTTTTTCGGTTCATTCGAAATCCTGCTTCGCCTCAGTGGATTTGAAATGAACGTCGGCGTGGAACGGATGGAATTCACGTTCCCTCTGGACGACTACAACACGAATCCTCGTCAACCGTTTCTCGTCCGCGATGAACAGCTTTTCTGGCGTCCGCGGCCCGGTGCGATGGAGCACAATTCGCGAGGGTTTTACGGCCCCGAGTTCCAGGTGGACAAAAAGCCAGGCGTGTTTCGAATCGTCTGCATGGGCGACTCGTGCACTCATTTCGGCCCGAATTCGTATCCCGACCTGCTGCGGATCTATCTTGACGAAATCGCTCCCGGCAAATTTGAAGTCATCAATGCAGCGGTGATCGGCTACACGTCCTTCCAGGGGCGGCGGCTGTTTGAGTCCGAAGTGCTGAAGTGGTCACCCGACCTCGTAACGGTGTATTACGGCTGGAATGACCATTGGCTCGCACGGGGTCTGCAAGACAAAGAACAGAGCGCGAGCTCATCGTCTGCGTTGGATTCGTTGTATGGCCTTCGTATCGTGCAATTGGCAGCATTCTTGTTGGGAGGCATCGGCAACGAAAACACAACGTTCAAACGAGTGGAACCCGATGACTATCGCGACAACTTGACGCAAATCGGTCAGCAATGCGAATCGCGCGAGATCGACTTATGGTATTTCACGGCACCCCATGCATTCGACCTGGGGATTCCGCCCTATCTCGCTACATCGGGCGAAGTCGCGGACATCCGGACGCTGATCCCATTGCATCAGAGTTACAACCAAATCGTCCGCAAAGTAGCAGAGAAGGGCGACGCGGAACTGATCGACCTAGAGAGTGAAATGGACGGAATGAGCAAACTCGAGTTGTTCATGGAAGACAACATTCATCTCTCTGAGGGTGGCCGCTTTTATGTCACTCGCCGCATCATCGAAACGCTGCAAGCAACCGGTGTCCTCGAAGAAAGCCCAACGCCATAACATCACAACTCGGGGTGCGCTGCGCGACCCCGAGCTTTGTTGTTAAACCGCTTCGCGGTAGTTCCAAGAGCTACGGTACTCGTACTCAGCGAAGCGGTACTCAGCGAAGCGGTACTCGTGGATCAACTCTCTCGATTCGCGCAGACTAGTTCCGACTTTCGCACCAGAAATGTGGCTGTCGAACTTTCCTCCAGTTTCCGGATTAGCTACTCTCCGCAAACGACACCCTGGCACTCGTTGCCGATGGATGTGTTGAATGGATTCAATTCGTGAAACTCGAGTGGTGAAACAGCCATGAAGAACTGGTTGCCGTTCTGTTTACTTGGCGTTGGAATCATTGCCGTTGCCGGAATCATCTCTGGTTGTCGTTCGACGGGATCCAGTTCAGATCTCACATCCGGACTTCCAACTCCGGAAGACCTCGAGGCTCAGTGGAAACCCATTACTTTCCTGGACAAGCCGGACCTGCGAACGGGAGTCGGCTCGATGGATGAGAGTGTGCCGGCGGATTTCACAACGACCGAAAGCGGTTTGAAATATCGGGTACTGCGAAAATCGAATGGTGAAAAGCCAACCGAAGATAGCACGGTCACGGTCAACTACCGCGGCTGGTTGAGCAGCGGAAAAATCTTCGATGATTCCTACGAGCGTGGTGAAGCAACGACGTTCGAGCTGGGAAGTGTCGTTGCCGGTTGGACCGAAGGCATGCAGCTGGTGGGTGAAGGCGGAATGATCGAGCTGTGGGTTCCGTCACGCCTCGGATACGGAGCTCGTGGTGCACCTGGTTCCATCCCAGCACACTCCGATATCCACTTTGTGGTCGAGCTAATCAAAGTTCGCTAGAGACAACTCTACGACTTTGCGTGGCACAACGTTCGCTCGAAAAGCGACCGCTCGAGTGGTGACCGCTCGAGTGACGACCGCTGGGTTAGACTACTGGCTCTGGTCGCGGCTGCGCTGAAACGACAGACTGTGGTCACAACCGTGGGATTACAGAAAGGTCATTCACCCATGCTTCGAATCACCGGCGGGAAAGTGTTCGATCCCGCGAACAACATTGACGGCGAAGTCCGAGATCTCTGCGTCAACGACGCGGGCAAATTTGTGGCATCTGTCGAAGGCGGTCGAGTCATCGATGCGACGGGAATGATTGTCTTTCCTGGCGGCGTCGATCCACACACTCACGTCGCGGGGGGAGCGATCAATTTCGCTCGGGCGATGACGCCAGAAGATCATCGCTGGTCGCAAGCCTTCTTGCACTCTCAGACGCGTCGATCGGGTTTGGGCGGAATCGCACCCACCACATTTGCGACCGGGTATCTGTACGCCGGCATGGGATGGACAACCGTTAATGAAGCGGCCGTGCCGGTTTTGGCCGCGCGGCACACGCACGAAGAATTGACCGACATCCCGATCTTGGACAAGACCAGCCTGGTGCTAATGGCCAACAATGAAATCATGTTGGACCAACTGGAGGCCGGCAACTACGAACGGGCGAAAGATGTTGTCGCTTGGTATATCAATGCAGCAAAGACCTACGGGGTAAAAGCAGTGAACCCGGGTGGCGTTGCCGCCTGGAAGTGGGGCGAGGATGCGAAACAGGTCACATCACCGATCGCCGGATACAGCAATCTTACTCCCGGTAAGATCGTCGCCGACCTCACTCGCATCTGCAACGAATTGGGTTTGCCTCACCCGATGCATTTGCACTGCAACAACTTGGGTGCACCAGGCAACATCTCAACCACAATGGAAACGCTCAAGCACTTGGAAGGTCAGCGGGCGCACATTGCTCACTCGCAATTCCATGCGTACGGAGGCGACGACTGGGATTCGATGAAATCGGAAACCGTCCAGTTGGCCGAGTTCTTTAATGCAAACCCTAACATCACGACGGATGCGGGCGCCGTGCTGTTTGGAGACACGATTACGATTTCCGCCGACGGCCCTTGGCAGTACCTGCTGTATGAATTGACCGGACGAAAATGGGGTAACGTAGACATCGAGAATGAAACGGGTTGCGGAATCGTTCCTTACAGCTACAAGCCGAACAACATCGTCAACGCCGTCCAGTGGGCGGTGGGACTCGAGTTGATGTTGCTGATCAATAACCCGTGGCAAGTTTCGCTTTCAACGGATCATCCCAACGGCGGATGTTTCTGGCGTTATCCAGAGATCATTCAGTTGCTTATGTGTGCTGACTTTCGTCGTGAGTGCGTGAGCAAACTGCCGGACAAAATCAAAGGTCGTATCACACTTCAAGAGATTGATCGTGAGTACACGCTGTACGAGGTAGCGACACTGATGTCTGCCGGTCCTGCGAGAGCGTTGGGCCTAACCAGCAAGGGCAATTTGGGAATCGGATGTGATGCCGACATCGCTATCTACGAACAGGATGACGATGTGGCCAAGATGTTCAGTTACCCGCGATACGTGATCAAAGGCGGAGAGGTCATCATCGAAGAAGGGCACATTCGCGAAACACCCGAAGGCAGTGAGTTTCTTGTCAATCTCGATCACGATCCGAACATCGACGAATTCATGCGACCGCTCTTCGAAGACTGCTACACGATGTCGTTCGATAACTATTCCGTTGGCATGGAACAGATCGCAAAGCCGATCGTGCGTGATTGCTCGCCGTCGTAGCTTCGTCCTTCGTTTGAGAGCAACGGATCACGAGGCAGAATATCCGACCGATCACGTCCAACAAAAGCGGACCCGAGCGAGCATGGGTGGCCAGGGAGCAACCTGTTCCGACTGTTTTCGCGGCTCGTTTGTGGGGATTTCTCCTATTCCGCCGGTGACCTAGCACTCCTGCCAAGATACGGTCCTTGGGAATGTTTTCGTCGGGCGTCGGGGGCACTCTCGCCCCTCCATCGCGGTCCGATTACAGTATGCCCTGCCACGAGGCAGCTAGCATGCTTGGCAGAGCGAGACGCTCATGCCCCGCCAGGGGTTTAGAGAGTGTGGAGTTTGCTCGAAGGCAGACTGGATTGAGTAAACTATCGCGGATCCGTCGAGGGGATCCGTATCTGAGAGTGGTGGACGTACCGCTACGGTTCGGGAACAGCAGATCGGTAACGTCCATCAGTGGGAGACCTAAATGAAGCTGCAAATTGTGCGTTTGCTGGCGTGTGCGTTCATCCTCGGCTTGGCTTTGCAAAGTCGTGCCGAAGACTGGCCTCAAGGGCAAGGCGCCGCTCGCGACAACAAGTCAACCGAAACCGGATTGCTGGACCAGTGGCCGAGCGATGGGCCCGAATTGGCGTGGACCTTCCGTGATGGCGGCGTGGGCTACTCGGGTCCTGCGGTCGTCGGTGACCGCATCTATTGCATGGGTGGGCGAGATGGGCGAGCCGAAGTTTTCGCACTCAACGCGAGTGACGGAAAGATGCTGTGGTCGAAACCCGTTAATGAAAAATCATTTGACTTCGAAGGCAACTCTTGGGGTGCCGGCCCAAGAGCCACACCGACCGTCGCCGATGGAATGGTCTTCGCACTCGCTGGTGATGGCGCATTCGCGGCGTTCGACACCGATGGCAACGAGAAATGGAACGTCCACATGGTCGATGACCTTGGCGGATCGATCAGTATCGTCGACGCGGGTGAACCCGAGGTTTATGGATGGGGATACTGCTGGGCTCCTCTTGTCGATGGCAACCAAGTCATCTGCGTTCCCGGAGGTGAGAAAGGTATGGTCGCTGCTTTGGATCGCGGCACTGGCAAAGTGCTCTGGCGAAGCGAAGCATTAAAAGAAGCTGCGACGTATTCTTCTCCTATCAAGGCGACCGTTGATGGCGTCGAACAGTACATCGTCATGACACAGGGAGGCATGGCAGGAGTCTCGCCAAAAGATGGATCATTATTGTGGAACTATGAGCGAGAACGTTTGTATTCCGATGTCGTCATTCCAACTCCGGTCTATGCGAACAACCAGGTTTACACAAGCGTCGGATCGGCAGGTTGTGACCTGATCAAACTGACGAAGAAGGGCGACGCGTTTGAAGCAGCGGAAGTGTACTTCAGTCGCAACATGAAAAACGAGCTCGGCGGGTTCGTTTTGCATGACGGTTACGTCTACGGCAGTTCGGCTCGACGTGGCTGGGTATGCCAAAACTTAGAGAGTGGTGATCTTGAGTGGTTCAGCAAGCGTGTTCGTGGATCGATCGGCGAAGGATCCCTCGTCTACGCAGACGGACACCTCTACCTTTACGCTGAACGAGAAGCTGACGTAGCACTGATTGCTGCTACACCAGAAGGCTTTGAAGAAAAGGGCCGCTTTGAATTGCCCGAAAAGTCCAAAATGCGCGCGCCCAGCGGCAAAAATTGGACTCACCCCGTGATCGCCGGTGGCAGACTCTACCTGCGTGATCAAGAGTTATTGTTTTGTTTCAAAATCAAATAGTAGTGCAGTCGGCAAGATGCCGTTTTGCGACAGAAATGGAATCAAGTCAATCAAGCCAAACGATGTCGGTTAAGCATCAACAACAGGGAGCATTGAACGTGAGAGATTCGCGACGGTTTGTGGTCATCGGATTGTTAACACTCGTATGCGGCCACGTGGCGGCCGCCGACTGGACCAATTGGCGAGGCCCCGAACGCAATGGTGTCTCGCGCGAGACGGGTCTGCCGGATGACCTCGAAGACGTGCTCTGGAAAAAAGACGACGTCAGCTGCCGATCCACACCCATCGTGATGAACGACAAGGTGTACATCGTCAGCAAGATTGGTGAAGACGCGGATGAGCAAGAACGTGTCGTCTGCATGGACGCCAAAACGGGCGAAGTCATTTGGGAACATCGCTTTGGAATCTTCTTTACACCGATCGTTAGCATTCGTCTCGGCTGGACAGTTCCGTTTGGAGATGCTGAGACGGGCAACGTTTACGCGCACGGAACCCAAGGTCTGTTGTTTTGCTTTGACGGCGAGACGGGCAAAGTCAAATGGCAAAAATCTTTGACCGAAGAGTTTGGACGCATCACCGGTTATGGAGGACGTGTCACCAGCCCGATCGTTGAAGGCAATCTCGTCATCATCAGCATGATCAGTTCGAACTGGGGTGCTCATGGCGGCGGCGGTGTCCGCTTCTTAGCTTTCGACAAGAACACCGGTGAAATGGTCTGGTGGAGCACGACTGGCATCCGCCCATCCAACACGTACCGCTGTGTCCCCGTTGTCACCACGATTAACGGGCAACGGATCCTGATCAGCGGTGGTGGGGACGGCAATCTGCATGCCTTCCAAGTGAACACCGGCAAAAAACTTTGGAGTTTCGAGTTTGGTAACGGAGCGATGAACCCCGCCCCCGTGGTGAATGGCACCCGACTCTACGCCGCTCATGGTGAAGAGATCCCAGGTCGCGCGACGGTCGGACGAGTCGCCTGTCTGGACATCAGCGGAGCGGAACCGACCATCGTCTGGGAAAAAGACGGGATCGAGTTTAAATATCCGTCGCCAATGCTCTACGGCGGAAATCTTTTCCTGCCAGACCGACAGGGTCGACTCTATTGCTTTGATGCAGAGAACGGGGAACGTCTATGGCGTGCCAAGTTTGGTCGTAACTGCACCGGCTCCCCCGCCTACGGTGATGGCAAGATCTATCTGAGCTCCGTGCACGGATACTTCCACATCTTGGACGCGACCAACAACGGCAAGCGACTTTCTAGAAAGCGTTTCCAACCGGCGGATCCAAAGTTCGATGTCGAAGTGCAAGGCTCCGCAGCGATCGCTAACGGATGCGTTTTCTTCGGAACGACTGAAGAGTTCTACTGCCTTGGCAAGTACAAGAAATCGGACGTCGACCTGCCTCCACAACCAACAGTACCGCCAGCAAACCCATCTGGTACGCCTGCTCAGCTGCAAGTGATTCCAGCGGAAGTAACCGTGAGCGCGGGCCAGAGTGTTGAATTCAAAGCGAAGCTGTTCGACGAAAAGGGTCAGTTCATTAAGACAACGCCCATCGAACTTTCGTTGGCGGCCATGAAGCCGGGTCCCGGTCTTGGTGAAGGCGTTACGCGGCCCGTCTTGAAAGGTGACATTCAGGGATCGCGTTTCACCGCACCCAAGATTTTGGGCGGTCAAAGCGGTTCATTGCTCGCCAAGGCAGGTGACTTGCAGGCGAGCGTTCGTGTCCGCCAAGTCCCAACGCTTCCGTATACCGAAGATTTCGAGAGCACCGGCCCTGGCCTGATCCCCGGTGGTTGGACCAATACGCAACTTCGCTATGTCACGACCAAACTGGATGATGGCAACACCGTGTTGATGAAGACGGCCAGAATTGCGGTCCCGTTTTATCGTCAGTGGTACGGATTCATCGGCACTCCCGACATGGCGGGCTACACCATTTCCGCGGATGTCATGGGTGAGCAAGTTCGTGACAATCTTCCCAACATGGGAGTCACCGCACACCGTTATCTTCTGCAAATGGTTGGCAACGAACAAAAGCTACGCGTTTCCGCTTGGGATGCCGTACCGCGTGTCGCCAACGAGATCGATTTTGCTTGGGAACCAGGCAGCTGGTACCAACTGAAAATGACGGTCAAGATTGAGGGCAAGCAAGCGAAAGTCCTCGGGAAGGCCTGGAAGAAAGGTGATGCAGAACCAGCGGATTGGAACATCGAATTGACCGACGACAATCCCAACCTTTCCGGACCTCCAGGCATCTACGGTTCCGCACTGGGTATCCAACCACCCAAAACCGGAACACCGATTTACTACGACAACATCATCGTTGAATAAACGAGAGTCATTCCCCATACAGGTTCCCGCTCGCCTAATTCGTTGAGTCAAACAATATGCGAAACACAAACAGACGCACACTCTTCGTCGCACTCACTTCGTTGCTAGTACTGCCCTGCATTGCAACGGTCCAAGCCCAGGATGCGCCCGACCTGCTCGAGCTGCAATCGAAGGATTGGAAAATGTACGGCGGTCATCTGAAGCGTAACTTTGCCAACCCGCTGGCCAAGGGTCTGCCGGACTCCTGGGATATCAGTGACGGAACCAATGTTGCCTTTTCCATTCAGCTCGGATCGCGTGCGTACGGCGGTCCAGTGATGAGCGATGGCCGCATCTTGATCGGCACGAACAACGAGTTCCCTCGTGATGCATCGATCAAGGGCGACAAGGGAGTGATGATGTGCTTCAGCGATGAAGACGGCAAATTCCTTTGGCAGATCGTGCACGACAAGCTTCCGGCCGGCCGTGTTTGGGATTGGCCACAGCAAGGTATCTGCTCAACACCCTGCATCGAAGGCGATCGCTTCTATTACATCGGTAACCGTTGTGAAGCGATTTGCGCTGACATCAAGACGGGCGAGATCTATTGGAAGCTCGACATGATTGGCGAGCTAAACGTGTTTCCTCATAACATTGCGACCTGTTCGCCAATGATCGTTGGCGACACGCTGTTCTTAGTGACGAGCAACGGTGTTGATGCCGCTCACCTTCGTGTTCCATCCGAAGACGAGCCAAGTTTTCTCGCGCTCGACAAAAATGACGGCAGCGTCGTTTGGTCCAGCAATCTTCCGGGACAGTCGATGCGGAACATCATGCACGGGCAGTGGTCCAACCCAACCTACGCCGAGCCAGGCGGCAAACCCCAAGTGATTTTCCCCGGTGGCGACGGATGGATCTACACGTTTGATCCTGCTGGGAACCTGCTCTGGAAATTCGACTGCAATCCGAAAGACGCGGTGTACCGATTAGGTGGACGTGGAACCGCCAACGACTTTGTTGGAACTCCGGTCGTTTACAAAGACAAGCTATACATCGCTGTCGGCCAGGACCCCGAGCACGACACCGGTGTTGGTCATCTTTACTGCATCGACCTGACCAAGACGCCAACACGCGAAGACAAAGACGTCTCACCGACACTCGTCGTTTCTCGTGACCCGGAATTGAAAGAAATCCCGAACCCCGATTCGGCAGAAGTTTGGCACTATGGTGGGCCAGCGTCGGAAGACGAACCGAGCCCAACGGATGAGACGTACTACTTCGGCCGCTCGATGTCGACGTGTGCAATCATGGATGACATCCTCTACATCACGGAGCTGGGTGGACATGTTCACTGCCTGGATGCCAACACGGGCGAGCTGTACTGGACGGAAAATATGTTTGCCAACACGTGGGCGTCGCCGTGCGTCGCTGATGGCAAAGTCTTCGTCGGAAACGATGACGGCATCATGTACGTCTTTAAACATGGCAAAGAAATGGATCTGATCGCCGAGATCGAGCATGAGGACGGAACAAAGCTGCGAACGACTCCGGTCGCCGCGAATGGTCGCCTGTACTACATGAGCGAAAGCCCCACAAAGTTGTGGGTGATCGAAGACGGAGCAGAAAGTAAGTAGTTCGTTGGTTTATGTTCACGCTCTTGCCACCTCGTAAGAGCGTGTTCGCGGACCGACGCCATGTTGCCATGTCGCGTTTAACGTTCTCGCTGATTTTGCTGCTCGCGTTTTGCCACTCATCGTTCGGGCATGACCTCCCGGATGGTGAGATCGAGCGACGTGTGCAAATCAGCGTTAAACCCGACCGTGTACTGATCGAGTACACGATCGCAATGAACGATGTGACGCTCGGAAAACAACTCAAGACGCAGCTTGAGAAAGACGGCACACAGCCCGCGGATGAGACACCGGAGCGTTGGAAGCAATATCAGGAACTTGCTCTTCGGATGCTTCCTGAAAAAGTCTCGCTCAAGGTTGACGGCAAGACCGTCCCGCTCAAAGGACTGCGCGCAAGCGTCTCGGGCTGGAGCCATCCGCACTTGGTTTGCCTGCTTAAAGCGGACGTGCAAACCAAACGTTCGGGTGCAAGGATCAGCGTCACCGATGGAAACTTCCCCGATGCTCCTGGGCAGTTTCGTATCGCGATGAAGGGCCGATCTGGAGCGTCAATTGAAAATGCCTCCGTTCCAACAACCGTTTCGCGAGCAAAAGGCGTTTCTTTAGAAGATTTGACGAACCAACAACGACGGATGGCGTTGACGGCGACAGGCGAGATTGTTCTAGATCAGCCCGAATGACATAGGCGGGATCTATCGTGACCGTTATTCTACGAATACTGGCGGTTACGTTCGAGCGAGACTCGAGTCTTCTCCACCCGTAGAATGGATGGTTGAGCGCTGCAACTCATGGCGGGTTGCCGTTCACGTCTTCCCCTTTTCAGCACCCATCATTCTGAGTGCCGTTGTGGTTAAACGCGTTGCACGAAAACGTCGACAGACGACGGGCGATTCCAAGCCGGACGCAGGTCGTGCCAATTCGGAACGTGCAAAGTCAGGGCGTTCCAATTCTGGTCGCTCCGATTCGATGCAGTCTGATTTTAGGCATCCGCTGAGAAAGCGTGCCATCGTTGTGTCTTTACTTTCGGTGGTCACCACATTGGCTTTCGCCGGCTCGCTCTTGGCGCGGCGGGGAGGAGCTTCCGCGCCGACCGTTGCCCATCAGATCGTACGCATCTTTCCACATGATCAGGGCGCGTTTTGTCAGGGACTCGCGTTTGATGGTGAGACGCTTTTCGAGTCCACGGGCCAATATGGTCGTTCGTCCATCCGACGCGTAAATCTGGAGACAGGCCAAGTCGAGCAACAGCTCAATCTCGACAAACGACTCTTCGGAGAAGGCTTGACCCTCTTCGACGACAAGATCATTCAACTGACTTGGAAACAGCGTCTCGGATACATTTACGATGCAAAGACGCTCAAGCTGCTGAAGACCTTCCGCTACAACGGACAGGGCTGGGGAATTACCTATGACGGCGAACATCTCATCGTGAGCGACGGTTCAGACAGATTGAAATTCTGGGATCCGAATTCGTTTGCCGTCGTTCGGACCATCCGCGTTAAGGACGGCGGAAGAGCTGTTCGAAAACTCAACGAGCTTGAATACGTCAACGGAGAGATTCTGGCGAACGTTTGGTACTCCGATCGGATTGCGATGATTTCCCCCGAAACGGGCGAAGTGAATGGCTGGATCGATCTCTCCCGCGTTCCACACAAGCCGCGTGATCGCGAAGCGGTTCTCAATGGCATCGCCTACGGTGACGGAAGACTGTTCGTGACAGGAAAGAATTGGCCCAAACTTTTCGAAATCAAGCTGAACGGGGACTAACGCTGACCCGCCGAAACATCGACAATTCGACGGCCGAGACGTCATCGACCGGCATCACAATCCTCATCGCTTGACAACTGACTACCCGACTTTTCCTGGGACGTCCCTTTTCTTCCGTGATCGGGTTCCGAATCACGCTACATGGGACAACACTGGACCCTCCGATACACTCACTGGCAACTAGCAGGCACGATAATCGCTCTAGTGAGGGCGTTGGACGCCGCGAAGCCTTGCCGTAGAACTTCACTAAAGCCCCTTTCAACGATTGGCAACCGGACGGTTTCCCCAAAGGGTGGAATCGGACCAACCGTAAGGAAATACAATGATCCAGCTTTCTGCAGAAGACAGTCCGTCGCAACTTCCAGACATTCAGTCGACAACGGATGTCCGCCGAGTGGCCATCAACAAAGTGGGCGTCACCAACGTTCGGTACCCCATCTCGCTTCGCACGCCCGGTGAAGGCAAAGGCAATACGTTCCAGCACACGGTGGCAACGATCAACATGTTCGTGGCGCTTCCACACACAGAAAAAGGAACGCACATGTCGCGTTTCGTGGAAGTGCTCAACGACCGGCATCAGGAATTGTGCAGCGATTCACTGGCTGAATTTGCTGTCGCCATTCGAGAAAAACTGAAAGCGAGCGATGCCTTTTTGGAACTGAACTTCCCGTACTTCATCGAGAAAGAAGCACCGGTCACAGGTCAGTCAGGCAAACTCGACATCGATGTGACGTTCGAATTGAGGAGCGGCACCGTCGATGACTTCGTGATGACGTTGAAGATCCCAGCAACAAGCCTGTGCCCCTGCTCGAAAGAGATTTCAAATTACGGGGCTCACAACCAACGCTGTGAAATGACCGTCAAGGTTCGCGTCGCACCGGGTGTGAATTTTTGGATCGAAGAACTGTTCGCAATGATTGAGCAGTGTGCTTCGACGCAGGTCTTTTCGGTGCTTAAGCGACCCGACGAAAAATGGGTAACCGAGCGAGCTTACGAAAACCCAAAATTCGTCGAGGATATCGTTCGCGATATGGCCGTCGCTTTGCGTGACGATGATCGGATCGTTTGGTTCCAGTGCTTCTCGGAAAACTTCGAATCGATCCACAGCCACAATGCCTATGCGATGGTCGAAATGGACAAGCGCGAAGAAGCTGCCGAGTAGGCGGCTGATCCAACAGTGAAATGCCGCGTGTGCGTTGAATGCGGCGGAAGCCTGTTTGACCCGTCGATTGGCATACTCGATAATCCGCGGATTCCCCTTCTAAATCCGTGAGGTTGCCGTGAGATCGTTCCAGAAGATGACAAAGGCTGATGTGGTCAGCGCACAACGTGCTTGGGCTAAAGCTGTTATCGATCAAGACGTAGAAACACTCCTTGGACTCTATGATTTTGGTTCACCGGATGAACCGCTGCTATTCAAACCAACGCTTGCCGATGTGATCCGCTTGGATGAGAAAGGGGCAAAGGCCTACTTTATCGGCGAAGACCCCGACTATCCGAACGATGGCGGTTTTCTGAACAACGGTTGGAAGCAGGTTGAATTTCAAAGCTCTGTCGGACCCATTCTGGAGGCGGGTGGCCTTGGGTATAGAGACATGGGCCATTACACCTTCGTAAACGCAAATGGCGACTCAACTCGCGCCGACTACACTTTCGCCTATCACAAATTGGACGGAAACGTGCTGATCTCACTGCATCACTCGTCCCTGACTTGGAGCCCTGCGTAGGCCATCTAGCAACCTCGGTAATGAGGGCAGTGAAGCCGATGGAGATAGGCAGAGCATCGACTGATTCTCCCCCATCGCCTTCGTGGCAAATTGCGCACCTTCTGATAAATCGATCGCGGCATTTCTCTGCCGCTAGGACATCGTGTCGTTGATCGAATCGGGTGCCCTCGGACAAATTCCCGAGCGGCTGGTCGGGTCAGTCGTTCAGGTCATAGTGCAACGTGTATTCCCTTCGATGATCCAATAAAAGGGCAAGCTCTTCGTCACACTTTCTTCGCAATTCAACGAGCTTCGCATTGAAAGTTGGTTGCTGCGCGAGGTTGTTTGATTCAGAAGGATCATCCCGTAGTGAAAACAGCATCTCGAAAACCGGATCACCACTGTGATGGTCGATATCGCTCTGCTCAAACGGATGCGACTTCTTATAGAAACGGATGTACTTCCACGCACCGTCAACCAAACCCTCTTGAAGCGGCGTGTCGCGTCCGGTGTACATGTTCTCGAGGAAGATGCTTTTTCGCCATGGCGTAGCGAGTTGTTCTCCGCGCACGAGCGGTTTCAAGCTGCGACCGCTCACGAATTTGGTTGGCTTCACGTTGGCATAGTCAAGCAACGTTGCCGTGATATCCAGGCTGGATACGATCTCTTTGCTGGAGGCACCGCGACAAGATTCAGGAGCTGCAGGATCGTGAACAAAACAAGGAAACTTCTCGGTCAGGTCGTACAACAGACCTTTGCCGCCCATGCCATACTCACCCATCAACAAGCCGTGATCACTGCCAAAGATGATCACGGTTTTTCGTTCTAGATCCAATTTCTTCAGTTCCGATACGAGCTCGGCGATCATCTCGTCGAGTTCGGTGATCATTTGGTAATAGCGAAAATGATGTTCTTTGCTTGAAACGGGATCGTAAACGTACCGGTACGTTTTATTGCGTCCTTTATCTTGATCCATCACATGACGCGGGATGTGTCGATAAGGGTCGTCGGGATCTTGCATTGGAAACTTGAAATCCAATTGACGATACTTGCCGCCATAAATCGGATGGTTTTTCAATCGCGGATCGAGGCTCGCGGATTCTTTCACGTTACGATGCATGGAATACACTTTGGAGCCATGGGGCGTCGCGTAGCAAAGTGAAAGGCAGAATGGTTTGTCACTGCGTTCTGTGCGTAGAAAACGGAGTGCGTCGTCCGTCTTTTTTCGGTTTGTCGTGATGAGCCCAACCGAACCGTCTTCATTCTGTTGCTCGAAATAGAACGGACCGTGGCCATTATGGCCCGCCCAGAAATCGAATAAGTCTTCGTACTTAATGTCGCTTTCCGTCGTGACGTGCCACTTTCCAACGTAAGCCGTCTGATAACCGCTTCTGCGCAACAGTTCGGGGTAGCTATCCCTCCACTGTGCCGTTGTCATGCGATGCGTGCTGCTGAATCCATTCCGATTGACTCGCTCATGACAGCCCAGCAGAATCGCAGCACGACTCGGTCGACAGGTCGGTTCTGCGATGTACGCGTTTTCAAAACGCATACTGCGAGCAAGTAAGGCATCGATGTGTGGCGTCTCAACCCACGGATGCCCCATCGCCGAAAAGGTATTGTCACGCTGGTCATCGGTCAGAACAAACAGCAGGTTCGGACGTTCGTCCGCAACCAGCGATGAATGGATCGTTGCCGAGAGTGCTACGAAGAGAATGAAAAGCGAATGATTCATATTGCCACCCTGGCATTGGTTGGGTGAGATTACATAGACGAGCAGGACAGGACTTGCAAATCGCTAAACCGATGCATGACCCAATAACTAAATGATGACGACAAGCTCTAGTGGCCGCGTTAACTCTGAGGGACGCGAAATATCATAAGACGACCAAACAACTCCGTCCAACACCGAGTGATAACGGTGCGAAGAGTCTAAAATGTCAGGGCTTGGCCTTCACGGAGCAAAGTAATCTTCGTTTGAAAACATTGCATCGATGACCTGTCTGTTCCTTATCTGATCCGTTGCACTTTCAGTCGCTTGGCGAGCTCAGCATCTCATGATTGCGGGCAGCTAGGTTATTAAGCAGGAATCAACCCATCGCCCATCGAAAACGAAAACCAAACAAGCCGAGCATGGCGGACAAAGCCGATCGGTTCCGGCTGTACGAGCAGTCAGTTCAAATGCCGGATCATGAAGTCAGTTTTCTGGAACAGGCTTACCACGAAGCTCGCCGGCGCGCACCGGTTTCGCTCGCGGAAGATTTCTGTGGCACATTCGCGGTCAGCTGCGAGTGGGTGAAGTCGGGTCCGTCACGTACAGCGGTCGCCGTCGACAATTGCGGTGACACGCTGCAATGGGGACGCGACAACAACTTACCGATACTCGATGAGGGAGAGCGCAACCGAATCACGCTGAAGATGCAGGACGCTCGCACAGGGAACTCACATCAAGTCGATGTGCTTGCTTCACAAAATTTCTCATTTTGGATTTTCAAAACACGGAGCGAAGTCCTCGACTACTTTCGCTCGGCACGCTCGAACTTAACCGATGATGGCGTGATCGTGCTGGACATGTTTGGCGGCGCGGAATGCCGAACAGAAGGCTTGTCTCATCGTACGACGGTTCGAGAAGGGAAGGACGGCTTCCGCTACGACTGGACACAAGTCTCTTTCAATCCGATTAACTCTGACCTCTGTTGTTCGATCAGTTTCGCCTTTCCAGACGGTAGCCGAATGCGAGACGCTTTCGTTTACCACTGGCGGTTGTGGACGATCGCCGAAGTCCGCGAACTGCTCAGCGAAGCAGGATTCGCAACATCGTATGTTTACTGGGCGATCGAATCGGAAGAGGACCTTGGGTGGCAACGACGCGAAACCGCGCCAAGCGACGCCAGCTGGACTTGTTACGTCGTCGGGCTCAAGTAGAAGTTGACGAAGCCGAAGCGACCCTAGTCCTCTGATGACTTGAAAGGTTTTGAATACCACGCCGAGAAGGCTCGACAACTTCTTGCGATGTCATCGCCCGCTAGAACAGCACATGGCACCAGGAAGAGTGTCACACAGGTCGCAAAGAGCACACCGAATGCGAGCGAAACGGCCATCGGTATCAGAAACTTCGCTTGGATAGATGGATCGAAGATCAGAGGTGTCAAACCCACGAATGTCGTTACCGACGTCAAAAAGATCGGACGAAATCGACTCGTTCCCGATTCGGCAACCGCCTCAAACAGTGACGTTCCCGCCGCACAACGACGATTAATAAAGTCCACCATCACGAGCGTGTCATTGACCGCTATCCCAGCCAGTGCCAACATCCCAAACACGGATAGGTAGGACGGTGTCAGATCGAGCAGAATGTGACCGAAGATAGCACCGATGACCGCAAAGGGAACAGCCAAGAGTACATAGAGTGGCTGGATCAATGATCGGAGTGCCACGGCGAGCAAACCGTAGAGCGTCAACCCGAGAAGAATGGCACCGATGATCGTCTGCTGTCGTGTCGCTTCAGCATCTTCAACGTAACCGTCGTAGCGAAAACTGAGGCCCGCGGATGTACACAACTCCTGGAGTGCTGGATCCAGATCCCTGGCGATCGCGACCATGTCAACGGTCTCATCTTTCACATTCGCACCGATACGGGTCACCTCCGCTTTATCTTTTCGTTCGATGTTGCTGGGAGCTTTGATAACGTTGATCGTCGCCACTGTCTTGAGTGGGACTTCCGCCCCGGTCGGCGTGCGAATCTTTAGTCGATCAAGAGTATGGAGCGATCGCCTGCCCGATTCGGGCAATCGGACCATAACACGAACATCATCCGTGCCGCGTTGAAACCTCTGTGCTTCTTCGCCATAGAAAGCTTGTCGGATCTGACTGGCCAACAGCGATTGAGTGAGCCCGAGTTCGGCAGCGCGAGCTTTCAATTGAATGCGTAGCTCGTCTTGTCCCTCGTCAACGTCCGTCCATTGATCTTTCAACCCTGGGTAGGTTTCCAGAAGCGACTTAATCTTCCTTGCAACCTCCCGCTTGGCGGGAGAATCGGGTCCGCGGAGTTCCAGATTGAATTCATCGTCATCCGGTCCCCACTCGCGAACCATGGCCGCTTCCGTACGTGTCCGAAATTCACGTGCTTCCGGAATCTCGCCAACAAGCTCACTCCAACGCGTCGCTAAATCCGTATTGGACGGCCCAGGTTCACTCCGTTGTTCCGGTGGCAAAACCTCAAAGGATGCGTACGCTCGCGACCGGTCATAGTCACGACCCGGACGAGAGGCACCTGCTAACGTCACAATGTTGCCGACCATTGATTCGCCGGTGACAGGATCAACCTCTTCCTTTTGAAGGATATGAAGTGCATCGTTGATCCGCTGCACGTAGCGCTCGGTGACTTCCATCGGCGTATCACTGGGCAGACTCAGCATTGCGCTGATACGAGTCGTATCGACGGTGGGGTAGGGCACAAACTTCATTCGCCCGCTGGTACAGTATCCCGCCATCATTAACGCGAGCGAGAGGAAACCGGCAATCATTGCCCAGCGACCCGTGATCGCAATTCGCAACACAGGTGCGTAGACTTTTTTGATGAAGCCTTGAAGCAGATTGGAGACACCGGTTTGAAATCGTGCAAACAAACCCGTCGGCGGCTTATAACGCAAGTGCTTCAGATGCGCCGGCAGGATCAACTTGGACTCGATCAGCGAAAACAAAAGCACCATCGTGACGATCGGAGGCACTTGTCTCGCGTAGTCTCCCCAATTCCCGTCGAAGAACATCATCGGAACGAACGCCACGATTGTCGTTAACGCACCAAATGTGACGGGCGTCGCAATCTCTTTCGTCCCTTGGATCGCAGCAGTCAGCGGATCGTTTCCCTCGCTGAGTTTGCAGTAGATGTTCTCGGCCGTCACGATGGCGTCATCGACGACAATTCCCGTCACGATGATGAATCCAAACAGACTCATTACGTTGGCTGTCAAACCAAACCAAGGCATGAAGATCGCAGCACCGGCAAAGCTGACAGGGATTCCGATCACGATCCAAAACGCGACCGCAGGCCTGACAAACAACCCCAAAATCAAAAGCACGAACAGACCGCCTTGAGCTAGCGCCCAAGTCAATGTGCTCAGTCTTTGGCGAATGGCGATCGACTGATCGTCCCAAATCTCCAGCCGAATTCCCTCCGGAAAAATCGCCGGTGTTTTGGCAATGTAGTCACGGACTTTTTCCGCGATATCCAACGCGTTTTCGTCGCTGACCCGCATGACTTCCAGCAGAAGCGCCGGACGTCCGTTGTAGTAAAGTCGAGGTTGGTCTTCACTAAAACCGTCGGTGACCTTCGCGACATCACCGACCCGAACCTCAGCGCCCCCTTCGGACCGAAGCGGGATCTGTTCGAACTCGCGAGTCGTAAACGCTTGACCATCGGTGCGAACAATAAAGCTACCGCTATCACTGTCGATGGCTCCAGCAGGGAGATCAATCGAAAAGCCTCGAATCGCGTCGGCAAGCTCCTGAAAGCTGAGACCATAAGCGAGAAGTTTCTCGACGTCTGTTTCGATACTGATCTCAGGGTCTAGATCTCCTTGCAGGACAACGCGGCTGATCCCCGGCATCTCCAAGAGATCACGTTGAACCTTGTTTGCAACGTCGAGAAGTTCACGCTGTGACAGGTCACCCGTGACAGCGATTTCCAAAATCTCGTAGTAGTGAGCCGACTCGGGTATATAGATCCGGGGTGGTTCGGTTTCGGCGGGAAAGGTCGTGATCGTATCGACGCGTCCTTTGATGTCGTCAAGAAGTTCGCGACGGTCTTTCCCGCGAACGGCTTGAACCCAGATCCAAGCGCCTCCAGGAAATCCTTCTGCGTTGATGGAATCGATCCCCTCAACACCTTCTAACGCTTCTTCGATCGGAATCAGGATGGCCCGCTCAACATCTTTGCCCGTCGCCCCACGATAGGCCATCCGAATACTGATGCCGTCCCAACTAAGAGCCGGAGTGACCTCGAGAGGAACTCGTGTCGTGGCAACAAACCCACCAGCGACCAAGATAGAGATCATTAAAAAATTGGCCGCGATTCCGTTGCGGGTAAACCAACCGATCATGGAGTCGGGTCTCCAACGGGCGGGCTGCCCGCCAGGGCGTCCGTCTCTAGGTCGGAGATGATCTGGACCATCGCGCCTTCCGGAGCGTAAACCAACATGGTGGTCGCCACATAATCTCCGGGGCGTATTCGATCGTCGCGAACGATCATGTAGTCTTCATCCGCCCAGAGTGGATCGATCTTCTGAGTGCGCAACTTGTTCGTTTCGGGATCGATCAGATGGACCTGATTCAGTGACCGTACCGAATCCCTTGGGATAGCGATGATGTTCTCTAGCTCTGCGCCTTGAATGGTCGCACTGACCGGCTGACCGATTCGCAAAACCGGACCATCGCGATGAAGCGCAAATGGATCGGGAATGCGAGCGATGGCAAACAACTCGAGCGAATTTGGATCAAGCGTCCCTTCCGTGCGGACGATTTGACCTCGCCACTCAGCATCGTTACCCGGGTTGATCGAATCGCGAAGTGTGACCTCCAAGGGCGGGTCGCTCTCGCGTTCTGGAAGACGCAAGAAACTCAATTCGCGAGTCTCAACAGGCAGTCGTACTTCCGCGTAATCGACTGCGAAGACATCTCCCATGATCATCCCAACCGTGATCAATTCACCAAGACCAATCGCCCTAGTGACGACACGACCGGCGAACGGCGCGACAATTTCAGTACGTTCCAAATCTCGTTGCGCTTGATCGAGATTCGCCAGCGCGACCTCAACGTCGTTCTCCGCCTGAAGGTGCATCGAACTGGAGGCTTCTAACTCGGCCATCGAGGCACCATCCTGAGCAAAGAGTTGCTCCATCCGGTCTTTGGCCGTCGTCGCTAGTTTCAAGGCCGCTCGACTGCGGCGAACCTCCTGCTCTGCAATACGTACGGCCGTTTTGTAATCCCTGTCGTCAATCTGGAGCAACACATCACCGGCCGCAAAAAAGCGGCCCACTTCGAACTCAGGATTGATCATGACGACCCGCCCGGTCACTTCGGCTGAGAGTGCCACCTGGTTATGAGCACTGACCAACCCGTTGGTTTCGATGTGAACTTGATAACTGCCCACTTCCAGTGGCTGCACACGGCTCCGGACCTGCGTCGGCTCCGGCGGCTCAACAACCTCCTCATCAACGGGAATGGAAAGCTGGCGAAATCCGTACCATCCGCCCGAGAGAATGCAGACAGGCAGAACCAGACGCACCAATAACGCGGCAAACCGTTGTTTCATGATTTTTGGGGAGAGAGGGCGAGACAGACTGTCGTCAGTGGTTGCCAGGGGGGAGGCGGGGAGGTTGGGGCTAACGGAAATCTGTCCGGGAGCATTCGCCTACGGAACAGGATAGCTGCCCGCCAAGAGGATGTCACTCGACCCTAAATACAAAACGAGTCATATGCTTTCCGTACAACCGCGTTCGATCCGACTACTCGTCCGCCGCGAGGAGATTCCTGATCTTGAATAAGCGAGGAACGAAACAGGAGATAACCGAGGTAACAGAGGCAAGCTGATCTATCTCAGTTGCCTTCGTAATTTCCCGTCCGATTTTTGCCGGGACGCTTTCTGTCTCTGCGATTACTGAATGACTGCTTGGCCACCGCTGGGTATCGATATACGATCGGCGGGCAACGACGACAGGACCTAACCGCATTGGCCTTCGTTATCTCTTGTTCAATTCTTTGCTGGATGGGATGGTTGGATGCTTGTCGAACTTGTGCAAACGCAGACGGCCGATCGTTTGCGACTCGATGGCGCCTTTTGTGCTCGGGTCGATGATGCCCCACAACGGATGATATGCGACGCGGCAATTCTCTTCTCTGGCGTCGGTAGCAATTTCTATGGTTCGTCGTTGATGCGTCATCTGACCGAGACGCTCGTCGATAGCGGAGTGGTTACGCTTTGCGTTAACACGCGTGGTCATGACGGCGTCAGTACAGCTTCCACACCGGGCGGTGGCAGATTGCAGGGAGCCGCTTACGAAATCGTCGATGATTGTCGACATGACGTAACGGCCTGGGCCGATTTTCTAGTCGATCGTGGATATTCGCGTATTGCGTTGGTCGGACACAGCCTCGGAGCGATCAAGACGCTCTATTCGCAAGCGCACCAGCCGCACGAGCACGTTCAGAAAGTAGTAGCGATTTCGCCACCACGACTCTCCTACGATGACTTCTGTCACGGCCCTCAATCGACCGCTTTCCTTGAATCGATGTCGACTGCCCAAGCAATGGTGGATCGCGGAGAGTCGAACATGTTGTTTCAGGCGCAGTTCCCTTTTCCGATCGTCATCTCTGCCGCGACCTATCTTGATAAATATGGACGGCCAAGTCGTTACAACATTCTTCGGTTCGCTTCGCAAGTCGCCTGTCCGGTGCAGTTTGTCTACGGAGCTGACGAACTTGAGAACGGAGGGATAGCGTTTGCTGGGCTACCAAAAGCCATTTCGGGACTGGCCTGGAGCAATCCGCCGGCAATCGAAATCGTTCCGGAAGCGAATCACTTCTACGCGGGTCACTTTAATGCGTTGTCCGACAGACTCCGATCCGGCTTGTCAAAGATGTAAAGATAGGAGCGAACGGAGCCGGTCAAGCTGATCGAGCTTGGATGCCTTTATTGCCCTGTCTACAAGAGCACCAGGGAGTTCGATTTCCCAAGCATTTGAAGCTCCCGGAAATCTGCGGTTTACCGAGAAGCAGGGCATTCTCGAAAATGCCTGAGTAGCGGCGGAGGGACTCGAACCCCCGACACGCGGATTATGATTCCGCTGCTCTAACCAGCTGAGCTACGCCGCCAAGTTTGTATGTCTCGTTTTTCCCAGGCTTTTCGAAGCCTTGAAGTCGCAAATCTGACTGCCGCAAAGTTGTACTACAACTCTCGCCACAACCAAACACCGGTCGAAATGGTTCTCACGACCGGCCGATCACCGCCAACTGAGGGCGGTTCATATCACGGGCAAAAGTGTATTCCAAAAAACAGCGTTGAGAAAGCCGCCACCGGTCATTCGTCGTGTTCGATTCAACAAGATGCCCCGGTGATGCTTTGAGCATCAGTACTCTGCGACTTTGCGACCTCTGCATTGAATGGTCGACGTGGCAAGAACTAAACGCAGAGATCGCAAAGCCGCAGAGGAATCGTCAACCGTTGAATTTGAGTTTGTCACTCCTCGTCTGATGGCTCCTCATCGGCAAACACGTGGTCCAGTCGGATGTCGGCACCGTAGAAGCCGGTTGTCGAATCTTCCCAGGTATTGCCCCGGTCGTCGATTCCATTCACACCAATGCTGTACAGGAGGTAACCGTCATCGGTTGTGCGAAAGCGCAGCTGCTCGGCACTGGGACTGAATGGATCCAGCGGAATTTGTTCAAGGTAATCCGGGACCAAATCCTGCAGTGATGCTGGAAAGTCACCGGTCGTGTCTCGGAATGTCAATATCGCTAGCTCGACGCGCAACAGATGGATAATGCTTCGCTCAGCGTTGTGACGGGTGTAGGCTTCCTCCACAAGACCATCGAGCTCGAACTTGGGGTCGTTGAGAATCTGCCAGAGATGACCCCGCCAACCTTCCGATCGCTGACCGAAAATCTGTTCACGATGTAGCACTCGTTGCAGTGGCTCTGCGTTCGCCGCCAAGCTTGCGAGTGTGCTCGAAATCTTCACACGATCCGGCTTCGAAAGCTTGTCCCGACAATGATAGAGTCGCCCGATTCCGTCGTTCGCACACACTTCTCCAATCCACAAGTCGATGACGTACCCACCGCGTCGAACGGCAAAACCCAATCGAGCCGCTTGAAGGTAGGAAACCGCGGCAGCGCCGTACTGACCGTCCAACTCCTTAAGTCTTCCTTGGAATTCCAACGCGCCCGATAGACTACGAAAAGACATGAAAAAGGAGACGTCAATATCCTGTGGACCATACTCCAACGGCCTGCACGTCGACAATTTTGCGCCCCGATCGATTATGTCAAAGACTGGGGCAAGCGATGCGACGGCTTTGGAAACCTCGTCACGCGTTGGCTCTTCACCGTCCCAACTCTGGTAACGTATTTGCGACAGTTCCGAGTTGTTCTCCGCCAACTGCCCCGCCTCAATAAAGTAATTCCAGCCGTTCTTCTCAACAATGCGTTCTTCTGGAATCGGAATAGGAGTGAGCAGCCGCAGGTAGATATACGCGGTGGGGAGAATCATCAGAAAGATGAGCACCAGCAACAAGCCGCGAGCGATCCAACAGGCAACAGCTCGGATGCGTGATCCCGGCTCTTCTTTCATCGACCATCCTTCCGTTACCGCACAGGTGATCAGCCGAGCAACGATAACGTGCAGGACCGTGATCCCGGCAAAAACAATCGACCACGGGATAAACAAGTTGAGCTGTTCAGGTGTTGCGAAGAAGAGTGGAATCACGATGCTGACTTCGTCCGACGGTGGCCAGGGAGCGTATACACCATCTGCCAACGCCGCGAGAGCGAAATCAAATTGGCTTAGCCCAAAGGACATGAGCAAACAGCCCAGGATTGCGAAGGGAAGACAAAGCCAGATGCGTCGACTACGAACGGCACAAACCCACACACCGAGCAGTGTCGAAAAACCTGCACAAACACCAATAGTCGCTACATTGACCCATGCCTGGGAACCAAGACTCGGTGATCCCGCGTATACAGCAGTTGCCAATGCGATCAAGACGGTGACGAGCAAGACTGAGCGAATCGAAAATCGCGTCAACGGTTCCGCTCGCCCCTTGCGACGCGATTGCATCCAAAAACGAGTGATCCGGAGTCCTAGTGTAACGACACTACATTGAACGGCGAAGACAACAACGATTTCGAAAGCTGGGATAGGCCATGGTAACAAGACCGCAATGACAATTAGCGATCCACGAAACTGCCATGGTAACTTTGATTCGATCGCCCATGCTGAAACCATTCCGATCAAGGAAAGAGACGCCAAAAGCAATAGAGCAACAACCATAGTCATAACAGACGATTTCCTTGCTTGCCTATTTCTTGGCAATCGAGTTAGCAATCGATCGAATTGATTGGCGAACCGTCGTACATCCTTTTGATCAAGCGGTTTGAGCCCGGTCGGTTCCATTCCTGCGTCGCGAGACGGCTCCATAAAGTTCCACGTCGCCAACGATCGTGAGCAATTTTTCGTCGTACAGGATATCACGTGGGCGAAACGCGACGCGCCTTCCAAAGAAGTTGATCATTTGAGTTGATTCTTCTTGCCCTTTCATTCGAACGCAGTGACGCCCATTCATTCATGAAGTGGATTGAGTTCGTTCGCTTTAGATTTCCCTTATCGCCTTTTGGTTTGGTCCTCCCCGGCCAACCGACGACGTACAGCTGCACCTTTTGACGAATGGGCGAATGGATCCTAAGAGTCGTAACCGTCTCGCAGACAAGCATACCTATCAAGAAATGATCGATACGTTTGACACTTGCCGAGCGAAGCGATGGCAGTGTTCGGTATCAGATCTTCTGATGCTTCCTTTGGCGATCGTTTTTGCAGTGGCTGCTGGTAAGACGGTCTACTTCGAATCACTGTCTTTGTTCGATAGCGTTTTTGGTATTGAATGGATGGAGGCAATCCTTAGCTCAATTGAACCGGTGTTTCCGTCGTCCTTTCGTGGAATGGAATCTGCGATCGGCTGCACGCTGGCCGTTCCTTCGTTGTGCGTTCTGCTGTTTCTCAGCACTCTTCTCGGCGTTGCTCGAACACGTCTAAGCCTCGGTTTTGCAATCCTGATTCCGTTTGGCAATCTCATATGTGCGACTCGGAATCCCGCTTATGATCATGACAGTGTGATCAATCTTTGCGACGTCTGCGTTGAATGGTCGACGTGGTAAGAATTAAACGCAGAGGTCGCAAAGTCGCAGAGGAATCTTCAACAACAGGTTCATGATGACTGATCGCACGTCATCACTTTCTTCGTTGGTTTACGCGCCGTGAGTGAGCTAAAAAACACAGAATGCCACCCAACATTCATTTTGATACGAGTCAAGGTTATGTCGAGAGAGAACGGTGTGATGCTATTGCTAAAATGTTCCAAGGTGTTTCCGTGCTTAGTGTCGAGCATGAGCACTCTGCGACATTGCGACCTCTGCGTTTAATTCTTGCCTGGAGAGACTTCTGCACGACTTCGTCGACAAGTTCTTTCATGTCTGTGCGGACAGGGAAGATCATCACGACGACCGGCCGCGTTGAGAACGCGGCCGAACGTTGCCGGCTTCTCGCTTAGAGCGAGAACTTCTTCGGGCGCATACTCTGCATCAGATCGACTTCCGTAGCTCTTTGGATCTGCTCTATCACGGAAGGAGCTGGTAGGGGACCGCTTCGACCAAATGCAATCGTTATCAGCCGCCAGATAATCGTGTCGCCTTCCGCAAGTTCTAATGCAGCAGGAACACCACCGTCGCCAGCGACGTTTGAACTCTCATTCGGCACGATGTAGCGATCTCCAGAAGCGGGATCGCGCCGCGTCTTCGGCCGCCGATCTTCATCGATCACATAGTATTGCCAGGATGGAACGAGCGTTTGGCCGAGTGCCTTGTCTTCATAGACGTAAATTCCGGCTTGTAGATCCAACCCTTCGGGGTTGTTCAACTGACGCGACTGGGGCGGCTCGAAATGGATTGCCCCCAGCCTCGTGCAGAATCCGCTCGCCGAATCGGACTCGAAGATTAAAACGGGTTGGGAAGGGTCCGCCGCGTTGTCACTGACAGACTTGGCAACGGCTTTTCGCATTGCGTCTCCCACCGAATCGTTTGTGTCCACGTCAACGTTGGAAATACCGAAATAGAAACCTGTTACATCCACCGAGATGTTTGGCATTGAATTGCCCCTAGTAATGAGTATCGAATCACCAATCCTCACTCTCCCATACGGGTGGACCAATATCAACCCCACAGAGGGGACCCCATCGGACATCGCCTTTGCCCAGTAAGGCCCGTTCCCTCTTGTGCCGGCGGCCGATCGCTTCGTAGTGTACGAATGAAGACGTAAGTCGGGGGATCCGACTCACACTCGGTCCAAACTCGTTGGGTGTTGATTGATGGGGCTTTCGTCATATCGCCGAATCGCAGCTATTTTGGTTTTGCATGCGTTTTGGACCGCTTCTGTCTTCGGTCAGCCGCCGGACGATGGCTCGCCGATGATGCAACTCAATCTTCCGGCTGATGGCGTGACGCTTAATGTGCTCGCGGATCTTGTAAGCGAACGTTTGCAGATTCAGATCATCTACGATGAGGAACTGAAGAACGAATCGATTAGCATCAAAGCGCCCAAGGAGATGCCGGAGAGTTCGCTGCTGCCACTCTTAGAAAGCATTTTGAAAATCAAGGGTTTTGCCGTTGTTGATGCCGAGGTTGAGGGTTGGAAGCGCATCGTCAAATCGGAGAAGCTGACGACGATCGCTCGGCCGCCCTCCGATACACCTCTCAATGAAATACCGGCGACGGAAGCTGTCACTCAGGCGTTTGTGCTGAAATTTACGTCGCCCAAACGCATCGAAGAACTGATCAAGCCTTTTCTGACTGAACCGGGCGCGGACACCATCCTGCTCGACGAACAGAACACACTGATCGTTACGGATTACGCGGGGAACCTCGCGCGCATCGAGAAGCTCGTTGCCAAGATCGATGTTACCGGTCCTGCGCCCGAGCTTGAGTTCGTCACCATCGAGCACGTCGAAGCCGGCGCACTTCAAAAACAACTCACGCAAGTGATGGCTTCCCAGGCTCCCGCAGTGGGAGCGGGTGAGATGGCCGTTCAGTTGCAAATTACGCCGGACATTCGCACCAACCAGCTACTGCTTTCGGGAACAAAAACACAGGTCGAAAAGACAAAACAACTGATCGAAGCGCTCGATGTTCCGCTTGGGGTCGAATCACGTGTCTACTCATTCCAGTTTGTCGAAGCGGTGCGGATCGACAAACTGATGAAAGATCTACTGGACCCTCTGACCGTCGAGCGACTTTATCGTTCGTCAGTCGATGAGAACGACAACTTACTGATCGTCTCTGCTCCTCCGGATATTCATCAGCGAATCGCGGAGTTGCAAGAACGAATCGATGTCGAGTCCCAAAGAGCCGGAAGCGCGGTTAAGTTCTATCGACTAAAGCACGCCGACGCAGCGGAAGTCCTGCAGACAATCTTCGCCGTACAGAGTGGGGAACGAAACATCGATCTAGACCGTTCTCGCGGCGTCTCACCTCTCGGTCGAGGTCGATTCAACGACAACCAATACAACAACGCTCAGCCATCAAACGGTACACCTTTCGTTCCCGGTCCAAATACACCTGCAAGCCCTGGATCCACGGAACTTCCGACACCACCGGCGGTGATCCTTCCACCGGACCAAGCTCAAGATACTCCGCCGGGCGTTTCCGGTACGCCTCAAGAAACCGATCTCGCCGCAATTCTCGGAGCGACCATTCAGGTAACCGCAGATCCACGAACCAACAGTATCATCGTGGTTGCTGATCGGACGACCCAGCAAGTCTATGCGGATTTGATTGAATACCTCGATCGGCGCAGACCACAGGTCATGATCGAAGCGAAGGTGGTGATCCTTGATACAACGAACAGCTACGCGCTTGGCATCGAATTGTCCGGCGGCGATCGAACCGGATTGAATCGCACGTTCAACTTCTCATCATTTGGACTCAGTACGGTCGATCCAACCAACGGTGCACTCTCGCTCGCCCCGGGCCTTGGTTACAACTTCGCGCTTGTTCGGCCAGATGTTGCAGACGCAGTTGTTCGTGCCCTCGCGACGCACACGAAAGCTCGAGTCATGTCGGCCCCACGCGTTCTCGTCAACGATAACGCAACCGGTGTTCTCGCAAGCGTTAACGAAGTTCCCTTTACGAGCGTGAACGCATCAGACACGGTGGCAACGACCAGCTTCGCGGGCTTTGCCGAAGCCGGAACGACCATTCAGGTCACACCTCGGATCAGCGATGATGACGAATTACAACTCGACTTTATCGTCACACTCAACAGCTTTACCGGAACGGGGTCGGATGGAGTTCCGCCTCCGCGACAAACAAACGAAGTGTCCAGTAGCGTCACGATCCCGGACGGATACACAGTCATTGTTGGGGGATTGAACCAAAAGAACGAGTCGTTCGACCAGGATTCCATTCCATTCATTGAAAAGATCCCGGCACTTCGCGCCTTGACCAGTAATACGGTGAAGTCTAATAACCAAAACACGTTGTTTGTGTTCTTGCGTCCGATCATTCTTCGCGACGACAAATTTGAAGATTTGAAGTATCTCTCGGATCGAGACGTTCGTCCGAGTGGCTTGCGAAAAAACTTCCCCAGCAGTCAGCCACTATTGGTAAAATAAGGCCGACTCGCATCAGTCACTGATTATCTGGTGTCGATCACAGGATTCGGTCGTGAGGGTACGTTTGGGGCGCACCGTTTAACTCTCGGCTAACGGATTTGCGCGTTAATTGAGGCCAGTGGCTTGCCCGCGGTCAACGCTATCGAGCAGCAGATCTCCGCCGGACCTTCGGTTGTCCAGCAGTGGCTTGAGCAACTCAAGACGCTTGCCCGCGAAGGACAGATGATCCTCGATGTCTCTACCTTTAACCTTGAAGGTGAGCATTCCGTGCTCGATTGGGCACGAGAACAACAGATCCCCGACGTTCTCATTTTGCGTGCGACCGCCAATCTACTCGGCGTCACGTTTTGCGAGGACTTTTCGGCGCTTTCGCCGGTCAAGCAGTTCCTAGAAGACACGCCTATTTCTTTTGCTCGCCAGCACGCGGCTCTCGCGCTGCAAAGAGAAGATGGCCGTGTTTATCTCGTGATGGGAAGTCTTGATGCTTGGCGACATCTCGACACGTTCCGTCGGCTGTTAGGCCAAGACATTCAGCCTGCATTTGCCGAAAATGATCGATTGCTGGAGCGGATCAATACCGCCTACAGCCAACGAACTGGCCAAGCGCGGAACGTGATCGACTCAATCGAAGAGGGAGAGATTTCCACACAAGTCGAAGCGATGGGGGCAAAAGAAGACCTGCTCGATGGGAACAATCGAGCGCCTGTGATTCAGCTCGTCAATGCCGTGCTTTTTGAAGCAGTACAGAGCGGAGCATCCGACGTCCACATACAGCCCTATGAAGATCGCGTCATCGTTCGCATGCGAATCGATGGCATTTTGTTTGATGTGCACGAGCTTCCAAAACCCGTCCAGGAAGAGATCATTAGTCGCGTCAAAGTTCAAGGCAAAATGAACATTGCCGAAAAGCGACTCCCGCAGGACGGACGCGCAACGGTTCAAGTTGGCGACAAATTGATTGATCTTCGCATCGCCTCTCTTCCATCAAGTTACGGAGAACGTGTCGTTATTCGTCTGCTCGACAAGAGCGCCCGGCTCTACACCCTCGCCGAGCTTGGGATGAATCACGATACGCATACACAGTTCGAACGACTGGTCCATTTAGAACATGGCCTGGTGCTCGTCACTGGGCCAACCGGCAGCGGCAAGAGCACGACGTTGTACGCCGCCCTGCAAGCGATCAACACGAAGAATCGCAACGTGCTAACGCTGGAAGACCCGATTGAATATGAAATTGCTGGCGTCAGTCAAACGCAGATCAACACCAAGAAGGGCCTTACGTTTGCCACCGGACTTCGTAACGTCCTGAGGCAGGATCCTGACATCATCATGGTTGGCGAAATTCGTGATCAGGAGACGGCCGTGATGGCCATTCAATCAGCACTCACTGGTCACTTGGTGTTTTCCACGCTACACACCAATGATGCAGCGAGCGCCGTCACTCGACTGCTTGATCTCGGTATTGAACCGTACTTGGTAAGCAGTTCCGTACTCGCGGTCCTCGCACAACGACTTGTTCGGCATATATGTGCGGATTGCAGCCGGGAGCGACTGATGACGGACGTTGAACGCCAAGGCCTTCAACTGGATGATGCCACAGAACCAGAAGCGATGATTAACGAAGGCGCTGGTTGCGAAAAGTGCCGAGGCACCGGATACCGCGGCCGCCAAGGCATTTACGAGTTGCTGGTAGTTGATGATTCGGTGCGCAGTGCCATTCAGAATCGCGCCAATGCAGCGGAGATTCGCGAATCCGGAATGAAACGTGGAATGAGACTCCTTCGACAAGACGGAATCGCCCAAGTTCTTTCGGGAACAACAACCATTGATGAAGTGGATCGCGTAACGATTCGCACCGCACTTTGAGTGACAGCATTAATTTTACTGACGGAAGATGATCCGGCGTCATGCCTATCTATTCCTACAAAGCCGTAACCGATCAGTTAGCTCTGATACAAGGTTCCATTGCAGCCGATTCACCTCGGCAAGCGAGAGATCAGCTGCGCCGGCGTGGGCTCTCGATCGAGGCATTGCGCGAACAAGCATCCACGAAGGGCAAACGACCTTGGTTTGGAAGACGCGCGAGTCGCTACGAGACGCAGTTGGTCCCTGCTGTTCGTGAAATCGCGACGCTTCTCAGTGCGTCGATTCCGCTAGCCGATGCACTGCAAACGGTCGCGTCGCAACAGAAGAAAGTGCTCGGCAACTCACTCTCACTTGTGTGTGACCGTGTGAACGCCGGAGCGAGTCTGGCCGAAGCAATGAGGGAACAACCGCATATCTATGACCCATTGACGATTCAGTTGGTGGAAGTGGGTCAGAGTGCAGGCACACTTGATGTGGTCTTGGACCAACTCGCCGATTTTCGAGAACGTTATCTGCAATTCAAGGATCGCGTACTGACATCGCTGTTCTATCCCATGTTTGTGGCTGGCACGAGCCTCGCGGTGACGCTGTTCTTGATGACGTTCGTTGTTCCGATGCTGCTGGACAACCTCTTAGAATCGGGAAAAGAGATCCCGTTGCCAACACGTATCCTCAAAGGTGCTAGCGATCTACTCCGCGGGCATGGCCTGCTGTTGGCCATCGGTTCGGCCAGTATCTTTCCAATTGCGCTACTCATACGCAGCACGAAGGCAGGGACACTCGCCTGGCACTCGCTCCTGATGCGGCTACCGCTGTTCGGCAAACTAACGGAAAAACAAGAGCTTGCGCGTGCCGCGTTAATCATCTCAACACTGATGGAGAGCGGCATCGTTTTCTTGGAGTCTCTTTCGATTGCTTCGCGAGCGATCAAGAACGTCGTACTTCGCAAAGCATTTGAGCAAGTTCACGATCAAGTCCAAACGGGTGTCGATATCGGCCAAGCGATGGAGGAAACAGGCAGGTTTCCAGCAACCGTTGTTCAGATTTTTGCCGTCGGCCAACAAACCGGTAAGCTCGAGTCGATGCTGCAACGACTGGCGTCTGACTACGACCGACAAGTCACAAGCATGTCAGCGAGACTCGCATCCGTGCTTGAACCTATGTTGATTGTGTTTCTCGCATTGTTTGTCGGATTCATTCTTTACGCCACAATGCTTCCCATACTAGAGGCAGGAAATGTTCTGTAAAAAATCGAACCGTTCGTCGAACCGTAACGCCTTTACCCTCATCGAATTGATGGTGGTCCTCGTGATCATCGGACTGATCGCGGGGTCCGTCACCGTGGGCGTCCGTAGCTACATGATCAGCGGTAAACAGCGCGTCGCCGAAATGGAGATCTCAAAAATCGCGCAAGCGATCGAGACCTACTTTTTGGAGTTTGACCGGATACCCAGCAACGAAGAGGGGCTCGAGGTGCTGACCCAGACGAACGAGAAATTCCCGGAACCGCTGCTGGCGAGTTTACCAGCCGATCCCTGGGGAAATCCCTATGAGTACCTCGAAACGAATGACTCACCGTCGTACCAAGTCGTTTCTTATGGAGCAGATGGTCGTGAAGGTGGGGATGGCGCCGATGAGGATATCTCGAGCCTCGATCTAGCGGATCGCAGGTAGGGAACCGTGGTCGGAGCCTTCGAAAGTTCAAACACTCGGCGCCGCGCGTTTACGCTGCTGGAGTTGCTGGTGGTGCTCACACTCGTTGCACTAATCGCGGCGATTGCAGCTCCCAGACTCGCCGGAACTTTCTCGCAATCGCGAATGGAGACGGCGATCGCTCAAGTGGTGACGTTCGATCGACAGGTGCGCTCCATCGCACTCAAACAGAACCGAGACACCACGCTGAACTTTGATTTAGCGAGCGATCGACTTACGGCGTCATGGGAGAGAGCCGAAATGGAAGTGTCCGCCAAGTTACCGACCTCCGTACACATCGAATCGGTGGTCTCACGTCGAGATCGACAACGATCGAGAGGACGTGCGGAGATCCGAGCCTATGGGGATGGCACGACCGACGGATACGCAGTTCAGTTGGTGATCGGACAGCGAAGACAGTGGTTGTTCTTCGCGGGACTCACTGGACAAGTCACACGTCTCGAATCGACACGAGAAACGGAGGCAATACTCGATGCGATTCGGTAGAACCCGAGGACTCACGCTCATTGAAGTACTGGCATCGCTCGTGTTGCTCTCAACGTTGTTGGTGGCAATCCTGCAAAGCCATGATCGACTGGCACGGCAAACGAAGACCGCAAGAGAACGTATTGACGCCATCGATGCTGCCGACGAACTGCTTCAAGAATGGGCGTCCGTCTCGCCCATGGTGATTCCCTCCGTTTCGGGACAGACTGCAACCGATCCGACCTACGACTGGACCATCGAAACACGCATTGAACCAGAGCTTGAGACGCTCGGCATCCGAATCGCAACGCTCAGGCTTTTCGAAGCTCAGCAAAGCGACGACACACAACCATTAGCAATGGTTGAATTCCTGACAACGTCCGCCATCAGCGAAGGAATCCAATGACGCTGACGATTCGATTGGTTCGCTATCAACCGAGAGGTTTCACTGCGTTGGAAGTCATCATGGCGACGGCGCTAGCGTCACTCATGATGGTCGCTGTGCTAGGTGTGCTTTCAGGCATTGCGGCCAAAGAGCGGATACTTGGGGAACAGGAAGAGGCCTCGCCGTACTGGCACCGTCCATTCAAACAGCGATTGCAGCGCGACCTGGAAGGAGCATCGACCTACAGTCAACGTGGTGATTCGATCGTCATCGAGGGTTTTGGGGGGCGCCGAAACGGTGTCCCTGCATGGGCTCCCGTACAAATTCACTACCGAATCCAAAAAGCAGGTGATCAGTCTCTCCTGATACGGGATGTCGTTCCGTTGGTGCAACCAAGTGAGCAATTCCCAAAACAAATCGTCTGTTTGGGCGTCGACAGCATCCAGCTTGAAATGATCGACCAACAAGAGTCCGGCGGATCGTCATTCACCGAACCGGGCGACGAACCGCCAAGGCTTCGTGTCGTGCTCTTTCGCGACAATAAAATCGTTTTGAGTGAACGCGTCGGAGGGCCGCGGGCATCATGAGAAGAAACAGACGAGCCGTCGTTTTGCTGATGACCCTGGCAATGATCGCGCTTGCTTCATTGGCAATGACACGAATCGCCAACCATTCGATGGAAACAGTGCGTCGGGGATTGATGGCGCAGAAGGATGTACAACAGCGCTGGACCCAAAGAACGTGCCGGGAAGTATTGCTGGAACGAGCGGAGGAGTTGTTTGAAATCCAGGACGAACAGATACTTCAGCGCGGTGCGGGATGGCCGCTCGAATCCACACTTGATCTCAACATTCAATTGGGTGGTGAATCACTGAAAGTCATGCTTCGTGACGAGCAATCCAGTGCAAACCTCAACTGGCTGCACAGTCAAAAACCTCAGCAATTACCAACGATTGTTGCTCAAGCCGCTCTCGCCTCATACGCACCGATTCGGCTCCGACCACTTGATACTTCATCCCCGCAACATTCCCGGGCTTTCGTTTCATGGGGGCAAGTCATCGACTTCAATCGGCTGGACCCCGAAGATTCGCTGTTGGACTCGATCGACCCTCTCAACGAGACGTTTACTTGCTGGGGTAAGCCGAGATTGAACCTGAAACGAGCAAGTGATGATGCCATTCGGTTGATTGCTGCGTCCTGTCTCGATCCTGTGCAGATCGGAGGGCTACTGCAAACGCGAAGAGGTTTTGACGGTGAACTGGAGACCCTGTGGCGAATGCTCGAAATTCATCGCACGAAACAACTACAACTCAATCGTCTCTTTGGCACGGATTCTGAGTGTTATTCTCTTTGGTTGATTCGCCCCACTGCTGACAGAGATCGAAGCACGCTGATGGTGTCAGACACTCGAGCACGCAGCGACCGTTCAGCCTTAATCTGGCACTGGTAAAATCAGATGTCACTTCGCCTCCAAAAACTTGTCTTGCGACTTTCAACGGCGACGCTTTTCGGCGTGGCCATTTGGCAGATTGTCTCCGGCGTGAACACGGTCGATGAGAGCGCAGGCAAGCAACCGACGCGTCCCAGGAGTGAGCTCGTTGGCACCCAACAAGCGACTGACGAGACGCCAGAGCGCGTGCTGCAATTCAATCACGTCGCAAGCGTCTCGTTGCAGCAACAGTTATTCGATCCACCTCCGCCCCCCCCACCAGAAGTGAAAGCGGAGCCGCCGCCTCCGCCCGTTCGTGATCAACTCATCGGTACGGTTATCGACCCAGATCGCCCTCAAGCGATCATTCGCAATATGAAAGGGAGCGTGACGTTTCGCGCGATTGGCCAAGCGGTGAGCGACGCCTATCCAAATGCCATTATCGAGGAAATCAAGGAATCAAGCATCGTGCTTCGTCGCGGTGAATTCACGGAGACACTGGAGATTCAGTGAAGACCGCAGCGAATCTGTTTCTCGATCGGACGACTTGGGATCTGACGTTGCAAACGTCCAAGGAAGTCGTCGATGTGGATAACGGCCATTGGGACTCCGATCGTTTGGATGTCGTCGCGCAAAGAATCGCTGAGTCTCTCGATGAAGCAGATGCGCGGGTTCATCACGTGACGATTCTGCTCGGTGCATCGCTGTGTCTGCCAGCCTGTTTTACGTGTGAGTCTCAGCGTCAAGCGAGGTCGGCCGAAGCACTCGGATACCGACTCGAGGAAGCGATCCCGCTTGCCGCAGAAGATGTCCTCGCAGACTTTCAGCGAGACGGATTGAGTGTCTTCGCTGTCGCCACACGAAGAGCCCCGATGGAAGCGTGGGTCCTTGCGCTCGGAGAACGTGGTCTCACGATTGACTTCGTGACGCCCGAGGCAAGTCTCGCATGGGAGTATCACTTGGGAATCGCGAAAGGAAAACAACACTCCGCAGCGATGTGGCAAACGAATCACGAGACGCAGTTAATCGAATTCCAAGATCGTCGCCCCATCGCTTGGCAAGTGTTGTCCAATGAACCAACGGAACTTCGACAGCACTTGAAAGTTCAACGGCTTGGGAATCAGACGGACGACCAACCGATTCTTCTCTATCAACCGAGCAAAACGTCAGATGCTTCGGGGTTGGGAGTTGTTGATGTTGACCACTCAACGATTCATGTGATCGAAGGGCCAACACTCAGAGAATCCGCCACAAAGCGACTCTCCGAGATTCGCGCAGGGCGACAACGTGTCCCGTTTGACCTTACGCCGGTGACAGGAAAACAATCGGCGCGGGGACCTTTGCGGCTGGATCTGGCCGCGTTCCAGCTGGCGATCATCGTACTGCTCGGCTCGTTTGTCTTTTCAGCCTGGCAACAGCTTCAGCGAGCGCAATCCAAGACGGACCAGCATGTGATTGCTCAGGAAGAAGTCTTTCGCGAGCTTTTTCCGGAGAGTCGTTTACCGGTTGGCGTGCTTTCACGACTCAAGAGCGAGCGGGGCAAGCTCGCGGGCGTTCGCGGCAAGTCAGAAGATCAAGTCGACCCAATATCGGTTCTACCGATCCTTCATCGATTTCTTAGTGCGGTACCGAGCGACATGCGGCTGAGGATCGTCAGTTCCAAAATCGATGGCGAAGGTATCGACCTGAGTGGTGAGGTGCGGGAGTTTGCAGACGCCGATCGATTGGCGGCGGCGCTTCGTTCAGCAGGCTTCCTTGTCACGCCACCGAGGACGAGCCGACTGCCGGATCAAGGTGTTTCCTTTCGCTTAGAAGCACAGTTGCCGAATGAAGAAGGGAATGACGGATGAGCAAGAATGTTCGCCAATCGACTGTTCTGTTTTCGATCGTGCTGACCGCGTTGTGCGTAGTTGCCGTTGGATTGCATTTCGCCGCTGCTCGGGCAGAAACGCGAGAAGGATTACAACAAGATGATCTTGTTGACTGTCGACGGATGGCGATGGAGATCAATCGACTACGTGCGGGGAAACAACGAGCGCTCCTCAAAACCAAACCAGCGGGCGAGTTGAACCGGAAAATCTCATCATGGGCGAAACAGTCGGGGATCCCCGCAGACAGTCTCGTCCGCATCGATCCACGTCCGCCGAACCGTGTTGGCGATACGGTCTATCTGGAGCAAGTCACCGAACTGGAGATCCTCGGATCACAGCTACCCAAGCTGGTCGAGCTTTCCCAAATTGCCGAACAAGCAGAGGATGGGTTGAAGGTCTCGTCGATGCGGCTCTCCTTGCCCCGATCAGATCCCAGTGAACAGGACGTCGAAATCTGGAACGTTGAGCTGACGTTGACCTACCTCATCTACTCACCTACAAGCAAACGAAGATAACGGCCGGCATGCAAGCCGGTTGGGTTACTGAATTGCGCTTATGGATGAGCGTCGATGAAAGTCCAGTTTCACAGCGTTTGTTTCGCTCTGTCCGCCATCTGGCCGGTCTGTATCGCGGGCTGCGCAGTAACGAAACAAGAGCCGGTCGCGGAAACCTACGAAACCGTCGCGGCCGATCCAAGCCGTGACACCGAAACCGCTAGGCATCTCCACGAGAAAGCGGTCAAAATCATCGGCAACGCAATGGATCCGCATCTGATGAAGTGCGGTTGCCTGGCTGGCATCGTCGGTGATGTAAACAAAGCCGAAAAACTTCTCCATGATGCACTGATCGCGGACGTGCGTTTTGGTCCAGCGCACAACACGCTAGGACTGCTTTACTACTATCAGCGAAGACTCTATCTCGCGGCGTGGGAATTCGAGTTTGCTGCGGACTTGATGCCGGGTCGCCCGGAACCGCTCAATAATTTGGGGCTCGTTTACGAAGAGGCGACACAGCTTCACCGAGCGGCCGAGTATTACCAAATGGCGCTTGCGGCTGCTCCCGGTCACCCAGAAGCACTAGGAAATCTCGCACGCGTGGAGATACGCCTAGGTGGTGAACCCGAGTTCGTTCGTCCAATACTCAAAGAGCTGCTAATGAACGACTCGCGTCCAGAGTGGATCGGTTGGGCCGAGGATCAGCTGGGCGTTCACCAATCGCTCGCGAGCGCACTCCTACCGCAAGAATCTCTGCAAGACTCTGGCGTGAAAGCCGTTCCGTTCAACGAAGAGCTTCCTCTTCCGCCGAACGATACAAACGAAGAGCTAGAACTGATCCCAACACCATCACCAAACCAATCACCGTAATGGACGCGGCAAAAAGGGCCATGAATCCCTCCGCAACCTCACACACCTGCGAATTCCAACCAATCGCGCTACGACCTGCAAGGCACGGCGCATGATCGCATCTTCTAAAAGCCGCTCGCACCACTAAGTTGGCTACGATCAGAACAGCCAAAGTAGCGAACGCTATCTGCCATCCCAACGAGTAACAACACTCTGCATGTGGCGACGCAAGTTGTTGCGTCGTAACGGGTAACCCGACGCGTCACGCGATAGCGAGGAACCGGTCTTATGTTCAAGCAGCGAGTTTCCAACGTTCATGCAAAGTGTTGGCCAGCGATCAACAGCAAAGGCAAAATCGCAACCCGAAGTGTAAGCCAGTGGATACTTACGATCCCTCGCTAACGCATCGGGTGACCATCCTCATAATTTCAACCACGAACACTCTGCCACACACCATTACTTGAATGCGACCGGCCTCTACGCAATCTCACACAGTGACAGCACCATTCAAATCAAAAACCAAGAATTTGATCGTTAAATAATCTTAATGATTGTGTGTCGCAACATTTATGATTTCTGAGCTTTGTTAGTTGTTCGCTCGCCACAATCATGCGTAGCTCGCAAAGAGTGTCGCAGTGAATGAAGCCTGCTCGAAGCAACATTCACAGAAACTTTTTAAAGACGTTCAGCGCAAGT
>JBCDEM010000061.1:0-20254 GCA_039179795.1 Planctomycetota bacterium | reverse complement strand
CTGAGTACGAGTACCGCGATGCTGAGTACGAGTACCGCGATGCTGAGTACGAGTACCGCGATGCTGAGTACGAGTACCGCGATGCTGAGTACGAGTACCGCGATGCTGAGTACGAGTAAAAGTACGACGAAGATCCAAAGTCGGGACCAAGCCGTGCACAATCATTGCACCGCCGGTCATGAGACTTAATCCCAGTAGCTTACCCAGCCTTTTTCCATTCTAAATGGAATCGCTTCAGACTGAAAACTGAGGCGCATGTTCTTTGTATCGGCAACGATTTCAAACTCTCCATGCGAAGTCCCATCGGCTGATGAAAATTCGAGCGTGGCGACAACGTGTTGGTTGTCTAACTCTTCTAGTTTCGTTTCCGCGGTGATGTTTTCTGCGTAACTTACCTTAACAGTGCCCACAGGATGCTTGATGAAGTAATTTGATTCTTGGCCGATGCGCTGACGAAGGTTTGACTCGCTATCCGAAAACTCGTACTTCGAACCGGTCATTGAAACGTTACCAATCCAAAATTGATTCCCGTGAATCTCAGCATCGGGCAACGTGTGCATCTCATAGGAGCCAAACAAGCAATGCTTGAGAAGGTTGGTCGTCTCCATTAACCGAACGACCGTTTGTCCATTGTCGAAGCTTGGGCCCACCAATGGATGAAACGTTAGAGTGCCTCCATCGACGTCCCATTGTTCAATTACCAAGCCGGAACCAACGTTGCGATCAGGCGGTCCATATTCCTTTTCGATCATGTCACGAATCTGCTCAGGTGACTTACCTTGCAGCGTGACAGAAAACTTGGCGATGTCGTTGGGCTTGAGATTCTGATCGCAGCCAAGAAGGAGCATGAAAAGCAATGCTGTAATGACGTTCTTGTGCATGGTATCAAACGGAATAACGATGGATATAACCTGGCGACGGCATCGGATGGATCGTCGTATTGTACCCTTGTATCGTTGTCGAAAAAGCAATACTGATCGTCCACCGGTAGACGAACAACCGCGGTCACTGGGCAGGGTTAAGTGATTTCAATGGATGAATGCGCGATACCCATGTGCACAAAATGGTCATTCGCCGTTGAACCCGGATGTCACTCGCATCGCTTGGAACGTACACCTGACGGCTTGGAAGTTCTGCCGTTTTGGTCGCGTTGAAATACGCGCTCTCTGAAAAGCTCAGTTCTTATAGAGACGTTTGCGCGACGATGATTTCTGCAATCGCCAAAACGACAACATGTACTAACGCGGTCCGAAGCGAGAATCTCAAGTTCAGCGCACCCTCGCGAAGAGGATGTTAGTTACTCATGTTTGTCACTGAACGGTAACGGATCCTCGGAAGGCACGTTCTATCGTCTTTGTTAAGTGCGTAAGTAGACGCGTCCACCAAGGACGTCGCTCAAAGATGACAAATTCGCCTGGCCCAAGACCCGTCACGGTCGGCTCCAGCCTTCCATCGGGATACTCGTAAACATCGAGACAAAGCGTGGCCCACTTCCGCCCGTACCGCGCGTAACGCGTCCATCGATCATTCGGATCAACCATGTACGCATCTGGATACCGTTCGTGGACGCGATACATCGCGGCGACGAAACCCGATGAATCAGATTCCGCTGCAGACACGATTTCGTCCGGCTTGCCCAAAACAGCCATGACTTCCGCAAGTGAAGCCGCCGACTCCACGATCCTGATGGCCTCGCGCCGTTCATTAGCGTCCGGTTCGATCGGGTCCGGGTAATGAAGTTGTGGCAGTGCCCCGCCACATGAAATGCAGTGGCGTAAAGCAATGTCATCGCAAAGAAAGAACACCCCGCGCTCGTCATCATACGTGACAGGGTACGCAGGAGTCTCTGCGAGAATCTCCATCATGTGGCATTCGCACTGATGCGAAGGGTCGTTTCGATCATCCATTCAAGATCATCGACAAGAGCACGTAGTTAGCGGGCAAGACAAACGTGACTACTGCATGTTATAGCCCGGAACGCGAATTGTGGCACCCGTTTGGGTGCGTTTACGCGGTGACGATGAAAACTCGGGTTGCGCTGCGCGACCCCGAGCTTTGCTGTTGAACCGCTTCGTGGTAGTACAAGAGCCATCAAGAGGCTCGATCGTGCTCGTACTCCGGCGTGCTTCTCGGACTCGCTGCAATCGATGGTTCCGGTACGCGGCATGGTTCGGTCCGTGTCATCCTCAGGGTAGACTGTCGAGTATCGCAATCAACTCAGCCTCCGTGGTGAGGTCGCGAAGTATCATCGGGTTCATTCGGTTGTCTGGCAGGAAGATCGCAAATGCAGGAACCGTTCCAAGCCCAAGGCGTGTCATCAGTTGATCGACATCACCAGATTTCTCTGTCCAATCTGCACGCAACACGGCGACGTCTCGATCTCGGATTTTACGCGCCACATCATCGGACATCCGTCGGAGTTGGTCATCCAATATTGAGTCCCATCTTGCGAAGATCGAAACAAGCACAGGTCGTCCGGCATCAAGTTCGTCAGCGAGACGCTCCGACGTAAAATCGCTTAACGCAAGTTGCCGCTTTTCCAGCCAATCACGGAGCATTGGGAATCCGAGCCCTGCAAAAAAAACAGCAATCAACAGTGTTGCTAAACGAAATCTCATTACCGGTTCCTGCTGATTGCGTGTATTCGATGCAGACAGAACGGCGGCCATTGCCAAGTCGCCAATGGTGATATGGATGTAATTCAACGCGTGGTGGACGACTTGGTTTCATGATTTGGTTCTGCCCGTCTTGGTCGACAATGTCGCTTTCAGTAGCGTCGCTTGGTCCGAAGAACCGCTCATCTAGGTAGCATTCAAGGACAGTCGTCCAAATCCAAAGAATGAGCTTCAATTACGAATGTCTCCCGACAGAACAGCCACGATCACTGAGTGGCGGGAGTAGACGATACAGTTCAAGGTCGGATGTCTCCGCGACTTTGGGGAGTGGTCTCTGTGGTTTAGGTTGGGGTTTGTGTTCCCCGTTGGCCACTGGTTTCCCGTTGTGGTATCACAAGATCCGAACCGTTCCGCATTGACCTTCCGTCGCTCGTAGATCCGTACGTGCGCCGTTAGAGCTTCCGGCTGCCAGACTTTACCGGTCACCTCTTGTTACTGGCGGCTCATAGCGATCAAGTTGGTTAGTCGGGTCGAGCTCGCCAAGACGTGACGCTTCATAGAGCCAATAAAGTCGCCCCGGTTCACATAGCTCTCTTGACTGCGGCGCTGAGGTGGCGATTGGCGATCCGGCGGATGTTTTTGCGATACTCCACCCGTGTTCACCGCTTTGATCGCTAATCGCCAAGAGTGGAATGGCCGGTCGAACTTCAACGTTCATCCAGACGCTTGCGCAAGCGTTGCGGTGCGTTCTTCAATTACGCGGGCGTATTCCTCGACGATTTCGCGCAGAGCCTGTTTTCGAAATGCAACGACTTCGCGACTGTCTCCACCGCCAGCCTCCAGATTACCCGTTAGAACGACTTCTAAGTTGGTATTCGGGTCAACGCACTCGAGTTCACACAGCGTTGGTCTACCTTCGTGATAAAATATGTCTGCACGAGCTCGACTCACTGAATTCTTCCCAAACTCGTTGGCCAACTGTTGGACTAAGTATTCCGCAAACTCCCTCATTTCCTTAACTTTTTCGTTATTATTGTCATTTACCGGGATGCGTTTGCGGTCCTCGTCTCGTGTAGGGATGAACGTGCGATCTTTCGTCCGACAGCCTCCAAACAACGGCATCTTCTTTACTGCATGCACACACTTCCCTCCAATTACGACCATTGAGTGCTCAGCACAATCCTCGCTTTCGACGGCATCCACATACGGTTGGAGCACCACTCCATTATTGATCGTGTTGCGCGCCAACTTCACGAATGTCCTGCGCGCGTCATTCTTGCACCGCAGCACGAATGCTTCTTTTCCCGGCCGTACCTGAGTGGCGTCGATCGGTTTAGCGCCTTCGGGTACATAAACAAATGTATTGAAGCCGCTTGCAGATATCGCTGGCTTTAGCACGATTCTTCGCGTGTCCCATTCGAGTTCTTCGAGAATGTCGCACAGGGAACGTCCGTCGAGAGACTCCTCGCACCCGCCAGCAGTTATAGGTTCACCGTCTACGAAAAAGTGTGATTTCGTCAACGTTCCGTCAACGCCACTTGGATTGGTGCCGTCGTGTTCATTACGTTCGAGCAATTGCTCTAGGAGTGGCCAGTAAAAGGACTTGGAGAACCCAATGCCAAGAACTTCACGATCGTTTATCAGGCGTGGTTTTCCTGCGTTACACTTATTCAAAAAGCGAATGTAGTCCCTTGGATGATGGCAGCCGTTCCATGTGGTGCAAATAAAAATCGAATCGAAGTGGTCTACTCGCTGTTCTTTATCTTGCCAATCGATAACCTGAACATGATGGCCGCGGTTTTTCAATTCCGCCAAAAGTTTGCGATCATCGAACCATAGTCGATTTACGTACTTGGCCTCGGCAGCGAGTGCGATTTTCATGTTTGCTCGTTTGTAAGTGAACGGCACCAGTCAGCGGCGAATGACTTGAATTTCAGCGCTCGTGCGGTCTACGGCTCCGGTTAAACGGACTAATCAAGTCAGCCGCTTGAGCAGCGGATTAAACCAGTTGGTTTTAGTGTAGCGGCTCGCTGAGCGTCGATCCAATTCCATCGAGAATCCTCTTGTTGATTCTGTTTCAATTAGCAAGAGGTTTTCCATTCGCACCTGCTAATCAACCAGACCTAGCCGGTCCGCACGTTCATCGCGTCGTCATTCTGCGTCTTCAAATGCAACCACGCATTGGCGGAAGTTGTCGATGATGTCGTAGGGGCAAACCTGTTTACCTTTCACCACATCAAGTTGAGGGAATTGAGATTCGTGATCAACCCAAACTTGCCAAGTAAGCCAAAGTCGACCACGAAAGGGAATCAGGAATGATTGAAAAACATCCGTAAGGGGCATCTGCCAATTCAGGAACCGGCAATTCCATTTCAGTTCTCGCAGGAACGGATCATTGCTGTGGACCAATTCGTTGTGGATTTGCGTCAGATCGTCAAAACGGAGAAGTGCTTCTTCGTATTGCAGATAATTGAGTTTCTCCCGGTACCGATCCATCTCCGATCGGAAGTAACCCGCGAGACCCGGAAGATATTCCTGGCTGCAGTCTGAGACGCAATCACCACCAATGAAGATTTGGCAATCGTAAAATTGCGTCTCTACTGGCGGACTGAGATGGAAGCCAACCAATTCATCACTGCCAATCTGGATCATCATGTGATAGCCGAGCCATAATCTGATTTGACCAAGCGCGACGAGGCATTCCCCAATCCCGCTCCAAAGCATTACGAAGTTTATCACTTCGTACATCTGCGCCGGCGAGATTCAAGTCGTGACTAGGAAGCTCAACGTGCGGTATATCCGATGTTTACTTCTCACATTGGTGAACGTGGTGATACCGATGGCACCGCCAAATCATCCGAGCATTGCAGATTCCCATCACAGCGCAGAGCAAACGAAACCCAAAGAATGGAGAGGACCGTGCGGGCAACCAATTCCAGACGTTCGCAATAGAGTATTCTAAGCACTCACCGAAGAAACCAATCACAAACGCTAGACAGGCAAGTGTTGTCCAGGGGAAACGACGAAACGATCGATCGTCGATCGTCATTCCAACGAGCAGCAGAACGATCGCGAATGGGTTTATGCGAAATCCGTCAACAATGGGTGAGAGTAAGAGCGGTATTCCAATAGCAAGGATCGCAAGAATGCATAACCCGTACTTCGTTGGTCTTAGAAGTTCGTTGGGAAGTCGTGTAGAACGTCGCGTCGGCTCTGTCTCTGATTCATCGGTCTGACCCCATGGAGGGTCATAGGGATTCAAAGGCGACACAAATGCAATCTCATTGATACAACGGCCATCATCACCAAGGACGGTTAACGTGGTTCTCATTTGCAAACGCACGATGCCGTCCTTCTTTAGATTTTAGATGCGTCATGCTGACTCAGGCTCAACCCAGTGCACGTCGGCATCATTGAGGCTCCCATCGAACGACGAAATCGGGTCGAAGTTGTTCGAGTTTCTCGATCCCAGCGGATGTGATCAGTGTACCCGACACATCGAGCGATTTGAGTCCGCGAATGGATGCGATCGCCCCGATTGCGTCGTCTGATACCGCCGATCCGTTAAGACGCAGCATCTCTATCGACCCGATGTCAGTGAGAATTCTCAAATGAGCATCCGAAACATTACACTCCGTTAGGTGAAGCACTTGGACGTTTTCGAGCTCTGATACATACCGAATCGCATCGTCGGTGAGGCTTGCGCCAGCGAAATCGAGATGGTCAAACGAGCCATACTTTGGGATTCCGTCAAACCCTACCGGGTTAATGAAGCTGACGAAGGAGGGAGCGTTGTTCTCGTCAAGGCTGACGTAATTCGCACCCATCGAAAACAGATCAGCTTCGATGCGACGCCGTTCCCTGTAGTCCCGCGTCGCGAACTCGGCAACGACAGCAAGGCTCGCGAGCAAAGCGATAACCAACATTAATGTACGCAATCGATAACGCAAGCAAGCTCCTGTTCAACAAACGTTGCCGAGGATCGGCGGCTGAATCCCAATTGTCGAAACGCGCCCGATCCTTCCGTGCATCCTGCTCATGTCACCGAATTGCATCGGGTTTCTAGTTCGGAACACGCGACCGCGAAGTGTCAGGTACGCGGCATGGTGCATCGTCTTAGGAATTCACGGACGCACCGCGTTCGATCATCTTGATCACGCCGTCAATCACGAGCACAAAGAATTCGTTTGTCCCTTCAATTCGATCGAACTCCAGATCAAAAATGTAGATTACACAACGAGAAGATACTTTTTCGCCATCCGGATCAAAAACATATTCCCAAATCAGTTCGAATCTCGGGTCTACCGGTGTCACTACCTCATCGGCCAATTTGAGGAAATCGGAATGCGTTTCGATACGATCACCGAGCTTTAGCTGCCCGATAAGAACCCGCTCGTGTTTATCATGCCGTCTCTCTAAATCCTGTTTGACCGACTCAAGTCTTAAAATCTCCTCCTTCAGTCCGCGAGCAATGCGATTACTCAGCAAGCGATCGGAAACCCAAGCGAATAAAAGAACAACAAACGCAATCACGATGAGCAGGCCGCGCACGCTAAACGTCATGTTGTTTTGAGCTCCCCTTGGCCAGTCTTTCTGTTGATTCCAGTTGTCATTCATAGGAATCAAGAAATCAAGGAATCAAGAAATCAAGGAAAACAGAATCAGCGAGTCGACGAACGCCCAAACCCACGCGATCAAGACGAAAGACGATCCATTGCTAGAACCCTCGTGCGACTCGCGTGCACGTTCATCCTATCCGGCCATGCGGGGCGGGTCACCTAATTCGATTTTTGAATGATCTTGTCGATCACAATCGCACTTGAATGGTACGACTGAACCACAATGGTCTCGAACCCAATCTGCTTGAGTAGCTCGGCAACTGCTTCATCCTCGTTGTCTTCACCAGTGAAGTTCTTCTCAAGGACGATTGCCGCTTGCGTTTTGTCCTCCGTGTTGTCTAGTCGACTTCTTAGTTGTTCTAAAGTGAGGTTGTTGTCCCATCCCTTTCCAGACGAACTCTCAATGGAGATTCCATTGTTCCAACTAAGCCATACAGCCACGGTGGATTTACTTAGAAACTCATTGACGGCGTCCTGTTCTGGATGTCCGATTTCATAGTAACCCGCCTTAACTTCGGTCGTCTCGCTTTGACCTTGTTGCTCGTGCGCTATTTCAGCGACTGCGTCTCGCGGAGTGGGCGTTGTCTCGGTCAAAGCGTGAGATCCCTCGTCCGTGCAAGAAACCGAACACGCGACGAAGACCGCGAAAAGTGTGAACACTATCAGCTTCATTTTTTTGCCGGATAACGAGCAGGGTAAGCGGGCCAGGAATTCATTGAATGAGTGAAACAAGACAGCCCAATTAAAACGGATGCAGCTCATTGACTGATTTCCCGGACCCGAGCAAACCTCGTGCTTGGGAAGAAAACCTCGCTGACGCTGGATCGTTATGCTGACGATGGTTCGCCGCTATCCATCATTTCGTAGCTATATCCTTGCGAATGGCCTTCATCAGTTCCTTGATCTTTTCGTGATTCTGCCGGTGTGTCGAAACCACAAGGCTCAGGTTCTCTGGATAGCACGTGTAACCTGAACTCCCGCCATTGGATTCCCAGTCGGATGCCTTCGTGGTCAATCGAACAAGACGCATCAAGATGCTCACGTCAAATTTGCGATCCCCCGTCCACGTGGGAAGATCGGACACTCGGTAAACCGTCGGATAGACACGGTCGCTGTCGGTCTCCGCAGCGTTGCTTGACTGCTGATCCGTTGCGACCCATGATGCCGTCAGCAGTATTAGCGTTAAGAGGCACTTAGATATCAATCGCATTTCATTCGCCCTATCGCGTGAGTATCGTTTCCAACCCGAATAACAAACTAACCGATCAACCGAACCCATGAAACAGAGAATGCTGTTGCTCGGTGCTAGTCGGTTGAGCGGTGATCCAAAGCATGGTTATCAGGATGCGAAATCAGGATCGATCCGCTGTTCTGTAAAGACGCCTCCATCTTGATCCAGGCACCCGAGTCGTAATCCTGGCGGATCGTCGCGATCAATAGCTCCGTTTCGCCGCCATCCGTAAGTGTGATCTCCTCGATCGTGCCGACTAAACCAAAAGAATCATATACGAGCAGATCTCCATGCAACCCACGAGCATCAAACAGTCGACCCATGCTAAGAGAAGTGGATGCAACAAAGCGATGCTGTGGAGATTCCGAATCGCATCCCAGGCATGACGCAAGAAGAAGGATACTGCAAGCCATCACATCACAAAGTGATCGTGGTCCCTGGAGTCGAAAATGCGCGGATAGAAAAAGCACGCCACGTAGCTCGCTATTTGAATCTGTCATTTATCGCGGTGGGTATCGAGGATTTCGGCACACACTTCAATGCAATCTGAGCAGATCGCTTTTGCATCGATGGATGACCGAAGCCCCAAATCATCTTCCATGGAAGTTTCACACACCGAGCATATAACAATTTGGGGAGGTGCATACGGGTTCGCTTCGGTTCCAAGTGTCAGCCCGCGGGCATCGTGCTTGACCAGCGGGTGACGAAGCGCCTCTTCAATGCAATGACGGCAAATAAAAAAATCGCTGGGACCCTCAATGAGCGGCCCACCTGCCGAACAATGGTAAGCACAAAAAGAACAAGAAGCGCTGACTCTCGCCGAATCTCGCTTCACGGCGTCACGACGTCGGTTAAATATCATTCATTCAACACAGTGCTACGAGTCACACGAAACGACACGTTGATCAACCATCACTTAAGTCCAACAGGATCCTCCCGTCCATTGGTTGGTTCACCAACCTTCTTCCCAACGATCGACAGGTTCTCTTTCTGAAAATCGAACATGGCAACGTAGCGACAGCCCAAGCAAAACACAATGCAAAGTGCGATGTATGCAATCCAGTATCCGTTGCTGTCATCGCCGATAAACGACGCGTACGGTGAATAGAGCGGAACAAAAAGCAAAGAGCCTAGGAACCCGTAAACAAGGAACAGTGGGCCATCCGTCGAGTAGTGTCGGGCCAGACGGCAGCCCAACAACATCAGTAACATTCCGACAAACACGGATTGGCAGTTGTCGGGTCGAATATGCCAGGTGAATGATGCAAACAACAAGACACCGACGGTGGTCGGAATCAACCACAGAAGCAAAAAAGCAAAACACTTGAAAATCGATTTCAATTCAGCGGGTTCCATCGAAAACACTCCGCGAGTTAAACAAATCTTGCCTTGCAAATACCCTTCCGAACGCGAGAGAATGCGTCTGTAACATCGTCGAGTCCCCGATTCGTTGGCATTCGTTCGAAAACGCTCGACGCCGTGCTTCGTTCAATCCAATGATTATGGTCGCATCACAACCTGTCCACGCAGATCGATGATGTGTCGCGAGCGACGACTCGATAGAAACAACCATCAATCGCGACATGGCAGCTCGACTCTCAGCATTTATCGGCGAGTGTCCGCACACGAATACGACCACCTTGAAGGCCGCTTACGAAAACATCCGTTCCCAACTCGATGAGTGTACCATCATCCGACATGGCCGAGACAACCGATCCGTCGACTTCCACATCACCTCCGGGGCGAAGTGGCGACACAGCGACACCACGCATTCCAATAAGTTTTGACGCAGGCTCAGGTTTAGCTTGAGTGGTTGAACGGTCGGTTGCCGGTTCGAGTATCAATTGTGGAAAACCAAATGCCCATTCACGAATCACGTAGGCGGGCAACAAGAGGATCAGTTCGGTACCCGTCGAACTTCCGCCCGAAAACACAACGACGGCAACTCCAATGGGAATGAAGGCAACCAAGATCGCCCAAACAGCGATATCGAGAATCCAGCACAGAAACAACAAGAAAACGAATAGCGCAATCACGCGCATTCGCGCGATCGGAAGCCGTGAAACGAGATCAACCGTCGTGTCCGGTTCCTTGCTTTGGGCCCAACAATTGAAATGAATGACGAGCGCCGTAACAAAGCAGAGGACTAAAGGAAGGTCAATCAATGGTGCAAATGAAATGTATTCCATGTCTGCCGGTTAACACCCGATTGAGATCGCACCTGAAGGAGTTCTTCCCCATCAGAATGCACAACGGAAGACGAATCACGATTGCATATAACAACGATGATTCACCATCATTGCTGAGCCAAGTCTTGCTTGTCCTGGATGCCGCGAATGCAGGCAAAGGCATAGTGCATTTGCGACGGCCAACGTTCGGCGATGTAGCGGTAGAGCTCCTCGGCGGCGTACCAGTCGCCCTGCATATCGAGTTGAGAAGCCCAGTCAAAAGCGTCCTCCGCGCTTTCAAAGTCCTCATAGGTGCGAATCTCTCGTTGAATGCTCGGTCGCAAGGCGACCCATAACAGAATCGCAAACGGGCCAAGCCAACCAAGTAGGAGCCCGATCGCGACGCCGTTTGTGCCGCGTCTCTGAGCGTCGCGCACCAACCAAGCAGCGATCGCGATCCAGCTTCCAACGACAAGAAGAAACACGAGTAGCCGCATTGCAATCGAGTCCCGGATGAGTAAACCACGGCGATTCCGAATTCTGTTCTTTTCGCACGCGAGCAAGCTTTCCAGAGATGAGTTGCTCGCGCGGCTCTGCTGGATCATTTTAACGCCGACAATACGTGATCCGCATATGTCTGGCTGATTTGTCGCGTTCCAATGAGACGGCCTATCCATGTCTTAGGAGGAACATCCTCGTACTTGAACATGGGCTTCCCGACCAATTCAACGGGCCACAGAATTCGACTTGCAAAATCGGTTGATGCTGTGAGTTGTAATCGAAATTGGACGCCAAGTTTTTCGCTAAGAGCAGAAAGAAAGTGCTCGCGTCCATTCGCATAAAAAGAAGCTTCATGCCACGATCCTAGCCCCGTAGCAAAGCAAAGAAAATAGTCGTCGGCAAACGCTCCATGCTGATTGGTCGCCTCACCAAAAATGCGAATGTCAGCAACACGTAATGTCCAATCCGGATCGGTGTGAGACGTGTATCGAATCACGTCTTCATCAATTCTGATTCGTCCTGAGTTTTCTGAACCAGACATCATGTATGACAACCGGCATCACCGAGTCGTGGAATTTGATCGTTCATTGGTAAGCCAGGCAAGTCCAACTGCGGTGGATGTGATCGTGTTACGCAGCCGGCCAAGTGGCGAGTACAGAAATAACCTCCGACCGAGCACAACAGCGCGAGATCCAAAGCGTTGATGCAGATGCCACGGAGATCACGGTGGTCACCGAGAGCGTGCGTGTTATTGCTTCGCCTGACTCCTAACACTACCAAAATTTCCACCATTTTCGATTAGTCTCTAGATGAACGGTCGTGAAATGATGCTCAACCGACGCGTTCGTGACGCACCAATCAATAAGTCCTACCTGCCATCCGGCTCTGGTCCGGGTCTCAATTCGCTCGTCGCGGTCGGTGGTTCATAACGAGATGACACAAGACTCACGTCTTAGTCGGGTATTGATTGAGTGCGCCATCCACGCTTTTCAATGCTGCGATAGTTTGGTTCGAATCGCAATGAGTTGACGAATCTCGCGAGCTGCGGAAGCTCAGCATCATCGTCCGCTCCCTCAAACGGCGAAACATAGATAGCGTTACCGTAGTTTCGCGATACTTTGTGTCGACTGTCATCCACGATCAATACGCGATCAAGGTCATACCCACGACGTTTGACCTTTCGCAAATCCTTGATGAACATCGTCGTCATCCATTCAGGATGCATGCGTTGTACGCAACGCATGCGACTCCAAACGAATTGCCATTCCGGAACGTACTTTGCGAGTACGGAAGCAATATCTGCGACGTAGTCAGGCGAGGCGGAGGACCAAATCGCCAGATCAAAGTGCTTGCTTGTCGAGTTGAGAAACGAACGAAGGAACGGTCGCTCGTATACTTGGAAGGGTCCCACCCGAAAATCCGCATCGCGATGAAGCCGAGACTCGGAACCGTGGATGAGCGTTTCATCCAAGTCGAGAATCAATAGCGGTCGTGTCGCGAGAGCTTCCATCTGTTACAAGACACCACGGCGAGGTAAACGGTTCGGTTAAATGCCATTGTCTCGATAACGCCCGCGATCACGGAGCCGAAGCAAATGGATCGCAAGAAATCGAATCAGCTTACGAACGCAGCGTTGTCTCGGATCGTTTGGATCGCCTTCATTCTACTCGCACGGGACCGCATCCTTGCTCGGCATTCCGAGAATGTAGAGTTATGCCACTTCGCGGCATCGTCTGTGAAAAGCCGGTCGGACGGCAGCAGAATCGATCTCCGGCGATCGCAAGGAAGCCACCGAGATCACTATGGCCACCGAGAAGAACGTGCCTGCTCCTTGTCCGACGCATGTCACGCATTGACGTTCTGCACACATCACGAACCTACCCATCCGCTGAGACTTGTGCTTACAAAAACTCCGTGCTCAACATACCAGCCAATTCCTTGTAACAAAACAAATCAGACAAGACCGCACGATCTTACTCGGTGATCTCGGTGTTCTCGGTGGCTTTCTCGCGCTCTCCGGTGACCAATCACAGAATTCAGGTGCCGCATTGGGTGGTCACAACCAAAGCTTAAGCCCCGCGTGAGTATGCCTGAAACCGAGGCCGCGGTAAAACTCGACTGCGTCGGCACGAACCAGGTCGGACGTCAGTTGGATAAGTCGGCAACCGCGAGACCGACATCGTTCGATCGTCCAGTCGAGCATTCGCGTACCAATGCCCGAGGATCGTACTGCTGAGTCGACGCGTACACCTTCGATCGTCGCTCGCATGGCCCCTTTGTGCGTCAGGCTGGGGGCGTACGTAATTTGCAACGTGCCCACGACGGATCCATCATGCTCCGCGATAATCAGTTCATTATTTGGGTCGGCCTGAATGTCGTCAAAAGCAGCCAGGTAACGCTTGTCCAATTCATCGCCAACAATCTCGCGCGTTGAGCCAAGTTGATCGTCGGCGAGCAAGGACACGATCGAAGGTAAATGATCGAGCGTCGCCACGGCGAAGTGTGTCTTCAGTTCCTCAACCATTCGATCCCGAAACCGGTGGATGCGATCGTGATGCGGGTCTTATGCGATTTCGTCAATGACGAAGAGTGTGGGGCCATCAGCACCAATGCGGGCAAAATAAGTCTCCGTCGCATCCAACATCGCAAAATGCCGTTGCGGGTCAAGGTGATTCTCATCGACGTACAGAGGCCACAAGATGTACTCTCTGATATCGATCGAACTAGCAATCCGATACAGCGTCTCAGCCAAGAAACGGCGTATCTCGGACGAGAGCGTATCGGTGCAGTCCATATACTCGAGCAGCTCGAGGAAATAGTCAGCGTCATTCAATCGATCGAAGAGGTCATCTTCTGTTCCGCGAACGACCTGAAAATCCTTCTGCAAGCACGCAGCTTTGCTGAACTGGCGATAGCCTTCGAGCCCTTCTTTCATATGTTCCAACGCTTGAGTTTCGGACATCGAAAAACTCCTGTCGCGGCTGATGGAACGCATCTCCACGGCACGACGAGCCATTTCCTCGCCGCACGAAAAAATCGAAAAGCATCGATATAAATCTGCATCGGGTAGGTCCCACGTACAGAAATGCATCCGGAAATCGCCACTTGGATCGGCGATCGCTGCCTCGATATCGAAACCTTCCTTTTTTCCGAGTACCTCATCGAGAATAGCATGCCAGTGCCGATACCATGGTCGCTGAATGCTTACGTCTATTTCTTCCATTTGTCATGCACTCGTGGGCATCAAGTCCGCGTTCATCGGGCCGCTGAGAACGACGTTGATCTCGAAATCCGCGCGGCCCGCGGCTCCGTTCATGATGATGGCATCTGCTCGCAACGCTACGCATCGCCGAATCTGATGTTATCAATTGGCGTACCCGGTGGCAGATCTTTGGTTTGAAAAAATATCTGACCGAACATGGAAAAGTGTACGCGAATGTCGGTCGGCTTGACATTGTCGACGGTGAATTCACCACCCAGCCCCGGGGGAACGTCACAGCTGTAACACTCGCCTGTTCCCAGAACGGCTCCCGATTCAATGAGGTCACCGATCAATTGTGGGATAAACCACTCGTTCGCGTGATCGGGTTGCTGCATAAGTTGTTTGAATTCATTCGGTGAGTCCGCGACACGAGAAAGTTGACCGGTCCCGGTATCGAGCCAGTGGATCGAATCATCCTGATCGCGCAAAAATAAATCACCCAGCGCACTGACAACAACGGGCGACATGGTTTCGGGAACGAGCCAGCGCCATTCTTCAAGCAACGAGTCAAAATCGAGACCGTCTGGATCAATCGTGAGTTCGTTCCAAGTGATACGCATCGTTGACCTTGGGCGTGAAAAGGTGGTTTCCGTTCAGAGGATGCCGTCCCCGCGATTTTAGTTCATCGAAGGCTCCACCGTGCCCCGTCATGTGCTCGCAGGTGTCCTCGTTGCACGGTCGATCATCCGACGTTCGCGGTACAGGAAAACTTGTCGATGAGCAAACCATCGAATCATCAGCGAGCCAAATACCAATAAGACTGAAAACATGAACGAGAGGAACATCGCCAGCACGAACCAGATCCTGGACGGCGCCTCGATCGAGGCGACGGGCAGTTCGCCATGGCCTTCGGTAAATCTCCTGATCTCAACGTAGCTGCCAACGTCCGGCAACTGCAGTCGGTGTTGCGCGATCAGGACCGTATCACCGAGGTTGATCCGCTGCGTGCGTCGACCATTCTGAACGGTTGCAACGTAGTCGCGACGTACACCTGCATCGCCCAATGAAGGATGAGCGTCAAGCGAATCGGGATAGACAGCTGTCTCTTGATGGATTGACACAACTTTCCAGGCAGGATCGGGCATCAGGAAACTACCCGGGAAGCCCGATGCTAAGGACAACGCGAAAACGGCGACGATCAACAAGAGATGTTGGATTTTGAATTGCATGGTGAATGATCACCTGTTCGGCGAACGCTAGGCGCTAGGCACGGCGGAAGGGTCACGATGACCAAAACTCCAGCGTGTTCATGATTTTGCTGGATCTTCCTGTTCGCGATCGTGCTCCGCGAGCGGACAGTATACATCGAACCCAATACATCGAACCCAAGGAGCCATTGTCGCGCAGCAAGCGACTTGTTTCGACGCCTCATTCAAAACCTTCGTTGGTCTCCTCCATCCACAATCCAAGGTAAAGATCAACGTAGCACCGGCCGTTCCGTTTTATCACGTACTTGTGGACCGGATTGTAACGCGTAACAACGAAGAGTTTTTTGACTACACACAGTTCATTGCGGACAATGCAGATGATCCACCGTCGTCATTCGATGGCTGTGAATTGCATGAATTCAGCTACCGGACTGAAGGCGGCGCGACTGAGCATCGCTACACTGTTGTGGTACGCGACGGTCGTTGCTTGCTTGTTTTCTTGACGGAGATCGGGCTGAGGCCGATGAATTAGTTGTGCCGAACAACCATCGCGTGCACGCGGAGGACGGCATGCTGCGTTTACAAATGGAAAATCAAACCGCCGCCCCCCCGCGGCTCGGTGAACCCCGCCGTGATCCGTGCTAAACTAATCGCATGCGCTCGACGTCATTGTCCCACTCGAACCGAAAAACGATTCGCAAGATCACCCTTGCGGAAGAGGGCGCAACAGACGATTACGATCGACTGTCACCCGAACAGCGAGTCTTAATGGTTTGGCCACTCACGTTGACCGCGTGGAAGTTTAAGGATCCGAATGGAGTTCAACCAAGACTTTCGCGACATGTTGGTCGCATTGAACGACGCTAGTGTCGACTACTTGGTTGTTGGCGCGTATGCGGTTGCCGCACATGGTTTTCCGCGGGCCACCGGTGACCTTGATATCTGGGTTCGCGCGGATCCCGAATCTGCCCCTAGAGTGGTTAGGGCTCTGCAGGCCTTTGGAGCTCCGATGCAAGAGATCAATGAAACCGACTTTGCATCGCCTTCAGTTGTATTTCAGATAGGCGTTCCGCCCGGCCGAATCGACATCCTCACCGTGGTGTCTGGACTGGATTTCGATTCCGCATGGACTAATCAAATTTGGTTGACGATCGATGATGTGAAGTTCCCGGTAATTGGACGGGCAGATTTGATCACCAACAAACGGGCAACGGGTCGCCCCAAGGATTTAGCCGATATCGCTGGACTCGAAGCTAGCGATGACGGATAACCAAGTGTTGAACCAGAGGTCGCCATGGCGCGTTCAACGATGGAGCACACTTTGGGCGACTCTGGTTATGGCCAACATTCGCCGATTACTTCGGATTCGAAGTCTTCCATTATGCGTTTTGAACTCCATCACCTGTTGGCAGTTGTGACCGTTGCAGCCGTTCTACTTGGACTCGCTGTTTCGAGCGGCTACACCGAAAGAGACGGCGTCTGGGAAGTCGTCTCAATCGATACAGTGGACTTGCCTCACGAAAGCTACGATGATTTGTTTCCAGCACGCGTCGGTTATGTTGGTCTCTTAAGAGATGGGGATCGCGAGGTGCGAATGCTTCTTGGCGATAGCTGGGACCCTAAGATGAAGACTCTGCCAAAGAATGGCGAGTTTGTGGAGCTCACCGACGTCGTCCCTTATGCAGAATACTATAGATATCCCGGCTATGATGACGGTGATTGGATTGCTTCACGTCCAGCGACGATGAATCCATGGCTTACTTGGCTGGCTGGAGCTCTATTGATTTCACTTGCAGTAGTTGTCTTTTCCGTGGTGATCCAGAACATTCTCGTACGTCTCGCGATTGCCTCCGCGGGACGACGAACCAGCGAATGCACGTGAGTCGCCGAGCTGATACATTCAAAGTGGTAAGTCGTTCGCGGCGACCACCTGATCCGTACCGTTCGTCGACTGAGGAGCACGCATTCAACGACGACGCAGTTTCACCACTCGAGGTCCGCATAGCCGAGACGCTTTGGCGATGGAAGTTCGCATCTGAGTCTGAACGCAACGCGATTGTCGCCGATGCGAACCTTCTGCCGATGATTGAACACTGGTTCCCATTTGCTGACATTCCATTGACACGCAAGCTTGGGACATGGTGCGATGGCATTTCGACGCTCGAAATTGCTTCGCCTTCTCGCCTGTCGTTTTTGCTCGCTGGCGTTGGTTGGTTTCCAACCTATTTGGCACCGTTTGAACTGGAATTTCACTTTCCACGAAGCCGTGACACACATGCTCACTGCATCATATTACGATTGGGTTTTCGTGGCCGATTGTTCAACGCGAATGATCGCCACGTCCCCACCACGCGCGATGATGCTGCGGCGTTCGCGAGACGGCCACAACGCAATCAAGACTGGGCCGTTGCGGTGGAACTTACCCCAAACGGCGGATAACAATGCGTTCCTGAAAGAGCTTCGGTTGTGATTGCTGATCGGTCGCTTTGTCAGTGATTGGATGGACGTTTTTCGGGCTGTTGTGATCGATCTTTTCTCAGCGATCACACCCCAGTCATTCCTTCGTGGGTCCCACAGATGCACGCGGCATCTGTGCTTCGACGGATGGTCGAACACATGTTTCGGTTACGGTCCGCCCGCCACACTTCAAGGCTCCTAATCAATGCAACGTGCGACGATCAGGCCGAGATGAGATCCCGACGAGGTCGCATCAACCGATGGTTACGGGCGAATTGAAGTGAGCGGGCAACCTGGCGGTGCAACACTCGGTCACCGAGCAGCACGAATACCAAGTTGATGCCATCGCTGGCGAAAGCTGCATGAGGCGTTTGCTCAATGGTTTTTGATATGTTTTTCGTTTAGGCGGCGGAAGCTTTGACCTGAGTTTGCTTCTTGCGACGATCGATCATCGCATCGCGGCACTCGGTGTAGCTTTGCTTCTCAGTCAACATGTTGCGGATGATCACGGCCATGCGTCTCATCACAGCAGTCCGGGCGATGCCACTTCCTCGACGATTGCGAATCGGCTTGTACCACTTCCGCATCACGGGATCGCGGCGAAGAACATGGAAGACGACTTGAGCCAACAGCCAGCGTGCCATCGAACAGCCCGACTTGGTGATGTGTCCTCGATGGCCCTTGGAGTCACCGCTATCGCGAACGCCAGGTGTCAGTCCCCAGTAGTGTGCGAGACTCTTGCCGCGTGGGAAGCGACTGGCTTCACCGATTCGTGACGCCAGGGCGAGTGCCATGTAGTAGCCACAGCCATGACGATCTGTTTTACGCTTGGTGTTTTTCCATGCCCAAGCTTCATCATGCGTGCTGCAAACGATCGTTTTGAGTCCACGCTGTTTACAAACATCACTGACCCATCCCGAGGGGCCACAGGCTTCCATCACGACCAGATCGGGGTCACATGTGTCAAGCAGATGATCAACATGCGACCGTTTGGTAGCGATCGTCTCGAAACGATACTTCTGTCTCTCGGTATCGTAGAAGCAGCAGACGGTGTTGAACTTGTCGAGGTCCATCGAAAGGATCATCATGAGAGAGTCCGGGGTTTGGGGTGTCAGTGTTTTGAACGACAACTGATTGTGACGTTTCGCAAGAAACGATCACCGCCTAGTCAGCAGGAGTATCCAGCCGACTCACCTCAAACCACGGACTTCATGAATTCTTTATCCGCACGGAGTGATTTGTTGCGAATTGCGACTCGAGAAGACCTTTTACACCATCAACTAGAGGCTGTCGCCTCGGTTCGGAGATCACTCCCCGATGTATATCGAATCGTAACGACTTCATCGAATTTGAACTTAATGGAGCGATTTGACGCTCTTGTTGAAGCCAAGGCGTACACCGACTCGCAACGCTCCGCAGCTCTGCACTCGCTCAACCACGCGTTGGCACTGCTGACCGTCTACGGTGGCATCCAATGGTTGTTGCAAAACTTCAACTGCGCGCCTTACCAACGTTCCAGTGTGCTTCCAGTCAGCGTTGACATAGGGCCGCAATACGAGATCCGTGCAATGAACGAAAAGTTGATTGGTGAGATTCGCATAGTCACTGAAAAACCAAATTCAACGGAAACATGCAGACACCGCGATACTGACTGCGTTGACTATTGCTTTCTCTATCTCCCCGGAATTCCTTCAACGCATACGGAGGGATTCGGTAAACTCGAATTTGTGTTTCTGGCAGACGAAGTGGTTCTGCACGCGTCCGCATCGGTTACTATTTTGGATGTCCTACATTCTGAGCTGAGCGAGGCTCCCACTCCGGACAACCAAGTCATTTAGGAATGCGGGTGACCATAAGCACGGCATGGAGCGTTCACAGATTGAAAACACAATGGCCGTGCCCGGTAACGGCCAACGTTCCCCGACTGAAGCATTTTCAAACCGCCAACCGAGGCTGAGCCATTCCACGACCATCGCCTTATGCTCGCCAAATGGGCGCATCGATTCTCAAACTCGTCGTGCTGTTCGACAAGTGTGCTCCCGACCCAGACATTCAATCCGACCTCAAGGCGATTGTTGCGGACTACAACCGTTGGCCAACCGCTCATGCATATCGCGACATCGTTCGCAAACGCATGTTGCGCACAAAGGACGATGCAAAACTCGCACACTATTCATTCGCCGAATCGTGCCTTGAATCGATCTATAACGAAACGAACCCGGTTGACCCGTTCGATTCAGTCGCGCCGTTCTG
>JBCDEM010000030.1:0-92396 GCA_039179795.1 Planctomycetota bacterium | reverse complement strand
CTACGATCGGCGGAGCGATCGGCGACTCTAGCTAGGTTCAGCAGGATCTGCCTGAGACAAATTTTTCACGAATCCCGCCACTTTGTGTTGGACAGCGTCTATCATGAATTGGTGCGGGAATCGCGGCGTCTCTTATCATTTACCCCTCGGCCGAACCACTCGCTGTCTAGTCCTTGCTGCTCAGCAAGGGTCGATGCGGCCTCTGCCGATGTGTGGATGAGAATCCTTTTCTCCTGTTTGCGTAGAGCACGATGGCGAACGCAGAAATCGGAAGCAGCATGGGGCATGCGGAGCAGTCTCTACCGGATCCACTCCTTGATCTGATTTCAGAGATCCCTTGGTGTGCGAATGCAGAGGGTGTGCTCACTTGGATCCACCCGGCTGCAAAAAATCTGTATGGGTACTCGGCTGAAGAATTGCTTGACCATCCGGAGTTACGCCATTCATCCATTCACGAATCCGATCGCGAACGTGTTGTAAAGCTGATTGGCTCCCTGCCGTCGACTCGCTGTCAGTCTTTTGATTATCGCGTCATCGATTCAGAGCAGCGCACCCATCGCGTGCACGAGACCGTCCATTATCGATCGCACGACGGTCGAGCGGCGACCATTTGCGGATTGACCCGAATCATCACCGACCGTCGGAATCTTGAAAACGCACTTCGAGAATCGGAGGCTGTTTATCACTCGTTGGTCGAAAGCCTTCCACTCAGTGTGCTGCGAAAAGATGCTCGTGGTCGTATCCAGTATGCCAATGCACGCGCGTGCGAACAGATCGGAAAAACGGTTGATGAATTGATCGGCAAGACGGACTTTGATTTGTTCCCCGCCGACTTAGCCAAGAAATACCTAGCGGACGATCGCGAAGTGATGCAGTCGGGAAAACTGCATCACGATGTCGAACGCCATCAAGCTGCTGGAGACACACAGATTCACGTCGAGGTCTGGAAGTCACCAGTACACAACGCTCGCGGTGAAGTGGTTGGCATCCAAGCGATGTTTTGGGATGTCAGCGATCAAAAGGACGCGGAACACCAAGTCGAGTTTGAAAAGTTCTTGCTCGCCACTTTGTTGGAAACCGTTCCCGACTCCATTTACTTCAAGGACGCTGACAGCCGCTTCATTCGACTCAGCCAAAGCTGTGCGGAGAAATTTGGTTGCTCTGACCCGCGAGAAGCACTTGGAAGTTCCGACGCGGACTTTTTCACCAAAGACCACGCGCGGAAAGCACTTGATGACGAACGTCGCATTATGGAGACCGGTGAGCCGATTCTCGCGGAGATCGAATACGAAACATACGAAGGCGGTAGAGAAACTTGGTGCAGCACGACCAAAGTTCCACTGAAAGATCAATCCGGACGCGTCATCGGAACGTTCGGCATTTCGCGCGACGTGACGTCGCAAATACAAGCTGAACACGAATTAGCCAGAGAACGCGATCTGCTGAAGACCATCATCAACAACGTTCCCGACTTGATTTACGTCAAAGATCGGGCCGGTCGCTTTGTGACAGCGAATGCCGCATTGTTGCAGTTGCTAAAGATCGATGACGTCAAAGCGCTCGTGGGCCGCACCGACTACGACTTTTCTCCACCCGAACTGGCTTGCAACTACGTCGCCGATGATCAGATCGTGATGCGTGAAGGCAAGCCGTTGCTCGATCGCGAAGAAACACATCGCAATGAATTAGGCGAGCAACTTTGGCTTTTAACCACGAAGGTTCCGCTCCGTGACACCGAAGGAGACGTTTGCGGCGTCGTCGGCATCGGTCACGACATTACAGCGCGGAAACAAGCCGATGAGGAGATTCTTGCCGCCAAGGAAGTGGCAGACAAAGCCAATCGCGCTAAAAGTGACTTCTTGGCGAACATGAGTCACGAAATCCGCACGCCGATGAACGCAATCATCGGAATGACCGATCTCGTACTCGACACCAAACTCGATTCGACGCAACGAAACTTCTTATCGATGGTCCAGGAGTCTGGCGAGTCCTTACTATCCGTCATCAATGACATTTTGGATTTTTCCAAGATCGAAGCTGGCAAGCTGGACATGGAGGAAAGGGTCTTCGATGTGCACGAAAGTCTTGGCGACACCATGAAAACGCTCGGACTGAAAGCACACTCGAAGAACATCGAGTTGGCGTTCCGTGTCGATCCGGACGTACCGAGATTTGTCGTCGGTGACTTGGGACGTTTCCGGCAAGTGATCGTCAACCTGGTCGGTAACTCAATCAAATTCACTTCGGAAGGCGAAGTGGTCGTCGAAGTGACTCGCTTAAATAGCCATACCGATGATGTCCCGCTGTTGGTCCAAGTGCGAGACACGGGCATTGGCATTCCAGCGGAAAAGTGCGAATCGATCTTCCATGAATTCGAACAGGCGGATACGTCAACGACACGTCGCTTTGGAGGTACCGGTCTTGGCCTGGCGATCTCCTCTCGACTGGTCAATTTGATGGGCGGTGAAATCAGCGTTCAGAGTGTTGTGAACCAGGGAAGTGTGTTCACGTTCCAAGTCACATTTAAGGCCGCGCCTCATGACATCCAAGAGCATGAAACACGTGGGGTCGTGGTTGTCGGAGGCACGCGTGTCTTGGTTGTTGATGACAACGAGACCAATCGCACAATCCTAAAAGAAATGCTTGGTAATTGGGGCATGATCCCGACGCTCGCCGAATCGGGTGAACTTGCACTATCTGAGCTAAGACACGCGAAAGAAAAAGACCAAGCGATCGGGCTCATCGTCAGCGACGTCAACATGCCCGAAATGAGCGGATACGACTTTATCGAAAGGCTACGAGAGAATGCGGACTTTAGTGACGTTCCGGTCATCATTTTGACCAGTGGTGGTCGGGATGGAGATTCGATCCTGATCGATGAATTACAAGTCTCTGAACGATTGATGAAGCCGGTCAAGCAGTCCGAATTATTCAACTCGATCGTTCGTGCGTTAGGCGTGAGCGCGCCCGAGGATGGTCACGATTCGATGGATCGAGATCATGGCGTCGATCTCGGAAGTCTCAACATCTTGCTCGTCGAAGACAACATTATCAACCAACGGTTGGCGACCGGTGTTTTGAGTAAGTACGATCACCGGATCACCATCGCCAACGACGGCCAGGAAGCCGTCGACTGCCTTTCACAAGATTCCTATGACGTCGTATTGATGGATGTTCAAATGCCCGTCATGGATGGATTCGAAGCCACTCGCATCATTCGTCAACGAGAAAAAGAGACGGGGAGACATCAACCGATCATCGCGATGACCGCGCGGGCGATGAAAGGGGATCGGGAAAAGTGTTTGAAAGCTGGCATGGATGAATATGTCGCTAAGCCGATTCGCGTGGCCAAGCTGCGTGAAAAACTTGCCGTCGTCCTGGGTCTCGAAACAGCACCTTCTCCGTCGGAGGAATCCGCTTCGAACGCAGCGGACCACACACACGCAGATGCACCGAAAGCCGATGTCGTGGAGGATCCGGAATTCGATTTTGACGACGAAAAAGAAATGGATTTCGATTTGCAAGATCCAAACATTCAGTCGATCCTTCGTGAAGTAACAGCACCAAGTAGCCAAACCGCTGCACCAAGCAGCGAAACCGCTCACGCCGATCGCGTCCAGACACTCGACGCTAAGCCGCAGTCGAAAGCGGAGCCCTTTGCCGTTGCATCGACACCCGCCGAAGCGATCGATTGGGCGCACGCACGAAAGACGGTTGGCGGCGACGAAGTGCTGTTAGTGGAATTGCTGACCGTTTATCTCGGCGAAACCGAGAGTTTGCTAAGCGAGATTCGCAAGGCAATCGACAAGGAAGACCGCAGTTCACTCCGCCGTGCAGCGCACACACTGAAAGGCGCATCGCTTTCCGTGGGTGCGCTGAACACGTGCCGAATCGCACAGCAACTGGAAGAGGATGCGGAAAACGTCACCATCGAAACCGCGCAGTCCATCTTCATTCACGTCACCGAAGCCGTTGACGCGGTCTCCCAAACCGCAAAGGCTTTCCTAGCAACCGAGCCTAAGTGACGCCCGCCTGACGCTGATTAAACGCAGAGTTCGCAAAGCCGCAGAGACACGATTGCGGTTTTACGCGCTAAACCACGTCTTCGATTTCAATCCGGGGCGTTGTCGGCGATTTCGGCGAGAATATCCATGGTTGATACGATCCCGATTAGTTTTTCGTGATCGTCTAACACTGGTAGGTGATGGACTCGATTGCGGAGCATTTCGCGTGTCGCTCTACCGATCGAGGTTTCCAAGTCGACCGTGGCAACCATTTCACTCATAAAAGACTGCACCGATTCGTTGCCCATGCTGTGAGCTAGCCGATCGAGAAGGAATCGTTGTGTCGATACGTCGACGAAATCGAGGTGCTGAATGTCGTCGTCGACATCACGTGTCATATCGACCAGATCGGACGTGGAAAGAATGCCCACACAGTGATCTCGGTTATCAACGACCGGTAACGCGGAAACGCGGTTCTCACCCATCAGGGTGAGTGCCTCGTGGATGGTGTCTCCGGCACGAATCGTAACGACATCGCGACTCATGATGTCCTTGATGCGTCGAGTGTAAATATCAACTGTGCTCATGATGCCCTTCTCCTCAGGTGCTTGTGTGACGGGTTGGCACGTTCCAACGTGCCAGAGCTTTCGGTATCCAGAGATGCAACATCCGGACCAAAACTTTTGTGCGGTAACGCCACGGGTTATCATGCTGATTCCCCTCACCTTCCTCTCCTCCGGAGTCCGCTGTGAAGACATTCGTATTCGGCCTGACCCTTGCATTGCTAACTTCGTCTTGGACGAGTGCCCAGGACGCTTGGGAGCAGAAAAAAGCTCAACGGTTCAAACCCGTCTCCGAAGAGCAACGCCGGGCGATCGCTGCTGCCATCCCCGAGCAGCCGACGGCGAAGCCATTGAAGGATCGTCGCATCCTGGTCTTTTATCGCTGCGAAGGGTTTGTCCATACGTCGATTCCGCATGCCAACGTCGCAGTCGAAGAGATGGCGAAGAAGACGGGCGCGTTTGAAGTCGATATTGCCGACACCTATGACGTCTTTACAAAGCAGAATCTCGCAGAGTACGACCTCATCCTGCTCAACAACACCACTCACATGAAATTCCCCGAGCCGTCTCAGTTGAACGCATTCATGGACTTCGTTGCCAACGGCAAGGGATTAGCCGGATTCCATGCGGCCAGTGATAACTTTGGACGGCACCCCGAAGCACTTGCGCTCGTCGGGGGAATCTTTAACGGACATCCGTGGGGAGCCGGTGGCACTTGGGCTTTCAAATTAAACGACCCCGACCATTCGCTGAACGCTGCGTTCGATGGCAAGGGGTTTTGGCACCAAGATGAAATCTACCAATACAAACCTGAAACGTACGAAGGCACAGACAACCTGCGTGTCCTGGTAAGCCTCGACATGTCCAAGGACGCCGTTTCCGGTCGCATCAAAGATGGCCCCAGAGAAGTACCGGTCTCTTGGATTCGATCCGCGGGTGAGGGTCGGGTTTTCTATACGAACTTTGGCCATCGCGAGGAGACCTTCAAAACCCCCTCCATCGTGCGGCACATGCTCGATGGCATTCAATACGCACTAGGTGATTTGGAGGCCGACGCAACGCCGACTGCAAAGATTGGCGCCAAAGAGCCGGCATTGGCAGCGAAAAAGTAGGACGTCGCGAACTCGAGTCACTCTTGAAGAAAAGGTCGCCCGTTGCCGCGTTGGTGGCAGGCTCCCGCTGTGAGTGACAGAGTTTTAAAAGCGGATCGCACGCGGTAAGTGGAATGATCCAAAAACCGCGTCTTCCTGCTAGACTATGGTCCCCTGCCCAATGTCCCCCACCCACATCCGTCTCTTGGATTACACAGTGCGTATTGCTGCATTGATTCTGCTGCTCGGATTCTCTTGTGTCACTGTGCGCGGAGAAGAGCAACTCTCCTTTGAACGGGACATTCGCCCGATCCTTTCGGACAAGTGCTTCTTCTGTCACGGACCGGATAGGGAACATCGTGAGGCCGGCTTGCGGTTGGATTTAGAAGACGACGCGGCCGCTGTCATCGAACCCGGAGACGCCGAAGCAAGCGAGTTGGTCCATCGGATTCTCACCGATGATGCGGACCTGCTCATGCCACCACCGGACTCACTGAAGTCGCTCACACGCGACGAAAGAGACTTACTGATTCAATGGGTTGATCAGGGAGCTCAATGGTCGCAGCACTGGTCTTTCCGCACGCCCGAGAAAGTGAGTCTGCCATCGACTGCAAGCGATGCCCGACATGCAATCGACGCATTTGTTACCCATCATGTGGCTTCGCTCGGAAAACAACTCGCAGCTCCGGCTGATCGAGCCAAATTAATTCGCCGTGTGACGTATGACTTAACCGGCGCACCGCCAACGCTGTCGGAAATCGACGCATTTGTGAATGATCGATCACCCGATGCGTACGAGAAAGTCGTCGATCGACTGCTTGATTCTCCGCGATACGGCCAGCGGATGGCCCTCGCATGGATGGATGCTGCACGGTACGGCGACACCAGCGTTTATCACGCGGACGGTCCACGCGACATGTGGGCTTGGCGTGATGCGATCGTGAACGCGTACAACGCCAATATGCCATTCAATGAGTTTTCAACGTACCAACTGGCTGGCGATCTGATTTCGGACGCGACGTTGGAGCAACGCATCTTGGCGGGCTTCAACCGAAACAATGGCACGACTGATGAGGGTGGCGCATTTGCGGAAGAGTATCGCGTCGAATATGCAGTGGATCGGGTCAAAACGACATCGACCGTCTGGATGGGACTGACGATGGAGTGCGCCCAGTGCCATGACCATAAGTACGATCCGGTCAGCCAAGAGGACTACTATCGTTTTTACGCTTTCTTCAACATCAGCAGTGATGCCGGGATGCAAACGCGGCGTGGCAATGCATCGCCGATGCTCGATATTCCCAATCCAGAAAGTGAGCGGCAGCTACCACTCGTGCAGCAACAGCTCGCTGATACAAGAGAGCAACTAAAGAAGATCGAAACTGAATGTGATCCACTACTGCAGGCCTGGCTGACCGAATGGAAAGCGAAAGCCGAATCCGGTGAGGCGTTATCCGTTGAACCCGGCGCTCTCTCCTTTCCCATTATCGAAGGGAAAGGCAAACAGCTAGTCGATACCGGCAGTCGCAAGCTCACATCCACGATCAAAGGCAAACCGCTATGGGTCGAATCAAGAGCAGACAGTGGCATTCGATTCGACGGAAGCAACTACGTCGATGTCGGTGATGTCGCGGACTTTGAACGCAACGATTCATTTTCCTACGGCGGTTGGTACAAACCGAGCAAGCGAGCAGGACATGGTGCACTTATCGCCCGTATGGATGATGCGAAAGCCTATCGAGGTTTTGACCTCTACGCGGGCAACAGCACCGTGTCAGTGCACCTGATTCATAGCTGGCCAAACAATGCGATCAAAGTCACCACCAAGAAAAAGCTCAAGGCCGATCAATGGCAGCATGTCTTCGCGACGTATGACGGTTCCTCAAAAGCGGACGGCATTAAGATCTATGTGGACGGTGAAGAATGGGAATGGACAATTGAGCAGAACGGCCTGACCGACACGATCCGAACGGAACGAACACTCTTGATCGGCAGTCGCCATCCCGGGTCGCGTTTGAAGGGTGAAGTCGATTCAATCGACATCATCCCACGGCTTCTTGATCAGGCCGACGTCAAGCGACTGTCTGAAGGGCTTCCGATCACGGGTTTGCTAGAGATCCCAGAAGAAAAACGAACAGAAAAACAGAAGGAATCACTGAAGCAATATTATCTGTCCACCGAAAACGAAGCGTTTCAACAGCTGAAAAAACAAATCGCGGCTTTGGATACGCGTGTTGCCGAACTTAAAAAACCGTTGACTTCCGTGATGGTCATGGGCGACATGGCCAAACCGCGTGAGACGTTTGTTCTAAGTCGTGGCTCCTACGATTCCCCAACCGACATTAAAGTCGAACCGGGTACGTTACCGGTTTTACCGCCGATGGAAGCGGACGCACCGAGAAATCGACTCGGCTTGGCTCAATGGCTTTTCCGTGATGATCATCCACTAACCGCTAGAGTTGCGGTGAATCGTTATTGGCAAATGCTGTTCGGCGTTGGTTTGGTAACGACTCCAGAAGACTTTGGTGCCCAAGGCGAATTCCCAAGCCACCCAGAGTTGCTTGATTGGTTGTCGGTGGATTTTCGTGAGAACGGATGGAACGTGAAGCGACTGCTCAAGCAGATCGTGATGTCACGCACTTACCAGCAGACCTCGCATGCATCACCCGAACAATACATTGCTGATCCTGACAATCGCGATCTTGCGCGTGGTCCTCGCTTTCGACTGCAAGGCGAGTTCATTCGTGACATGGCGTTAGATGTTAGTGGACTGCTGGTTGATTCCTTCGGGGGTCCAGGTGTGAAGCCATATCAACCGCCGGGACTTTGGGCGGAAGTTGGCTTGGGCGGAAATCCAAAGTTTGTTCAGGATCATGGAGATAAGCTTTACCGCCGCAGTCTGTATACCTATTGGAAACGCTCGGCTCCTCCGCCTTCGATGCAGATCTTTGATGCACCGACACGTGAGAAATGCACGATTCGTCGGGCGCGTACCAACACGCCGTTGCAGGCCTTGGTGACGTTGAACGACACTCAGTTTGTCGAAGCCGCGAGGCATTTCGCCGTAAGGATCATGCGGGACGGAGGCGAGGATGCAGCAGAGCGCATCGGATTCGGTTTCCGTCTGGTAACTTCGCGGTCGCCCAGCGAAGCAGAGATCGCTGTCTTTGAACGCATCTTGGCTAGCGCGATGGATGAATATCAAAACGATCCCGAAGCTGCCAATGCACTGCTGTCTATCGGTGAATCACCGCGAGACGAAACACTGAACGTCGAACAACATGCCGCCTGGACCATGGTTGCCAGCGCCATGTTGAATCTGGATGAAACACTCACACGAGAATGATCGTCGGCTGAAACCCGCCCGATTGCCTTGGTTGTATTCAGCGAGTGGGCGCTACAACTCAACCGCGAATGAACCGCCCGATTTGAGCGAAATCATGATAAACCCCATCGAAGACTACCATCGCCAGATGACGCGTCGTCAGTTGCTCGCGAGAGGGCGCGGGTGCTTGGGAGCCGCAGCCCTTGCGACCTTGCTGAGCAAAGATCAGCGTGCAGAAGCATCCAATACACCGGGCAACACAGGGCTGCCCGGATTGCCTCACTTTCGCCCAACTGCCAAGCGAGTGATCTATCTGTTCATGGCCGGCGGCCCGAGCCATATCGATATGTTTGATTACAAACCGGTGTTGCGAGAATTGCATGGAACCGAATTACCGGATTCGGTTCGTAACGGGCAACGCTTGACCGGGATGTCCAGCGGCCAGTCAACGTTCCCATGTGTTGCGCCGATGTTTGAGTTCAAACGATACGGTGAGCGCGGGACTTGGGTCAACGGCGACGTGCTGCCGCATACCGCTTCGATCGTCGATGAACTGACCATCATTCGCACGATGAACACCGAAGCGGTCAATCACGACCCGGCGATGACCTACATCAACACGGGAACACAACAACTCGGCCGGCCCAGCATGGGCGCTTGGCTGAGCTACGGTCTTGGGAGTCCCAACGAGAATCTGCCATCCTATGTCACGATGATTTCGGTGGGGGCGAAACCCGGACAAGCACTTTTCTCTCGACTGTGGGGCAGTGGTTTCCTGCCGTCAAAACATCAAGGCGTTCAGTTCCGAAGCGGCGGTGAACCGGTCCTATACCTGAAGAACCCAAAAGGTGTCGCACCAGAGCTTCGCCGAAAAGTACTCGATGGGATCGCCGAATTAAACGCCACCCGTTTTGCAGATGTCGGGGACCCTGAGATCCAAACGCGTATTGCTCAATACGAAATGGCCTATCGGATGCAAACATCCGTCCCCGGCCTGATGGACATGTCGGACGAGTCCACGGCGACGCTTGATATGTATGGCCCAAATGCCAAGAAGCCTGGCAGCTTCGCGTCCAATTGCATCCTGGCCCGACGACTGGCCGAGCGCGGTGTCCCGTTCGTGCAGCTATTCCATCGTGGCTGGGACCAGCACGGGAATCTGCCACGTGAACTAAAACGGAATTGCGACAGTGTCGATCAACCGGCTGTCGCGTTGGTCAAAGACCTGAAGCAACGCGGAATGCTCGACGATACCGTTGTTATTTTTGGTGGAGAATTCGGTCGCACGATCTACAGCCAAGGCAAGTTGACGAAGGACAATCACGGACGCGATCATCACGGACGTTGCTTCAGCACCTGGGTCGCCGGAGGCGGTTTCAAACGAGGCTTCGATTACGGAGAAACGGATGATCACTCCTACAACATCGTCAAAGACCCCGTGCACATAAACGACTTCAACGCCACGATCTTGCATACGCTCGGCATTGAACACGAGCGATTCACGGTCAAACACCAGGGACTCGACGCTCGATTGACCGGCGTTGAGAAATCTCGAGTGGTTAGCGAGATCTTGGCATGAACTCCTCCACGGAGGAATCATCGCCAGCACGAATTGGAATCATCACCGTTTCCGACCGTGCGAGCCGCGGTGAATACGAAGACATCAGTGGTCCAGCAATCTCAGATTATCTAAATGAAGTGCTCACAAGTGCGTGGGTATCCGTTGTCCGCGTGATCTCCGATGACCAGCCACTTATCGAATCGACACTCAGGGAATTGAGTGATCAAGAAGGTTGCTGTTTGATCGTCACGACCGGAGGCACGGGGCCAGCACGACGCGACGTAACGCCGGAAGCAACCGAAGCGGTTTGCCAAAAAATGATGCATGGGTTTGGTGAGCTAATGCGGCAAGTGTCGCTTCAGTACGTTCCCACCGCAATTCTCTCCCGTCAGACGGCGGGGATTCGTGGAGAGACACTGATCGTTAATCTTCCTGGCAAACCGAAAGCGATTTCGCAATGCCTGGACGCCGTATTTCCTGCGATTCCCTACTGCATCGATTTGCTCGAAGGTCCGCGTCTGACAACCGATGAATCGAGACTGGTTGCATTTCGACCCAAGTCTTGATCGAGACTGAATTCTTCGTTTGAACTATTAGCGAGAGAGTTGTGTTGGAAACTCGCCCGAACGATTCACCAGACGTCGATTTACCGACATGGGACGATCCACGACAAGTAGCTACGTGTTCACAAAACGTTGAATTCAATCGCCGAGTTTTCTTGCATCGACTGTCGGCGATCAGTTGTGCGATGACTCGCCTGGCTTGCCCTTCCAATGCACACGGCGCAACGCGCGTGGATGCAAGCTCTCGAGTGAGCGGAATGTTGATGGGATCATTGGTCGGCGATGCACTTGGAGGTCCGGTTGAGTTCCTGGATCGTGACAAGAGCAGAGCGGTGCTTCCCAACGCACGTGATTGGGACCGAGATCGAATGCTCGATGCAACCACGCTGCAGGAGTTAGCCGATTCACTGCACATGCTGTCCTACGAAACGCTTCGTCCTGATACCGCGGCGTACGGCCCGTGGTCGCGTCAAGCGAAAGCAGGGACGGTCACCGACGATTCACGCCACAAAATGATTGTGATGCGTGCACTCCAAAAGATGATCTCCGATGAGCGCCAACGGATTACAGACAAAGACCTCGCGAAACAGTTTCTTGCGTTCCAACCGCATCGGGATCGAATTCCCGAGGCAGAGCTGGCTAGGCTTGTCGAGGAAGGATTGAGGGAATATCGATACGCCGCTCGATGGGTTTTGGGTGAACGGGAGAATGCGTTACCGGTCGAGAGACTTTGGGCGGGCGTTTCCAATTGCAGCGGCCAAATGGCATTGCTGCCCCTAGCCGGATTGTTTCCCGGCGATCCTTTGACGGCGTACCGCGAAACATACGCGATCGATTTTCTGGATGCACCGATTGCGCGAGACATCTGTTCGGCCATCAACGCAGCACTGGCCGCAGCGCTCGATGAGGCATTGAACGAAGCTTCGCCGCAGGAACGATGGAAAGCCCTGCTGACCGGATTACGAACGGATCCATTCCGTTATGCCGACGTTCCTTTCGCAGGAAGACAACTCGACCGATGGCTCGACCTTTCCGATTCCATCGTTGAGCGTGCGGCCGGTCAACCAGCGTCGATCTATCGACTGCTGGAGCAAGAGGGCAGGCCGGTTTATTACTGGGACGCCCACTTTACGCTCTTGGTGCCGTTGACAATGCTTAAGGCGTGCCGTTTTGATCCACTGGCAGCGATGCACCTCACGTTGGATTTCGGACATGATTCCGATTCTTACGCACAGGTGCTTGGTGCGATGGTCGGTGCGGTTCATGGAATAAATGTCTTCCCAGACGCAATGGTGAACGCCGTCGCGGACCGATTAAACGCTGATTTTGGCGAATCGGTTGACCAGTGGGAATCGACGCTATCCACGGCATCATCACTTTGGGTCAGTAACACGGATCGTTAAGTTGGTTGCCGAACGGATTTAATTGTTGCCGGTCTTCATTCAATGTTCCGCCGCGTTAGCCAAACGCTTGGAAGTGGCGGTATGCGAAGTTGACTCCATCGCCTCATCGGAACTGTCCCATGCCAACAGCAGATTTTCCCCTCATCAGTCCGGAAGAAAAGGAATCGGTACGCGACGCGCTGCAACTGCTGGGACTTTGGGAATTTGGCGAAGTCGTGATGAAAGTTGAGCGAGCCGGTGAAGGCAACATGAATATGGTGGTTCGTGTTGTGACAACACGCCGGCACATTATTCTGAAACAGTCACGACCGTGGGTTGAAAAGTATCCCCAGATTGCGGCACCCGTCGATCGATCCGCTGCAGAGGCCGGCTTCTATCGTCTCATCAATGGTCATTCCGACGTCGCCTCCAAAATGCCACGGCTTTGGGCAACTGATGCCGGTCGACACTTGCTGGCTCTGGAAGACTTAGGGAGTGTCAGCGACTACAGCGCGCTTTACGCCAGTTCGGATGTTGATGCGATGCCGATGGCGGAGGCGACCGCCTGGCTCGTCAAGCTGCATTCGATTTCTTTGCAAGAAACGGAACGCTCCCAGTTTGGTTGCATGGAATTGAGAAAACTGAATCACCAGCACATGTATCAAATCCCCCTTCAATCGCCGTCGGTCGCGGCGCTTGACGAAGTCTGCCCGGGCTTGGAATCACTGGCAACGGAGATTCGAAGTTGGCCGACACTTGAATCAACGTGCCAACGTTTAGGAAGCGAATACCTACAAGCGGGAGACTACTTGCTACACGGCGATTTCTACCCGGGATCATGGCTCCGCACAGAAGAGGGCTATCGGGTCATCGATCCAGAGTTCACTTACGCCGGTCCGCGTGAGTTCGATCTGGGTGTACTTGCAGCGCATCGGGTTCTGTGTGGAGGAGACGCCGACTCACTCGACTCGGTATTCGAAGCCTACCGCGAAGCAGGCGGTGGAGACTTGGATCAAAAACGAGTCGCCGAATTCGCGGCCTTGGAAATCGTTCGGCGATTGATCGGTGTCGCGCAGTTGCCGCTCGCCGAAGGCATCAATCCAAGACGTAAGATGGCCGAGATTGCAAAAGAATGGCTGGTTTAACGTCTTCGCATAACTCGACCGCACCGAGCATGAAAGAAAAGCGTGAACAAATCTCCAGGTAGTGAGAATCGATTGCGCCCTGCAGAGAGTGGAATTCGGCCTGACGTTGACGTAGTCTATCGGTTTGCCATTTTTACCCGTTGGGGGACCCCTTTCATGATTCAGACCATTCGACTTGGCCTGGCGATCGCTTTGACGACGCTGCTGGCCGCCGCCACTTGTATGGCGGACACTTGGACCGACGCTTCGGGCAAGTTTAGTGTGGAAGCAAACTTCGTCGGTGTCGAAGGCCGCGCGATTGTGCTGCGTAAATCCGACGGATCCACGATCAAAGTACCCATCGATAAACTGAGCGCTGACAGCCGAGCGAAAGCCAAACAACTCTACGAAGCATCTCGCACCGGAGCGGCGCCCGCTGCTGCAACGAGCGCCAGTTCACCGAACATGACCGCGGAAGCCACGGGCGATGCGGGAGCTTTCCCAGCCAATGCTTCGCTCCAGCAGACCGTTGATCATGTGAAGAACCAAATCATCGCCGGTCACCCCGAGGTTCTTTGGCTCGCGATGCCAACGTCCATGCGGCAGAAAATGGACAGCGCTGAAGTGCGGACGGCATTGAAGCCAATGCTTCAACAGAACGCACAGTCTTCAAAGCCGGTTGAAGACATCACCAAAAAAGTCTTCCAGATTTTGAAAAAGCAAAAGCAATTCATCTTAAACGCGGACATGATCAAGACTCAGATTCCGCCACCGATGATGCCGATGGTGCAGCAGGCCTATGATCCAACCGTTGGGCTGCTAAACGAAACAGTGACGATGGCGTTCGATTTTAAGAAAGTCGGTAATCAGACCTTCACTGAGTTCTTTGGTTTCTACGGACCACGCATTGGCAGTCACATGAAATCGCTCATGCCGATGCTCCCGCCAGGTGCCATCGACCAGATGTCTGCGGAAATCGAAGTCGTCGAAACGACCGCGAATTCGGGAACGGTCACGATCCCTGGTCAGGAAGGTCCAACCGTCATCGAGATGGTCCGATACGAAGACCGCTGGATTCCGAAAGACGTCGCGGATGGCTGGGACGGCGTGAAAGACTCGCTTGTTCAGGAAATTCAGAAGATGTCCGCTGAAGCCGAGCAACAGAGCGCACAGGCAAACATGATGGTCGCGATGATGGCTGGAACAGTGAACCAATTAATGGACCCATTGATGACCGCCAGCAGTCAAGAGGAGTTTGACGCCGCAATCATGCAAGTGATGAGCATGGCCTCCATGCTTGGAGGTGGAGCCGGCGGTCCTGGAGGCCCGGGTGGCGCACCAGGTGGTGGATTCCCAGGCGGCGGATTCCCCGGCGGTGGCGGCTTTTAATTCTCCGGGGTAAGGAGTCTAGGCTGTAGGGGTTTAGACGATAGGGATCTTTGCAAATCCTTTAATCTCCTACGGCCATACCTTCGTGATCGAACGGCGAAAGCGTTCGATCAGTCATTTGGGCATAGCGATTTAGGCTATAAAGAGAAAGAGTCGCAATCCAATTCCATTCGTCTGAACTCCCACCGGCTAAGGCCTCCAACGGAAGGGTGTTAGGCTGCAATGGATTTGCGTTCGGGCCTCGGGCCACTACTTTTCGGCCAAAACACCGATAGGCTAGACAGCTATAGCCTTCCTAAACGCCTCTGGAGCTCAAGGGACGAATCATGCGCTGGACGATGATGCTTGCCGCTGCTGCGGTCATGACGCTCACGATTGTGCAAGTGACGCAGGCGCAAACACTGGAGTACCGGTGGCAAAGTGGCCAGAAGTTTTCGTACGAGATCGAAATCGTCATCGATACGGACGCTGAAAAGATCACTTACAAGGGAATGACTCACTACAGCGTGGGTTCGGTTTCCGGCAATCAAGCCGTTGTGACGTATCGCGGCGGATTGCGAGAATCAAAACAGTCGAAGGCGCGTCGGTCGCGCGGCATTCCTTTCGGTGGTCCGTTCGGCGCAATGAGTCGGCCGTTGAGCCCCTTCAGTCGCCCGACATTCGCAGGTCGTTCGCAAACGACGAACAAGATCACGCTCTCAACGCTCGGCGAAGTCTTGGCGATGGAAGGTGATTCGCAACTGCCATATCTGCTCGGCAATGTTTCGCTGCTGCCTTTTGAGCCTTTGCCAGAACGGCAACAGAGTGCCTGGTCCTACGACACGGGAATCTCCATTACGGAAGAAAACGAAGACTCATCTCCATTTGGTCCATTTGGTCCACGCGGTCGCTTTGGCCCGTACAGTCAAACGACGCCGCAAAACGTTCAAGCCGCTGGCGAAGGTGGAACGTACAAGACGATTCGCACCGAAGATAAATTGGTCTCTATCTCAAAAACGTACTCACTTGATACCCCTAAGACCGACGACAACAACGTTTTCAAGATGCGCGGGACCGGCACGTGGACGTTCGACACGCAAGACAATGTACCGCACGCTTACGACATGAAGCTCACCTTGGCTGTTGAGTCTGGCAACACGACGACCACGATTCCGATCAGCGTTAAATACACGCGAATCTCCGCTGATCGCTTAGCCCAAATGGAAGCCGAAGCAAAACGCAAAGCGGAAGAAGCAGCTCGATTGGCTGCTGAAAAACGAGCGATGGCCGAGACTCCACTCACGGCGGAAGAAAAGTCGCAAGCGCTGGCCGCGTTAGTCGGGACCAACATTCCTTCGAAGCTGGAAACGCTCAATCAGTTAGCAGAAAAATCTCTTCTGGATACAGATCCGGAAATCGCCGATGCGATTTTACCGTGGGTCAAAAGCACGGATAAGCGAATCGCAACGGCAGCGGATAAAGCGCTGCGAAAGTGGTCGAGCGACTATGCGAATCAAAAGAAATTGGAGAAAGCGTATCAAGGTCCGTCGCCAGTCGATTCAACGGAACGCTATGTCGAATCGACAACGCCACTGTTCATTGGACAATTGGTTCAAGCCCAGCGCCCCAGGTATGGATCGTTTTGGCGACCCGCGCGCGTTAAAGAGTTGCTTTCGGATAGCTCCGTCAAGTTAGCGTTTTTGACATGGGGCAAAGAGAACGATCGGGACATCGTGACCGTCCCGCGACGCAACATTCAGTTAGCACCACCTGAATTGGAACAACCCGCTGCACCGGCAGGGAATAATCGTACATCGGCAGCCGTAACCAATGAGCCAGCCGGTCCAGAAGTGCGGACGTGGAGCGATAGCTCGGGGCGTTTCAAAATCGAAGCATCCTTCGTTGAAATGGTCGATGGGAAGGTTCGACTCAAGCGAGCAGACGGCAAATTCCTGACCCCGCTGCCGTTGGAGAAACTGAGCAAGGATGATCAGGAGTATGTCAAGCAACAACAACTCGGCAATCCGTTTCAGATTGAATAGTGTGAGACGGACCGTTGCGTCGGCAACATGCGACGAGCGATTGCACAACCGGCGGCTGCTACAAGCTTTTTAGCAGCTTGTCTAAGACGCCGTTGACAAATCTCGGGCTGTTTTTATCACCGTAGCGTTTCGCCAACACAATCGCTTCGTTGACCGCGACGGCTCCCGGCGTGTCGCTGTGTAGGATCTCATACGCACCCATCCGCAGGATGTTTCGGTCAACGACGGCCATTCGAGGGAGCGTCCAGTTTGCGGAAAGTTCCCCGATCCGCGTGTCAATCTCTTCTCGATGATCCAGTGTTCCCATCAATAACTGATGCGCAAAGTCCGTTAATGCGCGTCGTCCTTGAAGACGCGATTTGATAAATGTTCGTGCTGACTCAGCATCACGAGCATTCTTCAGATCGGCTTCGTACAGCAGCTGCAAGGCAATCTCGCGTGCACGACGACGGGTCGACATAAAACCATCCGTTGGAGGCAAAGGCAAAAACGCGATTGTAGGCGGTTCGATCTGAAGCGCCGATTGGGGCCGATTCGAAATCGGCAACAGAGATGAACCGGGATCGAGGAGGCGACAAGACGCCGGTGTTCCGGCTGGCGTTACCGTTCACCGATTCATACGTCCGACCCAAAAACGCGCTAGAATGGTGAGTTCGCAATCACACCACAAAGCTCCAACGCTCTGCAAACGGAAGCGACTCCATGAGCCAACTCCAGACCCTCATCCGCTGCAACCGAATCTGCATTGCGATCGTACCAATCGCCCTGACGTGGGCGTTATTCGTTCCGAAAGCGGCGATGGCGGAACTCAAAGCGGGCGCTGCTGTCGTTGATATCACACCCGATCAACTTCCCGTGCTGGTTAACGGTGGGATGCTCTCGCGTACAGCCAGTGAAATCCGAACGCGTGTCAATGCACGAGCTATCGTGCTCAGTGACGGTTCGACCAAGATCGGCCTGGTCGTTGTCGACTCCTGCATGGTCCCTCGTATCCTACTTGACGACGCGAAAAGACGTGCGTCGAAGAGAACCGGGATCCCGCCGAATCACATCATGGTTTCGGCCACACACACGCACACCGCGCCGAGTGCGTTTGGTGCATTGGGAACGGATGCGGATCCAAACTACGTTCCGTTTTTACGCGAGAAGATTGCCGAGGCTCTCGACGAAGCCAACCGAAGATTACAACCGGCACGCGTCGGCTGGGGATCCGGTCGCGCGGACCAGTTCACGGCACTCCGACGTTGGGTCCGTCGTCCAGATCGATTGGAGATGGATCCATTCGGCAACAAGAGCGTGCGGGCCAACATGCACGCGGCGAAAAACAAAGACTATGTCACCGGCCCATCCGGCCCTGAAGATCCCGAGCTTTCGATCATTGCGTTTCAAACGCTCGACGGGAAACCGATCGCCGCACTGGCAAACTTCTCAATGCACTATTTCGGCGATCGTGCAATCAGTGCTGACTACTTCGGCTTGTTCTGCGACCAACTCCATCAACATGCAACCAAGGCGTTTCCGGATGCACCGATGGTCACGGTACTTTCCCATGGATGCAGCGGTGACATCTGGCGACGTGATTACGTCACTTGGGATGGCAAAGACGTCTCCCTAGAAAACTACACACAAGGGCTGTCGAAGATTGCGGCCGATGTGTTCGACTCGATTCAGTATCAACAAGATGCTGAGTTGGCCATGGCGGAAACAAGACTCAAGATGGATTACCGCGTTCCCGACGAACAGCGACTGCAATGGGCCCAGCGGATCGTCGACGCCATGGAAACGCCAACGCCGAAGGATCGGTTGGAAGTCTATGCGCGCGAACAAGTCTTGTTGGATCAGATGAAGAGCACGGAGATCGTGCTTCAAGCGATCCGCATCGGGGAGATTGCCATTGCGACGACACCGAACGAAACGTACGCGCTCACTGGCCTCAAGCTGAAGCATCGCAGCCCATTCGAGAAAACGATGGTGATCGAACTTGCGAATGGCGCAGACGGATACATCCCGCCACCGGAACAGCATTACCTGGGCGGTTACAACACTTGGGCAGCACGCTCAGCAGGACTAGAAACGTCAGCCGAACCGCGGATCGTTGCGGCCGATTTGTCCCTGCTTGAACAAGTCACTGGGCTCCCGCGTCGCACACATCGCGAGTCCATTGGTCCGACGGCAGAGTCCATCCTCGCCTCCTCACCCATCGCCTATTGGAGAATGGCGGAAATGGAATTGGGCGAGGCAATCGACGCAACCGCAAATCACCATCACGGGTCATATGAAACGGGCGTGTGCTTTTTTCTGCCCGGAGCGACGTCGGGGCAAGGGCGTAGCTACGTCACAGACGATCAAACGAATCGCTCGGTGCATTTCGCCGGTGGCCGCATGAATGCCCAGATCGACGAACTCGGCGGCGAGTTCTCGATCACGATGGAAGTGTGGAATGGCATGCCCAATGACGCACGTCCAACAACTGGTTGGATGTTCTCACGAGACTACGACCATGGTACGAGCGAGCACGGCCAACATTTGGGCATCGCGGGAACGAAACACGGGCCCGGAAAACTGATTTTCCAACAAGGCTCTAATCAACCGGTCATCGGCAAAACCGAGATTCCACGTTGGACCTGGAGTCGCGTTCGATTGGTTCGGCAACAGGGCCAAGTACGTGTTTACTTGAATGAGTCAGCCGAACCCGAAATCGACGTCGCAATCGGTAAGCCAGCGATCGACATCGCGAGTCTCTTTATTGGTGGTCGCAGTGACAACGACTCCAATTGGGAAGGTCGCATCGACGAAGTCGTGATTGAAGCAATGCGTTAAACGCGTCGTGACGCGCGATCGATTCAAGATCCAATCAACTCAGAAGCGATCGAACACAAATCCGTTGCTTCCGCTTCGGAGTTGGCTTCAGCAATGAGCCGCACGATTGGTTCCGTATTACTTCCGCGAACAAGCAACCATTTGTCGTCCCATGCAAGCCGCAGTCCATCGCCAGTCTGCGCGTTCGCTTCGGGGAATCTCGTTTGCAATGCATCAAACAGACTTGGAAGCTGCTCCGCAGAAACCGATGCCTTTGTTTTGACGATATGTAGCTGCGGCAGAGCATTCGCTAGCTCTGCAAGTGATTTGCCGGTGGCAACCATCAAGTCAAGCACTTGCGCCATCCCAACAAAACTATCACGAACGTACCCCACGCGAGGGTCGATGGGTCCTCCATTACCTTCTCCACCATAACTCGCTTTGCTGGAGATCATCAGGTCGCAAACGTTTGCTTCCCCGACAGCGCTTCGGTGAGCTGGCACGCCGGCGGCTTTCGCCAATCGCTCACTCATACCACTCGTCGCTCCGTTGATGACGATGGGGCCGCGTGTTGATTCGTTCGATAACGCGTGTTGCACACACAGGGCGAGCGTGAATTCTTCACCGATATAGCGACCCTCTGCGTCGACGAGCGCCAAGCGATCGGCATCCGGATCCTGACAGAACCCGACAACGCACCGGTGCTCGCGAACCTGGGCTGCGATGTCCGTCAGGTTTTCCGCCGTGGGTTCAGGCACATGAGCAAAATGGCCGTCCGGTTGATCACCGATCGCCACAACTTGGCAACCGAGTGACTCGAGGACGCGTTTTCCCAATAAGCTGCCCGCGCCGTGATTGCTGTCTAGCAGGACACGCGGCGCGGCCGAACGGATCGCGTCGACGTTTACCGTTGCAAGAACTTTCTCCAAGTGCGACTGGTGTGGATCCGTTTCGATCGCGGATGTACCAATTTGGTCAAACGGTACCCACTCCGCCTCATCGTCAAAGTACGCGTCCCGGATGGAAGCCCCTGTAGCGGCATCCAGTACGCGACCGCTTTCCCCAAACAGCTTGATACCGTTGTAGGGTGGTGGGTTGTGACTTGCGGAAATCTGGACAGCTCCTGCTGCGCGGCGCTCTCGAACCAGCACGCCAACCGTCGGCGTCGCAGCCACATCCATGTCCAAGCAATCTCGTCCGCAGGCCATCAATGAGGCGATGATCGCCTGCTTGAGCATCTGCCCGCTGCTGCGACCATCACGACCAATCAAGATGGGGCCATCGGGTAATTGCTTTGCAAACGCGGCGACGTACTTAGCCGCGATAACGGGCGTCAGAGTTTCACCCACGATACCGCGTAATCCGCTAACGCTAATGATCAATTCGCTCATCGAGAAACCTACTCCATGCCTCGTTGCGAGTCGGTGATGGAAAGAAATAGAATGCCGCTGACGAGAGATCGAAGCATGATCCCACGGAGAATCCCATTGAGAGGTATCTCGCGATCTTCTACGTCAGCCCTCGTCTGCATGAATTCAGAATCGTAATTCGTTTGTCGGTCCCCGCACACTCCCATTGGTTGTTTCATGGCTATCGCCGAATCCGTCCAAGCCGCTTTGACTGAGGTTGAAAAGGCAGTCACTCAAGAACAGCTAACTCCGTCGGCCGCCGAGAATATCCAAGCTTGGTTGACCGAGGGACGATACGCCGGGTACCGAGACGAAGTCATCCAGCACGTCCAAGACGGCAAATGGCAAGCTCTCGACGACGCGTTTTGGACGATCATCCCGTTCGGCACCGGTGGTCGACGCGGCCGCATGTACCCAATTGGCTCCAACGCCATCAATGATCGAACGATCGGAGAGAGTGCTCAGGGCTTGGCGGATTACGTCGTCGAGTTTTGCGGTGACAAAACGGACCTTTCCTGTGCCATCGCCTATGACACTCGCCACAAATCGCGTCACTTTGCCGAACTCTGCGCCGGCATCATGGTTGCCGCCGGATTCAAAGTCTATTTCCTGGACGATTACCGCGCAACGCCGCAATTGTCGTTTGCCGTGCGAAAGAAACATTGTGATTGTGGCATCATGGTCACAGCCAGCCATAACCCGCCAAGTGACAATGCGGTGAAAGTCTATTGGTCCAGCGGTGCCCAAGTGCTGCCACCTCATGACAAGGCAATCATCGACCGCGTGATGTCGTGCCAAGCAATCAAAACGGCCGACTTTGACCAAGCGCTGGCCGATGGCAACGTCGAGATCATTACCGAAGAGATCGACGCGGCATTTCTCGATGAGGCCGCCGCTTGCGCGTTTGAAGGTCCGCGCGACGTCAACATCTTGTACACACCGCTGCATGGTGTTGGGGCGGCGGCGGTTGTTCCGCTACTGAAAAGAGATGGATTTGAAGCAGTGGAAGTCTATGGGCCGCACGCTGAACCCAGCGGTGACTTCCCGAACGTGCCTGGTCATGTTTCGAACCCTGAAAACAAAATCGTCTTCGACGCTCCGATCGAACACGCCAAGTCCGTAGGAGCCGATTTGGTACTGGCAACCGACCCAGATTGTGACCGAATCGGATGTGCGGCTCCGATGACGTCAGATCCGAGCGGACCCTGGCGGACGTTCAACGGAAACGAAATCGGTGCACTGCTGACCAACTACGTCTTGAGCAAACGTGCTGCTGCCGGATCGCTGACACCCGAGCACTATATCGTCAAGACACTCGTGACGACCGAACTGACTCGCCGTATCGCCGAACGTTACGACGTAAGATGCGAAGGTAATCTGCTGGTCGGCTTTAAGTACATCGCGGCTGTCATTGATCGGGACGGCCCGGACCTTTATGTCTTCGGCACGGAAGAATCCCACGGATATCAAGCGGGCCAGTATTGCCGTGACAAAGATGGCGCCGTCGCCTGCATGCTGATGTGCGAATTGGCCGCTGAGCTTAAGAGCCAGGGTAAGTCGATGCACGAATTACTTTGCGAGCTGCACCATCAATATGGATTGCACCAAGAAACGCTCATCAATCTGGTCATGGAAGGCAGCGAAGGAATGGCCGCCATGAAACGGCTGATGAAGTCGTTTCGCCAAACTCCCCCGGCAACCGTCGCCGGCATCCCGATCGCCCGGATCCGCGATTACGGGAGCGGAACGCTTCGAGAGGTTGAGACAGGCTCGGAGTCGCCGCTCGATGGTCCGTCCGGCGACCTAATTATTCTGGACCTAGCGGAAGAGGGTAATTACGTTGCGGTTCGCCCCAGTGGAACCGAACCCAAAATCAAACTCTATGTCTTCACGCGGCTGACGCCGCAAGAGTCCAGCGATTTGGATGCGGCCAACGCAAAACTGAACCATCGGATGGAGTCGCTCGAGAAAGACATGCGGGACTACGCCGCCGCCAATAGCTGACGAGAAGGGGCAAACGTCAACGGCTCCCGGCGTATTCAGTTCTCTTTCTTAAGTAGATTATTTCGATACGAGCGTGCCACGAACTCTAGGAAAATCATGTCGAACCGTAAGTGTCCGATTTTTTGCTTGGGTTTGCTTTCGCTTTTCCTTGGATGTAACCGTGCTAGTGTCGAATCGGCCAAAACTGACAACGTGGAATGGGCTGAGCCTATTCAGCTAGACCGATCTTTGCAGGAGCGAATGGGAACGCGATTTTCAGAACCGTCTACGCGTTTTTTTGAGGTCCCAGAATTTACATCCATCACTTTGCCCTTTGGCAATTCGGGCCATGCGATTTGGGGTGCCAGCGGCCGAGACCATTTAGGCAATATCTATTTAGGGATTTCTTACTCTGGAGGCGGCCCGTTGTCTGCAGCTCTGTGTCGCATCGCACCTGGGGAAACTGAAGCCACCAGTCTCGGAGACACCCTTTCGTACTTGAAGTACGTGGTTGACGATCCGGAAGTTGAACAAGCAAAAATTCACAGCAAGCCCGTTCAATCGGATGATGGCTACATCTATTTCACTTCGATGGACGAACGGGGCGAAAAACCCGATGGTTCTACACTTCCAATCTGGGGCTCGCACCTTTGGCGACTGGATCCAATGGCAGAGGAGGTCTACTGGGAGCATGTTCGTGCTTTCCCTGACGCGTTGATTGCGACGAATTGCACGGGCAAGTTCGTCTATGCACTGGGCTATTTCGGGCACGTGCTTTACCAATACGACACGGAAACAGGATCGATTCGATCTAACACCGTTGGCTCGGTCGGAGGTCACATTTCCCGAAATTTTCTCGTTGACCTAAACCAGAATGCCTACGTCCCTCGGATTACGCCCACGGGAAGTTCCTTTAAAGTGGAATTGGTCCAATTGGATCCTGAGCTGAATGAGTTAGGAGTGTTTCCGCTAACCGATTATGACGTGACTGCTGACTTCCGATCTCATGGGATTGTTAGTTACGCGGCTCTAAAGAATGGTGATCTCGTTTTCGTTACCGCCAAAGGAGCGTTGTATCGCGTAGTAACGGCGTCTGGCCAACCGTCCAGTCTTGAGAGATTGGGTTGGATTCATCCTGAGGGTGAATCCTATTCGGCGTTTCTGGTCTGTCCTGATGGCGAGCAAGTCCTTTGCTCACTTTCACGCGCGAAACAAGCCAAGCAGTTTCAGTGGCTAACGTACGACCTTCAGGAAAACAGCCAAACGGCCACGGACCTAGATCTCCCGCCGGATTCTCCGTTGCTAGATGCGCTTGCCTACGGATGCAACACCATCGACGATGATGGAAACGCATTTATCGTCGGCCAGCACAATTGGGATCCCTTCGTTTTACGAGTCAGTTGGTCCCAGGAGTAGCGGATTGAGATAGGGCGCAAACAAAAACGGGACAAGCATTGCTGCTTGTCCCGTCTTGCTGATTCCGTTTATTGGCCGCTGCTATGTGAAAAGGGCTTAGTACCGACCGCCTCGGTCACCCCCGCGTCCACCACCACCGCCGCCGTAGCCTCCGCCACCGCCGCCGTAGCCGCCACCGCCGCCACCACCGTAGCCGCCTCGTCCTCGGCCGCCGCCGCCGCCACCACCACCGCCTCGTGGTTCGCGAGGACGTGCCTCATTCACTTTGACGGTTCGGCCACTGATTGAGGCTCCATCCAAATTCTCAATTGCCTCTTTCGCCTGGTCGCCGTCTGCCATCTCGACAAACGCAAACCCTCTTGATCGCCCAGTCTCTCGATCCTGGATGATACTGACCGACGTCACTTCTCCGAACTGCTCAAATGCCGATCGAAGATCTTCATCCGTCGCGGAGAACGCTAGGTTCCCTACATAAATATTCGTCACAAAACTAACCCTAGACTCTTTCACCATTGAGACAACGGGCCCCAAACACTGACCAACCAAAAAGGATGAAAACGGTCCACTCCCTCAGCTACTGGTCACCGTGGTGAATCTCGATGGAAGAAATTCTGATGGACCTGGGAGGGGGAGTCAATGCTGCACGATCGCGGGGGCGAGAATTCACTTCGAGAATTCATGATTTAGGTGCGGCTGAACCTGGGACACCGACACACCATTATTGGATCCAAAATCGACCCGAATTCCGGGGTAAAAAACGATGAACGTCCCGACGAATACTGTCATCGGCCCGCTTTGATTACAATCCGCTTTCCCTCCTTTACCTCCATACGTCCTACCGATTCGGATTTGATATGAAGCGATTGTTTGCGTCTCTAATAGCCGCCTCCGCCACGCTCTTCCTCTGCTTACCCACTCACGGGGAAGAGCCACCACAGGGTTTCGTTCCCATTTTTGACGGCGAATCGATGGATGGCTGGCATGCTCGACCGCATTTCAGCCCGATTAAACTCGCGGAAATGGCCCAGTCGGAACGGGCAGAGAAAATGGCTCAGTGGATGGCGGACGCAAAGAAGCACTGGACCATCGAAGATGGCGAACTGGTCAACGATGGAAAGGGTGCCTACCTCGTCACCAATAAAGATTACACCGACTATGAATTGATGCTCGAGTACAAAACCGTTGCTCGAGCTGACAGCGGTATCTACCTTAAAGCGAATCCCCAAGTCCAAATCTGGGACTACACCGACCCAGGCAAGTTTGGCATCGGATCCAACTTGGGAAGCGGCGGCCTTTGGAACAATAGCGCCGGCGCGCCTGGCAAAGATCCTTTCGTCTTGGCCGACAGCCGCTTCGGCGAGTGGAATCAATTCCTCATTCGTCAGATCGGCGCACGCACGACCGTTTACTTGAATGGCAAGTTGGTCGTCGATAACGCGATCATGGAGAATTTCTGGGATCGAAACGCACCGCTGTTCCGCTCCGGCCCCATCGAACTGCAAACACACGGTGGCGAGATTCGTTGGCGAAACATCTGGGTCAATGAACTGTCGCCCGAAACTTCCAACGAATTTTTGCAAGAACACCAGGGCCAATCGTTCACGTCGGTCTTCAACGGTGAAAACCTCGACGGCTGGCAAGGAAGCGTTGACAACTATGAAGTCGTCGACGGAGCCATCCGGTGCAAGGCGGGTAAAGGTGGCATGTTGCTAACCAAAGATGAATACGCCAACTTCGTCGCTCGCTTGGAATTTCGATTACCACCGGGAGGCAACAATGGGCTGGCAATTCGATCACCCGGCAATGGTGACCCAGCTTACGCGGCCATGTGCGAACTGCAGGTCCTCGACTCGGAACATCCCAAGTACGCCAAATTGGACGCACGGCAATACCACGGCAGTGCGTATGGAATGGTGCCCGCCGTTCGCGGCTACTTGCGAGAGGCCGGACAGTGGAACTTCCAGGAAGTCACGATCAATGGCAGCACGATCCGAGTCGAATTAAATGGCAACATTATTTTGGATACGGATCTGAACGAAGTCAGCGACTACATGGCGAACCGACCGCATCCTGGGAAAGATCGAGCGAGCGGTTTCTTTGGTTTTGCCGGACACGGCGACGCAGTTGAATTTCGCAACGTTGCGCTGAAAAGATTACCCGATAGCGGAAAAAAGTAGCAAACCGGGCAGTAAAATCGTCGCAGGAATCCTCGGAAAGATGTGAACATCGAGGGTTTCTGATGCCGATCCACCTTGCTGACCGCCAATGCGAGTCTAAAATTCGGTTGTGGGATTGAATACGCCCACAACTGTTTCAGTCTTCCTATTTTCGGCAGAGGGATCATTTACAGGGTTCGCCAGAGTCACTCAAAGGCTTGTGCAGTAGCACGCTGAGGCTCCCGCGTTTCTCCCAGCGGCTCCATTTTGCCGCCGACAGACTGAAACACTTAACCGGTCGGAGGCCTAACCGCCACCGACCGGTTTTTTTGTGGAATCACAGAACGTTGACGTTTCGCGCAGACGCCAAGTCAATCAGGCAATTCTCGAGGACTCTTTTGATGGCATTTTTCATCAGCGACTCGCTGAAATGAAACGCCCATGAACATTCCGACCGCTTCACGGTGGCGTCAGAGCCATAAAGAATCCTACTCGTACTCTTACCCAGCGAAGCGGTACTCATACCCAGCGAAGCAGTACCCGTACTCAGCGAAGCGGTACCCGTACTCAGCGAAGCGGTACTCGTACTCAGCGAAGCGGTACTCGTACTCAGCGAAGCGGTACTCGTACTCAGCGAAGCGGTACTCGTACTCAGCGAAGCGGTACTCGTACTCAGCGAAGCCGTACTCGATGACCGTTGTCGTTACACAACACGGACATTCTCGTTCATCCATCCCCCTTTTTGAGATTTGAAACGAGGTCACAGAAAGGAAAACTGGATACCGCGCCAAATCATGCTTTGCGACTTTGCGGGCAGCCGATTTCTGAACGATTATTCGTCGTCGCTTTTCAGTTTGGCTAGAACGGTAAAGTCTTCTAGGGTCGATGTGTCTCCTGCGACTTCGCGTCCGCTAGCGATGTCTCTTAGGAGGCGACGCATGATTTTTCCGCTTCGTGTTTTGGGAAGCGTCGCTGCAAAACGCAGGTCGTCTGGTTGCGCTAACGCCCCGATCTGCTTTCGCACATGCTGCTTCAGCTCCTTCCGCAGTTCATCGTCAGGCTCTCGATCCCGAATCGTGATGAATGCGGCGATCGCTTGACCCTTTAAATCGTCGGGGCGACCGACGACGGCGGCTTCGCATACGGCGTCATGGCTGACCAATGCACTCTCGACTTCGATTGTACTGAGACGGTGACCGGAGACATTGATCACATCATCGATCCGTCCCATGATCCAGTAGTAGGCGTCTTCATCTTGTCGCGCGTTGTCGCCGGTCAAGTATTTACCGGGAACGGTCGACCAGTACTGCTCAACGAACCGTTCCTCGTCGCCCCAAATTCCTCGCAGCATGCCTGGCCATGGCTGTGCAATGCAAAGCATGCCACCGCTGTTGGCGTCAACCGGATTACCAGCCTCATCAACGATCGCTGGGACGACACCTGGAAGGGGTCTCGTGCACGACCCAGGTTTCGTCGCGGTGATACCTGGCAAAGGGCTCATCATGATGCCGCCCGTTTCCGTTTGCCACCACGTATCAACGATGGGGCACTTTTCGTTGCCGATCTTTTCGTGGTACCACATCCACGCCTCGGGATTGATCCCTTCGCCGACGCTTCCCAGCAGCCTCAAACTGGAAAGATCGTGTTTCTCGACGTGCTCATCACCCCACTTAATGAACGCACGGATTGCGGTCGGCGCCGTGTACAAAATGGTGACTTTGTATTTCTCGACGAGATCCCAAAAGCGATCTTCTGCAGGATGGTTCGGCGCGCCTTCGTACATCAAACACGTCGCGCCGGCCGACAACGGACCGTAGACGATATAGCTGTGACCGGTGATCCAACCGCAATCGGCCGTGCACCAGTAGACATCGTCCTCGCGATGATCGAACACCCACTGAAACGTCCTCATTGCCCACAGGTTGTAGCCCGCAGTGGAATGACGGATGCCTTTTGGTTTTCCTGTACTTCCGGACGTGTACAAGATGAACAGCGATGATTCGCTATCGAGTGGTTTTGCCGGAAGGTCGCCGGACTGCTTGTCCACGATGTCGTGCCACCAAACATCACGACCGTCTTGCATCGATACGCCGTCCTGTCCGACACGGCGTAGAACGAGACATTTTTCGACCGACGGACTCTTGCTTAATGCTTCGTCCACGGTCTCTTTGAGCGGCAAGACTTTACCGCGTCGGTAAAGCCCATCGGCAGTGACGATTAACTTTGCCTTTGCATCGTTATTTCGGTCCGCGATCGACTCCGCGCTGAAGCCGGCAAAGATCACCGAATGCACAGCGCCAATCCGAGCACACGCGAGCATGACGATCGCGAGCTCGGGCGTCATCGGCATATAAACACTTACGACGTCACCGGTTTCGGCACCCAACTCCTCCAAAGCCGCGGCGCATTTGGCGACTTCCGTCCTTAGTTCGGCATACGTAAGAGTGCGCGTTTCACCAGGTTCACCCTCCCACAGAATCGCGGTTCGATCGCCGCGCCCAGCTTCCACGTGGCGATCAAGGCAGTTGTAGCTGGCGTTCGTTTTTCCTCCGACGAACCACTTGGCATTCGGAGCATCCCATTGGCAGACCGTATCAAACGGTTCGAACCAGTGAAGATGCTCTTCGGCCTGTTCCTTCCAAAAAGCGTCGGGATCCACTTTGGCGCGTTGGTACGTCTGTTCGTACTGCTCCATCGTGTTGAATACTGCTTTTGCAGTGAATTCTGGGGACGGTGGAAACGTGCGGTCCTCACTGAGAACGTGATCAATCTGCCCAGAAGCATCCGTCATTGCGGCAATCCGGTCGGGAGGGGAAGGGGTTGCTGATTTACCAAGACCAGATTTTACGGCAGCAGGACCGCCTTCGGGAGTAGCGGTGCGCACGCGAATTGATGCGAGCCTTGATACTCAGAAGGTCACGAGAAGTTAGGAATCCCTCCCCTTTCTGGCCGTGCAAGTGCCCCGCTTCCACAGACTGCGTTTTGCGACCCGCTGCGAAGCGTTGAAGCGGGAAGCTCCCAAAACGGGAGAACATCTCGCAGAAGCAACGCAGAGCTGACTTATGCTGCGCGGCGGCGGGTCGCGTTTTCGATGCGTTCGCGCCGGACCGCGTGAGGTCCCGTTTCCGATTCTGTTGCATCAGCGTACCAGCAACGTTGTTCAATCGACTCCAGAACTCGTTGCGCAACATCGACGGCGTATGCTCCGGCAGCTCCGTCGACGGTTGGAGCCATCCCTGTCTGCACGCTGATTACAAAATCGTGTAATTCGTCGAGGATCGCGTTCCTTGGTTCCAAGTCTAACGTCTCACAGCACAACCGCTCGCTAAACAATCGACCGGAGTAGTCGAGTGGATTGTCTGTTTCGGCAAACAGATCGAAGCTACGGTTGCTAACTGTTTCACTGGGCCGAACGACTGACAAGGACGGACCACCAAAGTCGATGTCCGCGTAGCCGTTGGCTCCATAGACCTGCATCTGCCGTGCCGGTGCCGGACTGATTCGTGATGCCTTCAAGCAGGCAACCAATCCACATTCGAACTCGATCCGCGCTTCAGCCAGATCTTCGTGGTCGCTAATGACGGATAGACCGCTACTGGAAACAGAACGAACAGCCGCATCAGTGAATGACAGTACGAGATCTAAGTCGTGAATCATTAAGTCCATGACAACGCCGACATCCAAGCATCGTCCAGGAAAGCTGGAAGCGCGAACGGCCTCGACATATTTGACGTCGACACCCAGATTGCCCAGTGCGGTGAACGCGGGATTGAATCGTTCAACGTGTCCGACTTGCAACGTACTTCGCCGTGCTGATGCCAACAGTGCTAGACGTCGCGCATCTTCACGGTCGATGGTCAATGGCTTTTCAACGAAGACGTGCTTTCCAGCCCGCAACAGATCCCCGACGACGTCAGCGTGTGTATCTGTCGGTGACGCAACAACGGCCGCATCGATCGACTCGATGCAATCACGGTAGTTCGCGTATGCGGGAACATCGTGCTGGTCGGCGACCTGCTGCCGAGCAGGTTCATTCGGATCACTCACGGCAACCAACTGGGCACCGTCGACTTGCCCCAATAACTTGGCGTGAATTCTTCCCAGATGGCCAGTACCAATAACGGCAAAACGTAGCTTGCTCACGCGGCAACCTTCCTTCGATCGCGGCCCCGACCTCGTCGGCCGCCGCAAGTGTGGTCAATAAAATCGAACAGATGTTTCAGAACAGGGCGGATGGGTCCCGAGCCAAGCAGCTCGGACTTGGCAGCTTCGATTCCGATTCGTTTGCGGTACAGCAGTTTGTAGGCTTTCGTCAGAACCTCGATGTCTTCTTTTGGATAGTCATGTCGCTGCAGCCCGACGCTGTTGCAGGAACGAGGCCTTGCGGGATCCCCATCACACAACATGTAGGGTGGGATATCTTGCAGGACTCGACTCATGCCACCGACGAACGCCAACTGGCCGATCGATGCAAAGTGATGCACCGCAACGCCGCCGGCAATGGTTACGTCGTTGCCAACATGGACGTGCCCGCCGAGTAAACAGTTGTTGGCGGTGACGATCCGATCACCCAGCACACAATCGTGTCCGACGTGTGTGCCAATCATCAAATAATTGTTGCTTCCGACCCGAGTGATGCCGTCTTCTTTTTCACTCGCGCGATTGATCGTGCAGTGTTCACGAATGGTGTTTCCATCTCCGATTTCCACGCAGGTCGGCGAATCGCTATAGCCGGTGTCCTGGGGATGAGCTCCGATAACGGCGCCAGGAAAAATGTGATTCTCTTCGCCGATGCGCGTCACGCCCGAGATCACGACATGATCATCGATCACGGTCCCATCACCAATCGAAACGTCCGCTCCAACAACGCAGAAATGACCGATTCGCACGTTCTTGCCAAGTTTGGCACGTGGGTCAACAACGGCGGTCTGGGCGATGACAGTACTCATGGCTGCTCCATTCAAAGGAAACTCTTTTCAAGCCGCCTCGGGACGCTGAAACCTGTTGGGTTGCGTTAATCCTGCGGGTGCGGCCTCAGCGGCAGCTAGCTGGACCAATCGCGTCGCAGCTTCAGCATTCAATCGGTGACCACCGCGAAACGAGATCACACGACCAATGATGTCGAATCCGGCTAACGACAAGTCACCGATCAGATCAAGCGTTTTGTGTCGCGCGCACTCGTTACGAAAACGAAAGTGATTTGCAATCGGCCCGTCATCAGCGATGACCAACAGATCTTGATTCGTGACATGACTGGCCATGCCGGCGGCACGAATCTGCTCAGCTTGCGCGTGGGTCACAAAGGTTCGAGCCGGTGCAACCTCGCGAACAAATCGATCGGGACTCAATTCAACTTGGTAAGCCTGTGGCTTGATGGGCGTCTCATCATCAAAACTCAGTTGGTATTCGTAGTAACTCTCGCCATGCTTGGCAGGAGCGAACTCGATCCAACTTTCCGGAGTTCCGATGCGGTATCGCTGATTTATCACCAAACGCTTCCGTGCGCGTGCTTGGACAATTAATCCGGCCGACATCAAAGGGTCGACATAGCCACGACTACTACCGTCAAGCGCAGGCAGTTCTTCACCGTTGATTTCAACAATGCAGTTATCTATTTCCAAACCAGCCAACGCAGCCATCAAATGCTCGATCATTTGAAAGCGGGCTTCGCCGCAGGCCAAGTTCGTGCGTAGAGCAATCGCTTCGCGATGCAGAACATCAGCCGGACATTCCGGCTGGGAAGGCAGGTCGCTGCGAACCAGCCTTACACCGGTTCCGAGTGCGGCCGGGTGAATTTCGACCGTAACATATTGACCACTCCAATAGCCGCGCCCAGAAACTTGGCACGAACCCGCGATCGTATGTTCATTGCGTGAAGGAGTCACGCGACTGGCCTCCCATCGGTGGTTTCGCAATCGCGCCGCACTGTAGATAACGCAGTTGCGGCTCAGATGGCGACGCTGGGGCCCGGCAAAGCTGACCCCAACGTTGCCGCTAAAACGACAGAGCTCTTGGCTATGTCGCCGAGCAGATCGTTATCGCGTTGCGGACGTCCCTTGACCGCTAGCGACTTTCAGACGTTGATCCAAGTATTGCATCACGCCTTTGGTCATATCCAACGACTCGTCATGGTAAACGATGTTTTTCATCACACCGCGAATCACAGAGTCGCCGTTTTCTTTGTTCATGTCTTCGCTGTTGTAGCGCAAGACCAAGTTGATTTTGTAATGACCGGCGAGGAATTTCACGCCTTCGGAGATCAACTTGTAATTGTCGAAGTAGATCTTGGCTTCTTTCTCAGCCAATTCTTGCCGCTTACGCTGCATGTCCAATCGCAGCTTCGACTCCAATTGAGCCACACGCTCTTCTTGCGCAGCGTAGTCAGGCGAGCCAACCTTAAAGGTCTTAAGCTGCTCTGCTGCTTGCTGCAGTTCGTCGCGCTTCGCTTTCAATTCAGCATCGTAGGCTTTCAGGTCAGCTTCGACCTGTGCAACCTGATTTTTGATGCCAGGGTGATTCTTGAAGACGTAAGCTACGTCAACTACCGCGATACGATGCCCAGTTTCTTGGGCTGCTGCCGTTACCGGCGCCAGGGCAGTTAGTGAAACGATGGCCGCAATGGCCGCTTTGCCGAAAAATCGCACGTCCGCTCTCCTTGCGTTGTAGGTGCGCATCCATGTGACGCTAATGTCTGTCGTATCAGGCTTCCTTCACCATGATCAAGACATTCGCGCCGACTCGCCGTTGAGCGAGTTCCATACGTTGCGGATTGTGGCACCCGAGGGCTTTGCCGTAAAGATTGAAATTGACCGAACCCACTGCTCGACCAAAAAATCTTCGAATTCTCTACCGTCTGGTCGTGAATCCAAACGAACCGTGAATTCGATCGACTTTCCCCCGTGCGGAACGCTGACTGTGACCTCTTGGCCCGGGGAACGCGTTCGCATTGAGCTCTGAACGTCCTCCGTTGTTTTGATGTCGCGTCCGCCGAGAATCTGCAATCGATCCCCAGCTCGGAGGCCCGCTTTCTAGGCCGCTGCCCGCCATCAGTCCGGAAAGGACGATGGAGTCGCCGTCGGTCGAGAGCGTTACAGCCAAATAAGCCGTACTGGAACGACTAATTTTGGCCACTCTTCTCTGTTTCAGCGTACTCGGGACGTTGCGGATCAGTCGCCAGTTCAAGCGTGACCTCGGAAACTATATCGGTTATGCGGGACAGGCCTTTGAAGTTGATTTTGTCGAAATCGTCAGATGGCCGGTGATAATCGTTATGCAGGCCAGTGAAGAAGAACAAAACGGGAACGCCCGACTGGTAAAAAGACTGATGGTCACTGGGACCATACCCACTGGGGACCTTTTCCAGTTTGAACTTTCCTTTCTCGTTCGCACGGTCAATCAGCTCGTCAAAGCCATTCGCGCTGCCCGTGCCGTAAACCGTCAGTTCGTTGTCACGAAGCCGACCGACCATATCCAGGTTCACCATCGCCACGGTGTTTGCTAGCGGAATGACCGGATCCTTGACGTAATGCTGACTACCGATCAAGCCACGCTCTTCGCCAGTAAATGCCATGAATAGTATCTGTCGGTGCGAATCGACATCTTTCAGTTCAGCGTTCATACGTGTTGCGACTTCAAGCATCGTGACCGTACCACTGGCATTGTCATCCGCGCCGTTGTGAATCGCGACGGTCCCAGGAGCCAGTGATCCGTATCCGCCCATACCAACATGGTCGTAGTGAGCTCCTACGACGATCGTCTGTCCGGCCAATGCTCCGCGACCAGGCAGAATACCCAACACGTTCTTGGTATTGGCAACGGTCGGTTTGATTTCCGATTGCAATTCGATCGAGTGCTTCGTGAGTTCAAAACTGGCAGGAGCCGTCTTTGCATCGATCTCCGCTTCGTATTCGGCGAGCGATTTCCCCGCATCCGCTTGCAGCAGTTCGTCGATCACATCGCGAGCCATCGAAACAACAGGAATCATCTGTCGCCCCTGCGGTCGATCGCCAGCTGCACCAACATCCAGGACGCCGCGTTCGGCAACGGTGATGTCGTTTTCCAAGCCTTTGATCGATTGATCAATCAGCCCCAGACTGTTCTGCAGCTTCTTTCGCGCGTTTACGAGAGCTTCCGGAAGCGCCTCCATTTGTTGCGTAATTCTGGCTCGCCGATTCTCTTCCTGACTGATCTGGCTACGAACATTCAAAACGGCACTGCGAACGCTTGCTGGATCATTCACCAAGATCATGGCCGCGGCGCCTTGGCTGATCGCGTTGTTTACTTTTGTGGTGAAGAGCGCATGTCGACTACTTCGTGTTCCGTCGAACGGGCTATCGGGGTCTGACAATCGCGGCTCTTTTCGAATCACGATGACCGTGGCCCCGTTCACATCGACATCGGCGTAGTCATCAAAGCCCAATAGAGGTGCGGTGATGCCGTAGCCGACAAAGACAATCCGACCCGTGACATCGCCATTGCTGGAGCCAATCGATAGAGGGCTCATGCCATCGGGTAGCGTCGCTTCAAAGACTTCATCTTGCGTTTCTGTGTTTCGAAAAACGACCCGATTGTTCTCAACCGAACCGACCTGAGCTTCCAAAGCGACATCGACGGGCTGGAATGGCGTTCCATCGACGACATCCGATTTCAACCCGATTTCCGACATTCGCTTCGCCACGTAATCCGCCGCGACATCAATCGACTCATCGGTAACACTTCGACCAAGAAGCTCGTCGCTACTGAGGTATTGCAGGTCCTTTTGCAAAGAGCTCAGTTCCGACGGTGTTTGTCCGGATGCCTGTCCGGATGCCTGTCCGTATGCCTGTTCGGATGCCTGTCCGGGGACAAGAGCGGCGATCACGCAGAATGCTAGACTTCGCATTTCGTCTGTGTTGGGTTCGAGATTTTGACTGACGGGACTCCCGTGGGAGTCGTTGGTTCATTGAAAAAGGCAACGAATCCCTGAATCTTGGGATCCGTTGCCTTGTGTCGTTTGGTTCTCGACTCGTGTGACCGAATCGTAAGCCATCGCTTTGATCGTATCTGACAACCAGAAGATCGAACGTCAATCCCTAGGCTGCCGCTTTTCGTTCGCCGCTTTGAATCAACCACAACAGGATGGGGCTGGCGATGAATACCGAGCTGTACGTACCAGCAATCACACCGACGACCAAGGCGAATGCGAAAGCGTGAATGCCCGCTCCACCGAACCAGTAAAGCAGCACAACAACGATGAGCGTTGTTAACGATGTCAATAACGTTCGACTGAGGGTTTGATTGATGCTGGCGTTGATCATGTCACCGGTCAATCGAGGTGCTTTTCCTTTCGTCTCACGAATTCGGTCGAATACCACGATCGTATCGTTCAGTGAATAACCGATGATCGTCAGGATGGCTGCCACCACGGTCAGGCTGATCTTGAATTGATCAATCTTCAGGAACCCAAATACATCGTTCAACCAGTAGCTGACAGCGATGGCTCCGAGTGTGATCAAGACGTCGTGCAACAAGGCTGCAACCGCAGCGAACCCGTATAGTACACGTTGAAAACGGAACCAGATGTAACCAATGATGCACAGCAGCGAAGCAAAAAGGGCACCAAACGCACGACCAATCATATCGCCGGCAACACGAGCTCCAACGCTGCTGCTGCTGATCCAGATGGGATCCGAATCCAATCTTTGTTTAAGCACGTTCATCACCGCGTCGGCATCGGCCGGCGACAAGGTGAATTCAATCTTCCACTTCGCGAATGTCAGGTTTGATTCCTGCTTCCAATTGGGTAATCGCTCCTCGTCATCCGCATCGACGGGAAGTGGAGTGAGGGTGATTAGCTGTTCGGTCAGCGGCACTTGGGCCTCTTCAGCCGAACTGATTAGCAACTCCTTCAGCGTGACACCGTTGATTGAAGCGGACGTGCTGCTGACTTCTTCGCTGCCGGAGATGCGAAGTGTCAATTCCCGAGTCTGGGTCTCTTCGTCAGCCGAGATGATTACCGGATTATCATCGCTGCCAGCCTCGTTTGCTTCCGTCTCGGATTCGACTTCATCGGGCGTCGTATTTCCTGAGTCCCCTTCGGCTGAATTGCTTTCTGCTTCCTGAGGGTCGGCTTGCAGAGCCGTCAACATGACTCCGTTCGCGTTGCGTGCTGGCGTCAAACTCGAACTGCCGCCTGGAGAAACGGAAACCTCAAACGTCACCAGATTGATATCCGTCGCGTCGCCAAATGCTTTGGTGATCGCCGCCTTGAGGTCATCAACATTCCCGAGTTCGCTCGAGACATCGACTTTATAAACCGTGTTCTCCGGAACTCCTTGCATGCTGACGCCATTGACCGTGTACGGAACAGCCTCTTGCTTTTCATTCGACAACATGACGGGTTTAACGAGGTCACGGATCTCATCAGAGGGTACCGATTGATCGATTCGGAACTGAACGGAAGAGCCGCCAGCAAAATCGATGTCGAGGATTCCCTTGCCACGTACGAACAGCGAGGCGATCCCGATAAGAACCAAAATGCTGGAGACCGCAACGGTGACTTTGCCCTTGCCAATGAAGTCGAGCCCGGATTCCCCGGAAAACTTGCTTTTGATCGAGTTTACTCCGTCTGACATTCCCAGAGAAAGGAAACCATGTCGCTCGGCGATATCGAACAGTGTTCGCGAAACATAAATCGCGGTGAACATCGAAAACAGGATGCCCAAGATCAGCGTCACCGCGAAACCACGAATCTGGTCTGTGCCGATTGCGTACAAAACAATCGCGGTAATCAATGTGGTTAAGTTCGCATCGATAATCGTGACGGTCGCTTTGCCGAATCCATTGCGAATCGCCATCCTGGCTGCAGCGCCTTTTTTTAGCTCCTCGCGAATCCTTTCGAAGATAAGCACGTTAGCATCGACCGACATACCAACGGTCAGCACGAGACCGGCTAGGCCAGGCAACGTCAGCGGCTGATTGATGACCACCATCGTGGCCAGAATCATCCCCAAGTTCATTGCGAGCGCAATGCACGCCATGATTCCTGCGAACCGGTAATAGACCATGATGAAGACGAGCACCAAGGCCAGCGAAATACCAATCGCCTTGACGCCTTTTTCAATCGTGTCTGCGCCTAACGTCGCGTCAATTTGGTTTTCCGCGATCGGCTGTTTCGTTAGAGCCGCCGGCAACTGACCGGCTTTCAGGATCTGAACCAGCTGTTCGACTTCTGCTCGCGTGAATCGTCCCGTGATTCGACCTTCTTTTCTAATGGGCTGCAGGATGTTCGGAGCGGACAGCAGGTTGTCATCCAGAACGATACCGAGTTGCCGTTGACGACTGCCTTTAGGTGCATTCTCTGACGTAAGTTCGAAGAAGCGACTCGAACCGGCGTCTGTCAGTGTAAACGCGACCGCGGGCGAGCCGTTTTGATCGAAAGTGCTCGCCGCAAACGCCAAATCTTCACCGGTGATGTCCAAGTCGGGATCGACGATCATCAACGTATCGATGCCGGAGATGCCTTCGCGGTCGATAAAGTCCGCAATGCGTTGTTCGCCGTTTCCACCGCCAAACTGGGCGGAATTAATAATCTGTCCCGTGTCTGGGTTTCGAATCAGTGATCCACTGACATCGACTCTCATAGGACCTTTTGATTTGTCCTTCATTTCCTCTCGGTCAACGTTGGCCCAGAACGCAATCACTTGCCCGGCTGCGTCTCGAACGGTGTCAGCGGTACGTTCACCCAATCGTTCACTCTCGGACAGCGCGATGGCTTGCCGAATTTGCAGGTCGTGATCCGCTTGGTTGGCCAGGATGGCAAATCGCAGGATGCCAGCTTCCTCGACCAGCAACTTGATCCGATCAACTTCGCGTTGATCGACCGCCGGAACAATGATTTCGATTTGAGTTTCCCCGTAGGGACGCAAAACGATTTCTTCGGTACCGCTTGGGTTGATCCGACGTGTGAGTGGTTCAATCAAGTCCTCGGACTTGATGCGTTGACCACCTTCTTTTTCAACTTGGCTTAATTTGTCCGAGTCAATCTCGTACACCAGAATCGTGCCACCACGCAGGTCGACGCCAAGACCTGGCCAGCGAAGACTCAGCACAACGACGCTGGCTGAAATGGCGAGCAACACCCATCCGAACCGTGTGCCGTAATTGGGCATCTTGAGCGACTTGGCCAGCACCCCCCCAAATACAAACGGGAGGATCAACAGCGCCAAGGCAGCAATCACAGAAAAAATCTGCGTGTACGAAGGGCCTTCACCATTGTCCGCTTGGGCGAGCATGGAGAGGTTTAGGATCGCCGAGTTTAAGAGAGAGCAGTCCATCGTTTTATTGTTGAATCGTGGATTCGGGGTTTGAGAGTGGCAGTCTGAATGCCGAGGCTTAGCGTGTTCCTTCGCCGGACTCCGGCCGCTGCCCATTCAACGGTCGTATTTCGTTTTCAACGGTTGTGTTATTTGTCTTTCGCTTCGGAAGCCGATAGCTTGCCCGTCGCGGCTTTGTCTTCGGATTCTTTTGTCTTGTCGGATTCCTTGGTTTTGTCCGAGACGATCGTCGCGATGGCGGAACGATTCACTTTCACGCGTGTGTTTCCCGCCTCATCAATCTTGATGGTCACGACTGGGTTGTCGGGGGCGGCAGAAACAATCGTGCCATGGATACCACCGATCGTGATCACCCGATCGTTCTTCTTCATCGTAGACATCAACTTTGCCTCTTCCGACTTGCGACGGCGTTCTGGCATTAAGATGATGAAGTAGAAGAGCAGACCGAGAGCAACGAGTGGAAACAGCGGATTGTTCAGGATCCTGGCGATTGCTGGCGGATCCGCCGGCGCACCCTCATTGGCGGCTAGCAATAAGCCCCAACGGGTCAAAACGTCGGCCATAACGGCCATAGAATCTTCAAGGATCAACAGAGAGCCTTCCGGATCGCAAGCGGCAAATCCCGTCGACCCAAGCAGCCGGATTCCAGTACCGGACGAATCATCGGGGTCGCGACGAATGCAGCATGATATGGAAGCGGAAAAAACGTCACAAGCCCAGCAAATACCGGCACTTGCCGAGAATCCGATTCGAACACCGACCGCCGTCAGATGCGCGATTCGGTCGTCCCGATTTCGGGTCCCACCGATGATCAAACGGGCACCAAAATCGAACTTGAAAGCTGATCGAAAGAACGCCGCGGAATGACCCTCTCCCTTCCGAAATGGCCCCCCGACTGGCCCGAAATCACGGAATCCGTTCGCTCATTGCTGACGTCCGGCGATTGGGGCAGATACCACAGCCAGTCTTGCCGTGATCTCGAGTCACGGATTCGTGAGCAGTTTCAGGCCGAGTCCGTTCGCTTATGCAGCAGTGGAAACGCTGCGATCGAAATCGCTCTTCGAGCCGCACAGGTGGGTCCGGGAGACGAAGTGGTTTTGGCCGGATACGACTACCCGGGCAATTTCCGCACGATTGAGCTACTCGGCGCGCGTCCGGTACTCGTCGATATCGATCCGGAGACCCTTTCGATGAACCCCGAGCAACTGGATGACGCAGCAGGGCCAAGCGTTCGGGCCCTGATCGCGACTCACCTATACGGCCAACCCGCGGATGTCGCGACGATTGCGGAAACTTGCAAACAAAACGGCTGGGTCTGCATAGAAGACGCTTGCCAAGTCATCGGCATGTCCATCTCCAAACAACTCGTTGGCAGTTTTGGGGATTTCGCGACCCTGAGTTTTGGCGGAAGCAAAATAGTGTCTGCCGGCGGTGGTGGCGCGATTCTGGCCAATTCGCCCCGACTCGCCGCGCGACTGGGCCCGTTGATGGATCGGCCCGGAGAGGTTTATCCGCTCTCACCACTTCAGGCGGCAGTCATTGCGCCACAGCTAGATCGCGTAGATGAATGGAATCGGTTGCGGGCCTCGACGGTGGACTGGCTGGCCCAACACCAAGACCGATTGTCCGATTGGCATCTGATTCATGGACAGAATCGGGCGAACGAGCCAGTCGACGTATCTCCGGCCCACTACAAGATCGGATGGCTCGCAAAAGATCGATCAACCCGCGACCGCATCATCCACGCGGCCAAAGAAAGACAACTGCCGATCGGCGAAGGATTCCGCTCCTCCTCCCGATGCAGCGAAAGGCGGTGCAGGAAACCGGTCAGCACTCCGCACTCTGAGCGTGTTTCAGACTGTCTTTTCCTGCTCGATCATCGGGCACTGATGATCGAGGAAAATCAGCGTGGGCCACTGCTGAAGGAACTCGAAGCGATCCACGACGCTGCGAAGTAATCGCGGACGCCACAGCAAGATCTCTGCGACTTAGCGGCCTCTGCGTTTATCCCGAGCCTGGACTTCGCCCAAGCCCAAACCCAGTCCGAACCTAGCCCGCTAGCTTCGAAATCCGATTGTGTGGCTGAGCCAGTTCCTCGGCACTCGGCTGATATCGGAATTGCATCAGGTAGGCATCTTCGATGGTATCGTCGTAGAAGTCTCGCAAAACCGAAATCGCCCGGAAGCCGATCGACTTGAAGAATAGCTGGGCTTCCAGGTTGGTTTCCCGGACTTCCAACATGATGCGGTTGCGCCGTTCCAGCGAGAGTTTGCCGAGAAGCTTGGTAATCATCGCGCGGCCGATTCCGGTGCGGCGATGCTCCGGGTGGACGGCGAAATTCAAGATGTGCAGACGGTTCTTGTGCAGTTCATAAATCATGAACCCGACGACTTTGTCATCTTCCTCTGCAACCATACCAATGCAGTTGCGTTGGCGCAGGCAGCGAATGAAGTCGTCTTCGGTCCAGGCAAATTCAAAACACGCGTTCTCGATCGCCAGTACAGACGGCATATCGCGACGGATCATCCAGCGAATATGAACGCATACAGAGGTTGGGTTGGTTTCCACTTTGGACTCCTTTCCAGCGAAACACCACTCATCGGAATAGCGTCGATTCCGAGCCGCCATTGAGCTTCATTTGGCGAGCGAGGCGGAGATTAGCAAAAGGTGTCATCCGTACCAAGGCGAAAAACAACGAGTGATCCGCGCCACGATTCGGCAAGTTGTAGCCCATCCTTGCAAGAATCATCAAGCGAATTTTCCTCGGACACCCAGCTTGCCCGCTGCCCTCAGATTCAATGCGCCTTAAAATGAGACGGTACACGGTAGGCAGTCTCACGACCTGAATGACTCATGGTTGCGTATTTATCGGTCCGCACAGGACCGGAAAAAGGAAAGCAGTATTTTCTGGACCCATCTCGCCCGATGCACATCGGGCGAGGATCCAGTTGTGAAATCATGTTGACCGATCCGGTCAGCTCACGATTTCATGCGGTCATCTATTTTGAGGATGGCAATTGGCACCTGCGCGACACGAGCAGTCGCAACGGCACGCACGTCAACGGCCAAAAGACCGACCATGCCCGTTTGATGAACAAGACCGTCGTCACCGTTGGCAGTACTGACATGGAACTGATCGAGCCAACGATGGATGGCTTTGGTGAAGGAACGGTATCACAAACCATCGTTCAAGATTATTCAACGGCGAAGAGCTGGTTGATCGAGAGCGAAGACCCCATGGCGGACGTCGCCAACGCGGGACACTTAATCGATCTCTACACGCTTAGCCTGCACCTTCTCAAATCAGACAACCCGGATGAAGTCATCGATACGGTGATCGAGTTGCTGCGGGATCGAACCGGCGCCGATGTGGTCGGATTGTCATTCGATTCCGGTGATGGAAGACTGAAACCACAACGTGTCATGCCTGCAGAAAAAAGTGACGCGGTCACACTGGGCAAAGGTCTGATCCGTCGCGTTGTGAAAGATGGAGAAGCCATCTGGATCAACGATGCCTCGCGACCCCCGGATTGGAGTCGTGATGATCAATGGTCAGACACGATCTACGTGCCACTGGAAAGTGGCAGCAACAACATGGGCGTGTTGCATTTATATCGTCATGAATCCGGCTTCGAAGATACGCACTTTGAATTGGCCGTTGCGGCCGGGCGACTACTCGCGGTCGGTCTCAGTCGCGCGTTTGAAAACGATTCGCTGCGAGCCGAAAAACGACGCATCGCTGATCGCAATGCGGAAAGCGACGAGCTGATCGGTGACAGCAGCGCGATGTCAAAACTGAAGGCCAAAATCGAACGGGTTGGACGAGCCAACGGGAGCGTGCTCATTCGCGGTGAGAGCGGTACCGGTAAGGAACTCGTCGCACGTGCCGTGCACCGATCGAGCCCTCGATCGCGGCGCCCCATGCTAACGGTCAACTGCGCGGCAATCCCACGTGATTTGATCGAAAGCCAATTGTTCGGACACAAAAAGGGTTCTTTCACTGGTGCGGACAGCGATCACATCGGTTGGTTCCAGCAATCACACACGGGAACCCTGTTCCTGGATGAGATTGGAGAATTGACCCTCGACGGTCAGGCCAAGTTGCTACGCATCCTTGAGGGTCATCCTTTTTTGCCGGTCGGTGCGACCGAAGAAGTTCTGGTGGATGTGCGAGTGATTGCTGCAACGAATCGCGATCTCGCTGAATTTGTACGTGAGAAGAAATTTCGTGAGGATCTGTTTTATCGCTTGAGTGTCTTTGAACTCTATGTTCCGCCGCTTCGCGAACGTGGTGAAGACATCGAACTCCTAACGCGCCACTTCCTTGACCACTTTCGCATCCAACATGGTCGAAGTGAGTTAGCGATCAGTGATGACGCGTTGGCACGATTGCTTGAATATCCATGGCCCGGAAATGTCAGACAGTTGCGAAACGTGATCGACAGCGCTGTTGTGATGGCGGACGACCCCCAAATCGAATTGGATGATTTGGGTCTTCGTGATGCGGGCTTGAGTCAGATGGAAACGCTTCGCATCGACGAATGGGAGCAACGCTTGATTCGAAAGGCGCTGCAAAAGACGGGCGGCAGCGTTCCCGAAGCCGCTCAGTTGCTCGGCATCAGTCGGGCCACGGCCTATCGCAAACTCAGCGAATACAACATCGAACGTTGAGCCGATCATGCGTGTGATTCTTTCGGCGCCCGGTTCACGCGGTGACGTGAACCCGATGGTCGCAATCGGCAAAGAACTTCTCGAGCGCGGCCATGATGTCGTTATCTCACTGGCAGAACCATATGCCGAGATTGCATCGGCAGCCGGCCTAACCGTCGAACCGGTCATCAGTCGCCAGCAGTTCGAAGATGCAATCGGTACGGCTACCGTTTGGCGACCGATCCGTGGCCCAATCACGGTGTTTCGATTGATCATCGCGGACTACTTGCCGCTTCATCAGGAGGTGATTCACAAATACCATCAGCCCGGCAACACCGTGTTGGTGTCGCATCCGCTCGATCTGGCATCCCGTATCTTCCGTGACGCCAATCCGGAGACACCTTTGGCTTCGGTGCTCTTGCAACCGGTCACGCTACGAACGCCCGAAAACCCTGCCAGACTGTCGCCATGGTGTTTTGAAGTCAGCAAGCCAGCCTGGTTTCTTCGTATGAGCTATTGGTTTGCCGATGCATTGGTACTCGACCCCATCCTTCGAAAGAGAGTCAACGCGCAGCGACGCGACTACCAGTTGCCGCCTGTTCGACGAATCATGAACGAATGGTGGCTTTCACCGGATCGTCTTCTGGGCATGTTCCCGGATTGGTTCGCACCGGCTACACGATCGTTTTGCCCGCGGTTGGTTCATTGTGGATTTCCTTTAAACGATGGCAGCAGCCAACCAATGTCCGTTCCAGATGACCGACCCATTGTTTTTACCGCGGGGACGGCGCATCAGCATTGCCGTGCGTTTTTTGAAACAGCGACAAAAGCCTGTCAGGAATTGGATCTTCCGGGGATTCTGCTGACGACGCACACCGAGAACATCCCGACGGAATTGCCACCGAGTGTTCGCCCGCTCTCCTATGTGTCGCTGGGCCAGTTGTTACCGCACTGTCGTGCGATCGTTCATCACGGCGGTATCGGGACGACGTCACAAGCTCTTGCTGCTGGGATCCCCCAAGTGATTCGGCCACTCGCCTTTGATCAATTTGACAATGCAAACCGCGTCGAATTGATGGACGCGGGAGCCTGGTTGCGAAAGGACGCCGATCTGGCACGTGTGCTGAAGCAGGTGCTCGATCTGGATGTTCCCAACTCACTGGAACTATGCAAGCAGCGGCTGCAGGATAGTGACGCACCGAGCACAGCGGCAACGGAAATTGAAACGTTGCTCACACATAAATAATGCGCGGCAGTGCGTGTGTCGCCGAATGTGATAGCGAAATCGGATTGTCTACCTTTGCAACCCGAAGTGTAAGCGACCATAGACAGCAACCCGAAGCGTGACAACGCTTTGCATGGAATTGTTAACCCGCAAAGTGAGCAAAGAATTCGGACACTCGCTGACGCGTTCCCAGTGTTTGCGTCCCCAATGGTCGCGTCCTTCACGTGCCGACGCTTCGCCGCGTGACTTCAATTACAATCGTCGCTCAGACGAAATCGCTCCTCTCCTTCGGTTGGCTCCATGCGTCCATTTCTGCTTGGCTTGTTGCAAACGTTGTTGGTCGGTCACGTGTTCACAACGGATTCGTTTGCCGGTCCGTCGTCTGAGAACGACCAGCCGAATGTTGTCTTGATCTTGGTCGATGACATGGGCCTGCACGACCTCTCGGTGGAAGGAAGCACTTTTTATCGCAGCCCAAATATTGATAACCTTGCACGAACCGGAATGCGTTTCACTCAAGGCTATGCAACTTGTCGAGTCTGCAGTCCTTCGCGGGCGAGTATCCAACTCGGCCAATTCACCGCACGCCACGGCATCACACAATGGATCGGCGCACGGTCGGGAATGGACTGGAAACGAGAGGATCCATTGCTTCCCGCCGAATACGTTCGTGCCCTACCGGACTCAGACGTTTCGCTCGCTGAGGCATTGCAGCAAGCGGGCTACAAAACATTTTTTGCAGGGAAATGGCACTTAGGCGGTGAAGGTTCACTACCAACCGATCACGGTTTTGAAATCAACGTAGGCGGGCATCACCGCGGAAGCCCACCGGGTGGATTTTTTACGCCCTACAGAAACCCTCAAATGAAAGATGGCCCCTCGGGCGAGTCGCTGACGTTGCGTTTGGGATCTGAGACCGCATCATTTATCCGCGATCACCAAGACAAACCGTTCTTTGCGATGCTTTCCTTCTACAGCGTGCACGCGCCCGTCCAAACCACAAAATCACTTTGGCAGAAATACCAAAAAGTCGCTCCAAAACTTCCGGCAGGTTCGTCTCGTTTCAGAGTTGATCGCACGCTTCCCGTTCGACAGGTGCAAGATCACCCTGTTTACGCAGGAATGGTCGAAACGACCGACACCGCTGTCGGTTATGTGCTTGATGCTCTTCGCGAATGCAACTTGGACAAATCAACCATTGTGATCTTTACCAGTGACAACGGTGGCGTTTCATCAGGCGATGCGTACGCGACGAGCAACTTGCCGTTGCGAGGCGGCAAGGGGCGACAATGGGAAGGCGGTATTCGCGAACCGTTCTACATTCGGTATCCGGAAGTGACACAACCTGGTTCAACGAATGACACGCCCGTCACCGGCGCCGATTTCTATCCGACGATTTTAGATTTGTGCGGACTTCCTCTTCGCCCCGAACAACATATCGACGGTGTGTCACTAACTCCCTTGTTAAAGGGAGAAACGATCGAGGAGCGACCGTTGTATTGGCACTATCCACACTACGACAACCAAGGAGGTGAGCCCAGTTCCCTGTTTCGCGAGGGTGACTGGAAGCTGATTCACTATTACGAAGATGGCCGGAACGAACTCTATCATCTCGCGGATGATCCTTCAGAGCAAAGTGATCTTTCCCGAACCCATCCAGCTAGAACGGTTCGGATGGCAGAACAACTGGATCAGTGGTTGCGATCGGTCAACGCGAAGTTCCCCCAGCCCGATCCACGCTATGACCCCAAAAAGACGGAGGCGAAATTTCGACGTATTCAAACGGATCTGAAACAACGCTTAGAACGCACGCATGCCGCCATGCTGGAATCTGATTGGCAGCCGAATCAAGACTGGTGGGGCAGTCTGATAACAGAAGATTGATCGAACCCAACCGCTTAATCACGTCACAATTGCTCGGCAGCACGCGGAACACTGGCACCGATGAAAACCGAAAGAGCGTCGCGTTGGTCCTCCAGTCGAAATTCACAAAGACGGGCAGCCTGATCAACCGTCATAACAGGCACACCGGTTACGACGCCGTCGCACATCGATCCCGATTCCGCCCGACTTTATCGATCGCATGTCCCATTCTTTGGAGTGTTTCTTCACTTCCCGGAATGAGCCATGAAGACCGAATACAGCAACGCGGCCGATAACCTGTTCGCATCGGAAACCGAATCCAAAGAGTGGTTTCCCGTCGAATTCCGCGTCATGGATAGTATCGACCAGACGCTTGAGCTGTTGGCCGAGGCAACCGGCAACGATGGCACGATTGGGTCGACCGATCAGATTGATGTCACGGTGATCGTCCCGGTTTTCAACGAACGCGAAACCCTGCCTCGCGTGTTAGATCGAATCGAAGAGACGCTTCCACCAGCCACCGAAGTGATCATTGTTGATGACGGCAGCACAGACGGCACTTCGGAGTGGCTTTCCGAGCTACCACAGCGCGACAATCTGACCATTCTTCGACGTCGTCGCAATCACGGAAAAGGATCGGCGGTCCGAATGGCGATCCGGCACTCGCAAGGGAAAGTCATTGCAATTCAAGATGCGGACCTGGAGTACGATCCGGCCGACTTGCTGCGGGTCATTTGGCCTGTACTCGAAGACCAGGCCGACGTCGTCTACGGCTCTCGGTACTTGGCGGGCAAGCAAGATCCCTCTTGGCTGCATCGTATGGGTAATCGAATCTTGACGTGCAGCAGCAACTTCATGACCGGCATGCGATTGACGGACATGGAGACTTGCCACAAGGCGTTCGATGGTGATTTGCTGCGAAGTATCTCGCTACAAGAAACACGGTTCGGCTTCGAGCCTGAAGTCACAGCGAAAGTCGCCGCGAAGAAAGCACGCGTCTTGGAAGTGCCAACGCAATACCAAGGGCGAAGCTACAGCGAAGGTAAAAAGATTGGCTGGCGTGACGGGTTCGCAGCACTGGCATGCATCTGGAAATACCGCCGATAGAATCATCGTCACCGATAGACAACAGTCGCAGATAACTAACAGTCGCTCATCGCCCTCGCTGATCCCGCTACATTCGCGGAACGATCGGCGACGAAGCCCTACTCATTGCCTGGCAATTGGCGTTTGAATTGTGGCTCTTCGCGTGGTGGCAATTCGACGTCGTGCTCTTCTTGAAATCGTCGACGTTCGACAGCACCTGCATAGAAACGAAGCCACGTCTCGGTGTCTTCGATGCATCGCCACTCCAAGAACTTACCAGGCAGTTCGACTTTCTTTTCGCAGCAAGGCAAGATGTCACGATAGACGATCTTGTAGAGTTCGCGATCAGACAAGTGATCGGTGTACCGCAAGACGACCTTTGCCGAGTACAACCGTGCGACCGTATCCAACAAGCATTCGGACAACGATTGATCATCGAGTGAATCTGGCGACGGGATCTCGAGGACCGGCTCAAACCAGCTCGCTATCGGCAGTGCGGGTGCCTTTTCCCAGGCAAGAATAGAAGCGAGATACTCGTTTTCATCCTGCAGCGACATGCGACTGACGGAGGGGTCAATCGATTCGTCGCGGTAAGGCTCCAGTTCGTCTCGCAAGCGGGCGTTGGTCAACATCAAGTCGACTTCATCGACATGCCGTTGACTCAGGTCGCTCCGATCCATGTTCGCTCGCTCAAAGTGGGGTGATGAGTGGTAACTAGCGGGCAGATGTCCTGGCCACGCTGAATCCGATCCTATCCGTCTGAATGACTTTCTCAACGCGGATTTGAGCGAAATCAAGCGTTTCGATTGAATTTCGGGAGACCTACCTTCCCCTGATCGTTACGAGCGGAACGGTTTATCAGGAAATCGGCACTTCACTGCTGCGGAGCGTCGTTTCAACGCCCCGATTTCGAAGCCTACGTGTCAAACATACGGACGCCAGCGATGCCTCGCCAGGAGGATCAGGAGCGGTAAAGTTCGGCGTGGGCGGCCACCATCGCCTGCACGGTGAATTCGGCCTCAATCTTGGCTCTTGCCGCTTTTCCGAGCCGGCAGGCCATCTCAGCATCCTCAAGCAATTGGTTGCTAACGCGTGCGAAATCGGCGGTGTCGCCCAACGGAACCAGACGTCCGGTCTCTCCCTCAACCACCAAATCACGGTTGCCAGGAATGTCGCTAGCGACGACCGGAACTCCCGCCTGCATGGCTTCGATGAGCGAGTTGCTTTGACCCTCATAGGCACTCCCGATCCAAAACAGATCGGCATGCGGGATCAGATCGATCACATCCTCGCGGGCTCCAGCGAATCGAACGTGATCTTCCGTGGTCACCGCGTCGCGGTGCCTCAGCAACTCACCCGATTGAGGCCCCGCACCGATGATGACAAACACGGTGTCTTCTCGCATCGTTGCGAGAAGTTCCGCGGACCAAATCAAATCGCGATAACGTTTTTGAGGCCAAAGACGACCGACGGCCAAAACGAGCTTCCGGCCTGGATCAATCTTTAATCGACGGAACGCTTCCTCACGATCAATCGTCGACTCAGGGCGAGACTCGATTCCGTTGGGAATGATTCGAAATAGATCCGGATCGATCCCGTGGGATGCATAAAAGTCTTTGACTCCACTGCTGTTCGTTGTAATTGCGTTGGTTCGTTTAGCAAGATGTCGATCGATCCAGTGGTGAGTCTCCGTCTTCCACAAATCAACACAACGTTCGCTGGCGTAAACCCGCGGGACCTTGGCCATTCTTGCCGCAACACGCCCAAAACAATTAGCGGCGAACAACCACGTGTGCACAACGTCGGGCTGAAGTCTCCGGAGGTGGTTCTTTAACTTCCAAAGCGCCGTTGGATCCACTTTGAATCGTTTGCCAATTAGATGCACAGGAACGTCGACGTTCCGCAAACGTTCGCTGAGCGGGCCGTCACGCGTCAACAAAAAAACGTGTGGTTCAAATTCGTCTCGAGGCAAATGCTCCGCGAGCAGGCACAGTTGCTTCTCGGCACCACCGCGATCCATCGTCGGGATCACCCAAGCGACTCGCGTCGTCATGAAACGGCCCCAATCGACAGACTCTTGCCGGACGATCGATTGATGATGCGTCGCACTAAATCGTGATAAGCCTGGACGGTATCAGCATGCGGATGCTTGCGGACCATCAGCTTTCGCAGCTGGCCTGCGTTTTGTCTTGCCGTCGGCAAATCATCCAGCACATGCCCGATTCCTTGTCGAACCATCTTGGCCGTTGCCCCAGAAATCCAAGTCACAAACTCTGCCGGATCATCCTGAGGATGGGAATCGCGTTGAGCACTGCAACCGCCAAGTACATTGCGAATCGATGGTTGATCAACCGTGACGATCGGGAGTTCTTTTTCGACCGCTAAACGCAAAAAGTAATCCAAACCACTTTCATCAGGCTGCAAAAAAACGTCGGCCGCCATAAACAAGTCTTCACAATCACTGAACGAGCCGGGCATCGCGATCGATGCACGAATGCCGTCGCTGCGAAGTTGCTGATAGATCCAGTCGCGGTAGGAACCATCGCCAATCAACCAGATACGCAGTTTTGGGTGGCGTGTGACCAAGGGCAACGCAGCTTCAACCAGCGATTGAATTCCTCCATCGCGTGTCATTGCGGACGTGCAAAGCACGACGGGCACCTCATCCTCCGCTTTGAGATCGTGATTTGCTAAGGCAAGCGAATCTCTAGCCGCACGTTTCATGACGGAAGTCGGTGTCGCTCCGGTCGAAAAGCCATCATCGATTCGAACGATGCGATCATTGGGGTATCCAGAAGCAATCAGTGATCGCGCGCACTGCGGGCTCTTCGCGACGATGGCATCAGCCAGTTTTCCGTACGCGGCGCAGCGACTCGCTCCACGATGATGTTCCCACCACTGCGTATCGCTGTTCCATCCCCAACCAGAGCATCGTACGAGCGTGCTGCAACCGAGCGATCGAGCTGTTTCGATGGCTGCCGTTGATTCCTCGCGAATCGCATCGACCATTAGAACGTCAAAGTCTTTCCCATGATGTCGCAACCAACCCATTAAATGTCGGGTGTAACGTCCCATCGACCAATCACTGCGTGGAGCCACCGCCGGACGATGGATAGGGATTTCATTGACCACCAACCGATCGGTCCAGGAAGACGCAAACCGTGGTGTGAGTACTTCCAGTTCGATCCCGTCTCGACGTAGCGACTTAGCTAGCCGATAGGCGAAACCCGCCGAATCGATTGACCCATGTGGCCAAAAATGACGGGCAATGAAAAGTACTCTTGGTCGTCCGTTCACAACTGAGCTTCCGCTGCGGTCGCCCGAATCTCATCGGGCTCAAGCACGGCCAAATAGGGAAGGTTGCGATACATGTCTAGATAATCCAAGCCGTAGCCAACGACAAACTCATCCGGGATTTTGAACGCCACGAAATCGGGTCGCAGTTCGACCGAATGGTCTCGTTGTTTGTGAAGCAACACAGCCGTCTGCACGGAAGATGCTCCAAATTCAGCCATCATTCCACTGATACGCTCGAGGGTTTTGCCGGTGTCAAAAATGTCGTCAACGAGTAGCACGTCCCGTCCTGTGACGTCAATCATCATCTCTGAATCGACGGTCAATTCGCCGGACGTTGTCCCGCCGCGATAGCTCGACGCTCGGATAACGCCGACTCTCTGCGGCATCGACAATCGGCGGATCAGATCAGCAAATAACACCAGCGAACCGGTCATAATCGCGATCACGGTCAGCGGGCGACCGTCGTAGTGCTTGTCAATCTCGCCCGCCAGCTGACTGACGCCTTGATTCAAATCCGCTTCACTCAACAAGACCCTCATCGGTCCTCCAGACACATGGCAGTTTCTTTGCTGGTCACGGCAACCTGACGCATCGGGCAATCTGGGAAGTTTAGGGTCAAAATGCAATCCGTTCGAGATGGATCGAAAGGAAGGGTTAGATCGAGCCGAAAGAGCATTCGAGAGACGTGACGGCAGCATTGGCGGGAAACGAACCCGCGACCTACGTCTCCATAATATCGCATTTTTCGGGCGCACTCACCGGATGACCAATTCTCAACGATTGGCGATCGTCAGAGCTTGTTTGCAACAATGGCTGCAAGACAACGACGAAAACCATTCCGGATCTAGCCCGATTCTCCGCGAGTCCATTTTAGTTCGCAATGACTTCTTCTGCGGACGTCAGTTCCACAGCGAAGCCCATCGAGCGGTCTGGTTTATCGAAGAAGATCAGTTGAAGATCTACGACCAGGACCGCCGGGTCGTCGCCGTTTTTGAGGGACACCAGATCGACGAGGCGATCGAGATGGAGCCTCGCATTCTTAAACTGCCTGAGCCTGACCAAGACGGAGAAATCCGGCGTGCGGCGTAGAAAGCGCACAGGCTTCGGAGAAATCTCTAGCGCGACATATTGAATGTTCCGCGCTCACGACTCGAATGGTAACGAGCGTTAAAGCTCCGCGCGTTGATATGAGCCGTCATGTTATACGTGCCCACCAATGGCAATCGCTGGCTCGATCGGTAGCAGTCGCAGGTCCCTGGGACGCGGTCTAACGTGGCAGGGTACATAAACGGGACGACCCCTGCGAAGCGGCCGACGAAGACAGCACGATAAGAGTCGGAATCGATCTGTCGAATGTGAGCTTTCATGGGTCCCGAATGCCCGGTGGTTTGACTGGACCACGAACCTCGCCATTTGCCCGTCGGCGAACCCGCTTCGACGCTCACACCAAACAATCCAACCGTCAAACCAGCCAATAGAACCAAGACGCGCAGCAACATACCGACCAACTCCCCCAGAGAATCAGAGACAGAACCAAGAATCCATTCAACGGAGTCTAGGTTGGCAAAGATCGCGAATCTGGTTCCCGCAAAGAGAGTGTCACCGGCGAGCCGGAGCAATCGGTTGAAAGATTCGTGTTGTACGAGTTGGTACGACTGTGATGCTCTACACCCAACTCGCAAAAAGTCGCCGACCGCTCCGCCGGTCGTAGCGCCTCCTCTGCTCCAAAAAAAGTCCCCGACCGCTCCGCCGGTCGTAGCGCCTCCTTTGCTCCCGCCACAACACTTTGTTGCCTCAACCCTAACGAATAACGCACGATCGCAGAGCGATCGGCGACGATCGTTACGTCTTGACGATGTCTTTCATCTTTGGCTCGAGATACGTCACGGTGGACGTCATGCTCGCCAAGTTGCCGTAGTCTTCCTCAGGAATCTGCACACGGTGACGCTTTCGAAGCTCCATCACAATGTCGAGAAAGTCCATCGAGTCGAGCTCTAACTGATCTCGAAACGCCTGATCATCATCGAGCGAATCCAGTTCCTCATCGGGTGAGATGTCTTCCAGGATGTCGATGATTTCCTCACGAATTTCAGCGGGCGTCATGGATCAATCAACTCCAGTTTGTTATTCGATTTGTGCTTTGGATTAGTTTGTGGGGGAACCGGTGCGCCGTGGATAACCAACGGCTACAGGTTCCTAGACTCGACCGATGATGACGACCGAATTGATCCCCAACATGCCGAATGAGTTATTCAGGATATAGTCAACCGATTTCAGTTCCTGCGGTTCATTGATCACCAAACCGGGGATGGCACACTCGGGATCCAACGCATCGACGTTGATCGTTGGATGTGCGACTCGATCGCGAAACGCGGGTAGGTTACCGGCCAATTCCAACGCTCCCGCGGCTCCCATCGCATGACCGATATAGCTCTTCGTATTGTTGATGCGAGTGTTGGAACATTCACCAAAAACACTGCGCAGCGCCGCGCATTCTTGCGAATCACCGCTACTGGTGCCCGTTGCGTGCGTACTGACAATGTCGATTTGATCCGGTTCTAGCCCGGCGCGATCGAGTGCCATCTGTACGCACTCGGCCTGACGTTCAGGATTCGGCAGGACAAAGTCGGTCGCGTCGGTGTTCATCGCGTAACCGACCAGCTCGCCGTAAATCTCTGCTCCGCGAGCCTTGGCATCACTGAGACGCTCGAGCACGTAAAGACATCCACCTTCGGCGACAACGATTCCGTTTCGGTCGATATCGAACGGTCGCGATGCACGCGTCGGATCATCGTGCCGCGCCAGTGCATTCTGACTGTTGAAGCTGGCGAAAATTCCAAAAGTGTGAATGCTTTCGCTCGTGCCACCGGCAATCGCCAAGTCGCATTCACCAAGCCGCAACATTTGAGCGCCCTGGATGATTCCCGCATTCCCGGCGGCACAAGCCGCACCGATGGTGTAATGCGGCCCAGTGATCCCCATGTTGAGTGCAATCTCACCTGCCGGGTTATTGGCAACGGTTCTTGGGTTGTGGTGGTGCGACCAACAGCTTGTGTCGTAATCAAATCCTTTGATCACGAAGATTTCGTTCTCGGTTTCCACATTGCCGTGTTCGGTCACACCGACATAGATGCCGACACGCGATTTATTGGTGTTCTCCCAATCAACACCGGAATGCTTGATCGCTTCATTCGCCGCGTAGACGCCCACGCTACCGGCGCGAGTCCCGCGACGGACTTCTTTCTTTTTTTGGTAACGGGTCGTTTCAAAATGACAGATCCCGGCGAGCGTTTCGCCGAAGTAACGGATCTCGTACGGTTCGACACCGCTCTTCTTTTCCAGTAGCGAGTCACGAAAGGACTGCCAGTCATTGCCATTGGGAGCGGTTAGTCCGACCCCCGTGATGACGATCCGCTGCTCATCTGGCAGCTCAGAGGCACGATTGGGTGCGATCACGATTTCAAAACAGCAAAAAAGACTCGAAATTGACCCTCAGAGGCTACCAATCAACTCGCCCAATGACAACGGCCGGGATCCACCCTGTGACAACATTCCACCGACCAGAATTCGTCTAAAAACGAGTTTGTAGGGGTTCGACGGGCCAAAGCAGCTCGCATAGAAGATCGGATCAAAATCGACTTTACGACGCGATTCCCAAGCCCGGACATTAAGACGCACCCCGGCGAATCAGAGTGTGTCTCGATTCGCCCAGGCCGCACTAAGACGCTGCAATCCATCCTGCATGCTGATTCGAACGCGGTATCCTAGCCGCTCTTTCGCAGCCGATAGGTCGAAATAGTGGTCACGAGCGAGCTGTGCGGCCACAAATCGAGTCATGGGTGGCTCACGGCGGATTCGTGCCAACCGATAGACGCCCTCCAAAGCGGCACCCACCGAATAAGCAGCCTTGTACGAGATCCGACGCGTGGGAGCGGTCACGCCGGCCAACTCACAGATCCCGCCGATCCAACTCCAACAATCGACGGGATCATCCTGCGTGATGAAATAGGCTCGCCCGGCCGCCATTTCCGGTTGTCGCTCGAGAGCGTCCAGCGCATCCAAGTGAGCCCCCGCGGCATTAATGACATGCACCGTGTCCACGCGGTTGTTACCCTCGCCAACGATACGCAATCGTCCCGATGCAGCCCTTTGAATCAACCGTGGCAGAATATGCGGATCGTTTTCGCCCCAAATCAAATGGGGCCGAAGTGCAACCGTTTTCAATCCATCCTTTTGATTGGCTGCCAACACCGCTTGTTCGGCCATCGCCTTGGTGTGAGGGTAGTGGCACAGCCAACGCGTCGCGTACGGGACCGATTCATCGACGCCACTTTGATGCTCTCCATCAAACGTCACGCTCGGACTGCTAGAAAAGACGAGTCGTCCGATTCCGTTTCGCTGGCACGCCTCGATCACGTAGTCAGTCGCGAGTTTGTTGATCGAGAAAAAAGTCTGCCACGGTCCCCAGACACCTGCGATCGCGGCCGTGTGAATGACCGCGTCAACTTCGCAAACAGATTGCCGCACAAAGTCCGGATTGGTTAAGTCACCCCGTCGATGGTCCATCCCCAGATCGACCAAGTCGGGATACTCACCACGAGAAATGCCGATAACGTGGTCACCCCGTTCGATCAGTTGTCGGACGACTTCGTTGCCCAAAAACCCCCCACACCCGGTCACCAGTACTCGCACGTCGTTCTCACTCACTCCAAGTCATGTTGCGGCGGAGATGATAACACGTTTGCAATCGAAACGGCTAAGGACAGCCCTGACGAATGACGCCTCGCGTGCAACAGACACTTCGCGGAGTTCAGGTTTGCACCTGCCATGCCCTGACTTGCTATTCTTTCAGCCTCGAAAACAGATCGCCACGAATCGCCGGAGCACTCATGGACTTCGTCAAAAAACACCGCATCGAGCCAGGTGATTCCGTTGACCTCGGCAAGATCGCTACGCGTGAAAAGGGACCATTCCAGGACAAAGCGGAAGCGAAAGAATTCACGCAGGCGACCAACGTTGCGATACGCGAATTGCAGTACCGTCTTTTCGTCGAACGCAAACAGTCGTTGCTCGTTGTTCTGCAAGCACCCGACGCGGCGGGAAAGGACGGCTTGATTCGCAAGGTTCTCGGTCAGATGAATCCGCAGGGGTGTCGAACGTACCCCTTTAAAGCACCAAGCAAGCTCGAACTCTCACACGATTTTTTGTGGCGCGTTCACGCGTGCACACCTGCCAAAGGGATGGTCGCCGTGTTCAACCGTTCGCACTACGAGGACGTGCTCGTCGTGCGTGTCGAAGAAATCGTTGCCAAGGCGATTTGGAGCAAGCGCTACGACCACATCAACCACTTCGAGTCGTTGCTACACGATAACGGCACGCAGATTCTCAAGTTCTATTTGCATATCAGTCCGGAAGAACAACTCGAACGATTCGGCAAGCGACTTGAAAACCCGGAGAAGCATTGGAAATTGAACTTGGGTGACTACGACGCTCGCGACCAATGGAGTGCTTATCGTAGCGCCTATCAGGATGCGTTTGAGCGGTGCAACGAGAAACACGCACCCTGGTTTGTCATTCCCGCGGACCACAAGTGGTATCGCGATGCGGCCGTTGCGGCCATTGTTCAAGACACCCTCAAGCGAATGAACCCACAAATGCCAAAGGTCGACGTCGATTTGGACGACGTCCGCGCTCTGTACGAAAAAGAACGTGTCGAGTTGAATAAGGGAAAGTGATTCGGCAAATCACCATCGCAACTGAAAGGTATTGCTATGTCGATCCGAACTGTTCAATGCCCGGCCTGCGAAGCAACCGTCAACGTTCCGGCGGCGATGGCGAACGTGCGTTGCCCCGCATGCGGAAACGTCTGGAATGCCCACCAACCCGCTACTCCGAAACCGGCACCCGCAGCCACATCCCAAAAATCTGCGACCTCAAAAAACGCGGCATCACCTGCATTCGCGATCATCGCCTTGATCGTTGGAGGAATGCTGGTGACGGGTTTAATCGGAGTCGTTGTGATTCAAGGCTGGGACTTTTCTTCCAATGAGGATGCTGCGTCCGCCCCTGCCGAAAACACAGCAAACGTTGAAGCCCCGTCAGATGAGTCGCTCGCTTCGACCCCGAACGAACCGGAACCCTACCGAATCGTCAACGTTTCTGAGTCCAAGCGGCGAAGAATCTACAAGGACTGCTGTGACGCCCGCACAGCAACGCAAAACCAGCTTCAACTACCGAGTGGTTCGATCGCTCAAACGAGTTTCGATGGATTGATGGGTCAAATCTTGGAACGAGAACTCAAACGGTTCGCAGCAATTCACGATGTACGGCTGGAAGATATGTACGAGGTCATGAAAGAGGGCGATGCCAAGAATTGGCGTGCGGATCAATAAGCGAATACTGTCAGCAATGCGTCGAACAATAGACCGTTTTCCTACCGTCCAAACTAAACAGACTGTTGACCGACAGAGATGATTGAAACTTGGCAGCATGAACAGGACGTCAATCGCCTGGCGTTTATCTCTGACTTGCATCTGTTCAGCAATCGGTGCAATGCCGACGAGCATCATGAGCTAATCGATCGTGCGATTGCCGAGTGTGACCTGTGTGTTTGGGGCGGAGATCTGTTTGACTTTCGTTGGAGTCGACTGCGCAACGAGAACGAATCCGTCGAAACAGCGTTGCGTTGGCTGGAGGACTGGTACATCCAACATCCCACGACCCAATTTGTTTTCTTGGATGGAAACCATGATGCGCATCTTCCCTTTTCAGATGCACTGTCCGAATGGTCACAAAAACACGATCGCTTCACGTGCGGACTGAATTGCATTCGCGTGCACGATACGTTGCTGCTGCACGGCGACGTCATCGAAGGTCGCGGTGATCTTGATCGATTCGCTGACTACCGCGTCCGCTGGCAAAACAAACCGAACGCATCGCAAGTCGCCAGCAACATCTACGACATGGCAATCGCAACACGGATTCACAAAGCCGCCGCACTCGCTGCTCACCGACGACGTGCCACTTGCATTCGATTAATGCGATGGATGCATGGGCAGCCTGGCGAAGACACGGACGGTGTACGGCGAATCGTATTCGGTCACACACACCGACGCATCCGCGGTTATCGATTACAAGGCATCGAGTTCCACAACGGAGGCGCCGCGATCCGCCACGTTCCGTTCGCCCCCGTCGAATTGGCATTCGATTAGTCTTCGATGCGTAGGTCATGCTCCGCATGACGGGTTCAAGCATCTCGATCGACAGAGTCGCCGATCGTAGCGTTCCCTTCTTTCGTCATGCGGAGCAGGACCTACCCCAGGTGCTTTCGCAAAGCTGCCATGCCACTTTTTGCGATCCTGGACTGCATGATCGATGGGTGTCCGCCGAGCGTGATCGTCGTCGCAAAGTGCCGGCCCTCCGGATTCACGATCAGCAACCGAACATCGCTGGCCGGAAGGGGAACGTCGCTTCCGTGATCCAACTCTGGATAGGCATCCACCATCAAGACCCAATCCGCTCCCATCAATTCTTTCACCCGATCGATCGACGTGCGTTCGTCTTCAGCGGGAAACATGTGATTCAAATCTGCGGGCACGGCAAGCGATAGCCCGCCTCGATAACTCGACGTTTGCCCCAATCCGGCAAACCAATCACCCAGCGGTGCCGCACGACCCAATTCGATGATCACCACGGACTCATTTCGTCCACGGAGCGTGGCATCGATCGCGTGTTGTTGCTCGAAGTGCTCGCCTTCACCGAAGTAGAACTCGGGGACCAGTCTCATAATTTCCTGTCGGGTTCGTTCGATCGATTCTTGGCACTGCTCATCGGTTTCCGCTGTTGCGGTGATACGTAGCGAAATCGTTGCAGAACTGACCGTGATCCCAACTCTCGGCTGGCGATCACGAGAGATCATGTCGCCTAATCGATGCTCCATATCACTTTCGCCCGTCCCGAAAAACTTCATCACGTGATGTCGGATCTTGCTGGAGGCACCTGACATTGCGAGGATCGTTCTGGCCACGGATTCATCGAACATTCGTTTCATTTCCGCGGGCACACCCGGCAACGCGAAAAAATGACACGCGGACCGTCCATCACGCGGGACGCTCAACTCGATGCCTGGGGCGGTTCCCTGCGGGTTAATGATCGCATGACTCCCCTTGGGGAACATCGCCTGAATCCGATTCCGCTCCGGCATCTCGCGCTGACGCTTGCGGAACATTTCTTCGATACGGCGGAGGGAATCCGGCTGAAGTTCGAGAGGCTGATCGATGAACCCGGCGAACGCATCACGCGTCAGATCGTCACGTGTTGGCCCCAAACCACCGGTGCAGACGACCACATCGGCTCTTTGGGAGGCATTCCGAAGCACCTCCACGTTGTGTTCCAGCGTATCGCCAACGGTGCTGTGAAACGCGACGCTGACTCCCAACTCACCCAGCCGCCGACTTAACCAAGCGGTGTTTGTATCGACGCGAGCACCGCTGATCATCTCATCGCCAATCGAGACGACTTCACCGATCAGCTGTGGTTTGCTGGTTGGGAGCGGGGTTTGAGAGCTTGGATCCGTCAACTGTCTGCTTGTCCCGAGGAAGAAATGAGCCGCGTGATTTTAGAACCGTCAAGATTTTGGAATACCGCGGCTTCAAATCCAAACGAACGAATTGGTGAGTGTAGTTCTTTTCCCGTTCAAACAATACACGCACGTCCAACCACTGAGGTGGCTGTCCGTCCGCGGGCTCAATCTCAAAGTACCACCAAACATGTGGACCGTCTTCCTCACGTCCGACCCAACGGTATTGGGTCGAATCCGGTTTTCCTTTGTCAGGCAATTCCGCCATTCGATAGTTCGATTGAACGTATTTCAGCGGCCAATCAGAGGTGAGCGTTTGGTTCTTCCGTTGGCGGCGCAGCCACTGTTCATCCAGCGAATCAAAACGCAGAGCGACTTCGAGCCGTCCCGTTTCGGCATTCCATTCCACTTCCGAGAACGACTCGTGGGACGGATGAACCAGCAGTGCAGTCAGCAATAAACCAAACATCAAAACCTCTCGTTGGTTTCCTTCGTTTCAAAGCGAGGCGAGAACGCCAAAGCTACTTGTCGCCGCCTTCTTTGGTTTTCTCTTCCGCCTTCTCTTTTGCGGCTCGTTCCTTCGCTTCTTTGGCTTCCTTTGCCTTAAATCGCGACATCGGATTGCTACCACCCCGACGGCTGCTCTTATAGAGCTGGAAACGGCTTGGAATCATCTTTTCGGGCCAGTGATTATTCGACATATCGGTGTCCGCGGTTTCGCGTCGTGGATCCAATTCCATCCGTGCCACTTCTTTGTCAGTAACCCATAGCTTTCGAATGCTCTTGCTGTTCTTTCTCCAGCTTTGAACCGGGAACGTCACCATTTCACTCGTGTTGTCGGTGTAATGAACACGCATGATGACAGGCATCACCAAGCCGCCGATGTTCTCAAAATCGATGACATAAAAATTGGTCGTCCGCTTCAACATGGCACGTTGCTTGGGATCGAGGCCTTCAAGCATTTTTTGGTAGGCCTTTCGAGCGGATTCTTCCACGGCAAGCTCGTCGTAGTCCGGACTGTTGTAGAAGTCCTTGAGCCCAGGCTGCCAATCGATTCGCTTACGTAGTTCTTCGTTTCGTTGCTTGCTGAGTGTTGGCTCTTTTTCGTCAAGCTCTTTCCGGCGCCGCTCGGCCGCCTCATCCGGATCCCCAGCGTCGATCTGGTACAGCTGCACGTCTGCAATCGCAAGGTCGACGTGATCTGTGCTATAGAACCAGCCACGCCAAAACCAATCCAGATCGATTCCGGAAGCGTCTTCCATCGTGCGGAAAAAATCAGCTGGTGTTGGCCGTTTGAACTTCCAACGTCTCGCATACTCGCGGAATGCAAAATCAAACAATTCTCGACCCAGAATCGTCTCTCGCAAAATGTTCAGTGCGGTCGCTGGCTTGCCGTACGCGTTGTCACCAAACTGCAGAACCTCCTCGCTGCCGGTCATGATCGGCCGTTGATTATTGCCTCGCATGTAAGGCACGATTCGCTCGGGATCACCACGGCGAGATGGATAGTCTTCTTCCCATTCTTGCTCAGCCAAGTACTGCAGGAATGAATTCAAACCTTCGTCCATCCAGGTCCATTGACGCTCGTCACTGTTGACGATCATCGGAAAAAAGTTGTGACCGACTTCGTGAATGACGACCGAAATCAGACCGTACTTGGTGGACTTGCTGTACGTTCCATCCTCTTCCGGTCGCGGACCGTTGAAGCAAATCATCGGGTATTCCATCCCGTAAACCGGGCCGTTCACGCTGATCGCGACAGGGTACGGATAGGCAAACGAGTAGCGACCATAAACTTCCAACGTGTGCACGATCGCTTCGGTCGAATACTGACTCCACAGTGGTTCAGCTTCATTGGGATAAAACGACATCGCCATGACGGTTTGGCCGTCGACATCAACGCCCATTGAATCCCAGATGAACTTGCGGCTGGCGGCAAATGCAAAGTCACGGACGTTCTTGGCTGCGAACACCCATGTTTCGGTTTTGTCGCTGCCTTTCTCTTCGTTCTTTTTTGCTTCTTCAGGCGTCACGATAAACATCGGCTTTTTGACCGACTTGGATTCTTCCAGCCGTTCGATCCACTCCGGCTCCATAACCTCTTCGCTGTTCTGCAGTTCGCCTGTTGCCGTCACGACCATATCGTCGGGAACAGTGATCCGAACGACGTAATCACCGAGTTCCAGCGTGAACTCACCACGACCCAAAAACTGTTTGTGTTGCCAACCGGTGTAATCGGTGTAGGAGACGACCCGCGGAAACCACTGAGCCATCTCGTAGATGTAATTGCCGTCCTTCTCGAAATACTCATGACCGCCTCGAGCCGACATCATCTTGCTGTCAACGATGTTGAACGAAAACTGAATGTGGAATTCGGTGGACTCACCAGGCAGCAGTGGTTCATCCAAATCGATACGCATCATCGTTTTTACGATGACATGATCAAGCGGCTTTGAGTTGGCATCCGTAACGGCGGGAATCTTGTAGCCACCGTCAAAGATCATTCGGTTGAAGATTGAATTCATCGCGCGAAATGACGCGCGAGGAGCCAACGTGGGCGCGGGCTGGATCATCGCCGAATCGGAATCGGGTTTAAATCGGTTTTGATCCAGTTGGACCCATACATACGGCAGCGGGTGCGGTGATCGGTTGTGATACGTGATTCGGCTGACACCGGTCAGCGTCTGCTTCTCATCATCCAGCGTGACGTCGATGTCGTAATCCGCTCTCTGCTGCCAATACTCGGGTCCGGGCGCTCCCGACGCCGTTCGCTGATCGTTCGGTGTCGGCCACCATTGATCGATCTGATAGAAGAGGTCGATGGGGTCGCTGTGCTTGGAGTTAGTGAGCGGTTGTGCCAGCGCAACGGTGCCGGAAAAAATAGCCAAGAAGGCCAAGATGGATCGAATCATGAATTTCTGGGGCAGCACGCCCAATCGGGTGGGAGGTGAGATCTAACGTCAAAGGTGAGATTCAGGAGGGAGATCGAGACGCATTGTAGTTGCACCGTCCAATTCGTCACCCGCCTCGGTTTTTTTCACGCCGCCAAGCGGTTTAGAATTCGCAGACAAACTGCCCCTCGCCCCCTTTTTTGGTGATGTCTTGAATTCCACCCAAAAAACGATTGGCTATTGCACGAACGTTCATGCAGGCGTCACGATCGCTTCGATCCAGGAAAATCTGGACAAGTACGCCGTTGCCGCCAGGACCGCAGCCGGCGTCGACGAATTGGGCGTTGGCTTGTGGCTGCCCGCTCAGGCCGCCAAAGAGCTGGCTGGCGACCCATCGGGTTTCTCGAACTTTCTCAAAGAGCGGAAGCTTCGCCCTTTCACGATCAACGGTTTTCCCTACGACAATTTTCATCAGGAAGTCGTCAAACGCAGCGTCTATGCACCGACGTGGTGGCAACCAGAACGCCTGGAATACACGAAGCAATTGGCCGTGATCTTGGCCGACCTTCTTCCCGAGGATGAACCGTGTGGTTCGATCAGCACCTTGCCGATCGGTTGGCCCACGGAAGATCAGGACGCGGCGCTGTTGGATCGTGCAGGCGCACAGTTACGTGAATTGGCCAAACACTTGGAGTCGGTTGAATCATCCACTGGCCGCCGCATCGTTGTTGCGATCGAGCCAGAACCGGGATGCATTCTCGATACTGCCACCGACATGATCGATTGGTTTGACAAACACTTAGCTGACACAGCGCATCGAAAGTATTTATCGGTCTGTCATGACATTTGTCACTCAGCCGTCATGATGGAATCGCAAGCCGATGTGCTCAACCGTTACGCACAAGCTTCGATCGCCGTTGGGAAAGTACAAGTGAGCAGCGCGATCATGGCTGACTGGCAATCCATGGCTGCCGGTCGCCGCCAGGAAGCGGTCGAGCAACTGCGTCAGTTCGCAGAAGACCGATACCTGCACCAAACCGGCCGACAACGCGAAAACGGAGACTTTGAACTAGCCGAGGACCTACCCGACTTACTGGCCGCAGATGCGTTGACCGGTGAACCGAATGAGGATCCCGTCGAGAACGACCTGAGATGGGTCGTCCACTTTCACGTGCCCATCTTTTTGGAACACTTTGGACATCTATCGACGAGTCAAAAGGACGTGATCGAATGCCTCAGAGTGCTGCTCGACGCAAATAGTGGATTGGAATTCACCGGGCACTTGGAAGTCGAAACCTACGCGTGGTCAGTGTTGCCGGAATCAATGCGTAAACGTGGTTTGGCCGAAGACATCGCCAAAGAAATCACGTGGCTCAATCGCGCCCTGGTCGAATGTTGGTAGATGTTTGTTTTGGCGCACGGAATGCGCGGTTCGAACGTCACGGGTCTCGACGATCCACTTCGGATTTCGACTGCTGAAATTGCCGCTGTCGTTCCGCGAATCGCTTTTTCTGGTCGTCGGTAATCGTGTCGGCGCATTGCGAACATTGGACGCCGGGTATGAAGTCCGCATGAGCTTGCCCTTCGGCTGTTACGGGCCACCCACAACCAAAACACATCACATGGTCGCTCTCTTCGAGACCATGCCCCACCGAAACACGTCCGTCAAAAACGAAACACTCTCCCTTCCATTTGGATTGCTCCGAAGGGACTTCTTCCAAGTACTTCAAGATTCCACCGCGAAGGTGATAAACCTCGTCAAACCCCATTTGCTTTAACAAGGCCGTTGACTTTTCGCAGCGAATGCCGCCGGTGCAAAACATCGCGACTTTCTTGTGTTGCGACGGATCCAGGTTGTCTCGGACAAATTCTGGCAATTCTCGAAAGCTGTGTGTTTCAGGATTGATCGCTCCTTCGAATGAACCAATCGCAACCTCGTAGTCGTTGCGCGTATCGACTACAACGACGTCGGGATCGGCGATCAAGTCATTCCAATCTTTGGCGTCGACATAGGTGCCAACCGCATCCAACGGGTCGATGCCCTCGACGCCCATCGTCACGATCTCTTTTTTCAATCGGACGCGACAACGTTTGAAAGGGATCGATTCACATTTCGAATACTTCACGTCGAGTTCCGCGAATCGCGAATCGGTTCGCAAGTGCTCGATTAGTTCTTCAATGCCCTTTTGTGTCCCGGCCACCGTTCCATTGACACCTTCTTTGGCCAGTAGCAATGTGCCACGGATTCTCAATCCCTCCATACGCTGCTGCAGCGGCTCCTGCAGCTGGATGTAATCATCCAGCTGCACGAATCGGTAGAGGGCGGCGACCAAAAAACGGTCCATCGTCGATTCCGATATCAGTGAGATGGTTCGATTACAGGTCTGATCCAGATACGCGACCGGCAAGAGGTGACCGATCCGAACTTGCGGTGATCTGTCCCTAGATCAGCATGCGCAGTGCGGCCATCGCTGCGGAGTAATCCGGTTCTTCGGTGACTTCGCTAACGATTTCTTTGTACGCGACTTTTCCATCGGCGTCCAAAACGAAAACGGCACGCGTGAGCAGTTTTAGCTCTTCGATGGTCAATCCGTAGTCGGTTCCAAACTTGTGTGTTTGATAGTCACTTGCGGTTCGCATGTTGATTTCTTCCGCACCGCAGAAACGCGCTTGTGCGAATGGCAAATCGCGGCTGACCGTTACGGAGTTAATCTTGTCGCCCAGCGATGCCAGCTCGCCGTTGAACGTCTTGGTCTGAACGGCACAAACGGGCGTATCCAAACTTGGCACGACGTTCACCAGCGTTGGCTTACCTTTTAAATCGGCCAAAGTCAGCGTTTGAATGCCGGCGTCAGCAAAATGGAGTGCGAAGTCTGGCGCTGCCGAGCCGACGGCGATGTCTTCTCCTTCCAGCGTCATTGGATTGCCTTTAAACGTGATCACTCCTGAACGTCCCATGATCGATCTCCTGTGGGTCCGGTCTGTATCGAGATGGGCGACTCGTATGAAAACGATTGGCCCGTGCATTTTCCAGCCAGAAAGTATGAGGCCGAATCCGGATTCGGTGAATGGGGGAGGAGACTCGGCCCCGTAAAAGCGGCATTGCTAAAGCGGCATTGCTGAAATGCAGTAGAGAGCGCGGGAACGCTAGGCGGGATGAATGATCGATTTGACCGACGGTGCTTTGACGGAATCACTTTCCTGACGCATGCGATCAACCCGCTGCGCGACACTGGGGTGCAACCAAGTCGCCTTGCGACTGTCCGGATGATCGAACGTGACGCGCATTAACGCCGCCGACAACGCCTCGGCCGCCTGGTCATACGAGCTCGGAACGCCAGGGAGGTTACCGGAGATTGATGCAGCCATCCGACATGCTTGGACATCGGCGTCGAATTCCGTCCGGTACGCGACCCAACGCAAAATCACCATCGTCAACACGATTCCGACCACGCTACCGGCCACCATCGCCCAACTCTCGCCCCCGGCCATGCGCGTCACAAGGGCCCCGATACCCCATGCCGGCAGAACCGACAACATCCGCAGCGGCACATGTCGCCGACGCAGATGCGCGGCTTCATGCAACACGACCATTGCCACTTGTTCCCGAGGCAACTCTGCGAGGAGTCGATCCGAAATCAAAAGCGTGCGAAGCGGCGGAACGAATCCGGCAACCAAAGCATTGAACGACTTGTTTTCTGTGTCCCAACAAACGGCGCGAGTGCGACGCAATCCAACCGAGGCCATCAACGCGCAGACCCAACGCTCAGTCACCGAATCGAGCTGACTCGTCTTGAATAGATGTCGGATCAACCAAGGCAAGCCGAGTGGCACGAACAGCAGAATCAACAAAGCCGACAAGAGGCCGATCGCGGCGTCGCTAAGTGGAAGTAATCCGATCAGGTCGGAGAGTCCTAACAGAATCAAAATGGGAATGACCAGCCAAGCGGCCTGTCCGCGAAAAATCTGCCAGAGTGATCGCATGTAATTGCCCACACCTGGTTCGGTATAGTCAAGCATTGCGCCGTAGATGTGTTCGGCCGACCAAGTCCCAACCGTGATCGCAAGTCCAGGCGCTAAAAGGATGATCGCCCGTAAAAACATCGATTGCCCCAACACTGGAACTGCATCCAAGCTGCCGGCAAGACCAAAGCCGCCCAAGCATAGAACGACTACTCCAAGCCCCAACCAGCGGAAGACGCTCAACTGACGCTCCATCACCAGTGCGGCGGTCAAAGGCTCGAGGTTTTCTTGCCGGACCTGCACCGCACAGATCCGAGCTGAAACGTGGCATAGGATGATCCAGGCCAAACTCATGCAGAGCGTCGCCATCGCTGGCTGCAGCATTCCAACATCGCCAGGCGGAAGTGAACCACACGACAGCGACACGATCACAAGCAGAAATAGGTAGAGGTGCATCCGTCGCAGTGTAATGTCACTGCACAAATCCGGCGCCTCATCAGGGCTCAAATTCAAGCGAAGCCCATTTACAGAGTTGGGTATGACGATCGCAACAGAAACGCAGTGTGTTGTTTTTTCGGTGCGCTTCGGAATCGGCGCAAACCGGCGACGAACATTTCGTCTGGGATCAAGTGGCGGTGTACAAATCCTAAGGACATAATCTCCGGTTGGTCCGGAATGACTTGGAAATAACGGTTTTACGGATAAGAAAATCCGGAAATGTTGCGGTGGCAGCGCCCTGCCGCCCCCCATCCAAGGCCATGCTATTACTGGAAATCGTGACATCTCACGTCGAAAGGCCACTGATCGTGCCCGCACCACTGATCGAACTTGCCGAGCGAATGTTTGTTGGCCCCGTGTGGCCTGCCTCCATTCTGGTTGTGTTGTTGGTGGTCTATACGCTGCTGGCACTGATCGGATTGATCGATTTCGGCTTTGATGTTCCCGACGTCGATCTGGATCCCGGAGTGGATATCGATGTGCCGGACATTGGCGGGATCGACGTACCTGATCTGGATGTGCCGGATGTCGCGGTTGATGTCCCCGATGTTGCCGTGGATGTTCCAGACGGCGCCAACATCGGCGTCGATTTCCTGCAAGGGTTGGGAGCCTACACGGTTCGACTGACCAACTTTGGCCGGATCCCGGTTGTGCTTTGGGGCGGTATTTTCGCCGTCACTTTTTGGAGTCTGTCATACGGACTTTGGCATAACTACGATGCGGACAAGTACGATCCGACTTGGTTTCCCAGCATCCTGCTGGGAATTCGCAACTTTGTGATTGCCGTGGCGATCACCAAAGGGGTGACGCAGCCGATGTTGGGATGGTTTGTTGATCCGCCGTCGTATGACCATCGCAAACTGATGGGCGCTACCTGCGAGATTTGCACGACGGAAGCAACACCCGAGTTTGGACAAGCCAAGTTTCGCACGAACGCATCGCCACTGCTGTTGAACGTACGGACTGACGGAGCGCATATCGCGAAAGGAACGGAAGTTCGCATCATCGGTTTTGATAAAGAAAAACGCATTTACAAAGTCACTCAGCTTCAACCGGAGACTCAATCGTGACACTCGCACCTCTGTTGCTGGGCCAGATCAATTGGACCGGTGGAATAGCGATCTTCATCTATATCGTCATCGCTGCGTGCATCGCATCGCTGACCCTGTTCAAGAAGTACTACATCGTGGTCGGACCCGACCGTGCGATCGTGAAATCGGGTCTCGGTGGCCTAGATGTCACAACGGCGGGCGGCAAGTTCATTGTGCCGCTGTTCCATCGCTATGATTTCATGGACCTGACGCTGAAGAGTTTCGAAATTAGCCGTCAGGGAAGTGAGGGTTTGATTTGTCGCGACAACATTCGTGCCGACATCAAGGTCGCCTTCTTCATTCGTGTGGATAACACCTATGAAGAGATGAAAGAAGTGGCCCAGTCGATCGGTGCACGTCGCTGTAGTGAACTGGACACGCTGCGAGAACTGTTCGACGCCAAGTTCAGTGAAGCGCTCAAGACCGTCGGAAAGCAATTTGATTTCGTTGATCTCTATGACCAACGTGACAAGTTCAAAGACGAAATCCTAAAAGTCATCGGCACCGACCTGAACGGCTATCGCCTGGACGACGCCGCGATTGACTATCTAGAGCAAACGCCGCTTGAGATGCTCAGCCCGACCAACATTTTGGACGCGGAAGGCATCAAGAAGATCACCGAGTTGACGGCGGCCGAAAAAGTCAAAGAGAACCTGTTCACGCGTGACAAAGAGAAAACGCTCAAGAAACAGGACGTCGAAGCAGAAGAGACCATTCTCGCTCTGGAACGCCAACGCGTTGAAGCCGTCGAAAAGCAGACTCGCGAAATCGCCGAAATCACCGCCCGAGAACAAGCTTCGGCAAAGAAAGTCGAAGAAGAGCAGCGTCTCGAATCCGAACGAGCACGCATCGCGACGGAAGAAGAGATCGGGATCGCCGAAGAAAACAAATCACGGCAAATCCTCGTCGCTCAACGCAACAAAGAGCGAACCGACGCGGTCGAAGTGGAACGTGTTAATCGTGACCGAGAACTCGAAGTCACCGAACGTCTCCGTGTCGTTGGCGTGGCAGACGTTGAGAAAGAAAAGGCCATTGAGGTTGAAAAGCGAAACATCCAGGAAGTGATTCGCGAACGCGTTGCCGTCGAACGAGCGGTGGTTGAGGAGCAAGAGCGAATCAAGGACACCGAAGAATTCGCCCAAGCGGACCGAACTAAGAAAGTTCAAGTCGTTAGCGCGCAAATGAAGGCGGAAGAAGAGTTGATCCGCCAAACCAAACTCGCTCAAGCCGAGAAAGAATCGAGCGAGTTGTTGGCCGAGAAGGTCCGGATTGAAGCGGAAGCGAAAAAAGACGCCGCCGAACGAGAAACGGCTGCCATCAAGATGCTGGCCGAAGCGGAAGCTGCTAAATCTGCCGCCAGCGGATTAGCTGAAGCAACCGTCCAGGAGGCGAAAGCCGTCAGTTTGGAAAAAGAGGGCACCGCCGAAGCGAGCGTCCTGCAAAGGAAAGCAGTCGCCGAAGCCAAAGGCATCGAAGCCAAAGCCGACGCAATCGAAAAGCAAGGTTTGGCCGAAGCCAATGTGTCACGCGAGAAGTACCACAGCGAAGCGACCGGCATCACCGAGAAAGCCGAAGCGATGAAGCAGTTGGACAGCGTCGGCAAAGAGCACGAAGAGTTCAAGCTCAAGCTCGAGAAAGAAAAGGATGTCGAGATTGCCGCGATCGATGCTCAACGTGGTATCGCAGAAAGCCAAGCCGGTGTAGTTGGTGACGCACTGACGTCCGCACGAATCGACATTGTCGGTGGAGACGGTGAGTTCTTCGATCAGATCACTTCGGCCGTCAAAGGCGGTAAAGCGATCGACCGATTCGTTTACAACAGCAAAGTGGCAACGGACATCAAAGACACGTTTTTTGATGGCAATGCCGAGTACTTCCGTGACCAGCTGTCAGACTTGATCAAGCAGTTCAATCTGGACACGGACGGTGTTAAAGACCTATCGATCGCCGCACTGATCGCGAAGATGATGGGATTGGCAACAACAGATGATGTGCGAACCCAGCTCACGAGCATGTTAAGCATGGCGGGTACGGCAAACATCGCTGACCAAAAGGCGGGTCGCTTGTTGTCTCATGCTTCCTCTGCCGGCAACAATGGCAAGAATGCCTGATCACGGCTCTTCTCGGGGACCGGCGTCAATCGTCGGTCCTCGTTTCAATAGGACCGTCACGCTTAAAGACGTTGATAAAGCGTGACACGCAACGGATGCCATCGATGGCATCCGTTTACCACGTCGACGACTCGCACGAAACCGCTTGAACATGAGTGACGCTCAACTTGCCGCCGGCACTTACGAAGTGCTTCGCAACCGATTGCGGGATGCGGCCGGCGATCTTCGTGCACGACTGGGGAAGCTAAACGAATCACGCGCCGAAGTCTTCGGCAACATCGATACACAGTTGATCGCGACCGAACGCGTCACGACAGAACACAACTGCACTCCTCGAGACCTCGTGTCGATCGGTGACAAGTTTCTATTTGGATACAACGTTCAGTTCGGCTTGAAGAGTGAAATCGAACTCGGCGATGTCTTTTCATGTTACTCGCTGAGTGACAATCAGTTTCATGAAGCACCGCTGGATTTAATCGGTGACGAGCGGTTCCGCAGCGATTTTGACGAACTGTATCGCTTCTATAAGGACACGCGATTCGCAAGATTCTTTCGCATTGGCCCGATGCTGCATATGGTGTTTCGTGTCGGGAAAACCTCTCGCGACATCAAGACATTCAAATGGCGGGTCGGCGCGGAATCGATGGAATACATCGACAACCGAAGCGACCACGAAGTCCGAGACCCAGCCCAACATGAGTTTCGCTGGACTCGCACAACGCGCGACCAACATCACTACGGTGCCCATCCGCACATTTCGATCGAAGATCACGTCTTCGTCGAAGCTGTCGGGGGTGACCTCACCATCAAGGTCGAAAATAACACGGACTCCGGTGACGGCATCTATGCTGAACCCGTCGACAACCCCGACCAAACGCTCGACGACGCCGAAGTCCACTATGCGATCGTCGGCAACCTCGTCTTGTTGAAAATCCGACCCTACCAGGAAGAAGACGTTCGGTACCTGGTATTCAACGGAAAGATCCAACAGGCCATGCGGTTGGATGAAATCGAACACTCGTGCGTGATGCTTCCTGGTGATCACGGTTTGATTTTCCCCGGCGGTTACTACCTGCAAACCGGTGAGTTCAAACGTTTCGACCACGGGCTAAGCAACATGCGTTATCAACGCACCATTGCCGCCACTAACGGAGAAGACTACCTCTACCTGTTCTACAACCCAGAAACGGGAACTTACATTCAGCTGCGGTACAACCTCATCCGTCAAACCGTCGAGACGCCATTGGTCTGCCACGGCCAAACGTTTTTCGAAGGTGGTGAGATGGTCTGTTTCAAAACGCAAGAGACCGCTCAGAAGCATCACGCCGTTCAGATTTGGCAGACTCCATTTACCGGACCTAATTACACTCCCGAAAACCAAACCGATTCCATGTTGTTCAAGATCGGCAACAAAGAAATCGTGCGAGGGATGGCAGAGTGCAATGAGATCATCCAACTGATCGACAAAGACGACAGCTACGAAGGGCTTTATGTCGACTTGGGAAAAAAGGCGTCGGATGTTTTAGACAGTTATTTCTGGATCAATAAAGCCGAAACAGAAAAACTGGCCGAGCCACTCGCGAAGATCCGTGAGGCGTCCAACGCTGCCGTTGAAGAATTCGAAAAAGTCGTCCGTGTTCGACGCGAGACGTCGAAACGCAGTAAGGAAGTCGAGTCGGCTATAGAGGCGCTGATCAAGTCGATCCAGCGTAGCCGATTCGAATCGATCAACGATTTTGTTTCATCCTTAGCGAGTTTACGCGAACAACGCGGCCACGCGCTTGGCCTGAAAGATCTTCGATACGTCGATGAGTCCCTGGTCGAGGAGCTTGAGAAGACAACGGCAGAATGGTCGGAGCGGATCAGTCGTCGATGCGTTGACTTCTTGCTCACGCCCGGATCACTGACGCCCTACGAGCAACGGGTCGAGGAAGCGAGTGAGCGAGTCGGCACGGTTTCGACGGTCGCCGAAGCCAAGACTCTCGAAGAGGAAATTGACGACGCTGCGTCGCAACTAGAATTGCTGACCGAAACCGTCAGCAATTTAAAGATCGAAGACGCTACCAAGCGCACCGAAATCATCGATGCGATTGGCAACGTCTTCGCCTCGCTGAATCGCGTACGCAGTTCGCTCAAGGCGCGTGTCAGCGATTTAGTCAGCGTTGAGGGCAAAGCGGAATTCGCTTCGCAACTGAAACTGCTTGAACAGACGACATCCGGTTACCTGGATGTTTGCGACTCGCCCGAACGTTGTGATGAATACCTGACCAAAGTCATGGTTCAACTGGAGGAACTGGAAGGACGCTTCGCGGAATTTGATGAGTTCGTCGTTCAGCTCGCCCAACGGCGAGAAGATGTTTATGCAGCGTTCGAATCTCGCAAAGTTCAGCTCGTCGAAAAACGCAACCGTCGCGCGGAGTCACTGGCTGCGGCCGCAACAAGGATCCTGACGGGTATCGGGTCGCGTGTCGGCAAAATGGAGTCGACCGATGAGATCGCGGCTTACTTTGCCGGCGACTTGATGGTCGAAAAAGTTCGAGACATTATCGAACAGCTGGACGAGTTGGATGATGCCGTTCGCGTCGAAGACTTGCAGAGTCGACTGAAGACGATCCGTGAAGATGCTGTTCGTCAATTAAAGGACCGCCAAGATCTGTACGAAGACGGTGGCGATGTCATCCGACTGGGCAAGCAAAGATTTGCGGTCAATACGCAGCCGTTGGACCTAACAACGGTTCTGCGCGATGGCGAGATGTGCCTGCACCTAACCGGTACACAGTTTTTTGAACCGCTGATCGATGAAGCCCTCGAATCGTCGCGAGACCTCTGGAACCAAGAGCTCGTAAGCGAAAACGAAGACGTTTATCGCGCAGAGTACTTGGCGGTCGATCTCCTGGAGAACTTGCTTCAGTCGGGTTCGCGAATTGATCCCGCTACGCTCGACCTAGCTTGGGTCCAAGAACAAATGGGTGGCCGATTCGACGAGGGTTACGCAAAGGGTGTCCACGACGTTGACACACATGCGATCTTGGGCGCCCTCGTTGAGATTCATTCGCAGATTGGATTGCTGCAGCACGACCCAACGGTTCGCGCAGCGGCTTTATTGTGGTTCCAGAAGTTGCTGGACGCGAAAACACGCAAAGCGATGACCGACTGGATCGGCGGTTTTGCAAAACTGGCCAGCGCTTACCCGAACGCTCGACCCGCGGTGGAATTTCGCCAACGCTTGGCTGAATTGGCGGAAGAACAACACTCCCAGTGGGGCCCCCTTTTTCCCGCAGACGTCGTTCCAGGTCGCATTGCCCATTATTTGTTTGACGAATTGACCCACGCGCCGAAGAAACCCATTGCCAGTGGGCGTGCGGCCAAGCTGTTTACAGAATTCACTGACGCGCTGCCCGAGGCGGATCGCGCGAAATTGCTGTCGAACGTCTTGAAGTCGGAAACGGATCCCGTACGCGCGTTCATCCTGGCTCGCAATTGGGTCGATGCCTTTGTGACGACTCACGGCAAAGCTGACGACGTGGATGCAGCCGACGCTTACCGCGATGAATTAGCGTGGATCGTTCTTTCCGGCGGTCTCGACAACAAGAAAGTCGTTGACGTCACCATCGCCACCAAGCTGGAAGACATCGCTGGCAATCATCGCCGAATTCAACGTGGCGTTCTTCCGCTGCATTACCACAAGTTATTACAGCGTGTGCGTCACTATCGTCATGACGTCGTGCCACGTTACCGACGGCTCCACGCAACCAAAACGGATTTGGTCGATACTGCTCGCGAAGACATGCGGCTGGAAGAGTTCAAACCTCGCGTGCTCACCAGCTTTGTCCGAAATCGTTTGCTGGACGAAGTCTACCTACCGTTGATTGGTGATAACCTTGCCAAGCAGATGGGTGCCGCAGGCGAGGATAAACGCACGGACCGAATGGGCCTGCTACTGCTTATCTCGCCGCCCGGCTACGGAAAAACGACATTGATGGAGTACGTTGCCAATCGCTTGGGCATCGTGTTCATGAAGATCAACGGCCCAGCCATTGGGCATGCGGTCACGTCGTTGGATCCCAGTGAAGCGCCCAACGCAGCCGCCCGCGAAGAAGTCGAACGGTTAAACCTTGCGTTGGAAATGGGTGACAACGTGATGTTGTATCTGGACGATATCCAGCACACGCATCCAGAGTTTCTGCAAAAGTTCATTTCGCTGTGTGACGCCACGCGAAAAATCGAAGGCGTTCGAAATGGCAAGACCCGAACGTACGACTTGCGTGGGCGTCGAGTCGCTGTCGTGATGGCTGGTAACCCGTACACCGAAAGTGGCGAGCGATTCCAGGTTCCCGACATGCTGTCCAACCGTGCCGATGTTTACAACCTTGGTGAGATCATCGGGGACTCGGCGGACGCCTTCGAAATGAGCTACTTGGAGAACTGCCTGACAAGCAACACGACGCTGGCACCGCTCGCAACCGCTCCACCAGACGATGCTCGCGCAGTGATTCGAGCCGCGGAGCGGGACTCGTTGGAAGGGATTGAACTAGAAAGCAACCTGTCGATGGATCAGGTTCGCGAGATGTACGAGGTGATTCGCAAACTGCTCCGAGTTCGTGACACCGTTCTGAAAGTTAACCGAGCCTACATCCGAAGTGCTGCTCAAGCAGATGCCTATCGCACCGAGCCGCCATTCAAACTGCAAGGTAGTTATCGAAACATGAACCGCATCGCCGAACGTGTGGCGGCGGTGATGAATGAAAAAGAACTGCAGACATTAATCGTTAGCAGCTACGAACAAGACGCTCAGACTTTGACGACCGACAACGAAGCGAACGTGCTGAAGTTCAAAGAGCTGATGGGCATCCTGTCGACCGAAGAGCAAGAACGTTGGGATGCGATTAAATACGCGTACGTTGAAAGCGTGCGTATGTCAGGGTTGGATAGCGAAGACCAAGCGGGTCAATTAATGCGACAACTCGCTTCCATGCGCGACGGACTTGAGTCGATCCGGCAAGTCATTTCGCGAGCAATTGCTGTCGGCGACGAAGGAAAAGAGGAACGGATGGACGCGCGGATGGATCTGCTGCGTCAAAGCGTTTTGACCACAGGTAATGAGCTGGCTGAATCACTAAGTCGCACGAGTCATCAATTGGAAGGCCTGGCTCAGCAACGTGCCGCTAATCCACCCGAGCAAAAAGTGCTGGTCCAGCACAAAGTTCCGCGAGTGATTGCGGATCTGGTCAAAGGCCAATTCCACCTGATGCAAGAATGGATGCGTCCGCTTCTGGAGGAGTCGTTGGATTCCGGACGCGATCTCGAGCAGCTGAAGCGTCAGCTAGAATCGGTGCTAGAGAATTACCAGCAAGTGGAGCAGTCGTTTGAGTCCGCAAAAGGGAGTAATACCGCGGGCCCGGATTCCTGAATTCAATGCGGGGTTTTCCGAGACGCTGAGAATCGCGCAGAGCGCTCAGAGACCGCTGGATTGCGAACAGACGACGACCGCGCATAAAAAACCCGCCTGCCGAGACCAAGGTAATCCCAGCAGACGGGGCTGTATCTCGCAGCATATGGATGTGCGAGTGGGGTGGCCATGCCGAAGCATCGGCCCGCCGACTTCAGCTACGGGTTACCACCCCGTTGGCAAGTACAGCAATATTCCACTTGGTCACCTCCTTTCAAAACTTCTGTTAGACGACTTCCAGCCCAGGTGCCAACCAGAAGGGGCCAGTTATCGTACGGAAGGGGTCTATCGCGACGCGTTATCACGATCCGACTGACTCTATTATCTTCACCCGTCAAACATTCGGCAAGACAAAAGTTGGGGGTGCGTCAAAGCCAGCCGGTTCGATGAGATGGACACGCCGGTAGGGGAAAGGTTCACCCTCAGCTGGCAGGATGATCAATTTCATACAAAACGATCACAAGAATATCGCTGGCCGCGAACGAATTCATCGGCCCGCCGCCACCATTCAATTGCGAGGCGATATTGCCGGTAATGGATAAAACCCGGGCACCACTCTTTCGCATCCAACGGTTGATCTGCTTTTCCATATCTTGCATTTCCGTATCAACGCTCTTGAAGATCTTGACCTGTTGCATTGCATCCACTTGGGCAGGGAACCGACGGACTTGTTTCGAACCGCTGATTATCACTTAGGCGTTAGCGCCGTGTCGACGGTTCGGTGCCAGTTTTTTCCGCGATCGGTTGTACGGCAGGTCGAATCGAATCGCTTGGTTCCCACACATTCAAACGGACGTCATCGATCGTTGCTTCACCCGCGCCGATCAATTCGAACATGACATGCACGACGGACTCTCCCGTCGCTTGCCGATACAGTCGCACCGGTGTCCAGTTTGCGTGTCCGCGAATCAACACACCCATTTCCTGCCCACCAAGCGTGTCGTACACCAAAACACCTTGATGCGGCGCGCCAAAACCAAGTGTGCGAATCATCGCGTCGATGCGTATCGCTTGCCCTGCTTTCACACGAATCGGCGGACTGCGGATTTGAATCACGGTCCCTTCATAACCACCTGGAAGCGGGTCATCAGCGAGCGGCGAGACACGGGCTCGCAGAGCGCCCGTTCCTTGAAATGCACCACGACGAATATGAAAAAGCTCGCTGTTGGCCCGATCCTTCATTCGCTTCCCAAATGTCCATCGATTCTCTCCGATCAGATCCGGCGTATCGAGTGATCCGGTGACCAAGCGGTTTCTTCCCCATCCCGCATCGTCCATCAACGTACGCCACATCGCTTGAACGGGTGGCGACCCAAGATCCATCGGTGGACAACTAACCGGTCGAGGCCAGTCAGGCATGAGCGCTTCGGCCAGTTGCCATTCGCTACGAAGCGCCCAAGCGTCGGCGCGTCTCGCCATTCGAAGTGTTGTCCCGGTATCTCCCGCTCGGTATGCCGGCTCCGCTTGCGAAAGCGTCTGTTCAGCGATGTTGATCAAGTCGGTCGCCGAAGACCGTTGGACGACGCGAAGCGCACTGGCAGTCGTCCAATGTTCGCCCGTGCGTCGCACCAGGTCGGCCGCCAATTGCCAACGATCGAGTCCCGCTTGACGAGCAAAACGCTCCGCTGAACGGGCAAGTTGTCCACCGACCGTTGGATCACTACTCAGCACAACGATCTCGACAGCATCGGGAGAGATGATCGACAGCCTGGCTCCGGTCGTGGTTGATTCCGGCGTGATTCTCTCCGCCGAGAAATGCGTTAACCGCCACGCCGTTTTGGTCGCGTCGGCAGGATTCAACAAGATGTCAATCGAATCACCATCACCCGCCAAGATTTCGTTGCCGCGTCCGGAGAGGGTCGTGAGAACAAGCATCTCGGTACCACCTACTCTCAATCTCGTTGAAAGGTACGGGGCACCGACGATACTTGGCGGCGGTGAAGGCGTCGCAGATGCAACCCACGGCGCGATCATCGCGATCATGCGATTGGTATAACTCAACGACATCGAACGTTGATCATCGATCGGAAGTCCCGAAGAAATCGGCCTTGTCGAACGAAACAGAATTGCACGCGGGGCGACTTCCAAGCTTCGCATCGCTTGAATCCACATCGCGTGCCAGCGGAAAGCGTCGGGGCTCGGCGCACCTATCGAATCAGCGATCGCATTGACTTGGCTGATCATCAAATCAGGTGGCATACTCATGATCCCGATGCCCGTTTCCACCTGTTCTCCCAACCGGCGTCGCGTTTCGACCATCTGCGCGACCTCTTCATCACCCCGCAATCCACGGTTTCGTGGAGGCAGGTCATCAATCATGCCGTCCAACAGCGGAGCGTATTGAGACCATGCTTCTGAAGGTGCACCGATCAACGCTCGTTGCCAACGAAGCGGCCACTTTCTAAGCCGTCGAGACTGTTCGGCAAACTTCTCGACCTGCCGACTATCCATCGCTTCACCCAGCCCCAGAAACCAGCCGGCAATCGGATCCAACAATGACTCGATCGCTGGATCGGGTGACGACGGGGGCGGCGCGTAGATCTTCACGCGTGATCGAATTGCCTCTCTCAAGATTCCTGCATCGGGAGGTTGAGACAGCAGAACGGCATCGAACCCAAGTGACCGAACCCAAAACAGCGGTTCGCCATTGTGCTGGAGAATACGTGTGACCGTGCCGACAGGAAACGCAGACGCATCGGATAATACTGGCGTAGATTCGGGCGACACTCGTCTCACTTGCCCAGGTCCCGCCACTCGCTCTGCTCTAGAACGCGTTCCCAACGCAATCTCTTCACCGAGTGGAATGAGCCCATCGACGCGTAGTTCGTCGATGCGTAAGGTCGTCTTGCCTGGTCCGCTGTACGCGTTGATGACGACGCCATCGACGTAAGGCTCTGACAAGTCAATGTCACTACCGAATTGCTTCCGCAGCGCAACAAACTTCAGCCGCAGCGGTCTCTCAATCGCTCCCACACCAATCGATCCAAATTGCCCAACTGTCGTGTAGCTGGCTCCGTACACGATCACTGCAACGGGTCGTCGAGTTTCGGGATCTCGAAGATAAGGAAACCGAACACGAAATCCGATCCGCGCACCGTCTTTCGCGCTCATCAACGATACGTTGGCGGTTAGATCGTTCAGTGGTTGAACGGGCTCGATAGGATAAACGAGTATCGCTTCGGTCCCATGCTTCGTCTCAAGCGTGATTGTTTCACACGCGCCGCCGGCAACACCACCATCGACCAAATGTCCTTGATCGACTGCTTCAGCGTCACAGTCAGAGCGATCGAGATACCAACGCGGCGGGTGAGCGTCCAGCGAATCGTAGATCTGTGCGTTGCAAGGGGCTCCGCATGCCATGGCAAGCAGCAGAAGCTTGAGGCCGGCGATCATGTGGTGGACGAAGCCGCGAAGCGTTTTTGCTCCGTTACACGCGACCGGAGGAAAGCCCAAGCGTCTCGCTGCTAGAAATCTTTGCCAAGCCGTCACATCCGACGGGAATCTTGGGGCGGATGTCGGAAGTAAATCCATGAATCGTTGACCATTCAAGTCGATCGCGAAACAATCGGTCCACCGCTTCGGAATCGTCTCTGCGAAAGGAAGTCCCAGGCGGAAATCAATCAGAGTGTGTGGTGAAGGCGACATCGTGTTGACAAAATTCCACGTCGCGTCGCAAACCTCCACCGTTGGCGTAAGGTCTTTCCATACCAAGATTTAGGGCTCCGAGCCAAGGTGAAACCACGTTGCAAAAATGCAGCGTTGTGTTTTGACATCAGGCCCGGACCAATCACCCTAAGTTATTGCCAGTGAACGACTTCGATACGCCAAGTGGTAGCGGATGCCAGTGGACGGCACCGCAGATGCAATGGATGGCACGCAGACAACTTCGCCTCACGCAGCCCCCACCCGGAGCAAGCTCGTATGCCAAAGACCGTCGGTTCCGCCAACAACAAGATCCAAGACGAAACTCCCGTTGAGCTGAAGGAACTCGCTCGAACCATTGACGCGCTTCCCGCTCGATATCGCGACGCCGTCACACCCGCTCTGCACCGCGTCGTCGAGTGCAGCACACGCCGTCGCCGCATTTTGAATCTCGTTCAGGAAGCCTTGTCGCAATTGCGATTGGATATGAAGTACCTGATCTTTGATCTCGAAGCGACACGACGTGAGCGAGATCAATACAAAGAAATGCTTGAAAAAGACGGACGACTGTAAGCGTCGTCTCCAACCCGAAGCTGGTGACACAAACGCAAGTGTTCACGATTCAGCTTCTGTTTCAACGCGATGCCGCGTCGCGGCACCGCAACGGCAAAGCACGTTTGGGCTAGGCCAGGTATGACACTCTGGCTGAGAACTTAAGACTTGATTGCTGTTGCACTAGCGTAAGATTATCGCCCGAGCCGTTTTCGGGTGAAAGCGTTTGGACGACCTGGGAAAAAGACTGAACGAATCGCACGCGTACCTGCTGTAGCACCTCGCGTCGATCCACGGGTTCGGATGATGGATCCGATGGAGCCGTCGTTTCGTCTTGCTTCCCCGAATCCGCAACCGAAGATGATCTCTCTTCTCGATCATCATCGTCGCGTGCTTCTTCTACGGCGTCGTCATCGTCCGGCTCATCGACGTCGTCAACGTCTTCTGATGATTCAACCGTACCGACGGCGGCTTCGACGTTGTCTACCGGCTGGCTTGAATCTGTTTCGACGTCTGGTACCTCAGCGATCGGTACATCCGATTGTCCGACGTTCGCAGTGATCGAAGTGTTTTGCAGACGCACGCGGACGGAAACAGCATCCACCTCGTTCTCTTCGGGTCGTTCCGCGGCAGGTTCATTGCCTGAGAAACGTTCGTAGAGTTGATTGAACGCATCAAGTACGGAAGCGATTAACTCATCCGCATCAATCGAGCCTTCATCGCTAAATTGGGATGACAGACGATCCACTTGCCGGGTGAAGGCCTCAAGCGATCGGTTTTCCGATTCGTTTGGATTGAGCGAGTTGATTCCCGCGTTAACGTCCTGTTGGATCAACCGAAACTGAAACTTGACTTTCGTCTGCAGCGAGAACGCGCCGTCTTCGTCTTGTACGAGGGTCTGTTTGACGTTCGCCTTGGCCCTGAGGCTCAGCTTTTGACCATCGTTGGTTTCCAGATCGTATCGAAAGCGCAGTTTGGTCCTGCTTGTCGCTCGCAGGTTCCCCTCGTCATCAACGCGAACCCGAGTCTTCGAGCGGACTTTGAGTGCTAGCCGCTCTGAGAGTGCATTTGAAAGGTCCGTGGCGGGATCAAAGCCGCCGACCACGGTCGACAATTCCGTCGAACTTGGCTGCTGACTGCTGGCCGAGATCTTTTCGCTCGACTTGCTACGAAACGCCGAGAATTGACCCCGTGAAAACGTGGACGGTACCGCGCTCAGTAATGCAGAAACCATCGAGCTGCCCCCCAGCAGTTGATCGAATTTATCCAGACTATTGGATCATCGAACGATTCCGTGGCACTCGCTCGACAAACTCGGCACAAGCCCGCAAGTTTCGCACGTCGTTCGGGTTAAAGCTGGACCAACCGCTACAAATTGGTGTCGCTACAATCTGGAGCGTTTGGAATGGGGAATGTCAAACGGTGAATTCGTGGGACGCTCTGCCTGGTCCATTGCGAAGTCAGGACGGATATCCAGAGAAAGGACCGAGGGACTCGTTGCCTCGGCCAAACATTACTCGTTTGTATTTAGGTTGACGTGCTTAAGAAACTGATCCGCGGGATCACGACTAACTATGCGGCTTTGGAAGAATCGGCCGAACCCGCTCTACGGCCCATGACGGTTTCATTGCCGATCGCGGACGTTGCCAATGGCATCGAAGCTTGGGCTAGCGAAGCGCCCAATTGGTCGTACGAAGCTGGCCAACCGGATGGTGCAGACACCCAAATTCATCTCACACGCACGACCAGCCTTTGCCGCTTCGTCGACGATGTCCGCATCACGCTCACACCCGACCGGGAACAGACTTTGGTAAATGCCGAAAGTCAGTCAAGAATCGGAGTGGGCGACCTTGGGCAGAATCCCAGGAACTTAAGAGAGCTTACGGCCATGCTGCGTCAACTCGCCTGAGCAACCAGAAGATCAAGCCTGTCGTCGCTGACATGACGCCCAACGTGTACGATACGGGTCGCAATCGTGCCAGCTGTCTGTCATCGCAAACCTCCACGGCTTTCATCACCCATCACTACCTTGGAATTTCATGACAACGTTTCAACTTGTCACCGACGTCGTTGTTGAATCTGTCGATGTGTTCTATCTGCCCGTGCAGATGAGAATGCCGCTCAAGTTCGGCGCCGAGTCCATTACGGAAGCGACGACCATTCGTGTTGCAGTGACGGTTCGAGACGGAAAAGGTAAAACGGCCGTAGGCTGGGGCGAGACTCCGCTGGCTGTCACCTGGGCTTGGCCAAGCCAGACGCTGACGTACCAACAACGTCTCGATATCGTGATGGAATTGTGCGATACGCTCGCCAATGGCTGGGTCGTTGCAGATGATGCCGGACATCCGATCGAGATTGGTCATGCGTTTGTTGAAAACCACCTGCCGAATTTGCTCCAGACGTTCAATCTCAAGCATCCCTCCAATCCGGTTCCTCACCTAGCCGCACTCATCGCGACGAGTGCATTCGACATCGCAACCCACGACGCGTACGGCCAGCTGCACCAAAAGGACATCTACGAGACCTACAACAGCGAGTTTCTTTCCCATGACCTTTCGCACTTTTTGACACCGGCCGATTCGTCGATTTCGTTTGAGGGACAATACCCGTCGGATTATTTGAATTCGGAACCACCGACAGCGATCCCCGTTTGGCATTTGGTGGGAGGCTTGGATCCGTTGGATCAACAAGATTTGTCGGGTGAAGAGCCAGATGATGGGTATCCGGTCACACTACGACAATGGCTCGAAACCGACGGCTTGGACTGCCTGAAGATTAAGTTGCGTGGCAATGATGCAGACTGGGATTTCGACCGAATCGTCGCGGTCGGCCAGATGGCGAAGGAATTTGCTGCGGATTGTCTCTCAGCAGACTTCAATTGCACGGTCACCGATCCGGCGTACGTGAACGAAATTTTGGATCGCTTAAAGAATCAGCACCCAGACATCTTTGACATGTTGCTTTATGTCGAGCAACCGTTTCCCTATGACTTGGAAGCAAATCAAATCGACGTCCACAGCGTTTCCAAGCGGAAGCCATTGTTCTTGGATGAGAGTGCACACGATTGGAAGTTTGTCGCACTCGGTCACAAACTTGGCTGGACGGGAGTCGCACTGAAGACGTGCAAGACACAGACCGGCGCGTTGCTGAGCCTCTGTTGGGCAAAAGCACACGGCATGCCGTTGATGGTGCAAGATCTAACCAACTTGATGTTGGCACAAATCCCACACGTGCGTCTGGCAGCGCACGCGGGAACGATCATGGGTGTCGAATCAAACGGAATGCAGTTCTATCCACAAGCATCCGCAATGGAAGCGTCCGTGCATCCAGGCATCTATCAGCGTCGCGATGGAGAACTCGATTTATCCACGCTCAGTGGTCCTGGATTCGGTTACCGTGAAGCCGACATCCATCGCCAGCTTGGTGAACCGGTGCGATACATTCGCCCATAGTCGCCGATCGTAGCGCGATCATAGCGCCATCGTCGTCACGGCTCGGGATGCGCTGCGCGACCCCAAGCTTTGTTGTTGAACCGCTTCGCGGTAGCGTCAGAGCCATGAAAACTCTTGATCGTGCTCGCAATCGAGAAACGTTCTTCCATTGGCGACGTTGTTTCATTGGCATGCCGAGCATGCCCTACCAAGATCCTACGTCGACGCGCAGCTTTCTCGCACACTGACGCAACCGCTTCTCGCGACGACGATGTGATCCAAGACCTCGATTCCCAACAGGTTGCCGGCCTCGGTCAATTGATCGGTCACCAATTGATCCTCACGGCTTGGACTGGGATCTCCACTTGGATGATTGTGAACCAGCAGCACGGCCGCGGCGGCGTGTCGAATCGCTGGTCGAAAGACCTCACGCGGATGAACCAAAGCTGCATCAAGCGTTCCGACCGTGACCTGATGCGTTGCGGTCGGCTTGTGCTTTGTATCCAACGTGACCAGATGAAATTCTTCTTGTACACCTTCGAATGCTAATCGCCGGAAAGCTTCCCGACAGAATCGAATCGCATGTCCAGTTGAGGTGATGCCCGATGCAGCAGCATAGGGTCGTTCTGCCAATGCGACTCGACGTCCAAGCTCAATGGCTGCCATCAATTGAACGAAACCACTAGGTGTGATCTTGGGCGCGACCGATCGTAACTCGTTTAAGGTTGTTTCCGGAAGTTGCTGCCAACAATGCCGAAAACGAGCTGTTACTTGCTCCGCTGCTTCTCCGGCCAATCGCTGCGGCAAGCAGACTCGAATAAGAATCGACAGCAGATCGGTGTCGCTAAGAGATTGTGCCCCGTAACGCCGCAAGCGTTCACGTGGATGAAGGCTTGCTGTCCGTTGTTGCCCACATGGATCGTTCACAGAATGCCCCTTTCTGTGTGTGACGAAATTGAGATGGGCCGAAGTGTAACGGATTGACCACCGGCAAGCGATTCACCTTTATCAACGATGGCATTTGATATCAATTGCCGCGCTAACTGCTGAACGTACGTAGGTCATGCTCCGCATGACGACAGAATGGAACGCTACGATCGATCCGGGACTTTGATATTGAACGTACTCGTAGGTCATGCTCCGCATGACGACAGAATGGAACGCTACGATCGGCGGAGCGATCGGCGACTATCTACGGAGCGATCGGCGACTATCTAATCGATTTGGATGATATCGACTTCTTCGAACTTACCCGAAGACATGCTTGCTCCACCGAGGGAAAGCAATTGATTTTCGGACAGCGGAAGCAAGCGATGAAAGAATCGATCTCGTTCCAATTCTGTTACGGGAGCCCAAGATTTCCCGTCGGCCGAGAGTTGTTGCAGTAGACCGCTGTAAGTGCTGGCGTACAGATTTCCGCCAACGGCAAATGCGGCACTTCCAAAGCCTTCCATACCCTCACCTTGCAAACTAGGGCCTTCACTCCATTGATTGGTCTTTGGATCAAAGACGTCAACGCGCGTTGATGGCCCACCGGCTCGTTGCATGCCGCCCAAAACATAGACCTTTCCGTCGTGGGCAGCGATGGATAGAGCGCGTCGTTGAAAGGGTGGCTCTGGCAATGCCTTCCATTTGGAGTCTGGTTTGGAGAGATCAAGCATGTAGGCGGACTTGTGCCATTGCGTTTCTCCGTCACCTTGCATTTGCCAGCCACCGACAACGTAGATTTTGCCATCTAAGACCGCAGCATCGAACGACGAGCGCGGCTCGGGCATCGGCGCCATATCACTCCACTTGTTCGTGCTCGGATCAAAGCAAGTGACGTTTGCTTGGGACCAAAGATTTCGATCTTCACCATCTTTGTTCTTGGCGGTGAAACCACCGATGCGATAGAGCTTCCCGTCGTGAGCGACCATTGCGAGGCCTTGCAATCCAGGTCCGTCCGTGCTGACCGCTTCCCAAGCCTTCGGATCCTTCAGATTCAATCGCCAGAGTGTTTTGCCTTGTGCCTCTGCGTAGTACTGATGCGCACGGCCCATGTGTCCGCCGTACATGTAGACCGAATCACCGGCGATCGCTGCACCAAAACTGGTGACCATCTCTGGAACGGCTGGATACTTGTCATCGATTACGGTGATTTTTGCGGCCGCCTGATCCGTCGTCGAATCCGTCGCAGCAGGCTCCGGTTTCGCTGAAACCGAATCAGACTCTTCAAAGTCTTCGGGATCACCAAACGTCATCGTCAAGTAGTGTGCGGACTTCGTGTAGTCCTGGTCACCAATCTTGCCAGCTTCTCCATCCACGATGTGCCCGACCATGATTCCGTTTAAGCCATCTTCGACTTCCTTGTCATTGAAGGAAACCTTACCTTTTGCGTTCGTCGTTCCGTTGCCTTCTTCGTGACCGTCTTCGCAGAACAGTTTCACTTCGGCGTCTGCAAGCGGTTTACCTTGCCACATGACAAAAACGTCCACACCCGAATCGGTATCGACCGCCTGTGCATAAAGGTCGAGTTGCTTCCCGATTCCACGATAGCCTCTGCGATTCTTCGGAAGCTTGCCACCTTGAAACTGAGTGTAGTAGTTCAGACGCATCCCGTTGTAGATGCCGTAGGTCACCTTCGAAACAACCGCTGACTTGGGATCTACCGAGCCAGCGGAGGTCATTCCAACGAAGTCATCCGTTTCAACGGCCGTCAATTCCAGCTTCTGAGTCTTTCCCCGTTTCGCCAGCGAGCTCACTTCGGCTTTCGTGATCGATTCGGGCAGTTTGTAGGTTCGGTCGGCCGGCGTTTCACCAAAGAAGTAGACGACCTTTCCGTCTTCGACAGCCAGCCACGGGAAGTGAGCGTTGGCAATCTGCGACAGAGTCAAACAAGCGACCACCGCAAAGGAAAAAGACAACGAACGTTTCATGATTGATGCACTTAAAAATGAAAGCTATGACAGGTAGCCGGCGAACCGGCAGTTTGATGGATCCGTGATCACCCACTCAGTGAATCACTCATTCTGTTTCTTTGACGGCGTATAACGTGTCACCACGACGCATGATCAAGTATGGCGGTGCCGGTGAAGCAGCGTACAAGACTTTGCCGCCACCGAAAGCAGACTGGCCACCAGCACCTGCTTCCCAAAGCTGGTTTTCAGCGACTTCTTTGCCATCCTTGAGAGAAATGACGGAGGTCGTTCCTTTGTACCCAAACAGGTAAAGCAGATCGCCAGACACGATTGGCGTCGCCCAGATTCCTCCAGCGCTCGTTCGGTCCACCGCAACGCGCTCACCGGTTTCAAGATTCAACCGATACAACACACCGGCACGGTTTACAAAGCAAGCGGTATCGCCAGCAACGATGGGACTTCCAAAACTACTGCTTGCTTTCTGGGCATTCCAAAGATACGACGCGGTATATCCGTCAGCCGCCTTCTTGATTTCGACCACACCGTTGTAAGCAGCGCCGGCGCCTTCGTTTCCAGCACCTCGTCCATCGGACGCTCCGATCAAAAATCGATTCTTGCCCGCTGGGATTGGCGTGCATGACGTGTTATTCGCGACTTCACTGAATTCCCATAATCGATCCCCTGTTTCTGGATCGACGCCAACGATCTTGCCGCTCGCACTGCAAACGAGATGACTGCCATCGTCGGTTTGTACAAGCCGCGGTGAAGCCCAAGACGTTGATCCCACGCCTTCTGCCTTCCAAACGTTTTCACCACTCTTCTTGTCGAGAGCGAGAATGTAAGGATCTTTCATACGCTCCATCCAAACGAAAACTCGCTCGGCGTCTTGTTCCAAGGAAGCAGCTAAACCGTGACGCGCGGGCGCAGCACCATACTCATCAACAAGATTGCGCTCCCATCGCACCTCGCCGCTCGTCGAGACAGACACGATGACGCCGCCTTCGAAAAACGCAATACATCCCTCTGCATCAGCAATTGGCGAGGGTGCAGCGCGACTGGTCATCGGCGTGTTTTCCTTGGGCGACGGATTCTTGAACTCCTTCTGCCAAAGCTTTTCGCCGCTGCTCAATCGAAAAGCCGCCAGGTGGAATTGATCTTTCTGTGAACCGCTTACCGAAGTCACGTAAATCTGGTCACCAATGACGATCGGCGTTGACTGGCCGTAGCCCTCAATCTCCGCCTGCCACGCAATGTTTTGGTCGGGCGCCCACTTCACCGGTAAGCCACCTGCTGGTGAAGCATTCGTTCCCGCGTTCTGAAATGAAGACCAGGCGTTGTCGTCGGCTGACAACAAAGAACCCGTCAGCAATAGTGCGCAAGTGGGCAGCAAAACCCGGTAAATCGAGTTTCGGATAGACATACGGTTTCCTACTCGGAGGGTGCTTTACACGTCGTCATCAATCAAGCGCGATGTTCAATCTACCGCGATCTAAACGACGGAGGCTGTAGAGGATACAGCGTCGAGGAACCCGGATTTTATTGAGAACGGTTCTCAAGAGCAAGGCTTTGCCTGATCGGTTCCTGCGAGTATTCGAAACCCAGCTGGAAAATGATCTTCCGCCACCTGATTACGCGAGAATCTCTTTCGCGACGCGACCATAGACGTCCGTTAACCGAAAATCACGACCGGCATATCGGTACGTCAGCTTCGTATGATCGAGTCCAAGCAGATGCAGCGTCGTCGCGTGAAGGTCATGGACGTGCATTTTGTCTTGCACCGCTGAGATACCGAATTCGTCGGTCGCACCATATCGCATTCCACCCTTAACTCCACCTCCGGCCATCCAAACAGTGAACCCGGTCGAGTTGTGGTCGCGACCATCATCGCGGCGAACGGCAGGAGTTCGTCCAAACTCACCGCTCCAAATGATTAGCGTCTCATCCAACATGCCGCGCGATTCCAGGTCGCTGATTAGCGCCGCGATCGGCTTGTCCGTCGCAGTGCAGTTGGCAGTGAGACGAGCGTGCAAGTTGTTGTGCTGATCCCATCCTTCATGAGTTAGCTCGATGAAGCGTACGCCTGCTTCCGCAAAGCGACGTGCCATCAAACACTGCCGAGCAAAATTGTCCGTCGCTTTTTGGCCGACACCGTAAGCCTTCAAAGTCTCTTCGGATTCTCCATCCAGATCCATCACCTCGGGAACGGCAGTCTGCATGCGATAACCGAGTTCATACGATTCGATCACGCCTTCCAATTGGGTATTCGATGGATTGCGTGCTGCCGCGGCGCGATTCATGGACTGAAGCAAATCCAACTGCTTCCGTTGCAGGTCCTGATCCATCGCGCTCTTAATATTGCTGATCGATGAAGCTTCGATTTGTCCGTTCTGACCAATGGCCGTGCCTTGATAGACAGCCGGCAAAAAGGCGCTCCCGTAGTTTTGCGCGCCACCGAGACGAGCGGGTGGGCGAATGGTGATGAAGCCGGGCAAATCTTGGCTTTCTGTTCCCAGGCCGTACAAGACCCACGCACCCATCGAGGGACGCACGAATTGAAAATTACCGGTATGGAGTTGAACCAGTGCTTGCGGATGATTCGGAATGTCCGTGTGCGATCCGTTGAGCAAACAAAGGTGATCGGCGTGCTTGGATAGATGCGGGTAGAGATCTGAAATCATCAGCCCACTATCACCTCGCGGTTGAAAGGTCCAAGGTGACTCCTTCAGTGTCCGTCCTTTTTGATTGTTGAGTCCCTTCGCGATAGCACCCGGATTCTTACCGTGATGCTTGGCCAGATCCGGCTTGTAATCGAACGTGTCAACGTGTGAAGGTCCGCCCCGCATGCACAGAAAGATCACCCGTTTCGCCTTACCGGGAAAGTGTGTTTCCTTCGGCGCAAGTGGACTGGCCTGATCGCGAATGGCGGCCTGAGTCGCCAAGCCGGAAAACGCGAGGAACCCAAAACCGCAACCGGTCGTCTGCAGAGCGGAACGTCGAGTAAACATGATCAAGCTCGAATGTTGGTTGGATGCAGAACGTTGAAGTTCAATTACGAAACGCTAAGTGCCCGATGGTCTGCTGGAGTAGCTAGTTAGTTGAGGTAACGGAAATCACTTGAACCAAAGAGAGACTGACAAAAACCGGTCCACGCCATCGATTCCGATTCCTGTCCCATCTCTTGGATAAATGAATCGGCGATCTCTACTTCCGCTTTCGATGGCTCGCGGCAAACGGCTAAACGATAAGCCAATCGAATACGCTCCCGAAGATCCGCTTCCGATTTCATCAGCCGTTCAGCGAGTCGCTCGGCCGACTGAGTGACCAACGGGTTATTCATCATGAATAACGCCTGTGTTGGCACGGTCGTCACGTCTCGAGCACCTCCGATAATGCTGGGCTCGGGAAAATCAAACACTCGCAACACTTCGGGTACGGCGCCGCGAACGATGGGTAGATAAACACTGCGGTGACTGGATTCGGCGGCCAATTGCGTCGAGCGGATATTCTGCCCGACCAATCCATTACCAACTTTGGCCACCACCGATGCCTCTGCAGGCGTCAATTCGATTTGACCACTGGCCACTAACATCGCATCACGAATCACCTCCGCTTCCAATCGACGCTGGTTCATCCTCCATAGCATTCGATTGTCTGGATCATTCGCCAAGCCGAGCGATTCGTCAGCCGCACTGAGCCGATACACGCGGCTGTTCATGATTTCGCGTATCAGTTGCTTGACGGAGCCACCGTTGTCCTGGAATCTCGTTGCCAAGTAGTCCAGTAACTCGGGGTGACTCGGTCGTTCGCCGGTCGCTCCGAAGTTGTTAACCGTTGGGACCAGTCCGCGCCCAAATAGATGCTGCCAAACACGGTTGGCCATCACCCGTGCGGGCAATGGATTTTCGGGATCGACAATCCAGTCGGCCAATTCGATGCGCCCGCTGCTTTCTTCCGCAATCTCCGGTGAAGCACCGAGTGTCGCGATAGTTAGGAAACCACGCGGTACAGCATTCCCGCGTGCGTTTGGTTCACCACGGATTCTCAGTTGCGTATCTGCTGGTCTTTCACGATCGACGACGGCCATCACCAGCGTCGCATGTTCGTCCGGTTTTGCCTGCGGTTCAGCAACTTGCTTCAATCGATTCCGAGCGCGTTGTACGTCCTGTCGAACCGTTCGGATCTTTTTTTCAACGGCATCCTTCGCTTTCGGGTTGGCTGCTTTTTTGAGTTGTTGCTGAAGGTTTTTTAAACGCTTTTCGCCGGCCTTCAGCTGGTTGGTGTAATTGCGTTTCAACTTGGCGTTGTTACTCGCGCCGAGCGACACCTTATCGACCGACTCTGGCGTCAAAGATAAGACCTGCCCCGGGTTTCGGTTACCGTTGGTTTTTCCGGTTCCGTAGAGCGTTTCGGAGCTCGTAAAGATCCCCGCCAACGCGTAGTACTCGGACTGCGGAATCGGATCAAACTTATGATCGTGACATCGAGCACATGCAGCGGTCAGCCCCAAGAATGCGCGGCTGACAACATCGATCTGTTCATCCGCGACGTCCATCTTGAACTTCTCCTTGTTCGGTTCGTTCAGAGACTTTGGCCCCAAAGCCAACAAACCCGTCGCGACGTAGTTGGCATCCCGCTCAACGTGACTCTCGAACGGCAAACGGTCACCAGCGATCTGCTCCCTCACAAACTCACGGAAGGGCTTGTCTCGATTGAAGGCGTCGATCACCCAATCGCGATAGCGCCACGCTTGCGGATAGGTCCCGTTTCGTTCCATTCCGGTTGATTCCGCGTAACGGACGACGTCCAACCAGTGACGCCCCCAGCGTTCACCGAAATGTGAATTATCGATCAGTTCGTCAACCAGTTGGGCAATGGCTGCGTCAGCATCTTGTTGATACGCGTCCGCGAACTGATCCGCCTGTTGAGGAGAAGGTGGCAGGCCGATCAAGTCAAAGTAAATTCTTCGTACAAGGGTCAACGCATCGGCATCGTCAACCGGTTGAATGCCAAACGACTGATACCCTGTGGCGACAAAGGCATCGATGTCGGTCTTCGACCAGCTTGCGTCTTTCACCGGCGGAACGGTCGGTTCCACGATCGGCTGAAATGACCAAAACTCCTTGGCACGCTCGAAATCGATTTCTTCGCGAATCGGAGCACTCTTTCCATCCCTTGGATCCTTTGCGCCGCTCTCAACCCATCGTTCAAAATCTGCAATCACATCGTCGGGAAGCTTGCCTTGAGGCGGCATCTCAAACGACTCATAGTTCATCGCGCTGATGATCAGCGAATCATCCAATTCTCCCGGGACGACACCGTGCCCACTGTCACCTCCACGCCGAATGCCTTCGCGTGTATCCAACAAAAACCCACCACCAGGGTTCTTGGATTTTGCGGAATGACACTCGTAACAGTGCTGAATCAGGACGGGCCGAATCTTCGTTTCGAAAAACGTGTTGTCATCAGCCGCGCACGTATCGCCGCAAAGCGTTGACGAGACGATCCATCCAAGCACGAGAGAGAACAGAACGGCTCGTTGCATGGGCCAGCTCAAAATGTCGGTGGTGGGAAACGTGCGCCAGGCTCTCAGAAGTTGCTCGGCAGCGGCGGGGCCACCAATATAGCACTGCAGGGGCCGCATCGCACGCCGAAAATGCGGGTCAAGCTTGTGATGTTTCTCCCGTTGAAGCTGTAGCCACGAGCCGTGTTGCGCCCGTTTTACCGGCACGATCGGCAACGATTACCGACTCTGAATCGTACTCGTACCTCAGCGCCGCGGTACTCGCGCTGATCATCGAATCCGCAATTTAGTTGCGTTGTCTTAACCGGTTCCCGCTACGATCGGCGACGATGGCTGACCCTGAATCGTACTCGTACTCAGCGCAGCGGTACTCGTACTCGTCATCGAACCCGAAACTTGTTGCGTTGTCTTAACCGACTCCCGCTACGATCGGCGGAGCGATCGGCGACGATGCTGACCCTGAATCGTACTCGTACTCAGCGCCGCGGTACTCGTACTCAGCGCCGCGGTACTCGTACTCAGCGCCGCGGTACTCGTACTCAGCGCCGCGG